>NZ_BMMD01000093.1 GCF_014645655.1 Agromyces bauzanensis | reverse complement strand
TTGTGTATGTTGGGATTGGGTTGTCCTGATTGATACTTGATCGGGAGGAGTCGTCTGTCATGCCCAGGCCCAAGGACCATGTTGTCGCGCTGTCGACGGAGGATCGTGCGAAGCTCTCCGGGGTGATCTCGCGTGGCACCCATCCGGCGCGGATGATCACGCGGGCAAGGGTTCTGCTGGATCTCGATGAGAACGCGGTCGTGGTGCCGGAGCGGCGTGTGGTCGCTGAACGTGCCGGGGTGTCGGTGCAGACGGTGTATCTGGTTGCGAAGCGGTTCACCGAGTCGGCGGGGGATGTCGAGGAGGTGATCGGCCGCCGCAAGCGGGCCGCGCCGCCGGTGCCGGCGAAGGTGACCGGGGATGTCGAGGCGCGGGTGATCGCGTTGGCCTGCACGAAACCCCCGGAAGGCTATGACCGGTGGTCGTTGCGGCTGCTGGAGAAACGCGTTCTCCTCACCGACGGGCTCCCGCCGCTGGATCACTCCACGATCGGCCGGACCCTGAAAAAGGGGG
>NZ_BMMD01000092.1 GCF_014645655.1 Agromyces bauzanensis | reverse complement strand
GCGAAGTCCGGCACGCCGGTCGCGAAGTTGACGCGTCTGGAGCGGGTCGAGACTCGGCATCGCATCGGGTTTCTCCAAGGCGAGGTATCCGTGCCCGACGACTTCGATGAGATCGCGTCCGACGAGATCGCGGCGATGTTCGGAGATCCCGCGTGAACGTGCTGCTCGACAGCCACCTGTTGTTGTGGGCCGCGTACGAGCCCCGGCTCGTGCCGCCGGTGGCGCGTGAGCTCATCGAAGACGATGCCAACCGCCTCTGGTTCAGCGCGGCCAGCATCTGGGAGATCGGGATCAAAGCGTCGATCGGGCGGGACGATTTCGCCGTCGATGCTCGGATACTCCGGCGGGGCCTTGTCGAGAACGGATACGTCGAACTTCCAATCTCCTCCGCGCACGCCGTCGAGGCGGCGGCGCTTCCCCCGATCCACCGGGATCCGTTCGATCGGATGCTCGTCGCACAGGCACGCGCCGAGGGGTTCGCGCTGCTGACGTCGGACGCGAGGGTCGCGGAGTACGGCGCACCCGCGCGGCTTGTCGATCGGGTGCGCCGCTGACCTGTGGGCCTGGCGGAGCAGCCGT
>NZ_BMMD01000091.1 GCF_014645655.1 Agromyces bauzanensis | reverse complement strand
GCACGCCCGCAGGCCAGTCAGCAACGCCAGCAGGGTGACCGACGCGTCCCGTGCCGTCACCACGCCCGGTGCCGCGCACGCGTCCACGACGCGGCGCACGTCATCGTCCGCGACGACGGGCACGACCGGGTGTGAGCGGCGCACCCTGGCGAGGCTCACCGCGTCGACCAGATCCCGCCGACCGGTGAACACCAGGAACGGGCGGAAGTTCGACACCACCCAGAACAACGAGCTCTTCGCATACCGGCCCAGCAAAGACTCCAGGAAACCGGTGACCGTGCCGGCTGCCGCGTCTGCCAGGCGGACGATCCCGCGGTCCTCGAGATAGACGAGGTAGCCGCGGGCGACCCGGCGATAGGCCTCACGCGTCGCATCCGCCAGCAGGCGCTCACGCATCTCGGCCTCCCACGCGGCATCGAGCCCGACGAACTCCGCGGACACCGGAAAGCGTCCGCCCCCGCCGCGCTTTCGCGGCTCCAGAGGCACTTTCCCGGTGCCCACCAGAGCGTCCAAGAGCGTCACCAGCCGTCTGTGGCTGAAGCGGCGCTGGACGCTGAACTGGCCCGTTCGCGGGCTCGTCG
>NZ_BMMD01000090.1 GCF_014645655.1 Agromyces bauzanensis | reverse complement strand
ACCTTCGTGCGCTCGGCCTCAACATCATGATCGAAGAGTTTGAACTCGAACGCGTCGAGCTGCCACATCTCCATCGCCGCCGCCCGCTGGAACCGGATATACGAGTACGGGGCCGTTTCCTCGGATTCTTCTCCACCACCCCAGAGCCCGACGCGAGCTCCTCAAGAACCCCGCGACCCCCGCGGACCAGTAACAACAACCAACCCGAGGGGGTCAAGACTCAACGACGATAAGGGGTCAATCTTCGCCCGACGTTGACANGACACCGACGGCGCATCCGGATCAGCAGGATCGTAGGCGATGATCTGGCGGCGCACAGCGGGCGTAAGTGACTTCGACATCCCCCGATCGTGGGGTGCTACCTGTCAACGAACTCATGAGACATGCTGTAAACGAAGACATGAGACAGCTTGTAAACGAAGCTCTGAGACATGACATACCGGATCGTTACACAGGTGCTACCAGAAGCGTCGTCTTAACAACCAGATCGTGGGTTCGCACATGGTCGGCGAACAGAGCGCAGAACTGCGAGTACCCATACTTCTTCTTGCCCGCGCTGTTGGTGTCGGCGTATCGCCGCCACGCT
>NZ_BMMD01000089.1 GCF_014645655.1 Agromyces bauzanensis | reverse complement strand
ACGCCCATCTCTCGCAGCTTCCGCTTCGTCTCCGAATCGAGCCGGCTCATCGGGCGCCTCCCGCGTAGTAGTCGGCTCCGCGGACGTAGCCTGCCGGTTCGGGCGGGGTTCCGGGGGCTGACCAGGCGTCACTGCTGCCGAGTCCGTCCTGACGGCTGTCGAGGATAGATCGCAGATGCGCGTAGCGAGGTGAGCGGACCCGCGATGCGAGGGCGATGCCGGCGGCGGCCTCGACGCGCGCGTTGGAGTAGCGGCGGGTGAGTCGCAGCACTGCCAGTGCGGCGTCCAGGCCCTGCTCGTCGACGGGGACCGACTCGAAGATGCGGTTCACGATCGTGGTGGTGTNCCCCGATCGGGGCGAGGAGATGACTGGTGAGGCGCTGGTCGCCGGCGAACACCTCCAACGTCGTGTCGGTGACGCGGAGGTCGACGTTCCGGCCGATGTTCGCGTAGGGGACGGAATAGAAGTTCTTCTCGAACACCACGTGCCCGTTGCGCTGGACCTTGCGGCCGTAGAGCCATCGGGAGATCTCGAACGGGACCGCGGGGAGCGGCCGCAGTATCGGCTTCTCCTCCGCCTCGAACACGCTCAACCGGGA
>NZ_BMMD01000088.1 GCF_014645655.1 Agromyces bauzanensis | reverse complement strand
GGTTCGCGCTGCTGACGTCGGACGCGAGGGTCGCGGAGTACGGCGCACCCGCGCGGCTTGTCGATCGGGTGCGCCGCTGACCTGTGGGCCTGGCGGAGCAGCCGTTGTTGATCATGGCGAAGGGCTGAGCGCCCCGATATCCTCCCCGACATGACCACCTGCACGAGCTACGGCGCCGAACTCCGGGCACGCCGCGTCGCTGCCCAACTCACGCAGCGGGAACTCGCCGAACTCGCCGGCGTGCCCCGGCCGAAGGTCACGGCATACGAGGTGGGCCGGCGCGTGCCGAACGACGACACGATGGAACGCCTCGATCGCGCGCTGCGCACCCCGCGTCTGTCGCGGGTCCGCGCGGTGGGCGCCGCCCTCATCGAGGCCGCTACGTGGCGCGTAGCGTGAGTTGGTACTGGTAGTCCAGCGATCTGGTACCGGCGTTCCGGGGGGATGGTGCCGGCTCTGGGGTGGTGCTGGTGAGCCGGCACCATCGTTCGCCGGTTACTCCCAGCACCGCGACGAACAGCACCGCCCGAGTCACCTCGCCCGTGACCGCGTCGACGAGGTCGATCGTGTCACCGGCCCAGTCGACCAGCATCGCCCGGCCCGGCTC
>NZ_BMMD01000087.1 GCF_014645655.1 Agromyces bauzanensis | reverse complement strand
GCGCCAGGTCCACCTGCAGGATCAGAGACCTAAGCCATCGACCTGGGAAGTGACGCCCTGAACGAGCAAACCGCCGGCCCCTCTCTCGGGCACCGCCGCCCCGCGACATCCGTCATCGCCGAACGCCTGCGCGTGCAGGCGACCGTGCCTGCGAGCACCGCTGTGCAGCGGTTGTTCGGCGACTCGCCGCTCGGTCGCGAGGCCGAGCCCTGGTACGTCGGCGCACTCGGACAGCCCGAGGTCGCGCGACGGCTCGCCGGGCTCGGGCCCGGATGGTGCGCGCTGCACTCCGTGCCGGTCGGCAGCGGCGCGGGCGACCTCGACCATGTCGTGATCGGGCCGGCCGGGGTGTTCGCGGTCAACACGAAGCACCATCGCGGGCAGAACGTGTGGGTGGGCGCGAAGCGCATCCTCGTGACCGGGCAACGCACCGACCACCTGCGCAACGCCGCATACGAGGGGAAGCGCACGTCGAAGCTGCTCTCGGTCAGCACGCGCATGCTCGTCGATGTCACACCGATCATCACGATCGTGGGGGCACGACGGATGACGGTGCGCGAGCGCCCGGACACCGTGACTGTGCTGCGCGAGTTCGACCTCGTCGGTTGGCTCCGGCG
>NZ_BMMD01000086.1 GCF_014645655.1 Agromyces bauzanensis | reverse complement strand
GTCGCCGCCGAGATCAGAAGACCAGAACAAGCGCGGGAGTACCAACTAGCCAGAACCTCGGTACCAGGTCGCTGGACTATCGGTACCGAGAAGCGCTACGCGCCAACTCGCGCCCTACAGCTTGAGCTTGGAATCACTAACACTTCCGACACCTTCGGCCCAGGGACGACTTCGGCGTTCATCTCGCAGATCGGTCAGATCACCTCGACGACGGGTGCTCAGCGTCCCAACGTGGTCGGCATTCTCCAGGCAGTCCTGTGGTGCAAGGGCTACTGGGGAGGAACTGAATTCGGTGTGTGGGACTCGGACACGGCCTCCGCGATCATGGAGGTCAAAGCTGACCTCAACCTGCCGATGACGGCGACGGTTCCGGTCAAGCTCATGAAGACCCTCATGACGATGGATGCGTACATCCTCGTTGGGGGAGGATCATCGAAGGTTCGTGAAGTACAGCGCTACCTGAACGGCTCGTATTGGCAACGACTTGATTTCGGTCTCGTACCGTGCGACGGGATCTACTGTCAATGGCCATTCCGAACTGCCCGTAGGCGGCCAGCAGAATTGCCCGCTGGTGGCCACGGAAACTGCCCGCTCATGGCCAACAGATCTGCCCACCTGGGGTGT
>NZ_BMMD01000085.1 GCF_014645655.1 Agromyces bauzanensis | reverse complement strand
GCGGCCGCGCTCGCGCGCAAGCCGGTGGTGTCGGCGCGCAGCCAGGCGCTCGCACATCCGGTCTCGATCGGCGGCGACGGCGCCACGGTGTTCGGAGCGGATGCCGCGCGTCGTACGAGTCCCGAGTGGGCGGCGTGGGCGAACGGGGTCGCGGTGCGCGAGCTCGACTTCCACGACACGTTCCTGGCGGCGGAGTACTCGCATCCGGGCGATAACATCCCGCCGATCGTGGCGGTGGCGCAGCACCTGGCTGCGGGACGTGGCCTGACCGGCCGTGACGTGGTGCGGGGCATCGCGACGGGGTATGAGGTCCAGATCGACCTGGTGAAGGCGATCTCGCTGCACGAGCACAAGATCGACCACGTCGCCCACTTGGGGCCGAGCGCGGCGGCCGGTATCGGCACGTTGCTCGGCCTCGACCAGGAGACGATCTTCCAGTCGATCGGCCAGGCCCTGCACACCACGACCGCGACCCGGCAGTCGCGGAAGGGCGAGATCTCGTCGTGGAAGGCGCACGCTCCGGCGTTCGCCGGGAAGATGGCCGTCGAGGCGGTCGACCGTGCGATGCGCGGCCAGACCAGCCCCACCCCGATCTACGAGGGTGAGGACGGCGTGATCGCGTGGCTCCTCGGCGG
>NZ_BMMD01000084.1 GCF_014645655.1 Agromyces bauzanensis | reverse complement strand
GGGGTTCGCGGCGGCGGGCGTGCGGGATCGCCGCGTGTCGCGGCGTTGGGCGGAGGTTCCGGCCTCGGGGGTGCCTCGGTTCGGTGGCGGGCAGGGCTCGTGCGCGGGTGTCAGTCGGGACCGGCGAGTCGTTGGAGCTGGGGCAGTACGAACGCGAGGAGCTGATCGCCCGGTGGCGGGCGCAGCAGGATGGTGCCGGCCTGTCGGGTCAGGCGGGCGGGGGTGCAGATCACCTCGCGGCGGAACCGGGCCACGGTGAACCGGCCGCGGCCGTTGCCGTGATCGGTGCCGGCGAGTTCCTGCATCCACGCGGCGATCGCGCAGCCGATCAGTGCAGCGTGCATCCAGACACTGTTGATCTGCCGGTTCGCTGAGGGCAGGTGACGGAGTGCGGTGCCGTGTTTGGCGTCCTTGTTCAGGGCTTCGATGTCGGTGCGGTGCCGGTACCACCACTCGACCTCCGCCAGCCGCAGCCCCTGGTCCTCGTCGGGGGTGTCTTGCGGGTCGTCGAGGTCAAGGTCGGTGAGGATGAAGGAGTACCCGTAGACCGCGTCGATGCGGCCCTCCAGCGCGAGGGCGAGCTGGGCGTCGGGAATGGTGCGGCGCTTCCTCGCCCGAGCGGTGGGAATCCGTTCGACCGGGATCCGG
>NZ_BMMD01000083.1 GCF_014645655.1 Agromyces bauzanensis | reverse complement strand
GGGCCGATACCGCCGGGCAGCTGCTGGAGCCGGTGCCGACCCCGGCGTCGACGACGTGGGCCGGTATCGCGAAACGGTTCACCGATACGCACCTGGCCGGGATTCCCGCCGCGCTGAAGGTGATCAACACCGACTGGGTGAACCGGTTGCCCGCGGTACGACGGCGGGCGCTGCTGCGGGAGGTGACGATCGACGGGGACTCCACCGATGTCGAGGTCTACGGCCGCACCAAGCAGGGCGCGGCGCACGCGTATACCGGCGCGTTGACGTTGCGCCCGCATATCGGGCACTGGGCCGAGGCCGGCGTCCCGCTGGCCGCGGACCTGCTCGGCGGGAAGGAGGATCCCCGCTCCAGCGTGGTGGACCTGCTGGACCGGGCGATCGGAGCGCTCCCCGATGGGGTCGAGCACATCCGGTGCCGGTGGGATGCCGGCTACTTCGCCGCCGATCTCGCCAAAGCCTGCATCACCCGCGGCATCCGGTTCGCGATCGGCGCGAAACGCACCCGGCCCCTCATCGTGGCCGCCGGCCAGGCACCCGACGAGGCGTGGGTTCGGGCGATCGGGATGGAGGACACCGAGATCGCCGTCATCGACCACCTGCCGGGCACCTGGCCGAAAGACGCCGGGATCCGGTGCATCGCCCGCCGCACC
>NZ_BMMD01000082.1 GCF_014645655.1 Agromyces bauzanensis | reverse complement strand
GCTCCGCCACCACAGAGTCAACCACCCCTGACCCGGCCGCGGGTCGCGCTCACCGCCCTGCCGCAGTGGGGGGCCAAAACGCGATCGAGAAGTGCGGAACGTCAGGTCGTCGTCTCACACAAGCCGCTTATCCGAGCTGCGATGTCGTATGTGCTCGTGGCCCAAGCCGGGTGTTCCGTCACTGAAGCTGGGGATGGTGCTCAAGCACTGGCTATCGTGGATCGAATCAATCCGGCCCTCGTGGTCCTGGATCTCGAGGTTCCATACAGACGTGGAATCGCAGCATTGGCAACTCTTTTGGTGGCGTCCGGCTCGATGCCGAAGATTGTTGGCTACGGGTCATATTCGGGTGTCCACCAGCGTCCTTGGATGCATGTGCCGGCGGAGGCGCCACTGGGCGAGATTATCTCTGTTTTGGGGAGCGCGCTTGGTGGGAAAGGCGAATCGAACGGACGACACGATTCACCGCGCCTAACCAGACGACAGCTCGAGGTCTTGGCGCTGGTGGCTGCTGGCCACTCGAATCGACAGATCGGGGAGGTCTTGTTCCTGAGCACCTGGCGCGTAGCGTGAGTTGGTACTGGTGGTCCAGCGATCTGGTGTGTTATCTCGTGACATCGTGGACACTGGATCTCGTCACTTCGTAGACGCTGGATCTCATG
>NZ_BMMD01000081.1 GCF_014645655.1 Agromyces bauzanensis | reverse complement strand
GATGACCGAGGTAGGTGGCCAGAGCGCCGACGCGGGCGTCAACACCGACACCACCGCGGTGGGCGTCGATCAGGGTGTTGACCGCGAACGTATGCCGGAGATCGTGCTTAGGCCGACGTCGGCCTAACCACGATTATGCCGACGTCTGGGTTATGCCGATGTTTCCTGCGGGCCCTTGTCGTCGCGGGGCGGATACCCGGTGAATGTCGGCATAACAATGTGGGGGGAAACGGTGTGATCGTTGTGTCTTCCTATGGAAGGAAGGGCAATGATGTCTCGATCAGTAAGCAGAGTGAGCAAGGTGGTGATGGCGGGACCGCTGGCGCCGTTCACGGACGCTTTTGCGTTGGAGCTTCGGCGGCGTGGTTACACGCCGCTATCGGCGGTGGCCCAGTTGCGGCAGGTGGCCCGCCTCAGCCGGTGGTTGGAGGACCGGCAGCTGGGCGCCGGATGTCTGACCCGTGGACGGGTCGAGGAGTTCTGGGTTTCCCCTCGTATCGTGGAGACATCGCTTAAGTAGGAGGAGCGATGAGCAGGTATCGGAAGTTCGATGAAGACTTCAGACCCAGATCCGCGAGTAGTTGGCTGGCGCGCGGGTGCGGGAAGTGAAAAAGTGTCCTCTGACCTGGGATAATGGGTTTTACGAAGACTCATAACCCTGGCAGGA
>NZ_BMMD01000080.1 GCF_014645655.1 Agromyces bauzanensis | reverse complement strand
GCGGTCGTCAGCAAAGTGACGGCATCGGTTGTAAACGAAGTGATGAGAGAGGTTGTAAACGAACACGGAGGATTCGACATACCGGATCGTTACACAGGTGCTACCGGAAGCGTCGTCTTAACACCCTCAACCGTGAGCTTCACAGACACACGCCAGGAGCCGTGCGCCCTTTGTAGTCTGAGTGTTTCGAACATGGTGCCGCCACCGAACTGCACGTTTCTCACCGTCCTTGGCAGCGGTGAGACACGTGCTGGGTCCCATCCCAGTGTGGGCCCATGGAGGCTGGCAAGGATCCATCCACGCGAACTCCATCGCTCGGCCGCATCGGCGGAGAGTTCGCCACTGAGGTCGAACTTGTTGATGGGGTCGGCGGGGTAGTCGTAGGCGTTGGTGACCCCGCCTTCGACCGGGTCGACTTCGAGGAACCGGCCGAGTGCGGGGACGTAGCCGCGCGCGCCCATTTGGATGGTCGCCACCGTGTTGGCGTGTTCGTAGATCTTCTGGTGTTGCCCGACCCAGGCGTTGTCGGCGTCGCCGGGGAGGTTGTCGGGGACTTTGTCGTCCGCGGTGAGGGTGCCGAGTTGGAGCGTTGGCCTGCTGCGGTGTTTTCGGACAGTGGATTGGTGGTTTTCTCTACGCTGCCATCGCTGGCTGAATGTAACCGTAGTGCACATCGTTCGGTCTCTTGTAGCCG
>NZ_BMMD01000079.1 GCF_014645655.1 Agromyces bauzanensis | reverse complement strand
GGGAGCGGCGCTCACTGGCCCGGTTCAGCTGGCCGTGGCGGTGTGTTCGCGCATGTTCACCTCGCCGGTCTCGATCCAGAGGGTGTTGTGGACGATGCGGTCCATGATCGCGTCGGCGTGGACTCCTGAGCCGAGGCGCTGGTGCCAGTCCTTCTTCGCGTACTGGGTGCAGAACACCGTCGAGGTGGCGTCGTAACGCCGTTCGAGGAGCTCGAGCAGCATGCTTCGGACGTCATCCGTGGGCGGGTCTAGGAGCCATTCGTCGATCACGAGGAGCGTGAACGTGGAGTACTTCCGTAGCCACTTCTCTCTTCCCGCTGGCCGGTCCTTCGCGGCGGCCCAGGTCTCTTCGAGGTCGGGCATGCGGATGTAGTGGGCGCGGTAGCGGTGCTGGCAGGCCTGCTTCGCCAACGCTGACCCGAGGTAGGACTTCCCCGAGCCGGTGAAGCCTTGGAACACGACGTTCTGCTGCCGGGTGATGAACTGGCAGGTCCCGAGCTGCGCGATCACACCCCGGTCGAGGCCGCGCTGCTCGAGCATGTCGACCCTGCGGAGGTCCGCGTTCGGGTAGCGGAGCCCAGCGCGCCGGATCAGGCCTTCGACTTTGGAGTGGGTGAACGCGGCGTGGGCGTCGTCGACGGCGAGCTTGATCCGCTCCTCGAACACCATCCCCAACGTGAGGGTGTCGTCCTGGACCTCGAGCGCATCGACCAGCGAGGA
>NZ_BMMD01000078.1 GCF_014645655.1 Agromyces bauzanensis | reverse complement strand
CGACTGGGCCGGTGACACGATCGACCTCGTCGACGCGGTCACGGGCGAGGTGACTCGGGCGGTGCTGTTCGTCGCGGTGCTGCCGTTCTCGGGAGCGTTGTTCTGCCGCGCGTACGCGAACATGAAGAGCGAGGCGTGGCTGGACGCGCACGTGTCAGCGTTTTCNTCTTCACGAGCCTCGCGGAGCTCAACGACGCGATCGAGGAACGGGTCCGGGAGATCAACCACGATCTGCGCCGCGCGGACGATACGACCCGGTGGGAACGGTTCGAAGCCGAAGAGGCCCACCTGCTCGGCTCGCTGCCCGATACCCGTTTCGAGGAAGTCGATTGGAAGGAGCTGAAAGCCGGCCGGAACTACCACGTCACCGCCGACTCGCAGCGGTATTCCGTGCCGTACGCGCTGACGGGACGGCTACTGCGGGTCCGGCTGACCACGACGCGGGTGACGGTGTTCGACGGGCACGACATCGTCTGCGAGCACCCGAGACTGCAGGGCCGGAAGGGCCAGTACTCGACGCTGCCGGAGCATGTCCCGCCGCAGCACCGCGGCATCGACGGGTTGTGGTCCAGGCGCTGGTTCACCGACCGGGCCCGCAGCTTCGGACCGGCGACCGTGCAGGTCATCGAGCAGATCCTGGACCGGCAGCGAATCGAAGCGCAAGGCTACCTGGACTGCCAGAACATCCTGAACGGGCTCGGGAAGCAGAACCGGGAACGCCTCG
>NZ_BMMD01000077.1 GCF_014645655.1 Agromyces bauzanensis | reverse complement strand
GCATCGGTTGTAAACGAAGTGATGAGAGAGGTTGTAAACGAACACGGAGGATTCGACATACCAGATCGCTGGACCACCAGTACCAACTCACGCTACGCGCCAGGTCGGGTGCTCCCGCCAGCCGGGCGCGAGGCTGGGGATCGGCCTGAAGGAGCGCCATGCCATCCACCGACACGATGTCGACCCCGACGCAGTCCCCGACCACGTTGATTGCGACCGCCGAGAGGCCGGCCGCATGGCCGGCGGTCGTCTGGCTGAGTATTCGCTCTTCTGAGGGCCACTGATATTGGGGTTCGGGGCCACTTGTTCATCGACGCGATCGCGTCGGTGAGGGACGTCGAGTATTCGGGTTCAGGGCCACCTTCGTAGGCTCCTTCTGCCGCGCGGACCTATCGCGCGGCAGAAGGAGTGATTCGGATGGTACGCAAGATCAAGGCGAAGCTGGTGCTGAGGCTTCGCGCGGAGGGGTTCACGGGACGGCAGATCGCCGCGCAGGGCATGTCCCGTACGAGCGTGGCGGCGGTCTTGGACGCCGCTGGCCGGGAAGGGGTCGGCTGGGAGGACGTCGCCGAGCTCGAGGAAGCCGACGTGTATGCGCGGCTGTTCCCCGGCCGTGGTGAGCATGAGAGTGTTCACGCGCAGCCGGACTGGGACAGGGTGCATCGGGAGCTCGCGAGGGTTGGGGTGACGCTCAAGCTGCTGCATGGCGAGTATGTCTGAGTATTCGGACCTCTGAGCGCCGCGGGATATTCACTCTCAGCGCCGCTCGATATCCCCTTTCAGCGCCGTCCGGTATTGTCGGTGAGCGCCGCCCCTCCG
>NZ_BMMD01000076.1 GCF_014645655.1 Agromyces bauzanensis | reverse complement strand
GATGACGTGCGCCGCGTCGTGGACGCGTGCGCGGCACCGGGCGTGGTGACGGCACGGGACGCGTCGGTCACCCTGCTGGCGTTGCTGACTGGCCTGCGGGCGTGCGACATCATCGACCTCCGGTTGGCGGATATTGACTGGCGGGCTGAGACGATCAGTATCGTTCAGCATAAGACCGGCAACCCGGTCGTCCTGCCGATGCCGGAGCTGGTGACGGCGCGGCTCGCCGATTACATCCTGACCGAGCGTGGCGACGCCAGCAGCGAGCATGTGTTCCTGCGGCGGTTGGCTCCGCACACAGCGCTGTCCGGTCACGCCGCGATCCACGTGATCACCACGGCCGTGTTCACCGCGGCCGGCGTGACCGGGGTGAAAGGAGGAACACGGCTGCTGCGGCATACGGCCGCGACTCGGCTGCTGCGGGCGGCGACGGCGTTGCCGACGATCGCCGCGGTCCTCGGTCACGCCAGCGAGGAATCGACCGGTGTCTACCTGACCGTCGACGACGAGCGCCTGCGCGGCTGCGTCCTCCCGGTCCCGGTGGGGGCACGATCGTGAGCGGCCACGGATTCACCAGCGTGTTCGCAGCGGACCTGGACGACTTCCTCGCGTTCAAAGCGGCGATGGGGTTCACCGGCAACTCCCGCATCTGGTATCTGAAACGCTTCGACGCGTACTGCACACGTCACGGCGCGACCGCGTTCGACCGGGTCACCGTCGAAGGTTGGGTGACGGAAAGGCTGGGTAGTTCCGGCACGTACCGGTCGTGGATGTCGTACATCCGCGACTTCGGCCGGTGGCTGCTCACCCACCGTGATCCGGACGCCTACGTGCTCAGCGACGCGTGGA
>NZ_BMMD01000075.1 GCF_014645655.1 Agromyces bauzanensis | reverse complement strand
TGAGGCTGGGGTGAAGGTCGTCACGAACTGGGTGATCCACTACCTCGAGGGTCGAGCGTTCGCGTCGCTGGACGACCTCAACGCCGCAGTCGCCGTCCAGATCGATGCCATCAACGATCGGACCCCGTTCCGCGGTGAGCGGCGGTCTCGCCGCGACTGGTTCACCGAGCACGAGCAGGCAGAGCTGATCCCGCTGCCTGCCCGACGCTGGGAGCCGGTGATCTGGCGGAAAGCGAAGGTGCACCGGGACTGGCATATCCAGCTCGACACGATCAAGTACTCCGTCCCGTTCCGGTTCGCAGGTCTCGGTGTCGACGTCCGGATCATCGGGGAGCAGATCGACGTGCTCTCCGGCGGGGAGATCATCGCATCCCACCAGCAGGGGCCGCGCCGCAACGGCTACGTCACCGACCCCGAGCACGCCCCCGCCCATGCCGAGTCGGTGTCTGGGCTTTGGACGCGGGCGTATTTCCTCCGGCAGGCGTCGAAGGTCGGGCCCGGTACGGTCGCGGCGTTGACCAGGCTGCTGGATGGGAAGGTGATCGAGGCGCAGGGCTACCGGTCCTGCATGAACATCCTCGACCTCGGCAAACGCGGCGACCGGGTCCTGCTCGAGCAGGCCTGCCGACAGCTCGTCGACGAGGACCCGTACCGGCAGATCAGCTACACCGCCGTGAAGCACCGCATCACCGCCCTCCGCGCCGGACTCGACGCCCGCCCCACCGTGAGCGACGACATCCCCGGCGGCGTTGTCGCGTTACCGATGGTCGGCGCGCCGGGGCGGCGGGACACCAGCCGGGCCCACCTCGCCGGCGCGGGAGCGTTCAGCCTCGACGCCCTCACACGACCAGCCGGTGACCAGATGACGG
>NZ_BMMD01000074.1 GCF_014645655.1 Agromyces bauzanensis | reverse complement strand
CCCTGATAGTAGACCTGCCGGTTCGCTTTGGTGACCTCCACGAGGGATTGATCCGCTGCCTGCTGCTGGGCATTGTCGTCGGGGAGGACTTGACCGGTCTTGGAGATCGTCAGCGCCGCACGGCCCAGATCTGACTGGCGCTTGGCGTGGGCCTGCCGGTACTCCGAGGCTTTCGCTTCCAGCACCGACAGCGGGATCGGCTCGGTCGCCGGCGTGTGCTCAAGCAGGTCCCACGCCGCGCGCGGTGTCGCCTGTTCGAGGGCTTGATGCGGTCGGCGGTTGTTGTAGTGCTCACGGAACCGCCCGATCCGGGCACGCAGCTGCTCCAGGGTGGCTGGCCGAGCCGCGTCCAGGAAGCGGGTCACCGTCTGGTGGGAGCGTTCGTTCTTGCCCTGCGTGGTTGGCTTGCCCGGCAGCCCGCTGATCGGCATGGTNCCGGCGATCGCCCGCCCGAGCACGTCCTTCGCGTCGGCACTGTTCTCATGACGCGCGAACGCGTCGGTGCCGACGTCATACCGGCTGGCGTCGTCGAGCAGCTGATACACCGTCACAATCTGCCCGGAAGCCAACTCATACTCGAACGCGTCCAGCTGCCACAGCGACATCACCGTCGCGCGCACGAACGGAATGTACGACGACTTCGGCCGCTTCTTCGGCGACGCGTCCACCTGCCCCACGGCCGCCAGCAGGCGGGCGATCGTCGCCACCGACGGGACGTTTCCGCCTGGGAACTCGTCGTCCAACGCCGCCTCATAGTAGATCGAACGGGGACCGTAGTCCCAGCCGTCGGCCTTGAGCTGTTTACGGATCCTCACCAACTCATTGACTACCTGCTGACCGTACCGCCGGGCGGGGGTCTTCGGGGCACGCGACCGCGGGTGCAGCGCGGCCGTCGACTCGTGCGCGGCCCGGGCGCGGATCTTGTAGAACACGCTGC
>NZ_BMMD01000073.1 GCF_014645655.1 Agromyces bauzanensis | reverse complement strand
TGGGTTTCCCCTCGTACCGTAGAGGTATCAGCCAATTGTTGGAGGCTGGCGATGAGTACGAAGGTGTATCGCAAGTTCGATGAGGACTTCAAGCAGGGCGCGGTGCGGATCGTTGAGGAGACGGGGAAACCGATCGCGCGGGTCGCTCGGGAGTTGGGTGTGCACGAGGGCACGTTGGGCAACTGGGTGGCCGCGGCACGTCGGGCACGGGATGGTGAGAATCCGCCGTTGACCGAGTCCGAGCGGGCGGAGCTGGTCCGGTTGCGGAAGGAGAACACCGAGCTGCGGATGCAGCGTGACGTCCTCAAACGATCGGTGGCCCTCTGGGTGGACGAGGCGATGGGCCGGTAGCCGTGGCCGAGTACATCACCACCCAGCGGGCCGAGCATCACGTGCCGGTCGCGACCGCCTGCCGGGCGTTGGCGGTCTCCCCGGCCTGGTATTACAAGTGGCGGCACGGCGACCCGTCGGCGCAGCACGCTCGCCACGCGCAGCTGGAGGTCGAGATCCGTCGGCTGTTCGCCGCGCATCGGGGCAGGTACGGGTCGCCGCGGATCACGGCAGACCTGCGGGAGGAGGGCTGGCGGGTCAGCGAGAACACCGTCGCCGCGGTGATGCGGGAGCTCGGGTTGCGGTCCCGGCCGCCCAAGCGCAAGAAGGGCACCACCAGGCCGGGACGGGGAAGGTGGCGGGCTGCGGACCTGATCAACCGGGATTTCGGCACCGACCGGATCAACCACAAATGGTACGGCGACGGCACCGAGATCGTCACCGACGAGGGCAAGCTGTACCTGGACAGTGTGCTGGACATGGGCTCCCGCCGGATCGTCGGCTACGCGATGAGCGCCCATCACGACGCCGCCCTCGCGGAGGCGGCGCTGCAGATGGCGGTCGCCGTTCGCGGCGGACGTGACGCGATCAGCGGGGTCATCATGCACACCGAT
>NZ_BMMD01000072.1 GCF_014645655.1 Agromyces bauzanensis | reverse complement strand
TTCGACATCCCCCGATCGTGGGGTGCTACCTGTCAACGAACTCATGAGACATGCTGTAAACGAAGTCATGAGACAGCTTGTAAACGAAGCTCTGAGACATGACATGTAACGATCCGGTAGCGCGCGTGCGGGGGTCGGGTAGCGCTCTGTCGGGGTGGTCGAGGATCGCTCTCGCTGCGGCCAAGGGTTGGCCGCTGGTGGAGAGGGGTGTCGCTGATGATGGACTATCGGTTTGTGCTGGGCCTGCTGGTGCAGGGGTACGCGTATAGGCAGATCGAGGCNATCGACCGGCTGTTCGCCGATGGCCGCAAGAGCGTGGTCGAGGAGTTCGTGCCCGTCGACATCGACAAGGTCGTGGCGGCGCGGCTGGGGCGGAACAAGCCGCCGCTGAAGGTGCTGTGGGCGCGGTATCTGCAGACCGACGCCGCGTCGGGGGCGAGGTTCTACGGGTATGAGCGGTTCTGCCAGATCGTCGCCGAGCACGTCCGCGTGAACGACCTGACCCTCCCGATCGCGCATGACCCGGGGCACACGATGCAGGTCGACTGGGCGGGCACCCAGATGCAGCTCACCGATCCGGTCACGCGGCAGACGACGCGGGTGTCGGTGTTCGTCGCATCGTTGCCATTCTCCGGGCTGATGTTCGCATACGGGTGTCTGGACGAGAAACAGCCGGCATGGCTCGACGCGCACCGGCGTGCGTTCGAGTACTTCGGTGGGGTGGCGCAGGTGATCGTTCCGGACAACGCGTCGACCGCGTCGAACCAGATCAGCCGCACCGAGAAGGCGAGGGAGGTGAACTCGTCGTATGCGCAGTTCCTGGAGTACTACGGGACCGCGGCGTTCCCGACCCGTTCGTATCGTCCCCGCGACAAGGGCAACGTTGAGGCTGGGGTGAAGGTCGTCACGAACTGGGTGATCCACTACCTCGAGGGTCGAGCGTTCGCGT
>NZ_BMMD01000071.1 GCF_014645655.1 Agromyces bauzanensis | reverse complement strand
CTCGAACTTCGCCGCCAGTACCGCTTCCACGCCCCGATCGATCGCCATACACCATGATCCCACGCATCCAGTCATCAGACGCGATTATTTATACGCGTGTCCTAAGAACGCGGCTGGCGTCACATGCGTTGTGGTAGGGGTTCGGAACAAGCGGGATGGGGCAAAGTTCATCTTCTCGGACGAGCTTCGACACGAAGTAAAGCGGATCAACCCCTACTTGGCCGACGGCCCGGACATTTGGATCGGCCGCAGAAGCAAACCATTGAGCCCGAGCCTCCCTCGTCTTGGGTACGGCTCGATGCCGAACGATGGCGGGAATCTCTTGCTAACCGATCAACAAAGGAGTGAGCTTCTGGCGCGTTGGCCCGAGGCATCTCGTTTCGTTCGCGGCTTTAGTGGCTCAGATGAGTTCATCAAGGGCAAGACGCGCTGGTGCCTCGTCATCGGAGACGAGGACTTGGGCGAAGCTCTTCAGATTGACGAGATCGCAAGACGGCTCGAAAGTGTACGTGCGCATCGTCTAAAGAGCACCGAAAAGTCGACTCGGGCGCTGGCAGAAACTCCGCACCACTTCTACTTCTTCGCGCATCAAGACACCGACTCTATTGTCGTTCCGGCGACATCCTCAGAACGTCGTGAGTACATCCCCATCGGCTATCTCGACGGTCGAACCGTCGTTTCCAATCTCGCGAATGCAGCCTACGGTGTTGATCCCTGGCTGTTCGCAGTGGTGACCTCACGGCTGCACATGGCCTGGACGCGAGCCATCTCAGGTCAGCTCGAAACTCGGATTCGTTACTCTGCGACCATCGTCTACAACAACTTCCCGGTGCCGCATCTCCCCGCCTCTGCGAAGGTGAGTATTCGGACCTCTGAGCGCCGCGGGATATTCACTCTCAGCGCCGCTCGATATCCCCTTTCAGCGCCGTCCGGTATTGCCGGTGAGCGCCGCCCCTCCGCGG
>NZ_BMMD01000070.1 GCF_014645655.1 Agromyces bauzanensis | reverse complement strand
GAACCGCCCAGTGTTTCCGTTCGCGCGGTGCGTCTGCCGGAACGGCGACGCACCGCGCGAACGGAAACATGCGGCGAGAGCGCGACAGCGGCACACTCACTCAGGCGCGCACCGCGAGCAGCGCCGACTCGACCGTGAGGCCCGGGCCGAACGCCATGGCCACGACGCGGTCGCCGTCGGCGGCGGCATCCGAGAACAGGATGTTCCGCAGCACGAACAGCACGGTCGCGCTCGACATGTTGCCGAAATCCCGCAGGGTCTCGCGCGCCGGCACGAGCTGCGCCTCGGTGAGCTGCAGCCTCGACTCGACCTTGTCGAGGATCGACCGGCCCCCGGGGTGGATGGCCCAGTGCTCGACCGCGTCGCTCGAGGCATCCGTCGCGAGCGCCTCGGTGAGTGCCGCGTCGTGCGCGAAGAGCGGTTCGAGCGCGCCCGTGATGTGGTCGTCGATGATCGCGGGGATCGCGTTCGACAGCACCATCTCGAAGCCGTGATCGCCGATCTTCCACGCCATGTCGTTCTCGCCCTCGGGCGTGATGCGCGTCGCGAACCGGTCGAGCCCGAACGACCGCTCGCCCGGCTCGGCCGGCCGCGCCGTCACGATGCAGGCCGCGGCTCCGTCGGCGAACAGCGAGGACGCGACGATCGTGTCGGGGTCGTTCGACGTGCGCAGGTGCAGCGTGCAGAGCTCGACGCTGATCACGAGCACGACGGCAGCGGCATCCGCTTCGCACAGCTGCTTCGCGATGCGCAGCGCCGGGATCGCAGCGTAGCAGCCCATGAACCCGAGGTGGTACCGCTCGACGCCCGGGTTCAGGCCGAGTTCTCGCGCGACCATGAAGTCGGGCCCGGGCGCGTAGAACCCGGTGCACGAGACGGTGATCACGTGCGTGATGTCGGATGCCTCGACGCCCGGGCATGCGGCGATCGCCGCGCGCCCCGCCTCGACGTAGAGCCGCGTGGCGTGCTCGGCGTAGAGCTCGTTGCGCGCCTTGGTGCCGGGCCGCAGCAGCTCGCCGCTTTCGATGTCGAAGAACACCGGTTCGTCGGGATGCGCGTCGCGGCTGAGCTCTTCGAGCACGGTGTGCCGGGT
>NZ_BMMD01000069.1 GCF_014645655.1 Agromyces bauzanensis | reverse complement strand
GGGAGGCGGGTGAGTCGAGCCTGGCCAGGGCGCAGGGGTTCCACAACCCGGTCCGGATGATCGCCGCCTCCACGGGGTCCTCCCGGACTGATGCGGCGAAGCTGATCGCGGTCGGCACCGCGACCGCGCAGCGGCAGACGTTCGGCGGTGACCGGCTGCCGTCACGGCATCCGCACGTCGCCGCAGCACTCGAAACCGGCCGGATCGGCGTGGACGCGGCATCCGCGATCACGGCGATGCTCGACCGGGTGCGGGTACGTGCCGATCCCGGCCTGGCCGACACCACCGAAGCGGTCCTCGCAGACCTCGCCGGTCGGGTGCCGCTCGACCTGCTCATCCGCGGCGTCCGCGAGGCCGAGGCCCGACTCGACCACGATGGCGTCGAACCCCGCGAGGAGCAACTCCGCGCCGAGCGTTCCCTCACGATCCGCGAAGACACCGCAGGCATGCTGCACCTGCACGCCCGCCTCGACCCCGAGACCGCCGCCCCGATCAAGACCGCGATCGAAGCGCTCGTCAGCGACGTCCTGCGCCGCCGCGAACCGGGCACGTCGGGTTCGGGTTCGGAGTCGGGTCCGGTCGTCGACGACCCACGGTCGATCCCGCAGATCCAAGCCGACGCGCTCGCCGCGATCTGCCGCCACACCCTCGGCTGCGAGCAGACCCTGACCCCGCTCGCGAAAGCCACGGTCGTGGTGCGCCTCGACCACGACACCCTCACCACCGGTCTCGGACACGCCCGCATCGACGGCATCGACCAACCGATCAGCGCGGCCACGGCGCGGCGGATGTCCGCCGATGCCGAGCTCATCCCCGCCGTCTTCGGCGGCGAAAGCGTCCCGCTCGACCTCGGCCGCTCGGCCCGCCTGTTCAGCAAGGCGCAACGACTCGCGCTCGCCGAACGCGACGGCGGCTGCGCATCCTGCGGGCAGAACATCGCCTACGTCGACGCACACCACATCAGATGGTGGGAACGCGACACCGGACCCACCGACCTCAGTAACGGGGTCATGCTCTGCTCCTTCTGCCACCACCGAATCCACCGCGAGGGATGGGACATCCACGCAACCCGAACCGAAGTCTGGTTCACCCCACCACCGCACATCGATCCCGTACGAACACCCCGAC
>NZ_BMMD01000068.1 GCF_014645655.1 Agromyces bauzanensis | reverse complement strand
CTAGTGTCGTGCGCCTGAAATTCTCTGGTTAAGTTGTAGAATGGGGTATGCCGAGAACGGGACGCCCGAAGGCCGAGTTGATTCTGAGTGATGAGGAGCGGGAGCAGCTGCTGCGTTGGGCGCGGCGGGCGAAGTCGTCGCAGGCGTTGGCGTTGCGGTCCCGGATCGTGCTCGGCTGCGGCGACGGTCTGGATAACAAGACGGTCGCCGGGCAGGTGGGCTGCTCGGCGAACACGGTCAGCAAGTGGCGGGCCCGGTTCCTGGAGTCCCGACTGGATGGCCTGGTCGACGAGCCGCGCCCGGGGCGCCCGCCTGTGATCACGGCCGAGCAGGTCGAAGACGTCGTCGTGGCCACGCTGGAATCAACCCCGAAGAACGCGACGCACTGGTCCCGGGCGAAGATGGCCGACCGCTCCGGCTTGTCGAAGTCCACGATCGGGCGGATCTGGAAGGCGTTCGAGCTGAAACCGCACCGGGAAGACGGGTTCAAGCTGTCCAACGACCCGCAGTTCGTGGACAAGGTCTACGACATCGTCGGCCTCTATCTGGACCCGCCCGAAGCGGCCGTCGTCTACTGCGTCGACGAGAAGTCGCAGGTGCAGGCGCTGGCGAGGTCGCAGCCGGCGTTCCCGATGATGCCGGGGATGCCCGAGAAACGCACCCACGACTACGTCCGGCACGGCACCACCAGCCTGTTCGCCGCGTTCAACACCGCGGACGGGACCGTGATCTCCTCGATCCACCGCCGGCACCGGGCTGTGGAGTTCAAGAAGTTCCTGACCAAGATCGACGCCGAGGTCCCCGATCACCTTGAGGTGCATCTGGTCTGCGATAACTACAGCACCCACAAGAGTCCCAGCATCGTCACCTGGCTGGAGAAGCATCCCCGGTTCCACATGCACTTCACCCCGACCTACTCGTCCTGGATCAATCAGGTCGAACGGTTCTTCGCGTACGTCACCGCCGACCTGCTCCAACGCTCCGATCACCGCAGCGTCCGGGCGTTGGAGAACGACATCCGCGCCTGGGTCAAAGGGTGGAACGAAAACCCGAAGCCCTTCGTCTGGACCAAGCCCGCCGAGCAGATCCTCGACTCCCTCAAACGACTACTCCAACGAACTACCGGCGCAGGACACTAG
>NZ_BMMD01000067.1 GCF_014645655.1 Agromyces bauzanensis | reverse complement strand
GATCGCGTCGCGCATCATGTCTAGGGTCGCGAAGGCGTAGAACGCGTTGGTGGTCGACGTGTTCTCGTGGCCGAGGAGTCGCATGATGATCGGCAGTGGGATGCCCTGCTGGTAGAGGTCCATCGCCTTCGTCTTTCGGAGCAGGTGACAGTGCACGCCGGCCGGGATCGAGGTGCACCCGGCTCGGGCGATATCGGTGGCCGCTTTCAACACGTTCGCAACGGTGTCGGTCGAGATTCGGGCGGGCTGGCCGTGGCGGAGACTGTAGAACAGCGGCCGGCCCGCGGGCAGTCTGGCATGGTCCGGATGGAACTCGTCGAGGTAGACGCGCAGGTGCCCGATTGTGGTCTCGGTCAGCGGGACGACGCGGGTCTTGTTCCGTTTCCCGGTGAGCGTCACGCGTCCTGGTGGGGTAAGACTGATGCCGCTCAGCGTGAGGTCGGTGATCTCGCTGACGCGGGCGGCGGTGTCGTAGAGCAGGATGAGCAGCATCCGGTTCCGGCGTGATTTCGCGGTGCGACCGGTGTGCGCGGCGAGGATCGCGCGGGTCTGGTCCTCGGTGAGATATTTGATCGGCGTCTTGGGGGTCGTCGGTGGCCGCAGCGTGGTCGCGGCGTTGTGCAGCGCGACGATGGTGAGGTCTTCGGCGGCGGCGTAGGCGAGGAACGTTCTGACGGCGGTGAGCCGGAGCGTGATCGTCCGGGGCGCGTAGTGCTTGAGTTCGTTCATCCAGGCGATCCAGGCTTTCAGGTGCGCCCGGTCAAAGTGGTCGAAGGTGACGTCGGTGCGGGCGATGTGCGCGTGATCGGTGAGGAAGGTCAGGAAACATTCCAGGCTGATCCGGTACGCCTCGATCGTGTTCACGGACGCTGAACGCACCGCGGGCAGGTAGGCGTGGAGGAAGTCGCGGGCGAAGACCCAGAAGTCGGGGGCGTCGGTGACGGGGTGACGTTTCATGCGAATCCCACCTCCGGCAGCAGGACCCTGCTGACCTCATGGGTGATCCCGGCGTACGCGTCCAGGAAGTCTGGGGAGGTGTGGACGTAGTAGTAGGTCGACTCGATGGTCGCGTGACCCATGTAGACGGACAGGTAGGGCAGCATCGCGGCCACGTCGGCGCCGTCGGCCATCCAACGTTCCAGATTCGCGTA
>NZ_BMMD01000066.1 GCF_014645655.1 Agromyces bauzanensis | reverse complement strand
GCGCTGGACCTTGCGGCCGTAGAGCCATCGGGAGATCTCGAACGGGACCGCGGGGAGCGGCCGCAGTATCGGCTTCTCCTCCGCCTCGAACACGCTCAACCGGGACCCGGCGCGCTTCTGGAACGGCTCGGCGTTGTAAGCGGCGACCCGCTCATAGACCGCTGCCCGCAGCTCCGGCAACGTCGCGAACCGCCGGTCGCGAAGCGCCGCGATCACGGAGGTTGCGACGTTCCCGACGGTGCCCTCGACGCTCGCCTTGTCCTTCGGCTTCGCGAGCCTGCCCGGCAGCACCGCAGCGGAGTAGTGCGCGGCGAGCTCCCGATACGCGTCGTTGAGGACCACCTCACCCTCCGCCGGGTGCTTGATCACTCCGGTCTTCAGGTTGTCCGGAACGACCCGCGGAACACTCCCACCGAACCAGTCGAACATCGACACGTGCGCGCGCAGCCAGGTGTCCTGCCGCATATCGAGCGTCGGCTCGACGAACGAGTACCTCGAGAACGGCAGCGTCCCAACGAACAAGTAGACCCGCGTCGTCTGCCCGGCGACCGGGTCGGTCAGCGCCATCGTCTTCCCAGACCAGTCGACCTCGACCGTCTGCCCGGCCTTGTGCCCAACCCGCGACGCCGCGCCGATCACCAGCACGTGCCGCTGGTAGGTCTTGCAGAACCGGTCGTAGCCCATCGCCGTCTCACCCTTGCCGCGGCAGGCGTCGACGTACTCGCCATGCAACAGCTTCAACGTCACCCCGACACGAGCGAGCTCGCGATGCACCTTGTCCCAGTCGGGCTGCGCGTGAACGCTCTCGTGCTCACCCCGCCCGGGGAACAGCCGCCAATACACGTCCGCCTCGTCGAGATCGGCGACGTCGTCCCAGCCGATCCCTTCCCGGTCAGCGGCGTCGAGCACCGCCGCCACCGAGTGTCGAGACATGCCCTGGGCCGCGATCTGCCGCGACGAGAGCCCCTCCGCGCGAAGCCGGAGCACCAGCTTCGCCTTGATCCTGCGTACCATCCGAACTACTCCTTCTGCCGCGTGATCAGCCACGCGGCAGAAGGAGCCTAGGCAAGGTGGCACCGAACCCGAATACTCAGTGGCGCTCAACGACAAGATCGCGTCGACGAGCAAGTGGCGCTCAACCGCGATACCCATGGCGCTCAGAGAAGCGAATATTCA
>NZ_BMMD01000065.1 GCF_014645655.1 Agromyces bauzanensis | reverse complement strand
GATTATCTTGATGTCGGAGTTATGCCGATGTTGTGCGGGAGCGCCTGATCAGGGGCATGTTCGGGTCGGATAGTTCGGCATAACTAGAGGTTCTCGAGGAAGGTCAGCAGGTCGCCTTTCGGGGAGTATCGCTTGCCGCCGTTGCCGATCGGGGCAAGTCGGGCGAGCGCGCGTTCCTTCATGCTGAGGTCGGCGTGCAGGTAGGCCTGGGTTGCTTGGGTGGATTCGTGTCCGAGCCAGAGCGCGATGGTGGTGGTATCGATCCCGGCGCCGAGCATTCGCATGGCAGTGGTGTGTCGCAGGGTGTGCGGCGTGATGGTCTTGCCAGCCACGCTCGGGCAGTTCTTCGCCGCGGTGGCGGCGTGGACTCTGAGTCTGGCGGCGATCGCGTCGCGGCTGATCGGATAGGCGCTGCCCTGGGCGGTGAACACCGAGGATCCTGGCCCGGCGTCAGGGCTGCGGGCAATCCATCGGCGCAGTGCCGATGCCGCCTGCTTGTTCAGTGGGGTGATGCGGTCTTTGCGTCCTTTGCCGTGGCAGAGCAGGTAGGCAGGTCTGTCCAGACACAGATCGCCGCGGGTCAACCCCGTCAGTTCGCTGACACGCAGACCGGTGGTCAGCAGGACCATGATGATCGTATGGTCCCGGCTGCCGGTCCTGGTGGTCTGGTCGGGTGCGGCAAGGAGGGCGTCCGCTTCGGCGTCGGTGAGATAGGTGAGCACGGTCGTGCTCGTCTTCTTCGACTTTATGGCCAGTGCTCTGGCGATCAGATCGGCGTGCTCCGGGTTGAGGTAGGCCGCGTAGGCGAAGAAGGCATGGAGCGCGGCCAGCCGTGCGTTGCGGGTGCGGACCGTGTTGTTCCGGACGGTTTCCAGGTATGTCAGGAAGGCGGCGATCGCGTCGGCGTTGACGTCGGCGAATTCGACGGCATCCGGGGTGATGCCGGTCGTGTCGTGCAGGTGGGTGAGCAGCATCTTGAAGGTGTCGCGGTAGGCGGCGATGGTGTGCGGGCTGGCCGCTTTCTGGCCGACCAGGAACGTCGTGAAGAACGACTGGAGGGTGGCGGTGAACGTGCTCATGGCCGGACTTCCTGAATGTTCTGCTCCACGCGATCGGCGACCAGGTGGAGGAGCTCTGGGCTGGCGGACAGATACCAGTAGGTGTGGATTGGGCTGCGATGACCGAGGTAGGTGGCCAGAGCGCCGACGCGGGCGTCAACACCGACACCACCGCGGTGGGCGTCGATCAGGGTGTTGACCGCGAACGTATGCCGGAGATCGT
>NZ_BMMD01000064.1 GCF_014645655.1 Agromyces bauzanensis | reverse complement strand
CTGCTCGGCGCTGTAGAGGTATGGTGCCGGCCGGATCGTCCGGGCCGGCAGCAACCCAGCCGGAATCAGTTCTGCCAGGTCGGGGTCGCTGGCGTGGAGGTGTGCGGCGAACAGCCGGATGACCGCGAGTCTTTGGCTGCGCCACCGGGGACCGGCGCCTTCCGGCAGGCACGCCCACGCCAACGCGTTCGTGATTCTGATCGTGGTGAGACCCTGCTGGTCCAGGAAGGCCAGGTAGTCCCGGAGCAACCAGGGTTGGTCGCCTGGCTGGTATCCGCGCAGGCTGCGCAGCAGCAGATAGTCGGCGGCGCTGGCGCGTAACCGCTCATTCATGAACGTTCTCCTGGGCCGTGGCCACTGGCCACGGCCGGGCGAGTTGCGCCAACGAGACCTGGTCGGTCCTGGCGTAGATCATCGTGGACTGCGCGCTGCGGTGACGCAGAAGCTGCCCCGCCTCGGCCAGCGTCCCCCCGCCGGCCAGCACCGCCGTTGCCGCGCTGTGCCGCAGCCGGTGCGCGCCGACACGTCCGGCGATCCCGGCGCGCCTGGCGAGGTAGCTGATGACCCCGGTGACGGCGGAACGACTCAACGGGCGATTCGGGGTGTAGGTGCCAAGGAACACTTCCCGGTACGGCGAGCCCACCCGCCGATGCTCGGACAGGTACGCGGCCNAGTTGATATCGTCCATCCGCAACCTGGCGACCTCGTTTGCCCGCAGACCAAGCCGGACCAGCAACAGCACGATCGCCCTGTCTCTCACCGACATTCTCACGGCGAGCAAGGTGGCGACCTCGACGGCGGGCAACGCTTTCGGTAGATCATTCTGCGAAGCATCCTTGACGGTGGCGATCGCAGTTGACAGGTTCACCGCCGAGCGGCCACTCAGAAACAGCCATCGAGAAAACGCCCGCAATGCGATCGTGGACGAACGGGCAGAGGACGTAGACCGTATCCCGGTCTGATCGAGATAGAACTGATCAACCGCAGCAATCGTCATCGTCGCCAGATCCAGCCCGACGCGTAACACGAACCACTTCGCGAACCGACGCAACTGATACAGATACAGGGCCGTCGTCGTGGCCGCCAACGCCCGTTCGCCACGAAGATACCCGGCGAAGGACGCCAACACTTCTTCGCACTCCGGCGGCAGCGAATCGTCCGGCGCTGTGGTCTTTGACGGTACGCAATCCGGCCGCATCACGCTCATCAGAACCATCACCGGCGGCGGCGCGAACCGACGAACGTGGGATACCCCGTGATCCGAACAGAACACCGCGATCTCGGC
>NZ_BMMD01000063.1 GCF_014645655.1 Agromyces bauzanensis | reverse complement strand
GGGGTCTTTGAAGTCGTGGACCTTGACCTGCTCTGGGTCGCCTCGAGGCCGCCACTCGGCCCCGCCGTTGCGGTAGTTCCCGACGAGTTCCTTCTTCTTTGTGTCGACGCTGATCACCGGGCACCCGGCATCCAGGTGCTCCTGCGCGGAGTCGTTGAGGTGTTGGGCGTCTCGTCCGGTGACGATCAGGCCTCGGGTGCGCGTCGCGTTGCGTGACGTCGGGGCCGTCACGGTGTGACGACGTCGGCGGCGTCACCGTGACGATCGTCCACCGCGCCGAGGGCACGGCTGAGTCGGGATCGTCGCCGTAACGTCCACTCGGCTCGTCGGCGCGGTGACGGCGACGGTCGCGGCCTCAACGCGAGATGGCCCCTTCCCTGGTGGGTGTGTGGTAATCAAGAGTGGCTGTCATGACCTCGTGGCAGCAGGACGGAGCCGGACAAGGTGATCGTGGTCGCCTCGCTGGAGCAGGCCGAGGCGATGCTCCACGCGGGACAGCTGGACTGCCCCGGCTGCGCCGGCGCGCTGTCCTCGCACGGGCACGGCCGCACCCGCACCGTCCGCGGAATCGGTTCGGCGCGCGTCATCCTGCGGCCCCGCCGTGCCCGTTGTCGGGCGTGCGCGGCCACGCACGTGCTGCTGCCCGCCGAGCTGGTGCTGCGCCGGGCGGACACCGTCGAGGCGATCGGGACCGCTCTGGCGGCGAAGGCCCGCGGTGACGGGCACCGCACGATCGCGGCCCGGCTGGGCCGCCCGGTATCCACGGTGCGTCGCTGGTTACGGCGGGCACGAGGGTCACATGCCGGGTGGCTGCAGGAGCAGGCCGTGCAGCACGCGTTCCGCACCGACCCCGACGTCCTGAACCGCCGCCTGCCGTGGCCCACCCCGCTCGGCGACGCGCTGAACCTGCTCGCCGCCGCCGCGCTGGCCTGCCAGCGGCGCTGGGACTCGACGCTTCCCGCGTGGACACTCATCGGGATGTTCACCCACGGCCGGCTCCTGCCCCCGCCCGAGTCGCCTCTGCGCACCTGAGAACCGGTGCCGGAGTGCTCCCGCGCGCCCGGAATTCGCCGTCATCGTGACGACGGTGACAAGCCTCGCCGTCACGAGTGACGACCACCACGTCATCCTGCCGACCACACCCGCCGATCCCGTCGTCGAACTGGATGACGCCTCATCGTCACTCAACGCGACGGCTGACATGAGGTAGGAGAACTGCCCGTCTCGGTCCGGGTGCTGGTTGCCCTCGATGGTCTTGGCGTTGGCTTGCAGACTGAAGCCTTCGGCCTTGAGCAGGTGCGCCACCT
>NZ_BMMD01000062.1 GCF_014645655.1 Agromyces bauzanensis | reverse complement strand
CGCTCATTGGTGCACCATCGTTTCTGTAGCGCGAATGCGTCGCTCCGGATGAGGATTCCTGTTGAACCGTCGGCCGGTGGCTGACCGCCAGCGTCGCTTGTCCCTCGAGGACCACGATGAGATCTGCGGCAGCCGCCGGGCCGGGAAGCCAAGACCGGCGCTAGGGATATGCGGGTTGGACCGCCACGCAATGAGCATCCGGGCCGGCTCCCTGTCCCCGACGGTGCCACATCCATCATCACAGGAAGGACCGGACAGATGTCCACAGAAGACGACCGACGGTTGTTCGCCGGCATCGACTGGGCCAGCAAGACCCACGCGATCTGCGTGATCGACGAGCACGGTGAGATCCGGGTTCGTTTCGAGATCCCCAACACCGGGAAGAGCTTCAACGGCCTGGTCAAACGACTGACCAAACTCGGCGTCGACGGCGTCGCGATCGAACGCTGCGACGGGCCACTGGTCGAAGCACTGCTCGACGCCGACCTGCGAGTCGTGGTGATCACCCCACGTCAGGTCAAGGGCCTCCGCAGCCGCTACACCGGCTCGGGTGCGAAGTCCGACGCCGGTGACGCCTACCTGCTCGCCGATGTGCTGCGCACCGACGCGCGCCGGCTCACACCGCTGACCCAGGACAGCGACGCCACCCAAGTGCTTCGCTCGCTGTCGCGGACCCGGAAACAGCTCGTCGAGGCTCGAGTCGGGCTGATCAACCAGCTGCACGCCGAACTGGAACGCTGCTTCCCCGGCGCTATCGGCCTGTTCGCCCGCCTGGACAGTGACGTCACGATCGCGTTCCTGCGCCGCTACCCGACCCAGCACGCCACCGCCCGGCTCACCCAAGCCCGATTCGCGGCGTTCCTGCGGCGCATCGCCTACTGCGGCCGCAAACCCGTCGAGGAGCTCTACGCCCGCGTCACCGACGCACCCCCGGCCGGCCTGTCGGCCGAAGAAGCCGACGGCCACGCCGTCTGCGTCTACGCCCTGCTGCGAGCCATGGAGACCGTCAGAAACCAGGAACGCGAACTCGAAGCCGAGATCATCGAACGCCTCGACGCCCACGCCGACGCGCACATCTTCACCAGCCTGCCCAAAGCCGGACACGGCGTCCGCGCCGCAGCACTGCTGGCCGAGATTGGCGACGTCCGCGCCCGATTCCCCGACGAAGAATCCCTCGCCGCCCTGGCCGGCGTCGCACCCGTGACCAGAGCCAGCGGGAAAGTCCACTCCGTCGGCTTCCGCTGGGCCGCGGACAAGAAACTCCGCAACGCACTCATCGACTTCGCCGACGACTCCCGACACGCCAGCCCCTGGGCCGCCAAGATCTATCAGGACGCGATCGCCCGCGGCAAACGCCACCCCCACGCCGTCCGCATCCTGGCCCGAGCCTGGGTCCGCGTGATCTGGCGCTGCTGGCAAGACCACACCACCTACAACCCCCAACTCCACGGAGGCGCCATGCAACAAATCGCCGCCTGAGGTTGACCTAGGGAATCTCAT
>NZ_BMMD01000061.1 GCF_014645655.1 Agromyces bauzanensis | reverse complement strand
CTGCGAATCCGTGAGCTGCTGACGTACCATCGTGCCATGACCGAACTACGGCAGCGGCACATCGCCGGATTCGCCGCCGAAGCGATGGAGACGTTCCCTGCTGTCGTGATCGAAGGTGCGCGTCAGGTCGGGAAGAGCACGCTCGCCGGCCAACTCGCGAGCACGAAGCCGGCGACGATCGTCACCTTGGATGACGATGATGTGCGCGCCGCGGCGATCGGTGATCCCGCCACCTTCGTCGCGCAGGCCGGGACGGGGCTGCTCGCGATCGACGAGGTGCAGCGGACTCCCGGACTGCTGCTCGCCATCAAGGCCGCGATCGATCGTGACCGCCGCGCCGGCCGCTTCCTGCTCACCGGGTCGAGCGACCTGCTCCGGATGCCGGGCGCTCCCGAGAGCCTGGCCGGACGCGCCGTCACCGTGCGCCTCGACGGCTTCAGCCAAGGAGAAACCGCCGGTCGGGTCGACGACTTCGTTTCCCGGGTCTCAGCCGCCCCGAATGTCCTGTCAGGTTTCGAGACCGACATCGACCGCCGCAATGTGATCGACCGGATCATCATCGGCGGGTACCCCGAGCTCCAGACTCTCTCCACGCGAATGCGCGATGCGTGGCTTGACGCCTACACCGATCGGCTCCTGACACGGGACTCCAGGGAACTCACGCGCGCATCCGATCCGGGCCGGCTCGCAGCGCTGCTTCGACTGGTCGCGGCGGGGCAGGCGGGCGAGCTCGTCAAGTCCCGCCTCTCCCGGGATGCGGCGATGCCGGAGACAGCCGCAACCGTCGGCCTCGACCTCCTCCAGGCGCTGTTCCTGGTCGGACTGCTGCGCCCATGGACGCCGAACCTCACCAGTCGCGAGGTGGGAAGGCCCAAAGCGATCGTCACCGATTCGGCGCTCGCGGCGCGGCTCGCACGACTGACGGCGGACGCGCTCGCACGCCCGACTGGCGCCCCACATCTCGGCGGGCAACTCGAGGGATTCGTCGTGGCCGAACTCCAGAAGCAATCCCGCTGGGCGAGTCATCCGTTCGAGTTGTTCCACTTCCGCGACCGTGCCGGCCTCGAGGTGGATGTCATCGCCGAACTCGACGACGGCCGGGTGATCGCGATCGAGGTGAAGTCGGGCGCGACCGCGAAACCGGAGCACTTCTCCGGTCTGAAAGGGCTTCGCGATCGCCTCGGCGAACGCTTCATCGCGGGCATCGTGCTGAACACGGCCCAGCGCGCCGTCCCGTTCGGCGAACGCATCTGGGCGGTGCCCGTGCCGGCGCTGTGGGAGCTGTGATCGCGAAATCTCAGCCATGACGAACGCAGCCGACGCCCTCGCCCACCGTCGGCCCGCGACATCCGTCATCGCTGAATGCCTGCGCGTGCAGGCGTTGCGCCGATGCGATGCTTAGTCCGGTACACTTAGTCCACCATCGCGGCGGACTCGGAGGCGACATGGACCCGGTCAACATCCACGATGCGAAGACGCACTTCTCGCGGCTGGTCGACATGGCCGCGGCCGGCGAAACGGTCATCAT
>NZ_BMMD01000060.1 GCF_014645655.1 Agromyces bauzanensis | reverse complement strand
TGATACCTCGCGTTCACGACCCGCTCCGCGTCGCCCTTGTGCCGCTGATGCGTCGAGGTCGTCGGATTGTCGGGAACGACGATCTGCACCACGCCCCCATAGAAGAAGAACGCTGACACGTGCGCGTCCAGCCACGCCTCGCTCTTCATGTTCGCGTACGCGCGCCAGAACAACGCTCCCGAGAACGGCAGCACCGCGACGAACAGCACCGCCCGAGTCACCTCGCCCGTGACCGCGTCGACGAGGTCGATCGTGTCACCGGCCCAGTCGACCAGCATCGCCCGGCCCGGCTCGTGATGGAGCACCGCGACCAGTGTTTAGCCGGGGTTTCGGGTAGCGCGTGTGTGTCGATCTGGTAGCGCGGGCGCGGCGACCGGGTAGCGGTGTGGCGCCCGCGCGCCCGGTTCAGCTGGTTGCTTCGGTGTGGGTGTGGCGGCGCATGTTTGGCCCGTCGAGTTGGACGAGCTCGGCAGTGGAGACGATGCCGGTTCAGGATGGACTCCGCGATCACGGCGTCGTGGAGCGAGCGATACCAGTCCTCGGGATCGAACTGGCTGGTCACGACGGTCGATCCCCGCCCCTCGCGCGCGGCGAGGATGTTCAGCAGTTCGGCGGCGGTCTGGCCGGTGATCGGGGTGGTGAGGAAGTCGTCGAGCACGAGCAGGTCACAGGTATGCAGCGAGGTGAGGAACGTCAGTCGTTGCGTGTCCTGCCGGTGGTAGACGGCGAGCTGGTTCGCGAGGTCGTCGAGCCGGTAGTACTTCGCGGAGTAATCGCGCCGGCATGCGGCATTCACGAGCGCTTGGGCGAGGTAGGACTTCCCGACGCTGGATTTGCCGAGGATCACGAGGTTGTGGGTCTGGTCGATCCATCGGCAGGCGGCGAGCCGGGCGACGAGTTCACGGTTCAGGTTCCGGCCCTCGAGGTAGCGGATGTCCTCGACGCACGCGCCGGGGTTCGGTGTCCGTGACGCTTTGAGCAGCTTGAGGACGCGTCTCTCGGTGCGGGCCGCGGTCTCGTGCTCGAGGGCGTGACGGATCTTCTGCGAGAACGTCCACTGGTCGTAGGCGGGGTCGTTCGCGATGTCGATCACCGCCTCCCCGAACGCGGTCATCCGCAATCTGGTGAACAAAGGCATGTCGTCGGTGGTGAGGTGCTGGTCAAGCATCGTGTCCGCCTCCCGTCATCTGGTCACCGGCTGGTCGTGTGAGGGCGTCGAGGCTGAACGCTCCCGCGCCGGCGAGGTGGGCCCGGCTGGTGTCCCGCCGCCCCGGCGCGCCGACCACCGGTGACGTGACGACGACACCCGTGTCGCCGGCGACGGTGGGGCGGGCGTCGAGGCTGGCGCGGAGGGCGGTGATGCGGTGCTTGACGGCGGTGTAGCTGATCTGCCGGTGCGGGTCCTCATCGATCAGCCCGCGGCAGGCCTGCTCGAGCAGGACCCGGCCTCCGCGTTTGCCGAGCTCGAGGATGTTCATGCAGGACCGGTAGCCCTGCGCTTCGATCGCCTTCCCGTCCAGCAGCCTCGTGAGCGCGGCGACCGTTCCAGGCCCGACTTTCGCGGCCTGCCGCAGGAAGT
>NZ_BMMD01000059.1 GCF_014645655.1 Agromyces bauzanensis | reverse complement strand
CCGCGACACGCGGCGATCCCGCACGCCCGCCGCCGCGAACCCCGACGACCACGCCGCCGGCACCCGAGACCACACCCGAAAACCGACTACCCGCGGATCTGGGTCTGATGTGTTCCGTCGGATGCTCCAGGCCGGCTTGCAGGACCTCGTCGACGCCGAAGCGACCGTGAAGATCGGCGCTGGCCGCTACGAGCGCACGATCGAGCGGACCACGCGCCGCAACGGGACCCGCCCGAAGACCCTGGCGACGCCGGCCGGGGAGGTCGACTTGGCGATCCCGAAACTGCGGGAAGGGTCGTTCTTCCCGAGTCTGCTGCACCCGCGCCGCCGGGTCGACAAGGCGCTCTACGCGGTCATCTGCCAAGCGTGGATCGACGGAGTGAGCACCCGGAAGGTCGACCAGCTGGTGCGGGCGCTGGGCAACGACACCGGCATCTCCCGGTCCACCGTCTCCCGCATCTGCACGGAGATCGACGAGACCGTGCACGAGTTCCTGCACCGCCGCATCGACCACACCTGGTTTCCCTACCTGTTCCTGGACGCCACCTACCTCGACGTCCGAGTCCGCGGCCGGGTCGTCTCCCAAGCGCTCGTGGTCGCCACCGGCGTGAGCGGCGAAGGCCGCCGGGAGATCCTCGGGATGGCGCTCGGCGACGCGGAAACCACCGATTTCTGGACCGAGTTCCTCCGCAGCCTGCGCGACCGCGGCCTACGCACCGCGACCGACGCCGACCCGCTCGGTGTGGCGCTGGTCACCAGTGACGCGCACGCCGGCATCAAGGCCGCGGTCAAGGCGATCCTGCCCGGAGCCGGGTGGCAAAGATGCCGGGTCCATTTCGCTCGCAACGTCACCCAGAAGCTGGGATCGGCGCGCTCCAAGCCGGTCAACGCGCTGATCTCCACGATCTTCGCGCAGACCACCCCAGAGGCCGTGATCGGCCAGTACCACCAGGTCGCCGATAGTCTGCGAGGCTCATTCCCCGAGATCACCACCATGCTCGAGGCCGCCGAACCGGACCTGACCGCGTTCGCGTCGCTGCCCCGCGAGCACTGGCAGAAGGTCTGGTCCAACAACCCGATCGAGCGCTTGAACCGCGAGATCAAGCGCCGCGCCGACGTCGTCCAGATCTTCCCCGACCGCGACTCCGTCACCCGACTGATCGGCGCCGTCCTGCAAGAACAGCACGAGGAATGGCAATACGGCGAACGCCGCTACTTCTCCGAGACCTCCATGCGCAAGCTCGTCCACATCCTCCACGACCACGCCGAGCCCGCCCGCCCCGAACTCCTTCTGACCGCCTAACCCCAACCCAACAAGGAAACAACCGGAACTACACCACGAAACGGGACTTGACCCGACGAGGTCGCGTCGTGGCCCCGATCGCGACGAACGACCCGTCGCAATTGGCAGCTGCAGCGGCTCCGCCGTGGTCTGCTCGCTGGTGTCCTATGAGACCGTGCGGCCGCGAGCTGCGTCATCATGAGCCTGGCTCGGAGAACTCGCCAAGGGTCCGGGCGCGTCGTATGGCATCCGTGCGTGAGCTCGCGCCGAGCTTTGTGGGTTTCCCCTCGTACCGTAGAGGTATCAGCCAATTGTTGGAGGCTGGCGATGAGTACGAAGGTGTATCGCAAGTTCGATGAGGACTTCAAGCAGGGCGCGGTG
>NZ_BMMD01000058.1 GCF_014645655.1 Agromyces bauzanensis | reverse complement strand
CCCGCACACTTGGCGAGGGCGAGCGGGCTACGCTGGCCACGAATCAGGTCAGCCGACGATCGCTGCGCCCGGACACAGGTTGGAACGAAAGCCAGGCGATTCAGACCTCCCGTCAGGGGATGTCTGTCCGATGATCCATGCGATCCAGAACAGCGGTCAGCTCTCGACCATCACCTCTCAGTCGAACTGTGCACTCCCAGTCATAAGTTTCTTCGCGACTGTTGTAGTTCCCGTACGTGGCGACGGTCGTTCCTGTTACCACCGCGATATTTTGCGATTTCCGATCGACCGTGATGTCCGCCAGCTCGATAGACGTGGAAGGTCGCGAACTCGTGATACGACTCGCCATCACTGCACATGCTTGCACAGCACCCTCGTCGGGCCCCGAGTAGTCCACGAATGGGCTACTCGAGAAGCTCACGCAACCCACGAGAGTCAGTGTTGAGGCCGCAATCAGTGCGCTCGTGACGATCTCCCGCATTCCTTGCTGCTCCCTACCAGTTGCACACCCTGCCGAACGCTATTCGGCCAGATTCGAAACTCTCCACCAGTGCGGGCGTGACCTCTGCCAGTAGTTGTTAAACGTGCTAGTGCCACGCCCCACCTCGAGGTCCCATGTCGGGTTGTCAACGCTCCCTCCAGCTATGCCGCCTGCGAGGTGACATTAGAACTGTTCCTCCATCCCAGGGGTATCCACGATATCCCCGTGCACAGCTACCAACTTGTCCCAGAGCGCGCCACCGAACAGTTGGTTCGTGCCCTGACGGCGTGTCAGATTAGCGATGCCGACCAGCATCCCCAGTCCCAACCCGACATGGTCACAGTTCTCTGTGGCCCGCTGACCATCCACACGTACGCGGTGTGCCTCATCATCGGGATGATCGTGGCCGCGATGATCACTCAGAGACGCCTCGGCCGACGCGGGGCGCCGCCCGGAGTTGTCCTCGACATCGCGCTGTGGGCGATTCCGCTGGGCATAGTGGGCGCGCGGATCTACCACGTGTTCACCCACGTCAGCGACTACTTCTACCCCGGCGCGAACCCGTGGAACGCTGTCGCGATCTGGGACGGCGGCAACGCCCTCTACGGATCCCTCATCGGCGGCGCGCTCGGCGCATAGATCGGATGCCGGCGCGCGAACATCCGACTTTGGTCGTTCGCCGACGCCCTCGCCCCAGGCCTGTTGGTCGCCCAGGCCATCGGCCGGCTCGGCAACTGGTTCAACCACGAACTGTTCGGTCTGCCGACCACGCTTCCCTGGGGTCTGGAAATCGAAGCCAGCAACCCCAAGTTCCCCGCCGGCCTACCCGACGGCACCCTGTTCCACCCCCTGTTCCTTTCCTCTACGAAATCATCTGGAACCTTCTCGGTGTGGCCGTGCTGCTGCTCCTCGAACGCCGATTCCGGTTGCGCTGGGGCCGTCTGTTCGCGCTGTACCTGATCTGGTACGGGCTCCGCCGCAGTGGCCTGGAGGCGATCCGTATCGACCCGACCAGCGACGGAGTCCTCGGCATCCCCGCAAACGTCTGGGCGTCCTTCGTCATCATCGGCCTCGGCCTGACACTCTTCGTGATCCAGACCCGACGTCACCCCGAACCCGAGACCTCCATCTTCCGCGCCGTCTCTGAGACCCCGCCAGCCGGCGACGAAGCCGACGTGGCACCTGTGCCTGACGCGCCGCGAAGACGGGCTGACACTCCTCGCTGAGCCCGGAATATGGCGGACTATTAGGGCTCTCCTGACGTATCCGTGGGTGGTTTCGGAGTGCCTTGACGGCCGCACGCCGCTTCCTGGCGCGTAGCGCTTTTCGGTACCGGTAGTCCAGCGACTTGGTGTGTTATCTCGTGACATCGTGGACACTGGATCTCGTCACTTCGTAGACGCTGGATCTCATGGCTTCGTGCACAGCTACCGACTCTCGGTCTCCGAGCACTG
>NZ_BMMD01000057.1 GCF_014645655.1 Agromyces bauzanensis | reverse complement strand
CCAGTAGTGATTCACTGCACTTCACAATGGCTCACTTCCCTGCAGTTCTGCGGGATCGTGAGCTCGAGTGAACCACTGTGATTCCGAATTTGTGACCATTAAGTGACCACTAGCCCGTTGTTCGTTGGGAGTAGCACAAGGCGCACAGCCCTCTTCGAGGCATCACGCGGGACGTGTTGCGGCTCGAGCTATCCGGGTTCGACATCGTGTCAAACCTCGCCGGCTTGGGTGTTCTCGGGGTAAGCGTCGCCGTTATAGGTCATGGGCATCTCCATGACGTTGAAGATCGCGGGCGAATACCAGAGCTCGCGTCCGCCTTGGCCGTGCGCGCCAAGACTACGAAGCCAACCGCGAGCCTCGGCGTTCTTGATGAGGTTCCGCGCGCCTTGATTCGTGAGCTCGAGGCGAGTCTCGACGGACTTCACCGTGACGAACGGGTTGCGCACAATCACGTCGACGAGGCGGGGCAAACTGGAGCGCTCCTTGATGGCTTCACTGTGGAAGGTCTCTCTGATCTGAACGAGCTTCCGCGATCGAGCGACTGCATCGTTTGCCTGCGCGTGCACGGCCCGCAGGAAGAAGATCAGCCAAGCTTCGATCGCTCCCTGTTCACGGACCGCTTGAAGCCGGTCGTAGTATTCGTCTCGGTGGGTTTCGAAGTAGTGCGAGAGGTACAGGAGTGGGAGCGGCAGTCGTCCGCGTTCCATCAAGAGCAGGTTGATGAGGAGCCGTCCGATCCCGCCGTTCCCGTCGAGGAACGGGTGGATTGTTTCGAACTGGTAATGCATCAGCGCGGCTTGGACAAGTGCCGGCATTGCGCGACCATCGTCGTTTACGAATCGCTCCCAGTCCGCAAGGAGCTCGCCCAGATGGGCGGGGAGGGGCGGAACGAATGTTGCCGTTTCTGGGGTAGCCCCCGCGCGACCAACCCAGACCGGTGTTCGGCGGAATTCGCCCGGGGACTTCTCTTCACCTCGCACCCCTTCCATCAGGGTTGCGTGGACCTGAAGGATCAGTCGTTGCGTGATCGGCAGGGTCGTCGCGAGCTCGTACGCCTGGTTGGTTGCTTCGAGGTAACGCTGTACCTCAGAAGTGTCATCGTTGATGCTGCTCGCATCGATCTCCGCTTGGAAGACATCGGAGAGGGAGGCTTGCGTCCCCTCGATCCTGGAACTGGCCAGCGCCTCACGGCGAAGATATGGGCCGATCAGCAGGCCGGGATCCGTTATCAACAGTCCCAGACCCTGCAAGTGCCCGAGCGCCGCGTCAGCCTCACTGAGTTCCGCGACGACGCGCGAATTGAGGTCGATCTGGCGAGGCACTGGCTTCGGCAGGTAGTAGGTGAACGCCCACTTGTTGCCGGGCTCCTTCGCGGGGGCGCCAAACGGAGAGTCCACGAACCTTGAGGCATCCATGGATCCCAACATACAACCAAATGGCCAGTTGAGTTGGAAGTTCCTTTGGGCCGTTCAACGTAGGTTGGAGCGTCCACGCATACTTCCAACTGAGACGGCATCCAGTTGGAGGACGGCGCGCGACTTCCAACTCCGCTTGGCAAGCGTCCGACAACTTCCAACTTCGGGTCTCGGACAGTAGGAGTGCCACGGACGCTAGGCCGGCGAACGCCGCTGGGCCGCGGCGCAGATCAGCGCGTGAGCATCGCTCGCTCAGCCCAGCCCCATCGAGCACACGTCGCGCTCAATGCTCTTTCGCCGGGCCCCTGGCGTATCGAGCTGATCGCGCTGAGGCGTTACAAACGGATGGTGGCGGGTCATTGGGTGAGCGCAGGTGGATTCAGGCCGAGGGCTCGTCTCTCGGGTCGGGCACCGCGTGCGAGCATGTCGGAGCTGTTGTGTTTTGTCGACTCTTCTCCGGCCAAAAGAGCGCTAGGAATCCGGCCATCTGAGCGTGGTTTCGCCGGGCCAATCGGGGCTCGCGACGCGTCGAGACGGACCT
>NZ_BMMD01000056.1 GCF_014645655.1 Agromyces bauzanensis | reverse complement strand
CTGACGTTCCGCACTTCTCGATCGCGTTTTGGGCCCCCGCTTCACTGGGCTTCGGTCGAGTTGTAGACGTTGGTGGGGATGTGTAGGAGGTCCAGGACCTGCTGTTGCAGGTCGGTGAGTTCGGGCTCGAAGGTCTGCACGATCTGGCCGTCGTGGTCGATGAGTTGGTGGCGTTGGATGTCGTTGAAGATCTCCAGGATGCGCGGGGCGGTGGGGGCGGGGCAGTTGCGGAGCTCGGGGTAGAGGGGGATCCCGGCCAGGCCTTGGTTGCTCATCGAGGTGCGGATCTCGCGTTCGATGAGCGCCTCGGTGAGCATGGCCAGGAAGTGGCACAGCAGCAGGGCTTCGATGCGGTGTGCTGTTTCGAGGTAGACCGGCGCGACTTCCTGCGGGCCTTTGAGCAGGTGGTTCCGGCGCTCGAGGTTCGGCTGGTAGTGGTAGGCGGCGAGCACGTCGGCTGCGGTCATCGCGGTGTCGTTGGTGATGAGCGGGAAGCAGCCGTCGGTGACCGCGTCGTAGGCGACCTTGTCGGCGTGGATGGTGGCGGTGATGGTGAAGACCGTCTTCTCGGTGCGCCGGTACCGGGTCTGGGCGCCGGGGCGGCCGCGGTTCTCCTGCCGGTGGGCGATCTCGGTGGTTTCGGTGATGGTGAAGCCGACCCAGCGGGTGGCCCCGGCCGCCTGCAGGGCTGTGCTGGCGGTCTGTTCGGCGGCGACCTGGGTCTTGATCCGGGTCTTCGGGCTGGCCAGCCGGGCCTGGACCGCCTCGATCGCGGCGAGCCCGGCCTCGATCCGGGCGGCTCGGGCTTGGGCGTCGCGGGCCGCTTTGCTGCTGGAGTGCACCCAGATCACCCGGTAGCCATCCATTGAGGGTGCTGGGGCTTGGAAGGTCCGCCAGATCCGGTCAGGGTCACTGTGGCGGGCGCCGGGTGCCCGCCGGGCCTCGGTCCATGCCGGCGCGTGCGTCTGCGCCCAGTCCCGGAACCAGGTGTCCTCGCGCCGGCCGTGCGGCACGATCGTGACGAAACGTCCACCGTGACTGTGGATGTGGCCCATCGCCTGCTTCGAGCACAGCTTGCTGTCCGCGACGTAGAGGAAGTCCGGCCGCCCGACCAGGGCGCATAGCTCGTCCCAGGTCGGGACGTGGGTGACGTCGTCGACGGTGTTGCCGTCCGCGACCCGGTAGGCGATCGGCACCGCACCATCAGCGGAGATCGTCAAGATGAACAGCAGCTGCTTCAGATCGGGCCGGAAGTCCTTGTTGTGACCCTGACGGATCGCCGGCGTCGGCTGGCCGCCGCGGTCTCGGCCGTCCGCGTCGGGGTAGTTGCCGGTCACCGTGACCGTGGTCGAGTCGTTGTGCAGCTGGGTCGTCTCGATGCCGAACCCGCGCATCACCCCCAGGACCGTCGTGGTGATCAGGCTCGCCCGGTCGCTGTCGAAGAGCCGGTCCAGCGTCCGGCCGACCCGGTCGTCGTTGAGTAGCTCGGTCTCACCCGACCCGAGCCCCAACACCGCAGGCTCGTAGCCAGCGGCCCACTCACCCAGCGCGTACACCGGCCGGTGACCGGCCACGATGTTGCGGACCAGCACCTCGATCACCGTCGCCGGCGCCAGCCGCAGCCGCGCGTCGGCGGCGGGCAGGTAGGTGCGCAGATGCTCGGCCAGACCCATCCGGGTCAAGAAGAAGCTGACGACCGGCAGGCAGCCCAGCCGCTGGCTGCGCAACGTGAACGGTCCTGGTGTCGTCATCATGCTCCTTCTTGACAGCGCTCCCGACATCGGTCAGCATATCTACTGACCGACAGCTAGTGTGGGACGTGGACAAGGAAGAATCGAGGTGTGTCGTGGCGAGTCGCCTCGAGCGCTACGAGCGCAGCTACCGGGCACTCGCCGAGGAGTTGGCCGCCGAGCTGGCGACCATCGGCTTCATCAGCCCGGGCAGCGTCGTGAGCCGCTACACCTCCTGCGGAAAGCCGGGCTGCCGCTGCCAGGCCGACCCGCCGCAACGCCACGGCCCCTACTACCAGTGGAGCCGAGCCATCGCCGGCAAGACCGTCAGCCGCCGGCTCAACAAGAACCAGGCCGAGCTGTACCAGGCATGGATCGCCAACCGTAAACGACTCGACGCCATCATCACCCAGATGGAGAAGATCTCAGCCGATGCCGGCGAAATCCTGCTCCGCCACCACAGAGTCAACCACCCCTGACCCGGCCGCGGGTCGCGCTCACCGCCCTGCCGCAGTGGGGGGCCAAAACGCGATCGAGAAGTGCGGAACGTCAG
>NZ_BMMD01000055.1 GCF_014645655.1 Agromyces bauzanensis | reverse complement strand
GGGACACGGTCGATCGCCAATACCGTTCAACAGGCGTTCCGGGAAGTCGCCACGGCCTGCGATCTGCGTCCAGGACCATGCGGCAGACAACCCCGTCTATACGATTATGCCGACGTCTGGGTTATGCCGATGTTTCCTGCGGGCCCTTGTCGTCGCGGGGCGGATACCCGGTGAATGTCGGCATAATCAGAGCGCCTCCAGGAACCCGATAAGGGAGTCTGGTGGCCGGTAGCGGCCTGACTTCGCGGCGAGGGGTGTGACACGGTCGATCGCTTGTTGTTTGTGGCTCATGTCGGCGTGTAGGTAGATGTTCGTCGTGGCGAGTTGCTCATGGCCGAGCCAGAGTGCGATGACGGTGATGTCGTTGCCGGCGAGCAGCAGACGCATCGCCGCGGTGTGGCGCAGCGTGTGCGTGGTGACTCGTTTGGCCTTCAGCGACGGGCAGGTCGTCTCCGCCAGCGCGACGTGGTGAGCGAGTCGGTGTTCGATGGCGTCTCGGCTCAGCCGCTTTCCCGTGCTGGTGGCAAAGAGGGGCTCGTGCGGTGCCGCTGCCCGCTCGTCGAGGTACGCCTGAAGGATCTTCACGGTCTCCGGCACGAGTGGGGTGCGTCGTTCCTTCCTGCCCTTGCCGAGGGTGTGCACGTTGGCGCCGCGGCCGACGGTCACGTCCTCGCAGTTGAGTCCGACCAGTTCAGAGATCCGCAGCCCGGTCTGGATGGTGAGGGCGAACATGGCGTGGTCGCGTCGCCCGGTCCGACGCGACTGATCGCAGGCCGTCAGCAGCTCGGTCGCTTCGTGATCGGTGAGGTAGGTGACGAGGTTGACCTCGGTTCGCTTGTTCGGGATCGACAGGACGCGGCGGATCGAGTCGGCGTGCTCGGGGTGGCGCAACGCCAGGTACGAGAACAGCGAGTGGATGGCCGCGAGGCGCAGGTTGCGTGTTGCCACGGTGTTCCCTCGCTCGGACTCGAGGTGTTCCAGGAATGCCGCCACCAGCGGAGCGTCGAGGTCGGCGATGTCGAGCCTGCTGGGCGGGGTGCCGCTGCGCGTCGAGGTGAACTGCAGAAGCAGCCGGAACGTCAGCGCGTACGCGGCGATCGTGTTCGGGCTTGCTGCTTTCTGACTGATCAGCCGGTCGGTGAAGAACGCCTCCAGCGACGGTGCAAGAGCACTCATCGCTGGGCCCCGAAACGAACTTGGAGCCGGTCGGCGGCGAGTGTCATCAACTCGGGAACAGCCGACAGATACCAGTACGTGTCAGCTGGCGCGACGTGACCTAGATAGCCGGACAGGCTCGCGAGGTGAGCATCGATGCTCACTCCCTGCTCCTGCCAGTTCACGATCGTGCGAACGGCGAAACCGTGCCGGAGATCGTGCACCCGCGGGTGGGTGGTGCCGGTGCGAAGCCCGAGCGTGGTGGTGATCTTCCGGAACATTCTGTCAACCCCGGACCGGCCAAGAGCGGTGCCGGCGGTGGAACAGAAGAACACGTCCGCACGTGGCGGCCGACGCAGCCGGTCGCGGGTGAGAGCATAGGCGGACAGGGCCGCCGTGGTGCTCTCGTGCAGTGGCACCAGCCGGGTGCGGTCGAATTTCGCGTGACGGATCGTGATCACGCCGGAGCCGAGATCGACGTCGCCGCGGGTAAGGCCGAGCGCCTCACCGATGCGCATCCCGGACACCGCCAGCAGCCCGAAGAGCGTCTCGTAGGTTGCCGCGCGAAGCGGGGAGCCCAGCCCTCGCGCGGCTGTGAGCACCCGCTCGATATCGGGTTCGGAGAACAAGTAGGGGGTAGGTCTCTGCCGGCTCGTGGGGAAGATCCCCGACGGTGGCACCTCTGTGGCCGCATCCATCGTCGCCAGATAGACGGCGAAGCTGCGAATCACGCTCAGCCGCTTGGCCCACTGGTTGACGCTGGCCGTGACCGGCAGTTTCGCCCAGGCGATCGCCAGGTCACCGGTGAGGTGCTCCTGCCCGGCGGCATCGCTGTAGGCGACGAACTGGGCAAGCAGGTGCTCTTCGCGTTCCAGCTTGAACCCGAACGAGCGCCGCAGGCTCAGATACTGCTGGACGTGCTCGTCGAAGCCGCTCATCTCGCACCTCCCGGCCACGGTGCAGCAAGTTGTCGCAGCGTGTCCAGGTCCACCCGGGCGTAGATCCCGGTCGACTGCAGACTGTCGTGGCGCAGCACCTGGCCGATCTGCACCAGCGGGACACCAGCTGCGACCATCTCGCAGGCCAGCGTGTGACGCAGCCGGTGCGGGCCGACCTCGGCGATCCCCGCGCGACAGCAAACCCGGCGCACGGTCGAGCCGACGGTACCGGACGCGATCGGCTGGAACGGTGCCCGGGCACGTAAGAATACCTCCCGCCGGTCGGTTGCGGGCCGCCCGCGTCGCAGGTATGCCGTTATCGCCTCGCCAACTTCTACCGGCATCGGCAACCGGTCCAGCCTGGCGCCCTTGCCACGCACGACGAGCTCACCAGCACGCCAGTCCAGGTCGTCAAGACGTAACCGGGCGACCTCGCCGGCACGAAGACCCAGACGCAGCAGCACGACCAGCATCGCGTGGTCCCGCCTGCCCAGCGCGGTTCGTCGATCGCAGGATGAGAGCAGCGCGTCCGCCTGAGCAGGCTCGATGCCCCGGGGAAGATCCACCCGTCGCCGACCGGTCACCGCCAGGGCCGCACCGGAAAGGTCGGCGTCGACGATCTGCTCGGTGAAGCAGAACCGCAGGAACGCACGCAGCCCCGCACGGAAGTTCTGCGCCGCAGCCACCGATACCACCGCGGCCACGCGGCCCAACGCCGCCGTCACGTCAGCCGCGGTCACCTCCGCCACGGTGCGGCCCGAAGGGAGCCCGCCAAGAAACTTTCGGGCGTGATCGACGTAACCGCGCACCGTGCCGGGCGCAAGCGCCCGCTCGGCCAGAAGGTAGCGTTCGAAGGAACACAGCAGCGTCTGGGCCGGTGACAGCACCGGCGGCTGCGCCTCATACTCCAGCGCGCCCAGCCCCTCCAACACGTCCAGAAGACACCACAGCCCGGGACGTGACCACCCGGAACGATGCCTGCCCTCGGCACGCTGGAAAACCAAGAACCGGCAATCCCCTGAAACCGTAGAGACATGATTTTGGGGGATCCTTCCCCCCCGATAGCGGCCGCCTGGTGGCGCCCGGAGCCGGCGTCAAGGCTGGCCGGAGGC
>NZ_BMMD01000054.1 GCF_014645655.1 Agromyces bauzanensis | reverse complement strand
GCACCGAACCCGAATACTCAGTGGCGCTCAACGACAAGATCGCGTCGACGAGCAAGTGGCGCTCAACCGCGATACCCATGGCGCTCAGAGAAGCGAATATTCAGTCGGCTCCTCAGGCCGTGGTGTGCGCACGAAGCGCCGCCTCCAGGGAAGGCAGGTGCGACTCGATCACGTCACGGACAGTGCCGATATCGACCCCGAAGTACTGGTGCACGAGGATGTTTCGAAAGCCGCGGATCTGCGGCCACGCGATCTCAGGATGCGCGTCGGTGATCTCCCTTGGGAGGTGGACTACGGCTTCACCGATGATCTGCAGGTTTCTCTCGGCCAGTCTTGGGCCAGTCTTCGGCCATATCGACGAGGTTGCGATCCTCGCTTCCCAGCGACTTGACGTAACGGTCGCATCAGTCGATCGCCTGGGGGATGTCCGCGATCCGTTGCTCGGTTCCCCGAATCACAGCGCCACCGCGTCGACGAGCGCCGACTCCGAGATCGGATGCTTTAGCAACTGCACAGGGAAGATGTCGATGTCGTCCCGGCCGAACAGCTGCCGGGTCTCCTCCATGAGCCCGCTTGCCCTCATCAGGAGGTTCCCGTCCGCGGGATCCATTTCGACCAGGATGTCGATATCGCTGCTGTCGTCAGCATCGCCGCGAGCGACAGACCCGAATAGCCGCGGGTTCCTCGCCGCATACTTCGCCAGGAGTGCGTCGAGTTCGCCGCGGCGCGCGTCGATGACCTCGCGCAACGCGAGACTCGACCTGGTCGTGACGCCCATACATTCAGGGTAGCGGGCAAGCGTGACGCGCGAGCGGATCAGCGGTGGTGTAGCGCGGGGAAGCCGACATTTCGGCGTCTTCTCGGCTGCCGGTGCGGAGACGGAGGGAATTGAACCCGGGCTGGGCGAGGTTGCTCAGGGGTGGTCGAGGGCGTTCACGTTGATTCGACGCGGTTCGCGACATCGTTCATGGACGTTCAGCGACACTCGGTGACGTTCGGGTTTACGCGATTCTTACGCAGGGAAACGGGCGCTCGATCCGGCGCGATTGGAGGCCGTCACGCAACTTGGACGGAGTCCGCGGTGCGCGCTGACGGCTCCTCGGGGAACGAGAGGACGAGGTGACGGCCGAGCGCGGTGGCGAGTCGGGCGAGGGTGTCGATCCGGTTCTTCGCGCCGCCGCCCTCTTCGAGTCGGGAGATCACTGACTGCGTGGTCTTCATCCGAGCAGCCAGCTCACGCTGGCTCAGCCCGGCAGCGGTGCGCAGGTCGTATACGAGTTGGCCGAGATCAAGATCCTGGTCGATCGCTGCACGAAGCTCGTCGCTGACCATAGCGCGCCGCTGCTTCACATCGTCCCAACGGGAGTAGTTCGCCATCTCATCCTCCATCACGGGTAATCCACCGCACAGGCATCCGCCGCGCGCTTCGCGCGAGCCACCTCTTGACGCTCGTTGTCTCGGTGCTTCCGGAACGTCGTCAGCAGAATGATCCGCCCATCCCTTGTGAACCGATAGGTGACTCGTCGCGCCGTGCGTCCGAGCGTAAACCGCAGTTCGAACAATCCCTCGCCGAGGCTTCGGGAGAATGGCATCCGAGCGGTCGAACCGAGTATCGCCAATCGGTCGATGATCGCCACAACGAGTTCCCAGTCGTCCTGGCTCAGGCTGTCGAGCCACGCCTCGATCTCTCGTCGTGCAACTCGATCTCAGCCACACCCCATCATCGCATTCACGGCATGATCGCACAACTGCGATATTGTCCTGATCTCATCCAGCGTGCTCCGCCGGCGCCCTGCGAGATACCCATCTTCCCCGCCCGCTCCTGCGACACCACACGGGGGCTCCGCGCTATCACTCGCTCAGCAGGCTGCCGGCGATCTCGCGCACCCTGGTTCCCTCGAGAGCAGCTTGGGCGATGACCGTCCCCGCGACTGCCAGCAGGGTGCCCTCGAGGATGGCGTGACCGCCGTATCGTCGGTGCAGGTTCTCCAGCTGATCGAAGGCGCGTGCCTCCCGAGCCGCACGGAGGATGTCCCGCGCAGCCCGCATCGCGTCGGCCTCCCAGGCGGGCGGTTGGGCGCGGGCCACGGCCGAACCAAGCGTGGCGTCGCGCTGCCACCGGTCGAGGACACCGAGACCCACCCCGATGACGTGCGCCACCGAGGGGAGGCTGCCGACCGGGTCAGGATGGATACCGTCGATGAGAACGCGCGCCAGATCCGCACTGCCCTCGGCGAGCGCTTCGGTGACGAGTCGATGCACGGTGAGCGCCATCGCCCGCATCTCACCGACTGGTGTGAACACTTCGAGGTTGCGGCGTTGCGTCGCGCGGGCGAGAGCGGTGTTGACCGCGTCGAGGTCGACGTCAGTCTCGAGGTCATGGAGGTCGATGCCCTCCTCCGCGAGGAGAGGAGCGAGTTCCCGCATCATCTCGGCGGCCATTCCCGGCGTGTGCACAATCCCGAGTCGCGCCATCCCGGCTCTCACCGCGGGGGGTCGCTGAACGGGTCCCGATCATCGACATCCTCGTCGTCCAGCTCCGGCTCCTCGTTCAGGAAGGCCGGAGCGAGTGCGATGCCGCCCGCGAACGGACCACGGAGCAGTTCGGGGACGGAGAAGGTGTTCGTCGAGCTCCGCTCGAGGACCCCCATGTCAGCGAGGCGCTCGAGACTGCGGAGGGCGCGGGGCAGCATCAATTCCTCGATCTCATTGAGCCTTGATCCACCGATTTGATTCGGCTGTGTGGTGGGGGTCGCTGTTCGTGAGGTGATCGGCCGGGCGACGGTGTTGTGGCGTGCGTGTTCTGCCAGCCGGTGCTCTGGCGTTTCCACGTGGGGTTTCCGGTTGCGCCTGTCGGGGCGGATGGGTGGTCAGGTGGCGCCGTGGCCTGGGGGTCCCAGGGCGGTGTCCCAGAGCTTGAGCCATGCGTCCTGCGATGGCCATTTCGCGGGTAGGTGGGCGATGAGCCGTCGGGCTCGGGTGGCCAGGCGTGCGGGCACGCGGATGATCCTGCTCAGGATGGTGGCCATCCGGGCTTTGCTCATCCCGGCGGCGTGCGCGGCGGCGCGGGAGAGGTTGAACGCGATCACCGCGAGCTGCAGCCAGGCCGCGTTCGCGTGGAACCGCCCGGACGGCAGCCGGGCGAGTGGGCCGTCCTTGAGTTCGGCGATGACCTGCTCGATCTTATGCCGACGTCGGCATAACATCGATTATCTTGATGTCGGAGTTATGCCGATGTTGTGCGGGAGCGCCTGATCAGGGGCATGTTCGGGTCGGATAGTTCGGCATAACTAGAGGTTCTCGAGGAAG
>NZ_BMMD01000053.1 GCF_014645655.1 Agromyces bauzanensis | reverse complement strand
GCTATGACCGGTGGTCGTTGCGGCTGCTGGAGAAACGCGTTCTCCTCACCGACGGGCTCCCGCCGCTGGATCACTCCACGATCGGCCGGACCCTGAAAAAGGGGGCTTCGTCCTCACCTGAAGAAGTGCTGGACGATCCCGCCGCACGCCAGCGGTGAGTTCGTCGCCCGGAAGGAGGACGTGCTGGAGGTGTACCACCGCCGGTATGACCCGGCGGTGCCGGTGGTGTGCATGGACGAGAAGCCGAACCAGCTCCTCGGGCACGCCCGCGCCCCGCTCCCCGCCCGGCCCGGGCACGACCTGAAGCAGGACTCGGAGTACGTCCGTCACGGGACCTGCTCGATCTTCGTCTGGACAGAACCCCTCGCCGGGAGGCGCCGGGTGAACGCCCGTCGGCTGCGAACCCGTGTCGACTGGGCGCACGAAATCACCGAAGCAGCCCAGTGGGCGCTGGCGTGGAGTCCGGAGCAGATCTCGCACCGGCTGAGGGTCGACTTCCCGGATGATGAGTCCATGCGCATCAGCCACGAGGCGATCTACCAGTCGCTGTTCATTCAGGGGCGTGGCGCGCTCAAGCGGGAGCTGATTGCGTGCTTGCGTACGGGCCGGGCGCTGCGGGAGCCCCGGGCCCGATCGCGGAACAAGCCGCAAGGTCATGTCACCGCGGATGTCGTGCTCTCAGAGCGTCCCGCCGATGCTGCCGATCGCGCCATCCCCGGGGCATCGGGAGGGTGATCTGATCATCGGAACCGGCCGGTCCGCGATCGGCACGCTCGTCGAGCGCAGCAGCAGATCCACGCTTCTCGTGCACCTGCCAAGGCTGGAGGGCTGGGTCGAGATACCGCCCGACACACACAGCGCCGGTGCCGGGAAGGATCCGACAAAATCAGGTCTCCACGGTTCCACGGGATTGCCGGATCGTGGAATGACTCACAACCAGCCTGGCAAAGAGGGACTGAGGCGCTTCCGTCCAATACTCAGGCACGGTAACTTGCAGTCATGGCTTCGATACCGTTCGTCCAGCACGACATCACCGCTCGCGTGCCGCAGCTCACCGACCCGACGACGACGGTGTTGGTCCCGCTCACGATCAGGGTGGACCCGCTCACGGGGCACACCTCCCGGGTGATCGCTGGCACGAAGCTCGCGCCGACGAGCCGTCCCGACCTCAGCGCGCTCACTGCGCGCACAGCGTTCTGCCCGTTCTGCGCCGACACCCTCGAGGCCGCGACCGGCACCTTCGACCCCGCTATCACGGCAGAGGGTCGCATTCGCCGCGGGTCGGCCGTCGTCGTACCGAACGTCATGGCGTACTCCGAGTTCTCCTCCGTCGGTCTCTACGACACGTCCGAGCATTTCCTCGATCTGCCCGAGCTCACACCGAAGCGCGTCGGCGACCTGCTCGACGCGCTCACGGCCTACACGCGCGGTGTGCACGGCCTGCGGCCGATGTGGTCGTCCATCAACGCGAATTACCTGCCCTCCAGCGGAAGCTCGCTCGTACATCCGCACGTACAGTCCGCTCACGACGACCTCGGCACCACCGCACAGCGCCGGCTCGTCGAGCTCTCGCGGTCGTGGCAGGGTTCCGGATCGTACTGGGACGCGCTGGTGGCGCAGGAGGAGGGCGGCGAACGGTGGATTGGCCGTCGGGGCCGGGTGTCGGTGCTGACGCCGTGGGCGCCGATCGGATTCCACGAAGTCTGGGCGGTCGTGAACGGCGCGCACGACATCGTCGACCTGACGAGCGAGGATTGTGCCGATCTCGGCTCTGCTCTGTCAGCGGTATTCCGGGCCTACGTCGACTTCAACCTCACGGCGTTCAACTGGGCGCTCTACGGCGGAGGTCCAGACGCATCGGATCGGTATTCGGTGCTGCTGCGCGTCGTGAGCCGATCGAACCCCGAGGGCGTCTACCGGAGCGATGTCACCTACTTCGAACGGCTGGAGGATGAAGCCGTGATTGACGTCGGCCCGGAGGCGATCGCCGCGGAAGTGCGCTCTCACTTCGGTTAGACGCTATGGGGTGTTGAGCCTGAGTCCACCGCGTGAGCTGGCCTGTTCACTGTGTGAGTGAAAGGGAAATGTCCTTCTGATCTGGGAGAATGGTGGTGGTTGAAGGTACTGTTCTCGCGATCGGAAGGACACTTCGTGAGTGAAAGCCTATGGCAGGATCACGCCCGTTTTCGATGAGTCGAATCTCGTGTCGCATGTCGGGCTCGTTCCGGTGCTTACCCTGGCCGGTCGGGCAGGCCTGTCGGGGCTGGTGGGCGAGCATGTGACGCTGCCGGCGGCGAATATGGGCGTGAAGGCGCGTACCGTGGTCGCGGGGATGCTGGCCGGGGCGGACTCGATCGGTGACCTGGACGTGTTGCGGGCCGGTGGCGACCTCGAGGGTGATCGGCCAGTTGCGCGCGCCGTCCACGATCGGCACGTTCCTGCGCCGGTTCGCGCATGGGGTGCGTGCTGCAGCTGGCGGCGGTGAACCGTCGGCTGCTGCAGGACCTCGCGGCCGTCGTGCCGGGGCTGGTCGGTGGCGGGCTGGTGCGGGTGGACGTGGACGACACGATCCGTGAGGTGCACGGCCATCAGAAGCAGGGTGCCGCGTTCGGCTACTCCGGGGTGCGCGGCCTGAACGGCCTGCTGGCCACGATCAGCACCAGCACGTCGGCGCCGGTGGTCGCGGAGTTCTCGCTGCGGCGCGGGAACGTGCGCTCGGGCACGGTTGGCAGAATGGTTCATCCCCCGCGCCCTTGCCACCGTCGCAGGAATCGCACCCGGCAGGCAGGTGATCGTGCGCGGTGATGCCGCGTTCTGTACCCACAGCACCGTGACCGCAGCCCTGACGGCGGGGGCGTGGTTCTCGTTCACGATCGCGCACTGGCCCACCGTCACGGCCGCGATCGCGAAGATCCCGGAGGACGCATGGACGCCGATCACCTACCCGAACGCGATCGCCGACCCCACTACGGGCGAGTTGGTCTCCGACGCGCACGTCGCCGAGGTCCCGTTCACCGTGTTCACGTCGAGGAAGACGGGCCAGCAGGTGGCGTGCCGTCTGGTGGTGCGGCGCGTGAAGCGCCTGAACGGGAACGCGAAGACCGGGCAGGACACGCTGTTCGCCACGTGGCGGTATCACGCGTTCATCACCAACAGCACCCTGAACACCACCGACGCAGACGTCGAGCACCGCCAGCACGCCGTCGTGGATTATCTTGATGTCGGAGTTATGCCGATGTTGTGCGGGAGCGCCTGATCAGGGGCATGTTCGGGTCGGATAGTTCGGCATAACTAGAGGTTCTCGAGGAAGGTC
>NZ_BMMD01000052.1 GCF_014645655.1 Agromyces bauzanensis | reverse complement strand
TCGTCAGGTGGAGTTGGTGCAACGGGCGTACCCCGGAACGCTCGTCTCTGGCGATACCGGCGCTGACCGCATCGCGCCGTGGCGCGTCGTGACGGGCGCGCGCGTGTACTCGCACATAGGGCTCGACCTCGCCTCGCTCGGCTTCGCGGAGGCGAGTCCCGATGAGGCGACGCTCACGCTGGTCGTTCCGGCAGACCCGACCATCTGGGCGACCTCCGCCGCGTGGGTCGAAGCTCGAACAGCGCCCGCCGGTACCGCGGATCCGCTGATCATCGCCCATGACGTGATGCGCACCGGCGGTTCCGACGTCGCGGACGCGGTCGAACAACTCCACGACCAGGTGTTCGAGGCATGGCATCGGTGATCCGGCGCGCCGTCGAGACCGTCTCGACCTCGCGGGCCGACGACCTGGCATTTCACGCACTCGCGAGGGCTACTGATCGAGCAAGCGGGCGGCGTACGCGTTCAGGCTGGTGCCGTGCCGCAGCGCTTCGGTCGCCAGCTTGCGGTGAACCTCTGGATCAACGCGGAGGTTCACTCGTCCGGAGTATGAACGGTCCGCAAGCGGCTCCGGGACTTCTTCACCGGACTCGAGCATGTCATCGATCACGGACGTGACGATCGCTTCGAGCCCGCGGAGCGCCTCGATCTGGGTGGAGGCCAACCATGACAGGGAGGGGAACTCGGCGATGGTGGCTACGAACTCTCCATCCGCTGCGCTCCATTCGACGGAGTAGCGGTAGTGCTCGACTGCCGGTCGTTCGATGGTGCTGTTCACTGAAGCCACACAAGAATGGTGCCAGAACTGGCACCATGCTTCAAGCGTGTCGGGTCGCGAGTCAGCGGCTGATGCGCAGGTCGCGCCATCCGAACCCGCCGAGCTTGGGCAGACTCTGACGGATCTGCTCGGCCGTGAACATGCGCCGCGGTAGCAGGTCGTCGGGGACGGATGCCGCGGGCGGTGCGGCATCCGCCACGCCTTCTGCGAGCATCCGCACCTGGGCCTTCGCGACGAGCGGCACCTTCATGGTCCACTCGGTCACCTGCGCGAGCGCCTACTGCGCCCACACCGGCCACGGCACCACGACCACACGACGTCCGACAACGGATGCCACGCGCCGCACCGCCTTCGACAGCAGCAGCTGCTCGGCGCCGACGACCGCGACGGTGGCACGCGGCATCCGCCCGTCGATCGCGGCGACGAGGATGTCCGTGAGGTCGTCGATCGGGATGGGCCGGATGGGCTTCTCGCGGAAGCCGACGGTCGCGAACACTGGCAGGGTCTGCACGGTGTGGCTGAGGTGGTCGATGAGGTGGTCGCCGCGGCCGTAGATCATGCCGGCCTTGAGGATCGTGTAGTCCAGGCCCGAGTCGCGGATCAGCTCTTCGGCCGCCCATTTCGACTCGTGGTACGGCGATCCACAGTCGGGCCGCGCCCGCAGAAAGCTCAGCATGATGACCTTGCGCACCCCGGCGCGCTTGGCCGCTTCGATCACGTTCGCGGTGCCCTCGATGTGCACCGCTGGTAAGTCTGGTCGCCGATCTGCCGGTTGATGCCCGCGCAATGCGCGACGACCTCGCACCCCTCGAACCCCCGTGCGAGCGCGTCGACATCACTGGTGTCGACGCCGGTTCGCCTGGAGATGACGACGGATGCCTCGGGCCCGAGCCGTTCGGCCAGGTGGCGTCCGACGAATCCGGTGCCGCCGGTGATCGCGGTGCGAGGGTGGTGGGTCATGATTCGGATGCTAAGGGAATCGTGCCCACGACCGGGGCGGACAATTCAGCGATCCCGTGGGTTTCGCTTGATAACTTTGCAGACAAATGCATATGCACGATTATACTGAGGAGATGGATGTCACCACGGATGCCGCCATCGACCTGCTGCAGCGGGCTGGCACGGCGGTGCGCGTCGAGAGCGTCGGCGATCTCGACCTCGACGGCATTCCGGTCGAGGTGAAAGTACGAACACGGCCGACACCATCCGACCTTCGGCGCGAACTCTCGCGGCGGCGCCATCGGGGGGCCACCGGCAAGCTCGCATACGTCGTGCCGCGGGCGACGCCGTCGCTGGTGTCCGTGGCAGTGCAGGAGCCGACGGTCGTCCTGATCGGTGTCGACGACGCGACGCTGGTCAATGACGGCACCTTGGTGCGATTGGGCAACTCGCTCGTCGCGGAGCGCCGCCCGGCTCCGGCACGCGTCGCCTGGGGTCGCTTCGCCCTCATCCGCTCGCTCCTTCGCACGCCCGAGCCGCGCACGCAACGGCAACTCGCGAGCGAGTCGGGCATCACGCAGGCAGCCGTGTCGAAGGGGCTCCATGAGATCGGCGAGGCCGCGCTCGCCGCGAGGCGTGGCTCCTTGCCCGCCGCGGAGCTACTCTGGGCGAGGTTCCTCGAGGAGTATCCAGGTGCGCGCGGCATCCGTTCGCACTGGTATTCGCTCGATTCGCCGGTTCGTCAGGTGGAGTTGGTGCAACGGGCGTACCCCGGAACGCTCGTCTCTGGCGATACCGGCGCTGACCGCATCGCGCCGTGGCGCGTCGTGACGGGCGCGCGCGTCTACTCCCACGCAGGCCTCGACCTCGCCTCGCTCGGCTTCGCCGAGGCGAGCCCCGATGAGGCGACGCTCACGCTGGTCGTTCCGGCAGACCCGACCATCTGGGCGACCTCCGCCGCGTGGGTCGAAGCTCGAACAGCGCCCGCCGGTACCGCGGATCCGCTGATCATCGCCCATGACGTGATGCGCACCGGCGGTTCCGACGTCGCGGACGCGGTCGAACGACTCCACGACCAGGTGTTCGAGGCATGGCATCGGTGATCCGGCGCGCCGTCGAGACCGTCTCGACCTCACGGGCCGACGACCTGGCATTTCATGCACTCGCGGATGTCTCCGGCATTCTCGAGAAGGTCGAGGACGCGCGGATCGTGGGCGGCCAGATGGTCGCACTGCTGCTCGACGCCTTCCCCTCGGCAGGTGTCGTTCCCAGACGGACCGCTGACGCGGACGCAGCGGTCTCGACGATGGTCGCGGGCAGCGGGATCCTGCATCAGGAGCTCACGGCGGCTGGCTACCAGGCGACTGCAGGCAACAACTACCGTCGCTCCGGCCGCAGCATCGATGTCTTGATCCCGGCACCTGCGGGGCACTTCATTCGGCAGGAGCAGGGCGGCCGTGCGTTCGACGCGGCACCGGGTATTCGGCTGGCGCTGGCGGCCGAACCGATCATCGTCGATGCGAACGTGACGATGCTCGATGGATCGCTGCTGTCGTTCACGGCCCGCGTGCCTTCGCCCGAGGTTGCCGTCATCTTGAAGGCATACGCGATACAAGGTCGATTCGCCGCGAAGTGGCGCGTAGCGTGAGTTGGTACTGGTGGTCCAGCGATCTGGTACCGGCGTTCTGGGGGGATGGTACCGGCTCTGGGGTGGTGCTGGTGAGCCGGCACCATCG
>NZ_BMMD01000051.1 GCF_014645655.1 Agromyces bauzanensis | reverse complement strand
CCATGAGATCCAGCGTCTACGAAGTGACGAGATCCAGTGTCCACGATGTCACGAGATAACACACCAGATCGCTGGACCACCAGTACCAACTCACGCTACGCGCCACGAGTAGCGGAGTACATGGTTGACCACCCCGTGACTCCAGTCGTTGGCGTCCTGACGTATCCTGCACGCTCTCCGTAGGTGGTGTTCAGCCATTGCTGGGAGTAAAGAACCCAGGTGTCCACTATCCGCCCTTCCGCGCCAGGTCCTGCTTCACCTGAGCTGGCGCTGTTGCCATATCCACGATCGTGTCTGTTCCTGCTGGGCCTCGCCGTGGCGCGTTGTCGTCACCTTCGGTAGTGACTCGAACGAGCGCCCTCGGCGGAGCATCGCCAGCTTGCTGTGCAACGAACTCAGCCCATTCGAGGCTGATGCTGCGACGCGTTCCCGGCCCGAGTGACTCTGTGACTACGAAGGTGACGGTTCGGATGATCCCATCCGTGGTGGTGGTGGAGGTGATCGCCCCAGCGGGCAACTCATCCATGCCATCGCCGTAAGAGCGGATGGAGGGAGCACCGGCAGCGGACTCGGCCACACGCATCTCGACCTGCATACCGACGGGCGTCGGATTCGGACCCGCGCCGGTGACCAGCAGGCCGACCGGCGCACGATAGAACTCGGTCCCATCTGCGCTGCGGCTCACAACGTCCCAGGCTGCGGCGACTTCGACGCCCCATGGAGCGACCGGGCGTGTGAGCTCGGTCGCGAGCGCCCGGGTGAGCAGTTGGGTGCTACCGCGGGTGTCAACGAATGTCAACTCCACCGTCGGCACAAGCACGCCGTCGATTGCGTCATTCGGGTACAGCGATTTCGCAATCAGCGGTGGGCTGAATCTCAGGTGATGCTGCTTCCACAATTGCGGGTCCAGAATGAAAGTGACCTCCGCTATCAGCCCGTCAGTCGATGACTCGTGGGCCCCAATGGCGTGAAACTCTCCGTTGGCTTCAACGATCAGCACGTCGCGTGTGGCGAGCACTCGAGGGTCGAAGCGGAGCGCGACACGGATCTCCACGATGTCCCGACCGATTCTTGAGAGTTCAACCGCCGTGGCGAGGTCCCAAATGTGCTCGGTGACGTAGTCAGCAGAGAAGTAGCTCAAGGTCCGACGGTTGAACGTCGTCGCTGCTCCGAGCGGGGCAGCACTGAGTTGATCTGGCCCCTTGGACACCGTCCCGTCGCCGACCCAGTACGAGACTGCAATGAGGGCAGTCGCCGCGGATGACTGCAGCAGCTGGCGTCTCGATACGTTCACGCGCGCCAGACCATTTTGAAGTGCCGCCAATTCCTCGCCCTCCTAGACCCTTGGGTACCGAAGCCCACCAAGCCGAACCCGTTCGGTGTCAGGGCGAACGACTCGCCGAGGGCCTTGGTGAACGCTCTCAGCATTACGCACCGGAGGTTCTGCGCATATGTCTCCAAAGTCACATCTCTCGATGGCCAGAACGCAATCGGGCACCCCCTCCTGAAGATCACCGCGCTGATCACAGGATGACGAGCGAAGTGCGGACGCAGACTCCTCGGCCGTCGAATACTGGGCGCGAACGCCGCCAGCGGATCGTGGTGCTGCTCGTGTTCGTGACGCGCTCGTTGCCGATAGCTGGCTCGATACATGCAGGGGCGTTGCGGCGGATCGATACTCCCTTGGTCACATTCCGTTCGAGCACCGTGTCTCCGCCTCGAGGTGTTCGACGAATACGACAAAGGTGACATTCACAGCCTCCGGAGGGGTCGGAATTTATTCGCCGCGGCGCGGTGTGGGTACCGTTGGGCGAGATGTGGAGAGGACGAGTGTGATCGAGAAGACACGACCAAAGGACCATCGGACAGTGAACGACGAAGTCCTCGAGGAGCTACGCGCTCAACTGCTCGCTCGTGGTAGCGCGCTTGCCAACACGGAATCCGTGGATGGAGGGCTCGAGTTCCACGTGCGGTCAATCCTCGCCGAGACCCTTGCTGCCGTTGAAGGATCCATTGAACATCTCCCCGTCTCTGTGGAGTATCACGACCTTCCGGACCTCAGCACTCACGGTGAGCGCTCAGCAGCGATGGATGTCGATCCTGCCGAGCCGCTGATGGCCGCCGAGGTACTGTTCGCGGTCGCCCTGCCGTTGCTCGTCGCGCGGGTAACCGCCGACGGGTATTCAGGTCGAGAACTCGCCGTCGCCCGTGCGCTCCATCACGCGATCTGGCGACGCTTCCCGCCAGGCGCGATCGCCTACGTCGAGGTGCTCCGCGGGCGACTGCAGCAGTCCCAGTATGAGACGAGACAGCGGATCTCTCGCGAACTCCACGACCGCATCGCCCACGGGATCGCTGCAGGACTCCAGCGGCTAGAGGTAGCCAACAAGACGAGTCGCGACGCGTCAGTCACCGCTGCCATGCGTATCTTTCGCCACGCGCTCGCGGATACCCAGGATCTCGCGCTCGACCTGCGCTCGCTCGTCGGCGATCGTGCGCTGCTTGAGGCGATCGACGAGTACGCCTACGCAACCGGCGGCGGGGGCGTGCTGCCAGTGCATGCGGTCGAGACCGGTGTGACGCGTCCGCTACCGGCGGTCGCGAGCGAGGAGCTATTCACAATCATCATGGAGGCAACCCGGAATGCTCGCACGCACGCTGTGAACGCGACAGCGGTCGCCGTGCGCCTCGCATGGTCGCCGACGAAGGTGGAGATCACGGTTACCGACGACGGCGACGGTTACGATGACGGGAAGCTACAGGTCACCTCGCTCGGGCTTCGCGGCATCGCTGAGCGCGCCGCGCTCATCGGCGCGACGGTGGAGTTCCTGAACGGGACGGGTGCCACCGGGCTGAAGCTCACCCTTCCCTTCGTCGCACCACGCCACGCATGAGCGACAACGCGCGGATCCGTGCCGTCATCGCCGACGACCATGATCTCTTCCGGGACGGGATGCGGGCGATGCTCGCCGCCGCCGCTGACATCGAGGTCGTCGGCGAGGCAGCCGACGGCTACAGCGCCCTTGACACCACGATCGCCGCAAGCCCCGACGTGCTCCTGCTCGACGTGGAGATGCCGGGCTTGCCGGTGCTCTCGACGATCACGCGGGTGCTCGCGGAATCTCCGCACACCCGCGTCATCATCGTTACCATGCACCGAGACCGAGTCCTTGGTGGCCACCTACTCGCAGCGGGTGCGAGCGCATTCATCTCGAAGTCGTCCACCTCCGCAGAGCTGATCGACGCCGTCCGCCGAGTGGCGGCCGCCGCTAGCTCTACACGCACAAAGACCGCTCCACCGTCGGAGTCGGTGCTCTCTCAGCGGGAGCGCGAGGTGCTGCGGCTGATCGGCGAGGGCCTTTCCAATCACGCAATCAGTCAGCGGCTCTCCATCACGATCGGAACGGTGAAGCGTCACAACACTCACATCTTCGCAAATGGCAATCCCCTGGAACCGTAGAGACCTCATTTTGATGGATCCTTCCCGATACCGGCGCTGTGTGGCGTCATCCGCAGCTGGTGTCAAGGCCGGCCGCAGGCCGCCCGGAGGGTTCGGCCTTGACACCAGCAAGGACGACGCCATCATCGTTGCGCTTCTCGGGGAGGATCCGACCGGGGCTCATGCTGCTTTCTCGTTCTTGCGGGTCAGGTCCAGTTCGAACCGGATCGGGGAACGCATTCCCAGCGCGGAGTGGCGGCGGTCGTGGTTGTACTCCTCGATCCACGCCGCGACCCGGGTGCGAGCCTGGGCCCTGGTGTGAAAGTGTTCCAGGGAACGCAGCTCGAACTCGAGTGTGGAATGCCAGCTCTCGATCACCGAGTTATCCAGCGCCGACCCGACCCTGCCCATCGACTGGGTGATCCCGCCGACGCGGGCGCAGGCGGCACGGAACAAGGAAGCGGTGAATTCGCTGCCTTGATCGGTGTGCATGATGACCCCGCTGATCGCGTCACGTCCGCCGCGAACGGCGACCGCCATCTGCAGCGCCGCCTCCGCGAGGGCGGCGTCGTGATGGGCGCTCAT
>NZ_BMMD01000050.1 GCF_014645655.1 Agromyces bauzanensis | reverse complement strand
GGTTCGCGCTGCTGACGTCGGACGCGAGGGTCGCGGAGTACGGCGCACCCGCGCGGCTTGTCGATCGGGTGCGCCGCTGACCTGTGGGCCTGGCGGAGCAGCCGTGCGGTGCAGCCGTTGCTGATCATGGCGACGCGTTGAGCGGCCCGATATCCTGCCCGACATGACCACCCGGCACGAGCCCTGGGCGCTGGCCCCACTGGACAGGCGCCTAAGGACGCTGCTCGAGACCGCCAAGACGAGTCTTAACACCGCGCCGCGTGCGTGGCCGCGTGCCGTCATCGGGTTCCTGCAGGTTTTCTCCTCCTCCAGTTCGCATCCGATTAATTTGAGAGAACCAAGTTCTTTCCGGATAGAGTGAGAACTGTGCTTCGAGGAGAAAACCCGGGAGTTGCCGTTCTGATGAACGTCGTTCCAACTGCACTCCTGCCTGAGCCGGTTCGGGACGGCGTCGTCCTAGGGGGCGTATCGCAGTCGGTTCATTTGCGAGCCATCTGGGCCGGTGAGGGTTTCCCCGCGGATGTGCAGCGTGTACTTGAGCAGACCGACGTGGACGTGGAAGCGAAGAGCCTCGTCGTTACGGCGCGGCGCATGAGTCCAGGGGCGGTCCGGCTGCTCGTGCAGCGAAACTTGTCGTGGGCGGACGCGAATGGGCATGCAGATATCTCGGTTCCTCCCGGCCTGTTCATCTCGCGACTCAAGCCACGGCCGCTCGCGCGGCAGGCAGTCACGGCGATCACTTGGTCCCCGAGTACAGAGGCCGTGGCTGAGTTCGTCCTCTGCCGTAGTGTGCAACCTCCGGTAGGCCTAACGGACACGTGGAACGGGGTCGATCGGATCGCCCAGATCGCTGAGGCCACGCACGTTTCGCAAGGTCAAGTCGCCAAGGTGCTCGTGGCGCTTGACGAGGAGGGCTATACCGCCAAGGTTGGCCCCGAGCGAGGGCCGACCGCGGCACGCGAGCTTCGAGAGCGGGGGCGACTACTGAGCGACTGGGCAGGACACTACGCGCGATCCGCGCGAAAAGAGCGGCGTGTAGATCTGCACCTCATGTCGCGCGACCCGCGGGGCTGGACGGAACTCGCCGCCCGGAAGCTTGGGCGACTGCCCTGGGCGGTGTCCGGCTGGGTAGGTGCCGATACCATCGCGCCTTTCGCGACAAGTGTGCCCGACATGATCCTTTACGTACCAGTAGATGGTTTCGAGCAGGCACTGGATCGTCTGACCGACGACCAGGAGGTTTCTCCGGTGGAGCGAGGCGGACGAATTCACCTCCGCTCCGCCGCACACTACGTCTTCGACTTCACAACCAAGTCAGCCGGCGAAACCGTGGCGTCTCCCGTACGCGTCTACGCGGACTTGCTTCGCGCCGGCGGCCGCGGCGTCGAGGCAGCCGAACACCTACGGGAGGTGGCGATTGGCTTCTGAACCCCGCACGCGAACCGCCCGCGCTCGCGCTGAAGAGGCACTTGTCCGATTCGCCCTGCTCACGGGCGAACACACCACCGAGTTCGTCGTTATCGGTGGCCTCAACCCCGACTTCCTGGCGCCCACCGCACCCCATCCGCACCTCGGAACGACGGATGTGGACCTGCTCTTCGAACTCGGCTTCGTATATGACCGGGACGAGCTTGATTTCGGCTGGCTGGACCGCGCTCTCGTCGCCGGTGGGTTCACGGCCGTTGGCACCGCTGCTGGGTGGCAGTGGACGGGTGTCCTCGGCGACGCGCTCGTTCGCCTCGACCTTCTGTGCGATGTGTACGACAGTCCGGGTCAGCCCATCCACCTGCCGGGTGCGGCAGAAGCAACCGCTCAGAATCTGATAGGACCCGCCGCCGCCCTACACAACCCAGTCGAGCGTGAACTGGACGTCCCCGACACAGTTATTGCCGACATGCCGGAGGCGCCCGATCACGTCCGGCTGAGGTTCGCGAGCCTCGGCGGCTACATCGCCGCCAAGTCTGCCGCCTTCATGAGCCGCGAGAAGGGGAAAGACGCATACGATCTCGCTTTCGTCATCATGTACGGTTCCGGTGGCCCACGCACGGCGGCCTCGGCGAGCGCGGCGACCGAGGTGCCACCGTATCGAGAACCCATCGCCGCCACGATCACCTCGGCGGTTACACGGCTCGCCGATGCCGAGTCCCCGTGGATCGACATCGTCGTACAGGAGCTTCACTTGGCCGGCGACGAATCCGACGACGACCAGCTACGAACCGACATTCTTCGGTCCGCGGCCCAGTTCCTGGCTTCGTACACGCAACTGAGGGACTGATGCCTGCCAATGGCAGGAATGATCGCCCGAAGTGATCGAATTCCGTGCTCCCGCGTTGGATGTCGTGGCGGGATCGGCGGTGCACAGGATGTCGTTGTCGACTCCGTCAGACTGCTTTGCGCGGACCGGCCACCGATAGCGCTTGTGTTGGGTACGGGTTCAGCAGCGCTCACCCGGAGACAGCACGACGAACGCCGCGACCCGCGCCCGCTCGTTTCCGAGTCGAGCGCGAGCCACGACATCCGTCACCCCCTGCTCCCCCTGCTGCCGCAGATCAATCGCCCTTCACGTTCACGATCTGCCGCAGCGTGTGCCGCACCGACACGAGGGACGCGGCATCCGCCATCACTCGGTCGATGGGCTTGTAGGCCTGCGGGATCTCGTCGACGAACGCATCGGTATCACGGAACTCGATGCGCGGCGCCGACGTGCTCGAACGGATCGTCTGAGGTACCGTGCTTAACGGGGTGTTGGGTACCATATGGTATTATGGTACCGGGAGCAATCATGGCGACATTCACCCCGATCAAGATCGACCCGGCGACCGATCGCCTCGTCTCTGATGCCGCGCACCTGCTGGGCCGCACGAAGAAGGACATCGTCACGGCGGCAGTGCGGGAGTTCATCGACTCGCATCACGCGGAACTGAGTGCCGGCGTGACAGCAACGGCGGAACGACTGTCGGGCGGGCGCCCTGCGCCGAGTCGCCCCGGCGTGCGCCCGCTGCGTGCGCGGCTCAACGCGAACCGCGAGGAGCTGCTGGCCGCACTCGGCGACTTGGGCGCCACGAATGTACGCGTGTTCGGAAGCGTCGCTCGCGGTGACGAATCGGCGACGAGCGACATCGATCTGCTCGTTGACGTTGGCGACGACGTCGGCATGTTCGGCCTCGGCCGGATGCGCAGCGCCGCCGAACGAATTCTGGACGCGCCGGTCGACGTCGTGCCGGCTTCGAGTCTGAAGGCCGACGTCGTCGACGATGTGCTTCGCGAGGCGAGACCGGTGTGAGCCGGTCGTCACGAGCCCGACTCGGAGACATCCTCATCGCGTGCAGGATGATCGAGGACTACGCGACACGAACCGACGACGACGGCATCGTGTTCGATGCGATTCGCATTCGCCTCGTCGAGATCGGGGAGGCGGTCAAAGACCTCGATCCGTCCGCCACCGCGCCCGAGCCCGACATCCCTTGGGAGGAGATCGCGCAGATGCGTGACCAGCTCGCGCATCGGTACTTCGACACCTCGCACGCGATCGTGATGGCCACCGCGCGAAACGACATCCCCCTCCTCAAGTCCGCTGTGGGGCGCCTACTCGACGGCGAACGAAGTCAGCAGGCACCGTTCGACGAGCGGGCAACCTCCGGTTCGTGCGGATCCGTCAACGCCGCGTTGCGTTCGAACGACTGCGATGCGACATCGAGCGAGACGGCGCCGCGTGCTGTGGGTGACGCTCGGCATCGCCGCTCTCCCGTTCGCCGCGATCGCCGCGATCGCCGCGATCGCGATGTTCTCCGCCACGTTGAGCGCGATCGCGTCCCGCTGAGCGCGCAGGCGGAAGCCCCGCCCGAAGGTCCTCGCAGGGTTCATGATCGACGCAGAGGCGTTGCTCGGCACCCCGGTCGACGTCGTTCCCGACCGGCGTGAGGGTCCGAGCCCGGTGCTCGATCGGATCACCCCGAGGCGGTGCCGCTGTGACGCTCGACGATTGGTGCCGCTTCGACTCGATCGCGATCGCGATCCGCCTGAGTCTCTCCCCTGCACCGTCGACGCCGAGCACGATCTCCGGGTGCGCGTCAGCCTTCGCGACCATCAGCCGGAGCCGCTTTCGGCCCCTTCGGCCTGAGTCAGCATTACTATGAATCCTCCGATGAGCCACGCCGAATCCGTGAGTTGAGACTGCGAATCCGCCAGTTCTGTTCTGCGAATCCGTGACTTATATTCTGCGAATCCGTGAGTTTCGCCCTGCGAATCCGTGAGCTGCTGACGTACCATCGTGCCATGACCGAACTACGGCAGCGGCACATCGCCGGATTCGCCGCCGAAGCGATGGAGACGTTCCCTGCTGTC
>NZ_BMMD01000049.1 GCF_014645655.1 Agromyces bauzanensis | reverse complement strand
GGTGGAACGAAAACCCGAAGCCCTTCGTCTGGACCAAGCCCGCCGAGCAGATCCTCGACTCCCTCAAACGACTACTCCAACGAACTACCGGCGCAGGACACTAGGTCGAGCGGTCGAACCTTGACGACGGCTTCAGTATCACGAGATCGCGCCGCAGGGGATGTCTCGGCGAGGCGGTCCGGATCGCGAGCCACCACGACCAAGTCGTGGCCGGCCTCGGCCAGGTCGATCGCGGTCTGGCGTCCGACGCCGGAGCTCGCGCCGGTGATTATCGCGAGGGGCGAGAGTGTGTAGTCATCTTCGGAGTTGCATGGCAAGACGGGCGGGGATCCAGGTATCCGTGTTACCACCTGCGGCACAAGGGCGTGCCGAGCGGGCCGCCCGAGGACGCCGCGACACCAACCGTCGCCGGTGGTCTCGTCGTCGAGAGTCCTCTCTCCGCGTTCGCGTGGAGCGCACGTCCTGACTGCGAGTCAGGTGGGAGACATCCGGCCTCGTATTCGTGGACCTCGAGGGCATCAGTGTGCCGTCGGGTTGGCCGCGGTGAGATTGCGTACGTCCGCGCTACCGGCCGAGCGCGGACCGGACCAACCGATGAAGGGGCCGGCCTTCACTTGGGTCGGCTGCACGCCGTTCGCTTGGAGCAGCGCTTTGGTCGACTTCACGAACGCAACCGTCCCGGCGATCATGAAGGATGCTTCCGGCTGGGCGACAGCGGACGCCTTCACCCGGTCGCCGAATTCCTCGCGCGAGCCCGGGCAGTAGGCGTGAGTGGCAAGCGGCTCTGTGTCACCGCGGAATGGGTGTGCGGTGCCGACGTGAATGAGGGTGGTTTGTGGCCTGGACGACAGCAGCGCCAGGTGCCGAAGGATCGACCTGAACGGGGTGGCAGCGGTTCCCTGCGCCAGCATCACGACCTCGGTCGCCAATGGATCCAAGGTGAAGTTCGAGAGCGGTCCTGCGAGGCGAACCGTCGACCCCCGGGTCAGTGCCGCGAGTGCGCGCTTGATCCGGCTCCCGGAAGCAAGCGTCGTGCCCAGCGCGATGGTAGCGTCCTCTGGTGCGGAAGCGATCGTGAATGGCCTGATACCGCCGTTCGGCACGTACCAGAGGCCGTGCTGCCCGGCGCTGAAACCGAACGGCTTCGTGGGCTGGAAATGGAATGTGGTGGCGCCTTGGTCGTCGTCGGACCTGGACCGGAATTCAAGGCGGGCAATGGTGAGTGGCATGTTGTTGTCTCCTGGCATCGCGCACCTGTGCGCGCAGCGGTGACGCGTGTGTGCGCACGATGGTGATCAGCGACGCCGACTTGAATCGGTGGCCTGGGATCTCGTTCGGCCCGGCCGGAGCGGCGAAGGGCCCTGAGTCGAACCCACAAATAGAATAGCATACTATGTATCTAGGTTCAAGAGATGGCGCTTGCTCAGTCGAGGCCCGCCGCTGCCGGAGGGCTCGTGGGATCCGTGTGTTGCGCAGGAGTGCGAGGATCTATTCGAATGCGCCAGCGACACGTGATCGAGGGGCGGCGACGTGGGCTTCGAACGGTACGAATCAGCGGGATTCATGATCAACCTGAGTGCACGTGTGTTCGAGCGTCGCATGGCGGAGGCACTTGCCCCCCTCGGGTTGTCGCCGGCGTACCTGCCGGTGATCTTCACCCTGTCTGCCACGGGCCCGGCGACACAGGCCGAGCTGGCGCGATCCGCCGAAATCGAGCAACCCACGATGGCACTCACGCTTCGCCGCATGGAACGCGATGAGATCATCTATCGCGTACCTGACGAGACCGACGGGCGGCGCGCGATCGTGCACCTGACTTCTCGTGCAGAGGAATTGGTACCGCAAGTGGAATCGATTGCTGACGACATCAACAGCAGAGCATTCGACGGACTGCCGGCAGGTTCTTCCGCCCAACTCATCGATCTCCTGACGCGGGCCGCCGCGAATCTCACGCAGCGCCCGGTGGAATGACCGAGGCTCGAGACGAGTCTGGTGGGAGCTTCAAATCCGCAGCGTCGCGTCTCCTGGCCTCCATGTCCATCGGAGTCGAATCCGGACTGGAGGCCGTATGCCGAGCCGGTCGCACACAGTGATGAGGGGCCGCCACCCCATGGCCGTCGTACTCCGGGTTGAGGGATGTGACGTGACACCGAAGGTCGCGGTGCTCCGCCCGAGTAGGAGACGCTGGACCTCAGAGACAGGCGGGTACCGAGATTGCCGCGCGGTATTGTCTTTTCGACCACCGTGATGCGCCAGCGTGGGATTTGTTCACTCGGCGAAAACTCGGCGCGAACCGGTCGCAATTTGGTACGAGGTTGCTGCAGATCGAACGCGCACGGCTCGGCGGTGACTGCCTTTGGACCGGCTGCTTGCCGTCCAAGGCGCTCATCGCCGCCGCCCACGCGCCAGATGCGGCGAATCACTCCGGACGGCCGACCACCCTCGCTTCGAGCGCCGCGGCCTTCCGCACCGCCATGGCGTCGGTCGATCGGGCGATCCAGACCATCGCCCCGGTGGATTCGACGTAGGCGCTCGAAGCCGAGAACATAGCAGTCATGATGGGCGACGCGCGGTTCACGTCCGACCGAACGCTCACCGTCGACGGCACCGAGGTGCGGTTCCGGCAGGCCTTTATCGCGACCGCACCCCACCGGCTCTACCAGTGATCGACGGGGCGGGCTCGGTGCGGATACGCACCAGCGAGGACTTCTGGGACCTCACCGACCTCCCCACGCGGTTCGTCGTGCTCGGCGGCGGCCCGATCGGATGCGAGCTGGGGCAGGCGATGGCGCGGCTGGGCTCGCAGGTGACGATCGTGCACCGCGGTCGACGGATCCTGCCGAAGGAGGACGAGGATGCGAGCCGGATCATCCACGACGCGCTGCTCCGCGACGGTGCGACCGTACGCACCAGCCGCACCGGCGCGTCGATCAGCTCGAGCGACGGCGAATCCGGGGTCCTCATCCTCGACGACGGGAGCACGATCGAGTTCGACGTCATCGTCGCCGCACTCGGCCGGGCGCCGCGGGCCGACGCCCTCGGCCTCGAACATGCGGGCGTCCGCACCGACGCAGACGGCTACGTCGCCGTCCACGCGACGCTCCGCACCACGAACCCCGGATCTGGGCCGCCGGCGACATAACCGGATTGCCGAAGTTCACCCACACCGCCGGCGTCAACGACAGCGTCGCCGCGACGAACGCGATCCTCGGGCTGCGCCGGAAGGCCGAGACGCGGGTCATCCCCTGCGTCACCTTCACCGCCCCCGAGGTTGCGGCCGCCGGGTGCGGCCCGACGAGGCGGACGCCCACGGCCACCGGGTGGTGACTTGGGATCACGTTAGGCACGGGCCTGGTCGCCGCCGTCATCGCGGTGGTGGCTCACGCGCTGCATTCCAGCAGAGCCCGTCGGTCGGCCACGACCACATCAACGCCACATGAGTCAAGTCAATCCCGGCATCCGAAAGGCCGGCGATGAGACCGAGTTCCCACGGCGTCCGCGCCGCCGGGATGCCATCGGAACTGATCGTCGAGCCGATACGCAGAAGAAGGTGTCGTGTTCGTGGGAGTCGACTTTCGCGAATTGCCTGTCGGACTTTCCCAATGACGAACTCCCGCCGTCGCGCGATCGTGGACTACGGGGGAGCACCCAGCGCGGACACTGCGTTCATGGGTCTCACCTCCTGCCGACGGGTCGCGATCGACAAAACGCTTGCACAACCCGGCGGGAATGCGGCAGCCTGGCCGGCACCGTACCGACCAACCGTGTCGGATGTCGCTGCCCGGCCATTGCTGTCGGAACTCTCAACCTCCGATGGAATCCCACCGGTCGGCCCATCCTGGCCCCGGGTAGCCTGCTGGCAGAGGCGCTACGATTCGAGGTGGAGGCGGGCTCGTGCCGATCGATCACATAGGACTCGGTGTGCCGGACGTACGCGCGGCGCAGATCTATTACGACGAGCTAATGCCGAAAGTCGGCTTCCAGCCGTGCTTCGGTAACGGCTATTGCCCCGTCGATTGGAACGGCGCTCAACTGTTTCTGTATGAGGCGAAGGAAGAGAGTCCCTACTCGCGTTCTCAGCCCGGTTTCCACCACCTCGCCTTCGTCGTTTCGACCAGGAATGAGGTTGATGTAGTGCACGCCTGGGCGCAGGGCCGCGGCGATCAGGTTCTGCGCGCGCCACGAGTGTTCCCGCAGTTCGGGGAGCATTACTACGCGACCTACCTTCTTGACCCGCATGGATTCAGACTGGAAGTCGTCTGCCTCACTGCCGTCGAGGCGGAGCACTAGAACAGCACAACCCGCGGATTCCACGACGTGTGCTTGACGGTTCGTCGCTCGGCATGTGATCAACAGGTCAGGGACCGGGAGCGGACCGTGGCTCCAGGATCACGACTGCGGTCTCGGATGACCGAAGCGCCGCAAGGTCGTCCAGGCCCGTGTCGATCACGCGCCACTTGGACCAGAGACGCGTGCGTTTCGTCAGTTGAGTCCCGCATAGTGGATGTAGCGCGGTGGCGCGGCTCGTCGTTATGGACGTAGACGCGGTCACCGTGTGAAAGTGAGTATTCGGACCTCTGAGCGCCGCGGGATATTCACTCTCAGCGCCGCTCGATATCCCCTTTCAGCGCCGTCCGGTATTGTCGGTGAGCGCCGCCCCTCCGCG
>NZ_BMMD01000048.1 GCF_014645655.1 Agromyces bauzanensis | reverse complement strand
GGGGGGATGGGTTTTTTTGGATTGATGGACAGTCAGCAGTTTTGATTGTTTTTCAGCCTGAGATCAGATTTGCCTGATGCCTTTCGGGGTTGTTGGGTGCCAAGTTTTTTTGGAGAGTTTGATCCTGGCTCAGGACGAACGCTGGCGGCGTGCTTAACACATGCAAGTCGAACGATGATCTCCAGCTTGCTGGGGGGATTAGTGGCGAACGGGTGAGTAACACGTGAGTAACCTGCCCTGGACTCTGGGATAACCCCGAGAAATCGGAGCTAATACCGGATAGGACCTTGGACCGCATGGTTTGGGGTGGAAAGTTTTTTCGGTTTGGGATGGACTCGCGGCCTATCAGCTTGTTGGTGAGGTAATGGCTCACCAAGGCGTCGACGGGTAGCCGGCCTGAGAGGGTGACCGGCCACACTGGGACTGAGACACGGCCCAGACTCCTACGGGAGGCAGCAGTGGGGAATATTGCACAATGGGCGCAAGCCTGATGCAGCAACGCCGCGTGCGGGATGACGGCCTTCGGGTTGTAAACCGCTTTTAGTGGGGAAGAAGGGGCTCCTTCGGGGGTTTTGACGGTACTTGCAGAAAAAGGACCGGCTAACTACGTGCCAGCAGCCGCGGTAATACGTAGGGTCCGAGCGTTGTCCGGAATTATTGGGCGTAAAGAGCTCGTAGGCGGTTTGTCGCGTCTGCTGTGAAATCCCGAGGCTCAACCTCGGGTCTGCAGTGGGTACGGGCAGACTGGAGTGCGGTAGGGGAGAATGGAATTCCTGGTGTAGCGGTGGAATGCGCAGATATCAGGAGGAACACCGATGGCGAAGGCAGTTCTCTGGGCCGTGACTGACGCTGAGGAGCGAAAGCGTGGGGAGCGAACAGGATTAGATACCCTGGTAGTCCACGCCGTAAACGTTGGGCGCTAGATGTGGGGACCTTTCCACGGTTTCCGTGTCGTAGCTAACGCATTAAGCGCCCCGCCTGGGGAGTACGGCCGCAAGGCTAAAACTCAAAGGAATTGACGGGGGCCCGCACAAGCGGCGGAGCATGCGGATTAATTCGATGCAACGCGAAGAACCTTACCAAGGCTTGACATACACCGGAACACCCTGGAGACAGGGGACTCTTTGGACACTGGTGTACAGGTGGTGCATGGTTGTCGTCAGCTCGTGTCGTGAGATGTTGGGTTAAGTCCCGCAACGAGCGCAACCCTCGTCGCATGTTGCCAGCACGTCGTGGTGGGAACTCATGTGAGACTGCCGGGGTCAACTCGGAGGAAGGTGGGGATGACGTCAAATCATCATGCCCCTTATGTCTTGGGCTTCACGCATGCTACAATGGCCGGTACAAAGGGCTGCGATGTCGTAAGGCGGAGCGAATCCCAAAAAGCCGGTCTCAGTTCGGATTGAGGTCTGCAACTCGACCTCATGAAGTCGGAGTCGCTAGTAATCGCAGATCAGCAACGCTGCGGTGAATACGTTCCCGGGCCTTGTACACACCGCCCGTCAAGTCATGAAAGTCGGTAACACCCGAAGCCGGTGGCCTAACCCCGTGTGGGAGGGAGCCGTCGAAGGTGGGATCGGTGATTAGGACTAAGTCGTAACAAGGTAGCCGTACCGGAAGGTGCGGCTGGATCACCTCCTTTCTAAGGAGCAGCTCGGAGTCCTCTTGGGGGCTTCGTAGTGCATGCCGGGTCAGACCGAACGTGTCTGCCGGCTGCTCATGGGTGGAACATTGACATAGGCATCAGCTGAGTCGTCCTGGTCCCAGTACGCCGTTTCCTTCGGGGGGTGGTTGGAACGGGTCGGGGTCGAGGGGGTTGGTGCGTGCACGCTGTTGGGTCCTGAGGGACCGGGCGCGTCTCCTGGCCGTTGTGGTCGGGGGTGGTTTGGACTCTTCAGGCCTTCACCGAGGCCGGCAGGTTCTGCTGGTGGGTGTGGGGGTTCTGGCCGTCTGTTGAGAACTGCATAGTGGACGCGAGCATCTTAGATCCAACGTTTTCGGACGTTGGGTCACAGTAGGTGAATCGCCAAGTCGGGTGCCCTTCGGGGTGCCCTGTTTGGTGTTCACTGGTCAATTTCTCACCCATGCCTTCGGGTGTGGGTGTGCGATTCGAACTCATGTGATTTCAAGTTTCTAAGAGCAAACGGTGGATGCCTTGGCATCTGGAGCCGAAGAAGGACGTCGTAATCTGCGATAAGCCTCGGGGAGCTGATAAACGAGCTGTGATCCGAGGATTTCCGAATGGGGAAACCCCGCTGGGCCCTTTGGGTGACCTGGTGACTCCCGCTTGAATGTATAGGGCGGGTAGAGGGAACGTGGGGAAGTGAAACATCTCAGTACCCACAGGAAGAGAAAACAACCGTGATTCCGTGAGTAGTGGCGAGCGAAAGCGGATGAGGCTAAACCGGTCATGTGTGATACCCGGCAGGGGTTGCATGGTCGGGGTTGTGGGACCTTTCGGGTCGATCTGCCGGTCGACCGCGGTGACGTGTCGGGTATAGACGAACCGGATTGAATGCCGGACCGGAGTGGGTGTGAGTCCCGTAGTCGAAATGCCTGGCCGGCCGGAGGGGTATCCCAAGTAGCACGGGGCCCGAGAAATCCCGTGTGAATCTGTCAGGACCACCTGATAAGCCTAAATACTCCCAGATGACCGATAGCGGACAAGTACCGTGAGGGAAAGGTGAAAAGTACCCCGGGAGGGGAGTGAAATAGTACCTGAAACCGTTTGCTTACAAACCGTCGGAGCCTCCGTGTTGGGGTGACGGCGTGCCTTTTGAAGAATGAGCCTGCGAGTTAGTGATCTGTGGCGAGGTTAACCCGTGTGGGGTAGCCGTAGCGAAAGCGAGTCTGAATAGGGCGTTTGAGTCGCGGGTCCTAGACCCGAAGCGAAGTGATCTATCCATGGCCAGGTTGAAGCGACGGTAAGACGTCGTGGAGGACCGAACCCACTTCAGTTGAAAATGGAGGGGATGAGCTGTGGATAGGGGTGAAAGGCCAATCAAACTTCGTGATAGCTGGTTCTCTCCGAAATGCATTTAGGTGCAGCGTTGCGTGTTTCTTGCCGGAGGTAGAGCTACTGGATGGCCGATGGGCCCTAAAAGGTTACTGACGTCAGCCAAACTCCGAATGCCGGTAAGTGAGAGCGCAGCAGTGAGACGGTGGGGGATAAGCTTCATCGTCGAGAGGGAAACAACCCAGACCACCGACTAAGGTCCCTAAGCGCGTGCTAAGTGGGAAAGGATGTGGAGTTGCACAGACAACCAGGAGGTTGGCTTAGAAGCAGCCACCCTTGAAAGAGTGCGTAATAGCTCACTGGTCAAGTGATTCCGCGCCGACAATGTAACGGGGCTCAAGCACGCCACCGAAGTCGTGGCATTACCGCATATCGATAGGCCTTCGTGGTCCAGTCGTGGTGATGGGTAGGAGAGCGTCGTGTGGCGGGTGAAGCGGCGGTGTGAACCAGCCGTGGACGCCACACGAGTGAGAATGCAGGCATGAGTAGCGAAAGACGGGTGAGAAACCCGTCCTCCGGAAGACCAAGGGTTCCAGGGTCAAGCTAATCTGCCCTGGGTAAGTCGGGACCTAAGGCGAGGCCGACAGGCGTAGTCGATGGACAACGGGTTGATATTCCCGTACCGGCGAAGAACCGCCCACACGAGATCAGGAGTGCTAAGCATCCCAAGCCCTGTCCGACCCTTCGGGGAAGGGTGGGGGGCGGCATGCGACCCCGTCTGGTGGAGTGAGCGTATCAACAGGTGTGACGCAGGAAGGTAGCCGAACCCGGGCGATGGTTGACCCGGGGCAAGCGTGTAGGCCGGACCGTAGGCAAATCCGCGGTTCATGAAGGCTGAGACGCGATGCGGATGAAAAGTCGGTGATCCTCTGCTGCCGAGAAAAGCATCGACGCGAGGTTCCAGCCGCCCGTACCCCAAACCGACTCAGGTGGTCAGGTAGAGAATACCGAGGAGATCGAGAGAATCGTGGTTAAGGAACTCGGCAAAATGCCCCCGTAACTTCGGGAGAAGGGGGGCCCGAAGCGTGAACCCACTTGCTGGGGGAAGCGTGGAGTGGCCGCAGAGACCAGTGGGAAGCGACTGTTTACTAAAAACACAGGTCCGTGCGAAGTCGCAAGACGATGTATACGGACTGACGCCTGCCCGGTGCTGGAAGGTTAAGAGGACCGGTCAGCCGCAAGGCGAAGCTGAGAATTCAAGCCCCAGTAAACGGCGGTGGTAACTATAACCATCCTAAGGTAGCGAAATTCCTTGTCGGGTAAGTTCCGACCTGCACGAATGGCGTAACGACTTCCCAGCTGTCTCAACCGCGAACTCGGCGAAATTGCATTACGAGTAAAGATGCTCGTTACGCGCAGCAGGACGGAAAGACCCCGTGACCTTTACTACAGCTTGGTATTGGTGTTCGGTGTGGCTTGTGTAGGATAGGTGGGAGACTTTGAAGCGGGCACGCCAGTGTTCGTGGAGTCGTTGTTGAAATACCACTCTGGTCACTCTGGATATCTAACTTCGAACCGTGATCCGGTTCAGGGACAGTGCCTGGTGGGTAGTTTAACTGGGGCGGTTGCCTCCCAAAGAGTAACGGAGGCGCCCAAAGGTTCCCTCAACCTGGTTGGCAATCAGGTGGCGAGTGTAAGTGCACAAGGGAGCTTGACTGTGAGACTGACAGGTCGAGCAGGGACGAAAGTCGGGACTAGTGATCCGGCAGTGGCTTGTGGAAGCGCTGTCGCTCAACGGATAAAAGGTACCTCGGGGATAACAGGCTGATCTTGCCCAAGAGTCCATATCGACGGCATGGTTTGGCACCTCGATGTCGGCTCGTCGCATCCTGGGGCTGGAGTAGGTCCCAAGGGTTGGGCTGTTCGCCCATTAAAGCGGTACGCGAGCTGGGTTTAGAACGTCGTGAGACAGTTCGGTCCCTATCCGCTGCGCGCGTAGGAAATTTGAGAGGATCTGACCCTAGTACGAGAGGACCGGGTTGGACGAACCTCTGGTGTGCCAGTTGTTCCGCCAGGAGCACCGCTGGTTAGCTACGTTCGGGATGGATAACCGCTGAAAGCATCTAAGCGGGAAGCCGGCCTCGAGATGAGATTTCCATCCCTTCGGGGGAGAGGCTCCCAGCCAGACGACTGGGTTGATAGGCCGGATGTGGAAGACAGGACCAACGACTGTCGCAGCTGACCGGTACTAATACGCCGATGACTTGACAATCACCACACACAACATCGTTGTAAGGCAGCGTTGTGTGGCCCAGGATTGCTCGCGTCCACTCTGTGGTTCCCAACAGACGGAAACACAACACAACACAACAC
>NZ_BMMD01000047.1 GCF_014645655.1 Agromyces bauzanensis | reverse complement strand
TCGGAGTGGAAGATCGCCAGCGGCTCGATCGTTGTCGTCGCAGCAGCGTTTCGCAGCGCTGTCTCGACGAGCTCGGTGCGCATGTGGTCCGCGATCGACCAGCCCACGACCTTCTTCGAGTAGCAGTCGATCACCGTGGCCAGATACACGAACCCCTGCCAGGTGTGGACGTAAGTGATGTCGCCGACGAACTTGACCCCGGGGCGGTCGGCGGTGAAGTCCCGCTCGACCAGGTCGGGCATGTCCGCCGCCGCCTCGGCGTCGGCGTCGGTGGTGACCCGGAACGGGCGAGGCTGGCAGGCGACCAGGCCCTCGGCCCGCATGATCTGGCGCACCAACTCCGGGGAGCATCCGTTGCCCTCATCGGCCAGATCGGCGTGGACCCGCCGATAACCGTAGGTGCCGTCCGACGCGGTGAAGAAGTGCTTCACCCGTCCCGTCAGCGCCTCCCTGCGGGCTGCGGTGGCCGAGGCCGGCCGGGACAGCCAGTGGTAGAACCCCGACGTGGACACCGCCAGCCAGGCGCACATCTTGGTCACCGGGTTCGTCTCGGACGGGTCGTTCCTGCAGGAATCGATGTACTCGTACCGGCTCACAGTCGCTGATCCCTCGCGAAGTAAGCGCTGGCTTTTTTCAAGAACGCCGTCTCCGCCCGCAGATCCTGAACGACCCGCTCCAACTCCTTGAGCCGGGCCCGTTCATCGACGGTCAGCTCGGCCTCGGTCCCGCCGCGCGTGTCGCGGTACTTGATCAGCCACGTGCGGAGCGTCTCGGGACCAACGCCATACGCGACCGCGACGTCCTTGATGGTCTTCGACGTCGAGATCACCTCCTGACACAACTCGTCCTTGAACTCCTGGCTGAACCGTCTGCGTGATGCAGTCATGTTCATGAACTCACTCTCGGGTAGAACCCTCACCTTAGGAGGGCCCGCTGTCCGAAATCACCGAAGCAGCCCACCATTCTCGAACGTCACCATCGGGGTGTTGTCCGGGACGGCCCGGGAGAGGCCGAAGGAGACCGTGTGGGCGGTGTCGGGGATCCGGTGCAGGCGGGGCTGTTCCTCCTCGAGCATCGCCGCGGGCTTGCGCCGCGTGACCCGGTGCTCACGGTTGTTGACCTGCTCCATGAACGTCTCGCAGGCCGCCTCGAGCTCTGCGAAGGACCCGTATTCGGGGCGCAGGTTGGTGTCCCTGGGGACAATATCGGCCTTGGCGACCTTGACCGAGGACTCCGACCCGCCCTTCGTGGCGGGGTCGGCCGGTTGACAGGTCAGCACGGTGATGCCGTAGTGGCGGGCGAAGTCAACGGTCTGCTGGTTGCGAACCGGGACCCCGGCAATATGGGACACGGTCACCGTTTTCTCGTTGTCGGTCAGGACGTATGTCGGCGCGCCGCCAAGAATGCGGAACGTGCGGTCGAGGGCCGCGAACACGGTCGGCGCCGTTCGATCCCGGAGCGGGATCACGACCCGAGACCTTGACCAGGCCAGCCAGGCGACGAACAACACACTCTTGCGGCCGTCGATGACGGGACCGTCGCCGAAGTCATACTGCAGCCACATGCCCGGCTCGGTGATCCAAGGCCGGTGCACCCGGACATGGCCGAACCGGTAGGCGGTACGGACCTGCGCGACCGCCCGCCGGGTCGAGCGATCCGACCCGTCGTAGCCGAGGGCGACGAGTTTCTCGTGGGCCTTGTCGGCGCGGATCTTGCCCTTGGACGCCTCGACCCATTCCTCGATCTTGGGCAGGAACCCATCGGTCACCCGACCCCGAAAGGCGGGCTCGGCGATCGGCTTGCCGGCGTCGCGGGCGGCGACGTGACGGGCGACAGTGTGGTGCGAGCAGCCGGTGAGCTCGGCTGTGGCGCGCAACGATCCGGTCAGATCGTAGGCAGCAAGGATTTCCATGATTTCTCCGTCAAACTTCATTCAGGGCCTCTTCCCGGGCGACTTTGGTGCGTCTTGAACACCGCAATCAAACCCCAGGGAGAGGCTCCCGCCGCTTAAGCGGTCGGGCTCAGAACAGGAAGTGGGCAGATCTCATGGCCACCAGCAGGCAGTTCTACTGGCCGCTGGTGGGCAGTTCCGTGGCCGCCTATGGGCAGTTTGGCATGGCCGCTAACAATCTACTCCCGTCAGGTGCAGCAAGGGCTCATGTACGCCATTCAGTACGAGATCGGGATGGCGGACGGCACGGCGAACGGCAACTTCGGGCCAGGTACACAGCAGGGGATCCGCGATTACGGTGTCTTTGGGCTGGGAGCCTCTGACGGATCCAGACACCTGGTGCGTCTTTACCAAGCTGCTCTGATTTTCAACGGGTATGAAGTCGATTCCTTCCTCGGCCAGTTCGACTCCAGCACCCAACAACAGACGCTCGGGTTCCAGAACTTCGTCGAACTTGCCGCGACCGGAGCGGCGAACTTCTCGACCTGGGCGTCCCTTCTGGTAAGTACCGGAGACGTCAACAGGCCTTCGAACGCGTGTGACACGGCAACCCCGCTGCATCCGCTGAAGATCCCATCCGTCACGTCGGCCGGCTACGTCACCGTCGGCCGTTATATCAACGGGATCGACAAACGCCTGCAGCATGACGAGGCCGCGCGGATCTGGTCGAACGGGCTGCGGTGGTTCCCGATCTATCAGGAGTGGAATGACGCGGCCGACCAGTTCTCCTACCCGCTCGGCTTTGAGCAGGGCGAACGGATCGCAATGCGAATGCGGCAGATGGGCATTCGATCCGGTGAGCGCGTGTATCTCTCGGTCGACTTCGACGCTACCGAAGATGACATCTACGCCGTCGTCATCCCGCACTTCCAGGGTGTGAGGGATGCGTTGCAGAAGTCGAGTTCAGTGACCTATCGCCTCGGCGTCTACGGGACGCGGAACGTCTGCTCGATCCTCGCCGAGGAGGGGCTGACGGAGTCCTCGTTCGTGAGCGACATGTCGACTGGGTACAGCGGCAACCTCGGATTCGCGCTTCCCAGCAACTGGGCGTACGACCAGATCGACGGTCGGCTGCTCTCCTCTGGTTCATCGGGAATCGAGATCGATAAGGTCATCCCTTCGTCGCGCGCCGAATGGCTGAATGAGAGCGACGTGCTCCGAACACCTCGACGGTACGAGAACGGCGCTCCGGCCGGATTCGATGAAGAGTTCTATTGGCGGATCGCCGGCCTTTGCTACCTCGGCGACAGCTCGACCGCTAGCTCTCTCGTGACCCGCCGCCAACGCAACGACACCGTGCTCAACTGGCTGCAGCGGCCAGAGTACTGGGGCGGCGAGGGAGCTAGCATCACCGCCGGAGCGTGGGAACTCGTCTATACACCGGCCGCGTACGTCGGGTTCTCCGAGGGAACTCCCCACTTTGACGCGTTGGTGGCAGCCTTTGTCACCCTCCAGGAGCGCGGTGGAAGCGAGCTTTACCCCACGCCAGTCGCCCTACGGTTCGGCCAAACGGACCACTGGGCTGCATCCACCCGGGGGCATCTTCTCCGTGGCGTCAACAGCGGTGGTGTGATCAACCCGGGCGACCTTGGCGGTTGGGCGTTGGATCTGGTGACATTCTGGGAGAGCTACGAGAATGCCAGGGTCAAGGAGCCAGGCGGGATCTTGGACGTCAAGACCTGGACCGCCGCGAACCTCGGCGGGACAAGCGACACGAATTTCGCAGTGAGGGATCTGAAGGCAGACATGGCGGCATTCCTGTGCGCGAAGCGGATGAACGACCAGCCGGACGTTTCGCTCGACGAGATCGTGCGGCAGATGCTCGTGGAGATCGAGGACGATCCGGGGTGGTTGGCGAAGCGGTTCATTGCGGAGCGGTTCGGGAACCGAAGCACGATGGTTGCCGCGGCCAAGTCCGTCTTTACTACTCCGTGGCTTCCTGACTGGGCGATCGATTTCTTCATCAAGGTCCGACTCCCAGGTGCGGCGGCCACTACCTTGCCGCCCTCCGCTGCCGTGCTCGCTACAGAGCTCGATGGTCTGGCGAACGGCTTCGCCGATGCGGTCGAAACGGCACAGGCCTGGCCGGAGGGATGACTCGGACGAATCGGCCCTTCGTGAAAGCGTGGGCGTATCTCACGGCGATTCTCGGCGTCACTGCCAGCGCCGTGTCCAGCTATTCCCTTCTATCGCCACTCGCACGAGCGGTCAACTGCTTCGAGCCACGAGAAACCACCTGGGTTCATGCGCTCGAGAGCGTTGGGTGGTCCGCGGTGGCCGTGCTTGCGATGGTCCTCGCGATGGTGCTCGGCAGCCGAGCGGCTTCCACTCCTGGCGTGCGAGCGTTCATCCTGTGGTGCGAGTCGATACTCGGTACCCTCCTGCTCGTTCCCATCATGATCTTCAGCAGTCCGGCCACCGAATCCGGGGCCTTGTCGCGCGCAGAATGCGGGCTCACCGAGGTGGGATCCGCCGCAATCGCAGCGATTCTGCTGATTCCTGCAGTATTGGCGGCCATCCCGGCATTGCTGTCGTTCTCAAAACTGGCTGCGGCCGTGGCCAACCTGGTCGCGTTCGCGGCGTCCATCGTGCTCTGGGCCGCTGTGTTCATGGCCATCCGCCCATGGGAGTACCCCGGATGGTAGACCTGGCTCTTCGACTCAGTTAACTCGACGTGCGCACGCTTATTCACCCACTTTTTGCGCCGAGACCAGCCCATGCGAACCGAGGCATCGAGGTAGACTCGGAGCACAATCGGCAAGAAACTCCCGGTCAGGTCGATATCACTCGAGGCCTCTCGAGTAGAACGCGCAGATGGAGACGCCGCTGCCGCTATCCATCGGTCGCCAGTTCAAGTCTGGTCCGCCCCACAAAGTAGCGCTTGACCAGCCATTTCACATTGTGGCTGCTCACGAGTGCAGGCGGGTCAAGCCGCATTGCGGAAGGCGTTCGAAGGTTTTCGAGTGACCTCGGCAAGCCTCGGTGTATGCCGAGCAGCGCGTGCGCGAGCGAAACCGGGTAGATGCCCTGGTCGAGGAGCGCCCCGCCGCTGGCCGAGAGAACCCACCGGCTGCCGCCCTCGGGGAATGGTGCGCCGAACGCAGCGCAAGATCGTCCGGTAGGTCGACCGGTGTCCGATTCAGCATGGAGGGAGGGCCGCCGACCACAACGAACCGCGTCGGACGTGACCCGCTCGGCTCGACCAGACTCCGCATGAGCAGATACGGGCGAGGTAGTTCACAGCCAGGCCGAGCGGAAGACCCTGCGTATTGCGCGCATCCAGCGGCGCGATCGTCGCGGCGTTGCTGACCACGAGGTCGGGCGGGTCGTCAGCGAGCTCGACCGCGAGTTCGCGCACCTTGTCGAGATCGCCTAGTGTCGTGCGCCTGAAATTCTCTGGTTAAGTTGTAGAATGGGGTATGCCGAGAACGGGACGCCCGAAGGCCGAGTTGATTCTGAGTGATGAGGAGCGGGAG
>NZ_BMMD01000046.1 GCF_014645655.1 Agromyces bauzanensis | reverse complement strand
CGCGGGGCGGCGGTGCCCGAGAGAGGGGCCGGCGGTTTGCTCGTTCAGGGCGTCACTTCCCAGGTCGATGGCTTAGGTCTCTGATCCTGCAGGTGGACCTGGCGCGGATGGAGTGCCCTCGACGGCATCTTCGGCTGATATGTCGCGTGCGGGCCGAACAGGTCGCGCCCCACCCCGCCAGCACCGGCGGTGCGCCTGCCGCGCCGATGGACTGTGGGGCAAGGCCACCTCGCCGTTCCGCGGCCCACCCCTCGTGCCTGCCACTGAGGTTAGGCTGGGAGCGACCCCTCCTCCGACCCGAGAGAACTGCGCCCATGCTCGTCCTCCATGCCTGCTGGATTCCCGGGGCAGGCGCTGGCATCTGGGCGGAGGACTCCACGCTCGCGGTGACGAGCCCGAGCCAGGCGTTGCGGAGGGCGCGCCCGCATCCGTTCTCGGCGCCGGCCGAGGCACTCGCCTTCCTCGTCGAGGGGCGCTCGACGAGGCTCGATCTTCTGTTGCCCTCGGGTCGCCGCTCACCGATGGACTCACCGGAGCTCGTCCGCATCACGCCGCGGCCGGCCGGGACGGCTTCGCTGCTTCCCTGGTCCGTTCCGGCGCTGATCCTCGACCCCGCTCGCCTGACGGAGACGCTCGGCCCGGCGGCTTCCGCATCCGTTGTCGGAGATGGTGACACGGATGGCGATACGGATGGCGACACGCAGCGCGAGACGGTGGATGTGCGGCTTGCGGAGTCTGCGCGCTACCTCCTCGAGCTCTCCAGGTTCTGCACGGGCCTCGTCGACCGCGCACGCACCCTGCCGGCGCTGCAGCAGTCCGGCGACGGCTTCGACGCACGTTGGCGAGCGGTACTCACCGGACCGGATGCCACCGCGGCCCATGCGCTGACGACCGCGATGCCACCCGCGTTCCGCGCTGCGGATGCCTCCGCGAGCCCTGCCGCGCTCGCGACCGAGGCAATGGATGCGCTCACCGATGCCCTGACGCGCACCCGGCTCCCGGCATCCCTCCTGCCCCGGCGCCGAGGTCGCCCACCCGCCCGCCGCCCGGCCGTGGAGTCGTGGCTCGACGCCCTCGTCGGCGCCGACGCTCGGGTGGATGCCGACGCGGAAGAGCTCGCCCAGCTCGCCGACCGGCTCGAACCGTGGCTGCAGGCGACGAGGGAGGAACGCGGTCCAGCGCAGCTCGTGCTGCGGTTGAACGACCCTGCGACCCGCGTCGACCCTGCGACCCCCATCGACCCTGCGACCGACGGCGGCGACGACCCGACAGCCCGATGGCGCCTGGAGTTCCTCCTCCGTTCCCGCGAAGACCCCAGCCTGCTCGTCGACGCCGAGCAGGTCTGGGCCGACGACGGCAGCCTCGGTCGCTGGCTGGAGCGACCGCGCGAGGTGCTGCTGACCCAGCTCGCGCGTGCTCAGCGCGTGTATCCGGATCTGGAGCGGGGTCTGCGGCAGGCGCGACCGACGGGCATCGACCTCGATGTTGCCGCGGCGCACCGTTTCCTCTCGGAGGGCGCCGCGGCGCTCGCCGAGGCCGGACTCGAGGTGTTGCTGCCGAACTGGTGGCGTAGGCGCCGCGCTCTCGGACTGCGCCTCTCGACCACGCCGAGCGACCAGAGCGCGGCGGGTGCAGGGTTCGGGCGCGACGAGCTCAGCGACTTCCGGTGGGAGTTGGTCGTCGGCGAACACGGGCTCAGCGGCGACGAGATCGCCGCGCTGGTCGCCGCCAAGGCCCCGCTCGTGCGGCTGCGCGGTGAATGGATCGCCGTGGACCCGGCGCAGTTGGAGCGGGGCGTGGCGTTCCTCGAGCGATCCGGGTCCGGGACGATGCCGGCCGGCGAGGTGCTGACGCTCGCGCTGAGCCATCCCGACGACCTCGATCTGCCGCTCGAATTGACCGAGGTGACGGCTCACGGATGGCTCGGCGAGCTGCTGAACGGATCGCTCGCGGCGACGGTGGCCGACGTCCGCCCGCCCGAGACGTTCACGGCTACGCTGCGTCCGTATCAGGAGCGGGGCCTGAGCTGGCTCGACTTCCTCGGCCGGCTCGGGTTGGGCGCGTGCCTGGCCGACGACATGGGGCTCGGCAAGACCGTGCAGCTGCTCGCGCTGGAGGCCACCCGCCGCTCGGCGGCTGCGGCGGGCGAGTCGGCGACGGTTGCCTCGGGCGCACAGCCGGCGGCTGCGGCATCCCGCCCCACTCTCCTGCTGTGCCCGATGTCGCTCGTCGGCAACTGGGAGGCGGAGGCCGCGCGTTTCGCTCCCACGCTGCGGATCCGCGCCCATCACGGACCCGACCGAGCGCGCGGCCCCGACCTGGCGGTTGCACTCCGTGACGTCGACTTGGTGATCACGACCTACGCGACGGCGCTGAACGACATGGACGAGCTGGCAGATCACGAGTGGGAGCGCATCGTGCTCGACGAGGCCCAGGCGATCAAGAACCGGCTCTCCCGCACGGCCAGGGCGGTGCGCCGCCTGCGTGCCGCCCAGCGGATCGCACTCACCGGCACGCCCGTCGAGAACCGGTTGTCGGAGCTGTGGTCGATCATGGACTTCATCAACCCCGGGATGCTCGGCGCGCACGAGGCCTTCCGGTCCCGATTCGCGACGCCGATCGAACGAGGTGACGACGATGGCGGCGCGGCCGCGGGCCTGCTCCGCCGGGTGACCAGGCCGTACATCCTGCGACGCGTCAAGACCGACCCCGCCGTCATCGACGATCTGCCCGAGAAGATCGAGATCGCGCAGCACTACCGCCTCACCGTCGAGCAGGCCTCGCTCTACCAGACGGTCGTCGACGACATGATGGAGCGGATCGAGGGATCCGACGGGATCGAGCGCCGAGGCAACGTGCTGGCGGCCATGACCAAGCTCAAGCAGGTGTGCAATCATCCGGCCCAGCTTCTGCACGACGGGTCGCCGGTCGGCCGGCGCTCGGGCAAGGTCATCCGGCTGGAGGAGATCCTCGACGAGATCCTGGCCGAAGGCGACCGTGTCCTGTGCTTCACGCAGTACACCGAGTTCGCCGAGCTGCTCATCCCCCATATCGCGGCTCGCTTCGACACCGACATCGCGTACCTCTCCGGCAGCACCTCGCGGGAACGCCGCAACGATCTGGTCACGCGCTTCCAGGCAGGCGACGGCCCGCCCGTCTTCGTGCTGTCGTTGAAGGCCGGGGGAACGGGGCTGAATCTCACCGCGGCGAATCACGTCATCCACCTCGACCGGTGGTGGAACCCGGCGGTCGAGAACCAGGCCACCGACCGTGCCTTCCGCATCGGACAGCGTCGGCGCGTCCAGGTGCGCAAGTTCGTGGGCGTCGGCACCCTCGAGGAGCGCATCGACGAGCTGATCACTGAGAAGAAGGCGCTGGCCGATCTCGTCGTGGGTGAAGGGGAGTCGTGGTTGACCGAGTTGTCGACGCAACAACTGCGTGAGTTGTTCACCCTGTCGAAGGGGGCTGTCGGTGAGTAAGGGCTTCGGTTCGCCGTACTTCCCACCGTCGACGCCACGCTCCGTCGACGGTGGAATTCGCGCCAAGAGCGCCCGGGGGAGGATCGCGAGCACATGGTGGTCGACCCGGTTCATCGAGGTGCTCGAGTCCACCGGGATGGGCGGCCGGCTCAGCCGTGGCCGCAACTACGCCCGCCGTGGCCAGGTGATCGCCCTGGGGCTGTCGGCGGGTCAGGTGACCGCGAGTGTCCAGGGCTCCCGCGCCCGGCCATACCGCGTCCGCATCGGCATCACCGCCTACGGGAAGGCCGAGTGGTCCCGCGTCGAGGAGCGGCTCGCCGCCGATGCCTGGTTCGCCGCGCAGCTGCTGGACGGGCGCATGCCTCCTGACATCGAGCAGATCTTCGCGGATGCCGGGCTCACGCTGTTCCCCTCCGGCCGCGGCGACCTCGCGCTCGATTGCTCGTGCCCTGACTGGGAGGTGCCGTGCAAGCATCTCGCCGCGGTCTTCTACCTTCTGGCAGAGCGGTTCGACGACGATCCGTTCCTGATCCTCGCCTGGCGCGGGCGGGATCGCGACGACCTGCTCGCGCATCTCGGCACCGGTGCGGATGCCGCAGCCGACGCCGACGCGGCGACCCCGCTCACCGAACTGCTCGACGTGTTCTACACCTCACCCGAGCGGGCAGGGATGACATCCGCGGCCGCGACCGGTGCGAGCCTGCTCGACCAACTCCCCGCGCCGGAGGTCACCGTGCGCGGCGCAGCCCTCACGGACATCCTGCGCCCCGTCTATGATGCGCTGCGCGCGCCGAGGCACGGGGAACCATGAACGACCAGCGGATGCCACGCGGGCACGGCGTCGCTGCCGTCAGCCGCTCGACGGAATCTCCGATTTCTCGTACGCTCTCGTTGTGCGCGACCTGGACGACCTCGACGTGGAAGAGATCGCCATGGCCCTCGCCGATCAGACCGATGGCGAGCACGCGTGGCTGATCGATCCTGTGACCGGGCAGATCGTCTTCTGGACGTCGGAGTCGGGCATCGACGGCGAGACGCGTGTCGATCTCGACGACCTCGAGCACCTCATTCTGATCGAGCCGCTGGCGCCTTCGATCTGGTATCGCGACATGGTGGACTTCGTGAACGGCATCACGGATGACCGCGCCGGCGGTCGGCTGGGCCGGGCCCTGGAGGGTCGCGGCGCGTTCCGGAGGTTCAAGGACGAGCTCTACCGGGACTTTCCGGAGCTGATCGCCGTCTGGCACGCGTTCCGTGACACCCGGGCCGAGCGGCGAGCCGTGCAGTGGCTCGCTGACCAGGACATCGTCTCCGAGGACGCAGCGCAGGCGTTCCTGGCCGAGCACCGTGATCCCGACCTGCCGTGACCCCGATCTGCCGTGACTCGGGCCTGCGATGACTCGGGCCTGCGATGACTCGGGCCCTGCGATGGCACGAGCCTGCGATGACTCGGGCCTGTACCTCACCGCGTTGAACCTGCTCTGGGCGTTCGGAGGCCTCGCGGGGTCGGTTTCCAATGGACATCCGACCATCCAGGCCGGCGACTCTTCTCCCCCCAAGTTGACGATCAGCCTCCTTCAAATTGAAGACTAGCTACTCTTTGAATTGACGATCGAGCCTTGGGGAGGCGCCAATGAGTGCATCCCCCGCGTCGCGGATCGCCGGCCGCGGGCCGCTCTCGAGCGCGCAGGCGCCGTGCTGATCGAGGGACCGAGGGCGTGCGGCAAGACGGAGACGGCCTCACAGCTCGCGCAGAGCGTCGTGCACATCGACCTGATGGGGTCAACGTCGTCGCGATCGGATCGATCGGTGCCTGATGCCGGTGCGGCAGCAACCGGGTGAGGCAGCCTCGTCATCGGCAGCATTCTCGGCGGCGCCTTCGACTGACTACGGCAGGCGCTGCTTCGCGCCGAGACGGTGCGGGTGCGGCACGGCGAGCGATTCGGAACGATTCGGCGACCGAACCACCTCAGCGCGCTCGTGGCCAAGGCGGCCGCGTTGTCGATCCCGGACGGTGTGCGCGGTGCGCGGCACATCGTCGACTTCTGCAACCTCGTGCCGCTGATCGGTCGCCGTGATCTCGTCGGACTCGTGCCGAAGGACCGACAGCGGCTTCGGCTGATGGTGGCGAAGGCTGACGCGCACCCGGAGATCGTGCTCGGCATCGACGGCGCGGGTGAGGGGCTCACGCGAGTCGCGCTGGCCATCGCGTAGGGACCCGCCACCCGCCTCACCTGTCACAGCGGCACCGCCTCGGCGAGGATCCGATCGAGCACCGGGCTCGGACCCTCGCTCCGGTCGGGCACGACGTCGACCGACGTGTTTAGCCGGGGTTTCGGGTAGCGCGTGTGTGTCGATCTGGTAGCGCGGGCGCGGCGACCGGGTAGCGGTGTGGCGCCCGTGGGTTTCCCCTCGTATCGTGGAGACATCGCTTAAGTAGGAGGAGCGATGAGCAGGTATCGGAAGTTCGATGAAGACTTCAGACAGGGTGCGGTGCGGATCG
>NZ_BMMD01000045.1 GCF_014645655.1 Agromyces bauzanensis | reverse complement strand
GACAGCAGGGAACGTCTCCATCGCTTCGGCGGCGAATCCGGCGATGTGCCGCTGCCGTAGTTCGGTCATGGCACGATGGTACGTCAGCAGCTCACGGATTCGCAGAACGGAACTCACGGATTCGCAGAACGAAACTCACGGATTCGCAGAGCAAGACTGGCGGATTCGCAGAATAGAGCTGGCGGATTCGCAGTCTCAACGTCGTGAATCTGCAGCATCCAAGTCGCGGATTCGCAATCTCAATTCGCGGATGCGGCGGATATGACAAGCGAACGGCTCGAACGCACCGGCTTCGAATGCGCTGGCAAGGCTCTCAATGGGCGGCAGAGTCGGACCCCCCCGTCGGAGGAGTCCAGACGATGCCATCGCCGGCCACCCGGGCTGGATCGGCGCCGAGGCCTTGACGCGGCTGGCCGAGTCCGAGCGCATCCGGATCGATCTCGGTCACTCCCTCGGTGGCCCCGCGGCGACGATCACGATGACGGACCAGGATCGCCGAGAACAGGTGATCGCGATGGCCAGGCTTGCCGCGTCCCTCGCGGGCGAGGCTCTGTACCTCGCGCGGCGTGATATCGACGCGTCGCGACGGCAGGATGCCGGGCGGTGGCGCCTCTCGGGATGAGGCGGGGTCGCGCGAGGACGTGGTGTGGACTCGACGGGTTGGCAATCTTAGACGGCACTTTCTCCAAGCCCCCCAGTGCCGGGTACACCGCCGTACTGACGCCCCGGCACGCATATGCTGACGACATCATGCGCCCGACAATGGGTGCGACCGATCGAAGGGACCACCCGGTGGTAGAGACCGCACCGATGCTCGCATGGACGCTGCAGAATGAGATTCCCGTTCCTGCCGACGTGAACCAGTTGCTGGTGGAGGGAGAGCAGGCAGTGGCGTCGTTCAAGACGTTCCGCGATTCCGCCACGTTCACGACGAAGCGCCTGATCGTGCGTGATGCGCAGGGAATCACGGGCAAGAAGGTCGAGATCTATTCGCTGCCGTACAGCTCGATCAACATGTGGTCGACCGAGAACGCCGGCGGGATGCTCGATCGCGACGCCGAGGTCGAGCTCTGGACGCGGGCAGGTCACATCAAGGTCAAGCTGACCAAGGGTGCCGACGTCCGACGGATCGACAGCCTCCTCGCCTGGGCTGTGCTCAACCACTAGCGAGTCGCGAAGAGAAGAGGTGGTGTCGGATGACGCGTGACGGCATCGACGAGGTCGGGACGACCGCTACGACGGAGGTCCTCGATCTTCGCGACTGGAGTGTCAGTGCGCTGCTCGCGGCATACGCCGGGATCCTGCGCGAGCTCGTGCAGCGCGGCTTGATCCGCACGTTGAATGCGCCGGCCGGTGATCTTGCCGAGACGCTGGCCGCAAAGAGCTACGACGGCGCTCTTGCGCCCAACAGCGAGAAGAGCTGGGACATCCGGGCATTCGACGGGCGTCTGATACAGGTGAAGTCGCGGGTCATCGCGTCGACGTCACGTACCAAACCGGTGCAGTTCTCGGTCTTCCGCTCCTGGGGTTTCGACGTGGCTATCTTCGTGGTCTTCGCTGCGGAGACCTACGAGGTGCTGGCCGCCATCGAGCTGCCGATGCAATCCGTGCGAGAGAAGGCTGGGGATGTCGCGTGGGTCGGAGGCTCACGACTCACGGTGTCGATCGCGGTCCTTCAGGCGCTTCCGGAAGCGGTGGATCGCACGCCAGAGTTCGCTGCGGCGCTCACGGCGCTGTGACGTGAACAATCAGAGATCCCGCAGGGACCTACGCCAGCGACTCTTCGAGCACGTCGATTGGCTCCGTGCATCAGCCGCGCGATACGACGATCGCCATTTCTCCGAGGCGAAGCGGATGGCCGTCACGATCAGGTCGCTCGTGCACGACACCACGGCTTCAACGAGCCTGCTCACTCAGCTCGGGATGCGCGACGAAATGGTCTGGAGATCGTCGGTGCCGTTCGATGGCGGCCGGTTCGAGCATCCGCCATGGATTGATGACCCGCGCCAATCTGGTTTCGCCGACATCCGGGCCTGGCCCATCTCTGAGTGCGACTTCGCCACGTGGTGGCGTGGGCCCATGCTGACCTACGCTGACACGGATCTCGACCGAGCCTGGTTCGTGCTGAACACGGCGAATTTCGATGGTGGTGCTCACGTCGACCCGAGGCTGCCCGATGCATATCGGTCGCTGGCTCGTGAAGGCGGACTCAAGCCACTCCGTATCAACAGCGCCGGCCAGCACTACCCCGACTCCTCAGATCCCGTTCCGAGCGCGCTCCGCACGATCTGCACCGAGGTCGTGACGTCGATCGAAGCCGCGTGGTGAGTTGCTTCCCACGGCGCCCCACGAGTGACGCGCGCGAAGTGCCCACTGCTCAGGGCTCGAGCGGAGTCACCGAAGCACCACCCCGAGCAGCGCCGGCCATGCGGCCGGGAACGCCACAGGCAGCGAGGCGATCACGCCGAATGTCCACCCGTGGCGCGTGCGCCGGGCGCGATCGACCGCGGCACGCAGTCGCTCGAACGCGGCGTGATCGACGCCGTCGGTCTCCGGCATCCGTCGGTCTCCGGCATCCGTCGCCAGGTGGCAGGCTGTGCCGCGAGTGCCGCGAGCTGCTGCACCTGCGACGGTGTGAGGGTGACCGGATGCCGCTGCAACCACCGAGTGAGCTCGGTCGCGTGCAGCACGACCACGTCGTGCGGGCGCTCGCGCACCGTCATCCGGCGCGCACCGACGACGGCGACGATCGGCGTCACGTCGATCAGTGATCGCGCCGCGACCGACAGCAGTTGCGACGTGCGCTTCGCCTTGTGCTTCGCGTTGCGCAAGTGGTCGGTTCGCTGCCCGTTGACGAGGATGCGGCGCCCGCCGACCCACACGTTCTGGCCGCGGTGGTGCTTGGTGTTGATCGTGAACACCCCGGCGGACCCGATCACGACATGGTCGAGATCGCCCGACCCGGTACCGACCGGTACCGCGTGGAGCACGTACCACCCCGGCCCGAGGCCGCCGAGCCGCCGCGCGACGTCCAGCTCGCCGAGCGCGCCCACATACCAGGGTTCCGCATCGCGTCCGAACGGCGAGACGCCGAAGAACCGCTGCAACCCGGTGTTCGGCGGCACGGTCGCCTGCACGCGCAGGCGTTCGGCGATGACGGATGTCGCGGGGGGGGGGGGGGGGGGGGGGGGGGCGGCCCGAGCGACTCGGTCCCTGACTGCACGCGCCCGCTCCCTGAGCTTGTCGAAGGGCCAGATGGATGCCTCGCGGCGGCCGCGCGGGTTTCGTCCGGACCACCGAAGACTTCGCCAACGTGCTTCCCGCACACATGCGCTGACGGCGCGTGTGTGCCGGGTCGGTTCACGAATGCGATCGGCCAAGCGGTAACCCCCGGTCGATCGGGCTCGCAACGGCATTCCAGATCTCGCGGGCGATCCATTCCTCTCGGCCTCCTCGGCCGCGGCGGCCGAGGCTCTCGAGCCAACCGCGATCGCTGGCCTTCCGTAGGAGGGAGGACGCCGTGGGCTGACTCACGTCGAGGGCCCGAGTGACGGCTCCAACCGTGACGAGCGGATTGGTGAAGAGCAGGTCGATCAAGCCCGGCAACGCCGAGCGATCGCCGTACGCCTGCTTGCGGTATTGCTCGCGCACGTTGACGAGCGTGCGGATGCGGTGAGCACTCTGGTCGGCCTGGGTGGACACTGCATCAGCGAAGAATGTCACCCACTCGTCGATTTCGCCTCGCTCTCGCACCGACTGAAGTCGGGTGTAGTACTCGTCACGATTGCGCTCGAAGTACCCGGAGATGTGGAGAATCGGTGCCTGGAGAACGCGATCGTGGATCAGCCCGAATCCGATCAGGAGCCTGCCGACACGCCCATTGCCGTCGAGGAAGGGGTGGATGGTCTCGAATTGGTAGTGCAGCAGGGCACTGCGCACCACAGGCGTCGTGGTAGGCGGTTCGTTGGCGAACCGTTCCCAATCAGTGAGAAGTGCCCCGATGTGGTCTTGGATCGGCGGAATGAACACTGCACTTTCTGGGCCCGCACCCGCCGAACCGATCCAGACGGGCGAGGAGCGGAGTTCACCTGGGCGCTTCTCATCGCCACGAACGCCCGTCATGAGCGTCGAGTGCACCGAACGGAACAGCCGCTGAGTGAGGGGCAGGGTTTGCAAGAGGCCCAGGCCTTCGCGTGACGCCCGCAGGTAGTTCAGCACCTCCTGCACGTCCTCGCTTTCGATGTGCTCGCCCGAGCCCTCTGCGGCGAGCACCTCGCTGAGCGAGGCTTGAGTGCCCTCGATTCGAGAGCTCGACACGGCTTCTTGCAGCATCGACGGACCGAGCAGGAGGTCGGGATCGGTCACGAGCTGCCCGAGCCCGTCGAGGCGCCCAAGCGCGATGTCCGCGCGCGACAGCGCGGCGATCGTGGAGCGTCGCAGCTCCAGCGACCTTGGGAGGTCGGCGGGCAGGTAATACGGGTACGTCCATGAGCTGAGCGGGTTCCGCGTGACCTCGCCGAATGCCGTGGACGTGAAGTTCTCGGGCCTCATGCTTCGAAGTTATAAGAAAACAAGCGATTCCTCAATAACTTTGGATTGGGTGTGTAAACGGGCTTATAAGTTCCGCGCTGAGCGGTCAGTGAATCCGTTGAGCATGCGCCGCCTCGGCGCCCGGAGGGAGGGATCGGGAATCCTACGACAACCGGGTCTCTCGTGCCGCAGCGCGGCTCGGCGGCGCATCGTGGTCGGTGACCAGTCGAGTGACGGTCATCGAAAGGAACATCATGAACATCTCCGGCAACACCATCCTCATCCCGGGCGGCACCTCGGGCATCGGCCTCGCGCTCGCGCAGCGCCTACAGGACGCCGGCAACACCGTCGTCATCGGGCGGCCGCCGCACCGACGTGCTCGAGCGCCTCGCTGCCGCGCACGGCTTCGGCACCGTCACGATCGACATCAGCGACCCCGTCTCGGTGCTGAGCGCCCGCGATGCGGTGCTCGCCGCCCACCCCGACCTGAACGTGCTCATCGCGATGGCCGGCATCATTGTGCCAGAGGATGTCACGACGGCCGGCTTCCTCGACACCGCCGAGCGCATCATCGACACCAACGTGCTCGGGCCCGTGCGGCTCGTCGCCGCCTTCACCGAGCACCTGCAGTCCCGGCCGGATGCCACGATCATCACGGTCTCGTCGGGGCTGGCCCACACGCCGCTGCGGCTCACGCCGAGCTACAACGCCTCGAAGGCGTTCATCCACCAGTTCACCGAGAGCATCCGCTTGCAGCTCGCGGGCACCTCGGTGCAGGTCATCGAGCTCGTCCCGCCCGCTGTTCGCACCGAGCTCATGCGCGGCCAGTCGCAGGTCGAGGCGTTCCTCCCGCTCGATGACTACATCGACGAGACCATGTCGCTCCTGGCCAGTCAGCCCGGCGCCAACGAGATCCTCGTCGAGCGCGTCAAGCCGCTGCGCTTCTCCGAGGTGAACGGGGCGTACGAGCAGGCGATCGCGACGCTGAACTCGCACTAACGGATGTCTCGGCTCGGCGGTCACTCGATCGGGCAGCGATCGCAGCCTGCGATCGCCGCGTTGTTGAGGACGAGTCCACGTTCTTCGTAGCGGCTCCGGGTGGCGCGGAGCGCACTCCTCCGCCCGATCGCTCACGGGCCCCGATCGCGCTCAGCGTGGCGGAGAACATCGCGAGCGCGGCGATCGCAGCGAACGGAAGCGCCGCGATGCCGAGCGTCACCCACAGGACGCGGCGCCGTCGCGCCCGCTCGACGTCGCGTCGCAGTCGTTCGAACGCGTCGTGATCGACGGACTCGGTCTCAGGTGCACGCTTGCACGTCGTGGGCTGAGTGGCGAGCGCCGCGACCTGCTGCACCTGCTCGGGCGTGAGCGTGACCGGACGTCGCCGGAGCCAACCGACGAGGTCGAACTCGCGCAGCACAGTCACGGTGTCCGGGCGCTCGCGCACCGTCATCCGTCGTGCCCCCACGATCGTGATGATCGGTGTG
>NZ_BMMD01000044.1 GCF_014645655.1 Agromyces bauzanensis | reverse complement strand
GAACTCCTGCGTGAATCGCCTACGCGATACGGACATGCTGCTCTCTCTTCCAGTAGCACCCTCATCGTAAGAGGGCCCACCATCCGAAATCAGCGCGGCAGGTCAGGGAGCTCTCTACCCACGCAGTGAGGTCATAAGGTGCCGTTCGGAATGTACGACAGGTTCTGCTTGGTGGTCGCGATATAGGCGGTCCCTGCGTTGCTGTGCTCCAGCGAGTATGTGCCATCGACGAGTGAGGTGGTCACGCGCTTGCCTGACAGCTTGGAGCTTGTCGTAGTTCTCAATCCAGCCCAGCCGAAGCTGTCGTACCCTGCTAGGACGTCCCACCGACATCGACCATCGACCTGAAGCGAGACGGAGTTGAATCCATATGACGCCGCAATGCCCGACTGTAACATCGCCCGCGGATCCGGCGGCGATCGACCTGCGGCCACCCAATTCGATCGATGTCAGCGGGTACCTGCCGGCAGCAGAGAGCAAACCAACCGCATGAACCATCAGGACAACCAAACCCAGCAAGGTCGCAGGACCGCCCCGCTGCCATTTCTTCTGTGCCTCCTCACGGTCTCGGCAGTCGCGACCTTGACAGCGTGTACACCGTCCAACACACAGCCATCGCCGCCCGCACCATCTGCCACGCTCGCCGCGCCCACTCCGACGCCGTCCGAGGATGGTCCATGCCAAAACCACTTCACCGCGCAGATTGAGTGGGGAACTGATTCGGCCGCTCCGAACAGCGCGTACATTACCCTCACCAACGCTGGCGAAACGGTTTGCACCCTAACGGGATTCCCGAGCGAAACGGCATTTCTCGGCGACTCCGGGCCGATCGAAACTCTGGGCTACGAGAGCTCACCAACGGCCGACGCGTACGGCCGAGCAGGCGTGGCCGTGACCGTCCCTCCCGGGGGACACGCATACATTTGGGCCAAAATCTCGCAAACGGCCAACCGGGAGACCCCATGCGAGTTCCCTGTCGCCACGGCCGGTGTCACTTTGGTACTGCCCGGAGGGTCCGCTCCGGTTGTCGCGCCGACCCACGCAGAAGTGTGCCTCGACACGGACTCGGATGACCTCCAGGTCGGCCCTGTTGATTCACAACCCCGACCCGCTTCAGCCGGAGGATGACGGCAACAGTACGGTTGCGTGTGGCTCGCCAGACATGTGACGTGCGGTGGAATGGGCGCTTCCCTGTGCTTCGTCCTGGACTGCGGTTCCTTCCTCTCGACCGCGGATTCGGCGAGGACTACGACTTGCGCGGCGCCGGCTGCCACCCGTTAGGCCGTCCACGTCAGCCGCCCAGACAATGCGAATCAACGCCTCCCGCAACATGCCAACGAAGGACGCGTTCTTGGAAATCGCAGACGTCAGTAGCCGGCTCCGCCAACGGGACGTTCGCAGGCCGATCGGGTGTGGGCGGCGGCTGCCGTTTCGGTTCCTGCCACGAACCGTTTGGAGGGTGAGGGTGAATTCATGCAGTTCGCCGGTGTCATTCCTGAAGACGGCCCTGACCCGCAGCTCGAGATTGACGCGCGGGTACGGTCCCTTCCATTCGCCATCGTCGGGCTGGAACCCCAGCCGACGCTAGAGGATGCCGGACTCGTGAGCCCACAGGAGTCCGGTGATCAGCGAGGGCCGTCGCAAGTCAGTGCCGCGCTCAGCTACCAGTTGTGGCGCAACCCGGCCGACCGTGAAGACCCGATCATCCTTGTCAAGTTGGATGAGGCGAGTCGGGCCGCGATCGAGCACGAGCCACCGTGGCCGCGGCCGGCCTGGCTGGTCGAGCGTGCGCAACGTATGCGATACCCGCTGCTCTGGGAGACGGTACGCACGACGTGGAACCGTGACGCGTCGGGGGACACGACTGTGCAACGCCTGCTCGTCGAGCACACGAACTACATCCTGATGAACCAATACCGGGAGCCGCTCGGGCTCGAACCCGGCCCGACCATCGTCGACGGGGCCATGGAGCGTCACCAGTCCGCCGTGAACAGCGTTGCGACGGCCCGCCTGGATGGTATGGAGGTGCCGGCAGCGGAGATCGACACAGACCCGTTCGTATAGGCGGTTGGGCTGACGATCAATGCCCACCTCGCCGTCACGGCGGTCATCCCACGTAAGCACCTCGACTTTGTTCGGGTCGCATTCGCCAAGCGAGTCACGCCCGAGTAGCTGCCCGCTGAGCGATCCCGAGTGGTCGGCGGCGCTACTGCGGGCCGACGACGGTCCCAACTCCGCTCTCGGTGACGAACTCGCCGATCTGGGTGGTGCCGTGGCCTCGTAGACCGCGACGGTGAAGGTCTTGCCGGCGCGCTCCTCCTGCCACCGAAATGCGTCTTCCGGTGAGGTAATCTCGCGGGCGGCGGAGGTGCCGTCGGCTTCTTCGAGTTCGGCGCGGTGGACGTAGCCTTCGCGCCCGTTCGTGGCGACGACGGCGATCAGGTCGGGGCTGCCGTTGGGGTTTTCGGCACCGTACGTCTGTCCGGACTTGTTCGTGGCCCAGTCGGTGAGTTCTTCCTCACGTAGGCGAGGGTGATCTCCCATCCGGCGTCCGTGTCGGCAATCAACGTGAAGGCCCCGTTGCGCAGCACGGTGATGGGGAACGGCCCGAACGCCCGGCCCTGTTCAGTGCCGGCGTCCGCATCAGTGCAGGTGAGCGCAGCTCCGCCGGCGCCGAGCTCGAAGGTGCCTGCCGTCAGGCAGGAGATGTCGACCCACACTCCGGTCGCTGACCCCGGGAGCCCGCCCCGAGATCGATCGCCCTCGTCCCGCTTCCGGTGACCGTGAGCTCCTCGGCCACCGTCGAGGTGACCAGTGCGCCGGGCTGGTTGAACAGGTCCGCGGCGGCGAACGTGGCGTCGCCGGCTAGCAGCACGCCGAGGGTGCCTCCTGGTGATCCACCGCCAACGACGGACCCGGGCCTGCGCCTGGGGCGAGTTCGGCGCGGCTCACGAGTTCGGTGCGCAGAGCCTGACGGAACTCCTCCGAGATCACTGGGGCTATCATCCGACCTCCTCACCGATCGTGCTCGCGAAGAGGCAAGGGCGGGGCGAAGCCTCGCCTTCGCCCCGGACAGGCTAGTGCGGGGAGCGGATGCCGTGATGCCCACAGCGGCGGCGGCCTCGCTGGTGGAGTATCTCTCGACCGCGCGGTCAGCATCAGCAGCATATAGTTCCGTCCGCGGCGGCGACCGCAGCTGCGCCGCGAGATCCCCATCGACCGTGTCAAGCATGGGAAGGTCCGCGAACGCAGCCGTCTCGGCCGACTCGGTGTGCTCGCCGCGAGGGCAGCGAACCGAGCAGGGCCCGGTAGCGGCGCCGGGATCGGGCCAAGCTGCGGGCGCACTTGGTGAGGAGATCCTCGGTGCACTCCTGGACTCACTGACGGGCGCCCACATTCGAATCGTTTGGACGGATGTATCCAAAGACCCATAGATCTGTTCCTGCGCGGACGGATACGGTCTTGAGCATAGGGCAGCGGGTGGACGCTAAGAGAGGCGAGGAACCATGAACATCAGCAAACGGGCTGCGGTACTCGTGGCTGGCGCAGTGGTGATCTTTGCCGGGGTGAGCTTCAGTGCGGCCTTCGCTTCCGGCGTACGTGCCGAAGACGGGTCCACACGCACCGAACAGACCCCAGCAAGCCCAGCCTCAGCGAAACAGCTCTCCACTCCGACAGCGCAGCCCGCTTCTCCTGCGGCAGTGGCATCCTCAGTCGCTCCTCCAAACGGAAGCTCCGGCGTCAGCGACGGCGTCCCGTTCTATGACGCGAACAGCGACCCGACATCGATCCAATATCCGACTGAGATGACGGAAGAAGAACTGGCTCGTGCACGGAGTTGGGTCGAGATGATGGATCTCACTGCAAAATGCATGGCGACGAAGGGATACCCCTTCGAGTACACCCTCTGGTGGGACATCCCGATCACGGATCCTTCAGCAGACAACCCGCTCCCGGAATCTCCAGCGAAATACGGCACTCCCGCCTATGAGGCGCTCTACGGCGATCCCTTCGCCGACGACTACGACCCCCAGACTGGCGCGGGATGCGATGGCGAGGCGCGTTCTCAATTGACGAACAAGGAATTCGCTCCGGCCAATTGAGGCTCGAGAACTCGAGATCTACTACACGCTGGCTACCTGCCGAGCGATTCCAACATTCATTGCGAGGGACGATGCTGCTCAATCGACGTCAACTGATGATTTCTGCCGCCGCGGTCGTAGGCGGTGGCATGCTTGCACAAGGGGCAACGATACCCGCGAGCGCGATGGTTTCGACCATCCGAACCGACGCCTGGGGCGTAACGCTCAGGGGAGCATGGACGGACACCTCCAGTATTGCTATCCCTTCTTCCTTCGACGCCGCTCGTGCGGCCAACGCTCGATCCTGGGTACGCCAGCAGGTCCGGATAGCGAAGGCTTTGGCTGAAGTCGACGAGGAGTACACCTTCGTCTACTTCTGGGAACGATCGCTGGAAGAGAAACCACTCACCGCGTCTGCCCGGGTCGATAGCCCTGCTGGTCGAGCACTCTACGGGGAAAGCTTCGCGGCTGACGATGCGCAGTTGAGAGCGAAGGCAGGAACCTATCGCTGGGAATCGGCGGGGGTTGTCGGACGCATAGTCCATGAGACCGGCTTGGACACAGCAAACTAAAGCACTTACGACTTGGAGAAATTAGATGACTACATGCAGTGAAGCACACCAGCAAACTGGCGTGATTCGTGAGAACGAGCGCAACGGCGTGTACCCAGGAAGTCCGTACACGGCTGACTGGATTCCAACAGTTGCCCATTGGCAGGAGAACTTGAACTGCGGCGGCTTCGGGTATTCAGGGCCGGCGGACGGCATCTGGGGGTACAACTCGCGCAAAGCGGCGCAGGTCCAAGCGCGGGGTTTCGGCTATCAGGGTCCCCTCGATGGCGTTTGGGGTGTAAATACGTGGAAAGCGATCCAGGAAATGGCACGCCGGTACGGTGGATACCAGGGTCCCATCGATGGAGATCCCGGACCGAACACCTGGTACGCCCTGTGGAACTACTTTCGACCTCACCTCTGATATGCAGGCCGTTCCTGTCAAGTAGACCAGTTGAGGCGCCGTCCGGATTCGTTCCGGGCGGCGTCTCTGGGTTCGATGGGCCGTGCGTGGGGGTCAAGCCTGACCCCGTCTTAGATCCGCCTCTTCTCAGGCGCGCCGGCTCGCACAAGTCGATCCGATGCCCTCGATGCCGCCTACGCGCACTCGTGGGACAAGCTGTGCCTGCGCGCGGCCCGCGAGCAAAGGCCGACGTCGTGCTCGACCTCGACGAGGCGACTTGGTTACATCGGATTGGTTGGCCTGGGTTTGTTCCTTTCGGTTTTCTTCGTCCGGTAGGGGCCGAGTGGGCCGAAGGCGGCAAGCGGTTGGACTTCCTAATCGATCCGTCATATGACGCGGCAGCCGTCACGTCATACGGTGACGAATTGTCAGTCGCGCCGGAGGACGAACCGCATGCTGCGCCGGCGATGCTGAATGTTCGTCTGGTGTCGAGCCCTCCCATGTCGGGAGTTCGAGCGGGCTCTCCGACAAGTCCGGTAGAAACGAGCGGACCTGCGCTGTGGCGAGGATAGTTACGATCGATTCGGAGCCGAGGCCGGCAGCAGCCGGCTAGCAGCATCCACCTCCGTGGTCGCCGCTCCGTCCTAAGGCGTTACCTCAGCCCTCATCTGTGAGTGTTCGTGGGTGCCGCCAGCCCCCCGCACGCGGCGATCGCGAACGAACGTCACCGGGGCCGCGACTGCTGACGGTGGTAAAGAAGGGATGGCGGAATCGCCACCCCCTCTGCCTGAATTGGGGGAGTGGGACTCAAAGATATGTTCCCAAGTCGGAGGGGTGGGAACGAACGAGCGGTATGGGTCTGACCTCACCGATGACGTGGCTCGCATCGTGGAGTCATGGCCCCGCGAAATGGCCCACGACACGGGTAGTGCGCTCGTACGCAGGGCTGTGCCACCCCTCCCGTTATATCGGAGGGGTGGGGAACAGCGACTCGGCAGGTCGAGACCGCCGGCCGGCTCGGTATGCTCGCATCGACCGTACGGGTAGATCGAACGCTTCCACCGCACCCTCGCCGACGGTGGGCCTTCGGCCGCCATTACAACTCCGAGTCAGCCCGCCGCAACGCGCTTCCGGCCTGGCGCCATGCCGACAATCACCATCGGCCCCACACCCGCATCGGCAAGGTCCCACCCATCACCCGGCTGACCAATGTCCCTGGGCAGTACACCTTAGGCCATAAGGCCCAACTCCCGTGCCCGGTTGACTGCATCAAGTCGCGACCTCGCGCCCAACCTCGTAAAGGCGTCGCAGAGATGCCGCTTGACTGTGCCGGTGCTTGGCGGGTAGCGCTTCTCGGTACCGATAGTCCAGCGACCTGGTGTGTTATCTCGTGACATCGTGGACACTGGATCTCGTCACTTCGTAGACGCTGGATCTCATGGCTTCGT
>NZ_BMMD01000043.1 GCF_014645655.1 Agromyces bauzanensis | reverse complement strand
GCACCGAACCCGAATACTCAGTGGCGCTCAACGACAAGATCGCGTCGACGAGCAAGTGGCGCTCAACCGCGATACCCATGGCGCTCAGAGAAGCGAATATTCAGCGAAGGAGCAACTCACGGAAGCGGCCTTTCGCGTGCTCGACGTGCGCGAGTACCACTCGGAGAAGACCCTGGCGGAGCTGTACGACCCCGACCTGATGCCGGACGATCTTCGGTTGGCGCATCAGGAGCTGGACGAGCTGGTCGATGCGGTGTACCGCAAGCGTTCCTTCGATAACGACGAGGAACGCCTGTCGTATCTGTTCGGTATGTATGAACAGATGACTGCCGAGGAGAAGCGCAAGTGATGGCGATCAAAAAGCCAACGAACGTCGTCAACGTGCAGTACGCACAGACCGGCAGCAGCGTCCAGACCAACGAGTTGGGCATGCGTGAGATGCAGCAGCGTGTCTGGGAGCAGCGCGGCGCGCAGTACCTGCTGGTCAAGGCGCCGCCGGCCTCGGGCAAGTCTCGCGCCCTGATGTTCGTCGCGCTCGACAAGCTCTACAACCAGGGCCGCAAGAAGGTCATCGTCGCGGTGCCCGAGCGCTCGATCGGCGGATCGTTCGCGACGACGGACCTGACCCTGTTCGGCTTCTTCGCGGATTGGGAGATCAAGGAGAAGAACAACCTCTGCACGCCTGGTTCCTCGTCGGGCAAGGTGCAGCAGTTCGTCGACTTCCTGAATGGGCCGGATGCCACGCTTGTCTGCACACACGCAACCTTGCGCTTCGCCTACGAGAAGTTGCCTGCTTCGGCGTTCGACGGCACGGTACTCGCGATCGATGAGTTCCATCACGTCTCGGCCGATACCTCGACCAACCGCCTGGGCGACCTGCTCAAGGGTGTCATGGCCGGATCGGACGCCCACATCGTGGCGATGACTGGCTCCTACTTCCGGGGTGACTCGGTGCCGGTGTTGGTGCCGGAGGACGAGGCCAAGTTCACGCCGGTCACGTTCAACTACTACGACCAGCTCAATGGCTACGAGTACCTGAAGTCGCTCGGCATCGGCCACCACTTCTACCAGGGCCGCTACACGAGTGCGATCCACGAGATCCTCGATCTCGACAAGAAGACGATCATCCACATCCCGAACGTCAACAGCGGCGAGTCGACCAAGGACAAGATCGAAGAGGTTGGCTTCATCCTCGACGCCATCGGTCAGGTCATTGCGACCGAGACCGAGGACTCGAATGTCATGCGGATTCGTCGCCGCGACAACGGCCAGATCGTGCGCGTGGCGGATCTCGTCGACGACACCGACCAGATCGCCCGAGCCGAGACGCTGCACTACCTGACGTCGGTGGCGTCGAAGGAACGCGACGCGGTGGACATCATCATCGCGCTCGGCATGGCCAAGGAAGGCTTCGATTGGCCGTTCGCGGAGCACGCCCTCACCGTCGGCTACCGGGCATCGCTGACCGAGGTCATTCAGATCATCGGGCGGGTCACGCGCGATAGCCCCGGCAAGGAACACGCGCAGTTCACCAACCTCATCGCCCAGCCTGATGCGACCACCGATGAGGTGAAGCTGTCGGTCAACAACATGCTCAAGGCGATCACCGCGTCCCTGCTCATGGAGCAGGTGCTCGCCCCCAACTTCACGTTTAAGACAAAGACGGGCAACGACGACGCCCCGCAGCCGGGGGAGCTGCGGATCAAGGGCTTCAAGGAGCCGTCGACCGATCGCGTGAAGCAGATCGTCGCCACCGACCTGAACGACCTCAAGGCGACCATCCTGCAGGACGACACCTTCGTCAAGGCCGCTGCGGGCAACCTCGATGCCGAGATCACGAACAAAGTGCTGATCCCGAAGATCATCCGGGAGCGGTATCCCGACCTCAACGAGACCCAGGTCGAGGAACTGCGTCAGCAGGTCGTCGTGGACTCGGTCATCAAGAACGGCGAGGTGAAGGACGTCGGGGACAAGCGGTTCATCAAGATGTCGGACAAGTTCGTCAACATCGACGACATCGACATCAACCTGATCGACAAGGTGAACCCCTTCCAGCGCGCCTTCGAAGTGCTCTCCAAGTCAGTGACGCCGCAGGTGCTGCGCATCATCCAGGACACGATCACGGCGACCCGCATCGAGATCACCGAGGAGGAGGCACTGCTGCTCTGGCCGAAGATCCAGCAGTTCGCCAAGGTCAACCGCCGCCAGCCCGATGTGCGCAGTGATGACCCGACCGAGAAGCGCTACGCGGAGGCACTGCTCTTCCTGCGCAAGAAGAAGCGCGAGCACGAAGCCCAGCAGAGGTTGCAGGAGTCATGAGCGATATCGACTTCCAGAGCATCTTCGACTCCGACGAGGACGGCCTGCTCGACACCCCGGAGAAGGCACCCAAGCTGACCAGCTCCGACCGGCTGGAGCGCTCCTTCCTAGAGATCGTCGAGTTCTATCGTGAGCACGACCGGGCACCGCGTTCGGACACCCGGGAGATCGCAGAGCGCAAGCTCGGCGCGCGACTCGATGGAATCCTGGCCAGCGACGAGAAGATCACGGCATTGAAGCACCTCGATGAGTTCGGACTGCTCGCGGAACCGGAGGCGCCGGCTTCCATCGACGATCTGCTCGACGGCGACGATTTTGGTCTACTCGCCGACGGCATGGGGATTCTCGATACTTCCGACTTGCCGCAGCGCAAGATCCCGGAGGCGACGAGCGATGCGGCACAGCGCATCCGCGCAGAGGACTTTGAGCATTTCGAGCCGTTGTTCCTGCAGAAGCACGCGGAGCTGGCGGATGGCACCGCGAAGCTGGTGTCGTTCCCCGGCATCCAGTACATCAGCGAGGGTTCCTTCTTTGTGCTCAACGGCGTGATGTTGTTCGTCGCAGAGGTCGGCGAGACCGAGTACAAGGAATCAACTGTGCGCGCGAATCGTCGGGAGCGGTTGCGCGTCATCTTCGAGAACGGCACCGAATCCTCGATGTACCGGCAGTCCCTCGGCATCCGCATGGGTGAGGGACACGGCCAGGCCGTCGTCCCTGTCGCCCTCGAGTCGATCCTGGCCGACGATGTGGCGACGGGGTATGTCTACGTCCTGCGCTCGCTCAGCGACGACCCGCAGATTGTGGAGGTGCCCGACCTCCACAAGATCGGATTCTCACGCCGCCCGGTCGAGACGCGAATCGCCCATGCCGACCGCGAGCCGACCTACCTGATGGCGCCGGTCGAGATCGTCGCCAGCTACCGCACCTACAACCTCAAGACTTCGGCACTTGAGCACCTACTACACCGCGTGTTCAGCGACAAGCGCCTCCGTGTCAGTCAGGTTGGCAAGGACGGCCGCGTCTACGAACCGTCCGAGTGGTACTCCGTGCCCCTGCGGGTGATCGACCAAGCCATCGAGCTGATCACCTCCGGCGACATCGTGGACTACGAATACGATGCCGAAGCGAGAGAGCTTCGGCATCGTCGTTAGTTGCCGGAGGCGATCGTGACTGACCTCATCACCGGTCGAGTACGAGGTGTCTTCCGTGACGCGGTTTCGCAGCGCATGGTGCTCCGGGAGATCGACCGTATCTGGCAGGCCGAAGGCTTCGCGCCAGGAACGACGACGGTTCTCGGAGGTCAGCGCGTCACGCTCTGGGCTGAGTACGAGGCCTCAGTCGACTGGAAAAGCCTCGAACACATCCGCCGCGTCCTCCGTGTCTACGAGAGCTTCCTTATCGAGTTCGGCGGTGAGGACATCACCCCGTTCACCCGCGTACTCGAGGTCGACGGCTTCTCGGTGGATTCCAGCCGAAAGATCACGATGGTCAGCGGTGCGCTTTCGTCGCTGTCTGGACTCGACGGCCTGCGCGACGCTTCGGGTATCCGCGATGCCTTCCGGCGAATCGAGCTGCTGCTCGACTCCGATCCTGCCGGGGTGGTCGGCGCGGTCAAGGAGCTGATCGAGGCTACGGCCAAGACCGTTCTTCAGCATCTGGAGGTGACCGTTGCCAGAGATGCGGACCTGCCCGCCCTGCTCAGTCAGACTCAGGACGTGCTCGGCCTGTCGGCCTCCGGCGTGAGTGGCGCCGTTGACAGCTCAGCGACGATCAAGAAGGTGCTCGGTGGGCTCAAGGGTATCGCCATCGGGATCACCGAGCTGCGCAACGCCGAGGGAAGTGGGCATGGGCGCACGCGTGCATCGAACTTGACTGCCAGGCACGCGCGTCTTGCGGTGAATGCCGGCCGCACCTGGTGCGAGATCGTTCTTGATACCTACGGCGATCCGGCGGCGCCGTGGCGACGATCGCGTGACGGAGGCCCTCAATGAGAACGCACGACGAAGAGAGCCATCGATGGCACTGACCCTTGGCCCGCTCCTGCTCGACGCCGGTATCGATCTTGCTGATGCGCTGGTGATCCGGCATGCCTACGTGAAGGAGCACGAGGACAGTGGACTGCAGGGCATCCACGCAGACTCGACCGATGCAGGGATCCTGGAGTACACGAGGAATCAGTCCACGAACACGCAGCGCTTCCCGGCCGTTCCGCCTCGCTTCTGGGCGGTCTTCATTCGTGAGGGTGGTGATCAGGCACGGCTCTGGTCTGTTGTGGAGAACCGTGGCGAGGTCTCGAATGACGGCGTGCGCCGGATCTTCGATGTTGTGGAGTCGGAGCAGATGGCGGATCTCCGCAACCGTCTCGTGATCGGCTGGAGGTCGCCGCGCACCTGGTGGATGCGGGCCAGCACGGCCGCGAGCTACCCAGTGGTGGGCATCGCGGACGCGGAGCCGGTGCCGTTCCCCGGCTTCGATCGGCTCGTCCTGGAGTATGCGCAGCTGCAGGCCGTGATGCGCGAGCACCGCTACGCGTCGTGGCGTACGGCGCTTGCTTCGGTCGTCGGGATCTATCTCATCACGGACACCCGCGATGGACGTCAGTACGTCGGCAAGGCGGATGGCGCAGAGAGTGTCCGGCAGCGATGGAGCGCGTACGCCGCGAATGGGCACGGCGGAAACGTCGAACTGCGCGGACTCGATCCCAGCAGCTTCCGGTACTCGCTTCTGCGTGTGTTCGACCCGTCGACGCCGACGCAGGTCATCGACGCGGCCGAGAGCCACTTCAAGGTTGTGCTCGATACGCGACGGCATGGGTTGAACCGGAACTAGCGACGACCGCGGTAAGGCCCAGGCGCTCTCAACGTCGACACAGTCGGGTGAGATCTCGACCCGAAACCGACAGAGACCTTCACGGCGCGGTCAAGGTCAGTGATGTCGGAGGGTGCGACTAGCGTGAGCATCCCGAACCCGAAGCGAGGAGATGCGCGATGGCGTCCGATGCGTACCAGTTCCCTGCCGCGATCTCTCGGCTCAGTGAAGGTGAGACATCTCGTGAGCCCCAGAACCTAAGAGCCATTGGATGGCTACTGCAGCAGCCGGGTAGCTCTGTGGTCGTGGTGACGCCACAGCGTCAGTTCTCCGGCGACAGCCTCAAGCGCTTGGTGGCTCAGCCGGGAGTGCTTCATCTCACGTGGAAGGGCTTCTCCACCGGCTCATTGGACGGCCATCGGGTGCTCTATGCCTGGCCAGATAGCAAGCACCTGAACGAGTTATGGGGCGTCGATGCGGAGGCACTCGTGGTCATCGAATGGAACGAAGATGAGACGGCGGAGTGGATCGAGGATGCCAACCCCATGCATCTGCTGCGTGGGCGTACCGTGGAGCCTCTTCTTGTCGAAGAGCCTGCGGAGCCCCGGAAGCCATTGCCAAACGGGGTTGAGGGGATTCTGGAGCACACCGCCGCGATGGCCGCTGGCTACTCGTCGGGGCTGAAGTGGAACGAAGAGGACAAGCTCAAAGCGGACATGATGAACCGGCCGGAGCGGTGGGCGCCGATCACCGTCGAGCAGGTGCGTGCGAAGTGCCGCGAGTTGGGCATGCGCCCGAACGACGTCGACACCATCGCGGGATTCCTGCAGCGCCGGAAGGAAGGCCGCCGCTTCAACGTGCAGAGCTCTTACCGGACGTTCCAGTTCAATTGAGGCCAGCCCCGCTTCGCGGGCGAGTGGTTAGCCGTCGACGACGATGCCTTGGGTCTTGCTCTCAAAGTCAACCTTCATCGGCCAGAACTTGTCATAGAACATGACCCCTGACGGGCGCGGCTGTGTCGTGCCGTCAGGCGGGAGTGTTACCGCCGACCGATACCCAAGGGGTCGTCCGCCGATGACGTGTTCCGGAAGCCGACCCACGACGAGGGTTGGATAGGGCGCAACACCTTCCGGGATCTCTTCGCCGAAGTGTTCGCGTGCGGCGATGTGAAAGATTGCCGCGTACAAGTTCGCCATCATCCAGGTCTCAGCCAGCACCACGGGAAGGTCGACACGGAGGGAGATGGCTTCCAGACCTTGCCGCAACTCCTTGGGCGGTCGGCTGAGATACGTGAGCATCGGCCGGTCAAAGAGCGGCAGTGACTTACCTACTCCGAAGGCGTTGAGCGGGATAGTGCCGTCCTCGTTCGGCTGAGTCGTGATCAGCTCGATGCGAACGTCTCCGCGCGCGGATGTCGCTAGACCGTGCTTGAGCTTGTTGTGCGCTGCGTTGATGGAAAGCTCATCATTCGTCAGCAGCCACACCGCGTGGTTCGCCCAGGCCACCGCCGTCTCCACGGCACCCACGGCCGGCCCCTCAACGACGGTGCCGGCCGGGAAAAGCAGCTGGTGGCGCGTAGCGTGAGTTGGTACTGGTGGTCCAGCGATCTGGTACCGGCGTTCTGGGGGGATGGTACCGGCTCTGGGGTGGTGCTGGTGAGCCGGCACCATCGT
>NZ_BMMD01000042.1 GCF_014645655.1 Agromyces bauzanensis | reverse complement strand
TGCTGCACGGCAGCCGTCGACGTCAGCGACTCCTGTGCGGCAGCGCCGCCGAGCGCCACCAGTTCGGCCTGCAGCGCTGCAGCCGTCGCCTTGTCGACCGTGCCCCCGGTGAGGCATCCCGCATCGGCGAAGAGCCTGAGCCACGCCATCTCGAGCGCGACGACCGCGCTGTTGAACTGCTCGGATGCGTCGGCCAGGGGCGTCTGCTCGGTGACGGCGGCTTGCGCAGCCTCGAAGTCGGCGTCGGCCTGCTTCACCCGATCGACGGAGGCCGCCGGCGCCAGCGGCGTGCTGGTCGGGGGCACGGTCGGCTCGCCGACCGAGGGTGTGCCAGACGGCCCCGCCTCGGCCGCGGCCAGGGCCGCCTGCGCCTCGACGAGCTCCTGCTGCGCGTCGACGAGGGCCTGCTGCGCGTCGACTGCGGCTTCTGCGCCGTCGAACGCCTCGTCGCGGGGATCGGCGAGATCTGCGCCCGCCGTTCGGACGTCCCCGACGGTGGGCGCGGTGTCGTTCAGCACGTCGCCGTAACGATCGAGTGCGTCGATGTAGTCCCGGCTCGCTCCGCAGAACTCACTCGACGCGGCATCCAGCTCCGCCTGAGCGCTCGCCACGGCCTTCTCTTTCGCGGTGACCTGGGCCCTGGCCCGGTCGACGCTGCTGGCGCCCTCGCTGCAGCCGGAGAGCCCCACCACGACGACGATCGATACCACGGCAGTTGCGAGGAACCCCGGCATCCTCGCGCGATCCCTGTTCACGCACATCCCCCCCGCTCATGAGTTGGAATGTAGTCACATCATGACACCCAGACGCGTGAGATCAGCGAGCCACACGTCGAACGTCGGGGAACCTCGTTTTCCCGCCAGTCGACAACATGGCGAACGGCAGCAGGTTGCGGACGCCGGCTGTCGATCTGGTCCCCACTCGTTCGACGCTTGAGTGAAGAAGGATTCGACCGCACGAAGGGAGAGCATCATGACCAAGGTCATCTTCGACATCAGCATGTCACTCGACGGGTTCATCTCCGCGAAGGGCATGACCGTCGACGAGGGCATGGGCGTCGGTGGCGAGGTGCTGCACGATTGGGCGTTCGCCGGCGACGATCGCGACCGAGCGGTGCTGGAGCGCGCCGGAACGAGTCTCGGCGCGGTGATCGCAGGACGCCGCACCTATGACAACTCGATCCGGTGGTGGGGAGCGGATGGCCCGACCGGCCCCGCCCGCATTCCGCTGTTCGTCGTCAGCCACGACAGCCCGGCCGACGTACCCGCCGACGGCGTCTACACCTTCGTCGGTGACATCCACACCGCACTCGACCAGGCTCGCTCGAACGCCGGAGCCAAGGACGTCGGCATCATGGGTGGCGCCGATGTCGCACGGCAGTGCCTCCGGGCCGGCCTCGTCGACGAGATCTCGATCCACCTCGTTCCTGTGCTCTTCGGCGGCGGCACGCCGGTGTTCGGCGCGGGCTGGTCGCTCGAGGAGCACGTGCAGCTCGAGCGCACCGAATTGGTGGCCACGGATGCCGCGACCCACCTCCGGTTCCGCGTCGTGAGGTGAAGCCATGATTGCCCCCGACGCTCGGCCGAAGAACGACACCAAGCAGAAGGCATAGGTGAGGCTCCCTCGTTTTGAGGGCAGACCTCGTGCGCTGAGTGACCAAGGCTCTCGAGTGGCCGGGTGGGAGGTGGTTCCCGCGCGCTCCCGTGATCCCCGAGCGTGCTCGGGCTGGATGGAACCGCTCTTCCTCATAGGATGTCCCGGTGCCTCTTTTCGACCATCTCGGCATCACCGTCGAAGACCTCCCTCGCTCGATCGCACAGTTCGATCCGGTGATGCAGGCGCTCGGCTGCACTCGGCTCGACGCGGACAACGGGGTGTCGTGGTACAAGGGCGAGGAGGAGCTGATCCTCTTCCCCACCCGCGAGACTGGCAGCGGACCGCACCGGCACGGCCGGGTCGGATGGCAACACCTCGCCTTCCCCGTCGATTCACGCGCGGAGGTCGATCGCCTGCATGCGATCGCGCTCGACGCGGGGTGGACGGCCGTACGCGAGCCGAAGGTGTTCCCGCGGTTCAACGACCGTTACTACGCGTCCTTCGTCGAAGACGACAACGGCATCCGCATCGAGTTCATGTACAACCCGCCCCGAGAGTCGGCTGCAGACTGAGTTTCACCCGCGGGATCCAGACGTTGACCTCTTGGCTTGAGTGGCGAACTCCCACAATGCTGAGACCGGCGCACCGTAGAGCCGGTCGGCGTACCGATACCCGCTCGTGCCGGTGTTGAGCACGACACCCGCGATGAACCGTGCGCCGAGACGGTCTCGAAGTCGAGAAAGACCCCTGAACTGCTTCGCGTTGAATGAGACGGCGGCCTTCGCCTCGATGCCGATCACGGTGCCGTCGTCGAATTCGAGCACGACGTCGACCTCGTCCCCATCTCGCTCGCGATAGTGGAAGACATCGAACCGGCGCGCCGACCACGTGCGTTGCCGTAGCAGCTCCGCGGCGACGAATGCCCCGAGCATCCCGCCGAACGCCTCGCCGTACTCCAGCTGCATCAACTGGGCGGGGGTCAGTCGTGCCAGCCACATGGCAACCGCCGAGTCGATCACGAAGGACTTGGGCCGGCCGATCTCACGCTTCGCAAGGTTCGGCGTCCACGGCGGGATGCTCGCCACCAGGCCGACGTCATGGACCAGGTCGAGATAGCCGGTGATCGTCCGTGAGGGCACCGCCGTCTCCTCGGCGAGCCTGGCCTTGACGAGCTCCGCTGATTGCCTTCCGGCCAGCGTCCGCAGGACGGCCATGGCCCGCGCAGGCTGCACCTCACGGCGCAGCTCTGCCATGTCCCTGCCGACGATGCCTTGGATGTACCCTTCGATCCACGCGGCTCGGATGCCCTCGGAGCTCTCTCGCAGTTCCGGGTAGGCGCCGACCGCGAGAAGTTGTACGTACTCTGCTCGCACGACCATCGAGACGTACCCGGGCGAGTTCGTCGAGCCGACCGATCAGCGCGTTGGCGAAGTCGTCATTGCTGCCGATCGCTTCGCCGCGGCTGAGGCCGTAGAGCGTCAGACGCGCCACACGGCCCGCGAGACTGTCCGCGGTTCCTTTTCCGCGCAGCAGGCTCGAGGAGCCCGTCAGCACGAAACGACCAGGACGACGGTTCGCGTCGATCGCCGCTTTCACTGCGAGCGTGAGTTCCGGCATTCGCTGAACCTCGTCGATCACGAGCTGCCGTTCGCCCCCTTGGTCAACGAATCCCGCCGGGTCGGCAATCGCCGCCGCTCGCGTCTGCTCACGATCCAGGTTGAGCACCACCGCATCCGGTCTCGCGATCTGGGCGGCGAGCGTACTCTTTCCGACTTGGCGGGCACCCTCGATGACCAGCCCGGGAAAGTGCTGAAGCAGCTCAGCCGCGACAGGCTCTGCATGCCGGGCCAGCCATTCTTCGGTCACGAGTTCGCCGATTCGCTGGGATGAATCCGCCTGCCAATCGGTAGACACGCGGGGGCAAGAAGCCGGCGCAGACTGAATCCGACGGCCTATGCGTCAGATCGAGTGACGGCGCTCCCGTACGACCATCTGAACGAACTGGTGGGGTCTCACGATAGGAACCCCTCGCCATGGGCTCAGCGAAGTCAGGTCCGTGTCGTCGGAAACGAGGAGGTCGGCATCGGTGGCCGCGACCACATCGAGGATCAGGTTGTCTTCGTGATCGCGAGAACTGTGCGCCGCTTTCGGCGGGTCGGTGACCGCGCCTCCCGAGGCATCGACGACGTCGGAGATCAACGCCAGGTAGTCGCCGATCGCCTCGGCAGACCAGCCCAATTGGCCGAGTACGCGTCCGACATTGCGCAGGATGTGCGGAGACACGTGGAGCCGGTAGTCGCCGTCGAACGCGATCGACAGGCAATCAGGTGACGGATTGTCGCTGCTCGGCGGCACCGGATGGATGCGCGGATACTCGGAATCAGGTCCGACGACGGCGTTCACGTAGATGTGGACGTCGTAGACGATCGACGTCAGTCTGCGACCTCCTCGCGCACGACATTCTCAACGAGCTCGCGCACCTCGTCGGGTGACAACACGCGACCGCCCATGTCGCGCCGGCCGCGCTGCTGAATCAGCTGCACCCGCTCGGCGAACAGGTCGTGCTGCATGCGGCGCATCGCGACGCGAAGGAACTCCGACCGATTACCGTGGCCGAAACGCTCGACGAGAGCGTCAAGTCGGGCGCGGTCTTCGTCCGCGACGGCGAACCCGATGGTGTGTGCGGCCATGTCATCGAACCTCCTCGCCCATATGCAACGCATATGCAATGTACCATTCTGCCCTGAGTTCGGGCACTATCGGGCCGGACTTCGGGGCTGAACCTCAGTAGATCCGCTCGAGTCGGGCCCGTGCGTGAATGCCTCACGCGCCCGCGGGCAGTCCCACGGTGACTCGGATGCCTCCAGCAGCGCCCGCGCCGTCGGTGTGAATGCGTTCGGTGCCGCGTTGGAATGGTTCGGCGAGCGTCGCGACGAGTCCTGACGCGAGCTTGTCGCCGGTGTTCTCGACAATGAGTACCGCCTTCGAGTTGCGCACGCAGGTGTGGACCCACACGGTGCCGTGTTCAGGCAGGTTGTGGACGATCGCGTTGTGCACGAGGTTCGCTCGGAGCACGTCGAGGTCTTCCGGATGGTGAGCGTGAGAACTTCCATCCTCGGGGACCTCGACCCCTACCCAGACACCAACCGCGCACCCCTCGACCACACCCTCAACTACGAAAAGCCCGTATTCGCCCTTCGGAATCGACCAGGCAGCGGCATCCTTCGCGGCCCAATACGGACGAGCGCCCCCGGCGCCTCCTCGACCAGGCGGTAGAGGAGGATTCCGGCGCTCGTCACGGCCACGAGCAGTCCACAGGGGTTCGATTCAGGCGCGCAGGCGATCCACGGGGCGCGACTTCGGCGAGGCCGAGTACGTCTCTTCGGGGTCGGTCACCGCAACCTCGCCCACGGCGTCGTCGATCGCTGCCATGGTGCCCTGGTCCAGGGTGACTCCCGACGCCTTGACGGTTTCGTCGAGCTGTTCGGGACGGGATGCTCCGACCAGCGCAGCGGCGACGTTCGGGTTCTGCAGCACCCACGCGATCGCGAGCTGGGGCATCGTGAGCCCCGCCTCGTCGGCGACGGGCTTGAGCTTCTGCACGGCCGCGAGCACGTCATCAGACAGCAGCCGCTTGATGACGCTCGCACCGAACTTCTCGTCGGTCGCCCGCGATCCCGCCGGTACGGGCCGGCCGGGCAGGTACTTGCCACTGAGCACGCCCTGCGCCATCGGCGACCAGACGATCTGCGAAATGCCGAGCTCTTCCGAGGTCGGCACGACCTTGCCCTCGATGACCCGCCACAGCATCGAGTACTGCGGCTGGTTGGAGATGAGCTGGAAGCCGAGATCCTTCGCGAGCGCGTGACCCTCGCGCAGCTGCTCGGCCGTCCACTCCGAGACGCCGATGTACAGCGCCTTGCCCTGACGGACGAGGTCGGCGAAGGCCTGCATCGTCTCTTCGAGCGGGGTCTCGTAGTCGTAGCGGTGCGCCTGGTAGAGCTCGACGTAGTCGGTGCCGAGGCGCTTGAGCGATCCGTTGATGCCCTCCATGATGTGCTTGCGGCTCAGGCCCACGTCGTTGGGACCCTTGGGACCGATCGGCATGTAGACCTTCGTGAAGATCTCGAGCGACTCGCGCCGCTGCCCGGCGATCGCCTTGCCGAGGACGGTTTCGGCGGCCGTGTTGGCGTACACGTCGGCAGTGTCGAACGAGGTGATGCCCAGATCGAGGGCACGGTGCACCGTGGCGATCGCGTCCGCGTCACCCACCTGAGAGCCGTGCGTCACCCAGTTCCCGTAGGTGATCTCCGAGACCTTGAGACCGCTGTTGCCGAGATATCGATAGTTGACCATTCGTCAACGCTACCCGCGTGCGACGACACCGGACCCGGGCATGTCCTGGCCTGCGGCATCCGTCGTCGTGCCTCCTCAGCGTCGGAGGAGCGCGGTGCGGAGGCTCCGCATCAACAGCAGCAGCCCGCCGAGCCCGACGGCGCCCAGGAAGGAGAATGCCAAGACGTCACCGGTCACCATCCGGCCGCCGTCGGCGAGACCTGGCATGATGCCGGCGACGATGCGCGCTGCCGGTTGGATCAGGGCTCAGCTCTCGTCGGGGTCGTTGGCGAGCAGCCAGGCCTGCAGTCCGGCCAGGTCGTCGGTGTTGTAGACGTCGACTCCGGCGGCGAGCTCTTCTGCCCAGACGGTGTCGCGGGTCGCACCCGGCGCGTCGGGCGTGGCCCAGAAGCGGATCTCGTATCCTTCGGCGTGGGCCTGGTCGACGTAGCCGCGCAGGATCGCGCGGTCGGTGTCGGTGAACGGGCCGCCAACGTAGCCGACCGCCGACCAGTTGTTGCTGACGAGCGGCATGAGCGTGGGGGAGATGCCCTTGCCGAGGTCGGAGAGGCGACCGTCGTAGAACGAGAAGCGGGTCGCGGCGGCCTGCATCGCGGGCAGGTCGCGGTTTCCGGAGATGACAGCGGTCACGGCGCGCTCCTGAACGTTGCCCTGCCGGTAGGCGGTGATGAGCTCGGGGTAGTCGTCGAGCTGGTCCTCGATGACGGGCCAGGCGGGTGTGCCGGCCGACTTGACGTCGATGAGCAGGCGGAGGGTGCCGTCCCAGTGCGGGTAGACCGCACCGCCGTTGTCGCGGAACCGCTGGGCAAGCGGCTCGAGGTACTCGGCGCGGAGGGTGCGGTTCAGGTCGGGCCCGTCGTGGCCGATGTAGAGCTCGCCGTCGACGAGCCAGACGTCGGCCTCGACAGACGTGAAGCCATGGTCGAGGGCGTCCAGCAGCGGACGGTCGTGGTCGTAGTCGTTGTGGGCGTGGGCGCGCTCGAGCGGCTGGACGCTGGAGCGATGAGGGTTGTGCTCGAGGTCGTCGGCGTAGGCGACGGTGCCGGGGGCGGCGACGGCGAGCATGGCGGCGATGGCGGTCAGGATGCTCGTGACTCGGGCGGTGGCTCGGTTGGCTCTCATGGATCCCAGCCTCTGCGACGCGGGTGAAGCGGTCCCGATCCCGAGGTGAACGTTCGGCAACGTCTCGCCCGCTGGTCCGGCCGGACGCCGTTCGCGAACCGTCAGCCTTGCGCCGACAAGGGATCATCCCTGCGCTGGCGGGGAGTACGAGGTGCTGGACAGCACCGCGTACGACTTCGATGCGATACGAGAGACGATCCGTTCGCGGCCCGGCGCGTGGCATCCATGATGCGTGTCGGTGGGGCGAGCATGCTGCCGGCGAGGTCCATCCCCGACGAGATCGCCGCGCTCATGCGCAGCGAGGTGTCGGTGGCGGGCAAGCTGCTCGAGTAGCCGCCATCCCGGCTGGGGATCAGGAACTCGCGGGCGCGTCCGTCGGCGTCGCGGATGGGTTCGGCGAGGCGTCCGCCGCGGTGAGCTCGGCGATCGCGCGCTCGAAAGCGGCGATCGTCGCAGCGTCCACCGCACCAGTCGGCTCGACGCCGAGCTCCGTCTGGAACGCCTGTACGGCTG
>NZ_BMMD01000041.1 GCF_014645655.1 Agromyces bauzanensis | reverse complement strand
CCCGCACACTTGGCGAGGGCGAGCGGGCTACGCTGGCCACGAATCAGGTCAGCCGACGATCGCTGCGCCCGGACACAGGTTGGAACGAAAGCCAGGCGATTCAGAGCTCCCGTCAGGGGATGTCTGTCCGATGATCCATGCGATCCAGAACAGCGGTCAGCTCTCCCCTACGTGTCAGGGTTGGGTGAGTCCACCGGTTCATAGCAAGTCCGCCTTGTAGGGCGTTGAAGGATCACCTGTTTCGATGAGTATTGTTTCCCCGGTCGTGCTGGCCGCGACGGATGATGGAGTCGTGAACGCACCCTCGAACCCGGACGTGCCTGCGCGTCGGCGTTCGTTCACGCCGGCACAGAAGTTGAAGTATCTGTCCGAGTACGAGACCGCGTGCGAGACCGGGCAGGGCGGCGCGTTCCTGCGCCGGGAGGGTCTGTATTCGTCGTTGATCTCGGAGTGGCGTAAGCAGCGGGACGCGGGCCTCCTGGAGGGGAAGAGGCCGGGCGCGGCGGTCGGCCGCCCGAACGCGGCGCAGGCCGAGAATGCCCGGTTGAAGGCGCAGCTGCGTCGGGCCGAGAAGGAGCGTGATACTGCGGAGGCCGCGCTGGAGATCATGGGAAAACTGCACGCGCTCTTGGAGCAGATCTCCGAGAGCGCGGACACCGAGAAGCGTCCCGGGACGCGGTGACGCGCGACAAGAACCCCAACGGCATCCCTGACCTGATCGCCGTCGTCGCCACCAACGGCCGGCAAGGCTACGTCCACCGCGCCGAGCTCGAGGAAGCCGACGGCACCGCCGCAGCCCGCGAGTTCACCTCACCAGAGGACGCAATCAGGTGGCAAGAGGAACGCGCCGGCAAGACCTTCACCGTCCCGGTCTACGAAGCCGACGGCACCACCCAGATCGGCGAGTTCGTCATCGAGAGCGGAACCCCGGCCGTCGTCGGCCCGGGGTAGTCGCGCTGGCAACTTGGGATCGACTGGCGGGCACCGCCGACGGCCTGGCCCCGGATCCGCGCTCAATCGCGAGCGATGTCGACCTCGACGTCCGTGTCGTACCGCGGCGCTGTACCGTCAGAATCCGTACGCCGCAGCAAATGGGGCGGAGCGGGCTCGCCAATACGATGAATGCGCCATCCGCCAAGCTCTGGGCGCCACACCAACGTGACGTCCCTCAGGTCTTCCCGTAGCGATTCGCCCTGGTGATCTTGGTGATGGCCACATCCGGCGCGTCGATCGACCCGTTGGCCTTCCTCACCCAAGCCCGGAAGCGCCGCCAGCTGGTGGTCTCGATGTCGCCCATGATCCCTTCCTACTCTTGAATGGGCAGCCGAGCCACGAGTGCCGAAAGTCCGAGCTCAACAGAGTCTTGGCGGAGTCCTCGTGGCTTCTCGCCTACTGGGTGCGATCCTCGGTTACACCGAAATGGCGGCGCGTACATCGTGAACCTCCCCCACGACGCCGAGGTGCGTCTGTGCGAGCCCGAAAGGATCCAGCGATGAGCGAACGCCCACAGCCCCCGATGATTCAAGTTCCAGCTTGAGCATCAGTTGCAGAACCACTCGAGCAACAAGCACTTCCGGTCGGTTGAAGTCGAACATTCCCCTTGACGCTCGGTCCGGGATGTCCGCGATCACGTTCTCCAGGACGACCGAAGCCGGCACAACCGCTTCGACGGGATACCTGTCGGTTGGCAGCGATCGAGGACGGTTGGAGGTACCTCCCCACCGGCGGCAGCGACGTCACGCCGGCCGTGAAAGGACGTGCAGTGCGCCCTCGTCTATGGAGACATCAACTACGAGAACACGGACTTCCAGATCGCCATGGACGAGCTCGCGCGAGCCTGCGATGCCGCCGGCTCGCTCTTCGCGATCGGCGCCCTGCCCGGACAGGGCGGCTGAGCGCGGCGCACTCCGATTCGATTCGAGCCATTCCACAGGCCGGGGCCATGATCCACTCCGCCGTCAACCCCCTCCAGATCGGGGAGCCTCCTCGATGGCTTCCTGCCGATCCGATCGCTCCACCTCACCGCCGCCCCCCGGATCAATACGAATCGTCCGCCTGAACCCTCTGCACTCGCCAAACATTGGTTGCGTTTATGTGAGATAGGCCGGGTAGAATTGTGTCAGGAGGTGCAGGTCATGTCTCTGCTGATACCGTTAGGGATAGATCCGGTTGCCGACCGCGACGAGACCCAATTGAACGCGGCTGCCGACGCGATCGAAGCTTCGGACACGGCGGTCGCCGGCCCATTGCTGACTGGGCTTCCGGAACAGGTTCGCGAAGCGATCGCGGACGTGCTGCATCGCTTCGCGCGTGGCGAAGGCGTCGTGGTCGGATCGCTGGAGACGATGCTCACGACCTCGCAGGCTGCGCAACTGCTCGGTGTCTCCCGCACGTACCTGGTGCAGCTGCTCGAGGCTGGCGAGCTTCCGTGTGAGTTCCGCGGCACCCACCGCCGGATCCGGCTCGGGGAGCTCGTGAAGTTCGCCGAGGCCTTCCGGCACCGCCGGCGGGCGGCGCTCGACGAGGTGGCGCGCGTTTCGCGAGAGGCTGGCCTCTACGACGGCGACGACTTCTAGACCGTGGGGTTCCGAGCGTTCATCGACGCGCAGATCCTCGTCGAAGCGCGGCCACGCGATGTGCTGTTGACGCTCGCAGAGGCCGGAATGTTCGAACCGTTGTGGAGCCCACTGGTGCTTGAGGAGATGGCGCGTCATCTCCCCTCGGCGATGACGGAAGATCGGCGCAGCCACCTCGTGGAGCAGATGAACACGGCATTCCCGGAGGCATCCGTTCAGTGGTCCGGGCTCGTCGATATCGAGGTGCGGCTCGCCGTCAACGCCAAGGATCGCCACGTCGCCGCTGCAGCCCTGCACGGCGGGGCCGACGTCATCTTGACCGATGACAACGGGTTCTTCCATGAACTGCGCACGAGCGGGCTCTGCGACGTACAGAAGCCGCCCGAGTTCATCGCCTACGCGATCGACACCGATCAGCCCCGAGCCCGCGTCGCGCTCATCGAAATGGCCATCAACCGATGGGGCGCCGACGACGAACACGACGCCGAACTCCGCCTGAAGGCCTACTTCACCAAACGAGGATGGAACCCCGACGGGCTCGATGCCACACGACGGCCGCGCGGATCCTTCCGCTGGTAGTCTCCTTGGCGGCCCCAGTTCACGAACTGGAGGGGTGCCAACGGGCGCTCGTAGTCACTTAATAGTCACAAAGTCGGCATCACGTTGATTCACTCGAGTTCACACTCCCCCGAGATTCCGGGGCTCGTGAGCGCGAGTGAAGCCGAGTGAATCACTACTGGATATCTTCTGCTTCCCAAGCAGACAGCGCGGGTTCGATTCCCGTCATCGGCTCTCTGATAAATGCCCTGGTCAGACAATTTTCTGCACAGTGGGATGTGGCCCTGACTCGTGTCGCGTGGGCGGATCTGCTCAGGAAACAGTCCACGGAATCGCGATCGAAGACGATATCGTGTTGATCTGGGATTTCTGCATCTCAGAGCACGTCGCTTTCGATTGCGAATCCGTCCTCGTAGTCACTTAATAGTCACAAATTGTGGCGTTCCCTTCGGCTATACGGGTGCTCGAATGCGTCATCACCCGCACCGTCGTCAGGAGAACCGCGAACGTGTGCGCGCCGGGTGGACGCGAGCCTCTCGGCCGGCGCATCCCATCCGGCCAGCAATGTGCCGGAAGTCGTATCGCCGGGTGACGCGCTTCGGGGTACCGTCCAGAGGAGCGCGCTGTCGACGGTCGCTCGGAGATCAACGAGGGGTGGCGCTGGACGACCATGCGGATGGATGTAGCCACGGTCTCGGACGCGGTGATCGCCGAGCTGCATCTGCGGCTGATTGAGCGTAGAAGCGCGCTGGCGACCGCCGAGGCGCTCGACGGCGGGCTGGAGTTCCAAGTTCAGTCGATCCTCGCCGAAGCGATCTCAGGGTTGGATGGCGATGTCGCCCCTCCGGAGTTGGTATCGGTCGAGTACGGTGACGCCGACGTGTTGAGTGCGCACGGTCAACGGTCCGCCGCGTTGGACATCGATCCGTCGGAGCCGCTGATGGCGGCGGAGGTGCTGTTCGGCGTCGCGCTCCCGATCGTCGCCGACGCGATCGCCGAAGCATCCGGAGAACGTCGAGACCTGGAGGTCGCCCGTGCGCTGCATCATGCGATCTGGCGGCGGTTCCCGCCCGGTGCGATTGCATATGTGGAGGTGCTCCGTGATCAGCTCCGCTCGTCGGATCGCGAGGCGAGGTCGCGTCTGGCGCGTGAGCTGCATGATCGCATTGCGCATGGGATCGCTGCGGGCGTGCAGCGGCTGGAAGCGGTCCAGTTGCGCCGGCCGGACGAAGATGTCGCCACGGCGATCGGCGTCCTCCGTGGCGCGCTCATGGACACACAGGACATCGCGGTCGACCTCAAAGCGCAGGTCGGAGACATGGAGCTGGCCGAGGCCATCGAGGAGTACGCGTACGCCACCGGCGGACGTGGCACGCTTCCGGTTCACGTCACGCAGGTCGGTAAGGTGAGGCCCCTGAGTGACCTTGCCCGTGAGGAGCTGTTCACGATCGTCACCGAAGCCACCCGCAATGCCCGCACGCACGCGCAGCAGGCAACCGCGGTACAGGCGCGACTCGAGTGGTCGCCGAGTCAGCTGCAGGTCACGGTGACCGATGATGGCTTCGGCTACGACGACGACACCCGCAGGCCCACCTCGCTCGGCCTTCGAGGGATCGCCGAACGTGCCGGCACGATCGGAGCCACCGTCGAGTTCCTCCACGCGCCCGGCACTGCGGGTATTCGACTGAACCTGCCGTTCGTCGACCGGGGTACGACGTGACCGGCGCGGCATCCGTCTCGGTCGTCATCGCGGACGACCACGAGCTCTTCCGCGGAGGCTTGCGTGCGATGCTCACCGCCGCCGACGGAGTACGAGTGGTCGGCGAGGCAGCGACCCACGACGAGGCCTACGAGCAGACGATCGCAACCAGACCGGATGTGCTGCTGCTCGACGTCGAGATGCCGGGCATCCCCGTCCTCTCGACGATCAGCCGGGTACGGGCGGAGGCCCCGGGAACACGGATCCTCATCGTCACCATGCACCGAGACCGGGTCCTCGCGAACCACCTGCGGGCGGCCGGCGCGGCCGGGTTCGTGTCGAAGTCTGCCCCTGCCAGCGAACTGGTCGATGCGATCCACTCCGCCGTCGCCACACCGGGCCCCGTCCCCGGAATGGAGCACTCGGCTTCGGTGCTCTCGCTGCGAGAGAAGGAGGTGATGCGGCTGATCGCGCAGGGCCGGTCCAATGACGACATCGCCCGGTCGCTGTCGATCTCGGTCGGCACCGTCAAGCGGCACAACACCAACATCTTCGCCAAGCTCGGCGCGACGTCTCGTACCGAAGCCGTCGCCAAGGCGTCACGGCTCGGTGAGATCGACTCCGCCCGACCATGAGCGAACCTCAACGCAACCCTGGCCCGAACGAGGGTGCTGGGGCGGCACCGGCACCGGCGAGCTCGGCTGGGTCGCCTTCGAGGCCGTCCAGTCTCATCCGCACGGTCATTCGGTGGATCGCGATCTTCGCGGCCGGCACCGCGTTGAGCGCGTTGCTCGTCTTGGAGCATCTCGAGCGGCCCGGCTACGAGGTGGTGATCTTCTCGGTCGGCGCCGTCCAGTGGCGGCCCACGATGCACCTCCTCTTCCTGGCGTCCATCTGCATGACACTGGGAACGATCGCGCATCAGCTGGCCTGGGCGTCCCGGAGGCTCGAACGTGCCGCTGCGTGGGTGCTGGGCCCACTCGCCACCGTGTGCGGAGTCGCACTCATCATCCTGCTCTACATCTCCACCGTGACTGCGACAGTGAGGCAGTACGTCACGATCACCGCAGACGACGGTACGCCGTTCCTCGTGCGCGCGATCACCGGGCATCACACCGACTACACCGTCCTCGAGCCTGCCGGCGGCCCCTGGTACTCGGACGGCGTATCCGTCCTCACGACCGACCCGAACGTCGCGCACGCAGGGACCGGAGAGTACGTGCTGCAACGCACTCCGATCGGCCACCACCTGACATTCAGCCGCACGCCCGGGGGAGGGCCGTGGTACCAACTCGACTGGTGACCCAGGCGGGCCGCCGACGAGCGACTGAGCAGATGAATGTTGCGAAGGTCGTATCGCCGAAGCGGGTATGCGCGACGTACGTTTCCGGTAGCACCACGGCCACAAACAGAGATGAGACGACGTGACACCCTACGACCACGGCGAAGTGCACTCCGCCGATCCGGCCGCAATCAGCATGCCCCCGCACACCTCGATCGATATCACCGCGTACCTGCCAGCGGCCGACAGCGAGCCGACGGCATGAAGTGTGGGAACCAACGAGCTGCGCTGGCGATCACGCTGACCGTGCTTGCGCTTACCTTGACTGCCTGCACGACGAGCCCCGCAGCAACCGCACCGACGGGGAAGTCGGCACCCGAGACGACGAAGCCTCCCGCCGACGCCGAGCTGATGCCGCCTGACGCCGACGAGCGCCACCTGTGCGGTCAGGTGAGCGCGCTCGAGGGGGTCCGGTATCGCTCCGACTGGGAGCACGAGCAGGGGCTGATCGATGACGTCGAGTACGCGTCGCGGGTTGCGGCCGTCGAGGATGGCTGGAGGTACATGGTCCTCGGGGCCACCGACGTGTCGCCGGCCATCAAGGATGCGCAGCGAGCGGTCTCCTCGGGCGGCATTGGCTACGAGAACACGGAGTTCCAACGCGCCGTGGGTGATGTCGGGCTCGCGTGCGACGAGGCCGGCTCGCTGATCGCGGTCAGCGCGCTGCCTGGGCAGGGTGGCTGAGGTGATGCCCGCGGTCCCCACAGAGGCCGACGCACGACGCGTGCGGGCTCGCCGGGTTCTCGGCCCTGCGCTCACGGTCGTGCTGACCTGCGTCGCGCTGCCGATCAACCTCATGGCGATGTTCTGGCTCTCGATCAGCCTGCACGACTACGACACCAGCGGTCAGGGTGGCCCGTTCCGGAGCTGCACAGCAGATTCCACGGAATGTTCAGGAATGAAGCCCGTGGGGATCGTTCTCTCCAGTGCGGTGCTCGTTGGTATCGCCGTCGTCATCGGCCTCGCCGGACAGGCGACTGCGGCATTTCCCTCCAAGCTGATCGGGCGAATCACCCTGGCAGCGTTGAGCGCCGTCGTCACCATGGTCGGTCTGGCGCTCGTGTGGCTCCCAGTCACGTGGCCCCGGTTCTGACCCGCCGTGGCAACCGCGAACCAGCGAGACGAAGTGATCAAGCAACGCCGCCGTTTGACTCCAGCACTCATGCTGGTCTCTGACGCCGGGGTCGCCGAGATCCCGTTCGTCGCGTTCACCTCGAAGAAGAAGGGCCAGCAGGTGCCGTGCCGGCTCGTGGTGCGGCGCGTGAAGCGACTGAACGAGCACGCGAAGACCGGGCAGGACACGCTGTTCGACACGTGGCGGTATCACGCGTTCATCACCAACAGCACCCTGGACACGATCGACGCCGACATCGAGCACCGCCAGCACGCCGCCGTGGATTATCTTGATGTCGGAGTTATGCCGATGTTGTGCGGGAGCGCCTGATCAGGGGCATGTTCGGGTCGGATAGTTCGGCATAACTAGGGATAGTTGCATGCTGGT
>NZ_BMMD01000040.1 GCF_014645655.1 Agromyces bauzanensis | reverse complement strand
GCGCGGCGAACACGTCGCGCACCTCGGGCTGCACGAGCACCGTGGGCGGCACGGCGGTCGAGACGGCGCGGAGCGACACCCCGGCGCTCACGCCGTGCTCCTCGTTGTGATCGGTCGGAACTGCGGCATGGCGACCCCCCTCCTCGGCAGACTAACCCGGGAGGGGGGCGCGGTCCAGCGTCGGAATCTGACCCGCTCCCGACGGCCGGCCGGGCTCGCCGTCGCCGTCTCGAGCTCGACGGTTCCTACTGCCTGGCCATCGCGACCCGGAGGCGTTCCTCGGGGTCGATGAGGTGGTCGTGGTCGTCGTCGCCCGTGTCGATCTGAACCCAGTTGATCTTGCCGGTGAACCGGCTCGACTGCGGGGTGTAGTCGGGGCTGACGGCCGTGCCGGATTCGTATCCGACGTCGGTGGTCTCGTCGGCGGAGAAGACCAGCGCCTGGGTCGCGTCGACTCGGCCGGTGCCGACCTCGTCGCCGTCGTAGAAGAGCGTGACGTCGCCGCCCTTGCCAAGGCCGCCGCCGTCGTAGGCGAACTCCATGCGCACCTGGTGCGTGCCCGCGGGGATCGCCGTGTCGGCCACCGTCGCGAACTCCTGGATTCCCAGCACGTTGTAGACGAACTTCGCCGTGCCGCCGGTGACGTAGACGCTCCACCCGCCGAACCGACCGCCCTGGGCGATGATGACACCCTCGACCCCGCCCTCGGGCACCTCGACCTCGGCCGTGACGGAGAACGACTTGTTCTTGATGCTCACGACGCTGTTCTCGGAGAGTCGACCCATGCCCGGGAAGAACTGCTGCGAGTTGCCGCGGATGAGCGTCGGCCGGCCCGCTATGTCGGGATTCGCCCGATCGGCGGTTCGGTCATCGATAGGCAGCACGTTGTACTTGACCGCTTCAATCAGCCAGAGCCTCTGCAACTGATGCAGCTTCTCGGGGTTCTCGGCCGCGAGATCGCGGGCCTGGCTGAAGTCGACGCTGCCGTCGTAGAGCTCCCACACGTCGTCGTCGAACGCAACGAGCCCGCCGCCGGTCATGACCCAGGGGGTGCGGTGCTTCGTTACCGCGCTCCAGCCCTTGTAGTAGATGCCGCGGTTGCCGAACATCTCGAAGTACTGCAGGTCGTGGCGTTCGGGCTCGTCGGGCTTGTTGAACGAGTAGAGCATCGAAGTGCCCTCAATGGGCGACTGCTGCACGCCGTTCACCATGGTCGGCTCAGGAAGGCCTGCCGCCTCGAGGATGGTCGGGGCCACGTCGATGCAGTGGGTGAACTGCGAGCGCAGCCCGCCCTTCTCCTCGATGCTGTTCGGCCAGTGCACGATGGTGCCGTTGCGAGTGCCGCCCCAGTGCGATGCGACCTGCTTGGTCCACTGCAGCGGGGAGTCCATCGCCCACGCCCAGCCGACCGCGTAGTGGTTGTACGAGCTCGGCGAGCCGAACTCGTCCATCTTCGATCGCATGAACTCCGGCGTCTCCAGCGCCGCCATGCCGTTGAAGTTCGCCATCTCGTTGAACGCGCCATTGACGGTGCCCTCGGCGGATGCCCCGTTGTCGCCGATGATGTAGTAGATGAGCGTGTTCTCGAGCACCCCGAGGTCCTCGATCGCGTCGATCACCCGCCCCACATGGAAGTCGGTGTGCTCGAGGAATCCCGCGTACACCTCCATCTGCCGCTCGAGCACCGGCTTGAGCTGGTCGGGCATGTCGTCCCACGCGGGGATCTCATCGTGCCGCGCGGTGAGCTCGGCATCGGCCGGGACGACCCCGAGCTCCTTCTGCCGCGCCAACGTACGCTCGCGCTGCACATCCCAGCCGTCGGCGAACTTCCCCGCGTACTTGTCGGCCCACTCCTTCGGCACATGGTGCGGCGCATGCGTCGCCCCCGGGGCGAAGTACACGAAGAACGGCTTCTCGGGCATCAACGCCTTCTGCGTGCGGATCCAGCTCACCGCGTGGTCGGCGAGATCCTCGGTCAGGTGGTACCCCTCCTCGGGCGTGGCCGGCGGTTCGACCGGGGTCGTGCCGTTGTAGAGTGCGGGATCCCACTGGTTGTTCTCACCGCCGATGAAGCCGTAGAACGTCTCGAACCCGCCACCGGCCGACGGCCACGCGTCGAACGGGCCCATCGGCGACGACTGCCAGACCGGAACCTCGTGGCACTTGCCGAACTGCGCCGTCGAGTACCCGTTCAACTTCAGCGTCATCGCCAGCGGGGCCTTCGTGTTCGGCTTGAGCGAACTGTTGCCGGGCGCTGAGGTCGCCGTCTCGGTGATGCTGCCCATGCCGACGGAATGGTGGTTGCGTCCCGAGAGCATCGCCGCGCGGGTCGGTGCGCACAGAGCGGTGGTGTGGAAGCGGTTGTACCTCAGCCCGCCCGCCGCGAGCTTCTCGGCGTTCGGCGTCTCGCACGGACCGCCGAACGCGCTCGAGGCGCCGAACCCCACGTCATCGAGCAGGATGACCAGCACGTTGGGGGCTCCATCCGGCGGGAGCAACGGTTCGATCGGCGGATACGCCGTGTCGGGATCTTTCGCGTCGTAGGTCGTGAGACCCGGGACCTGCCGGTCGGGAATCGGCAGCATCGTCCGCGCGTGGCGATCAGGCTTCATGGTGTTCCCCCAGTTCGCAGTCGGTGAAAGCCCCGCTCACGGTACCCATGCCGCCCGTCCGCCGAATCATCCGGTTCGGGTGATGTCCTGCCGCCGGCTGGGGGCCCGAGTGCGAACCCCCGGCAGGTCGTCATGGTGTCGATGGCCGCCAGCCATTGGGCAGGGCGGTTCCGAAGATGAGGACCACCAACGTGCCGGCAGCGGACACGAGTGATGGCAGCTGGGCGCGCGACCGGCCTGGTCCATCGCCGCGGTAAGCGAGGTCGACGACGTGAGCGCCTTCGCTGACGGCACCAGTCAGGGTGGTGTGACCGACCGACACCCGAATCACCCTGATTGTGTGATGTCTCGGTCGTCGGGTACGAGGAGTCTGAGGCTGAGCGCCGGGGAACAGGCGCCAACGAACTGCGGCAGAGGACGGAACGAACATGACCGACTACGAACTGGACGCGTTGGGCCCCGTCGACTTCCTCGTCGTCGAGTTCCCGCCGGGCGAGGCGAACTTCAGGGGGGAGATCGCGCAAGAGCTCGTGAACCTCGCCGAGGCCGGGACCATCCGGGTCATCGACGCGATCGTCCTCGTGAAGGACGAGGCGGGCGTGGTGGATGCCATGGAGTTGTCGGACGCGGGCGACCTCGGCGGCTTGGTCGAGATCGAGTCGCAACTCGCCGAACTGCTCGCCGCCGACGACGTGGAGCACCTGGCAGCGGCGATGCAGCCCGGCAGCGTCGCGGGCGTACTCGTGTACGAGAATCTCTGGGCCGCGCCGTTCGCCGCGGCCGCCCGGAGCGCCGGGGGTCAGCTGATCGCCGGCGGGCGGATCCCCATCCAAGCGATCATCGCCTCGATCGAGGCCGATGCCGCACTCGAGACGACAGGAGCATGACATGCCGCTGAGGGCTGCACGAATCGGACGGGTCGGCGTCGTCGGCGCACCCGTCGCCCGGGCCGCGGTGGTCGGCGCGGCAATTCGCCCCGGGCCTGCCCCGGTCGCGAAGGCCGCCGTGGTCGGCGCGGCGATCACGCCCGGACGTCGCCGACGCATCTAGTCGACCCCGGCGGCATCGCCGCACGCAGACGCGTGCGATCCGTCGACACGAAGATCCGGAAGAGAGCATGATCGCCGAGACATTCGAGATCCTGGTGAGGGGTGAACTGAGCCCGATGATCATCGCCGAGCTTCAGGGCTTCGAGGTCGTCACGCGTCAGGCGGGGTCGACTCGCCTGCGCGGGTGCGTGCCCGATCAGTCGCGGCTCGTCGGGGTGCTCGAGCTGCTGCGAGGGTTCAACATCGAGATCGAGTCGGTCAAGCATGTGACCGCGCAGTCCGATTGACCCGATCGAGCAGGCCCAGCTCCCGGGCCCGCGCAATCGCGGCGCTGCGGTCGGTCACTGCGAGCTTGCGGTAGATGTGCGCCATGTGCGTCTTGAGTGTGTTGACCGACACGAAGCAGAAGCGAGCCAGCTCTGCGCTCGTGGAATGGTTCGGGAGATACGCGAGGATCTCCAATTCTCGCTCGGTCAGCGGTTCCGGCAGATCGGCATTGGCGTCCTGCGGTTCCACCTGGCGTCGCCGGGCGATGACCGCCGCAGCAAGGCCGCCGCGTTCGGCAGCCAGTTCCGCGATCAGGTCGAGGACGACGGAATCCGTTGCCATGAAGACCTCGATCAGGCCGTCGGGCTCGGCCCGGTCGATGGAGGCGTCGATCAGGTCGAGGGCGGTGCGGTGATCGCCGTCGAGCTCTGCGGTCCACGCCATCGCCGACAGCCGCTGGAGGTCGCCGCGAAGACCTTCCACTTCGAAGACCGCTCGCATCGCCGGCATCATGCGATGAGCCGAGTCCGTGCGTCCGAGTGCCAATGAGGCTGCGACGGTCTCGAAGGCGATGGTGGCCGACGTCGGAGCGGCGCCGCCTCGGAGGCGAAGGGATTCTTCAGGCCGCCCGAGTCGGCGCAGCACGGTCATGCGCGCTGCGATGAGGCGATCGAGAATGGCCGGAGCCGGGGCCGACACGGCGTCGTGCTCGGAGAGGTCGGTGAGTTCGAGGGCTTCGTCGAGGCAACCGTTGGCGACCGCGAGCATCGCCTGCTGGCAACGGGCGAGCCACAACAGCTGGGTTCGGTGGTTCGCCTCCGCCCGTATCGTTCCATCCCGGAGTGGTGCGGCTGCGATATCTGGTGATCCACGTTCGAGGGCCACCATCGCTCGCGCGAGGTATGCATCCGCGATGACGGGATGAGCGAGCAGGCCGCTCGTGGCAGCGGTCTCGAATGCTTCCGCGACGAGGAGTTCGGCCTCGACGGCGCGCCCGCACCAGATGCGAATGAGCGCCAGCGAGCCGAGAACTCCGACACGATAGGGCGGGTACGCGATCCCCTCGCTGTCCAAGGCGCGGGTCAGCCACGCCTCCGCCTCGCGCAGATCTCCTGCGAGGAAATGGGATCGGCCGCCGGATCCGATCGTCAGGGTCCGGAGCAGCTCCGGAGTCGTGAGCCGCATCACGTCGGGGATCGGCGATGCCGGACCGGACTGGAGCAGGTCGATGGCACGCTCGGCAGCGCGGAGCGTTTCGTCGGGATGTGGGTTCCACTGGGTGGTCGCCGAGATCCACGCGTGGGCGATCGCGCGCTCGCCGTCGGTGGCCCGCAGATCGTTGGTCACCCGGCTGAGGATGTCGACGGCGTGCGCCGCCTCGCCCTGCATGCCGACGAGGATGCCCAGTTCGAGCGAGACGTCGAGCCGATCGGTGCGCACGGATTCGGGGACGGTCGTGATCCAGCGGATGACGGTCCGCATCTCGCCGCGCTCGAAGATCTCGCTTCCCAGCGCCATGGTGGCGTCGAGGGCACGGTCCCATGCCCCGGCACGTAAGAGGTACTCGATGGCCGTCGGGAGCTGACCGCGAGCCCGGTGGAACTCCGCTGCGCGGACGAGAACCTCGACCTCCTGTTCGGGGTCCTCGTAGCGCAAGCGGTACCGGAGCAGGTCCCTGAAGAGCTGGTGGAACCGGAAGCGCTCACGGTGGGCGTCGAGTGAGACCAAGAACATCGACTCGCGCTCGAGGCGCTCGAAGAGCTGTAGTGCATCGGACCGCTCGAGCACGTGATCGACGAGTCCGGCAGTCATGTCCTCGAGCGGGGACATCCGAAGCAGGAGGGCACGGTCGCGTTGAGGGAGCGCCGCGAGCACCTCTTCGGTCAGGTATTCGGCGATGAGACGGTCGGTGCCGCCGAACTCGGCGACGAAGTCGGAGGCGTCGGGATGAACCCTGAGCGTGATCCCGGCGAGCTGCACTCCGGCGGCCCACCCCTCCGTGCGGGCCACGAGCACCTGCATGACCTCGGCCGGGATGTCGCGGCCGGTCATCCTGGCGAGCAACTCCGCAGACTCCGGCTCGGTCAGGGCCAGGTCGGCCTGCCGGATCTCGAGGAGCTTGTTACGCAGGCGAAGACCGCTCCATGCGATAGGGGGATCGACACGGGTGGAGATCACGATGTGCACATTGGGCGGGATGGCGGATACCAGTACGCCGAGGTCGGCGAGCAGCGTGCGGTTCGAGAGGTGGTGGAGGTCGTCGAGCACGATGACGAGCTCCGGGAACGACGCGAGCTCCATGGCGAGGGCCTGCAGGAGTGGTCCGCCGATTCCGCCGGCATTGAGCGAGGTCATCCGGGCGAGGCCGCTGATGTCGGGCCGCACGACGGCGAGCTCCGCGAGCAGCCGGCGAGCGAATCGAACCGGATCGTCATCGCCGGCCTCGACGTCGACCCACACGAACCGAACGCCGCCATGATCGGTCGCCCACTGGTTCAGCAGCACCGTCTTGCCCGCACCGGCCTGTGCGACGACGAGCGTCAGGGGCAACGACAGCGCGGCATCCATCCGCCGCCGCAGTGCCGGCCGATCGACGAGGTATTCGGTTACGGGTATCTCGACCACGTCATCCCCCAGAACAGTGAGAAACGCCCACGGTTCAGTATGGCATCGCCCCAATCGTGAGGCCAACGATACTCAGCAGCCGTCGCGTTCAGTTCGTGTGCGAGCAGCTCACCGCCACCCTCACCGCGTGGCGCGGTTTCATCCGAACCGGGTGATGCGGTGCCTGATGATCGCCCAATAGCTTTCGAGCGAGCGGGCGTGACCTGCACACCCATCGAAAGGAAATGCCCATGTCAATCTGGGACTTCTTCGTCTGGTTCTTCTGGATCTACATCGCCATCGCGTGCATCTGGATCTTCATCACGGTGATCGTGGACATCTTCAGGGATGGCAGCCTCAATGGATGGGCAAAGGCGCTGTGGATACTCTTCCTCGTCTTCGTCCCGTTTCTGGCGGCCTTCATCTACCTGATCGCGCGCGGGCGCAGCATGGCCGAGCGGAGTGCCGCCAGATCGCGGGAAGCGACCGCGGAGACCACCGACTACATCCGTTCGGTCGCGGGCACCTCGTCGGCCGCCTCGGAGATCGAGTCGGCGAAGCGACTGCTCGACTCCGGGGCCATCACGGCAACCGAGTACGACGCGCTGAAGTCCAACGCGCTGCGCGTCCCAGCGTGATCGGCGGCACTGCCGCCCACGCAGCACGCGACGCCACTCGGAACGGAGAATAGGTGCGGTGGAGCAGGAGAACGGTTCGGGCCGATCCCGAGAGTGACCGGGCATCGGTGAACGCGGAGCTGGGGGATCATCGCAACGCGTTCATCATGCTCGGTCTCGGGGGAGCGGTGCTCGTGGGGTTCGGCATCGCCGGTCTCGCGCCCATCATCGCCCCCGTCTTCTTGGCAATCATCCTCACCATCTGCGTGCATCCGCTCAGGGTGGCGCTGGAACGGCGTGGCGTGCCGCGGGGCATCGCCACCGGGTCGGTGATCATCGCCGTCATGCTGCTCCTGTTCGTCTTCGGCTACACGGTGCTCGTCGCGTTCGGCCAGTTCGCCGCGCTGCTTCCCCAGTTCGCCGATGAGATCAGCGCCTGGGGGCAGGATGTGGTCGCATGGCTGAATTCGCTCGGCATCAGCTCCAAGCAACTCAGCGACATCGCCGCCGACTTCGATCCGTCCTCGCTGATCGGCTTCCTCGGCGGCCTTGCCGGGGGGCTGGCGGGGCTCACCACGGCAATCGTCATCATCCTCACCATGGTGTTGCTGATGGCGATGGACGGCGGCTACATGCCGACCATCCTGCGCATGACGAGCAAGACGCACCCGCTGCTCGCAGTCTCGCTCGTCAGGTACGGCAGCAACGTACGGCGCTACATGGTCGTCACGACCCTGCTCGGCCTCGCCCAAGGCTTCCTGAACTGGCTGGCTCTCCTCCTGCTCGGTGTGCCGGGCGCGTTCATCTGGGGCGTGCTGGCATTCCTGTGCAGCTTCATCCCGAACATCGGGTACTTCCTCGCGATCATCCCGCCGATCATCTTCGGGGGGCTCGTCGGCGGCTGGCCCACGGTGATCGCGGTCATCGTGGTCTACGGCATCATCAACGCGGTGGTGCAATCGATCGTCCAGCCCCGCGTGGTCGGCAACGCGGTGTCGCTGAACCAGACGATCACGTTCTTCTCGGTGCTCTTCTGGGCCGTCATCATCGGGCCGATCGGCGCCATTCTTGCGATTCCGCTCACGCTCCTCGTGCGCCTGCTGCTCGTCGACTCGAATCCGTCGGTGACCTGGATCCGCCCGATGCTCGGCGAGCTCGATGAGACGAAGGCGCTCATCGCCGAGTCGGGTGCCGCGGCGAAGGCGGAACGCCGTGCCCGCCGCGCAGGATCGTCCACGGCATCCGGGACGCCCGCCAAACCGGAGTGACGCCCGGGGGCGCGCACGAAGCGTATCGCATCCGTCCCCGGTCGAACCGCCCAGTGTTTCCGTTCGCGCGGTGCGTCTGCCGGAACGGCGACGCACCGCGCGAACGGAAACATGCGGCGAGAGCGCGACAGCGGCACACTCACTCAGG
>NZ_BMMD01000039.1 GCF_014645655.1 Agromyces bauzanensis | reverse complement strand
CGCGGGGCGGCGGTGCCCGAGAGAGGGGCCGGCGGTTTGCTCGTTCAGGGCGTCACTTCCCAGGTCGATGGCTTAGGTCTCTGATCCTGCAGGTGGACCTGGCGCCGATGAGAGTCCCCGAACGCGGGGGTTGACGGACCGGCACGAACCCGAGGGCACCACGCATCGGGAAGTGCCTACTTACCTCGTTCGCCGTCGAGCAGGCGCTCCACAGCGGACCTGAGGTGAGGATGTTGTTTCGAGCAGTGGCCATCACGATCGCGTGAGACGTGTCGAAGTAGCGATGCGCGAGCTGGTCACGCATTTGGGCGATCTCCTCCCACGGGATGCCGGGTTCGGGTGCGGTGACCGACGGATCGAGGTCCTTGACCGCCTCCCCGATCTCGACGAGGCGGATGCGGATCGCATCGAACACGATGTCGTCGTCGTCGGTTCGTTTCGCATAGTCCTCGATCATCTTGCACGCGATGAGGATGTCTCCGAGTCGGGCTCGTGACGATCGGCTCACACTGGTCTCGCTTCGCGAAGCACGGTGTCGACAACGTCGGGCTTCAGGCTCGAAGCCGGCACGACATCGACCGGCGCGTCCAGAATTCGTTCGGCGGCGCTGCGCATCTGGCCGAGGCCGAACATGCCGACGCCGTCGCCAACGTCGACGAGCAGGTCGATGTCGCTCGTCGCTGATTCGTCACCGCGAGCGACACTTCCGAACACGCGTACATTCGTCGCGCCCAAGTCGCCGAGTGCGGCCAGCAGGTCCTCCCGGTTCGCGTTGAGCCGCGCACGCAGCGGGCGCACGCCGGGGCGACGCGGCGCAGCGTGACCGCCCGACAGTCGTTCCGCCGTCGCTGTCACGCCGGCACTCAGTTCCGCGTGATGCGAGTCGATGAACTCCCGCACTGCCGCCGTGACGATGTCCTTCTTCGTGCGGCCGAGTAGATGCGCCGCATCCGAGACGAGGCGATCGGTCGCCGGGTCGATCTTGATCGGGGTGAATGTCGCCATCGATTTGCTCCTTGGTACCAGAGTACCAGCTGGTACCCCCTAATCGTGCCGGCATCGCGCAGCCGCGGCGAGATGGAGGCGCTGCGTGCGGAGTCCACGTTGGCGGCGATCGTCGAGGACTCCCGCGGCGACGTCGCCGTCGCGCTCAAGGAGCCGCACTCAACCGGGTGGCGACCGCGATCACCGTGCTGTGTCAATGGCCACCCCCGGCGCGCTCCAGCGGGCCGGCGTCAACACCGACCCGTTCACCCCAGCTGAGCCGGCTGCGCGAGGCGAACGTAGACCGTAGCGCCAGGCGCGTTCGGATCCTTCACGAGTGAATCAACCGTGGCCGTCGTCCTGCCGGACCAAGCACCCCGCGTTGCACTCGCCAACGAGCCAAGTGATGGCAGCAGATCCGGGCCTGTCACAGTCCGGCTTCGGATACCGCTTGAGTGCGTCGGTGGGCCGCCGCCACTGCTCATCTCGTAGGGCGCGACCCTCCTGTTCGAAGTATTCAGTTGAGCGCGCCTGCGGCGTCGAGCACTTTCAATGTCGCGAGCACCGGGTGATCGCGGTACTGCTTGCTTCGCGCGACTTCGCGCACCTTGCTGACGACCTCGGTCGCCCCGATCACCTGGATCGGGCCTCCACCGATCTCTTGCGTTGATGCCCATGCGCGGATCCGCGCCTCGTTGGTCCCGCCCGCGACCTTGCCGACGTACAACCTCATCTCCGTCTGCTCGGGCGCATAGCCGAACCTCGCACATGCCTCGGTGACGACACCGTCACGGATATCGAACTGGTTGAGAAGCGCGTACCAGCTGGTGTATCCGCTGACGCCCATTACGTGATCAGCCACGACGCCGCGTGAGCCGAAGAACGACTTGACGGTCGCAAGCACGAGCCTCTCTGAGTTCGCACCGACCAGATCGACCTCGTACCCGTGGGTCTGCCACGCCATGCGCAGCGAGTGCGACCGCACGCCCGCGCCTCCAGAAAGGGCGCGCTGCGCAAGCTCGATCTCGGTACTCATCGGACGCCGTTCCGGATGTCGTCGACGAACTTCTCGACGGCGTCATGCGCGAACCGAGGGTCGCCGCCAAGCGAGGAGTGCGCGCCCGAGGTGCAGATGCCGAGTGCCGGCTTTCGGTAGTCCGCACGCTTCGCGAGCCATCCGTCGAGCGAGCGGATGTCTCCGTAGAGCGCCAGCGAAACTCGATGCGTCGTCTTCGGGTGGTCGGCCCAGATACGCTCGACCTCGGCGTGCGGTTGCCCCTTGCTCAGCGCCTCGGTGAAGTAGCTGTCGCGCGCCTGCGCCTCGACGGCGAACCGAAGGATGCCGGGCAGCACCCTGCGGAGTGCGTCATCCGGCATCTCCCCGTCGCGAAGGAGCGCGGCGGCGTCGCGCAGGTACCGCCGGGGAGGATCGAACGCGTTCGTGACCGTCACGCGGGACCCGTTCTCGCGAGTCACCTCGAGGATCTGCGCATTGACCTGCCCGCGGCGCACCGCGTCGGCGAACCGGTCGTCGTGCGAGAACACGATGACCTGCCGCTGCTCGGCGATCTTCGCAAGTACGCGCACGAGCCCGTCGACCTTGGCGGGGTCCATCGCCTGCACGGGGTCGTCGAGCACCACGAAACGGAACGGGCTCTCGGGCAGTTTCGCGCGTGGCAGGAACAGCGCGACCGCCAGCGCGTGCAACTCTCCCTGACTGAGCACCGTGAGGTCCGCGGCATCCTTGTCGTCGACGGATGCCTCGATCACGACGTGTGGGCGGGTGTTGCTGCCGTCGAGCTTCAAGCGCGCGATCTCGACGTTGCTCTCCTGTCGCAGGTAGGACCAGATCTCCTTCGCTTGCTCGGCGATCGGCGCCAGCCGCTCGTTCTTGAGCTCGCTGTCGTGATCTTTCAGCCACTTGACGGCGCGCTTCGCGCTCGCAGCATCGGACTTCTTGGCGGCCCAACGCTCGTGAGCATCGAGGAATGCGCCGAGCTGTGTCGCGGCGGCCGACCATGCGTCGTCGCGTGCATCGATGACGCGCCGTGCTGCGCGCTGAAGCTCAGCGAGGGCTTCGGTAACGAGCGGATGCTTCGCCGCGAGGTGTTCTGCCAGGTCGAGATTCCCATCCGGCACTTCAGCCCATTCGGCCCACAGCTCACGGGCCAGCTCGGCGAGCTCGCCGAGCTCCGCGTCAGCCACCAGTCGGTCGAGCACCGACGGCACCGATGCGATGAGTGTGACCGCGTTCGCTCGTGCGCTCCGCAACGCCGCGCTCGCGGCCCGAAGCCCACTGAGGGCGACCTCGGCCTCCTGAATCTCGATTCGAGCGCGTTCCGCCCAGTCATCGTCGACACGGCCGGTCGCGCACACGGGGCAGGGACCGTCGCCCTGGTGCTGGTGCACGCGAAGCGCCGCATGCAAGACGTCGGTCCGTAGCTCGAGCGCGGCCGTGGCCGAGTCGCCGGCACTGGCGGCGGCTTCGGTCGCCGCACGCAGCGCGTCGGTCACCGCGCCGACCTCGTCGGCTGCTGGCAGTTTCAGCTGGAGCACCGCGTGTGCCGCGTCATCCGCCTGCCGTACGCCTCCATCCCCGACGCCGGTCGCGAGTGCGCGAAGCGCGGCGACATCCGGGTCCCGCTTCTTCAACAGGCTCAAAGCGGAGGTGGCCCGCTCGTCGCCAAGCTGCTGCAGCGTTTGCGTTACGGCTCGCTTACGCTCGGCAGCGTCCTTCTCAGGCGCGCCGAGTTGACGCGCGCGAGACTCGAGCCGCTTGACCGCGGCGGCGAGTTGCTCGAGCCCGAGCACGCTCGCGAGCTTGTCGTACAGCTTGCTGGGTTCCGAGGTGAGGATGGCGCCGAGTTCGTCGTAGGTCAGGATCGGGCGATAGGTCTCGAGCTGGACATCCCAGCCGAGCGAGCTCACCCCCGTCTCGCGCTTCTGCCCGGCACGCTGCAGGTGCGTGGAGTGCGCATCGCGCGCGGCATCCGCGGCCCATGTCACCGAGACCGTGGTCGTCCCGACCTGCTCCTCAGCGAGCGTCACCTCGATCGACGCGGGATCACCTTCGTGGAGGTTGCGCCATGCGCCGTCCCAAGCCGCGCCGCGCCGCTCCTGCCATCGCGCCGTCGTGCCGAGCAGCGCGAACTCGAGCGCCTCGGCGAAGCTGCTCTTTCCCGAGCCGTTGCGCCCGGCGACGACCGTGAGCCCGGGCGCAGGCTTGAGGTCGAGTTGCGCCTTGGGCCCGATACCGCGGAATCCCTGCACCTTGATCCGCTTCAGGAACGCGCCCGCGGGCTCGACGGGCTCCACGGCTCCTGAGTCGGGCGTCACCCGCTCGGGCGGTTCGAAGCTCGCGAGGTCGGCAAGGGTATCGTCACCCTCGAGCGCGGCCAGGATGATGAGCTGTTCCTCGTCGGTAAGCGAGTCGTCGGCATCGAGTCGGGTCACGATCCAGCGGGCGCGGTCGAGCATCGATGTCCTTTGTAGGGTGCGGGGTTCTCTGAGGCTATGAGGATTGACGGCACGAGCGGGAGAGCAATCGACTCGACACCCTCGAACTGGGGGCGGCCCACCAGTTCGCCCCACCTTCTCAGCCAGGGCGTTCATCTGTTCTAAAATGCCTCGCACGACGACGTGATGGCGACGATAGGACAGGTACTTGACCAACTCGCCTGATTACGAGCAGAAGTCGCGCCTCCGGAGCGACCGGTCGTTTGAGCGGGTCTCGGCGTCGCCTCGCGATCGCAAGTCTGGAATATGGAGGCGATCGTCGCGGCTCACGGCGGGACGGCACGCCGATGTACCTCGTCGATGACATGGCGAGATGCTCGTTGAGGATCGGCGCGCAGGGTTGGGGGATAGCTCCGTGACGAGCCTCGTTCACAGAGAACCGACTGCACGCCGAGCTCGCCGGGAGGCATGGTGGCGATCAACCAGAGACGCTATGGCTCGCTTCCCATGCGATATGAATGTGTCGTGAGTGAAGACGAGTTTGTGGACGACCAGGACCGGACAGACCCAACCGTGCTCGATGAGAGCGAAACGGATGATCTGGGGCTGTTTGAGACAGAGGCGTCAAGCCTTCCCTACTTCGGTGCTGACTTCGATGTTGCTGGACTCGTGCGTCGTCTCGACGACGAGGACATTCTCATTCCGAGATTCGATCCCGATGACTCCGAGGACTTGACAATCGAGGGCTTCCAGCGCCAGCGCGTCTGGACTGCACCTCGAATGGAGAAGTTCATTGAATCCCTCTTACTTGGATGGCCAGTACCGAGTATCTTTCTCGTTGTCGAACCGGACGGACGATACCTCGTGCTCGACGGGCAGCAACGGCTCACGACTCTGCAGAGCTTCTACCGAGGATTACACCCCGACGGGCGCCCCTTCGTTCTCAAAGATGTAGCGGAGCATCTCCAAGGTGCTACCTACGAGACACTGAGTCGAGAAAGCAAGCGTCGACTCAACAACACGTTCATCCAGGCAGTTGTCATTGAACCGGCTGGCGAAGACGGGCGAGATGCGGTCTATCGGTTGTTTGGCCGACTGAACAGCGGTGGTGTTTCGCTGACAGCACAGGAGATTCGGGTCGCGCTCTATCGCGGACCCCTCGTTGAGTTGATCCGTGACCTCAACCACAACGCAGCCTGGCGGCACCTATTCGGTGCTGCCCACAAGAAGCTCAAGGATCACGAGCTTGTCCTTCGCGCTCTCGCGATGGCGGAGGTTATTGCTCGACTCGACGGGCGCTGGGATGATGAGGAGCTGCGGCTGCGTGCCTACAAGCCACCTATGGCCCAATTCCTCAACAATTATCTGGAGGAGCACGGAAACCTCGAAGGAATCGATGTCGACCTCGTAACAACTGCATTCGCCGAGAGTTGCCGCCTACTGGTCGAGGCAAACGGCCGAGACGGCCTGAAGTTCGCCGGTCGACTCAACGCGGCACACATCGACGCGCTTCTCGGCACGCTTGTCTACGCATTCAGCCACGGTGACACCGTTGGTCTCGACAGGGTGAAACGGGCGATTGCCACTCTCAGGAATTCCGCGGAGTACACGGATTGGGTCTCAAGGAGTACATCTCACCGTGACAGCGTCTATGGACGGCTCGGTTCGGCCTACGCAGCGCTCATTGGCTAGTGACAGCAATGCCCACAACAACGGTGATTGCGCATAAGGACGCTTACGCGCTCTGGTCGCGCCTCCAGGCTGAGTTCGACCGTTACCACTCCGCTATTTCGTACATTCCTATCGACCAAACCCGTATCCAAGACGATCTTCGTCGATACCTGTGTCTGAGATGCGCGGGATTTCTAGAGCGCCTCGTTCACGATAGTGTTCTGCGTTACCTGGATGCGAAGGCGTCTGGCCCTGCGCTTGAATTCGCGAAGTCGTTCTACAGGACTACGCCAAATCTGAACGCCGACTCATTCGCGAAGCTGATGGCACGTTTCGGAGATGACCACGCAGATCGCTTCAACGCGTTCTTGACGCCAACGCTGAAGGACAGCCTCAATGATCTCGCATCGATCCGGAATCCCATAGCTCACGGGGAAGCTGCTGGCGGCCAGAAGCTTGACCCGGAACGGTATCGTCGGTTATGCAAGGCCGTCTACGACTGGCTCACAGGTGATTTCCTGACTCCTGTGGGAGTCGGAATGGTGGTCGAGCTGGGAGCCACTTCCCCGACCTCGCGATGACGTCGGCGGGTTTCACCGACGTCGAACCCGAAGCCGCGAACCCACACCGCATGAGCCCGTATTGCCAGCGCACCTCATGCCCGCCTGATTCCGTCAACCGTCAGTGTGCGTGGTGTGCAAACGGGAAAGGTCATAATCGACCTGGAGGACCACGTCAGTCTGCGAGAAGTGCCAATCCACGAAGCTACGGCCGGGCAGTTGGGATCCCCGTAGTCGTGTGGTGATACCTTGTGGGCCGAAGTTGTGTGCCCAAGCTGTGTCTGCTTGGATCGCACGTCTAAGTGCCTCGGAACGGTGGATGACGCCTTCGCGGTCCACGGTGATGAGGTGGTTCTCGAACGCGGCGTCGTGTGTCGGGCAAGCGGCGAGGCCGTTGGCAGGATCCATGCGTTCGATTGCTGTGCTGTCTTTCCAAGGCTTGATATGGGATGCGATCAGCATTCGCGAGGATGGAAGTGAGATGCCCCGGGTCCCGAGACCGCAGAAGACGCACTTGAAGTCGGCACGATCCAGCACGCTTCGAGCGAACTGCTGTTGACCGATCCGAGCCGTTGTCATGATCGCACGTTCCGTGCGTTTTACATTCGCCAGGGATCCGCGAGCGGCGAGAGCACGCAGAGTCGGCTCTGCCGCCTCTCGGAGTTGGTCGTCGGTGACCTTGACCGCGTCAAATACGACTTCGAGTGGTCGTGCGGCCGAGTCGAGGAAGTCGGGCACGTCCACCGCGTCGAGTCCGGCACTGCGCGCACCGGTGATGATGGAGGCGTAGAGGGCGGGGAATAGCAGGGCATCGGAACCGAGCCGGATCCAGAGTTCCTGCTCGTGGCGGGCTCCGTTCGGCCGTCGCCCGTCGAGGTTCGCCAATTTCGCGGCGAGACTCTTCTCGGTCCTCTTAAAGAGGCGCGCGAAGTTTTGTACGTGCGGGGATGAGGCTCGGAGATTGACCGAGCCAAACTTCGATGGTCGTTCGATGAGTCCGAGCCCGAAACAAACGAGCGTCTCCACGGGAAGATAGTCGACCTGGTCCCTGCCCGTGGGCCAGGAGCGCTGGCCGATGGACAACCACTGATCGCGAGCGGCTTCAACCGTCAATTGCACGTAGTCATCAAGAGCTAACACGTGTGCACCGTTCCGAAAGCCGCAGTGAAATCTCGCTAACTGACCTTGTTCCTATGCCGCTCGAAGAACTCATGCCGCTGGTGATTCGTCTGACCAGTGAAACCCCTGAATTCGCCCAGTTTGTACGCGGTACCTGTCGCCGTCACATCTACATCGAGGGTGAAGTCCTGTGCGAGTTGCGCGAGGCGTTGCTCGACATCGGCGATGCTGTGTTCGGTGAGGGCAGACGCAAGCGCCTCGATGCTCACATATCCATCAGCTTTGGACAGCGCCCGATATACCGGATCGTGAACATCCGCGGACAGCTGGGGCGTGTGGTGCGGTAGCCCGTCGTGGTTGAGGGCAGTGACGATCGATCGGCCGACAGCTTCAGCGACGGGAGGTGGGAATGCGTTGCCGATCTGCCGGTACTGCGAGGTCTTCCGGCCAGCGAACTGCCATTTGTCGCCCTCGCTCCACCCCTGGAGGCGAGCGACCATCTCAATAGTCAGACGCGGATGTGTGACTGTCGGCGGGGGTGCATCGGGGCCGGGAGGTGCGTCGGCTATCCCGCGGCCGTCGACCCCGAGCGACCTCCATACCTGCTTGGCCCTCGTGGGGCCGAGGTCTGCGCCACCGTGCTTCTTGCTGCCTCCTACGATCGTCGGGCCGATCCCTGCCGCCATTGCCGCCCATTCGTCTGCATGGGGCCACCCGCCTGCCGCCATCAAGTCGCGAAGGAGGTTGCCAACGGTAACGGTTGTGGGCGTCGGTTCAGGCCATCTGAAGTAAGGGGCATCGTCCTGCGACAGCGCGACCAGAACGAACCGAGGACGCAACTGAGCAACGCCGAAATCCGATGCATGCAGCAGTCGCCAATTCGCGACATACCCCAACTGAGCGAGTCGATCCAGGACCCGCTGGCGATATCCAGAGAATCGGGTACTTGCGAGCCCGCGAACGTTCTCGAGCATTACTGCGCGTGGTCGGATAACAGCGACCTGCTCGATGGCCCATGCGAAGAGGTCACGCTCGTCGGACGAGCCGAGCTGCTTCCCGGCGATCGAGAATGGGGGGCAAGGAACACCCCCGGCGAAAAGGTCGATGCCCTCATACTCTGCGGGCCGCCAGACGGCATCATCAGCGACGTCGCCGACCGCAACGCGGACACCCGTGTTGCGACTGAGCGTCTCAGAGGCGGCGGGATCGAGCTCGACAGCGAGCGAGGTTATGAAGCCCGCCTTATGAAGCCCGAGCGCCTGCCCCCCCGCGCCCGCGCAGATTTCCACGGCTGAGTACCGAGACTCAATCACTACACGCGCCTCCTGACTGCCCGACGTTGTGCGCGAGCCTAGTTTGGTCGGCACCTCCGACAAAGTGCGGCGCGCCAGCTTCCGCGCGAATACGTACTGCACTGACGACTGTTCTAAGCGCAACATCCGGTGGCACGTGCTCCCAGATCCGTATCACGCGCCAGCCCGCAGCCTGCAGAGCTCTCGACTGCACTGCATCCCGCACTCGATTGCGCTCGAGCTTCGGGCGCCAGTAGTCCGCGTTTCGCCGCGGGACCGAGCCGTGCGTGGGGCATGAGTGCCAGAAACACCCGTCGACGAAGATCGTGATCTTCTGACGCGTGAAGACGATATCGGGTCGAGCAAACGTGCCCTCGAGCGGAATGCGTAGGTCACATCGGTACCGGTACCCCGCGGCGAACAGGAGTGAGCGCAGGGCTCGTTCGGGTTTAGTGTCGCGGCGCCGGTTTGCTTGCATGTTCCGACGACGGTCGTTCGGTGGTGCATCACTCACCACAACATCTTGCGCCATGGGGGAAGCGCCCGCGGCACTGGGGCGCGCCGGCTAAGGGCTCGCGAATGATTAATCTGTGCGTGTCGTGGGGTTGAGGGTGTAGTTCCATTCGGGGTGCCAGTCGTGGCGGGTGAGGATGCCGTCGGCTTCGAGG
>NZ_BMMD01000038.1 GCF_014645655.1 Agromyces bauzanensis | reverse complement strand
GCGCACGAGCCCTGCCCGCCACCGAACCGAGGCACCCCCGAGGCCGGAACCTCCGCCCAACGCCGCGACACGCGGCGATCCCGCACGCCCGCCGCCGCGAACCCCCCGACGACCACGCCGCCGGCACCCGAGACCACACCCGAAAACCGACTACCCGCGGATCTGGGTCAGATGGGCGCGGGCCGTTGCTCGCTGACCCACTCATCTGCGCCCACGACGTCCTGCGCATCGGTGGCCCGGATGCATCCGACGCAGCGGAGCACCTCATCGCCCGACTCGAACGAGACTGGGAGACCCGGTGATCACCAAGACCATCGAGACACTCGCTATCAGCCACGCGGATGATCTCGCGTTCCGAGCTCTGGCGGATGTCGCGACGCTCACCCAGGGCATAGAATCGCGCGTCGTCGGTGGTCAGATGGTGGGACTTCTGGCAACTGCCTACCCGACGCCGGCCACCGTCATCCGCCAGACCGCCGACGCCGATGCGGCCATCACGACCCAGATGGCGGCGAGCGGACGAGTTCACGATCTCCTCACCGAGGCCGGATACATCGCAACCGCCGGGAACTCATACGAGAAGTTGTAGGCAATGGGTATTGCCCACATACCCCCAGCAGAGGACACTGGAACCATGCACACGCTCGAAGAGTTCACACCGCTCGGCGAAGCCACCGCCGACGACCGCTCCCGCATCGCCTTCGGCAAGGCCGGCGTCCGCGGCAACGAGCGGTACGCCGTCGCCGTCAACAAGCACGGCGAGATCCTGCTCACCCCGCTCGCCTCCATCCCCCGCCGGGAAGCGTGGCTCTGGCAGAACCCGAGCGCGATGGCGATGGTCCTCGAGGGCCTCCGCCAGTCCGCCGCCGGCGAGACCCATGACGTCGGCTCCTTCGCCGAGTTCGCCGACCCCAAGATCGCCGACCTCGAGATCGACGACGACGCGGCAGACACCACCGCCCGCGACGCCCTCGGCGCCGAGAGGCAGCATCCCCCGGACAACGTCAGCTGAGCCCCGCGGTGCAACGCGCGCTGCGGCTCACCACGCTCGCACGAGACCAGCTCAACGCGGTGCCAGAGAGCACCCGCAAGAAGAAGATCCAGCGCACCCTCGGCCTCCTCGAGACGAACCTGCGCCACCCGAGCCTGAACACCCACAAATACGACGGCCTGTCCGGCGACAACGGCGAAGACGTCTTCGAGGCCTACATCGAAAACAAGACCCCCACCGCCTGGCGGATCTTCTGGCATTACGGTCCCGGCCAGGGCGAGCTCACCATCCTCGCAATCACCCCGCACCCGTAACCCACCCATCCTCGCGCGCGAATGCTGCGCTCGATCGCAGAGGTGAACCTTCAGCGGGGTTCGGCGCGCCGTCAGGGCGAGCGGATGCACTCGGCATCCGCTCGGGCTCGCCGGCGCACCCCGGCCAGACTGGGGCCGCCGATGTCGACGGTGTCGCGTCCCGGCGTGATTGCGAACCGCCGTCCAGAAACATTGCCGTTTCCTGCCCACGTATGTTGCAGAATACCGACTCCAATCGTTGCGGAATCCGGTACACTCATCGACATGCCGTACCTTCCACGGGTCGCTGACACCCTCGTGGCCGACCGCCTTGCTGCGATGGGCGGCGTTCTCATCGAGGGCCCCCGCGCGAGCGGCAAGACCGAGACCGGTCTGCATCATGCAGCGAGCTTCGTCCGACTCGACGAGTCGCCGGGCCTGGCGACCGTCGCCGAGAACGCACCCGATGCGTTGCTCGAGGGTCCCGTGCCGCGCCTCATCGATGAATGGCAACTCGCGCCCGTGCTCTGGAACGCGGTGCGCCACGAGATCGATGACCGCCGGGCGCCAGGGCAGTTCATCCTGTCAGGATCCGCGACGCCGCCTGATGACATCACCAGGCATTCCGGTGTCGGGCGGATCGCCCGAGTGCGCCTGCGCACCATGACGTTGGCCGAGTCCGGTCGATCGAGTCGACAGGTGTCACTCACCGAGCTGATGACCGGCGCCGACCGCGTGTCCGCCCGTTCGGAGCTGCGCTATCGAGACGTCGCAGCGGAGGCCGTGCGAGGCGGGTGGCCCGCGCTCATCGACGCATCGACCGCCGACGCGCAACGCTTCAACCGTGAGTACGCCGAAGAGCTCACCCGAGCGGACATCCGCAACGCCACAGGAGTGCGCCGAGATGTCGATCGTCTCCGGCGCACACTCGAAGCGCTCTCGAGGAACCTCTCGACCGAGGCGTCGATCGCGACGCTCGCTGCTGACGTCGGCGGCGCGGATGGCAGGATCGACCCCGACACGGTGCGCGAATACCTCGACGCATTCACGGCGGTCTTCGCCCTCGAGACCCTTCCGGCATGGAGCGTCAACCTCCGCTCACGGTCGCGCCTGCGCACGAAGCCGACGATCCACCTCGCCGACCCGGCTCTGGCATGTGCCGTTCTCGGCATCGGGCCCGAACGCCTCGCCCTCGATCCCGAGTACTTCGGTTTCGTGTTCGAATCCATGGCGGTGCGCGACCTTCGCGTGTACTCCGCTCTGCACGACGGTCGCGTGTATCGCTACCGCGACAACACCGGACTCGAGGTCGACGCGGTCATCGAGTACCCCGGCGGAGTCTGGGGGGCTGCCGAGGTGAAGCTGGGCGGCTCTGCCGTCGCTGCCGCCGAGGCGAGCCTCCTCAAGCTCCGCGACGAGCGCGTCGACGTGGCCCGGGTCGGCGCGCCGGCATATCTCGCGGTCATCACCGCAACGGAGTACGCCTACACGCTTCCATCCGGAGTACACGTCATCCCGCTCGCGACGTTGGGAGCCTGAGCAACGCGGAACGGCCCGACGGCACGGCGATACACCTGCAGACCGGAGCGGCCGGCGCGAGCAGGTTGATGCTCGTGCCGCCGCCGATGCGGTCGATGAGCGCGCCGAACGCGAACGCGCCGAGCACGGTCACGACGCCCACTCGCGGTCGGCGTCCGACCACAGCACTCGGGCTGAGACGCCCATCTGCGTGAAGCCGACGAAAGCGACGGTGAGTCCGCGAAGCACGGCGATTGTCGAGATCCGCTTCCCAGCTCCGACCCACTGGGGAACGATTGAGACCACCGCCTGAGGAAGGGCCGGAACCATGCGCAAGATCACCGTGACGAACAACATCTCACTCGACGGCGTCATGCAGGCGCCCATGTCGGCCGAGGAGGACACCCGTGGCGGCTTCACCTACGGCGGCTGGGCGCTCGGGGTGAACGCCGACCCCGAGCTCGGCGCCGAGATGGCCAAGGGCATGGCACGCACCGGCGCGATGCTGTTCGGCCACCGCACCTACGACCACATTGCCGCCTTCTGGCCGCACCAGACCGACGGCAACCCCTTCACCGAGCACCTGAACAACACCGAGAAGTACGTCGTGACGCACGACCCGGCGCTCGAGCTCACGTGGCAGCACTCTACCGTCGTCGCGGGCGACGCCGTGCAGACCATCGCCGAGGTGAAGGCGACGGATGCCGGTGACCTCTCGATCCTCGGCAGCGGCGAGCTCGTGCGAGCGCTCGCACCGACCGGCTTGATCGACGAGTACGTGCTGATCATCCACCCGCTGCTGCTCGGCACCGGGCAGCGGATGTTCGACGGGGTGCACCAGGAGCTGCGGTTGCTCAGCAGCATGACGACCGCGACCGGGATCACGCTGGCGCGCTACGCGCCGGCCGTCTGAGCTTCCCTCGCCGCGCGCGCGGCAGGTCGGTACCCTGAATGTGGAACCAGACCGGAAGGTGGTGAGTTCCATGCCTGCGACGGAGTGGAACATCACCGTCGACATCGACGAGCAAGAAGATACGACGATGGCGTATGCCAGCCTGCGCACGCCCGCGGGTCACGAGGTGACCGGCGTCGGCCAGGCGCAGCGCAATCCACACGATCCGAGCGTGCCCGCGATCGGCGACGAGCTCGCGGTGGCCCGCGCGTTACGAAACCTCGCCGAGCGACTGCTGCACACGACAGAGAAGGACATCAGCGGCGCTACAGGAGAGCCGGCGCACCTGCACCGCGAGCCCTGCCTGTTGACGGACCGGCACAGCCGCGAGGAGGCTGGCCGCATGGCTGACTCCACTCCTGAGAACTGGCGCCGCGTCGACGACTACCTCGCCGCGACCCTGCTCGACGACGACACGGCCCTGACCATGGCGCGGTCGGATTCGGATGCCGCGGATCTGCCCGCGATCGAGGTCACCCCGCTCGCCGGCAAGCTCCTGCACCTGCTCGCACGTATGACGGGGGCTCGCAACGTGCTCGAGGTGGGCACGCTCGGTGGCTATTCGACGATCTGGCTCGCCCGCGGCATCCCCCGCGATGGTCGCGTGGTGACGCTGGAGCTCGAGCAGAAGCACGCCGACGTGGCCCGCCGAAACCTCGAACGCGCGCGAGTTTCGGACAAGGTCGAGATCGTCGTCGGGCGCGCCGCCGACTCACTGCCGCGCATCGCCGAACGCGGTGGCGAGCCGTTCGACCTGGTGTTCATCGACGCCGACAAGGAGTCGAACACGATCTACCTCGACTGGGCGATCCGCCTGGGACATCCGGGCACCGTCATCGTCGTCGACAACGTCGGCCGCGCGGGCGAGGTCGCCGACCCGGGCACCGACGACGCGATGGTGATCGGCAGCCGGCGTGCGCTCGAGCTCCTGGGGAGCGATCCGCGGGTGGATGCCACTGCCCTGCAGACCGTCGGGGCGAAGGGGTGGGACGGGGTCGCGATCGCGATCGTGGTGTAGCGCGGGGGCCGTACGGATGCCGCGGCATCCGGTGGCACTTTCATCGTGTGGTCGTGACGTGGGGTGACGCGCCTATGCTGAGCGGCGTGACAGACGATCGCGAGGACGAGCAACGATTCGAGTTCGGGTTGGTGCCCGACTCGCCCGAGACACGCCTCTTCGTCGAGCTGAGCCACTTCGCCGGCGGCGATCTCTCGCCTGCAGCTACCGCTCTCGAGCTCGCGACCGAGTTCTATGAACGCGACGAGGCCGACAACGCTGGATTCCTCGTCGACTCGGCCGTTGTGGCCTACTGTCGGGCATTCGTCGCCTCATCGGTCCGCGGAGTGCGGACCCTGGAGAGCCACCTCGCCATCCCTGCGGAGTTCGCCGCACTCCACCAGACCATTCGTACGTATCGCAACACGACCGTCGCTCACTCGCAGAGCGAGCTCTCGACGACGTGGCCGCTCGTCGTCATCGACCGGAATCAGGGCGGGAAACGAACCGTGTGAGGTCCCACCCTGAACGGGCCCATCCCGGCGCCGCGCCCGCCGATCGCCGTACCGCGCGTGCCGCTCATCCAGCTGCACGATCCGCCGCCGCAACACGGTGAGCAACGCCGCCACGTGCCGGCGCCGGTGCGGCTCCAGCTCGCCACCCGCATCGAGCGCGCCGGCCCGGTCGGCGATGGAGCGCAGGCGGGTCATGGTGTCGCGCCGCCATGCCTGGTAGGCGTCGTCGGAGCGGGCTGCGAGCCGGTCGAACCGGTCGTCGATGATCGCGAGGCGCAGCTCGAGCGCCTGCACATCGGCGAAGAACTGCGGGCGGTCGATGTGGTCGACCGGGATGCCGCCGGCGCGAAGCTGCGCCTCCATGCGTGCGCTGAGGGGTGAGTCCGAGCCCATGTCGGTGCTCCTAGCTGACTCCAGCTATTGCCGAAGGTTCCGACGGTATGGAGGACCACTGACATTGATCCCGTGAACCTCGGCAACCGGTCTGATGACGGCACTCGGCCACCGAGACGCATCATGGGTTCGGCGGCATCCGTCGACGCTGAATCCAGCCCGTGCCCAGTTGTGGGGGTGGATGCCGCGAGAAGTGCCGATCACGCAGGGTTTTCGAGCAGCTCCGTCAGCCCTCTTCTACGCCGATCGACCAATCCGAGTCGGACCCGATCTGTAACGTCAGCCAGCTGCCGACTCGACAGCGATGCGGACTGCCACTCGACGCATCCGACACCACAGCGAAAGCAGATCATCATGAGCAACTTCGACGACAACGCGCCGGCGGGCTGGTACGACGACGGCAATGGCGGCCAGCGCTACTGGAACGGCAGCATGTGGACCGAACACACCGCCCCCGGCACCGTAACGACCACGGCCGCGGAACTCGCTGGTTCCGTGCCCGCGCCCGAAGCTACGGCGCCCGTTCCGACCGGCGCGCCCAAGTCCTTCATCGCGACGTGGCTGTTCGCGCTCCTCCTCGGTTTCTTCGGCGTCGACCGGTTCTACCTCGGCAGGATCGGCACGGCGCTCGGCAAGCTCTTCACGCTCGGCGGCCTCGGCGTGTGGGCGCTGGTCGACCTGATTCTCGTGCTCGTCGGCGCCCAGCGCGACAAGCTCGGCCGCCCGCTCGAGGGTTACGCGAAGCACCGCACCATGGCGTGGATCGTCACCGGCGTCGTGCTCGTGGTTTCGCTCGTCATCAACGGCGTGAACGCCGCGAACCGCGTCGACGACGTGAGCCCCGCCGCCGATGCGCCCAAGCCCGCTGCGGCGGCATCCGCAAACGAAGAAGAGGGCGAGCCCGAAGCGGATGCCGCGCCCGCACCTGAACCCGCCAAGCCCGCCGTGCAGGAACTCAGCGTCGTCGAGACCGCCTTCGGCAAGGACCTCGATTCCGACACGTGGTGGTACGCGGTGGTGCTCGACAACCCGAACCCCGACCACGTCTTCCCGTCGGCCGGCATCACCATCGAGGCGGTCGACGCGAACGGCGTCATCCTCGACTCGGGCAGCGAATACACGACGATCCTGCAGGGCCGCACGGTGCTCGTCGGCGACTTCTTCTCGGTCGGATCCGGCACCATCGCCGAGCTCGACGTGCGCGGCCCGACGAGCGCCGCAGCCACGTCGTCGCCCGCCGCCGAGACCGGCTCGTTCAGCGTGTCCGACATCGCGACGGCCCAAGAGTACGGGTGGCTCGACGTCACCGGCAAGGTCACGTCGACGTTCGGTGAAGACCAGGAGCTCGTCACCGTCGCGGTGATCGCTCGGGATGCCGCGGGCACGATCGTCGGCAGCGATTTCGCGTTCATCGACCGCCTGCCCGCGGGCGGCACCGCGCAGTTCGAGTCCTCGCTGTGGAACGTGGAGAACCTGCCCGAAGGTGTCACGTTCGAGGCGTTCGCGTCGCTGTAGCGCCACCCACCGGGGCCGGCCGCAGAGCTACGCGGCTGGTCCCGCCGGCTGGTACGCCGCGCCGCATGCGAACGGCGAACCGCAGTGCTGGGACGGCCGGCAGTGGCTACGCCTCCGCCCTCGGTGCCGGAGCGGCGTCGGTGGTCGCCGGTACCGTGAACACACGATCCCCTGGCCGGAGGGATGAACGATGACGAGCACGACCTCGACCGCACGCCCGCGCACCGCCGAGCGCATCACCACGCTCGCCGAGACCGAGCGCCTTGCCGCCCGCATCCTCGACCCGACGCGTGCACGCCCGCTCGTGCTGGTGACCACCACGCACGGTTCGAACGGCACGGATGTCGCGGCATCCGTGCCCCTCGATCCGCAGCGCCTGCTCGACGAGGTCGGTGACGTCGCCGACGTGGTGGTGCTGCTGCCGACGGGCGAGCTGAGCATGCGCCTCGACGACCTGCTACCCGACATGCTGCAGGTGTACGGCGGCGCGGGCCGCTCGTACCCGGTGGGCCTCGCCGCCGATCCCGACTGGCGGCGGTCGCCGCTGCGCTTCCCCGGACGTGGCGCTCCGGACCGGGCGCTCGATCAGCTCGTGTCCGATGCGGTCGCCCACGCGCACGCGGCCGGGCTGTTCGCGCACGCACCCGCCCGCACGCGCCCAGTCACGGGCGAGGTGCGCGGCTTCATCGCGGGCGGTTCGCGCGCGCTCGTCGTGCACGACGACGGCGGCGCGTCGACGATCTGGGCCGAACTCACCGCTCCCCCGACCCCGCTCGAGTGGCTGCTCGCCGAGGGGTGCCGCGTGTCGGGCGCGCTCGACGAGGACACGCACCGCCTGGTCGTCGACGTGCTCGCGACATCCGATGCCGACCTCGCCGATGCGTTCCCGCACGCCGCGGTCACGCTCGCCCTGGTGACCGCGGTCGACGGCGACGAGGCCGAGCTGGCGTTGCATCCGTCGCATCGCATCAGGGTGCACGGCACGGATGTCTCGCCGAACCCGCTCGACCGCGTCGACCTGCTGCTCAGCGAGGGCGAGGTCGTCGCGGCGCGGGTTGTGCACCTGTCGACCGGGGCGCTGCACCTGCGCCTCTCCGACGTGGACGACGACGAACCGATCGTGCCGCCGCTCACGCTCATCGCCGGCGGCGCGCCGTGGCTGCGTGAGGATCGCCCGCTGCCGACCGGCTCGTCGGATGACTCGCAGGCCGTCGAGGCGCAGCTCGAGGCGCTCGACGCGCAGCGTCCTGTGGCGGAGTCGGCAACGTCGCCGGCGCCGCTCGCAGCTCGAACTCCAGGCGGTGCGCGCCCGCCGCCTCGCCGCCGAGCAGCGCCTCGCCGACGCGGGCGTCTCCGACTCGGCGCTGTCGCGACTCCGCACAAGCGCTGAGCTGGACCGCCGCCGCGCGCGTGAGCTGCTCGTGGAGAATGCCGAGCTCCGCACCGAGGTCGACCGGCTGCGCGGCGGCCGGGCGGATGCCGCGCGCCGCCTCCGCGAGTATGCGCGACGCGGTTCGGCGATGGTGGACGCTTCCGACCGTTCGCCGTCGACTCGGCGCGATCACTTCGTCGATGCCGAGGCGTGGGTGCGGCACGAGATCTGCTGCGCGTGGGTCGAGCGGATCCCAGCTTGCGACAAGGCCGCCTACCCGCTCCCGACGTACGTCGTCGGGACGGACTTTGCTGCCTCGCTCGAATCCCGCGACGCCAACAAGTTCGCGAAGGCCATGAAGGCCGTCGTCGACGTGCTCACCGGCCGCGCGGACCAAATGGACAGCCGTGAAGCCCACCGCCTCCGAACGTCGGATGCTGGCGGCTCACTGTATGTCGTGCGCGACGACAGCGCTCACGCCATGCGCTGCGCGATCGAGCGCAACACGCCTTCGGCACGGCGGCTGCATTACTGGCTGCTGCCGTCCCCGAGAAGAACCCAAAGACCTCCGACCGACGAATTTCACCTGCGTTTCGATAGGGTCCTCGTGTGACACGCCTATTCGAGGAGAATCCGGACCCGGACGAGGAACGCGACGAAGTAGCGCGCGAGGTCCTACGTCTGGACCCGACGGGCGAGCGTTGGGCCGCAATCGTCCGCCACACCTACGACATGCTCTATAACGGAGCCGAAACTGGGCGCTATCGCTGGGATCAACTCGCCAAGACCGAGAAGACACACTTTGGCACCATCCTCGAGATCAACGCGCAACGCGCGTTCCAGTTCGCAGATGGCGAGAAGCTGGACTTCGAGATCGCGGGCCATGACGTGGACGCCAAGTGGAGCCAAGACGACGGGAAGTGGATGCTACCTCCCGAGATTCTCAATGGTCTGGCCCTTGTCGCCACGGGCAGCGACGCGAGTGCCAAGTTCTCGCTCGGAGTAGCCCGGATCCGCCCCGAGTACCTGTCGGCCGGAGCGGGTAACCGGGACAAGAAGCTGACCCTGAGCGCATTTGGGCGCACGCAAGTGAAGTGGATCTGGCGCAATCGGCAATTCCCACAAAGCGTTCTGCTGCAGCTTCCGCGCGACGAAGTCGATTACATCTTTGATCACAATTGGGGCTCTGAACGGGTGAATCGTCTCTTCAGGGCTGCCGAGGGGCTTCCCGTGCACCGATCCACAGTTCGCACCGTGGCAATGCAACTCGATGACCAGAAGCGAATCCGTCGCAATGGAGGCGCCCGCTCGGCTCTCGCCCCGGAGGGGTTCCTGATCCTCAGCGGCAAGTACCATGCTCACCTCGTTCAGGCGTTCGGATTCCCCCCGCTTTCGGCGCTCCAGTACCTTTCAGTTCGCGTCGCGCCATCTGAGGATCCAGCAAATGGAGTCCTGATTAGGGGACGCCGCTGGCGCCGTGCCGGACCGGGCGAAACGCTCATGGAACCGGCACCGTATCTCCCGGAGCGAGGAGTCCGAGAGTCTAAGGACACGCGTATAAATAATCGCGTCTGATGACTGGATGCGTGGGATCATGGTGTATGGCGATCGATCGGGGCGTGGAAGCGTTACTGGCGGCGAAGTTCGAGGC
>NZ_BMMD01000037.1 GCF_014645655.1 Agromyces bauzanensis | reverse complement strand
CACACCGATCATCACGATCGTGGGGGCACGACGGATGACGGTGCGCGAGCGCCCGGACACCGTGACTGTGCTGCGCGAGTTCGACCTCGTCGGTTGGCTCCGGCGGCATCCGGTCACGCTCACGCCCGAGCAGGTGCAGCAGGTCGCGGCGCTCGCCACTCAGCCCACGACGTGCAAGCGTGCACCTGAGACCGAGTCCGTCGATCACGACGCGTTCGAACGACTGCGACGCGACGTCGAACGGGCGCGACGACGCCGCGTGCTGTGGGTGACGCTCGCCATCGCGGCGCTTCCGTTCGCCGGGATCGCCGCGCTCGCGATGTTCTCCGCCACGCTGAGCGCGATCGCTTCACGCTGAGCTCGCAGGCGGAAGCCCCGCCCGAAAGTCCTCGCAGGGTTCATGATCGACGCAGAGGCGTTGCTCGGCACCCCGATCGACGTCGTTCCCGACCGGGGTGAGGGCCCGAGCCCGGTGCTCGATCGGATCACCCCGAGGTGGTGCCGCTCTGACGCTCGACGATTGGTGCCGCTTCGACTCGATCGCGATCGCGATCCGCCTGAGTTCCTCCCCTGCACCGTCGACGCCGAGCACGTTCTCCGGGTGCGCGTCCAGCCTGTGGTCTGGCGCCCCGCCGCGGGAACCGGAAGGGCGTGGTCGAGAAGGACAACCTCATCGTGAACACCATCAACGCGACCACCGCAGCGTCCGTGGTGCCGGTGACCGCGGTCCTGATTGCCGACGAATACCCCGCCAGGATCAAGATCACCGACAAGCAGATGCGCGAACTCGAGACCGACGGCGCGCTCACCCGCCACGACTGGCACGGCGAATGGAACTACACCCTCAACCCGACACGCGCAAGCAGAACAACTCGCGGCATCCGACTCACACATTCACAACGTCCCGGGTCGCTACAACTGACGTTCAATCAGCGGCAGGATCACATGGGACGGGTGGCCGGCGTCGTGGTAGACGCGATTCGTAGCCACCACCAACGCGTCCGCCGTGTCCGTCGCGACCGTATTGCCGGTGTTGGTGTTGCGGTCGAAGCGCGGGAAGTTGCTTGAGGAGATGTCGAGCCGGATGCGGTGGCCTGCGCGGAAGACGTTGGCGGTGGCCCAGAGGTCGATGTGCAGTTCGTAGACCTCGCCAGGGGTGAGCATTTCGGGCGCGCTCATCGAGTTGCGGTAGCGGGCGCGCAGGATGCCGTCGGTCAGGTGCTCGGCGCGGCCGTCGGGATGGACGTCCACGAGCTTGCCGGTGAAATCGGTGTCCCGGGCCGACGACGACGCGTAAAGGACGAGCTCGATCGGTCCGGTGACCTCGGTGTCCTTCGTGAGCGGCTCGGTCTGGAACGTGAGCACGTCGGCGCGGCCGTCGATCGCGCGCTGGTCGCGCGGACCGGCGTTGGCGGCGATGAACAGGCCGGGCAGGAACGTCGGGCCGCCACAGGTAGGTACCGGGTCAGCGGGGTCGTAGTCGTAGCTGCTCGAGTCCTCGCCGCCGGGCAACTCGGTCGAGAGCGCGCCGCCCGCGCGGAGGTAGAAGGGCGTGAAGTGAGTGTCCGGCAGCGGCCAGTCCTGCTCGTCTCGCCACTGGTCGATGCCCATGACGAAGAGCCGTACGGGCGCGGCGGCGTCCACGCCGTTGTCGATGCCCTTCAGGTAGCGGTCGAACCAGCGCACGTGGATCGCGGTCGGGTCGAGCGCGGCGTAGTTCGCGAGGAAGCCGTACGAGCGGTCGTTGAACCAGCCGGTGGTTGCGCCGTGCGCCCACGGGCCGATGAGCAGCTGCGCACCCTTGTCCTTCAGCGCGACGAAGTTGGCGATCGTGCCGCCGAGGAACAGGTCGTACCAGCCACCGATATTGAGTGTCGGGATGGTGATCTTGCTATGCGACTCTTTCGGCGCGATCGCCTTCCAGTAGTCGTCGTAGCTGGGGTGGTCGAGCCAGTCGAGGTAGTACGGCGCGAGCCTCTTCAGCAGCGGCAAGTCGGTCAGCGGGAGACGCTCGAAAAGCGCGTCGTTGTCGTTGATGGCAGCGATCAGCGCACCGAACTCGCCGGGATCGGCGTTGCCCTTCGCGATCTCACGGGCGAGCTCGCCCGTGGCAAGGAAGATGAGCGTCCAGTGGAGGTTGAAGCCGAGTTCGAACGCGCCGCCCTGGTAGGTCCAGCCCTCGTGGTAGTCGGCGGCGGTGACGAAGGGCACCATCGCCTTCAGCGCCTCGGGACTCTCGCTTGCGGCGCGCCACTGCGTCGCACCGAAGTACGAGCCGCCCGCCATGCCGACGTTGCCGTCGCACCACGGCTGCTGGGCCACCCAGGCAACGGTGTCGAAGCCGTCGCGTCCCTCGTCGAAGAACGGGTTGAACTCCCCCTCAGACAGGTAGCGCCCGCGGGTATCCTGCACGACGCACACGTATCCGGCCTGGACGGCGCGCATGACCTCGAAGGCGAAGTTGCGGAGCGCCACGCCCTCCTTGTCGTAGGGCATCCGCTGCACGATTGCGGGCAGCGGCCCGGCGTCCGCCGGGCGGTAGATGTCCGTTGCGAGCAAGACGCCGTCCCGCATCTGGACCATCACGTTCTTCTCGACCACGATCTCGCTCGCCATGAACCGCTCCTTTGCGTTTCCGTGAGGAACATACGGTATCACCTGTGCAGCTTGAGTGCCTCTCAGGACAGAGGACGGAGTGCACCCCGAACCTCGTCTGCGACGGCAAGGGCCGCGCGCTGGCGTCTGTCGTCACCGGCGGGCAAGTCGCCGACACGTCTGTGCTGGCCGACACGCTCGCGCGAGGAATCCGCCGCCCTCGTTCGGCGAGCGCGCGAGGACGCCGGCGAATCCTCCGCGCCGCGAAGTTGCGCCCGTCGATCCCCCTCGAGCTCTTCGCGTCGCGCATTCGCGCGCTCGGGCCGCGTTACGGCGCGAGCAAGCTCGGCGATTCGAGGACACCTCCGCTTGGTAGTGTCCTGCGCGACGGCCCCATCGGCGGCCGGGCGAGGAGTACCGCAATCATGCCGGCGAGCATCACCGTTGAGCGTCTGACCAAGCGATACCGGGACGTCACCGCCGTTGACGACGTGTCCTTCGAGGTGGCCGAGGGGACTGTGTTCGCGTTCCTCGGCACCAACGGGGCGGGCAAGTCGACCACGATCGGCTGCCTGACGACGGTGACCGGCTTCGACGCCGGCCGACTCACGGTCGACGGCCACGACGTGATCCGCGACGGAGACTCGGTGCGTCGGGCGATCGGGGTGATGTTCCAGGACTCGCTGCTGGATGCGGCGCTCACCGTGCGGGAGAACCTCGCGGTGCGCGCCCGCCCTTACCTCGGCTCCGGCCGGGCGATCCGGACCCGGATCGGACAGCTTGCCGAGCTCGTGGAGCTGGGCGAATTCCTGGACCGTCGCTACGGGAAGCTCTCCGGTGGGCAGCGCCGCCGGGTGGACATCGCCCGCGCACTGCTGCACGAACCGGAGATCGTGTTCCTGGACGAGCCGACGACAGGCCTGGACCCGGCGAGCCGCCAGATGGTATGGCGCACGCTCCGTGAGCTGCGGGAGCGCACCGGGCTGACGGTGTTCCTCACCACCCACTACATGGAGGAGACCGAGGAGGCCGATCAGGTGGCGATCATCGACCACGGCCGCCTCATCGCCGAGGGCAGCCCGGCGGAGCTGCGCGCGAAGTATTCCTCGAGCGTCCTTACAGTCACCACCGCCGAGGGCACGAAGCAGCTCGCGGTTGACGACTCCCGCGAGGCGCTGCGCATCCTCGATGGCCTTGGGGCCCAGGTCCTGGACTTCGAGTTCCGGCACGGCCGGATGGACGACGTGTTCCTGGCACTGACCGGCCGCGAGGTGGAGGGCATCTGATGGGCACGATCCTGACGATCACGGGCCGCAACCTGCGGCTGTTCTTCCGCGACCCGCTGAACGTGTTCTTCTCGCTGCTGGGCGCGCTCATCGTGTTCCTGCTCTACACCCTGTTCCTCGGCGACCTGCAGGTCACCTCCATCACCGACAGCATCCCCGGGGCCGACGAGGCCGAGGTGCGGGGCTTCGTGGACGCCTGGATGTTCGCCGGCGTCGTCGCGCTCACCACCATGACCACGCCGCTCGGGGCGCTGTCGGTCTTCGTGGAGGACGCCTCGACCGGCCGGTTCCGCGACTTCCTCGTCTCGCCCCTGCGACGCGGGCAACTCGTCCTGGGCTACTTGCTCTCGGCCTTCCTCATCGGCCTTGCCATGACGGTCATCGTCCTCGCCGTCGCGCTGCTCTACCTCTGGCTTCTCCCCGGCGTCGTCCTCGATGTCGGCCGGGTCGCCGCCTCGGTGGGCTGGGTCGTGGTTTCCACCGCCGGGTTCACGGCGCTGTGGGCGTTCGTCGTCTCCTTCCTGCGCACGACCGGCTCCTTCGCCGCGCTGTCCACCATCGTCGGCACCGTCGCGGGCTTCGTCGCCGGCGCCTACATCGCTGTCGGCCTGTTCCCCGACGCGGTGCGCGACACTGTCAGCGCCCTGCCGTTCGCGCAGTCCGCAATGCTGCTGCGCCGGCAGTTCACCGCCACGGCCCTGTCAGATCTGGTCGGCGGGCAGCAGGCCGCGATCGACGAGCTCAGCGCGTTCTACGGCATCACGCTGCACGTGGGCGACTGGATGGTGCCGGTGTGGTTCGCAGCCGGGCTGCTGGCAGTGATCGCGGTCGCGTTCGCGGGGCTGGCCGCAAGCCGCATCCGCACCCGGATCCGCTGAGCAGGGTGGGCCCCGCGCGGTAACGGCGACGATGGAGTGGGAGCGCATCGTGCTCGCCGGCACGTGCGGAGTTGCCCACAGGTAATTCACCTGATCAGTGGCCGTTTCGTGGCTCACATGAATGTCAGTGGGTCGCGGCGCCACCGGATGCCGCGGCCGCACGCAGCTCGTCGACGCCGCCGTGCGCCTCGCTGCCGTAGGCGTTCGCCCGCCAGTACGTCAGGTAGCGCGAGCGGGTGCGGAACAGCGGGAGGATGTCGCACTTCAAGCGCTGCTCGATGTCGCCGGTAAGGGGGGTCCGGGGGGCGGATGTCTCGGGCACACGTCCATCCTCGGCTGCCCGCGGACCGAACCGCTCTCTTCTGCGCGGGATTGTGTTCGATCGCCCAGAATTCTGGTCGATCGCGAACCGCCGCATTCCTCGCGAACTCGTCCTCCACAGCCGTGGCCTCGAACGGCTACTCCAACACGGCTGGCTATCGCCGACCGACGGAGACGCCGGCTCGCCTACGCTCAACCCCGTCAACCGATCCAAGTGCATGCACTTTGCAGGCATCAGGAGGTACAGTGAACGGATGCCGGTGAACATCACGATTCGTTCCGTTCCCGACGACGTGCGGGACGAACTCGCGGCACGCGCCAAGCGTTCCGGCCGATCGCTGCAGGAGTACTTGACCGCCGAACTCGCCCGCATCGCGAGCACGCCGTCGCCCGACGACACCCTCGCACGCATCCGAGAACACGCACGCGGCTATCCACGCGTCTCGACAGCCGAGATCCTCGACGCGCGCGACGCAGACCGCCGCTGACGCGATGAGGTCGCACCCACGGCAGCTCGTCGTCGACGCATCATCCATGACCGCACTGCTGCTCGACGCAGAGGCGGGCGAGCCCGAGCTCGTGAGCGGGTCGCAGCTGATCGCGCCGAGTGTGTTGCCCTACGAGGTCGCCAACGTGTTGCGCCGGCTCACCCTCGCCGGCCGTCTCACCGCGGCGGAAGCCGATCAGGCATTCGACGATTTCACCGCCCTGGCGGTCGATCTCTGGGACTGGGCGGCGATCGCCGCAAGCGCCTGGAGCCTCAGGGCGAACCTCTCGAGCTACGACGCCGCGTATGTCGCACTGGCCGAACTCGTCGACGCAACGCTGGTGACCCGCGACGGGCGACTCGCCCGCGCACCGGGACTCGGTTGCCCGGTCGAGCTGTTCGACTGACCCGCGACCTGCGGCTACGAGTGGCCCCCTCCGATCCGCACTCGTCCTCCCCACCGTCGCAGTCATCGGAGTTCCTCCCAGCCGCTCACCGAGCAGCTCCGTGGGTCCACCTCGACCCTACAGTCGACGCCATGATCATCGATTCCGGCTGGGACTTCGTCCAACTCACCTCGGCGCGCATGAACTGGAGCGACCCCGACTCCCGACGCCTGTTCGTCGTCGGCATGGATCGCGACCTCTGTTACTTCTTCGCCCGGGTCGTCACGGAGCGGTTCAACGGCGACCTCTCCTCCAGCGCCGAGCAAGTGGTCGACCTGGTCGACGAGGACTACATCCGATACTTCGCGACGATCGAGCAGGTTCCCGAACTCGACACACACGATTGGTGGGTCCACGACGCCGACGGAAACTCGATCACGGCCGAGCTCGAGCGAGTGAGCGAGGCCCGCGGCATCCACCACATCGGTCACTACCAACTCGATCCGACGAGCTGGCATTCGACCGGGCCGATGCACAGCTTCCGCGACTACTACAAGCCCGATCTGCCGAAGTTCGAGATCACACGACCGCCCCAGTACGACGGCTGGCGGCGCGCCACGAAATCGGCGGATCGGTTCGGGTTCAGTGACGAGTTCGAAGAGACGAACGATCCAGCCATTGGCTAGGTCAAGTCTGGTCAAGTATGATCGACGTGTGGCGACGGGCGAAGAGAGCGTCAACATCTACCAGGCGAAGACCGAGTTCTCGCGGCTGATCGCGCGCGTCGAAGGCGGCGAGCGCATCATCATCAGTCGCAGCGGGCGCCCGGTCGCGAGACTCGTGCCATTCTCACCCGAACGATCCACGCGGCATCCGGGCGCCTGGAAGGGACGGGTCGCGATCGCTCCCGATTTCGACGCCTTCGCGACGGATGACGCGGCGGCCTGGTTCGACGAATGAGGCTGCTGCTCGACACCCATGTCCTTCTCTGGTGGCTCGCCGACGACCGACGACTCGGCGACGACCATCGCGACCTGATCTCCGACGCATCGAACATCGTGCTGGTCTCGGCGATGACGGTCGCCGAGATCGCAATCAAGACCTCGCTCGGCAAGCTCGCGGCGCCCGACGACCTCCTGCCGACGCTCGAAGCCGGCGGCTTCGACGGTCTGACGTTCGAGTCGCGTCACGCCGAGGTGCTCCGATCCCTGCCGTGGCATCACCGCGACCCGTTCGACCGAATGCTCATCGCCCAGGCGATCGCGGAGCAGCTCACCATACTCACCGCGGATCCGCACTTCGCGGCGTACGGCGTCGGCCTCCGGTGAACGTCGGCGCCCGCCCGGTCTCATCACCGACGCGGTCGCACACGAGATCGTGAGCGGCTTGCAGCTGGTCACACCGAGCGTGCTGCCAAAACGAGGTCGCGAACGTGCTGCGACGACTCACGCTGACCGGCCGCCGCGGCCCAGCCGACGCTGAGCAGGTGGGTTCGACGATCTCACCGTAGCCGGGATCGCGTGCTCGGTCCGGGTCTTCGACTGACCCTCAGACGGTGTCGGCCGGTGGCCAGACCCCGACGATGATGCCCATGATGACGATCGTCACGAGCTCGTGCGCGATATTGAGCACGGTCAGCGACGACGGACGGCCCTCGAAGGCGTCGTGGGTGATGATCCTCGCGGCGGTGAATCCAGCCCACAGGATGACGGCCGTCAGCAGCGCCGCCACCAGGTACCCGCCGCCGTAGAAGTGCCACGCGATGGTCGAGGCGCCCGCGAGCACCCACGCCGTGACGAAGCTCACGAGCACCGTCACGACGATCGGACCGACCGCGCTCGCCTCTGGGCGTTCCAGGTCGACGTTCGCGAGCTTCGCCCACCGCGTGCCGAACACCTTCGGCGTGTACCAGATCACTCCGACGATCATGCTCGACACCGTCGCCAGCAGTACCGCCCAGTAGTTGATCTCGGGAACCATCTCCGCCTCCTCCTCGCAGCCGAGCCGAGCGCTCGCTGGTCGAGAGGCTACTCGTGCGGCGAACGCAGCGGTCGGCAGCGCGCCGGGAGCCGCCGGGTATGCCGCGTGGCATGTCGCGTGGGATGCCGCGAGGGATGCCGCGAGGGATGTCGCGAGCTACCCGACGAGGTCGAAGTAGAGCCCGGAGTGAGGTGCGCGATGGCCGAGGCGGTATCGGCCGGGGCTCATTCCATGGATGCGGGCGAAGGCCCGGTTGAACGCGTACTCGCTGGTGTAGCCGACTGACCGGGCGATCGGAGCGATCGGGTCGGCGGTCGTGCGGAGGCGGTGTGCCGCCAGGTCCATTCGCCATCGGGTGAGGTACCGGTTCGGCGTAGTGCCGACGAGCGCCTGGAATCGGCGAGCCAGGGTCGCCCGCGATACCGCGACATGCCGGGCGAGCGACTCGACGGTCCACGGGCGGGCGGGATCGGCGTGCAGGGCGGTCAGCGCGGCTGCGATCGTCGGATCACGCAAGGCTGCAAGCCAAGACGGGCGGAGGTCGTACCGGTCGGCGAAGGAGAGCCAGTCCCTCACGATGTGGATCAGCACGAGATCGAGCAGGCGGTCGAGGGCGGTGGCCGATCCCGGACGGGGCTGCTCGATCTCGTGGCTGAGCACCCGAACCAGGTCGGTGAGCGGGCCGTGGGCGGCGGGCCGTGGCTGGATCACGGCAGGAAGCAACGTCATCAGTGGCGTGGTGGTAGATGGATCGAGCCGGTATGAGGCGCACAGGATGCGGGTGCTTCGCGGTTCGGCACCGGTGTGCAATGCACCCCCGTTGGCCAGGGCGTCTCTGGCGGCCGCGTGGTCGAACGGTTCGCATGGGTGGCCGGGGTCGCTGGCCAGGCGGTGCCGGATGCCGGTGGGGAGCAGCACGATGTCGCCGGTCGCGAGTTGGCGTGGTTGCTGACCTTCCATGAGCAGCCACGCGGTGCCGGAATCGACGGCGTGGAATGCCGCGCCGGGGATGTCGGCCATGTCGAGACCCCAGCCCGCGCCCGCGTGAACGGTTGCGGCCACGGTACCTCGCACCCCGGTGAGCGTCAGCACGTCAGTCAACGGATCCACGCGTACGAGTCTAGCCGATGAGCGTTTGGGACAAGAAGTGGAGCTGTTCAGGCATCGATGGTTGCTCGGCTGAGTCATAGAGTTGCAGCATCCCAAGCCCCATGAGAAGGAGAACGAATGAAGATCGCAGGAGCGACGGCACTTGTCACAGGCGGGAATCGTGGTCTCGGTGCACACCTGGTCAGCGGACTGTTCCGCAGGGATGTGGACACCGTGTATGTCGCGGCACGCAGGCCCGAGACGGTAGCCGAAGCCGTGCGTGCCGACCCGCGGGTGCGGGTTCTGGCGCTGGACGTTGATGATCAGGCGAGCGTCGACGCGGCGGCCGCCGCCGTGGCCGGGGTGGACTTGCTGATCAACAACGCCGGCGTGCTCGGCTTCGGCGACGTGCTCACCGGCGACTTGGACCTGTTCCAGCGTGACCTGGCCACCAACTACCTGGGGGTGCTGCGGGTCACACGTGCGTTCCTGCCTGCCCTTCGTGCGGCCGCGCAGAACGGTCACGGTGCTGCTGTCGTCAACGTCGTGACGTTGGTCGCGCTGGCACCGGTTGCGCCGATGGCAGGCTACAGTGCGTCCAAGGCGGCGACCCACTCGCTGACGCAGGCCCTCCGGGCCGCGGTACGCGACGATGGCATCGAGGTGATCGGCGCGTACCCGGGCGGTATCGATACGGACATGTTGGCCGGCGTCGACGCCGACAAGGCCGACCCGGCGGCAGTCGCCGAACGCATTCTGGCCGGCACCGAGGCGGGCGAACAGATCATCTGGCCCGACGACGCATCAGCCGGGGCCGGAAAGGTGTATCTCGGCGACCCGGTCCAACTCGAGCGCATGCTCGCCGGTTGAACCGCACCCGGCGCGCCCGGCCGACGAGGTTCGGCGGGCGCTCGTGTCAGCGCTCGACTTGTCCTTCACAGGGATGCTCGGGCCGTGGTTGTCCACAGGTGATTCACCTGATCAGTGGCAGTTTCGTGGTTCGCATGAATGTCGGTGGGTGGGTGCAGGATGGAGTCATGAACCAGCCGCCACTGCACACCCTCGAGCGTGACGTCGAGGAGTTGCGTGCGGCGTGGGCCGGCGCCCTGCCGTCGTCCGGGGCGATGGGTGGTGTGGCGCAGGTCGAGGTGGAGCAAATGAGCGACGCCGGGCTGGTCCGGGTGACCGACGCGATCGCGCGGGTGCGCCGCGACGCCGAGGCGCTCCTGGCCCGGGTCGCCGCCGAGGTGTCCACACGGTCCAGCCGGGAGGCGGGTGAGTCGAGCCTGGCCAGGGCGCAGGGGTTCCACAACCCGGTCCGGATGATCGCCGCCTCCACGGGGTCCTCCCGGACTGATGCGGCGAAGCTGA
>NZ_BMMD01000036.1 GCF_014645655.1 Agromyces bauzanensis | reverse complement strand
GAGATCCAGCGTCTACGAAGTGACGAGATCCAGTGTCCACGATGTCACGAGATAACACACCAGATCGACACACACGCGCTACCCGAAACCCCGGCTAAACAGGCCGGTGATGCTTCCTCCATCTGTATTCGTGATGCTTCCTCCATCTGTATTCGTGATGCTTCCTCCATCTGTATTCGGAGATGGAGGGCATTGTGGTCAAACCGAAGAGCAAGGTCGTCAGGGTGCGGGTGGGAGGCCCGCTGGCGTCGCACCAGCCGGCGTTGGCGTCGATCCTGGCCGAGCGCGGTTACACCCCGTTGACGCGGGTGAACCACTTTCAGGTGATGGCGCATCTGAGCCAGTGGCTGGCCGTCCGGGGGTTCGGAGTGGCAGATCTCACCTCGGATCGAGTCGATGAGTATCTGACGCAGCGGCAAGCTGACGGGTATTCTGCGTTCTGCTCCCGCGGGAGCATACGGTCGCTGCTGGAGGTGCTGTGCTCGGCCGGGGCGCCTGTGACCGGACCGGATCCCGCACCAGTGTCGGCGGCGGACGAGCTCCTGGCCGGGTATGACCGGTTTCTTCGGCATGAGCGGGGACTGGTCGCATCCACCACGACCGCTTACGTGCTACGCGCGCGACGGTTCCTCGACGGATACGGGCACGGTGCCGTCTTGCACGGTTTGGATACTGCGGCGATCACTGCCGCGGTGCTGCGCGAGGCTGGGACGGGGTCGGCGGGGTCGGCGCAGTTCTTCGTGGTCGCGTTGCGGTCGTTCCTGAGGTACTGCCATCTGACGGGTCTGATCGGCACGGACATGTCGGGAGCGGCGCTGCCGGTGACCGGTCGGCGACGGTCGGTGTTGCCGCGGGGGCTCACCTCGAAGCAGGCGCGGGCACTGTTGTCAACGTGTGACCGGCGGACGGCACGCGGCCGCCGTGATTATGCGGTGATCGTGCTGCTGCTGCGGTTGGGGCTCCGGTCTCGGGAAGTCGCCGCGTTGCAGTTGGAGGACATCGACTGGCGCGCCGGTCAGATCGCGATCCACGGCAAGGGCCATCGCGAGGATCGCCTGCCGCTGCCAGCCGATGTCGGGCAAGCCATCGCCGGGTATCTGCGCCATGGCCGACCCAACGACGGGCCGTACCGCGACGTGTTCTTGCGGTCTCTCGCTCCACAACGGGGGTTGTCGCGGGAAGCGGTCGCGCTGATCGTGCGTCGAGCGGGTATCCGCGCCGGCCTGGGATCGTTCGGACCGCACCGGCTGCGGCACACGGTCGCCACCGACATGGTGGCAGCTGGGATCGGGTTGGGCCCGATCGGGCAGGTGCTTCGGCATTCTGACGCGTCGAGCACGAGCATCTACGCCCGCGTCGATATCGAACAGCTCCGCGCCATCGCCCGCCCCCTCCACGACGGGGGTGTCCGGTGAGTGCGCTGGGAGGTCACGTGACCGAGTATCTGCGGTTGCGTCGAGCATTGGGGTTCACCCTGGCCGACCCGGGACGGGTGCTGCCGCAGTTCGTCGCGTGGATGGAGGTGCGAGGCGGGGAGACGGTCACCGTCGAAGCAGCGCTGGAGTGGACACGGCTGACCGTGAACGCGTCGACGACGAGACTGTCGCAACGGCTGGGGGCGGTGCGAGGATTCGCCCGCTACCTGCATTCGATCGATCCAGCCACCGAGATTCCCCCGGCCGGGGTGTTCGGCAAGCCGGAACGCTTCGTGCCGCACATTTACACCGATGAGCAGCTGACCGCGCTGCTGGCCGCGACACGTCGTCTGGAGCCGGCGCTGCGAGCGGCGACCATCCATGCGTTGTTCGGGCTGCTGATCTCCACCGGGATGCGGATCGGCGAAGCGCTCAGGCTCACCGATGACGACGTCGATCTGGTCGGCGGGGTGCTCACCATCCGGCACGCGAAGTTCGACCGGGACCGGCTGGTGCCACTGCACCCGACCGTGACCGACATGCTCGGCGACTACGCCAGAGATCGTGACCGGCATCATGCGTCAGCGCGAGACGGAGCCTTCTTCGTTTCCGGCAGCGGCGCCGCGCTGGGTTACAACCACGTGCACGCTGGATTCCGGGTCCTGCTGGGCTGGACCGGGATCGTCACCGCCGCGGGAAACCAGCCCCGTGTTCATGATCTGCGCCACGCGTTTACGGTGAACACGCTGATCGGCTGGCAACGCGACGGGATCGACATCGGCGGGCGCCTGCCGGTGCTGTCGACATATCTGGGGCATGTCAGCCCGGCCAGCACCTACTGGTATCTCCAGGCCGTTCCCGAGCTGATGCGTCACGCCGCCGACCGGCTGGAAGTCCACGCCAAGATCGCGCCCGGAGTGGTGTCATGACCTCGTTCGCGCCGCTGCTGCAGGCGTTCTTCACCGACCGGCTCATCAGCCAGCGAGGCGCGTCGGGCAACACCATCCGCGCGTATCGGGACACGTTCCGGCTGCTGCTGACCTTCGCCGCCGCACGCACCGGGAAACGGCCCTCAGCGTTGGGGATCGACGATATCGACGCGCCGCTGGTGGCCGCGTTTCTGGAACACCTCGAGCACGACCGGCACAACCAGGTCCGCACCCGCAACCATCGACTCGCCGCGATCCATTCCCTGTTCTCCTACGCCGCGACCGGTCACCCCGAGCACGCCGCCACGATCCAGCGAGTCCTCACGATTCCGACGAAACGACGGCAACGGAACCTGGTCAGCTACCTCACTCCCGCCGAGATCGACGCTCTACTGGGAGCTTGCGACCGGAGCACCTGGACCGGGCGGCGTGACCACGCCATGCTGCTGCTGACCGCGCAGACCGGGCTGCGGATCTCGGAGCTGATCTCGCTGACCATCACCGACGTCACCCTCGGCGCCGCAGCGCACGTCCGGTGCGTGGGGAAGGGCCGCAAGCAACGCATCACCCCGATGACGGCACTCACCGCGGACACGCTGGCGACATGGCTTGCCGAACGCGGCGGGTGGGACCGCCACCGAGCCGCTCTTTCCCACCCGCACCGGCCGGCACCTCAGCCGCGACGCGATCGAGCACCGCATCAGCCGCTACCGTGATCTCGCCGCCCAGGTCTGCCCGTCGATGAAGACCAAGCACATCACGATGCACACGCTGCGTCACTCCGCCGCGATGCGGCTGCTGGAAGCCGGCGTCGACGTCACCGTGATCGCGCTCTGGCTCGGCCACGAACAACCCGCGACCACCGCGAACATCTACCTCCACGCCGACATGACCCAGAAAGAGCAAGCCATCGCACGCGTCGCCCCGCCGGGCACGACCCCGGGCCGCTACCAGCCGCCCGACCCGCTACTGGCGTTCCTCGAAGCCCTCTGATTATGCCGACCCCCGCCCCCACGGCCACAGCGATCTCACACCGACATCGGCATAATCCCCAGGTCGGCATAATCGACATTGTGCCGACGTCGGCACAACAGCGATAACGGTGGCGTGTTCAACCTGTCTCGTCAGGATGCGGTCGCAGCCCTGGAGCGGTTCCTCGCCGGCCATGGCTGTTTGGGAGTCTCGGGGCAGTTGGGTAGGCCTACGGACATAGGGGAAGAACGAGCGCTCACAACCGACGTTGCAGCGTTTCCTCGACGCGCACACACCAGAGACACTCGCACGGGTGCGTGAGCTGCTGGTGGAGTATCGGGAGTACTACAACCATCGCCGTCATCATCAGGCACTACTTGGGGAGATGGCGCCCGGGCAGGCGTGGGCGGCGGCCGAGCATCGCCCTTCGGATGGTGCCCCGATCCCGCAGACCGATCTCGAAGCTCGCGCGCTCGCGTATAAGGATCGTGCCGCAGCCAGCGCGCTGACCGGCAAGCCTGTGGGCCCGGTTTGGCAGGATCTGCGACTACGTCATCAGCACGAAGGGCACCCCGCTCCAGACCGGTGCCCGCTGGGTCGTCGAGCGCACGAACTCCTGGCACAACCGCGGCTTCCGCAGACTCCACATCTGCACCGAACGCCGCGTCCGCGTGATCGACGCGTTCATCGCCCTCGCCAACGCGATCATCATCACTCGCAGGCTCATCGCCGAAGCCTGGACACGCTACCGCTGGGACGGGCGCCCAACCCGACAACCCTGACCTATCCGCGCAATCTCCAAGTCGAGAAAATCGTCTCGCCCCGTGGGCAACGGAACGGCCTCACCGCCGTAGGCGGCTTCGATGCGGTCCTCGATCCCAGCGGCGAGGAGCGTGCTGCAGGTGCAGCCGTTCTTGCGGCGGCGGCCTGAGCAGGGTGAAGTACACGTAGCGGCTGCCTTGTCGCGGGGCCGCTCGATGATGAGCTTGTTACCGCACGCGCAGCCAGGTTTCGATGTCGACCAGGGGCGTGTGCGCGCCGTCGTAGGTGACGCTGACCCACGCACTGCACGCATGCGCCTAACACTCACGACGCTAGCGGCCCGGCATACGCACGCCGGGCTACGTCGATGTCTCGGGCGTGCTCACGCGTCCACCGCTCCAAGCCAGCGAAATGGGGGATCAGCGTCCGAGCCAGAGCAGTCGCCTCGTACACGACCCGGGGAGGCACCTCCCGGTGGTAAGTGCGGGTGATGAGACCGTCTCGCTCCAACTGACGCAGCCGCTGGGTGAGCACCTTCGGCGTGACGTCCGGGACACGGCGACGCAGCTCGGTGAACCGCATCGCCCCGGCGTGCAACAACGCCCACAGCACCTCGGTGGCCCACCTTCCGAAGATCACCGACACCATCGGCGAGATCGGACACGGGCCAGTCGTCGAGTTCACCTCCAGTGAGTCAGTCATGGCCCAATAGTATCCGCTTGGTATCTACTATCTCGTCACTCCTATCATGGTGATATGAGCATCCAGTCATCACCAGCCGAGAGATCCACCATGCGCCTTCACGATCTTCCACCCCGGGCGGGGGATCGCCCCCGCACCACGTCGTCCGCGCCGCACACGCAGCTCGATCAGAACGCCCCGACCGATCTGCAGGACCGGTTGCGCGAGCACGCCCTGTCGCTGCCCGGCGTACGCTCAGGCCGTAGCAAGGTGTCGGTTCCCGGCGCGATCGCCTTCTTCCTCGACCAACCCACGCGCACCCCGGACCTTCCCGACCTGTTCAACGGGGAGTGGGGACACATCCACCCCGCCCATGACGGCAGCCTCCACCTCAATGTGCCCACCCCAGTGGCCGAGAAGCTGATCGAGCTGGGATGGGCGGAGTACCACTACGTCGTGACCCAGGGCTGGGCCCCACCCGTCGTGATCATGCTCTACGGCCCCCGCGACGAGAAAGAACTCGACATCGCCAAAGCGATCGTCGAGACCGCCTACGTCGCGGCCGGTGGTGAACAGCACGCCGCAGACGGCCAAGAGTTGAGCGCCTTCCACCGGAGCGCATTCGGCACGCTCTCCTGAGCATCGCCACAGCCGTGCCCTGCGGCTTCCTGGCATCAACGAGGGCGCAGTGGTCTCGTTGGTACATGCCCTGGCCTTGCGCTCCCGTGTTCGCGGCGCGTCCCGAGCGGGTCGGGCCCTGCCGGCTTCTCGATGAAGACGACTTCGTCGAGTCCGAACACTCCGATAGTCGGCGTTCGGCGGCGCGCTCGGAGCGGCATAGGCCCTCACACAGGCCGAATGGACGACTACGTCGCGAGCTCGATCACCGGCCGCCTCGACTCGTGCAACTCGATGCTTGAACTGGGCAGCCGGCTGTTGTCCTGCGCCGGTAGTTCGTTGGAGTAGTCGTCTGAGGGAGTTGGGGATCTGCTCGGCGGGCATGGTCCAGACGAAGGGCTTCGGGTTCTGGTTCCATCCATTGGCCCATGAGCGCATGTCGTTTTCCAGTGCCCGGACGCTGCGGTGGTCGGAGCGTTGCAGCAGATCGGCGGTGACGTACGCGAAGTCTGTCGCCGGCCGTCGCCGCAGCGCTCAGCGAGGCTGGTTCGAGGTCGTCCACGTGCGCGAGGTCGGTCTCGTCACGGCCTCCGATGTCGACATCTCGGCGTTCGCGGTCGAGTCGGCTGCGGTTGTGATCTCTGCCGACACCGACTTCGCCACACTCCTCGCGTCGAGCGGTGGAGTGGCCCCGTCGCTTGTGCTCCTTCGCTCGGCCGATCATCTGTCGCCGGCCGAGCAGGCCGCGATCCTGATCGCCAACCTTCCGGCGATCGAAGCGGAGCTGGTGGAGGGTTCGGTGGTCGCGATCGTGCGGGAGCATGTTCGGGTTCGGCGGCTGCCGCTGCGGTAGCGGGCCGGCTTGCAGTCGGCGACTCCGAGATGTACCTGCTTCGGACGTGCCACTGAAGACCGTGGCGACGCGAGTCCACTCAACCCAGAGTGACGCCGCTGACGGCGACCATGCCGCCCAGCGCGACGATGAGGATCGACGCGACGATGCCGATGATCTCGGTGGCCCGGGCGCTCAGCGACCGACCGAACAGCGAGCCGACGGTCGCGAGCACGAACTGCCACGCGAGCGAGGACGCCCCGACCGCGACCACGAAGACGACCGGTCCGATAGGCCAGGTGCTGTGGGTCGTGATCGCTCCGGCGAGGGCGACGAAGTACAAGAGCGTCAACGGATTGATCGCCGTGAGGCCGACGAATCTCAGGAACGCCGCGAACGGATCCGTCGGCTCAGCAGCCGCTGCCTGCGCCGTCCGTCGCCGCACGGCCATCACGAGCAGCCGCACGCCGATCGCGAGGATCACCAGGCCGGAGACGATGAGGAACGCACCGCGATGAGATTCGACGAGCGGCGCGAAGGTCGCGCCGACGAGGGCCGCGACGGCGCAGTACGCCGTGTCGACGATCGCCACCCCGGTGGCCGCCGACGCCGCGACGCGGAAGCCGTTGACGAGTCCCTCGCGCAGGAGGAGCGCGCCGATCGCACCCAGGGGCATGGCGACACCGAGACCGGCGACGACCCCGGCTCCGGCGGACAGGAGGATCTCAACGAGCACACGTCGAGTCTCGCGGACGCGCCCGTGGCACACCGCGATCCGTGTTGTTCAACTTCTAGAATGGGCAGCATGGACGCAATCGACGAGCAGATTCTCGGTCTGCTGCGGGAGGATGCTCGCCGATCGTTCAGCGACCTCGGGCGTCGGGTCGGCCTCAGCACGAACGCGACCGCAGCGCGGGTGCGGCGCATGGAGGAGGACGGCATCATTCTCGGCTACACGGTACTCACGGGCGGCGCGGCCCTCGGACCGCGGGGCGGACTCGAGGTGTTCATCGACGTTCGCCTCGACAGCGAGACCGACTATGACGACTTCACGGCCGCCATCGAGCCCATGGATCAGATCGTCGAGGCGATCCACCTGACCGGGCCGTTCGACTACCTGCTCCGCGCCTACGCCCCCGACACGGGCGACCTGGACGCGTTGCTGCGGCGACTCAAGAGAGACTGCGGCGCGGCGCAGACGCAGACGCGGGTCGCCCTGCGGCCGACCAGTGTTCCCGCGGCATCCCGCCGAGCCGGCTGAGCCGCCGGCTTCATTTCGCGGCCGGCCGGCCGGGTCGGCGTGGGTCGTGGGCGGTGCGGAGTCCGGCAGTGCGGAGTCGCGCTACGCGTTGGCGGTGCGATACCGCTCCTGCACCGTCGCCGGGATCCGCCCGCGCGCCGGCACGTTGATGCCGTTCGCCTCGGCCCAGGCGCGGATCTCCTTCGAGGGGGCGGTCGTCACGGCGCCGCGGCGACCACCTCGCCCGGGCGCCCTGCGTGCCGCGTCGACGTACGGCTGCAGCGCCGCGCGGAACGCGGCCGCGTTGTCCGCGGAGAGGTCGATCTCGTAGCTCGTGCCGTCGATCGTGAACGCGACGGTCTCGTCTGCGTCGGTGCCGTCTATGTCGTCCACCAGAGTGACAACGGTCTTCGTGGCCAATGCCGCGTTCCTCTCGTCGTTGAGTCCGGTCTTGGCTGAAGCATAACGGTCGAGCCGACGGATCGACCGGACGCTCGACGATCGAGTTCCCGGTGGGCGATCCGGTGGCGCCGAGGTGCTCCGTCGATTTCGCTTCCACACCGCACGTCACGCCGGGGTCACCTGCCGGCGGTCGGGATCCCCCTCGGGGATCGGCGCCTCGCCCACGGCCGTGATCGCGGTGAGCGTCGGGTGTCCTGTCGCGAGGATGGCCGCGTCGCTCCGCGGATCGAGTTCTCCCTCGAGGTCGGCGACCGTGAGCCGCACCTCGCCTTCGCCGTGCTCGGCCGCGGTGGTGTGCACGATGCCGAACGCGGCGAGCGTCGCCGCCCCTGGCATCAGGTCGCCGGCACCCGCGTGGTTCGGGACGTTGAGGTTCAGCACCGTACCGCGCGCGCTCTCGAGGAGCATGCGCAGGATGCGGCGCGAGCGCCCTCCGGGAGCCGCCCGGGTGGCCCGTCCGACCGGGCATAGGGTGGAGGGGATGTCGCAGCCCCCGCCCACGGAGGAGATCCACCTCGATCCCGCGAAGCGCTGGCGCGCCTTCTGGGTGTGCGTCGCGGTCGCCGCGCTCACGATCCTCGACCTCACCAAGGTCAACGTGGCGCTCCCGTCGATCCAGGACGCGTTCGACTCCAGCTCGACGGAACTGCAGCTCATCGTCGTCGGCTACGTGCTCGCCTTCGGGCTCACGCTCGTGCCGGCCGGCCGCATCGGCGACCAGTGGTCACGGCGCGCGCTCTTCGTGATCGGGCTCACGCTCTTCACCCTGACGAGCCTCGCGTGCGCGCTGGCGCCGAACTCGGGCGTGCTGCTCGTCGCGCGGCTGCTGCAGGGGGTGGCGGCCGGCATCCAGATGCCGCAGGTCATCGGCCTCATCCAACAGCTCTTCCAGGGCCCCGAGCGCGGCCGTGCGTTCGGACTGTTCGGCGCGACGATCGGCATCTCGACGGCCTTCGGCCCCACGCTGGGCGGCCTCGCCATCGCCATCGGGGGGCCGGTCGACGGGTGGCGCGGCATCTTCTGGATGAACGTTCCGCTGTCGCTCGCCGCGATCGGCCTGGCCATCTGGCTCCTGCCCGACGCCCGACGGCGCTCGGCACGCAAGCTCGCGCTCGACCCGGTCGGGATCCTCCTCTTCGGCGCCACCGTGGTCGCCCTCATGTGGCCGTTCCTGTTCACCACGGGCTCGCCCGACGACAACCCGGCGAGGTGGTGGCTCCTCGTCGCCTTCCTCATCGCCGTCACGGCGTTCGTCGCCTGGGAGCGCCACTACGCGGCATCCGGGGGCCATCCGCTCGTCCCGCTCGCGCTCTTCGGCGTGGGCACGTATCGCAACGGCACGCTGCTCATCAGCTCGTACTTCGCAGCGCTCCCGGCGATGTTCCTGCTCACCACCCTCTACCTCCAGCACGGGCTCGGGCTGGCGCCGGTGTACGCCGGCATGGTGGGTATCGGCTTTGCGCTCATGAGCGCCGTCGGGTCGTGGCTCGGCGGACGCCTCGTGAACCGCCTGGGGCGCCCGCTCGTGGTCTGGGGGATCGTCGCGGTGCTCGCCTGTGTCGGACTGCTCGTGCTGGCCGCGCTCGCGACGCCGCCGGGGATCACGCCGTGGGCCATGGCTGCGGCGATGACGATCGGCGGCATGGGTGGCGGGCTCGTGATCGCCCCGAACCAGACGCTCACCCTCGCCGACATCCCGGTCAGGCAGGGGGGACTCGCGGGCTCGGTGAACCAGCTCAGCCAGCGGATCGGCACGGCCGTCGGCACGGCGGTGGGCCTGTCGCTGTTCTACTCCACGATCTACCGCGAGAACGGCTCGGCGGAGTCGGCCGACCTCACCGTGTACCACGACGCGTACGGCTTCGGCATGGTCGCGGTCGCGATCTTCCTCGCGATCGCGTTCGCGGTCGGCGTGGCCGACCTCGGGGCACGCCGCCGCAAGCGGCATCCGCTCGGCTGAGCGGCCTCTCCGCTGCCGATGCGCCGCTGGTCACCGGATCGCGAGGATGCGGGCGGGAAGTACTGTACGTACTTCCGGCGCTCGTCGGCGTTCGCCATGCGCTCGAGCGCGGCGGCCAGCTCTGCGGCATCCGTCATTCCGTGATCCGTCATCCCGTTGATCCCCCCAAGCCCGCCCGGGCTCAGCGTACGACGGCCGCGCCCTCGACGGTGGCCGTGTCCGAGAATGCGAGTCGCGGGACGAACGCGAGGAGCACCGCGGCGAGCGCCGCCGTGAGGCCGCAGACGAGCCACACCGTGACGTAGCCGGCGAAGGAGCCGGCCGTTCCCGTCGTCGCCTCGCCCGCCGCGCCGAGCAGCGCGAGGCCGAACACGCACGAGGCGATCGCTCCGCCGACGGTCTTCACCGAATTCGTCAGCCCGGTCGCGACACCCGTCTGGTGCGGCGGTGCTGCCGCGGCCGCTGCGGCCGGCAGCGCGGCGACGAGCGCGCCCGAGCCGATGCCGGCGATGATCATGTTCGTGAGCACCTGCGCGTAGTCCTCGTGCAACGGCAGGAAGAGGAGGTAGCCGATCGCGACGAGGGAGCTCGCCCCGATGAGGGTGATCCGGGGAGACACCCAGCGGGTCACGAGGGGGAAGAGCATCGCGCCGACGACGAGTGAGAGCACGTACGAGCCGACGAGGAGGGAGGTCTGGAAGCTCGACGCGCCGAGCCCGTACCCGTACACCGAGGCATCCGTTCGCGCGAAGGTCGACAGCGGCGCCTGCGCGCCGAGCACGCTCACGCCGAAGAGTCCCGCGGTGAGGAACACCGGCCAGAGCGCGGGCGAACGGAACATGCGCACGTCGATGAGCGGGTCGGGGTGCCGCAACTCATGACGAGCGAACGGGATCACGAGGAGCGCGCCCAGCGCCACGAGCGCCCACGAGAGGAGGTCGGCGGGGCCGTTCAGGCGCATGAAGCTGAGGCCGCCCGTGAGCGAGACGAGAGCCAGCGAGATGAGCACGAGCCCCGTGGTGTCGAGCGTGCCGCCGGTGAGGTCGGGCGACTCCCGCACGCCGAACATCACGACGAAGAAGCACGCCGCGACGGCCACCGCCGGAACGAGCAGCAGCACCGTCATGGGCAGGAGTTCGGCGAGCGCTCCCGCCGACAGGGCGCCGGCGATGGCGCCGAGCTCGAGGGCGGCGACGAGCAGGCCCGCGGCCTTGCGCGTCATGGCGGCCGGCCGCTCTGCCGAACGGCTGCGGGACCACACGAGCGCGATCTCGAGCGGCAGCCACACGACGTAGAAGCCCTGCAACGCCCACGCGACGAGGAACACCCAGAACTGGTCCGTGAAGGCGAGGGCGATCGAGGCGACCGCGGTCACGCCCGTCGACCACACGAGCATGCGCTTGTGCCCGACCATGTCTCCGAGCTTCGCGAATGCCGGCACCACGAGGGCCGAGAGCATGAGCTGCGCGCCCTCGAGCCAGTTCACGTCGGCGTCGTGGATGCCGAGGTGGCGCGCGATGTCGGTGAGGAGGGGGGTGTAGTAGCCCTGGATGATCCCGCTCGTGAACTCGACGAACGCGAGGAAGCCGACGATCGCGGCGACCGGTCCGAGTTTCGCCGTGCGCGTCATCGAGGCTCCTTCGGTATGGGTGTAGACACCTTAGCGGGCACCGAGTAGCGGGTGCGGAAGGGGCACGCGACTCGTCCTCCACAGGAGGCGCGTGAGGTGTATCACTCACAGGGAAAGTCCCGGTCACGGGGATGTTCTGCGGTCGCTCGGGGTGTCGGGCGTGGGAGGGGGCATTGCCGGCGTCCGGGGCGCGGCCCGGTGATGCGCAGTGGGTTTCCCCTCGTATCGTGGAGACATCGCTTAAGTAGGAGGAGCGATGAGCAGGTATCGGAAGTTCGATGAAGACTTCAGACAGGGTGCGGTGCGGATCGTC
>NZ_BMMD01000035.1 GCF_014645655.1 Agromyces bauzanensis | reverse complement strand
AGGGACAAGCGACGCTGGCGGTCAGCCACCGGCCGACGGTTCAACAGGAATCCTCATCCGGAGCGACGCATTCGCGCTACAGAAACGATGGTGCACCAATGAGCGGAGAACTGACCTCGCTGGTCGGCCGCCGCGTGCTCGACACGCGTCCGCTGCCGGCGGCCGACCGCTTCGACGCCTGGGTCGACGGGGTCAACCGGAGCTTCGTGCCGCTCGACGCGTGCCGCTCGACGCGTGCCGCCGTGCTCAGTCGCCCGCCAAGGGGTTCTCGGGCGGACTGATCTCGCCTGCGGTCGGCGCGGTCGGCATCAACGTCTCGGGGACGGGTGTGAGCGTGCATCGCACGTCGCGCAGGATCCGTTGCAGCGACCCCGGCTACGTCAAGGTCGGGGTCGCGCTTCGCGGCTCCGGCGCGGTCGCCCAGGACGACCGCAGCACCGTGCTCGCCACCGGCGCCTTCGCCCTCTACGACACGAGCCGCCCCTACCATCTCGACTTCGACGGCAGCTTCGCGATGTTCGTCCTCATGCTGCCACGCGAGTCTCTCCGGTGCGGCCAGCGGGCTCTCTCCGAGGTGATGGCCTCGCGCTTCTCCGGCCGCCGGCGCCTCGGCGCGGTGACCACGCACCCCTTCGGCGAGCTGGGTCGGCAGCTGCAGCTGGGCGCGATCGACCCACCCCCATCGCTCGCGGACGCCATCGTCGATCTCCTCAGCGCCTCGGTCACGAACTCCCGCTGATGCGACTGCGATACGGCGGCTCCGCCCGCTTCTGGGGCTTCGCGATCTACCGCGCCAGCCACGACGACTACGAAGACTCCTGCATCCCCGACGGCCAAACCGCCGGCCCCCCGAGACCGCACTCGACCGCGTCGGCCTCTACCTCGCCGACCCCTGAACCCGACGAACTAACGAACACGACTACTTGTCGCGGAAGCCCAGGGCGGAGCCGCGGAGGTATTCGGCCCGATCGGTGATCGCACCGGTCGGGCCGCTGCCGGTGCCGAGCCGGTCGAGGAAACGCGAGGATGTCGGCGGTGTGCTGCCGCACCCGGCGCACCGGTGCCGCCCACGAGGACTCTCGGCATTGCCTTCCTTTCCTGATTATGCGCGGACGTCGAACAGGATCTTGCCCGTTCGCCCCGGTCGGCTGGCGTGCTCGAATGCGCGGCGGAAGTCGCCGAGGGAGTACGTGGCCTCGACGTGAGCAGACAGGGTGCCGTCACTCACGAGCCGCGCCAGCTCGCGGTAGCGGTCCGCGATGACCTCCGGGGGCAGCCGGGCGATCCAGGGCAGCACCCACAGTCCGTGCACCGTGAGCCCTCGGAACACCAGGTCGCCGATGTCGATCGAGACCGGCTGGCCGGCCCGTGAGGTGTAGCTGACGATGGTGCCCCCGGGCGACATGCGCTTGGCGAGCGCGGTGGTGCTCGGACCTCCGACGGAGTCGATCAGCAGGTCGATCGAGCCGCCGTCGAGGGCGGCCTTGATGTCGTTCGCGAGGTCGGGACCGTCGGCGACGACATGCTGTGCGCCGGATGCCCGCACTGCGTCGACCGACTCCGGCCGGACGACATCGATCAGCCTCAGCCCTGCTTGAGTGGCGAGGGCGCGGATGTATCCGGCGGTAGCCGAGGTGGCACCGGTCTGAGCGATCCAGGCGCCCGCCCCCGGATCGGCCACACCGTGCAGAAGCGCCCACGCGGTGAGGGGGTTGATGCCGAGCATCGACAACTGTTGCGGATCACCGTCGACGGCCACCGCGGCCGACGCGTCGACGATCGTCCGTTCAATCCAGGTCGGGCGACCGATCGCAGGGACGACGATCACCTGTTCGCCGATGCGGGCGTCGTCGACCCCGTCGCCGACGGCGACGACGCGACCGACTCCCTCGGCGCCCAGGGTCGTCGGGAGGCTCGGACGTGCTCCGTAGTAGCCCGCGATCAGGAGCAAGTCGGAGGGGTTGATGGGGGCCAATTGGATGGCGACCGCCACCTGGCCGGGCAGGGGATCCTGCTCCGGCACATCGATCAGTTCGACATTCCCGGAGCCTGGCGCTCCATAGCGGGTCAGGCTCAGCGCCTTCATGACGGTCCTCCTTGGTGAGTGGATCCGATGACGACCGTCATCGCATTTCCCCACCGTAGCAGCATTGATGACGACTGTCATCGATTTCGAGTAGTCTGGCCGCTATGACCGCCGAGGAGACCCGCGACCGTCCCCGTGCTCGCATGGTGCGCAGTGCCGCGCGAATGATCCGCGAACGAGGAGTGAATGCGGTGGGTCTGCGGCAAATCGCTGCCGACGCCGATGGGTCGCGAGGATCACTTCAGCGATTCTTCCCGGGCGGGAAGACCCAGGTACTCCTGGAATCACTCGACGTCGCGCTGGACGACTTCGGCACAGGGACGCGGCTGGCGTTCACCGACGCGACCGACCTGTCAGAAGCGATTCACATGATCGTCGAGTCGTGGCGGCACGTGCTGGTCAGCAGCGACTACACCTCGGGATGCCCGCTCGCCGCGCTCGTCGTCGACGTCTCGGCAGTCGACCCGCTCCGCGAGGCGGCCGACGGCAGGTTCACTCGCTGGCGCGGTGCTGTCGCCGCCATCTACCGCCGCTTCGGATGGGAGCGAGACCCAGCATGGGAAGAGGCGATGCTCGTCATCGCATCCATTGAAGGAGCGGCGCTCGTCGCGAGGGCCGCACGATCGACGGAACCACTGGATGCCGTCGAACGACTCCTGAAGCAGCGCGCCGACAGCGTGTGACTGACGATGCCACGAGCAATGTGATGTCTCAGGACATCGGTGACGTTGGGCCTTGCCCCCGGTTCTTGGACACGGGGTTGGGTTATGCCGCTATCGGTAGCGTAGCGGCGATGAGCTCGGCTTCGAACGCGACGGGCGCGATGCAGCCGAGGTAGGAGTGGCGTCGGGTGCTGTACGGGCCGAACCGACCGGGCTCGCTCGTGAGCCTTGAAGCGGGCCGCGCACTGGCCTGGGCGGGCTGGCAGGCCTGCGTGGTCGTGCGCGCCTGCGCAGCCGGACGCGCCAAGTTCGCGCGCGTCGGCGGCGCTGCAGTGGCGATGGGCGACGGATTCCGCGTCCGCGGGCTGCGCCACCGGCTCGGGTGCCGCTGGCGCCGCAACCGGCTCGGTCACCTCCCGGGCGTGCGCGAGCCCGGTGGGCGGCCACGGCTCGCCACCGTTCATGCGCGGCAGACCACGACGAAGCGGACGATCGGACGCGCCCGCAGCCGGGGTCGCAGAAGGCGCGGATGGCGAGACAGTCGCCGCATCGGTCAGGTCAGCGCCGGGCGCCCGGGTGCGGCTGGAACGGAGGTAGGCGCCTGCGCTGCCGCGGGCGCCCTTGTCGAGGTCGTACCCTGCGGTGTCTGGCTGACGACGGATGCCGCAGCAGCGACGTTCACCTCACCGACCGGCTGCCACGGCTCGCCGCCGGGAACCCGTGGCAATCCCCGTCGGATCCGCCGCGTGCCACCGGCCGGGACCATGGTCTCAACCAGGTCCGCGACAGTCGGCTCCATCACGCTCACCACGTTCACCGTCTCGGGTGCCGCGACCGTCACGGGCGCCGCGGAAGCCGCAGGCCTCCCCGACGGCCGCTCGACCGCGACCGCACCATTACTGCGCACGACCACTGCGACCGGCGCGTCGCCACCGGGCGGCCAGGGTTCACCGCCTGGCCACCGTGGGAGGTCCCGCCGTAACGACCTACGTCGCCATGACCAGCTACTTCTTCTTCGCGTCGAGCGCCGCGACCAGCTGCGGCACCACCGTGAACACGTCGCCGACGACACCGAAGTCCGCGATTTCGAAGATCGGAGCATCCGCGTCCTGATTGATCGCGACGATTGTCTTCGCCGTCTGCATGCCGGCGCGGTGCTGGATCGCCCCGGAGATGCCGAGCGCGACATACAGCTGTGGCGACACCGACACTCCCGTCTGACCGACTTGGTGCGCCTGCGGGATATAGCCGGCGTCGACCGCCGCGCGCGAGGCCCCGACCGCCGCGCCGAGCGCATCGGCGAGTTCCCCGACCAGCGCAAACTTCTCTTCGGAGCCGAGACCGCGACCGCCCGAGACGACCTTCGCCGCGCCACGCAGTTCGGGTCGAGATGACTCCACCACGACCTCCTCGACCGACTCGACCATCACCGACTTCCGGCCCGACGGAGCGACTGCGAGCTGCTCGACCACCACGGGCCGCGCCTCGGCACGCGCGTCGACCGCGCCCTGTCGCACCGTGATCACTGGCGCCCCGAAGGTCACCGCCGAATCGACGTTGTACGCCCCGCCGTAGACGGAATGCTGCGCGACCACGCCCTCGGCATCACGCGCCACGCCCACCGCGTCGACCGCGAGTCCCGACCGGGTGCGGGCGGCGAACCGGCCCGCGACGTCCCGGCCCTCGATCGAGTTGGACACCAGGATCGCATCGGGCAGCACCCGCTCGGATGCCGCGACCAGCGCATCCACCACCGGCACCGTCAGCCCCACGCCGGGCGCCGCGACCAGCACCGAGGCCGCCCCGAGGGCAGCCGCGGCATCTGCCAGCCCTGCTGCATCGGACACCACCAGCGCAACCGGCGTACCCACCTGCGAGGCTGCGCCCAGCAGGCCGGCAGCACTCTTCGCGAGCTCACCCGACGGGATCACGTCGAGCAGCACCAAGATCGAATCGTCGTTGTACTCAGCCATGGTCACGCCCTTCACGCCAGCCGGTTCTGGATGAGGAACTCCGCGAGCTTCTCGCCCGCGTCGCCCTCGTCGGAGATCTTCACGCCCGCCGAACGCGGCGGCTTCTCGGCCAACCCGATCACGATCGAGCGCGCCGCGGCCGGATTCTCGGGATCCACGTCGAAGTCGGCGAGGGTCAGCGTCTCGAACGGCTTCTTCTTCGCCGCCATGATGCCCTTGAAGTTCGGGAACCGTGCGTCGGGCATCCGCTCCGTGATCGAGATCACGGCCGGCAGGTCGGCCGTCACCCGCATCGTGGCGCCGTCGCTCACCCGTTCGCCCGACACCGACCCGTCGCCGATCTCCACCGAGCTCAGGCTCGTGGCCGCCGGCACATCGAGCAGCTCCGCCATCATCGATGGCAGCACACCGCCCGATCCGTCGGTCGACAGGTTGCCCGCGATCACGACATCGAACCCGGTGCGCTTCACCGCGGCAGCGAGCACCTCGGCGGTCAGCCCGAGGTCCGCGCCCAGCAAACCCTCGTCAGCGACATGGACCGCCGACGCCGCACCCATCGCGAGCCCCTTGCGCAGCGTCGCCGCCGACCCCTCGGGAGCCATCGACAACACCACCACCTCGACGCCGGCGTTCCTGTCGGCATGACTCAGCGCCACCTCGAGCGCACGCTCGCCGATCTCGTCCAGCACCGCCTCCGACGCGGCACGATCCGCCAGACCCGTCTCGAGGTCGAGCTTGCGGTCCCCATACGTGTCGGGGACTTCCTTCACCAGAACGACGATCTTCATCGCATCTCCTCTTCACTGGGCGAGTCTGCGCCCATCAGTGCATGTGCAACCGAATGCCATGACGACCCGCGAGCAACCCTCGCGAATGCCTGCTGCTCCGGTTGGGTACGGTAGGACCGGAGAACGGAGGGCGCATGGCACGGCACAAGCCGCTTCCCGTCGATCCGATCGCCGAGGCGAAACGCCAGTGGGTGACGCATGGGTGGACGGATGCCGCGGCCGGCATGTCCGCGGTGACGTCGATCATGCGCACGCAGCAGATCATGCTGGCCCAGGTCGAACGTGCACTCAAGCCGTTCGGACTCTCGTTCGCCCGATATGAGATGCTGCGCCTGCTCGCGTTCACGCGCGAAGGGCGGATGCCGATGGCCAGCGCGATCGCGCGGCTCCAGGTGCATCCGACCAGCGTCACGAACACCGTCGACCGACTCTCGCGCGACGGCCTGGTGCGGCGTGAGCCGCACCCCACCGATGGGCGCGCGGCGCTCCTCTCGCTGACCGCCGAGGGCCGGGAGCTCGTCGAACAGGCGACGAGCGCGCTCAATGCGGTGTTCGCGGAGCCCGGCCTGCCCGATGACGACCTGCTGCAGCTCGTGCGCATCCTCGCCAGGTTCCGCAAGGAGGCAGGCGACTTCGCGGATCCCGAGCCGCTGCCGGAGCCGCTGTGAGTCCGCGCCCGCTCAGCGGTGACTGAACTCGGGCGTACGCTTCTCACGGAACGCCCCCATCCCCTCGGTCTGGTCGTCGAGCGCGAACGTGGCAGCGAACGCCTGCTTCTCGAAGCGCAGGCCCTCGGCGAGGGTGGACTCCTGCGCGGCCTGAAGGGCGTCCTTCGCCGCGTACACCACCGGAAGCGACTTCGATGCGATGATCTCCGCGACCTTGGCGGCCTCATCCAGGAGTTCCGCGGCCGGGACGATGCGCGACACGAGGCCGGAGCGTTCGGCCTCCTCGGCGCCCATCATCCGGCCGGTCAGCACGAGCTCGGCGGCCTTGTACTTGCCGATCGCACGGGGCAGTCGCTGCGTGCCGCCGATGCCGGGGATCACGCCGAGGTTGATCTCGGGCTGCCCGAACTTCGCGGTGTCGGCGGCCAGGATGATGTCGCACATCATCGCCAGCTCGCACCCGCCGCCGAGGGCGAAGCCCGCGACCGCGGCGATGGCCGGCGTGCGGAGTCGCCCGAAGTCCGCCCATGACTTGAACGGGTCGTTGAGGTACATGTCGATGTACCCCTTGTCGGCGATCTCCTTGATATCGGCACCGGCTGCGAAGGCCTTCTCGGAACCCGTCAGCACGATCGCGCCGATGTCGGGGTCGTGATCGAACTCCTTGCCCGCCGTGACGATCTCACGGATGAGCGTCGAGTTGAGGGCGTTGAGCGCCTCGGGCCGGTTGAGGGTGATCCAACCGACACGCCCGCGCGTCTCGACGATGATGGTCTCGTACTCGGTCATGCGGGCTCCTTCACGCCTCGACGCTCGCGGCTTCCGCCCGCGACTGGTCCCGAACGGTGTTGATGATCCCCGAGAAGTCCTTGCCTGCACCCTCGCCTGCGGCGTACTCCGCGTAGATGCTGCGGGCGAGGAGGCCCAGCTTCGCGTCGACACCCGTGAGGTCGATCGCCTGCTCGGCGAGGCCGAGATCCTTCGACATCAGCGCCCCCGCGAACCCGGGCTGGTAGTCGTTGTTCGCCGGGCTCGTCGCCACCGGCCCGGGCACCGGGCAGTTGGTGGTCAGCGCCCAGCACTGGCCGGAGGCGTTCGAGGCGACGTCGAACAGGGCCTGGTGCGTGAGGCCGAGCCGCTCGCCCAGCACGAACGCCTCGGCGACCGCGATCTGCGAGATGCCGAGGATCATGTTGTTGCAGATCTTCGCGGCTTGGCCCAGACCCGCTCCACCGCAGTGGACGATGCGGCGGCCCATGGCCTCGAGCACGGGAAGCGCCTCGGCGAAGTCCTCGTCCCGGCCGCCGACCATGAACGCCAACGTCGCGTTCTCGGCCCCGACGACACCACCCGAGACGGGCGCGTCGAGGCTGCGGTGCCCTGCCGCCGCGGCGGCGTCGTGCGCTGCCCGCGACTCGTCGACGGCGATCGTCGACGAGTCGATGAAGAGCGTTCCCGGCCGCGCCGCGGCCAGGAGTCCACTCGCTCCGCCAGCGCCGTTGTAGGCGTCGAGCACGTGACGCCCGCTGGGCAGCATCGTGATGACGATATCGGCGGATGTCGCGGCATCCGCCCCGGACGGGGCGATCTCGATGCCGGCCGCGGCCGCTGCGTCGAGGGCCGCGGGAACGACGTCGAAGCCGACGACGTCGTGGCCGGCCTTCACGAGGTTTGCCGCCATGGGGCCACCCATGTGACCCAGTCCGATGAATGCGATCCTGCTCATGCTGTCTCCTTCGACGCGAATGCGGTTGACGGGCCGAGGTCCCCGTCGGCGGGAACCTCGAAGAACGCGGCGACCTGAGATTCGGTCACCGCACGGTGACTCGCCGGGTTCCACCGCGGGTTGCGGTCCTTGTCGATGAGCTGAGCGCGGATGCCCTCAGCGAAATCAGGCGTGCCCGACGAATGGCGGGACACGCGGTACTCCTGGTTGAGCGCCGCCTCGAGATCGAAGAGGTCGCGCGCGCGGCGGAGCGCTTCGAGCGTGACGGCGAGCGCGAGCGGCGACTTCTGGTCGATGGTCTCAGCGAGCGCGGATGCCTCAGCACCGCCATGCTCGCGAAGCTGCGCGAGGATCTCGGGAATCGACGAGCCCGCGAACGCCTCGTCGGTCCACACGCGCTGGGCGGCGAGCACGCCCGGCTCCGGTTCGCCGGCCAGGAGGGCGATCACGGTGGCCGCGTCCTCGCTCTCCAGCCCCTTCAGCAGCGCGGGGATCCGTTCACCCGGCACGAAGGAGTCGGCGAATCCGACGAGGAGAGCGTCGGCCGGCCCGATCATCGCCGCCGAGAGCGCGAGCCGCGTGCCCAGTTCGCCGGGTGCGCGCGAGAGGAGCCACGTCGCGCCGACGTCGGGGATGTAGCCGATCGTCACCTCGGGGAAACCGAGCTTCGATCGCTCGGTCACCACGCGGTGCGAGCCGTGCGCCGACACCCCGATGCCGCCGCCGAGGACGAGGCCGTCTTGAATCGCGACGAACGGCTTCGGATACCGGGCGATTCGCGCGTTCATGGCGTACTCGTCGCGCCAGAAGGCCGCGGCCGACATTCCGTCGGCCTCGGTCACGTCACGGTACAGACCAACGACGTCGCCGCCGGCGCAGAGCCCGCGATCGCCGGCGCCGACCACCGCGACGGTGGCGATGGCGTCGTCGTCGGCCCACCGGTCGAGCGCCGCAGTGATGAGCTCGACCATGTTGTGCGTCAGCGCGTTGATCGCCTTCGGGCGGTTCAGCGTGAGGAGCCCGAGTCGACCCCGCTCCTCGACGATCACCTCGGCGTCTGAGGCAGCGGCGGTGGCGGCGGTCATCGCGCGCTCGCCAGCAGGTCGCGGCCGACGATCAGCTTCATGATCTCGTTCGTGCCCTCGAGGATCTGGTGCACCCGGAGGTCGCGCACCACGCGCTCGATGCCGTATTCGTGCAGGTATCCGTAGCCGCCGTGCAACTGCAACGCCGCGTTCGCGGCCTGGAACGAGGCATCCGTTGCGAACCGCTTCGCCAGCGCGCACGCGGTCGCCATGTCGGGTGCGTCGTCGTCCATCTTGTCGGCGGCCCGCTGCAGGAGGGCGCGCGCGGCCTGCAGCTCGGTCTCCATGTCGGCGAGCGTGAAGACGATCGACTGGTTCGCCGCAAGCGGCTGGCCGAACGCCTCGCGCTCCTGCACGTACTGCAGGGCGCGCTCCAGCGCCCATTGGGCGCCTCCGAGCGAGCAGGCGCCCATGTTCACGCGACCGCCGTTCAGGCCCTTCATCGCGATGCCGAAGCCGTCGCCCTCGGCACCGAGTCGATTGGCGACCGGTACCCGCACGCCGTCGAAGATCACCTGGCGGGTGGGCTGGGCGTTCCAGCCCATCTTGTGCTCTCTGGGGCCGAAGCTCAGCCCCGGAGCGTCGCCGGGCACCACGATGGCGCTGATCCCCTTCGGGCCCGGCTCGCCGGTGCGGGCCATGACGACGTACACCGCGGAGGATCCCGCACCCGAGATGAACTGCTTGACGCCGTCGATGACGTAGTCGTCGCCGTCGCGTCGCGCCGAGGTGGTGATGGCCGCGGCATCCGACCCCGCCCCCGGCTCGGTCAGGCAATAGCTGCCCAGGTCGGTCATCGCCACCATGCCGGGCACCCACGTGTGACGCTGCACATCGTTGCCGAAGGTGTCGATCATCCACGCGACCATGTTGTGGATCGAGATGTACGCGGCGATCGTCGTGTCGCCCTTGGCGAGCTCCTCGAAGATCGCAACGGCATCGGCGCGCGACAGCTCGGAGCCTCCGACGTCCTCTCGCACATAGATGCCGCCCAGCCCCAACTCGCCCGCCTGCGCCAGCGCATCGACGGGGAAGTGCTTCGACGCGTCCCACTCCCCGGCGTTCGGGGCGAGCACCGTCGATGCGAAGTCGCGCACTGCCTCGACGATCGCAAGGCGTTCCTCGGTCATGATCGTCATGAGCCGTCGACCTCAGTGCATCGTCGGGATGACGAAGCTGGCGCCGTCCTTGATGCCGGAGGGCCAGCGGCTCGTCACCGTCTTGGTCTTGGTGTAGAAGCGGAACGCGTCGGGGCCGTGCTGGTTCAGGTCACCGAAGCCCGATCGCTTCCACCCGCCGAACGTGTGGTACGCGATCGGCACCGGGATCGGCACGTTGACGCCGACCATGCCCACGTTGACGCGTGCGCTGAAGTCGCGGGCGGCGTCGCCGTCGCGGGTGAAGATCGAGACGCCGTTGCCGTACTCGTGGTCGGTCGCCATCGCGAGGGCCTGCTCGTAGTCGTCGGCGCGGGCGATGATGAGCACCGGGCCGAAGATCTCCTCCTTGTAGATCGTCATGTCAGTCGTGACGTGATCGAAGAGGGTCGGGCCGAGGTAGAAGCCGTTCTCATACCCCTCGACAGTGAGGCCGCGTCCGTCGGCGAGCAGGGTCGCGCCCTCTTCGACGCCGATGCCGATGTAGTGCTCGACACGCTTCAGGGCGTCGGATGTCACGAGAGGACCGTAGTCGACGCCCTCGGCCAGCGCGGGGCCGACCTTCAGGTGCTTGACCCGCTCGGCGAGCTTGGCGGCGAGGGCGTCACCCGTCTCCCTGCCGACCGGCACCGCGACCGAGATCGCCATGCAGCGCTCGCCCGCCGAGCCGTATCCGGCGCCGATGAGCGCGTCCGCGACCTGGTCGAGGTCGGCGTCGGGCATCACGATCATGTGGTTCTTCGCACCGCCGAAGCACTGCGCCCGCTTGCCATTCGCTGCGGCGGTCGCATAGATGTACTGCGCGATCGGCGTGGAACCGACGAACCCGACGGCCTTGACGCGATCGTCGTGCAGGATCGCGTCGACGGCCTCCTTGTCGCCGTTGACGACATTGAGCACACCCTCGGGCAGGCCCGCCTCGAGGAACAGCTCCGCTATGCGCAGCGGCACGGAGGGGTCGCGCTCGCTCGGCTTGAGGATGAACGAGTTGCCCGCGGCGAGCGCCGGGCCCATCTTCCAGAGCGGGATCATGGCCGGGAAGTTGAACGGCGTGATGCCCGCGACCACGCCGAGGGGCTGACGCATCGAGTACACATCGATGCCCGCGCCCGCACCCGTCGAGTACTCACCCTTGAGCAGGTGCGGTGCACCCGCGGCGAACTCGATGACCTCGACACCGCGCTGGATGTCGCCCTTCGCGTCATCGACGGTCTTGCCGTGCTCACGAGAGAGGAGCTGCGCGAGGTCGTCCATGTCCTTCGCCACGAGGTCGAGGAACTTCAGCAGCACGCGAGCACGCTTCTGCGGATTCGTCGCACCCCACGCGAGCTGCGCCTGCTCGGCGCTCGCGATGGCGGCCTCGACCTCCTCGGTGCTCGCCAGCGGCACCCGAGCCTGGACCTCGCCGGTGCTCGGGTCGAACACATCAGCGAACCGACCGGACGTGCCGGCGACGTGCCGACCGCCGATGAAGTGGGTGAGCTCGCGGGTCTTCGTCTCAGTCAGCTCGATGGTCATGTCAGCGTCCCTTCGCGCGCACTACGTGGGAGTGCACGCCCATCACTATACTTGGGATTTCGAGTATTTGCTAGGGAGCCCTAGTAACAGTCTGAGACGGCCGATCCTGACACAGTGGTTGCGAATCGCGCAGCCCACATGCGACTTCACCGGAACATCTGACCCAGATCTGCGAGTAGCGGTCGCGTGCATCGGTTTGTTGAGGGTTCGTGTCGTTTGCGTGTCCGGTGGGGTGAACGCATGACGTCGGTCCGGCTGTCGCGCCTGGTGGGCGGGGTTGGCCTTCTCGCGGGCAGGTGCATGACCTGCCGTCTGCCGGTGGACGCGATTCTGGCTGGCGTCGCGGTCAGGATCCGCAGCAGGGTGGCCATACGTGCTGCGGCGTGGCCGGCGGCGGTCGCGGCGGCGCGGGAGATGTTGAACGCGATCACCGCGAAGCCGAGCCAGGCCGCGTTCGCGGAGAACCGCCCAGAGGGAAGATGCGCCAGCGGCCCGCCCTTGAGTTCACCGATGACCTGCTCCACGTTATGCCGACGTCGGCATAACATCGATTATCTTGATGTCGGAGTTATGCCGATGTTGTGCGGGAGCGCCTGATCAGGGGCATGTTCGGGTCGGATAGTTCGGCATAACTAGGGATAGTTGCATGCT
>NZ_BMMD01000034.1 GCF_014645655.1 Agromyces bauzanensis | reverse complement strand
CTTCCTCGAGAACCTCTAGTTATGCCGAACTATCCGACCCGAACATGCCCCTGATCAGGCGCTCCCGCACAACATCGGCATAACTCCGACATCAAGATAATCGATTTTATGCCGACGTCGGCATAACGTGGAGCAGGTCATCGGCGAACTCAAGGGCGGGCCGCTCGCGCACCTGCCCTCCGGCGTGTTCTCCGCGAACGCGGCCTGGCTGGGCTTCGCGGTGATCGCGTTCAACATCTCCCGCGCCGCCGCGACCGCCGCCGGGATGGCGGCCGCACGCATGGCCACACTGATGCGGATCGTGACCGCAACCCCGGCCAGGATCGCGTCCACCGGACGCCGACAAGTCATGCACCTACCCGCCCACTGGCCCTGGCGTGACGCGTGGATCAGGCTCTGGGCTCTCGCGACCGGCACCGGGCCACCCGCGGCCGCCACCACCTGACCAACACGCCCCGACAGGCCCGAACGGAAACTCAAGTGGAAAAGCCAGCGCGGGCTGGCCGATCAGCCACGCCCAACCACGGCGTGCTCGCCGTCGCTGCGCGACTCAGCGCCAACCCACTGCGAGACAACCGACTCGGTGGATTCAGGCTGAATGCGCGGTCAGTACCGGCGCCGCCGAATGCTGCCATGCGGTCATCATGCCGCACCCCGACCCGGTTTTCGAAGTCCTATGGCTCGGCCGGTCGTGCTCAAGAGGCTTGGGCACCGCCGCCGAGGGCGTCGAGACGTGACGAGAAGTCGCTCCGGTCAATCTTCGGGGGGACGTAGAATCGCGAGATGATGCGCGTACCTCTCCCGCGAGTTCAAGTCGCCCATGCAGCCGGCGGACTCGGCCTTCTTCCACCAGGAGCTCCGCATCCCGCCGTGCCGTCATGATCGACACGTCGAACCGCTGCGCGACGGCCTGAATGGTCACGGACCCTTCGACCTCGAGCAGCGACACGATCTCGCTCCGTCGACGCTCGGTCGCCTTCGACATCTACTTCCTCCTCGGGACTGACCCTCTCAACGTCACCACGCACCCGAACTCGGACCAACTGTTCCGACAGTATCCCTTGATCCCATGGTCGGTCGGTGAGGATTCAATCGCGGATAAGCACGATAGGCACGATGAGACGCGAATCGCGGAGGGTGCATTCAGAATCTGAACGGAGTAGGCTTCGGCTGTGCCTCGTTCCTCGTTCGCCGAGTTCCATTGCTCGCTCGCACGCGCGCTCGATGTCGTGGGCGATTCGTGGTCCCCGCTCGTGATCCGGGACGTTCACCTCGGCATCGACACGTTCGAAGAGATCACCCGCGACCTCGGCATCTCGCGCGCACTCCTTTCGGCGCGCCTCGAGCATCTCGTTGCCCGCGGCATCCTCGATCGCGTCAGCTACTCCGACCGGCCGCCGCGGTCACGGTACCTGCTCACCGAGGCAGGGCGTGATCTGGTGCCCGTGCTCGTCGCGCTCACGATGTGGGGCGACCGTTGGCGCGCGCCCGAGGGACCGCCGATCGTGTTCCGTCACGACTGCGGCAGCGTCGTGGAGGCGCACGTGACGTGCAGCTCGTGCGGCAGGCCGATCACCACGGACAGCCTGACGCCTTTCGCCGGACCGGGTGGCCGATCGGCTCCGGGCACCATCGTCATGGCCGAACGGTTGGGGGCGGCGTGAACGACATGGTCGAACGCTGGCGCGAGGGCGTCGAAAGCGGGGATGCCCACGTCGCCGCTGAGGCGCTGGCCGACGACGTCAAGCTGGTCTCTCCCCTTACCGACCGGTTCGCCTTCCGCGGGCGGAACGACGTAGAAGAACTGCTTACTGGCGTCTTCGAGGTGTTCACCGGCATCCGGTTCGCAGCGGAGCTACGGCAGGGCGATCTCGTCGTGCTCCGTGCCCGTGGCACGGTGGGCAAGCTCGACCTGGAGGAGACCCAGTTCCTCGATCTCGAACGCGGCCTGATTCGACATGTCACGATCATGATGCGCCCACTGCCAGCGATCACGCATCTGCTCCGCGGACTCGCGCCGCGGGTCGCGCGACGCCGCGGCCTTCGTGCGACGTCGTTGCTGCTCGGTGCTGCGAGCGCGTTACCGGACACGGTCGTCGCCAGCGGTGATCGCGTGTTCATGCCTCTCGCTGACCCGGCCCGCACCCGCGGTGGCTCCATCCACTGACCGGGTGTTCGCCTCCGTCTGATCTGGCGGACCCAGCCGGTGCCAGCGACCCCACCCGGATGCTCGCCGCCTTCCCGACGCCCACGCCCATGGGCGTTGCACGCTATACGGGGGCTTTCGATTCCGGCGTCAGACGCACGTCCGTCGTCACACCCAGCTGCAGGGCGCGAAGGCGTCGGTGGAGCCGACGAGCCAGAGGTCTCGATGCCACCAGTAGCCGGTCGCGTCGTGCAGGTCGGCCTCGTACTGAAAGCCGCGGGGCTTGCCGTTCGAGTAGCTGTGGTAGCCGTTGCGTGCCTTGTACAAGTAGTCGGTCGAGGCGATTCGATATCGCCGGAACATCTCGGCCGGCTTGTCGCTGCCCGGGATCCGGTGGAAGAACGCGAGGGCGCACAGGTTGGCGAGACTGTTGTCCCACCCGAGCGCGACGTACTGGAGGTCACTTCGGAAACCGCCGCCGTCACCGGAGTCGAACTCAGTCGCCATGCCGATCTCGCCCACAGCCGGCAGGCCGTCCTCGTTCGACAGCAGGTAGCCGCGTTGTCCCGCCCCTGATGACGCGACCGGCTTGGAGAAGTTGATCAGCGCGCGGCGCTCGATCCAGCGCCATGGCGAGTTGAGCTGATTCCCGTGGTACGTGAACTCCGACCGGGTGGCCGCTTCGAGCTGGGTCGCAGGGGTCTGGTTGAACACCCAGTGAGTGCTCGAGAAGCCTGCGGCCTCCAGGCGTTGCAGGAACGCGGCCGCGTCGAAGGAGAGCAGGAACTGGGTCGCCTCGTCGGGGCCGAAGTAGTACGACGCCGAGCAGGTGCCGTGGCGGATGTACTCCGAGTCCTGCTTCAGGTCGTGCCCGGGACGGGCAGGGAGCGGGTCGCGGGCTACGTCAGATGGTCTGTGTAAGGGGTGAGGTTCACCTCGAAGGAGAACATTATGGAGACCATGGCTATCAGTCCGGAGCGCGAGGAGCGTCGCCGGCGGCAGAAGGAGCTCGCGGACCAGTTGAAGGCGTCGGGCGCGATGGATGAGATCTTCGCGAAGATCGATGCGGGCGAGCCGCTGACGGGTGAGCAGGGCCTGTTGGGCGGGATGCTGAAGGCGGCGTTGGAGCGGGGCTTGGACGCGGAACTGACCGAGCATGTCGGGTACGACCGCGGCGACGCGGAGGCGCCGTTGTACCCGAACTCCCGCAACGGCGTGAGCACGAAGACGGTCGCGACCGAGCTCGGTGATATCGAGCTCGCGGTTCCGCGGGACCGGAACGGCACCTTCACCCCGATGCTGGTCCCGAAGGGGCAGCGGCGGCTGGATGGGCTGGACGGGATGATCATCTCGCTCTACGCCGTGTTACCCGTCACGTTGGATGACTGCCGAGGCGTCGTGGGTGACGGCGGGCACGTGCGGAACAAGGCCGCGCACATCGCCGTCGGCGTCGACATGGACGGGATCAAGCACGTCCTGGGGATCTGGGTGCAGGCCACCGAGGGCGCGAAGTTCTGGGCGACGGTGTGCTCCGAACTCGCGAACCGGGAGGTCCATTTTGGGCCGCCGTTCGGTCCTTTGGAGGAGCGTCGTGGGACAGATCTGGAGAGCCATCGCGATCGTATTATCCCCGGCCGGTGCCGCAACGCTTGGAACAAGCCCTGCTCTCGGAGCGAACTCGAACGCCGATTTCGGCCAGCACTTGCGGATGTGCGCTCAGATGATGGGCTTCGACGGGAGGCCCAACCCGGGCATGCATCAGGGCAAGGCGGGATGGGGCCTCACTCACAACTGCTGAACACCCCGGCATGGCCGGAGGGAAGCCCCAGCGCCGAGTCCGGCCGCCCCCCAGGTCCGCTGCCTCGTCCTCCGTGGAAGGGAAAACCGCATAGTCGGCGGGTAATCAGAGCGAGTTCGACCAGTCGTTGCAACACGTCGACTTCAGTGCGGCGTCAGATTGAGCCGCGGCCGCCTCGCTGAAGGCGGCCGCGGCTCAGTCGGTCAAGCCTCGTACGAGATCAGCCCGGTCATTCCCCCCTCGGCGTGGTAGATGTTGTGGCAGTGGAACAACCACCGTCCGGGATTGTTGGCATCGAAGTCGACGGTCAGAGTCTCGCCCGGCAGCACGATCGAGGTGTCCTTCCGTGGGCCTCCGTCGAGCAGCTGGAAGGTGTGGCCGTGCAGGTGGATCGGGTGCCACATGGTGGTCGTGTTCTCAAATCTCACACGCACCCGCTCACCCGACCGGATGCCGCGGGTGTTGCGTTCGATCTCGGCGGGGTCGAACGACACGCCGTCGAAGGCCCAGTCGAAGTCCTGCATCGAGCCGGTCAACTTCACGTTGATCTCCCTGTCGGGTGCCTTGCCGGCGAGGGCGACGCTGTCGACGGCCCGGAGGGCACTTCCGACGCCGATGTTCCGCCGCAGTTCGGGCAGCACCACGTTCGACTCCGGCGCCGCCCCGGCCCCGGTGCGAACGAGGGCGAACGCGCGTTCGGCCTTGCCCTCGGCTTCCGCGACGAGGGGAAACACCCCGTCTGCCAAAGTGACGAGCACGTCGTGGCGCTCGCCCATTCCCAGGAGCACACCGTCCACCTCGGTCGGCTGGACCGGGAACCCGTCGGAGTGGGTGATGGTCAGCCGATGGCCGCCCAGCGCAACCCGGAATGCAGTGTCGGATCCCGCGTTGATCATGCGAATGCGCACGCGCATCCCTGGCCGTGACGTGTAGGTCTCCGGGTCCCTGGCCGGCCGACCGTTGACGAGGTAGTGCGGGTAGAACACGTCGCCGGAGTCGCCGCCGAGGAGGTCCGAGTTCGTGCCCATGAGCATGTTGCCCATCGGCATGACCATGCCCTCCATGCCCTCCATGGGTGCCATGCCGCCGCGAAGTTCCTCGAGCACCTCGGGCGGGGTTGCCGTCACTCCGTCGAGCCAGTCGTCGAAGATGACGACCCACTCCTCGTCGTAGGCGAGGGGCTCGTTCGGGTCCTCGATGATCAGGGCGCCGTACAGGCCGCGGTCGAGTTGGGTGCCCACGTGCGGGTGGAACCAGTAGGTGCCGGCGTCAGGCGCGATGAAGCGGTAGGTGAGCTCGTCGCCGGCCGCGACCGACGTCTGGGTGACGCCGGGAACGCCGTCCATGTCGTTGCGCAGAGCGACGCCGTGCCAGTGGATGGTGGTCTCTTCAGGCAACCCGTTGGCAAGGGTCGCTTCGATGGTGTCGCCGACGCTCGCGCGGATGACGGGAGCGGGAATCGAGCCGAAGCTCCACGTCGAAGCCGGAGTCCCGGCGAGATCGAGTGTGGCCGTCTGCGCGTGCAGTGACGTTGCGACGATGCGTCCAGTGGAGTTCCAGGCGGCCTCGGCGCTGCCGACCGCCGCGGCCGTCGGAGAGATGTACCGCGGCGATGGAGTGCACGCGGCGAACAGGACGGTCGCGGCGCCGGCAAGTCCGGCGCCGAGAACGGCGCGACGCGTCATGGGCGCGTTGAGGAATGGTCGTTCGGTCATGAGAAGGAAGTCTTTCGATCGATGGGTTGCCAGATGGGTCGAACGGAGGGCGCACGAGTGCGCCGTCGTCGCGCCTATCTACGATCGATCGAGATCGCGAGGCGGAGCGGGATGGCCCGGACCAACGCACTCGCCGCGCTCGCCGCGCTCCTCCCGGGAGCGGGGCGCGCGGAGAGGTCACGGCGCGACCCCATCACACGCAGCACCAGGGCCAGTGAAACAACAATGAACAGACACAGCGTGGCCAGCCACAGCCAGGGTGCACCGCCAGCCTCCGTCAGGACCGTCGACGCAGGGCCCAGAAAGACCGATGCGTGGAGCACCGAGGCACTGCCAGTCTCCCCAAGTGCGCCGGCAACGCGGTCGTCTGCCTCGTGACCGGCGGTCGGACCGGCGATGCTGGACACGGCCGTCGCCACGGGAGCCGCGGCCGTGTGCGCCACCGCAGTGTGGGTGCCGCTCATGCCGTGCATCAGGACGAGTGCGACAATCACCGCCGCCAGTGCCACCAATGAGATGAGGGCAGCGCGCACAGACGCCGTGCTTGGGCGTGATACCCCGGCTGTGAATCGCATCATCGTTGCTCCTCCTCGGCTTCAACGATACCCCCAGGTGGTATAACTGTGTCGGAGAGTTATCTGAAAGACGCCTTCGGCACTGTGACGCTATCGTGGTCCTGTCGATGTGCGCTGGGAGGTGGCCGCGGTGACGATATCTGACGTCAGTCGGTGTGTCGCGCCGGGCGGTCGTGCTGCTCGGCGACTCCTCGTCACCCTGCTGGCGGTCGGTGCCCTGTTGCTCGGCATTCTCATGATGCACTCGGTGGCGAACTCCCAAGACGGAGCAAACGCCGCCGCCAACGGTTTCGGGTCGCAAGCGCTGAGCGGGACTGCTCCGATGGCTGCAGCGACGGCCTTGGAACACGGGTCCACGGTGGCTTCGATCGGGTGTAGTGGGCCGTGCGACGACACGCACGACTCCGCAATCATAGCGTGCATTCTCGCGCTCCTGACGGCGGGCTTCGTGCTCGTCGGCTCCGCGCTCGGGCAATCGCGGACACCGCCCCGCGACGGACTACGCAGACTCCTCCCACGCGCTGGGACGTTCTCGCTTCGCCTTGCTCCCACGCTCGAATCACTCTCGATCAGTCTGACGTGATTCGGCCACGCCCGGGCGACGCGCATACGCGTCCCTCCCCCTTGGCGACCCCCGACAGTTCGAACGTGGTAGCTCACATGCCGAAGCCGCACTGACCCTCAGTCGGCGCAGCGACGAAGGGATGCACTGCTCATGAACCACACGCAATCGGTCGTACTCGAGGTCTCGGGCGTGCAATGGGCGTCATCGAAGGCCATCGCGGAGGCCGTACTCATGCGACGGCCGGGAGTGATCAGCGTCGAAGCCAACCCCGTCTCGCAGACCGCCAACGTCTCGTATGACCCCGATACGACGAACGTCGCGGAACTGCGCACCTGGGTCGAGGACTGCGGGTTCCATTGCGCCGGCCAATCGGTGCCCGGTCACATCTGCGACCCGATGGCGGAGCCGGCGAATCGGGTGACCGAATCCGACACCGGCGCCCACGCTGCGCATGACCACATGGTGAGTGACCACACGATGCACTCCGCACACGAGCATGCGACGCATGGGCCGGCTGTGGCCGAACCTGTCCCGGAAGCGCCACCCGCTCACGATCACGGCGGCCACGATCACGGCGCGGCGGTCGGGCAGGACGTCACTGCTGCCCCGGCCGCCCATGCGGCCCACGAGGAGGCCCCGCGGACGGCACAGGAGATGATGGGTCATGGAGGTCACCACGGCGGGGCGTCCATGGACGAGATGGTCCGCGACATGCGGAACCGGTTCCTCGTCGCCGCGATCCTGTCCATCCCGATCGTGTTGTGGTCTCCGATCGGTCGCGACGTGTTCGGGCTCACCGTGCCGGCACCGTTCGGGCTGCGGGATGACGTCTTCTCGCTCATCCTGTCGCTGCCCGTCATCTTCTACTCCGCCTGGATCTTCTTCGACGGCGCCTACCGGGCGCTCCGCGCGCGAACCCTCGACATGATGGTGCTCGTCGCGGTGGGTATCGGGGCAGGGTGGATCTACAGCGTGGTCATCACGCTCACCGGCGGCGGCGAGGTCTTCTACGAAGCCGCGACGGTACTCGCAGCCTTCGTGCTCCTCGGGCACTGGGTCGAGATGCGCGCTCGTGGTGGCGCAAACGACGCCATCCGCACGCTGCTCGAGCTCGCGCCACCGCGCGCGGTCGTCCTCCGCGACGGCGAGGCCATCGAGGTGCCGACATCTGAGATCATCCCCGGCGACCTGATGCTCGTGCGGCCCGGGGCGAAGGTCCCCACGGATGGCGTCGTCGCGGACGGCGACTCCGAGATCGACGAGTCCATGGTGACCGGCGAGAGCCTCCCAGTCGTCAAGACGCCGGGCGACGAGGTCATCGGAGCGACCGTGAACACCACCGGAACCCTCCGGGTGCGTGCCACGAAGGTCGGCGCCGACACGGCTCTGGCGCAGATCGTCGCGCTCGTGCAGGAGGCGCAGAACTCCAAGGCGCCCGGGCAGCGACTCGCCGACCGGGCCGCGTTCTGGCTGGTGCTGGTCGCACTCATCGGCGGCACCCTCGTCTTCGGGGTGTGGTTGCTTGTCGGTGCCACCTTCCAGGCGGCGCTTCTGTTCGCGATCACGGTCGTGGTCATCACCTGCCCCGACGCCCTCGGGCTGGCCACTCCGACCGCGATCATGGTCGGCACGGGCCTGGGTGCCAAGCGCGGCGTGCTGTTCAAGAATGCGTCGGCGATCGAGTCGGGGGCGAGCATCGACACGGTCGTCCTCGACAAGACCGGCACGCTCACCAAGGGCGAGCCGGAGGTCACCGACTACATCTCGTTCGGCTACGACGGGCTCGAGCTGCTCGCACTCGCCGCGGCAGCGGAGCGGGAGTCGGAGCATCCGCTCGCTATGGCCGTCGTCGCCTACGCCGAGCAGCGCGGTGCGAGACGCGTCTCGGCGGAATCGTTCCACAACATCACCGGGCAGGGCGCCGTCTCAACGGTCGAAGGCCACCGGGTGCTGCTCGGCAACACACGCCTCATGGACGCCGAGGGCGTCGACAGCACCAGTGTTGCCGAACAGCAGCAGGCACTCGCGAGCACCGGCCGCACCGCCATCATCGTGGCCGTCGACGGCACCGCCGTCGGCATCATCGCCCTCGCCGACGCCCCCCGGGAAACGGCGGCGGCCGCGATCACCGCCATGCACGACCTGGGGGTCGAAGTCGTGATGCTCACCGGCGACAACACCCCCACCGCCCAGCGCATCGGGCAACAGCTCGGCATCGACACGATCATCGCCGAGGTCCTCCCCGAGGACAAGTCGGCCAAGATCGCCGAACTGCAGCAGGCGGGCAAGAAGGTCGCAATGGTCGGCGACGGCGTGAACGACGCACCCGCCCTCGCGCAGGCCGACCTCGGCATCGCGATCGGCGCCGGCACCGACGTCGCCATCGAGACCGCCGACGTCGTGCTCATGCGTTCCGACCCGCTCGACGTGCCGATCGCGCTGCGCATCGGCAAGGGCACGGTACGGAAGATGCGGCAGAACCTCGGCTGGGCGATCGGCTACAACGCCATCGCGCTGCCCATCGCCGCCGGCGTCTTCTACCCCGCTTTCGGGATCGCGCTCAGCCCCGAGATCGCGGCGATCTCGATGTCGGGATCGAGCGTGATCGTCGCAGTGAACGCACTGCTGCTGAAGCGACTGCGCCTTCCTGCCGCTCCGACCGCCGCATCGCCGGCACGTCCCCACCCGGAGCCCGTCACACCCGCCCCGGTCACCGAATCGACGAAGGGAGCCGACTCATGACCTCCATGTCGACCAGGCCGGTCCTCGATCAAGCGCAACTGAACAGAATCAACGCCTGGTGGCGCGCGGCCAACTACCTGTCGGTCGGGCAGATCTACCTCATGGACAATCCGCTGCTGCGCGAGCCCCTCGAGCCTGAGCACATCAAGCCGAGACTGCTCGGTCACTGGGGCACGACTCCCGGACTGAACTTCATCTACGCCCACCTCAACCGGGCGATCATGGCACGCGACCTCGACATGATCTACGTCATGGGTCCCGGCCATGGAGGCCCCGGGCCCGTCGCCGCATCCTGGTTAGAGGGCGTCTACACGGAGACGTACCCGGACATCACCCGGGACGCCAAGGGGATGCGGCGCCTGTTCCGGCAGTTCTCCTTCCCTGGCGGCATCCCCAGCCATGTTGCACCCGAGACCCCCGGCTCCATCCATGAGGGCGGCGAGCTGGGATATGCGCTCTCCCACGCCTACGGGGCTGCATTCGACAACCGGGATCTCATCGTCGCAGCGGTGGTCGGCGATGGCGAGGCCGAGACGGGGCCGTTGGCGGCGAGCTGGCAGTCGAACAAGTTCGTGGATCCGCAGCGGGATGGGACCGTCCTGCCGATCCTGCATCTGAACGGCTACAAGATCGCGAACCCGACCGTTCTGGCGAGGATCAGCCCGAAAGAGTTGGACCATCTCCTACGCGGTTTCGGCCACACCCCGCACTACGTGGAGGGAGACGACCCGGCGCAGATGCATCAGGCCTTCGCCCGCGCACTCGATGCATGCCTCGACGAGATCGAGGAGATCAAGCGCCGGGCACGGGAGGAAGGGCAAGTCGAGCGGCCCCTCTGGCCGATGATCGTGTTGCGTTCACCCAAGGGATGGACCGGCCCGGCCGAGGTCGACGGCAACAAGGTCGAAGGGACGTGGCGTTCACACCAGGTGCCCTTCGCCGAGGCACGCGAGAACGACTCGCACCGCGACGTCCTGGAGCGATGGCTGCGTAGCTACCGACCCGAAGAATTGTTCGATGAGAGCGGTGCTCCCGTTCCGGCCATATCGTCACTTCACCCGTCGGGAACGCGGCGCATGAGCTCGAACCCGCACAGCAACGGGGCGGCCTGCTGCGGGACCTGCGGATGCCCGACTTCCGTGAATACGGGGTCCCCGTCGTCGAGCCGGGAGCGTCGAACGCGGAATCCACGCACGCCCTCGGCGTGCTCCTTCGCGACGTGATGGCCCAGAACATGGACAACTTCCGCGTGTTCGCACCCGACGAGAACAATTCCAACCGACTGAGCGCCGTGCTTGACGTGACCAATCGTGCGTGGAACGCAGCCACCATCCCCGGGGACGATCATCTTGCACCCGACGGACGGGTGATGGAGATCCTCTCCGAACACACGTGTCAAGGCTGGCTGGAAGGATATCTGCTCACCGGCCGGCATGGCTTCTTCTCCTGCTACGAGGCGTTCATCCACATCATCGACTCCATGTTCAACCAGCACGCCAAATGGTTGACGACCACGAACGACATCCCCTGGCGGCGCCCGATCGCATCCCTCAACTACCTGCTGACCTCCCACGTCTGGCGGCAGGACCACAACGGGTTCTCCCACCAGGATCCCGGGTTCATCGACCACGTCGTGAACAAGAAGTCCGACGTCATCCGCGTCTACCTGCCGCCGGACGCGAACACCCTGCTGTCGGTGGCCGACCACTGCCTCCGGAGCCGCCAGTACGTGAACGTCATCGTCGCCGGCAAGCAACCGCAGCCACAGTTCCTCGACATGGAGCAGGCGATCGAGCACTGCACCAAGGGCATCGGGATCTGGGACTGGGCCAGCACCGACCAAGGCCGGAAACCAGACGTCGTGATGGCATGCGCCGGCGACGTGCCGACCTTGGAGACGCTCGCGGCCGTGACCATCCTCCGATCCGCCTTCCCCGACCTGCTCATACGCGTCGTGAACGTCGTGGACCTGCTCCGGCTGCAGGATCAACGGGCGCACCCGCACGGCCTTTCCGACCAGGATTTCGATGCGCTGTTCACGACGGATACGCCCGTCGTCTTCGCCTACCACGGGTATCCGTCGCTGATCCACCGCCTGACCTACCGACGGGCGAACCACGGCAACCTCCACGTCCACGGTTACCAGGAGGAAGGCACCACCACCACACCGTTCGACATGTGCGTGCTGAACGAACTGGACCGGTTCCATCTGGCCCTCGACGTGATCGACCGCGTCCCACGCCTGCGCGACGCGTCCGCGCACGTGCGCGAGAAGCTCCGCAACGACCTCATCCGCCACTCCATCTACATCAGAGAACACGGCCAGGACATGCCCGAGATCCTGGACTGGGTCTGGAACGCAGCGACATCCGACACCGACCGAGAACAGGCCACCAGCTGATGAACCCGAGGATGAGCCGGATGGAGTGCCAATGCGACGCACGCGCTCCCCGACTCGACCGGAGGCGAGTCTCATGATGACGAGTCGCCAGCCAGCCCCACCTGCCAGTCGTTTGCCGGGCGAGCTGGCGCCGGTACATGGCGCATCCACCGCCCATGCCTTCGAGACCACCTACGACGCGGTCCTGTTCGATATGGACGGAGTCGTCACGAACACCGCGTCCATGCATGCCATGGCCTGGGAAAAGCTGTTCGACGCGGTACTCAGCGACCCGCGTGCCGGTGTCGAAGACCTCGACAGGGTGTTCGACGCGGACGAGGACTATCGTCGGTATGTCGACGGCCGCAGCCGCGAGGACGGTGTCGCAGCGTTCCTGGCCTCGCGGGGTATCACGCTCGAGCCGGGGACGCCGCGAGATTCCCCTGACGCTTGGACGATCGCCGGGCTCGCCGCTCGGAAGAACGAGCTGTTCCTCGCAGAGCTCAACGAGCGAGGGCTGCGCAGCGTGGCAGTTCTTGATCGGTGGCGCATTGCTCGCGTCAGCCGCCTTGATCCTCGAGGGGCTCCCGGTGATGAAGTGGAGCCCGCGGCTCGTCATCACATTGCTCTATCTGTCCGTGGTGGGGACCGCAGCGTCCAACGTCGCATGGATCGCCGAGACACGAGAAGCGCGGCTCGATCAGCTCACAACGTGGACGCTTCTGGTGCCGGTCTTCTGCAGGGGACTGGCGAGGGATGCGATGGCGAGGCGCGTTCTCAATTGACGAACAAGGAATTCGCTCCATGCAGGCCAGGTACCACGAACGCCTCCAATTGTTGTCACTTCCTTCGACGCCGCTCGTGCGGCTCGCTAGCCGACGGATCTCATCGGGCAGCCGCCTCTCCCCACAACATTCGAGCTTCTGGTAAATCAGAACGTATTCTGAAGTAAGCTGGATCCATGCTTGCCGCCACCGAACCTCGACCGGATCGAACGTTCCGGTCATCCGACCTCAGCCGGCTCGCGCCGAAGGTCTTCGCCGCGGCCGAAGATCATCCTGTTGAGATCACTCGCCGCGACGGTGAGGACCTGGTGCTCATGTCCAAACGCGAGGCGGACGCACGAGACCAGCTCCTTCAGTTCGCTGCACAACTGATCGCGGTGGCGACGGATGACCGTGGATCCCTTGCGGAACGGATGTCGAACAGCTTCCCCTGGATGCTCGCGCTCAGTGCGGATGACCGGGTCCAGTGCGCCAAGGATCTCGTCGATGCCGCTCGCGCTTCCTTCGCAACCGGACAGCCCCACCTTGCGATCGCGGAACTGACCGCGTGGAAGGAAACCGCCACGGCCCTCGCTGCGGGCTTGGGTCGCTCGCCCGTCGAGTGGCTCGAGGACGGCGAGCCGGCCGAGCGTCCCTGAGTATGGCGAAAAATCTCAAGGTCGAACGGCCCACCAAGAAGAGCGAATTCGAGATCCGGTTCGCAAGTGCGTCCGCACAGCGCGGCTGGAATGACCTCCGCGCTACAATCCGCGGTCCACTCACCGACGCCTGGGACTTCCTGACGCGCACCCCGTTGGCGAACACACCCACGAACTATCCCCTCCGCGGAGAGCTCGGAGTGATCACGCGGGGGGGGCGTCCGACACGAACGCTGGCAGCACAAGCCGACCGCCAAGGGCGACGCACGGATATGGTTCTACGTCGAGGGTCAAGTGGTCTACCTCGAGCAGGTCCACACCCACCACCCGAACGAAACCAAGTGAGCCACGCGTGCGCCCGTCGTAGTCACTCAATAGTCACAAAATCGGCATCACGTTGGTTCACCCGAGCTCACACTCCCCCGTGATTCCGGGGCTCGTGGGTTGGAGTGAAACCGGGTGAATCACTACTGGACAACTTCAGCTTCCCAAGCTGATAGCGCGGGTTCGATTCCCGTCATCCGCTCTCTGTAAATACCCTGATCAAGGGCAGTTTCTGCGCTATTGGAAACACCCCTGCTCGCCACTGGGTAAGCGGATGCCCTGAGGAACCAGCTCACGATCTCTCGATCGAACACTTTACCGGCCTCTGATCAGGGATTTCACCCCTCCGGCATCCCGCGACTTTCGATTGAAAACCGCCGCTCGTAGTCACTTAATGGTCACAAATTCCGGCGTTGCCTTCGCCTCGGCGGCGGTTGCGGCGGCCATCGTCCTCTGGCCGATCGTCGACAGGGGATCCCCCACGCTCACCTGCCGATCGTGGCCGGGCACGAGCCAGATTGAACGCGTGCCGGACTCGCCGAACCTCACCGTTGGCGCGTAGCGCTTTTCGGTACCGGTAGTCCAGCGACTTGGTGTGTTATCTCGTGACATCGTGGACACTGGATCTCGTCACTTCGTAGACGCTGGATCTCATGGCTTCGTGTGTTCTGTCTCAACGCATCGTGGACACACGATCTCATGACATCGTGGACGCGCTGTCTCACAGCATCGGAGACACCCGTAGCGATGGTAGTTGGGTGGGATGACG
>NZ_BMMD01000033.1 GCF_014645655.1 Agromyces bauzanensis | reverse complement strand
GGGTGGAACGAAAACCCGAAGCCCTTCGTCTGGACCAAGCCCGCCGAGCAGATCCTCGACTCCCTCAAACGACTACTCCAACGAACTACCGGCGCAGGACACTAGAAACCGTGAGTACAGGCGTGGCGCGGACACCCCGACAACGAGAACTGTCAGCTCCGGCCCAGCCCTCATGGGGCGTATGCGCGCACGGCGGTTGCGTGGGCCGGACACCGCCCCTCGGGGCGCCCGCAGGCCGCGAAGTCGCAGGTGCGGCACCACCACGGCCCTGAGTCCCCCGCCCGGCGTCGCTCGACACGCTCCTCGACACGGGCGGCGACCAGCTTGGCAAGCAGCTCCTCGAGGGCAGCCGCCTCGACGTCCGTGAGGCCGCTGGTGGCCTGCCGCAGGAGACCTTCCCGCGCCGTCCGCGCGGCGCGCACTCGCCGCCGCCCGCTAGGGGTGAGCCGAACCTCGACCCGACGGCGGTCAGCACCGGCGTGCCGGCTCGCGAGACCGGCGCGCTCCAGCTGGGTGACGCGAGAGTTGTCGATGACGCACTACAGCCCGATGATGGGCCAGCCCGACGAGCCCGAGAATTATCACACCCTCGTCTACACGCTCACGCCCACCGACGCCGGGACCCACCTCGCACTGACCCAAGATGGCAACGACAGCGAGGAACAGGCCACGCAGTTCAGCCGGAACTGGCAGAGCATGCTCGACGGGCTCAAGGCACACGTCGAAGGCTGAGGGCCCGGCGGTGACGTTCGCCGCATCTGCGATCTCTTCGGTGTCAGCATCGAGACCGCGCTGCACTACTCCGCCGCGGCGGCACCGCTCAACGGTCAGCGTCGTGTAGACCGATGTCATCTCCGCGCGAACTCGTACCCCTCACGGATCAGAGAGTGCAGCCAGACGCTGTTCGCGATCGCTTCGGACTTCACCTCGACGTGGTGATTCCATCGGTTCTTGCTGACTTGCGTGAGGTTGTGGAAGTGCGGGTCATCGATCTTCCGGTCCAGGGTCACGTTGAGGTACAAGGTGCCATCGGCGGTCTTCTCGTACGCCCAGAGCCAGAGGAACTTGCGGTTCACCGAGAAGCTCACTTGCGCTTTCGCATCCTTGGTCACCGGCCCGAGAGATGCTGTCTACGCCGCGATGGCGGTGAAGAACGACTGCGTCTTCGGCTTGCCGGTGAAGTCGCTGATCATCGTGTTGGAGTCACTGGTCATCGGTCCTCCAAAAACCAGGGTCTTCGCTGCTGATGAAGCCGTTCACGCATCCAGCGGTGTCAGGACGGCGATCTTCCAGCCTTCGCCAACGCTGACGAGCTGGTACATGTTCCGCTCGTCCGGCGCGCCACCGTGATGATCCCAGGTCACATCAGCCCAGATGGTGTGACTGGTCGCCGCGACGACGTCCACGGCAGCGTCGGTAGCCCAGACGCCCTCGTACTGGCCGAATGCGCCGGCGAAGAACTCTTCGGTCTGGCTGGCCTCGGACACGGCGATGGCCTGCCCGGGGAACTCGATCAGCGCGGGCACTGCGTAGTGTCCGGCGATGGCCTTGGCATCGCGGTCGAGCAGGGCACGGGTATAGACGTCGAAGAACTCACGCGCAATGGTGTACTCGCTCATGGTTTCAACGCTACGCCGCTACCCTGACCCGCCCGTGTCATGGTTACCATGACGTTCGTGAATCAAACCAGGGGGCAGACTGCGGCCGCGTCTCGTGATCCTCACCTGACTCTGCGTCGAGTGGAGCGCCAGCACTACCTCATCGAACGGTTGTCCGCGAGCCGGGGCAGACTCACCCACAGGCGGCTCGCCGACGAGCTCGGCGTCACCGAACGCACCATCGCCCGCGACATCGAACGCCTGACCCACTCCGGGGTGCCGATCACCGTGGTTCCACGACGCGGCGGCGGCGCCACCATAGAAGACATCGCACCCACCGGGCTCATCGAGCTGAACCTGCCCGAGATCGCCGTCCTCATGGCCAGCCTCGCCGCAGTGGGCCCGACCGTCAGCGAGTCCGCGACATCCGCCATGAACAAGCTCGCCACCGCGTTGGCCTCATCGGCCCGCGCTCGGTGACCGCACATGCTCGAACGCACGCGCCACCCGCGCCAACAGTGGGCCAACAAGCTTCGGGCACCCGCGCAGGGCTCGATGTCGCTCACGGTGGACGAGTATGGGGTGGGTGAGGAACGACCTGGCAGGGCGGGCGACGTAGCGGTAGCGGCCGAAACCGAAGCCCGAGCGGTTCACGACCGGGTCCTGTCCGGTTGCCCTCCGCATGACCTTGAGCATCGTGCGGGCGTCGCGTCCGCGGGTCTCGCCACGCACCGACTCGATGCGAGCTTCGACCTCATCCATGGAGTCAACTGTGGTCCACTCGCTGTCGGGCTTCAACCGCGGCGCCGCCCACACGCTCGCACTGTGCCTCCCAATGGATTGGCGGTCACCCTGCGACACCATCGATCGACGCTGCCACGACGGACCGGGCTTGCACATCGAGAAAGTCTGACGCGCAGATCCTCTCGCTCAGGTGTCCGGGATACCGGGCCAAGCTCCGATCTCGCGCGGCGTGCCGCAGTCCTTTCGGATCGATCTACCGACGCGGCCGCTGCTTCGCCGATACCGACTTCACGATCACCTGCCGGCCAGCGCTCGCCTGCATCGACACTCGAGCCAGCGCCAGTTCGGCATCAATCAGCGCGACGATATCCACCCGCTCAAGATCCTCGGGTGCACTCAGCGCCACATTCCGCACGACCCTGCCACTACCTCGCAATATGCCTGTGGGATCGGGCAGTTCCGGCGCGCGCTGCAAGAAACACAGATTGACGCCGTTCTTGAAGCAGGCGAGGGAGAAGATCGAATCCGAGGACCGGGTTGTGGGCCCGAAGCCGATGACAAAGAAGTTGTAGTTGTCATAGATCAGCTCGACGGCCTGCGGAAATCGCTTCTCAAGCCGGGCTCGGCAGTCTCGGATCATGACCTGCATCGGGTCCGCGAACTTGTCGATGAAGCCGGCGATCTGCGCCTCTGCCTGCACCGACCCCGCATCAGCATGCATGAATCGAGACTCTATCGCCATCACGTGGCAGCGAACGAGTGGCAGCGTCGTCTCGAGGTGCAGTGCCTGACACGTAGATGCGGTGGTGATTGGGCGCGATGAGGTGCCCGGCGGCCGACCGATCTAAACATCGGCGGATGGGAGCGCGTCGACGTCGTCGAGGCAGACGGACGCGGCGCACCGGTACCGGGTCCGCTACCCATCTTGGCGCCCGCAGGACTGACGGTCACCCTTGCTCGGTCTGCCCGTGCTCGTGCCGGGGTCTTCGCGCTCGAAGAGTCCCGGATAGTCGACGATGAGGCCGCCGTCGTCGACGGTGATCGTTCTGCGAAAATCGGAGTCGAGGGATTCATACAGGTACTCGTCAGCGCTGAGACGCGTGTATCGCTGCGGGTCCACGGTCACCGTGAGCTCGGGCACTCGGACATATGCGGTGATAATTTCGGCGCTTTGACCGACGTCGAGAGCCAGCCGACGGATCGGCAGCGTGTTGCTGAGCGGGGAGACGGAGATGTCCACTTCCCGCGCCTTGACGAGGTCGGGTCGTGGTGCCGCGTCGACAGACCACTCGCCGTTCGCCCGTGTCACGACCAGTGTGCGAGCATCCGTTCTGAGAACAAGAGAACGAAACTCCCAGCCGACAGTCGCGCTCAGTTCGTAGATGCAATCAGACTCTCCCTCGACGGTGCTTGCGATACGCACGCCGCTGGCGTCCTCAGTGATTCGACACCGCTCGAGACTCGGGACGCTGACACCCCTCCAGACGAGCTCCGACATGATCATGATGAGGTTCCGGCATCGACAGCATTCTGATCACCGACGTAGATCGTGGTTGCTCCGGGCGGCACGATGGCGACGCGGCTGAACGCGGGACTTCTGACGAGTCCCGCCGATTGGAGGCGTTCGATACTCATGACCTGGTCCTTCCTTCACGCGGCCCTCAGGCTGCGATGCAGGTTCCGGCGATCGGCAGATCCGCGAGCTGCTGGAGAGCCGCACACGGGCGTTCGACCGCCCATTCCGGGCTGAACTGGCCGGGGCGACAGTGTCTGGTTTCAGGACATGGTCGGGGCGACAGGACCTTAGCAGGTCTCCCCGGGTGTCCTGCGTGAACGCCGGTCACACGAGCGGCCCTCGCGCCAGCCTATCCGATCGTCGCCGGTCGTCTCTGGCCCGGTCGCCCTGGGCGCGGTCGATCCCTACCTCACTGCTCGGCGCCAGTCGCGCGCTGGTATTCGAGCGCCGCCAGGACGCGCCGGTTGCTTCCCGAGTCGGAATACAGCCCGAGCTTGGTGAAGACCCTACTGACCAGAGGCTCGACCGTCTTGATGCTCAGGTGGAGTTCGTCGCAGATCGCCGAGTTGAAGAGCCTGCGGGCGATCAGCGCGAGGACATCCCGCTCGCGGTCGGTCAGCTCGCTGTGCTCCCCGACGCGCTGCTGGCGTGCGATCACCTCCGCGAGCGCGAGGTGATCGAGCACCAGCGCCGCCTGCGGCGCGAGATCGGTGAACAGCCGCGACTCGGTGCGCGAGAAGGGCTCGACGCGCTCGACCACGATCGCCCCGAGCGGGACCTCCCCGCGTCGGACCTGCTGCAGGTGGCTTCCTGCGGCGCGCAGCGCCGCGAGAGTCGACAGCGGCGGGTCGTCGTGAAGAATCGGCCAGGCGCCGACGGCGTGCACGGCGCCGGCGCCGCCGAGCCAGATCGTGACCCGGGTCGCCCCGAACGCCTCCGCGATGCTACGCGCCAAAGCGTCGGGGAGGTCGCGCGGGTCGCCGGACTCGTGCGACAGCCAGCTGAGGGCGGCGTAGGAGGCCGCGTGCTGGCCATGGACGATCGCCCACCCCGCCGAAAGCGGCAGGAGCGTGGCCGAGAGGATGCCGGCCCGCGGCGAGCCCCAGATGAGCAGGCCGACGACCAACAGCGTGGCTGAGAGTGCCGACGCCGCCACCAGCCAGACGAGTTGCCGACGCGCGACCCCGTCGCGGCGCGCCCAACGCGCGACGACCGAGACCACCCAGAGCACCTGGAACGCGATGAAGGCCGGGTTCGCGAGAACACTCCACAGCAGTTCCACGACCGGAGGCACGGCGGATGAGAACGGATGCGGCATCACGACGCCCGCGGAGGCGTACCCGACGGGCCACACGGCGGAGAGCAGCATGAGCAACGCGGTCAGGGCGAGCACGACCGCGGCGACCGGCCGCCAGCGCCGTGACGGCAGGCGACCGTCGGGGAAGCAGAACACCGAAAGCGTGGTCAGGGCAAGCGCAAGGGGAAGCGGCCAGACGCCGAGCCAGCCCCATACCGGCGACTCCCCAGGGTCGAAGTGGCCGATCTGGCGTCCGAAGAACATGACGGCGTGCACCGTCCCGGTCGCCAAGAAGAGCAGTCCCTCGCGATGGCGCGGTCGTTCGAAGAGCACGTACGCGCCGACGCCGGTGAAGGTGACTGCCAGCAGCGCGTTGTGCACGTTCTCAAGCCAGAGACCGCGCGCGAGCCCGAACGCCGTAAGCACGACGACACTCGAGAGCACCGCGAGCGGCACGAGACCGGGAGCGCGCCTACGGAAGTCGGCCACACCGCATTGTCCCATCGCGACTTCCGCCGGACACGGGGAAAACCCCTGCATTCGAGGACCAGGGTTCTCCCCGTGTCGCTGAACGCAGCCACGCGCGATTCTGGCCGGTGCCATCTCACGACCAGTCAGGAGACTTCATGACCACAACCACCCACGACACGGCAGCACTCCGCACCCCCACCAGCGGTCTGCTCACCGCCTCACTCATCGTCGCGCCACTCGCCTACCTGGCGGCCGACTCCCTCTACGCCGCGCTCGGCTGGGGCGACCCCGTCGCCGGCACCGTGCACATCCTCGCGGCGATCGCGTATGGACTCGTCGTGCTTCGCGTAACGGCCTGGCTTCCGGCGACGTCACGGCTCGCGGCGGTGCTCATCGTCGTCGGGCTCATCGGAATGGCAGGCAACGTCGCCTACGGCTTCGACACCATCCATGTATCGCTCGGCGACACCGCCCTCGTCGACCAGTCCGGCGCCGCCACGATTATCAAGCCGCTCGGACTGTTCTTCCCCCTCTCACTCGTCCTCATCGCGGTGGCGATGTGGCTGCTGCGCCACCGCTGGCAGGTCGTCGTCGTACTCGTGGCGGCGCTGGCCTGGCCGATCGGTCACATCGCGAACATCCCGCCGCTCGCGGTCGCGACGAACGTCGCACTCGTCGTCGCCTTCAGGCGCGATGACCCCCTCTGAGCTGGCCGGATGGATGGCAGCTCCGCCCACGACGGTCTCCAGTTACATCCGGCGATTCGAAAGACGGGGCCACGTCGAGCGAAGACCGACTCCGAACGACCGTCGTTCGTATCGAGTACGACTTACCGCAGACGGACGACGAGCCCGCGATGCGGGGGCCAAGCTGTTCGCGCCGGTCCTCATCAACGTGACCAGCACCCTCGGAGCAGACGCCGAGCAGGTGCTGCGGAGCCTTCGAACCGTCCGCGCCGCAGTCGACCACGCCCGCCGGCGACCCCCTGGTCCGCCCCAGGAGTTCAGCGCCTCGTCCGCCGACGGAATACAGGATGCAAAGTACTGAATCGGACGCGTGGTGCGACGGCTGCAGCGCCGTCACGCAGCCGACTGACCCCCGTCGCCGATCGCAATGGGGAGCTTCCGCAGCACGCAGTCGAAGGCAGCGAGTTCCTCGGGCGGGAGGTTGGCGAGAAGTCGCGACTCGTTCGCCGTGTGTCGGGGGACGAGTTCGTCGGCGAGGAGCAGACCTTCCGCGGTCAGCCCGACGAGCAGACTGCGGCGGTCGGCGCCGTTCGCGAAGCGTTCGACGAGGCCGCGGGCTTCGAGAGTGGAGTCCCGCATAGTGGTGTAACGCTCGGTGGCCCCCGCGTCGTTGATGACGTGGATGCGGTCACCGTGTGATCCATCGGTGTTGTTGCTCTCCAGGAGTTAGGCGTGGATGGTCTTGTGCGTCGTGAGCTCCGCGACACCGCCAGGGTTCCACGCTCCATCGAGATTCATCGACCATGAGGTCGTCGGGGTGATCTTCATAACGAGCTGTCCCGACCCCGGCGGCATCTCGGCGAGCTCGACCGTCCCATAGACGCGCAGAGATCGTGGTGCCCAGCGTCGCCCGGGCGCGAGGTCGTCGATCACGAACGCGACCTTGTCGTTGCCCGCTTGCACGTTGCGGGTGCGGCGCGTCTTCGTAGGGGCGTATCCGCCGATCCAGAAATGGGTGCCGTCGAATTGGAAGCCGACAGGTACCACGTCGGGCTGTCCGTCAGGTGCTACGGTCGCGATGCGTGCCAGCGGCTGCTCGGCGATGTACGCCAACTCGGCGTCGGTGAAGCTCATGAGGTATCCCTTGTCTGCTGGTCCGAACACGCGGTCACATTCCGCCGGTGACCTGGACGATCTGACCTGTGATGCCGGTGTTCGCTGCCGAGGCGAGGAACACGATCGCCGGAGCGACCTCGTCGGCGTCGATCAGCCGCCCCAGCGGAGACCTCTCCGCCCACTGGTCGCCCGTGTGCTCGATGATGTGCGTGTTCGTCTCGGTACGCGTGAGGCCGAGGAGTGCAACGTTCGAGAGGATGTCGCCGTCGACGCCGAGCGAGAACGCGGCCGAGCGGCTGAAGCCGTGCAGCGCCGCCTTCGCGGCGCCGTAGTACTCGAATCCGGTGCTGCCCTCGGTCGCGAGGTTGGACGAGATGTACACCAGGCGGCCCCACCCCGCCGCCCGCATTGGAGCGGCCACGGCACGACTGAGCCGAATCGCGCCCTCGATGTTGCCCCGCAGCGCGGGCAACCACGACTCGTCGGCGATCTGGTCGAACGTGGCCGGCGTCAACTCCGGCCACTGCACGGCGTTGTTGACGAGCACGTCCACACGGCCGGTGCGATGGAGCACGTCGGTGACGAGTGCGTCGGCCGCGCCCTCCTCTGCCTGGTCGTAGCGGGTGACGATCGCTGCCTCGCCGAGTTCCGCGGCGACGCGGTCGGCGTTCTCGCGGGACGAGCGGTAAGTGACCACGATCGTCGCCTCCTCCCTTGCGAACGCGGCGGCGAGCCGGCGGCCGATGCCGCCTGACGCTCCCGTGACGATGACTGTCCGATCCTGAAGTCCTAGGTCCATGGCTCCACAATGCGGGATGCCGCGGTCGAGACCGAGGCCCTGCTGAGGCTGGCCCTGTCACGGCCATGCTCACGCGACTGCGCCGCCTTAGGCTTGATGTGTGAGCGAGAACCGTTTTGGGGTGCTGTTGCGCACCCACCGTGAAGCGCTGGCACCCGAGGACGCCGGGATTCCGCGCGGGCCGCGGCGCCGGACCTCAGGGCTGCGCCGCGCGGAGCTCGCAACGCTCGCCGGCGTGAGCGCGGAGTACCTCACCCGTCTCGAACAGGGCCGCGACCGCAACCCCTCTCCACAGGTGTTGGGCGCACTCGCGGACGTGCTCCGCCTAGCGCCTGCGGATCGGCGCGATCTGCTTGTCGCCGCCAAGAGCTCGTCCGGGGTCCGAGTGGCGTGCCTGGTCGACGCACCAACGACCGACGTCCGTCCGACGGTCCGCGACCTGCTCGGTCGACTCGCGCCCTCGCCCGCCGCGCTCGTCAATCGCGTCGGCGACGTGCTCGCTGCAACCGGCGCCTATCGAAGGATGCTGGAGCCGTTCGGGTTGTTCGATGACGACCACCCGAATCTGCCGCGATTCGTGTTCGCCGAACCGCGCGCCCGCGCGGCGTTCCCCGACTGGGGGCGCATTGCCGACCGTGAGGTCGCTGCGCTTCGACGTGAAACCGGTCCTGCCGACGAATTCGCGCTCGAGTTCGCCGCGACCATGGCCGACGTGGCGGCCGCCGAGTTCACCGAACGTTACAGGGCGGTGCGCACGACCGGCGACACTGGCGCGCGCGAACGGCTGCGGCATCCGGAAGTCGGAGAGCTCCGCCTCGAGGTCGAGACCCTCACGCTCCCCAACGACGGTCAGAGGATCCTCGTCTACCTGCCCGCCGATGACGAGACGGCGCGCCGTCTGGACGCCCTCGCGGGCCGTCGTCCGGGCGCGCTGCATGCCGTCGCCGGCTGATCGGGGGACGCTGTGAGAATCGCCGTGTTCGCGGCCAACGGTCCGACTGGACGCCTGCTCACGCGGCGTGCGGTTGATGCGCGCCACTCCGTCGTCACCGTGACGCGACGGTCAGCGGACTTCCCGATGTCTGGAAGCGGAGCATCCCGGACAACGCTACGGGCGACCCAGCCGCGGTGTGACTTTCCCGCAACAGGACTCGCAAGGAGGCGAGCGACTCTGTGTCAGTTCTCGGTCGGCTGGTTCAGGAACCAGCGATGACCGAAGGGGTCGACGAAGACCGCCACCCGTCCGGCGGGGCTGTCCTCGGGGCCGCGCGACATCGATGTCCCGGTCGCGACGACGCGCGCCGCGGCCGCGTCAACGTCGTTGATCGTGAGATACAGTGACACCGCTGCCCCGCGGGTCGGGTCAGGGGCGGCCACCCCGGCCGAGTCGAACTCGTCGGACATCACCCAGCGCGCCTCTCCGATCGCAAGCTCGCAGTGGCCGACCCGACCGTCGTCCATGACGACCGGCTCGTAGGTGATCTCGGCGCCCAACGCGGCGACGTACCACTTGATGGCGGCCCGGGCGTCGGCGACGCAAAGATAGGGAGTCAGCTCAGTCATGAGTCTTCCATTTCGTCGAGCGCGGTAAGCGGTGTCTGGAACGACCACAGGTGGCCTTCGACGTCGCGCACGCTGTACTCGCGGACGCCGTAGGGCATGTTGGTCGGCGGGTAGTCGATCGCGGCACCGGTCCCGGCCACCCGGGCGTGGTGGGCGTCGACGTCGTCGACGTGGACGGCGACCGAGGCCGTGACCGTGCCGGTGGTCAGCGGCGAGACCATCCGATGCTCGACGGCCTCCCGATGCAGCCAGACCACGCCGTCGCCGACGTGGACCTCGCCGTGCACCGCCAGGTCACCGTCGAAGACGATCGGGCCGGGGGCCAGCCCCAAGACGTCGACGAGGTAAGCGTGCGCCGCTGCGATGTCGCGGCAAACGAGCAGGGTGATCCGCCGGGTCAGCGCGGGTTCATCGGCCTGCAGACCCGACAGCAGGTCGAGTAGCGCCTCGTCGCTGGGGTGGTCACCGCCCAGAAGCCGGTCCTCGACGGCCCGGACCCGCTCCCGCACCCGGGCAAGGTCGGCCAACTTGGCGTCGAGGTCGGCCAGGTGTCGCCGGGTCAGCTCCCGCAGATCGGCTGCATCGGCGTCGACGTCGGATACGGGCGTGCCCAGTTCGCGGAGCAGACGGATCCGGTACAGCCGGTCGAGGGTACCTCCGTCGTATCTGCGTCGACCGCCGGCGTCGCGGACTGGCGCAAGGAGGCCGAGCTCCTCGTAGTAGCGCAGGGTGCGCTCGGTCACGCCGGTGCGTCGGGCAACCTCGCCGATACCCCACTGCAGAAGGCCGGTGTCGGTCATGCTCGAAGGCTAGGACATCACGTCACGTCAGGAGCAATCTCCCGTTGGCCACCCACGGGGGCAATAATTCAGTCGACTGGGGTCACCTACGAAGCACACTCGGATATCTCGCTGCACCTGACTACCTGGCCATGACGACCGGCTCGTGTGATTGGGCGGCGCGGGCAGAGTGTTCGACGAATTTTCAATGTCCAGTGAGCGAGTTCATGAGCAGAATCGTTTCGGTGTCTACGACGCCGGCAGCCCCGGAATGTCTTGGGTTTCCTTGCGTTAGCAGGGATTACGGCGACGGCCGAACATCGAGTCTATCCGATCATCCGTGGTCGCCTGCGGTTGATAGGGATGGGTTACCGATGACTCCCGTCAGGCTTGGCTCGCCGTGAACTCCGCGACCTCGACGCTCGGCGCGCTGTGAGTCATCTCCCGTTCGTCGGCAACGTGCCGTTCAGCAGCGTCGCCCTGCACGATCCGCTGCACAACGCCACCCGGCAGTCGATGCACAACCACTTCATCATCAAGTCGCTGCGCCTGACCCGACCCGGTGGCGTCGTCGCCGTGCTGACCTCGCACTACACGATGGACGCGCAGAACCCCGGCGCGCGGCGGGAGATGAACGAGCTGGCCGACCTCGTGGGCGCGATCCGCCTGCCTACAGGCGCGCACCGTCGGGCCGCTGGGACGGAAGTCGTGACCGACCTGCTCGTGTTCCGGCGGCGGCTGCCCGGCGAGCAGATGCGCGATGACGCCTGGGAGACGGTTGCGCAGGTTCCCATCGACGGCGTGCCGATGCGGATCAACCGCTATTTCGACGAGCATCCCGAGCAGATGCTCGGGGAGGTCGGCGTCGGGCACGGGATGTACGACGCGAGCACGCTCACCGTCACGACCGACCTGGCGGACCTGGAGGCGGAGCTCGCGGTCGCCGTCGACCAGCTCGTGTTCTCCGCTCGCCGTGCCGGGCTGGCGATGACGGAGCGCACCGCCGAGCAGCAGGCGCGCCGGGCCGCGTTCACTCCGTCGGCGCCGGAGCTGTGGGACGGCAGCATCGTGGCGGGCGAGAGCGGCGACTTCCGCACCGTGGTCTCGGGCGGGCTGGAGCCGCTCGCGGTGCCGAAGTCCGCCGCGCGCGAGCTGCGCGCCCTGCTGCGTCTGCGCGACGGGGCATCCCGCCTGCTGACCGCGGAGGCTGCGAGCGTGGATGACACCCCTGACATCGTGCTCACCCGCACGACGCTGCGCCGCGACTACCTGAAGTACGTCGGCACCTACGGGGCGCTGAACCGCTACACGCTGCGCCCCACCGGGCGCACGAACGAGGACGGAGAGGAGACCTTCGCCCGCATCGTGCCGACCGCGATCCGGCTGCTGCGCTCCGACCCGTTCGGTCCCCTGGTGCTCGCGCTGGAACAGTTCGATGACGAGGATCAGTCCGCATCGCCCGCGGCGATCATGAGCCACCGCGTGGTGGTGCCGCGAGCCGAAGTACAGGGCGTGGACAGCCCCGCCGACGCCATCGTCGTCAGCCTCGACCGAACCGGCGGGATCGACCTCCCCGTCATCGCCGACCTGCTCGGGATGAGCGACCACGACGCCCGCGAGGCGCTGGGAAACCTCGTGTTCGCCGACCCGACGACCGACCAGCTCATCCACGCTCCCGAGTACCTGTCCGGCGATGTCCGGGTGAAGCTCGAAGCCGCCCGAGCGCGCGCGGAGCGAGACCCGGGGTTCCAGGTGAACGTGGACGCGCTGGCCGAGGTGCTGCCCGCGCCGCTGGGCATCCAGGACATCCACGCGAAGCTCGGTGCGGTGTGGATCAGCGCCGACGTGCACGAGCGATTCCTGCGCAGCATCCTGCGCGCCGAGGACGTGCGCGTGGAGAACCCGCTGCCGGGCATGTGGGAGATCCGCGGCGGACGGCAGGGACTGCCCTCCACCTCGGAATGGGGCACGCCGCGTCGCCCCGCGCCGGATATCGCCCAGGCCGTGATGGAGCAGCGGACGATGCTCGTCTACGACGAGGAGAAGGACATCGACGGCAAGGTGCGCCGCGTGCTCAACCCCGTCGAGACCGCCGCGGCGCAGGAGAAGGCCGACGCCCTCCAGGAGCGGTTCAGCGATTGGGTGTGGGAAGACCCGGCTCGCGCGCAGGTGCTCGTGGACGAGTACAACCGCCGCTTCAACTCCATCGTGCTCCGCGACTACACGGATGCGGGGGCGTACTTGTCACTGCCGGGCCTCGCGTCGAACTTCGAGCCGCGCACGCACCAGCGCGCCGCCGTCGCGCGGATGGTGTCCGAGCCCGCGGCGGGCTTGTTCCACGAGGTCGACGCGGGCAAGACCGCGGAGATGATCATGGGCGCGATGGAGATGCGCCGCATGGGGCTCATCAGCAAGCCCGTCGTGGTCGTGCCGAACCACATGCTGGAGCAGTTCGGGCGCGAGCGGCTCCAGATCTACCCGCGCGCCCGCGTGCTCGCCGCGTCCAGCCTCGACCTCACGGCAGACAAGCGGCGGCTGTTCGTCGCCCGCGCTGCCGCGAACGAGTGGGATGCGATCATCGTCACGCAGGGTGCGTTCGCCAAGATCCCGCTGCGCGCCGAGACGCAGGCGCAGTACATCCGCGGGCAGGTGGAGGACGTGCGGCGAGTGCTGGGCGAGGCGACCGGCGAGCAGCGGATGAGCGTCAAGCGCATTCAGCGCAAGCTGCTGGCGATGGAGAACAAGCTCAAGGACCGCCTGGACTCCGACCGCGACCGCGGTGTCTGCTTCGAGGACACCGGCATCGACTACGTCATCGTCGACGAGATGCACATGTACAAGAACCTCGCCACCGAATCGAACATCCGAGACGCCGCCATCGAGGGCTCCGATCGCGCGAGCGACCTGCACATGAAACTCGAATACCTCCGCTCGGCGGGGCGCGAGCGGGTCGTGACCGCGGCGACGGCGACGCCCATCTCGAACTCGATCACCGAGACCTACGTCATGCAGCGATACCTGCGGCCCGACGTGCTGGAGTCGGCGGGGGTCGGAGCGTTCGATGCGTGGGCCGCGACGTTCGGCGAGCTGGTCACGCAGATGGAGATCTCGCCGACGGGCAGCACGTTCCGCATGAAGACCCGCTTCGCCCGGTTCCAGAACGGGCAGGAGCTGCTGCGGATGTGGTCGGTGTTCGCCGATGTGAAGACCGCCGACGACCTCGACCTGCCGGTGCCCGCCCTTGTGCAGCGCGACGACGGCAGCCGCGCGCCCTCCACCGTGCCGGTGCAGCCGACCGTCGAGCTGGAGCAGTACGTCGCCACGCTCGCCGAGCGTGCGGAGAAGGTCGCCACCCGCCAGGTGCGGCCCGACGAGGACAACATGCTCCTGATCGCCACCGACGGACGCAAGGCCGCGCTCGACATCCGCATGGTCATCCCCCGCGACCCGACCGGGCCGAGCAAGGTCGACGTCGCCGCCGACGCGATCCACCGCATCTGGGAGCGCACCCGCGACAACGAGTACCTCGACACGGTGACCGGGCAGGCCTCCGGCGTGCGCGGGTCGCTTCAGCTCGTGTTCAGCGACATCGGCACACCGAACCAGGACAGGTGGAACGCCTACGACGAGCTGCGGCAGCAGCTCGTGCAACGCGGCATCCCGGCAGAGCAGGTCAGGTACATGCACGAGGCGAAGACCGACGTGGAGAAGGCGAGGTTGTTCGCCGCGGCCCGCGCCGGCCACGTCGCGGTGCTCATCGGCTCGACGGAGAAGATGGGCGTCGGCACGAACGTGCAGTCGCGCGCGATCGCGCTGCACCACCTGGACTGCCCGTGGCGACCCTCCGACATCGCGCAACGCGACGGGCGCATCATGCGGCAGGGCAACCAGAACGAGGAAGTGGCGATCGTCCGCTACGTCACCGAGCGTTCCTTCGACTCCTACATGTGGCAGACCGTCGAGCGGAAGGCCGCGTCGTTCGCGCAGCTTCTGCGCGGCAAGATCAACGCCCGCGAGATCGAGGAGATCCACACCTCCGCGCTCTCCGCAGCCGAGGCCAAGGCTATCGCCTCCGGCAACCCGCTCCTGCTGGAACACTCCGTCATCCTCAACGAGGTGAACCGGCTGCGACGCCTCCAGCGCGCGCACGAGCGCAACGAAGACATGCTCGTCCACACCGGCAACCGCGCCCGCTCGTCGGTCGAGCGCGCGGCAGCGGACATCCGAGGGCTGGAAGCCGCTGCACCACGCATGACCGACACGAGCGGCGACAAGTTCCGCATCACGCTCGGCCCGCGCGACTACGACTCGCGCTCCGAAGCCGCCCATGTCCTCGCCGCGTGGATGGGCGACTCCGGGCTGAAATGGCTGCCCCGCTACGGGAACAAGGACTTCGGGATCATCGGCCGCATCTCCGGCTGGCGCGTAGCGTGAGTTGGTACTGGTGGTCCAGCGATCTGGTGTGTTATCTCGTGACATCGTGGACACTGGATCTCGTCACTTCGTAGACGCTGGATCTCATG
>NZ_BMMD01000032.1 GCF_014645655.1 Agromyces bauzanensis | reverse complement strand
GACATCCCCCGATCGTGGGGTGCTACCTGTCAACGAACTCATGAGACATGCTGTAAACGAAGTCATGAGACAGCTTGTAAACGAAGCTCTGAGACATGACATACCGCATCGTTACACAGGTGCTACCAGAAGCGTCGTCTTAACACTGGGCATCTTCACGCTCGTGGCGAGCGAGTTCCTGCCGGCGAGCCGGCTCTCGCCGATCGCCGCCGACCTCGGTGTCACCGAGGGTGTCGCCGGTCAGCTCGTCACGCCGACGAGCGTCATCGGCATCGTGGGCGGGCCGCTCATCGTGTCCGGCCTGCCGCGCCTCGACCGCCGCTGGGTGATGGCGGGACTCACCATATTGGCGATCGCGTCGAACGTGCTCGTCGCCATCGCTCCGGTGTTCTGGATCATGCTCGCCGCCCGTCTGCTGCTCGGCATGTCGATCGCGGGCTTCTGGGCCATGTCGCTGGCCGTGACCGCCCAGCTGGTGCCGGCCGATCGGCTGGGGCGAGCCATGACGATCGTGAACACGGGCGTATCGCTCGCGACCATCGCGGCGGTTCCGGCGGGTGCCTACGTCGGCGAGCTGCTCGGATCGCGCACATGTGCGGTGCAGTCGACGGCGCGGCCGATCATTCCCCCTCGCGTGCGCCCACCGGAGCCGCTGGGCTCAGCGGCGTTCTTCCGCCACTGCGTTGCCGCCGTCGACGGGGATGAGCTGTCCGGTCACGTACGCCGCGCCGGGGCTCGCGAGCCACGCGATCGCCGACGCGACCTCCTCGGGTCGGCCGCTGCGCGCGAGCGGCACGAGCAATCCCTCCTCGGCCTCGGTCGGCAGCTGGCTCGCCGTGGCGATCCAGCCGGGCGCGACCGCGTTCGCCGTGATGCCCGAGAGCGCCTCATCCACGGCGAGCGCGCGGACGTAGCCGAGCATGCCCGCCTTCGCCGTGGCGTATCCGACGTCGCCGCGCGAGGCCATGAGCGGACCGGTGACGCTCGAGACGCAGATCACCCGCCCCCAGCCGGTCTCTCGCATCCCGGGCAGCATGGCGCGGGTGAGCAGGAACGCGGTCGTGAGGTTCATGGCGAGGCTCGCGTTCCAGTCGGCGAGTGACATCGTGGCGTCGCCGTGCAGCATCTCGGGGTCGCCGGTCGCGATCATGCCCGCGTTGTTCACCACGATGGTGGGACGGATGCCGGCCGCCGCGAGCTCGGCGCCGAGATCGTCGACCTGCTCCTCGACGTCGAGTCGCGCCACGAATCCGGTGGCCGTGATGCCCGCGTCGCGGAGCTCCTCGGCGCGCTCGTGCACGCGCTCACTCGTGGCGGTGAGCACGATTCCCGCCCCAGCTCGCCGAGCGCCCGTGCTGCGGCGATTCCGATGCCCATGGGGCTGCCCGCCCCGCTCACGATGGCGACGCGGCCGTCGAGGTTCCACAGGTCTGGGAGGCTCATGACGACATCGTACGCAGGGCGCCGCCTCAGCCCGCGAGCAGGAGGGGGTCGGCGAGCAGGCGCTCCCTGGCCTGGCGGCGGGCTCCCAGGATTGCGGCGTCGGTCCCGGCGCGGGCCGGCTGGATGGTGGGGATCGCCGCGAGCGCACCGCCCCCGAGCGTCGGCCGGTTCGCCCGGTACGCCGCGTCGATGTCGTCGACCAGTCGCGCCCAGTACCCGCCGACCACGACCACCGCCGGGTCCATGGTGGATACCACGAGCTGCAGGGCCCGGCCGACCCAGCGGGCGGCGTCGAGCCACGACCAGCGTGCCCGATCCTCCGCGGCCTCGATCCGGGCGACGAGTTCCTCGAGCGCAGCTGCGCGCCCGTGCGTCGCGGCGAAGTCGGCCAGGCCGGCGCGTTCGAGCACGAGCGCTGGCGCGGCGACCGTGGCGAGGCATCCACGCTGTCCGCACTCGCAGCGCATGCCGTCCTCGACCACCGGCAGGTGCGCGAACGTCGTCGCGAGGCCGTGCGCGCCCGGCAACGGACGGCCCCCCGCAACCGACGCGGCCGCCACGCCCGTGTCGCCAGCGAGGTAGAGGAGATCGGAGATGCCCGACAGGTCTCCGCGTTCGGCTGCGGCGGCGGCCACGGCCGCGGGCTCGAGGGTGACCGGCAGGAGCAGCGTCGGCTCGACCTCGGCGAGGGCGGGCACGCGCGTGTGCAGCTCGCCGAGCACGTCGACCGGCTCGACCCCGAATCGGGCGTCGGTGATGACGACGGCGGGCGAGCCGGCCACCATGCCGTCGACGAGCACCGTCACGTCGGCGACCGGATGCTCCGACCGCTCGGCTCGGGCGAGCGCGCGCGAGAGCGCGGCGCCGAGCGAGTCGAACGCCGCGGCGGGTGTCGCGGGCGCCCCGTCGGCCTGGACCGGGACCGGGACCGTGAAGCGACCGAGCTCTTCGCCCGAGAGGCCGGCGAACGTGGCGGTCGCCTCGTCGGGACCGATCATGCAGGTCACGAGCACGCGGTCGGCGGCGGAGAGCGACAGCGGCGTCGCGCGCCCGCCACCCGTCGGGTCGGCCCCCGCCGGGCGGATGACGCCCGCGTCGATGAGCCGCGCGGTGAGACCCGCGATCGCGCCCCGGCCCAGGCCGGTCGCCGTGGTGAGCTCGCTGCGCGTCGATGGGCCGTGATCGACGAGGTGCTCGAGGACGAGAGTGGCGTGGGCGAGGTGCGTGGACAATGGGCCGGTCGTGGGAGGAACGGAGGTCTCGCCGACGTTCGTCATGCCGCAAGCATGGTGGTCGCGTCGTGGCCGGTCACGTACCCCGTTCGGGGGACTGCGCCCCGTTCAGGCTGACAACAGCGACCGGACGCCGGCGTAGGCGTCGGACACGTCGGCCGACGGGGTGTCGTAGACACGCGCAATGCGGCGGTTCGGCGTATACCGCGGCCAGCCGGGATCACCGTCGCACACGAACGCGACCGCTCGGGCGTGCACCTCGTCGGCCAGGGGCTGCGGCGGATTCGAGCCGGCGAGCGGCTCGACCTGCACAGCGTCCAGGCAGTCGAAGAAGAACGGCACGTCGACGCAGTGCACCGCCGCGTCGAACACCGGTGATCGCCAGGCGAACCGGTATGTCCAGGTCGGCGCGTCCCCGCGGAGCCGAGCGACGGTGGGCACCGACGTGCGGAACATCCGGTCGGTGACGAATCGGCCGAGAACTGCCGCAGTGCCTCGGGCGCGGATGTCGTGGTTCTCGGCGAGCCATGCGCGGCGCACGGCCGACGGGAGGCGGCTCACCCTGCCGAGCAGGAATCGCGCCGGGATGAAGCGCAGCTTCTTCGCGGCCGCGGTGAAGATCATCGCGAACTCGTCATCGGTAGCGCCGAGCAGGAGCGGCACGTGGGCGCCGACGCCCGCGCCGATCGATTCGCGGGTGGGCCGGGTGATCAACACCCCGTCGATCGCAGGGCCGAACGCCAGGCCGTCGTCGACCATCTGAGTGAGAGCGGCCATCGCATCGTTCGACACCGGTTCGGAGGCGTGTTGCTGCAGCTCGATGAGCCGTGCCTCGTCGACCGTCGAGAGCCCCGCCCGCGTGGGCTCGACGCCCGCGAGCTCGGCGACGCGGCGTCCGAGGAGCTCCGCGCGCTCAGGCGCGACATCCGCCGTCGCACCCGAGACCGCCACCGCGCCGTGGAAGAGGCCCTGCGCCCGCGGCATGCCGAGCAGGGTCAGCACGGCGCCACCGCCCGCCGACTGGCCGGCGATCGTGACCCGCGACGGGTCGCCGCCGAACGCGGCGATGTTGTCGCGAACCCACTCGAGGGCGAGCAGCCAGTCGAGCACGCCGCGATTCATCGGGGCATCCGCGATCCAGCCGAAGCCGTCGAAGCCCAGTCGGTACGAGATCGTGACGGTCACGACGCCGTCGCGATTGAAAGCTCTGCCGTCGTACCAGGGGCTCGCGGGCGAACCGGCGAAGTAGCCGCCGCCGTGGATCCAGACCAGCACCGGCAGACCGGCGCCGTCGGCTGCCCGGGTGGGCGAGGGCGTGAAGACATTGACGTTGAGGATCGAGTCGCCGGGCACCGACGGCTCCGGGATGAGCGTGACGCCGGGGTCGCCGCGCTGCGCTGTCGCGCCGAACTGCAGGGCGTTGCGCACTCCCGACCATGGTCGGTGCGGTACGGGGGCGGCGAACCGGAGCTCGTCGACCGGCGCCTCCGCGAACGGGATGCCGAGGAAGGCGGCGGATGCGCCGGGCGCGCCGGGCGTTCCCCGCCATGCGCCGCACACGCGGCCCGCCATGGTGTCGACCTCGACGTGGGTCTCGGTGCTGGTCTGGGTCACGCTGGTGCTCCTCTCGAACGCTCGCACTGGGGGCGTCGATACCGGGCGATCCCGAGCGCCTCCGAATACCGAGCGGTGTTCGCGATTATTGTGACCAGCCCAAGGGGCGAAGTTCAAGACCATTCAGGCCCGACGCCCGAGGATCGCGAGGAACTCGGCGACGTGTTCGCTCATGTCAAGCTCTGGATCCATGAGCCACTGCGTCTGGAGACCGTCGGCGAGCGCCATGAGCATCGTCGCCACTCGCTCAGGATCGAGGTCGTCGGGCAGGGCGCCAGAGGCCTGCGCCCTGCGCACTCCCTCGGCCGCGAACGCGCGGAACCGGCGATTGCGGTCGGCGAAGAACGCGTGCGCCGGATGCCCGGGATCGGTCGCGTCGGCCGAGAGCCGAGCGTACAGCTGCACGAGGCCGGGCACGTCGGCGTTGTGCCGGATCAGCTCGGGGTACTCGCGCATGAGCGCCACGGGACCGTCGCTGCCTGCGTCATCGATGAACGTCGCCGCGTCGACCTCGTCGCGCTTGCGGAGGATCTCGGCGAAGAGTTCCTCCTTCGACGAGAAGTAATGCAGCAGGCCGGCCTGGCTGAGGCCGACGGCACCGGCGAGCTCGCGCACCGACGCACGGCCGTAGCCGTCGCGGGCGATCACGTCGAGCGCCGCGGTGAGGATCTCCTCGCGCTTCGCGATGCCCTTCGCGTACGAACCCCTGCGTGCCATACCTGCATGGTACGGAACGGGAGTTGCATTGGAAAACCGAGCGCGATATGGTTTTGGCCACTCACTGTCGAGATTTCCGAAAGGACCCACCATGACGACGGCGTCAGCCCCCGCGCCCACGCACGAATTCGACGGCTCCGACGAACCCCGCCCACTCGTCGAGGGGAGCCTCAAGCGCCTGCTCGCCTGGATCATCCCGGCCAACCTCTCGATCTTCATCCTCTGGGGCGCGATCCCCGGCGTGCTCCTGCCGCTGCAGGTCACCGCCATCGACCCGGCCAGCAAGGTCGCCAACCTGGCACTCGTGACCACGATCGGCGCATTCGCGGCGATGATCGCCCAGCCGGTCGCCGGCGCGATCTCCGACCGCACGCGTTCCCGATTCGGCCGTCGCGCACCGTGGATGATCGGCGGCGCGCTCATCGGCGGACTCGCCCTCATCGGCATGGCGCTCGCGAACACCCTCGCCATGGTCGCGATCGCCTGGACCATGGTGCAGGTCGCCTACAACTTCGCGCAGGGACCGCTCTCGGCGATCCTGCCCGACCGCGTGCCCCGGGCCGCCCGTGGCACGTTCGCTGCGCTCGCCGGCATGGGCGCGATGCTCGGCGCGCTCGGTGGCCAGATCGCCGGCGTCGCCCTGAGCGCGAACATCCCGGCGGCGTACCTGTTCCTGTCGGGCCTCGCGCTCGTCGTCACCGTGGTGTTCGTCGTGTTCAACCCCGACCACTCGAGCCGCGACCAGCAGAACCCGCCGTTCTCCCTGCGCGTGTTCCTCTCCACCTTCTGGGTGAACCCGGTCGCGCACCCTGACTTCTTCTGGGCGTTCACGGGCCGACTGCTGCTCTACACCGCCTACTTCGCCGTGACCGGCTACCAGCTCTTCATCCTGCAGGACTACATCGGCCTCGGCGACGCCGCGATCGAGTCCATCCCGTTGTTCGGTCTTGTCGGGCTCGTCGGCATGATCTCGGCGATGGTCGTCGGCGGTCCGATCTCCGACCGCCTCGGACGCCGCAAGGTGTTCGTCTTCGCGTCGACCATCGTGGTGGCGCTCGCGATGGTCGTGCCGCTCGTCATGCCGACCTTCGTCGGCTGGCTGGTGTTCACCCTCATCGCCGGCCTCGGCTTCGGCATGTTCCAGTCGGTCGACCAAGCCCTCATGAGCGAGGTGCTGCCGTCGAAGGAGTCCTACGCGAAGGACCTCGGCGTCGTGAACATCGCCGCGACCCTGCCGCAGACGCTCGCCCCGGCAGTGGGCGGCGCGATCGTGCTCGCCTTCGGCGGCTACGCCGCGCTCTTCCCAGTGGGCATCGCCCTCGCGGTGCTCGGAGCGTTCGCGGTCTGGCCGATCAAGGCGGTCAAGTGATGACGACGGGCGCGCCCGGCGAGGCGATCGCCGACCCATCGGACCCGACACCCGAATCCGCGTACGAAGGAGCTTCATGACCGACACCTTGGATGCCACCACGGATGCCGCAGCGGCATCCGCCATCGACCGCCCGGCCGCCGACGTCGTGGCCGCCCTCACCCTCGAGGAGAAGGCGTCGCTCACGAGCGGCGCGGACTTCTGGACCACGAAGCCCGTGGCCCGCGTGGGCCTGCCGGCGATCATGCTCACCGATGGCCCGCACGGGGTACGGAAGCAGCGCGAGGACGCCGACCACCTCGGCATCGGCGACAGCGTGCCCGCCACGTGCTTCCCGCCCGCGGTGGCACTCGGGTCGTCGTTCGACCCGGAGTTGCTCGAACGCGTCGGCGTCGCCCTCGGTGAGGAGGCGCGCGCCGAGAGGGTGGGCGTGCTGCTCGGTCCGGGCATCAACATCAAGCGCTCACCTCTGTGCGGCCGCAACTTCGAGTACCTCTCCGAAGACCCGTTCGTGTCGGGCGTGCTCGGCTCGGCGCTCGTGCGAGGAGTCCAGACGCAGGGCGTGGGCGCCTCGCTCAAGCACTTCGCCGCCAACAACCAGGAGGCCGACCGCATGCGCGTCTCGGCCGACATCGACGAGCGGCCGCTGCGAGAGATCTACCTGCGCGGCTTCCAACGCGTCGTCGAGGACGAGCAGCCGCGGACCGTCATGTGCTCGTACAACCGGCTGAACGGCGTGTACACCTCCGAGGACCCGTGGCTGCTCACCAGGGTGCTCCGCGACGAGTGGGGCTTCGAGGGCCTCGTGGTCTCGGACTGGGGCGCCGTGAACGATCGTGTCACCGGCCTCGCAGCCGGACTCGACCTCGAGATGCCGGGGAGCGGCGGACGCACCGACGCCGAGCTCGTCGCCGCCGTGCGGTCGGGCGTGCTCGACGAGCGCCTGATCGACATCGCGGCACGCCGCAACGTCGACCTCGTGCAGAAGGCCACGCGTGGGGTTCGCCAGTCGACCGGCTCGGCGAGCACTCCGGCGTACGACGCCGACGCGCACCATGCGCTCGCCCGCGAGGCTGCGGGTGCGTCGATCGTGCTGCTGAAGAACGACGATGCCGTGCTGCCGCTCGCGGCCGGCGCATCCGTCGCCGTCGTCGGCGAGCTGGCGCGCACTCCGCGCTACCAGGGCGCCGGGTCGTCGCTCATCAACCCGACGAGGCTCGACAGCGCCCTCGACGAGATCCGCGCGATCGCCGGCGCCGAGGTGCCGTTCGTCGCGGGATACGCGGACGACGGCACGATGTCCGACGAGCTCACCGCCGAGGCCGTGTCCGCGGCATCCGCCGCCGAGAACGTGCTGCTGTTCCTCGGCGTGCCCGCCGCACTCGAGTCGGAGGGTTTCGACCGGGACGACCTGGAGCTGCCCGCGGCCCAACTGGCGCTCGTCGATGCCGTCGTCGCCGCGAATCCGCGCACGGTGGTCGTGCTCTCGAACGGCGGGGTCGTGCGCCTCTCGGGCCTCGTCGAGCGCGTGCCCGCCATCGTGGAGGGCTGGCTCCTCGGCCAGGCCGGCGGCGGCGCCATCGCCGACGTGCTGTACGGCGTGGCGAACCCGTCGGGCCGGCTCGCCGAGACGATTCCCGTGCGCCTCGCCGACAGCCCCGCGTACCTCGACTTCCCGGGCGAGCACTCGCATGTTCGCTACGGCGAGGGCCTGTTCGTGGGCTACCGCTGGTACGACGCCCGCGAGCTCGAGGTCTCCTACCCGTTCGGGCACGGCCTCTCGTACACGACGTTCGCCTATTCCAGCGCCTCCGTCGAAGCGGATGGCGCGGGCCTCACGGTGCGCGTGACGGTCACGAACACCGGCGACCGCGACGGCGCCGAGGTCGTGCAGGTGTACACGTCGGTGCCCGGATCCGCCGTCGTGCGCGCGCCCCGCGAGCTCAAGGGCTTCGCCAAGGTCACGCTCGCCGCGGGCCAGTCGCGCTCGGTCGAGGTGCGGGTGCGGCGTGCGGACCTCGCCTACTGGGACACGCGGGTCGACGCCTGGATCGTCGAGGGCGGCGCGTACACGGTGGAGGTCGGCGCGTCCAGCCGCGACATCCGGACGACGGTGCCGGTCGAGGTGGAAGGCGACCCCGTGCGCATCCCGCTCGCGCCGGAGTCGTCGATGGGCGAGGTGATGGCGCATCCGGCGGCCTCGCAGGTCATCCAGCGGGCACTCGCCGCGAGCGGCGACACCACGACGAACGCGCTCATGGCCGACCCCTCGCTGTTCAACATGATGTCTTCGTTCCCCATCGGTCGTCTGGCGTCGTTCCCGGGCATGCCCTTCGGGCGCGAGCAGGTCGACCAGCTGATCGCCGCCGCGAACGCGGCCGGTTGACCACGACGAGACCGGATGCCGCGGGTCGATGCGTCGGCACGCGGCATCCGCTCGTCGTCGGCGCAACCCCCTTGAAGTGGCCGGGCGCCCCGCATAGTACGGGGACATACCGCAATGAGAGGGGAACACCATGGCGATCCGGCTGAACGAGCCCGCGCTGCGGCAAGCCCGCGCGCTCGTGCGCGAGGGCAAGGTGGTGCGCGACGAGCGCGACGACTGGAGCGAGCATGCGCCGAGCACCGACGAGGAGAACGCGTTCATCGAGAGAGACGGTTGGACGGAGTTCCGTCACTGGCACCTCGGCATCGACGACGAGACCCGGGACACGAAGCAGGCGTCGTCGTTCCCGTACGGCGACTTCCGGAAGGTGCACCGCTGCGCGGTCGTCTCGCTCGAGAGTCGCGCGGGCCAGTACGACCACGACGAGATCCGCGACGCCGCGAGGAAGCTGCTCGAGCTCATCGACGAGGGGTGAGCGGATGCCGCGGGCGGCTGCCGTGAGCGGGCCGCGGGGGTTCCATTGGACGTGTCGCAGCCTCGGCGCGTGTCCGTACGGCCAGCGGCGGGTCCCGCCCGCCGGCCGCCGCATGAACACGGCGTTCCTCGACGGCGTCGCGGAGACCGACGGCGACCATGTTTTCGCCGACGACGACGGCGTGCTCGTCGTGGCATCCGACCGCGTCGACGAGGTGATCGAGCTCGCACGCGAGATCCAGGGGGTCGAGACCGCGCAGGCCGAGCGGATGCGGGCAGGCACCAGCCTGCGCGACGAGCTCGCGTTCTCGGCGTACCGGCGGCGTCAGGCCGCCGATCCCGAACTGACGCTGCGGAGCTACCTGCGAGAACGCGGCGGCGCCATCGAGGTGTGACCGGCTGTCAAGGGGTTGGGTCGCAGCCCGGTGTCCGCGTACGCTCGCCGGATGTCGAGGCCGTGGATCGACGAACCGGTCGATCCCGTGAGGAGGACCCGATGCCGAAGAGGCAACAGGAACGAGACGCCCGTCGTGCGGCGAAGCGCGCCGTGAAGGACGCCGAACGGTCGGCGAAGGAGACACGCAGCCTCGCGTCGTCGCTGCCGAGGGAGGTTCGCCCACGAGTGGACGCGTTTGCCGATGTGGAGCGCGCCCGCATCCGCCGAGCCAAGGACGAGGTCGGCCGCAGCCCGCGCCGCGCCAGGCGCGACGCGCGGGTCGCCTCCGCCCGGCTCGAGCGCATGGCCGTGCGCTACGGCACGGCCGGCGGCCGCGCGTCCTCGCGTGACGCCTCCCGCAGGGGCGGCGCACCGAAGGCGATCAGGCGACAGCGCGTGCAGGTGAAGCAGGCGAAGTCGATGGGTGTCGTCACCGGCCTCCGCACGCTGTTCGTGAGCGTCTTCACCCCCACGGATCGCAAGGCCCAGCAGAAGGTCGCGAAGCGGCGGGCCCGTCGTGTGAAGTTCGGGACGGCGTAGCCGAGGTCTCCGAGCACGCCCTGACGTGAGGTCCGGGGGTGAGGTGCACGGTGGATGGACATCGTGCTCCATGTGGCGTCCGGGAATAGGTGGTTCTCCGGATGCCGCGACGGCGCGTCATCAATAGCGTCGCTGACATGGACCTCGCCGTGATCGCCGGCGTCCTCTCGACCGGCCTCTTCGCCATGAGCTACCTGCCCATGCTGGTGAAGGCCGCGCGCACGAAGGACCTGTCCTCGTACAGCCTCGGCAACATCGCGATCACGAACGTCGGAAACGCCGTGCACTCCGTGTACGTGTTCAGCCTTCCGATGGGCCCGATCTGGTTCCTGCACACGTTCTACCTCGTCGCCTCCGCGCTCATGCTCATCTGGTTCCTGCGGTATCGCGCTGCATGGGAGCGGCGGAATCGACTCGCTGGGCACCCGGAGCGGGTGCCATGAGGCCGAACATCATCCGGCGCGCCAAGGGCGTCTACGACAACCTCCCGTTGCCGGCGGGGTCGGCTGTCGGCGTCGTGCTGGTCCTCGTGCTCGACCGCGTGCGCCGCGCACCAATGCCGGGCTCGCGGGCAGCGCAACGGGCTGCGGGTGCCGCCTCGATCGCTGCGGGGCTCGCGCTGAACGCGTGGGCGCTGGTCGAACGCCGACGTCGGAGCACCGGGGACTTCCAGCTCGAGCAGCCGGAGTCGCTCGTCAGCACCGGGCCGTACGCGTTCAGCCGCCATCCCATGTACCTCGGCTGGTGGCTCATCCACCTCGGCGTCGGTGTGCTGCGCGGAACCCTCTGGGTGGCGGCCACACTGCCCGTGGCCGTCCTCGTCGAACACATCGGCGGATCGGTCGCCGAGGAGCGCGATCTCCGGGCCCGGTTCGGTGAGGAGTACGAGCGGTACGCCGAGCGAGTGCCGCGCTATGCGGGCCTGCCGCGGCGGCTGCGGCCAAAGGACCTACTTCGAGACCGAGCTGCGGGCGGCGGGCTTCGAGGGGGACGCCTTCGCTGACGCTGCCTTCGCTGACGCTGCCGTCGACGGCGCCTTCATCGTGGCGGCTGCGCGCGGTGATCGCACGGTCTTCGGCTTCGACGATTCCGCGGCGGCCGCGGCATCCGCCACCGGCTTGGCGACCGGCTGCAGGCGCGCAAGCTGCGTCACGTGCTGCGGCCCGAGCTCGTCGAGCGTGGCGACCTCGAGGAGCTTCATGGTGCGCTCGATCTCGGAGCGGAGGATCGCGATGGTCTTGTCGACGCCGCGACGGCCGCCGGCCATGAGTCCGTACAGGTAAGCGCGCCCGACGAGCGTGAACCGGGCGCCGAGCGCGATCGACGCGACGATGTCGGCGCCGTTCATGATGCCCGTGTCGAGGTGCACCTCGAAGTCGTTGCCGACCTCGCGCACCACGTGCGGCAGCAGGTGGAACGGGATGGGTGCGCGGTCGAGCTGGCGGCCGCCGTGATTCGAGAGCACGATGCCGTCGACGCCGCGGTCGGCGAGGAGCTTCGCGTCCTCGACGGTCTGCACGCCCTTGACGAGGATCTTCCCCGGCCAGATGCCGCGGATGGTGTCAAGGTCCTCGAACGAGATGGTCGGGTCCATGGCACTGTCGACCAGGTCGGCGACCGTGCCGCCTGTCGACCTGAGCGAGGCGAACTCCAGCGGCGGGGTCGTGAGGAAGTCGATCCACCACGCCGGCCGCGGGATCGCGTTGACCACCGTGCCGAGCGTCAGCTGCGGCGGGATCGAGAAGCCGTTCCGCTTGTCGCGCAGGCGGGCACCCGCCACCGGGGTGTCGACCGTGAAGAAGAGGGCGTCGAAGCCGGCGGATGCCGCGCGCTCGACGAGCCCGTACGAGATCTCGCGCTTGCGCATCACGTAGAGCTGGAACCAGTTGCGGCCCGTCGGGTTCGCGGCCCTGACATCCTCGATCGAGGTGGTGCCGAGCGTGGAGAGCGTGAACGGGATGCCCGCCGCCCCGGCCGCGCCGGCACCGGCGACCTCGCCCTCGGTCTGCATCATGCGCGTGAACCCGGTGGGCGCGATGCCGAAGGGCAGGGCGCTCGGGCCGCCGAGCACCTCGCGGCTCGTGTCGACGACGGGCACGTTGCGCAGGATCGACGGGTGGAATTCCACGTCCTGGAACGCCTGGCGTGCGCGCGCGAGCGAGAGCTCGCCCTCGGCCGCACCCTCGGTGTAGTCGAACGGCGCCTTGGGCGTGCGCCGCTTCGCGATGGCCCGCAGGTCGGCGATGGTGAGCGCCCGCTCGAGTCGGCGGTCGGTGGGGTTGAGCGTGGGCTTCTTGAACTGCATGAGCCGGCCGAGCTCGCGGGGGTTCGGGAACTGGCGCTTCACCATGTCGTCGCTGCCTCTTTCGGTTCGGGCTCGGGGGAGATCTCGGCGTAGTAGCCCGAGATGTGGTCGTGGATGCGGGTGCGGGCGGTCGTGGCATCCGTTGCGATGATGGCCTCGACGATGCCGCGGTGCTCGCGGCGGAGGCGCGCGGAGGTCGCGGCCCAGTCGGTGATGTGGCGAAGGCCCGCGAGCGCGTAGCCCTCGATGCCGCTGCGCAGGCCCGCCATGGTGGCGGTGATGACCTGGTTTCCGGATGCCTCGGCCAGCGCGAGATGGAACGCCGCGTCGACCGCGAGGAACTCTGGCGGCTCGAGGTCGGGGGAGTCCATGGCGTCGAGCAGTCGCTCGGCGGCGGAGAGATCGGGTCGGGCGGATGCATCGGCGAGATCACCGACGACCGAGGCCTCCAGCACGAGCCGGGTGCCCACGATGTCGGCGACCGGGAAGCCGCGAGCCGCGACCTGCAGCCGCATCAGCGCGCTCATGGCACCGCCCGGCGTGGCGATGATGATGGCGCCCGCGTTCGGGCCGGAGCCCGCGTGCGTGCGGATGAGGCCGAGCGCCTCGAGCACGCGCAGCGCCTCGCGCACGCTCGAGCGGCCGACGCCGAGTGCTGCCGAGAGCGCACGCTCGCCGGGAAGGCGGTCGCCGGGCGCGAGCGTGCCCTCGACGAGCTGCCGTTCGACGTGCTCGAGCACGGCCCGCCATGCGCGGGGCGCGTCGGGTGTGGCGGATGTCGCGGACGCAGTGGCAGCGGCGGATGTCGCGGGTGCGCCGGATGCCGCAGCGGCCATGCTGCTTGCTCCTCTCGCGCCGTATGTGGTCTGACCACACTATCAGAGTGGTCAGACCACGAGGAGCGACCGGCGGATGGACCCCAGTTGCCGCGACGTCTCAGCTGCCCGGCCGTCGGCGTCTGATGGACGACGCCGCTCGCCGGAAACCGGGCCGACACACGACGTCGCTACGCTGACGCAAGCCGGGCGGCGGCGCGCCGGCGGTGGCGGAGGGAGTCCCCGTGTCGACCGAGATGCTCGAATGCCCCAAGCACATGCAGTACGGACCATGCGGGGGCGTCGAGTTCGACGGCACATGCGAGATCGCGTCGTTCACATGCACCTTCCTCGATGGCGGCGTCCGCGAGTGGCGCGGCATCGACCGGTCGCCGAGCGGTGTGCCGACCCCGAAGGTGCCCACGGCCTCGGCGACCGCGACCGCGGCGCTCCTCGACCGCCGGCAGGTCGTGGTCGCCGACTTCCCGGCGCGGGCGCTGGACGCCGAGTCGCTGCAGCGCTGCGCGCGCCTCCTCGCCGGCGCGGTCGACGCCACGCTCGCCGGCGACGCGGCGACCTCGCGCGTGCAGTTCTCGCCGAGCCTCCGGGCCGCGCTCATCCAGCAGGAGGGCCTCGCCGTGTGGTCGGGCGTGAACTGCCGCGATCGCAACCGCGTCGCGCTCGAGGGTGAGCTCGCGGGACTCGCCGAGGTCGGCGTTGCCGGCGTGCACTGCGTGACCGGCGATCACACCCTCACGGGTTCCCGGCCGGACGCCGCCCCCGTCTTCGACCTGGACTCGACCGAACTGGCCGCGCTCGCCCGTGCAGCGGGGCACCTCGTTTCGGTCGCCGAGTCGCCGGCCGCACCGCCGACCGACGAGCGCGCGGCCCGACTCCTCGAGAAGGAACGCGCCGGCGCCCAGATCTGCTTCGTCAACCACTGCGGCGGCGTCGAGAGCGTGCGGGCGTTCATCGACGAGGTGCGCCGAGGCGGCTCGTCGCTCCGGTTCATCCCCTGCGTCCCGGTCGTGATCGACGCGGGCAGCGCGTCGCTGCTCGAGTCGTTCACGACACTCCTGCTGCCCGAGGGATTCCTCCGCGACATCCGTTCGGCCACCGATCCCCGCCGCGCGGGCATCGAGGCGACGGTCGCGCTCTGCGAGCGCATGCTCGAGCTCGACGGCGTGGCGGGAGTCGACCTCTCGGGCGGCCCCGGGCCGGGCCGCGAGGAGTCGTTCGCCGACGCGCTCGCCGAGATCGCGACCCGGCTCGCGCTCAGTGCATGATCATCCCGCCGGTGACGTTGATCGCCTGCCCGGTGAGGTAGTCGGCGTCGGATGTCGCGAGGAACAGCGCGACGCCCGCCACGTCGTCGGCGACCCCGAGCCGCCCGAGCGGCGAGTACGACGACCACTCCGCGACATCCGCCGCCGTTCGGGTCTCCTCGCCCATCTCGGTGAGCACGTATCCGGGGCAGAGCGCGTTCGCGGTGATGCTGTGGCAGCCGAGCTCCAGCGCGGTCACGCGGGTGAGTGCGATGACGGCCGCCTTGGACGCCGCGTAGTGCGCCTGGCCCGCGCCACCCGACTTGCCCGCCATGCTCGCGAGGTTGATGATCCGGCCGCCTCCGCTCGCGATCATGGCGCGCCCGGCGACCTGGGTGGTCACGAGCATGGCTCGAGCGTTGATGGCGAAGGTCGTGTCCCAGTCGGCCACGTCGATCTCGAGGAGGGGTGCTAAGGACACGCGTATAAATAATCGCGTCTGATGACTGGATGCGTGGGATCATGGTGTATGGCGATCGATCGGGGCGTGGAAGCGGTACTGGCGGCGAAGTTCGAG
>NZ_BMMD01000031.1 GCF_014645655.1 Agromyces bauzanensis | reverse complement strand
GCCTCCGGCCAGCCTTGACGCCGGCTCCGGGCGCCACCAGGCGGCCGCTATCGGGGGGGAAGGATCCCCCAAAATCATGTCTCTACGGTTTCAGGGGATTGCCGCAGACCGAGGCGGCGCAGTTGAGCGAGGCCGGGCTGGTGCGGGTGGCCGACGCGCTGGCCCTGTCGCGACGCGATGCCGACGCGCTGCTGGCCCGGGTGGCCGCCGAGGTCGCCCGGCGTTCCGGGCCCGAGTTCGGAGACGTGGGGCTGGCGAGGGCGCGGGGGTCCCACAACCCGGTGCGGCTGGTCGCCGCGGCATCGGCGATCATGTTGATGCGCCGCCCCCGTGAAGGCCGCGATCGACACGCTCGTGGGCGACGCGCTTCGGCGCCGCGACCACGGCCAGGCGTCGCCGGTGGTCGACGACCCTCGCACGATCCCGCAGCAACGCTTCGCGCTCGCCGAACGCGACGGCGGCTGCGCCTCCTGCGGCCAGAGCATCGGCAACGTCGAGGCGCACCACATCCACTGGTGGGAATGCGACGCCGGCCCCACCGACCTCGAGAACGGCGTGCTCCTCTGGGTCCCTGCCACCACGCGATCCATGGCGACGGCTGGGTCATCCGCGTCGCCGACGGCAACGTGTGGCTCATCCCCCCACCCCACGTGGATCCCGACGAGCGCCCACGCCTCGGGGGGCGCGCCAGGTTCGAACTCGATCAGGCCCCCGGTGAGGCCGCGGCGTGGACGGTTGGGGCTCGCCTGATCGGTGCGCCCTTGCCGGATGGGTGCATTCCTGCGCGGGCGGCGTCGGGCGGCGACGGGGCGGCGTCGGGCGGCGACGGGGCGGCGTCAGGCGGCGAGGTGTCCCGCGGGCATCAGGAGCCCGGCCAGTTCGCGTGCCGAGAGCTCGCGACCGAAGGCGGGGTGCCCGGGCTCGAGCGCGCGCCCGTTGGCCAGGTCACCGCCGTCGACGGCGTCGAAGCCGATGTCGTCGATGATGCGGGCGATGACCGCCCGTGCCTCGGGGTCGTCGCCGACCACCGCGAGCGCGCGGCGCAGGGGCGACCCGGGGTCCATGGCGTCGTCCTCCATTTCGTGGTATCCGAGGTGGTTGAGGGACTTCACGACGCGGGCGATTGGATTGCGCGCGGCGTTGATCTCGCTCGTCGAGCGCTCGTCGGCGTCGACGTCGGCGATGTGCCCGTCGACGGGCGGCCAGTAGTTCGTCGCGTCGACGACGATGCGGCCGCCGAAGTCCGCCCAGGGCAGGGCGCCGGCCTTGCCGAACGGCACCGCGACGATGATGACGTCGGAACCCGCGACGAGGTCGTCGGGCGAGGCCACCCGGGCACCCGGCGCAACGACCGAGACGAGCAGGTCGAGCGCCGTCTGCCGCGGCGAGCCGGCCATGAGGACGTCGTAGCCGGATGCCACGAGCAGGCGGGCGAGCGCGGTGCCCACCTTCCCCGCTCCGAAGATGCCGATGGCTGGCCGATCCGTCACGTCCATGTCTCCATTCTCGCGCGCCGTACTCACTGCATGCGTCGACATCCATCCGGAACGCCCGGCGACATGGGCGCATTCCCAGCCGCGCCCGTGGTCGGTCGCGGCGACCGTGCCCGGAGGAATAGTCTCGCGGTGACGGGGGTTCCCCGGTACTGCATGCGTTCGCATGGGACGCGGAGACATGGAGCGCGGAGATGGGACAGGACATGACTGGGCGCTACGAATTCGGGCTCGACACCTTCGGGGATGTGACGGAGGGGCCCGACGGCACCCGCCTTCCGCACGCGCAGGTGCTGCGCAACGTCGTCGAGGAGGCGGAACTCGCCGACCGGCTCGGTCTCGACTTCTTCGGCATCGGTGAGCACCACCGCCACGAGTTCGCCGTGTCGGCGCCCGAGGTCGTCCTCGCCGCGATCGCCGGTCGCACGGAGCGGATCCACCTGGGTTCCGCCGTCACCGTGCTGAGTTCCGACGACCCCGTGCGCGTGTTCCAGCGGTTCGCGACCCTCGACGGGCTCTCCGGCGGCCGCGCGGAGGTCATCCTCGGCCGGGGATCGTTCATCGAGTCGTTCCCGCTCTTCGGATTCGAGCTGAGCCAGTACCAGGAGCTCTTCGAGGAGAAGCTCAACCTCTTCGCGGCGCTGCTGCCGCAGGAGCCGGTCACGTGGTCGGGCGAGCTGCGCTCCCCGCTCACCGACCAGCTCGTCTACCCGCCCGTCGAGCATGGGCGCCTGAAGACGTGGGTCGGCGTGGGCGGCAGCCCGGAGTCGGTGGTGCGCGCCGCGCACTACGGCCTCCCGCTGGTGCTCGCGATCATCGGTGGCAGCCCGGCTCGCTTCGCGCCGCTCGCCGACCTCTACCGGCGGGCGCTCGACCAGTTCGGTCACCCGCTCCAGCCCATCGCGATCCACTCGCCCGGCTTCATCGCCGACAGCGACGAGGAGGCGCTCGACACGCTCTGGCCGCACTACAAGGTGCTCATCGACCGCATCGGACGCGAGCGCGGCTGGGGTCCCGTGAGCCGCCAGCACTTCGAAGACGAGGCGGGGCCGAACGGTGCGATCTACGCCGGATCGCCCGAGACCGTCGCGCCGAAGATCGCCGCGGCGATGCGGTCGATCGGCGCGAGCCGCTTCGACCTCAAGTACTCCAACGGCACCCTGTCGCACGAGGCGCTCATGGGCAGCATCGAACGCTACGCGACCGAGGTGGTGCCGCGGGTGCGGGAGCTCCTCGCCGTGGCGGATGCCGCCGAGCCCGACGCCGTCGCCGCCGCCGACCGAGCGGATGCCGCGGCCGCCGCCGAGCACCCGGCCGACTGACCCGCCGGGCTGAACGGGCCCGTCGAGCTCACGCGGCGCCCGCCGCGCGCAGAGCCCGCCGGCGCACGATGCCGCGGAACCACGCCGCCTCGGGCAGTCGCGCGAGGAACGTGCCGGCGATGATCGTGATCAGCACGTACGCGGTCGCGAGCGGCGCGAGCGCGGGGTTCACGCCCGCGCCCACCGCGATGCCCGCGATCACGATCGAGAACTCCCCGCGCGGCACGAGGGAGAGGCCGGCGCGCCACTGACCGAGCGTGCCGACGCCCGCGCGCCGGGCGGCGTAGGCGCCGGTGACGAGCTTGGTGAGGATCGTGACCGCGGCGAGGCCCAGCGCTGCGGGGAGCATCATCACGAGTTCCGAGGAATCGGTCGTGAGCCCGAAGAAGAGGAAGAACGTCGCGGCGAAGAGATCGCGCAACGGGGTGAGCACTTGGCTCGCGTTGGTCGCGACGCGGCCCGAGAGCGCGATGCCCACGAGGAACGCGCCGACGGCGGCCGAGACGTTGACCTCCGCCGCGACCCCGGCGACGAGCATGGTGAGGCCCAGCACACCGAGCAGCAGCGGCTCGAACTCGTCGGCGGGGAACAGCCGCGACACGATGTGGCCGTGGCGCAGCGCGATGAAGAGGATGAGGCTCACGACGGCCACCGCGACGGCGACCGAGACCGCGCCCTGCACCAGGCTCACGCCGATGACGATCGCCGAGAGCACCGGCAGGTAGAACGCCATCGCGAGGTCCTCGATGACGAGCACCGCGAGGATCGCCGGGGTCTCGCGGTTCGAAAGACGCCCGAGATCGCGCAGGAGCTTGGCGATGACGCCCGACGATGAGATCCAGGTCACGCCCGCCAGGGCGACGGCCGCGACGGGTCCCCAGCCGAGCAGCAACGCGAGTGCGGCACCCGGGAGGGCGTTGAGGGCCGCGTCGATGAGGCCGGCGGTGCGAGCCGACTTCAGGCTGTCCAGGAGCTCCGAGGCCGTGTACTCGAGCCCGAGCAGCGCGAGGAGCAGGATGACGCCGATCTCGGAGGCGGTCTGGAGGAACTCCTCACTCGCCGCGAGCGGCACGAAGCCGCCCTCGCCGAAGGCCAACCCGAGGAGGAGGTAGAACGGGATCGGCGAGATGCCGATCAGGAGCGCCACGCGCCCGAGGAGGCTCATGCCGAGGAGCAGCGCGCCGACTTCGATCAGGAGCAGCGTGGTCTCGTGCACGACGACCCCTCAGTCGGGGCCGTTGGCGAGCAGGCGGGCTACCCCGTCGAGTCCTTCACGGGTGCCGACGACGACGAGGACGTCGCCCGCGCGCAGCATCTCCGCCGGGGTCGGCGAGGGGATGATCGCCGCGTCGCGAACGATCGCCACGATCGACGCGTGCGTGCGCGTGCGAGCCTTCGTGTCGCCGAGTCGGTGATTCAGGTAGGGCGAATCCGTCGGCAGTGCGATCTGCTCGGTGTACAGACCTGCGGTCTCGTCGCTGAGGCTCGTGAGCCGGCTGAGCATGACGGATGTCCCGAGCACATCGGCGAGCGCGGCGGCCTCGTCGTCGTTCAGCGGAATGGAGTCGCGGCAGGCGTCGGGATCGTCGACGTCGAAGACGCCGAGGTCGCGTTCGCCGTCCCGGTGCGAGACGACACTGATCCGTCGGCCGCCCTCGGTGACGAGATCGTGGCGAACGCCGATCCCGGGCAGATCGACCTTCTCGATTCTGATACCCACGCCCGCTATCGTAGCCCCGTCGTCGGGTGCCGCCGGCACCTGCGGGTCAGTGTCGGGGACGGGCCTCGGTCGTCATCTCGAGCACGGGGGTGCCTGCGTCGTCGAGGAGCGCGAACGACGGGAGCACGGCCGACAGCTCCGCGAGCGAGCCGAGGTGCGTGCCCCCGCATGGGATGCGCGCAGTGCCCTCGGGCAGCTCGCACACCCACGAGCGGCGATCGGTCAGGCCGTCCCCGTCTGACTCGACACGCACGGGCGCTCCCGAGGCGATCCAGCGATCGAGCTGGTCGATCACCGCGCGATGATCGATCGCGGAGGCGTCGACCGCGAGCGACGCGGTGTCGAAGCCCGAGCGTCTCAGCGACTTGTTGAGGCGGTATCGGTCCACCGACCCGTTCGCCGTGATGCGCGACGTGTCGATCGCGATGCCGTCGAAGTCGGGGCTGCCGAGTGCGTCCTCGCGTGCGGGCTTGGACCAGCGGTCGGCGAGCACCCGGTTCAGTGCGAGGGACGCGAGGTGGCACGCCGTGTGCCCCGCCGAGAGGGCACGCCTCATCGCGGCATCCGCTTCGATCTCCACCTCATCGCCCTCGGCGATGTCGGCGTCGGCGTCGATCAGGTGCGCGACGACGAACGCCCAGCCCTCGGTGCCCTTGCGCACCGGGATGTCGGAGCCGAGGTGCAGCGACTCGCCGTCGGTCGCGGCGACGACGGCATCGCGGACGACGTGCTCGACGCCGCGGACACGGAGGGTGCCGGTGTCGGCGGGCTGGTCGGGCCACGACGCGTCCACCGGATGGAAGCTCGTGGCCTCCGTGATCACGGCGTTGCGGCCGTTACCGGTCGCAGCGACGTGCAGCACGCGCGTCGATGCGACGAGTGCGCCGTCGGGGTAGGTGACGCGGGTGTCCTGCGAGGGCAGTGGCATCCGGTCAGACGCCGTCGGAGCGGCCGAGGATGTTCACTGGGATCGCGACGGCGACGGACGCGCACAGGATGGCGACGAAGAACAGGATGGCTTCGAAGCCCACCACCCCGGGGGCGATGCTCATGAGCCACAGGCTGAACGTGAAGATGCCCATGGCGACGAGGAATGCGACGACGTTCACAACGACCTCCAGAATGCGGTGCGGCGATCGCCGCCCGCGCCAGTCTACCGGCCGCGCGACGGCCGTCGCGTCAACGCCCGGCTCACCCCTCGGCGGGTCCGAGCCACGCGGTCGCGACGGTCGAGTGGGCCGACTCGTCGTCGGAGGGGTGGAAGATCCCCGCGAGCACGTCGCGGTAGAGACGACCCAGTTCGGAGCCGGCGAAGTAGCTCGAACCGCCCGCCACGCGCACGGCCTGGTCGACCACCTGCTTGGCGGTCTCGGTTGCCCGAACCTTCACGCCCACGAGCTTCGCGAACCACAGTCCGCCGTGGTCGACGAGGTCGTCGAGGTCGCGGGCGACCGCCACGAGCTGGGGTTCCAATGCGTCCTGTGCGAGTGCGGCGTCGGCCACCCGCCAGCGGATGTCGGGATCCTGCGCGAGCGTGCGGCCGTCGTGATTCATCGACGTCCGGCGGTGCGCGGCGGCGACCGCGAGGTCGAGGGCGCGTGCGCCGATGCCGGCGTAGACCGAGGCGAGCAGCAGCTCGAAGCTCGCGAAGATGCCGAAGGTGAACGGATCGGCATTCGGGCCGGGATCGAGTCGGCGCACGATGCGGTCGGGTGCCGCGAACCCGCCGTCGAGCACCGTCGTGCGGCTCTGGCTGGCGCGCATGCCCATGGTGTCCCAGTCGTCGAGCGTGCGCACGTCGGGATCCTCGCGGTCGATGAACCCGTACACGATCTTCGGCGCGTCCGGCGAGGTGGCGTCGAGGCCCATCGTGCCGAGCCGCGTCCACGCTGGCGCGAGCGAGGTGAAGATCTTCCGGCCGGTGTAGCGGTAGCCGCCGCCCGGCTGCGGTTCGGCCTTCGTGCGAGAGCCGAACAGCATGAGGTCGTTGCCGGCTTCACTGATGCCGAAGCCGAAGATCTCGCCCGTGCCAGCCTCGCGGAGCACGAACTCGAGCGTGTCGTCGCCGCGATCGCGCAGGATCTTGGCGACGCCCGTCCACACGAGGTGCATGTTCACCGCGAGCGCCGTGGCGGGCGCGGCGCCCGCGAGCCGCATCTGCGCCCTGACCGCCTCATCGAAGCCCCAGCCGAGCCCGCCGAGCTCCTCAGGCACGAGGGCCCGCAGGTAGCCCGCCTCGCGGAGCTCGGCGAGGTCCTCGGTGAAGAAGGTGTTCTCACGGTCGTAGCCGGCCGCGCGCTCGCGGAGCCGTTCCAGGAGGTCGTCGTGCAGCAGGGTTCGATGCGTCGAGCTCACGACGCCAGACTACGCCCGCGACACGTCGCTCCGGGATGCCTCGGGCGTCGTCGTCTCAGCGGTCGGGGCATCCGTTCGATGCCGACGTCCGCGTGTCGCGACGACGACGACGGCAACGATGAGGGCGGCGGCGGCGAGCAGGACGCCGACCCAGGGCAGGAGGACGCCGACCGCGATGCCGAGCCACTTCGCGAAGTCGACGAGCGCGTTCCAGCCCGCGACGAGGCCGCTCCAGAAGTCGTCGGGCGCCGGGTCGGGCACGACCTCCTCGGTGACCAGTTCGACGGTCAGCGTCGAGTAGTCCACCTGGTCGACGAGCCAGTCGCGCTGCTGCGTGAGGCTGTCGAGCTCGGCCTGTCGGGTGGTGAGCTCCGACTCGATGGCGATGAGATCGGTGATCGAGGTCGCCGTGGCGAGCAGCTCGCGCAAGCGGTCGACCGAGGCGCTCAGTGCGTCGATGCGAGCGTCGAGGTCCTGGCGCTGCTGCGTGACATCCGACGCGTTCATGGACACGGAATTGACCGTGCCGAGCTCGCGCAGCTCGTCGACGACGCCGTCGAGCTCGTCGGAGGGGATCCGAAGGGTGAGCGACGCGCTCGCCGGCTGCGTGTCGGTGCCGGGTGTCTCACTTCGATTGTCGACCCGGCCGCCCGCGCGTTCGGTGAGCTCGGCGACGTCCTCGGCGTTCGCGATCGGGTCGTCGACCGTGATGGAGACCCATCCCGTCGTGATGACGCTGCGGTCGGTGAGCTGCGAGTCCGCCGAGTCGTCCACGGCCTCCTGCGCCGCCTCGCCGTCGAGCCCGGGTTCGGGGGCGACCCCGCCCGAGGGGGCCTCGACCGCGGGCACGCCGGAGTCCGAGGAGCCGCCGGCGGTGCAGCCGGCGAAGAGCAGTGCGATCATCGCGGCGGCCGCCGCCGCGGGTGCGAGTCGTCTCATGCGCTCACTGTATTGCGGCGCGTGAATCCGTTGTCTGGTGCTCGGCTGGGAGTCCGGTCACGATCGGATTGCGCTTTGCTGTGAGTCGCCGAGCGGCCCCAACGAAGCGTGGGCGCCGCTCGTCCGGTCAGTCGAGATCGGGGTCGCGGCCCGTGCGTTCGCCCGTCTCCAGCGACGCGATCGCCGCGAGGTCGTCGGCATCGAGCGCGAAGTCGAAGACGTCGAGGTTCTCGCGCAGGCGCTCGGGCGACGACGCCTTCGGTATCACGATGTTGCCGAACTCGACATGCCATCGCAGCACGATCTGCGCGGGTGTGCGGCCGTGCTTGTCGGCGAGGTCGTCGAGGAGCGGCGTGCCGAGGATCCGGCCGCGCGCGAGCGGCGACCATGCTTCGGTGCGGATGTCGTGGCGCTCGTCGAACTCGCGCAGTTCCGTCTGCGGGAGCCACGGGTGCAGTTCGACCTGGTTGACGACGGGCGTCACGCCGGTCTCGGCGACGATCCGCTCGATGTGATGCGCGTGGAAGTTCGCCACGCCGATCGAGCGCACCCGGCCCTCCTGCTGCAGGCGGATGAGCGCGCGCCAGGTGTCGACGTAGCGGTCGGTCGACGGGACCGGCCAGTGGATGAGGTACAGGTCGAGCCGGTCGAGGGCGAGGAGCGCCATCGACCGCTCGAAGGCGCGCAGCGTGGTGTCGTAGCCGTTGTCGTCCTTCCACACCTTGCTCGTGACGAAGAGCTCCTCACGCGGCACGGGGGCGTCGCGCACCGCCTCGCCGACGGCCTCCTCGTTGCCGTAGAACGCCGCCGTGTCGAGGTGGCGGTATCCGATGTCGATGGCGTCGCGGCACAGGCGCGCGGTGTCGGAAGGCGGAACCCTGTAGAGCCCGTAGCCGAGCTGCGGGATGGTGGCGCCGTCTTCGAGCGACAGGCGGGGTGCGGGCGTGATCGGCTGCGACATCCGTCGGCTCCTTCTCAACTGGGTTGCAGCGGCACCGGTTCGGTGTCGGGGATCGGGCTCGCGTCACGGCCCCTGAGGTCGGGATGCCAGCGCCGGCCGAGCGCGGACACGACGAACCCCACGAACGCGAGACCCGTCGCGGCCCAGAACGCACCCTGCGCCCCGTAGCCGTCGATGAGGAACCCGGCGAGTGCCGACCCGAGCGCCGCGCCGATGAGCTGGCCGGTGCCGACCCACCCGTACGCCTCCGCGGTGTCGGAGAACTTCACGCTCGCCGAGACGATGGCGAACAGCACGGCGAGCACGGGGGCGATGCCGATGCCCGCGATGAACAGCGTCGCCGAGAGCCACCAGAAGTCCATCACGAACGCCGCCAGGGCGGTGCCGGCGAAGACGATGAACATGCGGCGCGCGGTCGCCCATGGCCCGATCGGCACGTGGCCGAGGAACAGGCCGCCCGCGAGGCTGCCGATGGAGAAGATCGCGAGCACGATGCCCGCCTGCGCGCCGTCGTGACCGAAGACCGCGACGACGCCGGCTTCGATCGCCGCGGCGGCGCCGATGAGCAGGAAACCGACGATCGTCGCGAGCATGACGGGCGGGCGGGCGAGGACCGCCCCGAATCTCCGCTTGGAACGGGGGATGCGGACGCGCCCGAGTTCGGGCGACGAGATGAACCAGATCCCGCCGATCACCATGAGGGCCGCCGCGAGCAGGATGCCCCACACGGTGCCGATCTGGGTCGACACGAACGCCGTCACGACCGGGCCGACGACCCAGATGATCTCCTGCGCCGAGGCGTCGAGCGAGAAGAGCGGGGTCAGCTGCCGCGAGTTCACCATCTTGGGGTAGATGGTTCGCACCGCGGGCTGCACGGGCGGAGTCGCCAGGCCGGCGACGAGCCCGATCGCCATGTACAGCGGCACCGTGAGCGGGAGCACGCCGATCGCGACGACGGACGTCACGCAGACGACGAGCGTCGTGATGAGCACGGGCCGCATGCCCCATCGCCCCATGAACCGGCTCGTGAGGGGTCCGGCCACGGCCTGTCCGATCGACGTGGCGGCCAGCACGAGACCCGCGGCGCCGTAGGAGCCCGTCTGGCGCTCGATGTGCAGCAGGAACGCCAGCGAGAGCATGCCAGACGGGAACCGTGCCGTCAGCTGGGCGGCGAGGATACGAGCGACGCCCGAGGTTCTGAGGAGATCGGAGTAGCTGCCCACGGTGAATCCACTCTATCGACCGGCGGTCGCGCGGAGACGTAGACATCACTCTAGACATATATAAAACCGTACTGATATAGTGCCCGGTATGCACGCATTCGATGTGCTCGGGGATCCGGTGCGGCGCCGGATCCTCGACCTGCTGTCGGGCGGCGAGGCGAGCGCCGGCGAGGTCGTCGAGGCCGTGGGCGGCGAGTTCAGCATCACGCAGCCCGCCGTCTCGCGGCAGCTCCGCATCCTCCGCGAGAGCGGTTTCGCGACGGTCCGAGCCGAGGGTGCCCGCCGTCTCTACTCGATCGACCCCGGCGGGCTCGAGGAGGCCGACCGCCAACTGGAGCGGTACCGCTCGACCTGGACCGCGGGGCTCGCTGCGTTGCACACGGAGGTGGCGCGAGGCAAGCGGGAGCGCCGCCGCACCGATTCCGAACCCACGAAGGAGTGACCATGACCATCCACGAGGGCCGCGTATCCTCGGCGCCGAGCGGCACCGGATTCCTGCTGGAGTTCGACGAGCTCTACGACACCCATCCCGAGGACCTCTGGGAGGCGGTGACCGCGCCCGAGCGCCTCGCTCGTTGGATGGTCCCGTACCGAGGCGATTTCCGGCTCGGCGGCCGCTGGGAGGCCATCGGCTCCGACGGCGGCGTCTACTGCGTCGGGGAGATCACGTCGTGCGATCCGCCGAACGGATTCAGCACGTCGTGGCAGGTGCAGGGCGAGCCGCGCTCCGAGCTGACCGTGCGACTGCGGGCCGAGGGTCGTCGCACGAGGCTCAGCCTTCGGCACGAGGGTGTCACCGACGTCGACTACGGCGCCGGATGGCACGCCTACCTGGAGGCGCTCTCCGCGCACCTCGCCGACCCGTCGGGTGACCACGCCGAGGGCGAGGCGTGGCAGCGCCGGTTCGCCGAGATGGCCCCGACGTACGCGTTGCGATTCGACGCCGCGCGGCACTGAGGGGCTCCGAAACCGAGCCGGCCCCTCGCACCGGGTGCGAGAGGCCGACCCGTTGGGCACCCCGTCAGCGCATGAAGTGGGAGCCGAGCCGGTCCCCGACCTTCTCCGTTGCGACCGGCGATCCCTTCGCCGTGCCGTTCACCGATGAGGTCGACATCGCGTACGTCAGGATGGCGTGCGCGACGGCATCCGACATCTCGTCGAGTGCCACGGTGTTGATGTTGGTGATCACGCCGTTGAACTCCAGCGCGCCCGAGTAGGCCGTGTTCAGCGCCTCGTAGAGGTCCGCGTCGGCTCCGTCGGCGATCGGGTCCATGCTGTCGCACGCCTGGTGGTAGCACGGGTCGTACGACACCGGCTCACCCGCGAAGTTCGCGAGCCCGCCGTAGAGCGGGACCTGCTCCTCGGTCTTCGCGCCCTCTGCACCGGTGAACAGGCCGCCGGCCGGGATGCCCGCGGTGATGAACGCGTCGTAGTCCGAGCGTCCGTCGAACGCGGTCGGCTCCGAGGCGAGACCCTGCGAGGCGAAGTAGTCCTCGAAGGTCCGCTCGATGTTGGCGCTGCCGCTCGGGCCCTTGATGCCGAACGCGCCGCCGTCGCCGTCGTAGACGAACCGGGCGTAGTTCGGCGAGCCGATCATGTCGAAGTTGAGGTACAGTTCGACGTCCTTCGCCTGGCTCTTGGTGAGCGAGTCGACGTAGAACTGCGACCCGACGAGGCCGGCCTCCTCGGCGCCCCACCATGCGAAGCGGACGGTGTTGCGCGGCTCGATGCCGAGGTCCGCCATCTGGAGCGCGGTCTCGAGCAGGGTCGCCGACCCGGTTCCGTTGTCCTCGATCCCGGGGCCGTCGGGCACGGAGTCGAGGTGCGCGCCCGCCATGACCACGCGGTCGTCACGCCCGGTCGGGGTCTCGGCGATGAGGTTGGCGGTCGGCACGTCGAGCTCGATCAGCGTGTCGGTCTTCAGGTGGATGACCACCTCGCCCTGCGCGAGGAGGGAAGCCAGCTCGTCGCCGATCTCGAACGAGGTGCCGATCACGGGGATCGGGTCGCTGAACTGGTCGCCGAGGGTGGCTGCCAGCGTCTCCGTGCGGCCCTCCTGTCCCTCGTTGAAGATGATCACGCCGACGGCGCCGGCCACGAAGGCGTTGTGGGCCTTCACGGAGAAGTCGCAGGTACCGCGCTGCACCAGCGCGATGTTGCCTGCGTCGAAGTCGGCGAAGTCGAGCTCCTCACAGCCGCTGTTCGACGTGCTCGCCGTCGGGCCGGGAGGAAGCACGAGGTCCACGGCCTCCAACGGCGCGGTGACGTCGCCGCTGCCGGAGTACTCCGCGGTGAAGAAGTCGGTCCCCTCGACGTACGGGACGGGGTCGGGCGAGACGCGGTCGAACTCCGCCGGCGACAGTTCGCGGAACGAGTTGAACAGGAAGTCCTGCTTGGTCACCTCGTACCCGGCGGCCTCGAGTTGCAACTGGATGTAGTCGATCGACTCGGCGTAACCGGTGGTGCCGCTGGCGCGCGTGTCGCCGTTGGTGTCGGCGATCTCCTGCAACACGGCCAGATGATCCATGATCGCGTCTGCGGAGACGGCGTCTCGCAACCCGCTCGTATCGGTGGGCACTGCGGCATAGGCTGCGGTGCCGGTCAAGGCGATCAGCGCGGTGGCTGCCGCGACCCCGAACCCGACTCTCTGGTTTCTCTTCACGATCTCTCCCTGCGACTCTGCAGAACCGGGGGATGTGTCGCCCAACGATCTGGTCGAGACGGGACGACACCACCGGACTTGTCCACCCTTGCTTGCGCTTCCGCTCAGGTCAAGGGGTTCCGTTGCAGCTCACGAATCGATATGGAGTCGCTGTCGACCGGCTCCCTCGCCTCAGCTCGCGAGCGCCTTCGCGATCCGCTGGGGCGACACGGTCTCGGCCGTGCGGAGCTCCTGGGCGAAGAGGCCCACCCGAAGCTCCTCGAGCATCCAGCGCACGCGAACGAGCTGCTCGGGGGCTTCGGGATCGATCGGGATGCGCCCGCCTGCGGCCTCGAACGCGGCGATCGAGGGCTCGAGCTGGTTCATCGCCTGACGGTCGCGACCCGGGTTCTCGACGAGCTTGCGCACGCGAACGATGATCGCCTCCAGGTAGCGCGGCAGGTGTCGCAGCCGTTCGAGTCCGGTCGCCGAGACGAACCCGTTGGGTACGAGCGCCTCGAGCTGCGTTCGCACGTCACCGAGGGCCGCCATGAGGTGGACGGTCGATGCGCTGGTGATCGCACGGTCGGCCTCGCGGGCGGTGCGCAGGATGCGTGCGACGAGCGCGACGGCCTCGAACATCCGCTCCACGACGCTCGCCGCGATCGCATCGCGCACGGCCTCGAACTCCGCCCGCCTGCGCACGAGGCCGTCGGGATGCCGGGAGCGCAGCTCGACGTCGACGCACGCCACGAGGCAGTCGTCGAGCAGCGACCGGGTGCCGGGATACGCGCTCGCCGCGAGCGAGAGCTTCTCCTCGTTCGACAGGTGCTCCTGCACGTAGGCGACGGGCGTCGGCGTGGCGAGCACGAGCAGGCGACGGATGCCGCGACGCGACGCCCGGTCGCGTTCCTCCGCCGTGGCGACGAGGCGCAGCGCCACCGACGACTTCTCGTCGACGAGAGCGGGGTACGCGCGGATCACGTTGCCCGCCTGGCGCGTGTCGAGGTGCGCGGGCAGCTCGTCCCACTCCCACGCGGTGATGCCGGTCCGTTCGGCCAGGGCGGGCGAAGGAGGGACGTTCGCTGAGCCTGTCGAGGCGGCGGGCCCTTCGACAGGCTCAGGGCCCGAGGCGCGTGCCCTCGCAGACACCGCCTTCGCCACGGCCTCGCGGGTGCGGTCGGCGAGGCGTTCCTGCAGTTCGCGGAGGTCCTTCGACGAGCCGAGGGCGCGACCGCGTTCGTCGACGGCGCGGAACGTGACGCGCAGGTGTGGAGGCACCCGGTCGAGCTCGAAGTCCGACGGGTCGACGGGAGCGAAGGTGAGCCGGCGGATCGCCTGGCCCACCGCCGCGATGAGCGGCTCCCGCGCCTCGCCCGCCTCAGGACCGGCCGACAGTTCGGCGGCGATCTTCGCCGCCCACTCCGCCGCGGGCACGACCTGGCGCCGCAGTACCTTCGGGAGCGTGCGGAGCATGGCCTGGATGAGCTCGTCGCGCAGGCCCGGCACCTGCCAGTCGAACCCGGTCGGCTCGAGGCGGGGCAGCAACACGAGCGGGACGACCACCGTCACTCCGTCGTCGTCGGCGCCCGGCTCGAAGCGGTACGACAGCGAGAGCGTCTGGTCGCCCTGCCGCCATCGATCGGGGAAGCCGGCGCCGCGATCCGGCTCGGCGTCTTCGCCGAGTAGATCGGAGGCGGTCATGGTGAGCAGGTCCGGCCGGGTGCGATGCTCGCCCCGCCACCAGCGTTCGAACGCGCGCGTGTCCGCGACATCCGCCGGCACCTTCGCCTCGTAGAAGGCGACGACGGCCTCGTCGCCCGCGAGGATGTCGCGTCGGCGGGTGCGCTCCTCGACCTCGCCGAGCTCACGGCGCAGCTCGTGATTCGCCCGGAGGAACCGGAAGAGCCGTTTGTCGAGTCTCGTCGTGTCCCAGTCCTCCTCGACGAGGGCGTGCCGGATGAAGAGCTTGCGAGCGAGCGCCGCGTCGACGCGGGAGAACTGGATTCGGCGCTTCGCCACGATGGGCACGCCGAACAGCGTGACCTTCTCGTCGGCGACCGCGGCGCCCTGCCGGCGTTCCCACCGGGGTTCGCTGAACGTGCGCTTGGCGAGCGGGCCCGCGAGCGGTTCGGCCCAGGCGGGGTCGATCGCGGCGTTCACGCGGGCGAAGAGCCGGCTCGTCTCGACGAGCTCGGCGCTCATGAGGGCGCTCGGCGGTCGCTTCGCGAGCGCGGAGCCCGGGAAGACCACGAATCGGGAGTTGCGGGCGCCGACGAACTCCGCCTGCTGGCGGCGGCCCTTCCGCTCGGACTCGCGCGCTGCGCCCGCGCCGCCGCGGCCGGTCGACGTCTTCGAATCGTCGCGCAGCCCGATCTGGGAGAGGAGCCCCGCGAGCAGCGCCCGGTGGATGCCGTCGGCGTTGGGTGCGCCCGCCGTCGTCGCGACGTGCAGTCCAAGCGGTGCCGCGAGCCGCGCCAGCTGGCGGTAGAGGTCCTGCCACTCGCGCACGCGCAGGTAGTTGAGGAACTCGGCCTTGCACATCCGCCGGAACGCGCTGCCCGAGAGCTCGCGCTGCTTCTCCTCGAGGTGGTTCCAGAGGTTCAGCAGGGTGAGGAAGTCGCTCGTCGGGTCGACGAAGCGCGCGTGGAAGCCGTCGGCCTGCTCGCGCTTGTCGAGCGGCCGCTCGCGCGGATCCTGGATCGTGAGGCCCGCGACGATCGCGAGCACCTCGCGGGAGACGCCCTGCGTCTTCGACTCGAGCACCATGCGCGCGAATCGCGGCTCGATCGGCAGGCGCGCGAGCTGCCGGCCGACCCGCGTGAGCCGCGGCCCGTCACCCGACGTGAGCTCCTCCATCGCCCCGAGCTCGCGTAGCAGTTGGAGGCCGTCGCGGATGCCGCGGCTGTCGGGCGGCGTCAGGAACGGGAACTCCTCGATCTCGCCGAGGCCGAGCGAGGCCATCTGCAGGATGACGGCCGCTAGGTTCGTACGCAGGATCTCGGGATCCGTGTATGCGGGCCGACGCTCGAAGTCCTCCTCGGAGTAGAGGCGGATCGCGATGCCGTCGCTCGTGCGGCCCGACCGGCCCGAGCGCTGGCTCGCCGAGGCCTGCGAGATCGGCTCGATCGGCAGGCGCTGCACATTCGAGCGCACCGAGTACCGGCTGATACGCGCGGTGCCCGCGTCGACGACGTACCGGATGCCGGGCACCGTGAGGCTCGTCTCCGCGACGTTGGTCGCGAGCACGACCCTGCGTCGCAGGCCCGCGACCCTCGACGGCTCGAAGACCTTGTGCTGATCGGCCGATGACAGTCGCCCGTAGAGCGGCAGCACCTCCGTCTCGCCGCCTCGTCTGCCCCAGTAGTGGGCGCGCACCGCGGCTTCGGCATCGCGGATCTCGCTCTCGCCCGAGAGGAACACGAGGACGTCGCCGGATGACTCGCGCTCGAGTTCGTCGAGGGCCTCGAGGATGCCGCGCTGCACGTCCTTGTCTTCGGCCGCCGCGCCCTCGTCGTCGGCGTCCTCGCCGGCGCCGCCCGACGACTCGGCGACCAGCGGACGGTAGCGCACCTCGACGGGGTACGTGCGCCCCGACACCTCGATGACGGGAGCGGGCGTCCCAGTGCCATCCGCGAAGTGCCGCGCGAAGCTCTCGGGATCGATCGTCGCGCTCGTGACGATGACCCCGAGGTCGGGGCGGCGAGGGAGCAGGCGCTTCAGGTACCCGAGCAGGAAGTCGATGTTGAGGCTGCGTTCGTGGGCCTCGTCGATGATGATCGTGTCGTAGCGGCGAAGCTCGCGGTCGCGGTGGATCTCGTTGAGCAGGATGCCGTCGGTCATCACCTTGATGCGCGTCGAATCGCTCACCCGGTCGGTGAAGCGCACCTGGTAGCCGACGAGCCCCCCGAGGTCGACGCCGAGCTCGTCGCTGATGCGCTCGGCGATGGTGCGCGCGGCGATGCGACGCGGTTGCGTATGCGCGATCGATTCGCGACCGAGCTCGAGGCAGATCTTCGGCAGCTGCGTCGTCTTGCCCGAGCCGGTCGCGCCGGCCACGATCACGACCTGGTGGTCGCGGAGGGCGCGCGCGATCTCCTCGCGCTGCGCGGAGACCGGCAGCTCTGGGGGATAGGTGATGGCGGGAAGCACAGCCCTCCATCCTACGACCGCGCCTCGGCTCAGGCGGTCGCGCCGGATGGCACGTGGTGATTGCGGGCCTTCGAGCAGATGCAGGAGTCGGGCCGCAATCGCTCGATCGGGGTCCCGGACTTCCTCGTCCCGCACCTCGAGCGACTGCTCGCCGAGACCCGCACCGTGTCCGCCGTCGACCAGATCGAGCTGCACCCGTACCACCGGCAGCCCGCGACCGTGGCGTTCGCCGAGGAGCACGGCATCTCGATCGAGGCCTGGGGACCGCTCGGCCAGGGCAAGTACCCGCTCCTGGAGCTGCACGAGGTGACGGATGCCGCTGCCGCCCACGGTGTGACGCCGGCCACCCCGACGACGTCGATTGAGCGAGGAATCCCGTGATCATCAGGAGCTCGACCACACGTGCGGGGCACAGCCCGACGTGCGACACGCCCGGGCTGCGAGCCTGATTTGGACCCGCCAGGAGGTCCGCGTAAATTCTTACTCATCGCCACGGCGGTGCGGGAAGCGGCTGGATCTTGAAGACGCAGCGCGGCCCGGCCGAGACGGCGGGCATCTTAGCCAGATAACCTCGAAGGCGCATTGCGACTCGGTGATTTCAAGCCTAAGATGAAGTTCCACTTCCTCACGGAGCGTGACGTTCGCGTTGCGACTCCGGGCCGTTCATCGGCTGCTGGTTCCGCCTTGTGTTCTGGAGCCTGTAGGTGGCGTGGTATCATGGATAGGTTGCCCTGAAGGCAGGCCGCGAGGCTGAAATTCGGGTGCGTCCGTTTCTTGAGAACTCAATAGCGTGCACTATGTTCAATGCCAATTTTTGTATCCTGTGTTCTTTGCCCTTTTGGGGTGGGGGGATGGGTTTTTTTGGATTGATGGACAGTCAGCAGTTTTGATTGTTTTTCAGCCTGAGATCAGATTTGCCTGATGCCTTTCGGGGTTGTTGGGTGCCAAGT
>NZ_BMMD01000030.1 GCF_014645655.1 Agromyces bauzanensis | reverse complement strand
TGAGGCAACGACTCCGGATAGTGCACTCCCGCGGCAGGACTCTCAATCACGACCTCACGCTAGGCGGGACCCCCGACATCACGTCAGCGAAATGGATACCCACTTTCGAGATTTCAAGGAGCTTTCACGATGAAGGTTGCAGTACTGGGCACCGGGATCGTCGGCCGGACCCTCGCGGCCAGGCTTGCGGAACTGGGCGATGAGGTGACCGTCGGCACCCGCGATGTCGAGGCGACCATGGCGCGCACCGAGCCCGACGCGATGGGCAACCCGCCCTTCGCCGAATGGGCGCACGCCCACCCGCAGGTGACGCCGGCCACGTTCGCGCACGCAGCCGTCGACGCCGAGCTGGTGGTGAACGCGACCTCGGGGAACGCGTCGATCGCGGCACTGGAGGCGGCCGGCCGTGAGAACCTGGCCGGCAAGGTGCTCCTCGACATCGCCAACCCCCTTGACTACTCGAAGGGGTTCCCGCCCAGCCTGTCCGTCAGCAACACCGACTCCCTGGCCGAGCAGATCCAGGCCGCCTTCCCCGAGGCCAAGGTGGTCAAGTCGCTGAACACCATGAACGCCTCCCTCATGGCCGACCCCCGCCGGCTCGCCGACGGCGACCACACGGTCTTCGTCTCCGGCAACGACGCCGACGCGAAGCAGGTCGTGACCGAGTTGCTGCAAACCTTCGGCCACACCGACGTCATCGACCTCGGCGACCTCAGCACGGCCCGCGGCGCCGAGACCGTCCTCCCCATCTGGATTCGTCTGTGGGGTGCTCTCGGCGTCCCGATGTTCCAGTTCAAGATCGTCCGCTGAGCTGCGTCGAGACGTACCAGACTGGAGAGAGCAATGGCTGACAACACAGAATCCTCGATGACCGCAAAGACCGTCCTCGTCACCGGTGGCACTGGCGGGATCGGCAAGGCCACCGCCGAAGGGCTCGCCCGACTGGGCGCCCGAGTCGGCATCGTCGGCCGCGACGCCACCCGCGCCGAGGCCGCCGCGGCCGACATCCGCGTGAAGTCGGGCAATCCAGCGGTCGACGTGTTCACCGCCGACATGTCCTCTCAGGCCGAGGTACGCCGCCTCGCGGCGGAAGTGCTCGACGCATACCCCCGCCTCGACGTGCTGGTCAACAACGTGGGCGGGTTCTGGGCGCACCGGCACGTCACGGCGGACGGCTTGGAACACACCTTCGCGCTCAACCACCTTGCGTCGTTCCTGCTCACCAACCTGCTGCTGGAGCGACTCGAAGCCAGCGCACCCGCGCGAGTGGTCACGGTCTCGTCCGGTGCCCAGTCCATGGGCCGCATCGATTTCGATGACCTGCAGGACACGCGCAGCTACTCGGGGCAACGGGCCTACAACCAGTCGAAGCTGGCCAACGTGATGTTCACGTACGAGCTCGCCCGTCGCCTCGAGGGCAGCGGAGTGACCGCAACCGTGCTGCACCCGGGCGTCACCCGAACCGACGCGGCGGCGGCTTCCCGTCTGTGGCAGGTCAGCAGCGATCTGGTCGGGCTCTCGGCCGCCCAGCGCTGACCGCCACGCCTGCGCAGCCGCAGGAATACTGGGCATATGCTGTGAGTTGAGTCAAGTACGCTCAAGTCTTGCGGCGTCAACTTGACACCTCAAGACGGCGCTGAAACACTTGAGCCGTCGGGACTCAAGTCCCGGTGGAACAGACTTCGGTTGCGGGCCAGGACGGCCGAACCGACCGCCGATGGAGTGTGCGCGGCATCCGCTCGCTCGCTCCTGGCAGAAGGAGAACACACATGTCACGTGCAGTAGGAATCGACCTCGGCACGACCAACTCGGTCGTCTCGGTCCTCGAGGGCGGCGAGCCCGTCGTCATCGCCAACGCGGAGGGCTTCCGCACGACTCCGTCGGTGGTCGCGTTCACCAAGGAGGGCGAGGTGCTCGTCGGCGAGACCGCGAAGCGCCAGGCCGTCACGAACGTCGACCGCACCATCGCGTCGGTCAAGCGCCACATGGGCACCGACTGGAAGCGGGAGATCGACGGCAAGCAGTACACGCCGCAGGAGATCTCGGCGCGCATCCTGCAGAAGCTGAAGCGCGACGCCGAGCAGTACCTGGGCGACACCGTCACCGACGCGGTGATCACCGTGCCGGCGTACTTCAACGACGCCGAGCGCCAGGCCACGAAGGAGGCTGGTGAGATCGCGGGCCTCAACGTGCTGCGCATCATCAACGAGCCGACTGCGGCCGCGCTCGCCTACGGCCTCGACAAGGGCAAGGAGGATGAGCTCATCCTCGTCTTCGACCTCGGTGGCGGCACGTTCGACGTGTCCCTCCTCGAGGTGGGCAAGGACGAGGACTTCTCGACCATCCAGGTGCGCGCCACGGCCGGTGACAACCGCCTCGGCGGCGACGACTGGGACCAGCGCGTCGTCGAGTGGCTGATCAAGCGCTTCAAGGACTCGACGGGCGTCGACGTCTCGAAGGACAAGATCGCCCTCCAGCGCCTCAAGGAGGCCGCCGAGCAGGCGAAGAAGGAGCTGAGCTCTGGCATGTCGACCAGCATCCAGCTGCCCTACCTCTCGCTCACCGAGAACGGCCCCGCCAACCTCGACGAGACGCTCACGCGCGCCCAGTTCGAGAACATGACGAGCGACCTGCTCGACCGCACCAAGAAGCCGTTCGACGACGTCATCCGCGAGGCCGGCATCAAGGTGTCGGACATCGCGCACGTCGTGCTCGTCGGCGGTTCGACGCGAATGCCTGCGGTCTCCGAGCTCGTGAAGCAGGAGACCGGCGGCAAGGAGCCCAACAAGGGCGTGAACCCCGACGAGGTCGTCGCCGTGGGCGCCGCCCTCCAGGCGGGCGTCCTCAAGGGCGAGCGCAAGGACGTGCTGCTCATCGATGTCACCCCCCTCAGCCTCGGCATCGAGACCAAGGGCGGCATCATGACGAAGCTCATCGAGCGCAACACGGCCATCCCCACCAAGCGCAGCGAGACCTTCACGACCGCCGACGACAGCCAGCCGTCGGTCGCCATCCAGGTCTTCCAGGGTGAGCGCGAGTTCACGCGCGACAACAAGCCGCTCGGCACGTTCGAGCTCACCGGCATCGCGCCGGCGCCCCGGGGCATCCCGCAGATCGAGGTCACCTTCGACATCGATGCCAACGGCATCGTGCACGTCGGCGCCAAGGACAAGGGCACCGGCAAGGAGCAGTCGATGACGATCTCGGGCGGCTCGGCCCTCCCCAAGGAGGACGTGGAGCGCATGGTGCGCGATGCCGAGGAGCACGCGGCCGAAGACAAGAAGCGCCGCGAATCGGCCGAGACCCGCAACTCCGCCGAGCAGCTGGCCTACCAGGTCGAGAAGCTCATCAAGGACAACGACGAGAAGCTCCCCGCCGACGTCAAGTCCGAGGTGCAGGGCGACGTCGACGCGCTGAAGTCGGCGCTCGCGGGCGATGACGACGACGCCGTGAAGAGCGCGTTCGAGAAGCTCTCGCAGTCGCAGACCAAGCTCGGCGAGGCGATCTACGCGCAGGGCCAGCAGGCGGATGCCACGGCCAACCCCGGTGAGGACGCGACCGCGTCGGGCGCCGCGGGCGGCGAGACCTCCGACGAGGATGTGGTCGACGCCGAGGTCATCGACGACGAGGACCCTTCGACGAGCTCAGGGCAGGCGAGGTAATCGATGTCCGATGAGAACCAGAACCACGAAGAGCCGGTGATCCGCGACAAGCGGCGCATCGACCCGGAGACCGGGGAGGTTCGTCAGCCGCCGGCCGATGCCGAGGGTGCCGCCGAGGTGACGGATGCCGCGGCCGACGCTGCTGCGGCATCCGACTCCACTGACGGCGACGCGGAGGCGCCCGAAGCCGAGGACGAGCGCGAGCTCACGGTCGAGGACATCCTGAACGCGGCCCAGGCCGAGGTGCAGGAGCCGAGCGACGAGCACCTCGCAGACCTCAAGCGGGTCACCGCCGAATACGCGAACTACCGCAAGCGGACCGAGGCGAACCGCGAGGTCGAGCGCGAGCGCGCGGTCGGCGCGGTCGTGTCGCTCCTGCTGCCGGTGCTCGACGACCTCGATCGGGCCGAGAAGCACGGCGACCTCGAGGGCGACGCGCCGTTCGCCACGATCGCGGCGAAGTTGCGGGTGGCGACGGCGAAGCTCGGCCTCCAGCCGTTCGGAGAGGTCGGCGAGCCGTTCGACCCGCAGCAGCACGAGGCGATCTTCCAGCAGCACTCCGATGAGGTCGAGACCGACACCGTGGCCGACGTCGTGGAGACGGGCTACACGCTCGGCGGAACGCTGCTGCGCCCCGCCAAGGTCGTCGTCACGACGCCGCAGTAGCGGCATCCGGTGGATGTTTCCGTTCCCACCCGACGTGCCCTATGCAATGGGCACGGCAGGTGGGAACGGAAACACTGGAATGATGTTGAACGAGGGAGGAGGTGCCGATGGCCAGTCAGGATTGGTTCGACAAGGACTTCTACCAGGTGCTCGGCGTCTCCAAGGACGCGAGCAACGCCGACATCAAGAAGGCGTACCGCAAGCTCGCGCGCAAGTTCCACCCCGACCAGAACCCCGGCGACGCCGCCGCCGAGGCGAAGTTCAAGGAGATCAGCGAGGCGCACTCGGTGCTCTCCGACGCCGAGGAGCGCAAGGAGTACGACGCGATCCGCGCGATGGGCTCCGGCGCCCGATTCACGGCGCCGGGCGGTGCCGGCGGCGCGGGCGGATTCGAGGACGTCTTCGGCACGATGTTCGGCGGCCCGGGCGGTCGCACGCGGTACACGTACCAGCAGGGCGGCGACTACGACGACCTGCTCGGAGGACTGTTCGGGGGCGGCCGGTTCGGCCAGCCGAGCGGCGGCTATCGCGGCTTCGGCGGTCCGACGCGAGGGCGGGATGTCGCGGCGTCGACGACGCTCGACTTCATCACCGCCACCAAGGGCGACCAGATCACGCTGCAGACGGCCGACGGCCGGCCCATCACCGTGCGCATTCCGGCGGGGGTCGCCGACGGGCAGAAGATCAAGCTCCGCGGCAAGGGACATCCGTCACCCGACGGCGGCGAGGCCGGCGACCTGATCCTCACCGTCAACGTACGCAAGCACCCGGTCTTCGAGCGCGACGGCCTGAACCTGCGCGTCACGGTGCCCGTGACGTTCGCCGAGGCCGCGCTCGGCGCGACCATCCAGGTGCCCACGCTCGGCGGCGACCCAGTGAAGCTCAAGGTCGCGCCCGGCACGCCGAGCGGCCGGGTGCTGCGCGTCAAGGGTCGCGGCGTCGAGACGTCGAAGGGCACGGGCGACCTGCTCGCGGTCGTGCAGGTCGCGGTGCCGTCGCACCTGTCGAAGGACGCCGCGGAGAAGCTCAGGGCGTTCATCTCCGAACTGCCGGACGAGAACCCGCGCGACGACCTCATCACCCGCGCGAAGGGCTGACGCCGTGAACGAGACGAGCCCCCTGTTCGTCATCTCGGTGGCCGCCGGACTCGCGGGCATGCACCCGCAGACCCTTCGGCAGTACGACCGTCTGGGTCTGGTGTCACCGACCCGCACGGCGGGCAAGTCGCGCCGCTACTCGATGCGCGACGTCGTGCAGCTACGCGAGATCGCCCAGCTGTCGAGCGAGGGCGTGAGCCTCGAGGGCATCCGTCGCGTGCTCGGCCTCGAGGACGAGGTCTCGATGCTCCGCCGGCGCGTGCGCGAGCTCGAAGCGGCGCTCGCCGACGAGATGCTCAACCGGCCCGGTCGACGTGTCTTCGCCGCGGGTTCCGAGGGCGAGGTGGTCTCGCTGCGGGCGGGCACGCGTGTGCGCCGCGAGAACGCCGTCGTGGTGTGGCGGCCGCTCGAGCGCGAGTAGCGGGCACCTACCAGGCCGACGCCGGGGCCTCGATGATCGGCACGGGCGATGTCGTCCAGTCCGCACCGTTGCCGTAGTGGCTCGACGCCCAGGGTGACGCCCAGATCGCCTGGGCCACCGCGTGCGCCGAGGTACCGTCTTCGAGCGCGGCCACGATGGCGGCGTAGAACGAGCGCTTCAGCAGGTTGTCGGCCGCGTACCGGGCCGCCGTGTCGAGGCTGTCGTAGCTACCGAGCCCGGAGCCGCCGCCCGACCCGTGGCCGTTGTTCAGCGGGTTGTTGCGGTTCCACCAGTTGTCGGGACCGTTCTCCTCGCGCATCCACTGCAGCATCACGGTGACGTTCTCGTCAGTCAGCGGCCAGTCGCCGTAGATGAGCACGAGCTTCGCCCAGTCGGCGTTCGTGCCCGACGCGATGAGCGTCTGGGCCCCGGTGGTCGCCGTGTACGACTCCTGCGAGACGGCGGGGGCTGCGACATCTGGGGCGACGCTCAGCGTCTGCGTGTCGCCGGCGTGGGTCTCGCCCGCAGCCGACGAAGCGGTGAGCCCGACCGGCTGCGGCGCGAGCGCGAGGGTCAGGCCGAGCGAGAGCACGGCGAGCGCGGCCGCGAGGGGTGCCAGACGCCGCGCCGCGCGGGCAGGAGCGACGGATGCCGCGACCGCATGCCCGGCCGCGTGCCCGTGCTGCCGGCGCCGCGTCGTGTTCCGCATCCGCGGCCGAGGGTAGCAAACGCACCTGCGCGCCGCACCCGTATCCGGCCGTGCCGCATAGCCTTGGAGGATGCAGTTCGACCTCGGCGCGCTGCGCCGGCATCCCGATGTCGAGGGCCCGGGACTCGAGGCGTCGGATGCCGCGGACCGCCTGATCCTCGACGAGGCTGCGACGCTCATCGGCGATGTCGGGCCCGGCGGACTCGTCGTCGTCGACGACGCGTACGGGGCGCTCGCACTCGGTGCGGCGGCGGCGGGGGCTCGCGGCATCCGGGTGCACCAGGACCTCATCACGGGCGAGCGCGCCCTCGCGCAGAACGCCGAGCGCACGGGTCACGCGGCCGAGGTGCGCTCGCTGCCGCTCGGCGTGGAGCTCCTCGGCGGGGCGCGCCTCGTGCTGCTGCGCCTGCCGCGCTCGCTCGACCGGCTCGACGAGGTGGTGGGACTCATCGCGGCACACGCCGCGCCCGACGCCGTGATCGTCGCGGGCGCGCGCATCAAGCACATGACCCTCGCGATGAACGACGTGCTGGGCGCGTGGTTCGAGCGGGTCGACGTGTCGCACGCACGGCAGAAGTCGCGCGTGCTGACCGCGCGCGATCCCCGCGACGCGCGGCAGCCGCCCGCTCCGGGCTGGCCGCGCGGTGAACGGCACGATGACCTCGGCGTCACGGTCGTGGCGCACGGCGGCGTCTTCGCCGGCGCCGGCGTCGACATCGGCACGCGGCTCCTGCTTGGAGAGCTCGGCGGGGCCGTGCCGGATGCCGCGTCCGCCGTCGACCTCGCGTGCGGGTCGGGCGTGGCGGCCGCCTGGCTCGTGGGCGCCCGCCCGAGCATGCGCGTGACGGCGACCGACCGGTCGGCGGCGGCCGCGGCATCCGCTCGCGCGACGGCCGAGGTGAACGCGGTCGCCGACCGCGTGCAGGTGACGCGGGCCGACGGACTCGAACTGCTGCCCGACGCGAGCGAGCCGCTCATCGTGCTGAATCCGCCGTTCCACTCGGATGCCGCGCTGCACACCGGCATCGCCCGGCACCTATTCGACGACGCCGGCCGGGTGCTCGCGCCGGGCGGCGAGCTCTGGTGCGTGTGGAACTCGCACCTGGGGTACCGGCCGCTGCTCGAGCGACTGGTCGGACCGACCCGGCAGGTGGCCCGCAATCCGAAGTTCACGGTGACGGCGTCGGGGCGGCCGTGAGGCCGACGCGAGTCGAGCGTGGCGCGTCGTCCGGGTTTCGTGACGCGCGAGGTCGTGTCAGGCTGGAGAGGTGACCAGCACGCTCGAGCAGCTCGACACCGACAGGACCACGCGCGTGGCGTCGGAGGAGCCGTGGCGCACGATCGTGTGGGACGATCCCGTGAACCTCATGACGTACGTGAGCTACGTGTTCCGCAGCTACTTCGGGTATCCGCGGGAGGAGGCCGAACGCCTCATGCTGAAGGTGCACACCGAGGGGCGCGCGGTAGTCGCGACGGGCAACCGCGAGGCCATGGAACGGCACGTCGAGGCCATGCACGGCTACGGCCTGCAGGCCACGGTGTCGAGGGGCGAGCCGTGATCGTCGCCGGGCGCAGCGGAGGCGAGGGCGTGCGCCTCGTGCTCGAGGCCGAGGAGGCGATGCTGCTCTCCGAGCTCGCCGACCAGGTCGACTCGGTGCTCCTGCTCGGCGAGGCCGACGACCCCGCGCTCGGGCGGCTGCTCCCGAACGCCTACCCCGATGACGCGACCTCATCGCGGGAGTTCTCGCGGTACACCCGCGACAGTCTCGTCGACGGCAAGCGCCAGGCCGCACAGCGCGTGCGCGACGCGACCGCGGTGGACGACGGCGGCGACGCCGTCGTGCAGATCGAGCTCGACCAGTCGGAGGCATGGGGGTGGCTGACGTTCCTGACCGACCTCAGACTCATCCTCGCCGAGCGCGTCGGCATCATCGAGGAGGGCGACGACGCGGCATCCGAGACACGCGACGACTACCTGCGCGCCGCCTACGAGTGGGCGGGGTTCGTGCAGGGCTCCATGCTCGAGGTGCTCGACCCGACCGACTCCTGAGCATGCGAACGGGGTCGGATGCCGCGGCATCCGACCCCATCGCCGTCGTTCGCTAGACGTTCTGCGTCGGGTGCGCGAGCGCCTTCGACTTCAGGAGGTCGTACTCCCCCTGGCTGATGGTGCCGGCGTCGAGCAGCGCCTTGGCCTTGGCGATCTCGTCGGCCGGGCTCGCTGCGGTGCCCGCCGTCTGCCGGATGTACTCGTCGGTGGCCGCCTGGTACTGCTTCGCCTCACGCTGCGACCTTTCGGCCATGCCGCCGCCGCGCGCGATGAGGTACACGAGGGCGGTCAGGAACGGCACGAAGATCAGGAAGAGGATCCACACCGCCTTCCACCAGCCGTTCAGCTTTTGATCACGGAACAGGTCGCCGATGATCGCGAACAGGGCGAAGAGGTAGGCGGTGAACGCGAAGATCCACAAGAACCACCAGATCACATCACCGAAATTGTTCCAGAAGTTCATGTCCAGCTTCCGATCTCTCTCTGAGCGCCCCCCAGTGAGCGCCGTTGTGGGCAACCTACCGCGTGGCGTGTCCGCACGTCCAGAGGTGCCGGGGTCTACGCTCGGTCTGGGGAGGGTCGTTTGGCGGGATGCACGCGAGCCTACGTGCAGCGACCGCTGGGAGGAGCCCACGATGAGCCTTGCTCGGACGCCGACTGAGGGTGGTGCGTCGCCACGACAGCTGCTGGTGCTCGCCATCCCCGCGATCATCGTCGGCGTGTTCGCGGCCCTGCTGCTGTGGAGCCTCGAGCAGCTGGCCGACCTGCTGGGCGGCGTGCTCTGGAAGACCGCGCCCGATGCGCTCGGAGTCGACCCCAACGGATGGTGGATCGTGCTGATCCTCACCCTCACCGGTCTCGCCGTCGGCCTCGGGTTGCGGTTCATGCCGGGGCACGGCGGGCCGGACTCCGCGACGACCGAGCTGATCGGACCGCCGCTGCCGCTGCGCGTGCTGCCGGGCCTGGCGCTCGTGACGATCTTCAGCCTCGCGGGCGGCGTGAGCCTCGGCCCCGAAAACCCGATCATCGCGATCAACGGCGCGATCGCGGTGGCGCTGCTCACCCGCCTGCTTCCGCAGGTTCCTCGGCAGATCTCGCTGCTCATCGCCGGCTCGGCGACCGTTGGCGCACTGTTCGGCACGCCGGTGGCCGCGGCGCTGCTGTTCACGGGCATCGTCGCTGCGGCGAAGGGGGGCGGATCGCTGTGGGACAGGCTGTTCCTTCCCATCGCCGCAGCGGGATCGGGCGCGATCACGATGCACCTGCTCGGGTCCCCGTCACTCGACTTCGACCTGCCGCCGTATGGAAGCCCGCAGGCCATCGACCTGCTCACAGGTTCGCTCGTCGCGTGCGGTGCGGTCGCGATCTCGCTCGCAGCGCTCGTCGCGTTCCCGGTCCTCTGGCGTGGCCTGCATGCGCTGCGGCATCCGATCATCATCCCGCTCGTCGGCGGCTTCCTGCTGGGCATCCTCGGCCTCATCGGCGGGCCGATCACGATGTTCAAGGGATTGGCGCAGATCGGCGACCTGCTGGAGGACCCGGGCGCATACGACGGCGGGCAGCTGGCGTTGATCGCCGGCATCAAGCTTCTGGCATTGCTGGTGGCGGCGAGTGCGCTCTTCCGGGGCGGCCGAATCTTCCCGGCGACGTTCATCGGCGTCGCCCTCGGGATGCTCGGGCACGTGCTGATCCCGGGCCTTCCGCTCGGCCTCGCGGTGGCGTGCGGCATCCTGGGCGTCGTGCTCGTCATCGGCCGTGACGGGTGGCTCGCGATCTTCATCGGTGTCGCGATCCCCGGTGACATCACGTTGCTGCCCATGCTGTGCGTCATCATCCTGCCCGCGTGGCTGCTCGTGTCGTGGGCACCCGAGTTCCGCATCGTGCCGCCGGCGCCCGCACCTGTGCCGACAGGCATTTCCGACGGCACGGCCGCCCACTAGTCTCGCGACCTTCAGGACGGCGCGGCCACGTGCAGCGATCGCCGCTCTCGCCGATCGCACCACCTGACCGAACGCGGCTCGCGCCGCAAGAAGGGGACACCTCATGGGATCCGCCATGGGAGACATCCTCCCGCTCGCACTCGGCGTCGCGATCAGCCCCGTGCCGATCATCGCCGCGATCCTGATGCTGCTCTCTCCGAAGGCGAAGGGCACGAGTGTCGGGTTCCTCATCGGCTGGGTGCTCGGCATCGTCATCGCCGTCACGCTGTTCACGCTGCTCGCCTCGGTCATCCCCGAGCAGGACCCGGATGTCTCGAAGCCGATCACCGGAACGATCAAGCTCCTCCTCGGCGCCGCCCTGCTCTTCCTCGTGGTGCGGCAGTGGCGCAGCCGCCCGAAGTCCGGCGAGACCGCCGCGCTGCCGAAGTGGATGTCGGCCATCGACACGATGACCGCCGGCCGTGGCCTCGTGATCGGCTTCCTCCTCTCGGCGGTGAACCCGAAGAACCTGCTGATGGCGGTGGGCGCAGGCCTGATCATCGGCGCGGCCGGGCTCAGCGGCGGCGAGGTCGCGATCGTGATCGTGGTATTCACCCTCATCGCCGCAAGCACCGTGGCCATTCCGGTGATCGCCTACCTGCTCGCGTCCAAGCGCATGGCCGCGCCGCTCGAGGCGCTGCGCACGTGGCTCGTGCAGAACAACGCGACCGTCATGGCGCTGCTGCTGCTCGTGATCGGCGTCGTCGTGATCGGCAAGGGCATCGCGAACTTCTGAGTGCCGAGTCCCCCGAGTTCCGTTCCGGCTCTGGCGTCGCCGGGGGCGCGCGGATAGTCTGCAATCACACCGGCTGAAGGGGGAATCATGGCGGGTTTCGAGTACGGGCCTGTCGAGCTGTACCTCGTGGGGTTCGAGGGCGACCGGCCCGACGACGGCACGCTCGAGGCGATCGCAGAGCTCATCGAGGGCGGTGAGATCAGGCTGATCGACCTGCTCGTGATCTCCCGCGACGAAGACGGCACTGTGTCGTTCACCGATTGGGAGGACGTGAGCGAAGAATACGGCTTCGGCACCATCGAGCTCGAGGTCGCCGGCCTCGTCGCCGACGAAGACGCGCAGGAGCTTGCGCAGGGCCTCCCGGCCGGCACCTCCGGCGCCCTCCTCGCGATCGAGCTGCAGTGGGCCAAGCGCCTCGCGTCGAAGTTCGCCGCCTCGGGCGGCGTGGTCCTGCGGACCGAGCGCATTCCCGCGCCGGTCGTCAACGCCGTGCTTGCTGAAGCCGAAGGGGAGTAATCATGCTCAGGAGAATGGGACGACCGGGACTCATCGGCATGGCCGCACGCACGGCCGTGGTCGCCGGCACTGCCACGGCCGTCGCGGGCGGGGTGCGCTCGCACCAGGACGCGAAGGCGAATCAGCAGTACGAGGCGCAGCAATACGAGGCGCAGCAGCAGCAGGCGGCGATGGATGCCGCGGCGGCGAACGCAGTCGCGCAGCAGCAGGCGGCGCAGGCAGCCGCGGCACCCGCACCCGCGGCTGCCGGCACCGACATCGTCGCCGAGCTGCAGAAGCTCGGCGCACTCCACGACCAGGGCATCCTGAGCGACGACGAGTTCGCTGCGGCGAAGGCGAAGCTGCTCGGGTGACGGCCGCGCTCCGGGCGATCTCGACGGCCGTCCCGTCGACGCTGCTGGTGCAGTCCGAGGTGCGCGACGTCTTCGCCGCGCAGCCCGGGCTGAACCGGCTCGCCCAGCGCATCGTGGCGACCTCGTTCAACGCGTCGGGCATCGACAAGCGCCACACGGTGCTCGAAGGGCTCAGTCGGGATGCGCAACCCCGAGGTGCCCGTCTTCTTCGACTTCGAGAGCGGCGAGCTGCTTCTGCCGGGCACGAAGGCGCGCAACGAGATCTACGCCGAAGCGGCGACCAAGCTCTACGTGGGCGCGGCCGTGGGCAACGAGGTGCTCGCGTCTGCGAGCGAGGAGTAGGGGAAGTCATGCCGATCAGGACGATGGGCCGTCCCGGCCTCATAGGGATGGCCACGCGCACCGCGGTCATCGCCGGCACCGCGACCGCGGTCAGCGGCGACGTCGCACGGCGTCAGAACGCGCGGGGGCGACAGCCGTGCGGGGCCGAGCAGTACCAGGCGCAGCAGGCGGCGCCCGCAGCACCCGCCGCCGGCGGTGACGTCGTCGCCGAGCTGCAGAAGCTGGCCGCCCTGAAAGAGCAGGCCATCCTCGACGACGCCGAGTTCGCCGCGGCGAAGGCGAAGCGCTGGGCTGACCCGACGGGATGACTGAGGCGGAGACCCGCGAACGCGGGCGCTGGCACCGGGTGACCGACATTCTCGGCGTGTTCCTGCTCTCTGTCGTTGCCGTCCTGACGGCATGGTGCGGCTTCGAGGCCTCGAAGTGGAGCGGGGAGATGTCGATCGCGTTCAGCCAAGCGTCGAGCGCGCGCATCCAGGCGGCGAACGCCGACGGCGAGGCGCGGTCCGCGCGCTCGTTCGACCTGACGATCTATGCGTCGTTCCTCCAGGCGGTCGGCGAGGGGAACGAAGAGCTCGCCGACTACATCCGGGAGCGGTTCACGCCCGAGTTCCGTGTCGCCTACGACGCCTGGGTCGAGGACGGCATGGTCGAGCACGCCCCGTTCGCGCGGGAGGAGTACGTCCCCGAGGGCAGCGTCGAAGCGGTCGAGCTGAACGCGCTCGCCGACGAGAAGTTCACCCAAGCGCTCGAGGACAACCAGCGAGGCGACAACTACTCGTTGCTGACCGTGCTGTTCGCGCTCGTGCTCTTCCTCACGGCGATGTCGCAGCGCGAGCTCGTGCCTTGGGTGGGGCGCACGCTGCTCGGCCTCGCGATCGTCGTGGCGGTGGTTGGAGTGGTCATCCTGACGACCTTCCCGATCCGGATCTGACGAGGCGGTCGACGACGATCCCGACTTCGAGCGGAGACTTCCTGCCGCGTCGCTCGGTGAGTATGGTCAGATCGGGGGATGCCGTGGGACGACCGCTGGAAGGGCTCGATCGGCGGAACGTCGTGCGCGAACTCGGGGCCGGGGTGACCCTGCTGGCGATCGCCGTGCCGCTGAACATCGGCTACGCGCAGATCGCAGGGCTCCCGCCGACCGCCGGGCTGTACGCGCTCGTGATCCCGGCGATCGTCTACGCGCTGACGGTCTCGTCGCGACAGCTCGTCGCGTCGCCGGATGCCGCGGCGGCCGCGCTCGTCGCGTCCTCCCTCGTCGGGCTCGCCGCGGCCGGGGCCGGCGACTACGCGACGATGGCGCTCGCACAGGCGATCCTCAGCGGCGCGATGTTCCTGTTCGCGTCGGTCTTCAAGCTCGGCTTCCTCGCGAGCTTCCTGTCCAAGCCGATCCTCGTCGGCTTCGTCGGCGGCCTCGCGCTCGACATCCTGGTCAGTCAGGTCGCGAAGATGCTCGGCGTCTCGATCGACTCGGGCGAAGAGTTCGTGGGCAAGCTCGTGGGGCTCGTCACGAGCCTGGCCGACGTCGACGCGTGGTCGGTCGCGATCGCGGCCGGCGCCGTGGCGATCCTCCTGGTCGGACGCCGGGTCGCGCGGGCGGTGCCGTGGGCGCTCGTCGTGCTCGTGCTCGCGACCGTCCTCGTGGTCGTCGCGGATCTCGAGGAGGCCGGCGTGGACGTGCTCGGCGAGGTGCCCGCGGGGCCGCCGACGCTCACTTGGCCGATGCTCGAGTGGACGACCTGGCTGGCGCTCGTGCCATCGGCCCTCGCCCTGACCATGGTGACCATGGCCGAAGGGCTGCTCGTCGCGCGGTCCTACGCCGAGCGCCGCGGATACCGGGACGAGCCGAACCGCGACCTGTTCGCTTTCGGCCTCGGAAACATCGCGGCGGGCGCGAGCGGCGGATTCGCGGTCGGGGCGTCCACGTCGCGCACCGCGGCCATGGACCAGGCGGGGGCGCGCACGCAGTTGCCCGCGCTCGTCGCGGCCGCGGGAACGCTGCTGCTGCTCATCTTCGGCACCGCGCTGCTCGCCGACATCCCGTCGCCGGCCATCGGGGCCGTCGTCGCGGTCGCGATCATCCCGCTGCTCGGCATCCGCGAGTTCGCCGTGCTCTGGCGGCTCGACCGCTTCGAGTTCGCCGTCGGCGCGGCGTGTTTCCTCACGACCCTGTTCATCGGGGCCATCCCGGGCATCCTCGTCGCGTTCGTGCTCGCGCTGGTCAATCTCGCGAGCCGCGCGGCCCGGCCTGCCCTCGACGTGCTGGCCTCGGACGGCGAGCCGACGGACTCGCTGCTCGACCCGGCGCCCGCCGGGAGCGTCACCGCGCCCGCCGTGGTCGTGGTCCGGCTCGCGGCGCCGCTGTTCTTCGCCAACGCCGCGTCGTTCGACGCGGCGGTCAAGCGCGCGGTCACCGATGCCGTCGAACCCGTGCACCACGTGGTGCTCGACTGCGAGGCGATCACCGACCTCGACGTCACGGGCGCCGAGGCGTTCGAGTCGCTGCGCTCATGGCTGCGCGATCGCGACGTGACGCTCGCGATGAGCCGCATGCGACCGGGCGCACGTCGCCGGTGCGAGAAGTTCGGGTTGCTCGACGGGGTCGAGATCCACCCAACCAACCGGGCGGCGCTCGCCGCCGCGGACCACGCGGCATCCGCCGCGCACGACGACGAGGAGGACGCCCATGGGCGCGGCCATCGGTGACATCCTGCCACTCGCAGTGGGGATCGCGATCAGCCCGATCCCGATCATCGCCGCCATCCTGATGCTGCTCTCGCCGAAGGCGCGGAGCACGAGCGTCGGGTTCCTCGGCGGGTGGGTGCTCGGTATCGCGGTCGCGGCGACCGCGTTCACGCTGCTCTCGTCGGTGCTGCCCGAGAGCGACGAGGATGCCGCGAACCCGGTCACCGCCGTCATCCAGCTGGTACTCGGGGCGGGTCTGCTGTTCCTCGCCCTCCGCCAGTGGCGGTCGCGCCCGGCACCAGGGGTCGAGCCGCCGCTTCCGAAGTGGATGGCGGGCATCGACACGATGACCGCCGGCCGCGCACTCGGGCTGGGCTTCCTGCTCGCCGCGGTGAATCCGAAGAACCTGCTCCTCGGTGCCGCCGCCGGCGTCGCGGTCGGCTCCGCCGGACTGGATCCGGGCGCGATAGTGGTCGTGCTGCTCGTGTTCACGGTCATCGCCGCGGCATCCGTCGCCCTGCCCGTGATCGCGTACCTCGTGGCATCCGACCGCATGGCCGCACCGCTCGAGCGACTGCGCGCCTGGCTCGTCCACAACAACGCGACCGTCATGGCCGTGCTCCTGCTCGTGATCGGCGCCGTGCTGATCGGCAAGGGGATCGGCAACTTCTGACCTCGGCGCCGCACCTCGGCGCCGGAGAGTCCCATCTGGGGAATGGAGAGGAACACATGAAGCAGAACGAAGCGACCGAGGCGATCCGAGCGCAGCAGCGCGAACTCGCGGCATCGCTGCCGTTCGACGACACCCGCGACCTCGGGGCGACCGACCGCGGGTTCATCGCGGCGTTCGAGCCCGGCGTCGTGCACCGCGACGATGGCGCCGAGGCGTGGGATGCGAACGAGTTCGCCTTCATCACCGGCGACGCGCCGGACACCGTGAACCCGAGCCTCTGGCGACAGTCGACGCTCGTGTCGAAGCAGGGCCTGTACGAGGTGGTCGAGGGCATCTACCAGGTGCGCGGGCTCGACCTGTCCAACATCAGCTTCGTCGAGGGCGACACGGGAGTGATCGTCATCGACCCGCTCATCTCGAAGGAGACTGCCGCGGCGGCGCTCGGCCTCTACCGCGCACACCGCGGCGACCGGCCGGTCGTGGCGGTGATCTCCACCCACAGCCACATCGACCACTTCGGCGGCGTACTCGGCATCGTGAGCCATGAGGAGGTGCACGCCGGCGGCGTGCAGGTCATCGCACCGGTGGGATTCGTCGGCGAGGCGGTCGCCGAGAACGTCTACGCGGGCACGGCCATGGCGCGTCGCGCGGGCTACATGTACGGCGCTGCGCTCGAGCGCGGCCCGAGGGGCGCCGTCGGTGCGGGTCTCGGCCAGTCGACGTCGACGGGGACGCCCGGCATTCTCGTGCCCACGCTCGAGATCCGGACGACCGGCGAGACGCACGTGATCGACGGCGTCGAGATCGAGTTCCAGATGGCGCCCGGAACCGAGGCCCCGGCCGAGATGCACTTCCTGTTCCCGCAGCGCCGTGCGTTGTGCATGGCCGAGAACGCGACCCACAACCTGCACAACCTGCTGACGCTGCGCGGCGCGCTCGTGCGCGACCCGCACGTCTGGTCGAAGTACCTCACCGAGGCGATCGAGCGGTTCGGCGACCGCGCCGACGTCGTCTTCGCCTCGCATCACTGGCCGACGTGGGGCGGCGACGAGATCCGCGAGTTCCTGGGACTCCAGCGCGACCTCTACGCCTACCTGCACGACCAGACGCTGCGCATGCTGAACCAGGGCCTGACCGGCGCCGAGATCGCCGAGGAGATCCAGTTGCCTCCGGCGCTCGAGAACGCCTGGCACGCGCGCGGCTACTACGGCGCGGTCAGCCACAACGTGAAGGCGATCTACCAGCGGTACATGGGCTGGTTCGACGGCAACCCCGCCCGGCTCTGGCCGCACCCGCCGCAGCCGCTCGCCGAGCGGTACGTCGCTGCGATCGGCGGTGTCGACCGCGTGGTGGAGCTCGCACAGGCAGCCTACGACGCGGGCGACTTCCGTTGGGCGGCCACGTTGCTCGACCACGCGGTGTTCGCCGACCGTGACCACGCAGCGGCTCGTGCGCTGTACGCGGACGCGCTCGAGCAGCTCGCCTACGGGTCGGAGAACGGCACCTGGCGGAACTTCTACCTCTCGGGCGCCACCGAGCTGCGCGGCGAGAACTTCGGCACGCCGACGACGACGGCCGCACCCGAGATCCTCGCCCAGCTCACGCCCGAGCAGCTGCTCGACTCGATCGCGATCTCGGTGGACGGCCCCAGCGCATGGGACCTCGACCTCGCGTTCGACCTCGCGTTCAGCGACCTCGACCGGAACTTCCGCGTGACGCTCAGGAACGGCGTGTTCGTCTACGTCGAGAAGTCGGCCGATCCCGGCAGTGCGCAGGCGACGCTCACGCTCGCCAAGCCGCGCCTGCTGGCACTCGTCGGTGGCGACCACGGGAGCGAGGGCGTGAGCATCGACGGCGATGCCGGAGTTCTCGAGCAGCTGCTGTCGGCGCTCCAGAAGGGTGATCCGTCCTTCGACATCGTCCTTCCGTGACGTCGGGAGGGGAGGCGCCCGTATGGTGGGCTCCATGAGCGGAACGGCGCTTCCCGTCCCCGGCGGAACGAGCGTGCCCGGAGCTGTGACGGTCATCGCGACGCTGCTCGTCCTCGTCGCCCTCTGGTTCGGTCGCGAACTCGTCGCGCCGCTCGCGCTCGCCGTGGTGTTGGTGGTCATCGTGCACCCGGTACGGTATCCGCTCGAACGCCGCGGCTGGCCGCGCTGGGCCGCGACGACGGTGGTCATCGCGGTCGCGTACCTGATCCTCGGCATGCTCGCGGCGCTGCTCGTGTTCGCGGGCGTCGAGTTCGCCGACCTCGTGGTCGACGTCGTCGACGAGCTGCAGGCGGCAGGGGCATCCGTCACCGCCTGGCTCAAGTCGGTCGGCCTCGGCGAGCAGCTCGCCGACGCGACCGCGTCCGCGCTCGACCCGTCGGCACTGCTCGACCTTGCGGAGGGGCTCGGCGGGTGGCTGCTCGGGTTCCTCACCGCGGCCTTCTTCGTGCTCGCGTACGTGATCTTCATGGCCGCCGACGCGGCACGGTACCGGCGCGCCGAGCTCGAGTTCGGCCCGGGGATCCGGCCGCGCCTCGGCCGAGTGCGCGCGCTGAACTCGTCGATCCGGCGCTACTACGTCGTGAACGCGTCGTTCGGCGCGGTCGTCGCGATCATCGACGGCCTCGCGCTCTGGGCGCTCGGGATCCCGGTCCCGGCGGTGTGGGCGATCCTCGCGTTCGTCACGAACTTCATCCCGAACATCGGGTTCGTGCTCGGGCTCGTGCCGCCCACGGTGCTGGCGTTCGTCGTCGGCGGCGTGCCGCTGCTGCTCGCGGTCATCGCCATCTACTCGGTGGTGAACGTCGTCCTGCAGGTGCTCGTGCAGCCGAAGTTCGTCAGCGACGCCGTCGACCTCTCGCTCACGCTGAGCTTCTTCTCGGTCGTGTTCTGGACCTTCGTGATCGGCCCGCTCGGCGCCATCCTCTCGATCCCGTTGACGCTCACCGCGCGCGAGGCGCTGCTCGGGGACGGGCAGAGATGGCTGCGGTGGCTCTCGGGCAATGCGGCGCTGACCGGCCCACGGGGCGGGCGGCAGCCGGAACGCGCGGCCGAGGATCCGGAACCGGCGTCCGGGCCGTCGATGCAGGCCTCCGAACCGGCCGGCCGCACTCCCGAAGGGCGCGGCGGATGACCGAGCCTGAGCCTCGCCCGGAGCGACCGGGGACCCGTCGGGATCGGGTGCCGGGTGGTGCGCGCCTACGACGCCTCCTCCGCCGGGAGACGCTCGGCAAGGACGCCGTCGCGGGCGTGGTGCTCGGCATCGAGAGCGTGCCAGACGGGCTCGCGAGCGGCCTGCTCGCCGGAGTCAATCCCATCGCCGGCCTGTACGCGTACCTCTTCGGCATGCTCGGTGCCGCGTTCTTCACGAGCAGCTCGTTCATGGCGGTCCAGGCGACCGGGGCGATGGCGCTCGTGGTCGCCGACACCGACCTCGGCTCCCGGCCCGACCCCGACCGCGCGCTCTTCACCCTCGCGATGCTCACGGGCGTCGTGATGATCGTCGCCGGACTGCTCCGCGCCGGGCGGATGCTGCGTTTCGTCCCGACCGCCGTCATGACCGGGTTCGTCACGGCGGTGGGCGTGAACATCGTCCTCGGGCAGCTGTCGAACCTCACGGGCTACGAGAGCCAGGCAGCCAACCGGGTGACGCGTGCGCTCGACCTCGTCTTCAACATCACGCGGATCGACCTCGCCACGACCGTGGTCGGCGTCGCGACGCTCGCCCTCATCGTCGTCCTGACCAGGACGCGGCTCGCCTCGTTCGGCCTCGTGGCGGCCGTCGCCGCCGGCTCGTTCCTCGCCTGGGCGAGCACGGCCTGGCTCGGGTTCCCGGTCGCCACCGTCGCCGACATCGCCGACGTGCCCACCGGGCTGCCCGCGCCCGCGCTGCCGAGCCTCGACGACCTCTGGTTCCTCGCCCTGCCGGCCCTGTCGCTCGCGTTCGTCGGCCTCATCCAGGGCGCTGCCGTGTCCGCTGGCGTGCCGAATCTCGACGGCCGCCCCGCCGACGCCTCCCGCGATTTCGTCGGTCAGGGCGTCGGCAACGTCGTCGCAGGGCTGTTCCGCGGGATGCCGGTGGGCGGGTCGATGTCGGCGTCGGCGCTGATCACGGCGGCCGGAGCGCGGACCCGTCTCGCGCTCGTCTTCGCGAGCGGCGTGATGGCGGCCGTGATCCTGTTCGCCTCGGGGGCGGTGGCGTTCGTCGCGATGCCGTCGCTCGCGGCGCTTCTCATCGTGGTCGGCATCGGGTCGATCAAGCCGGCGAGGGTGGTCTCGGTCACCAAGACCGGCGTGCTGCAGACCACGGTCATGGTGGTGACGTTCGTCCTCACGCTGCTCGTGCCGCTCCAGTTCGCCGTGCTGGTCGGCGTGGGGCTCGGCATCATCCTGTTCGTCGTCCAGCAATCCAATCGGATCCGCGTGCGCCGGGTCGTCATCGAGGCCGAGGGCCGGATGCAGGAGACTGATCCCGTTCCCACGGTGCCCGCCGGCGAGGTCGTCGTTCTCCAGCCCTACGGCAGCCTCTTCTTCGCGAGCGCACCGGTCTTCGAGTCGCGCCTTCCGGCCGTCGCGGAGACCTCCCGCGGTTCGGTCGTGATCCTCCGGCTCCGCGGGGTCGACCAGCTCGGCATCTCGCTCGTCGAGGTGCTGCGGCGCTATGCCGACGACCTCCGGCAGCACGGGTCCGCGCTGCGGCTCGTCGTCAGCAGCGACGAGGTGGTCGCGCAGCTTCGCCACGGCGGCGTGACGGAGGTCGTCGGCGAGGACGGCGTGTACCACGGCACGGCGTGGCTCGGCGAGACGCTTCGGGCCGCGCACCAGGACGCGCTGGAGTGGGTCGCGTCCCATCGTGCATGAACGTGCCGACCATCCGCTCGGAACGCTGGATCGACCGGGTGCCGACGGTTAGTCTGCCGAGGAGGGGGGTCGCCATGCCGCAGTTCCGACCGATCACTACGAGGAGCACGGCGTGAGCGCCGGGGTGTCGCTCCGCGCCGTCTCGACCGCCGTGCCGCCCACGGTGCTCGTGCAGCCCGAGGTGCGCGACGTGTTCGCCGCGCAACCGGGACTCAACCGGCTCGCGCAACGCATCGTTGCGACGAGCTTCAACGTCTCGGGCATCGAGACCCGGCACACCGTGCTCGAAGAGCTCAGCCGCGACGCGCATCCCGACGAACCGGTGTTCTTCGACATCGAAAGCGGCGAGCTGCTGCGGCCCGGCACCAAGGCG
>NZ_BMMD01000029.1 GCF_014645655.1 Agromyces bauzanensis | reverse complement strand
GTCGCCGCCGAGATCAGAAGACCAGAACAAGCGCGGGAGTACCAACTAGCCAGAACCTCGGTACCAGGTCGCTGGACTATCGGTACCGAGAAGCGCTACGCGCCACGGAGCAGATGACGTGCCTCAACGCCCTCGAGCGACGGCTGAGTAGCGATCCCAAGAAAGCTCTGAGCGACAGCCTTCTCCAGATCGGCGAAGGCGCGCTTGAAGTCCTTGCGTTCGACGATCAGTTCGCTCAGTGCGTCCGCGGCGATCTGATCTGTCACTTCGTGGTGCTCCCCGGCTTCTTCTTCGCGCTCGCAGGCTTCTTCGCTTTGCCGCTCAGCTTGGTTGCAAGATCGACACGAACATCCTCGATCCCACGTACGACACCGTTGACGTTCCGCTTCAGGAAAGGGACGACGTAGATATGGAAGTGGTAGCCGCCAAGTCCGCGGTTCTTGATCTCGGCCTTGATCGTTTCGATCTCAGCGTCGATAGCGGTCTCGGCGAGCCGCCGAAGCTCTGCCTCAATTTCAGCTTGCGAGTAGTCCTCGAACGGGAACTCCGTCACGTCCAGCTCGAAGCCAATGAAGACGCCGAAGGCATTCGACTTCTTGAGGGGCGTGTCCCCGTCTGCAGGCGGTAGGAGGATTGAAGCGAGCAGCTTCACCTTCGCCGGATCCAGACTCTCCTTCAGCAGTTCAGATTCGACCAGCCAGGTATCGAACTCGAACGAGTCCTCCTGCACCTTGCCCATGGACTCGAACGCCGCTTTGACGCCGCGGCGCGGGCTCGAACCGACTTGTCCCTTGACGTCGCCGTACATCTTGGACTCGCCGAAGATCAGTTGGTACTCGCCTTCAGCGACCTCGAGCAGGTGCACGCCGTCGGTGCCGTGCACGTAGTGCTCGCTGGAGGTCTTCAACTCCATTTTGGACAGGATCTTTGGCGCGCCCAGGTGGCCCTCCAGAAAGGAGTAGAGGAGTAGTTCACCTCCCTCGCCCGCGTTCGCATCGGGCGTCTTGAACTGGTCCTGCACTTTGGCCACGAACTCGACCATTCGGCTCGGATCCTCGAGCACCTGATCGAGATTCTGCCGAGACAGCACGTAGCTGATGCTGTTGTTGGAGAGTTCTTTGAAGAGCGGAGCGAGCGCGAAATCGCCGCCATCGACGCGCAAGACATGAAGGTGCATCACGGTCTTGGCGTGGATGTCAAAGCGCTTGGGATCGTAGAACAACGCGAGGAACCGCTCGTGGTTCATGAGCGAGAGAGGCAGCACCGGCTCCACGACCTTCCTGGCTGTCTCTGGTCCAATCTCGGCGCCGCTCACAGTTTCCAGCTCCCTGGGGCCGCACGGGCGTAGTCGTCGATTCCGATGGCCGCGAAGTGCTTGATTGCAGACTTGATCTTCGCGAGCTCGCTGGGCCGCAGCTTGGAGTCTTCGAGAGTGCTCTTGGTCTCGCGAATCATGTAGACGCGGTCCTGACCCTCCTCGTGCTTGATGATCGCCCAATCTGGGTTGTACGGGCCGACGGGGGTGTCGATCTTGAACTTGGCGGGCAGTTTCATGAAGAGCTTGATGTCCTCACGTCCGTCCAGCAGCTCGGCGAACTGTCGCTCCACATCCGAATCGAATACGACGTAGTCGAAGTCCGTCTTCTGGGCGTTCTGCACCTTGTACATGTGATCGAGGAAGCGGTCCTTCTCCTCCTCGCCATCGCGCTGGAGCTCGCGCAGTTCGTAGACCGCTCCAGCGATCTTCTCGTACTGAATTCCGTCCACGACGATCTTGGCCAACTCCGCCTGAATGAGACGCTTGGCGCTAGCGATGTAGTCATTCGGGTTGCCGATGAACTCCGCAAGACGCTCGCTCTTGATGAGGATGTCGACGATGGTCTTGCGGGTGAGCGAGGTTGCGCTCTGGAGTTCGGCGATGATGTCGGGCAGATCGTAGCTGCCCTTCAGATCAGCCGATCGGGTGCCAAGTTCCTGGCCTTTCGCGCCACCCCGCAGCACCTTGACTCCCGCGCGCGTGACCTGAATACGAAGTGGATCGATCTTCGGCGACGACTTGATCGCCTGCACGGCCCGTTCCACGATCAGCTCCCGGTCGACGCTCACACGGTAAGTCGTGCGGCGGCTGATCGCGTGCCAGAAGTCTTCGAACTCCGGCGTCGAGTAGAGCTGCTTGTTGAGCTGACGAGGGTGTCGCTTACTCGCGGGCTTCACATAAGTACCGATATGTGCACGCTGGACGAGCGCGCAGATCTCGGTCTCGTACGGTTCGTACTCCTCCGGTAGGGAGAGGGTGAAGCCGAGCGTGTTCGGCTGGAACTTGCTCGTCACCTTGCCCTCATCGATGAAGCCTTTCGTCGCCAGGTGATCCCAAACTTCGAGCGAACGCTGAAAGCCGAACAGGTCGTCGGTGAGAGCGCCTGTTGCGTCCTGCAGTGGGATCTTGGAGAACTCGCTCCTGCGAACCTCACCGATCTCGACACCGGCCGTCTTGTACTCGTTCTGCAGACTCTTAGCGAACGCCTGGTACGACTCGTTGGCGACGACGGTCAGGGTTGCGATGCCACGGTCTGCCACGCGCACGAAGCCCTCCGCGGTCTTCCTGACGGGAAGCCGCAGCCCGCGCCCGATCGTTTGGCGGCGCTCCACCTCTGCACCCATCTCGCGGAGGGTGCAGATCTGAAAGACGTTTGGGTTGTCCCAGCCTTCGCGCAGTGCCGAGTGACTGAAGATGAAGCGAACGTCCTCGGCCTCGTCGAGCAGCCGTTCCTTGGCTTGCATGATCAGCTCATAGGCATCGTCGTCCGCTTTCGTTGTCCCCGAACTGTCCTGGGAGACTGTCGTCTTGCCGCGCTTGATCTGCGAGAAGTACGCGCGACGAAGCGCGGACGGTTCCTGCGGGAGGAGCTCCTGGTACCGGGCGAGCTTGGCGCGCTCTTCGACGAATACCTCGTCGAACCACCGCGCGAACTCCCCGTCGGCCGTCTCGTTGGTATCGCCGTCACCCATGTAGCTAGCGACTTTGTCGACAAAGAAGAGACTCAGCACCTTGATATTGCGGGGCCGAAGCATCGCTTCCTTCCGAAGGTGCTCCCGGATGGTCTCACGGATCATTTCCTTGTAGATGGCGCCGCCCGAGCCGCCAATACTCTCGCCCTGCTCGAGGAAGCCGTGGAGGGTGAGGTCTACGTAGGCGGGCTCGATGCTCATCTCATTGATGCGCCAACCGTCGTAGATGGGATTGTTCGTGATGCGTGCGTCAGAGAGCTCCTGATGCTGGCGCACCCTGACCACGCGGCGCTCCAATCCCCCATCTGCCCTGCGACAGGACAGTTCGAGGCGAGCCGTCCAGGCCGAGTCGTGCTTCACCTCAATGAGCTTGATATACGGAGTCGCGTCGGCTCCCTGCTGCTGCACGTCGGCCACCACGATCTGCTTCACCAGCCCGAGATCATGCGCATCGACCGGGTCGAGCCGATAAACAACGTTGCGCTGCCTCTTGTGCGTCGCGCTGTACCGGAGAGTCACGACCGGATCGAGCTCGCCGACGGCGGACTGAGAAAGGAGCGACTCCATGTTCTGGGGCTCGTCCATGATCACGACAGGGTGCGTCGCCTTCAAGTAGTCGATTGGACGCAGACCGTTCAACTTGTCCTTCGCCTGGTGGATGATGCGCGTATTTGCTGTGCCGCGGATCGCGTCGATCGTCATCACAAGAATCTGGATGTTCGTAGAGCTTGCGAACGACTGCACCTCTTCTGCGTTCTTCCCGCTATAGACGGAGAAGTCGAACGGCTGTCCCGGATAGAGGTCTCCAAAGTGACCGCGCATGAGCCGAATGCTTGTGGCGACTCCCTCACGGACGGCGACGCTCGGCACGAGGATCACGAACTTGGTGAAGTTGTAGTCCTTGGCGAGCTCGAAGATGGTTCGGAGGTAGACGTAGGTCTTGCCTGTGCCGGTCTCCATCTCGATGTCGAAGTCCAGAGCACCGTCGTAGAGTTTCGGCGCAACCTCGAGCCCGTTGCGGTCCTGTACTCGTTGAAGGTTCGCGAAGACGGTCTCCTGATCGAGCACGAGGTTGTTGCCGATCGCACCCACTTCCTGCGTGAGGTCGAGGTCGAGGGCTACTTGGTCGGTCTCCTTCACAGCGACTTGACCGCGAAGCGTGAGTTCGAGCTTGTCCGCGTCCTTCGGCTGGCCGTCAAAGAGGTCGACAACCGCGCCGACCGCTTCCAGCTGATACGGCTGACTCGGATCGAACTGAAATGCTGAGCCGCCCATTACGCCGTCCAGAGCTCCACGCTCTTTGACTTCGCAAGCTGCACCATGTTGGTCTTCAGCTCATCGTCGCCCTGGAAGGCATCCTCGAGGATGATGATGCGCGCCGGCCGGGACTCGACGATTGAACGCAGCTGCTCGAGCGTCGGCTTGGTGTGCTCGTCCAGATACGCGAGCACGCCGAAGTCGCCATCGCTGTCATACACGGCGCGAAGATCGAGACCATCGATCTCAACCGGTGCGATCTTCTCGTTGAGCGAGTATCCCTGCTTCAGGAGAATCTCGGTCAGCAGATCGTCTGCCGTTGCGTCATCGGCGCTGCTGCTCTCGCGAAGGTCGAGGAGGTGCTGCTGGAGTGCATCCGCCTCGATGTCGCTTGTCACCCGCCACTTCGAGAAGTTGGTGTCGGTGAGGGTGTATGCGCGGAAGCCCACATCGAGCGCTCCCGAGCCGTCATCCAGGCGCCCACCGGACCCCTCCGCTATCTTCGCCCCAGCGAGGTCGATCCGCTTTCGGGAGACCTCAGCGATGGTCCTGTATCCAGCCTTTTCTGCCGCAGATTGTTCGGGGGTGGGCTCCGGAAGTTGAACCTGAATGTGCTGGCGCTGTCCGCCGTCCTCGAAGTTCAACTGCATCACTGCGTGCGCGGTAGTCGCTGAGCCGGAAAAGAAGTCGAGGACAATCGAATCTCGGTCCGTCGCGATGTGAAGGATCTTCTTGATCAGGCCCACGGGTTTGGGATTGGTGAAAACGTTCTTCCCGAGCAACTCCTTGACCGTGAGGCTGGCCTTCTTATTGCCTTCGATGTCATCCCAGTAGTTCGATACCTGCTTTGTTCGTCCTTCGAGGTAGTACTTGACGTACGGCTTGTAGTTGCCGTCAACGTCCTGCTTCCAGACGATCATCCCTTCGGCATCCCAAGCATCAAACTGGGCCCGCGCAGTGCGCCAACAGCTGTCGTACCCGCCTGGGCCGATCGGGTAGACCGTGGAACCGTCAGGTGCGTCGAGCGCGTAGTAGAGGTTCGGGCGGTCTTCGCGGCGGTCGTTTGTACCGGTCTTTCGGAACTGCAGGACCGAGTAGCGCCCGCGGTCATCCTCCTGGTTGAAGCGCGCCATGTCCTGTTCATCGAGGGGAAGGCCATTCGGAACGTAGTTCGCCTTGCTGCGTGCGTACACGAGCAAGAAATCGATGCTGCTCCCGATGTCGTTAGCGTCTTGTCCGGTCGTTGTCCCCTTCGAGACTGCGATTTGGCCAACATAGTTCGATTCCCCGAACACCTCGTTGAGCAACTTGCGCAGGTTGTCGACTTCATGATCACTGATGCTGACGAAGATGGTGCCATCGTCGGTGAGCAGGTTACGAGCCAGCTTGAGGCGCGGATACATCATGGAGAGCCAGTTCGAGTGATATCGGCCTTCGGTCTCGGCATTGGTCGAAACCTTCTTGCCCTCTTCGTTGACCTGCCGGGTCCACTCGAGGTAGGTGTCGAGTCCCTCCTTGTAGTTGTCCGGGTAGACGAAATCCTTGCCGGTGTTGTACGGCGGATCGATGTAGATCAGCTTGACTTTGTTGTGATAATGCTTCTGCAAGACCTTGAGCGCCTCGAGGTTGTCGCCTTCGATGAAGACGTTCTTCGTTGTCTCCCAGTCCTTGGAGTTGGCGACATCCGGCCGCAACGTGGCAGTCGTCGGCTCCTGTGCTGCTCTCAGCGCCCGCTTCTTGCCGGGCCAGAACAGTCCGAAACGCTCGTTTGTGTCGGCGGCGTCAACCGCAAGGAGCTCCTGGAGTTTGACGACATCGACCTTGCAGTCGACGATTGCCTCGGGCACGAGCTCGGCCAGCTGAGCGGCCAGTTCCGTCTGGAAATTAGGGGTAGTCGATGGGGTTTCGTGGATGTCGTCGCTCATTTAGTGGTCTCTTTCATTACGTTTGATGCTCTGGGTTCCCGGTCGGCGCGCGCGTCTATGCGTCAATGCGCCAACGGATCGAGAACAGGTGTTCTGTGAACTGCGTGCCCTTGAGGGATTGCTCGATTAGGTCGAGGTACTTGTCAGCCTCTTCGCGGAGCTTGCGCCGGGTCTCTCGGAACTGCTCGTCGGCGTCCTCCGCGCGCTGCTCCCAGCGACGCGCATCCTTCTTGTGCCGAAGCTGCTCCATCGGATCGTCCACCTGGCGCGCGAGCCGACGCGCTTCCTTCTCCTTGGCGCGATACTCACGGATCGAACCTTCGTGCTCGGCCTTCCGGTCCTGTTGGTTCCTGTAGATGAGTTCTTCTTGCTGGTCGTAGTAGCGAGAATTCCGGCCCTGGACTTCGCGCTCAAGCTCGGTTCGTCGCGCCTCGAGTAGTGGCGCGATCGGGGCGTCGTCGATGGTGACCGGATCCTTACCGAGCGATGTGCACGCGAGGTCGAGGATGTCGGCCACGTGCTCATCGTCGAGGGCGGCACCGTCATCGCTAAGGCCGGCGGCGAGAATGTAGGACTCTGAAACGTCCTCGTCGCGTGCCTTCATGGTGAACGTGACCATCTCGACGACCAGCTCGCCGCTCTGGCCGACGAGACTCTTGACGGCTGCGGTAGCGCGCTCCGACGCGCCGACGCTGAACGTCAGCGCGCGCGGCGGCGTGTCATGCGTCTTCGACGTCTCGATGACGTGCTGTCCCAGTGGGCTCGAATAGCGGTACTGGTGTGCGTTCTCCAGTGGCTTGCTCTTGAAGTAGTAACGGCCTGCGGGTGCGTCCGGTACCGGCGAGTTGTGAAGCACGAACGTGCGGCCGTCGCCTTCGAACGATGCGTGATCATTCAGCTCGTGACGGGTGACCGCGAGTAGGAGCCGTTCAAACTTGTTGAGCACTTCTCCCGACTGCGCGTCGTAGGCCTTGAGCCTGTCCTGAACGTGCGGGTCAAGGTTGTCGAAGACCTTCGCCTTAGCGCTTGCCATCTCGGTGGAAATCTCGACCGCGTACCGCTCCTCCAGTTCCTGGAACGCCTTGTCGATCTCTGCGTCGGTCCGACTGCGCGTGAGGATATCGCTGATCGTCTTCTCGAAGTCGAGCCCGTCCTCAATCGCACCGAGCACCTCGTCACTCGCGCCGAACACGCTCGAAAAGAGATGGAACTTGTCGGCGAGCAGCTGAAGAATCCGCTGCTCGGCCAGGTTGCCCTTATTCGAGAAGTTCACCACGACGACGTCGAACTGCTGCCCGAACCGATGGGCTCGGCCGATTCGTTGCTCAACGCGCTGGGGGTTCCACGGCAGGTCGTAATTCACCACCATCGAGCAGAACTGTAGGTTTATGCCTTCCGCGGCCGCCTCGGTGGCAATCATGATCTTGCCCTCGGTGCGGAAGTAGTCCACGAGCGCCTTTCGACGGTCGGCGGCCGGGATGCCGGTGATCAAGTCGCCGTCGCGGTTCGCCTTGAGCCAGGCCTGATAGACATCCGTCTGTTCTGGGCCATTGTTCGAGCCGTTGAAGAGCACCAGCCCTTCGCCCTTGCCAGCGTCCCGCAATGTTCGAGCGATGTAGTCCTGTGTCTTCGTGGAGTCCGTAAAGATGATGGCCTTCTCGGGCGCCCCAAGCGAGCGCAGTCGTTCGAATCCGAGGTCGAGCGCTTCCAAGAGCCCCGCAGCCTTCTGATTGACAGCTATTGAGCGAGCGAAGGCGGCGTACTCGCGAAGCTCGGCCACCTCGGCATTCATCGCTTGCAGAAGACGTGAGTCGCCCTCGGTTGACACACTCGCATCAGGCGGTCCGGCGCCACGACTGTCGTCTTCGATCTCCTCGGCGTCTTCGAGTTCCTCACTCGTGAGATCGTCGCCCTCAAAGTCGGCTGTGATCAGACCACCGCGGGCGTTACGGCGCTGGCCGGCGGCAACCTCCGCCGCGAGTCGATTGGCGATGTTCTCGAGCGTGCTGGCGACTGCAAATGTCGAAGAGCCCAACCGCTTTCGGATAATGAGGGCCGAGAGGTGCCGCTGGGCGCCGGTGAACGCGAAGAGTTCGTCGCGCTGCAGGTAGTCACTGACCAGCTCGTAGAGCCACACTTCCTCGGCGCTTGGGGTGAACTCGATGGTGAGCGGTAGTCGTTTCGTGAAGTGGATGTACTTGTCGGCGTCCCTACGGAGGGTCCGCTTGGAGATGGTTGCAACTCGCTCCGCCAGGTCATCTCCGGAGTCGTCGCGATTCTTGATGTAGCGCTCGCGGAAGGCGTCGAGCGAATAGAAGTAGCCGGAGTCGAAGACGGACACCAGCCCGTAGAGCTCCTCGAGCTTGTTCTGCAGCGGCGTCGCCGTCAGCAGTACCGTCTTGTGGGCACCGCCAATGACGTGGGCCATTGCCTCGGTGACCTTGCCCTTCCCCGTCCAGTGATTGCGCAACCGGTGGGCCTCGTCGGCGACCACGAGGTCCCACGCGCGAAGAAGCGACTGTTCATTGCGCAACGCGAACTCGTAGGAGCAAATCAGCACCTCTCCCTTGCCGCCGCCTGCCTGGGCGAGCAACGACTCCTTTGACCTGGGGTCGAGAATGCTTGCGGGAATCAGGAACTTCTCATACAGCTCCTGCTTCCACTGCTGACGCAGACTGGAGGGCGTAACGATCAAGATGGACCGGCGCCGCTCAGCCCAATACTGCGAGATGACGATGCCGGCCTCGATTGTCTTGCCGAGACCAACCTCGTCGGCGAGGATGACGCCCGGCAGGTATGGAGTCTGCAGGGCGAAGAGGGCCGCATCGATCTGGTGAGGCTTAGGCTCCACCTGGGCGTCGAAGAGTAGTCCCGCGAGCTTGCCGACATGGTCGCTCGCGTAGCTGCGCTGAAGTTCGTAGGCGAAGTACTTCGCCTGATAGTCCGTGAGGACGCTCACTGACTACCCCGCATCCACGCCAATGCGACGTCCGCTCTGGACGTTTGGCTGCGTACGTATCCGCCCATGCACATCATGTTGCTCGCAGTCTCCTCCACGACGTCGTGGTCTTAAGTTTGCTGGGTATCCTCACTCGCGCACGCCACGGCTCAGACCCGTGTCCTTGGCTGGGAGCGAGAATATCGTCATCGGGAGCGTGCTCTACCGACTCAATTCCTGTCTTATTTATAACATGATCAGGTATTTTTGTGGAGCGGGGCTAACTAAGCACTCCTGCCGCGTCGAGGACCTTGAGAGTCGCGAGCACGGCATTGTCACGGTTTTGCTTCGAACCCGCGACCTGGCGAACAATGGTGACGACGTGGTCGGCGCCGACCACTCTGATCGGTCCGGCTCCGACAGTTTGCTCCGAACACCACTCACGTACGGCGGCTTCGCTTCCACCGCCGGCGAACTTGCCCACGTACAGCCGAAGCTCGACCTGGCCAGCCGAGAACCCGAATCGCTCAGCGGCAGCGGTAACAACCGTTGACCGGATCTGCTCATCATTGAGGAGCGCGTAGGCCGCATTCCATGTCCGGTTCTCGCTGTCACCGCGCACGTGGGAAGCCACGACGCCGCGCGATCCGAAGAACGACTTCACAGTCGCCAGCACGAGCCTGTCTGCCCGGGCGGCCACGAGATCGACCTCGAAGCCATGGGTCTGCCACTCCTCATAGGCGACCTTGCGTGTGCGGCGCTTCACAGGGAACTTCAGGGCACTCGAGACGACCAATCCCTCTGCTTCCATCGCGAGAGCCACAAACTGTTCGAACGCTTCCACGCTCCGAGCGTATATACCGGCACCGGCGTGACCGTGCAGTCGGTCTTTACGGCGCTTTGCGAGTCGCCTCCGCGGGTCGATCAGCGGCGGCACCTTCGGCGCGGAATTGCTCGATCTCGGCGTGCACAGAAGCGGCTGCCACCCGTAGCTCCGCGATCGTGAGGCTCGGCGTCTTGACGTACTTGTAGACGAAGGAAGGCGCGAAGTGGTTGAACTCCTTTCGTCCACCGAGCGTCTGCGGGAGCGGAGCAGGGAAGGAGTAGAACTCGGGGTGCTCGCGGCTGACGTCTTCACGGAGGCGGCGAGACTCCTGGCTCCGCCCTGAGATGGATTGGTCGTGATAGACGGCCGCGCGTCGGAACTGGTCGCCCTGGAGCTGCCATCCGAGGTGCAGGTGCATCCCGCGGGTATAGACGTACTCGAACGACTCGACCAGTGGTGTGGCGTTGCTCATGCCACCCGCAGCGGGCTGCTCCAGCCCGGGCAGAATCGCGTTGAGCACGCGGGCGACGCGTTGGGCTCGCGCCTTGTGCAGTGCTGCGCGCATCTGTGAGCTGGAGATCGCAGAGAGAAGGCTGTCTGGCAGCCACACGCGCTCGTCATCGGACTGCACGTCGACTGCCGACACCAGCTGATGCAGGTCCGAGACCAGCGCGCCGTAGCGTCGCATCGTCTCGACCTCATAGGACGAGTCCGCAGGCAGGGCTTCGAGGATTCGCTCGGCGAACTCTGCGTAGCTCAGGTAGCGCCACTCCCCCGGATCGAAGTCCGGCGCGCTGACCGAGAGCAGCACGAGCGCTGGTCGGTGCGGCCATTTCGCCGCGATCGACGCGTACTCATCGAGTTGGTCGCGGTGCGGCAGCGAGAAGACCTTGTTCTCGATGACGAGCGGTGCCCGGTCTGTCCAGTGGAAGACGAGATCCATGTGGCCGCGTTCGCGCTCGACCCATCGCCCGGTGTCTGAGCCGGGTGCGGCAAGCGGCCGGAACGTGGCGTCGGCCGCTTCGGGAAGCTGGTCGAAGAACCAGCCGATGAGGTTGGAGTGGAACAGCTCGCGCTGACCGTACATCAGTCGGCCGAGAGGGTTCGCTTCGATACGGGCAGCGGTCACTTTGAAGTCTGCGGTCACTTCACACCTGCGCCGCGCTGAGTTCGTGCGCACGCAGGACGCGCCGGCCCGCTTCCGTGATCTCCCACTCAATAATCACTTCGCCGGGGGGCGGGGTGTATTGCTGCCGCGCGATGAGCCCGTCACGAGCCAGGCGCCGGGCCGTGGTCACTCGAACAGTCTCATAGTCAGGAGCCGGCAGACCGAGGTGTGCCATCGCAAACTCGCCCTCGAGGCTCACACTGGCAACGACAAGTCCGTGCTCCTGGATCGAGCGAAGCACATGAAGTTGGTGGGGCGAGAGCGGTTGCATGCTGAGAAACGTAGCGGGGTGATACGACAGAGACGGTCGCTTTCCTCAAGACTCGCGGGTACGCGTCTGAGGCGTCGACTAGCGTGAGTGCACAGCGGCTGGAGAAGGCTGCAAGCGACGTGGGGGCAATGTGGGCGACGAGATCGAGCTGATCAGCGATGGCGATGGGCTCGCCGTCATTGGCGACCCTCAAGCAGTGGAGCGGTTTCTCTCGTCGGCCGGAGTGCAGTCGCGTGATCTCGAGCTCCACCAAAAGCTTGGCAGTGCGTTGAGCGCCGGATCCGGCGTCGCACAAGCTGGTTCCCAGATCGCCGCCAACTCGGGCCGCTGGGTGAAGCTCACTGAAGAATCCGCCAAAGCACTGAAGCTCGGCAAGGCAATGAAGGGCTCGTCGGACGGGGTCAGTCGCGCTATTGCCACAACGAGCAAGGGCAAGGTGACGAAGATTCTGGAGTTCGCTAAGTCCGGCTCCGTCGGCTCGATGCTGACCAGCCCGGCGATGCTCGCAGGTGCCGCGGGCATCATGGCGCAGCTTGCGATGCAGCAGACCATGGACGAGATCACTGAGTATCTCGCCATCATCGATGAGAAAGTCGACGACATCCTCCGCGCGCAGAAGGATGCTGCCATCGCCGAGATGATCGGCGTCGGCATGGTGATCGACGATGCGATGCTCAAGCGCGAGCATGTCGGCCGCGTCTCCGAAGTGACCTGGTCGAGCCTGCACGGCGCCGCCCAGACCATCGCCACCACCCAGGCTTACGCGCTTCGTCAGCTCGACGCGCTCGCAGAGAAGATGGAGAAGAAGTCCAGGGTCGGGGATCTTGCAAAGCTCACGGGCATCGCCGAAGCCACCGTCGAGGAGTGGCTGGCAGTTCTGGCAAGGTGCTTCCAGCTTCAAGATGGCCTGGCCGTCCTTGAGCTCGACCGCGTGCTCGACTCCAGTCCAGATGATCTCAACCGTCACCGCGCCGCGCTCAGGGCGGCGCGTGCAAAGCGTCGCGACCTGATTTCAAAGAGCACAGAGCGACTCCTTGCGCGCATGGACGCGGCAACGCTGAGCGCGAACGGTCAGGCGCTGTTTCACCCGCTGAAGTCCGGCACGGTCGTGCGCTCCGGCAACGAGGTCGCGGCGGATGTGATCGTCTTCCACGAGCGGCTCGGTATCGAAGCGGAGCGCGAGGTGATCGAAGCGAAGCGATGGACGGAAGCGGTGGGTGAGGCCAAGGACACCGCCATCGAGACCGGCGGTAGAGGCGTGCACGCCGTCGCTCAGTTTGGCGTCAGGACGTTCGAAAGCGCCAAGTCCGGCACCGAGAAGCTATCCACCGCTGTGGCCGAACGGCTACCCCGTCGCCGCGAGGATCACTCAGACGCAGACGACGGAGCCGAGCACGAATAGAGCGCCCGAGACCACGATCAGCGGCTCCGCTGATCGCTGCTGCCCTGCTTCAGCACCGTATCGACGACCAGCGCGGCGGACACCACGAGTGAGAGGAGCGGGTCTTCGAGCTGTCGGTACATCTCGAGGACATAGTTGTCGGCCTTGGTGAAGTTCTCCTTGCCGAACCCCGCCCAGGTCTTTGTGATTCGGCCAATCTCCGCACCGCGCGGATCTTGAATGCTGAAGTCCCAGGCCCGCCAACTCTCCGCGCTGATCGTCCCAAGCGTCTCGCCGTCGGACTCGATGCGGAAGCGGATGTTGAATCGACCTCCGAGAACGGATGCCATAACGCCAAAGTTCTCCTGCACGATCTGACCGACAAACGCGCCGTCCTCGCGCATGACGACCACCTTCGACTTCAACATCGTCGCCGGCCGAGTAAGCGTCATGAGCGGGCGACCTTCGCGATCGACAATCTGGAAGCGCTTGGTCTCGTTGTCGCGACCCACCGCCATCCGCGACATGCTGGAGCCAAACTGCCGGACGCCACCAACCTTGCGTCCGTGCTGGTCGAAGACCGCGTATTCGGCCCTCTTCTCGAAGAGCTTGGCCTTCTGGTTCACCACCAGAATCTGCTCAGTGAGTAAGGTGCCGCCGCCAGTGCGAGCCATGTCAGCGACACCGAGCTTGCGAACCTGCCTCTGCACCTTCTTGTTGACCGGCGCGCTCGGGGCGATTGGCTGGATCACGGCCGTCTGCTGCGCCACCTGCAACGCAACTGGCGTGGGCGGCGCGACAACGGGCGGGTCGACTAACTGTCGACCCTGCGAGCCGACGTGCTCCGTCCACTGCGAGCCGTCCCAGTAGCGATGCTCGTGCCGACCGAAGGGATCGGGGAACCATCCGCTGGGCGCTTGCTGACTCATGATTGGAGGCTAACAGCGGAGTGGGAGTCATTCCGTCGAGGGATCATGACCGCCGACGGACCGCACCCGCGTAGACCCAAGTGCAATGCTCCTGCCGGTCATGGCAAGTCCAACGCACCAACAACGCAGCATCCGTCCACGCGATCGCCACGGCCTCGATTTCGCGCGGCTCGACGTGCGCAACCTGGAACTGCAGCCGAGCGATCACCGGGATCGGCTCGCGGGCATCCCGCCGCCTGCCCGTGACGCGCACCTCGTCGACTGAGAGACTGAGTGCGACTCCTCGTTCTGCGCGGGTCCGGTCAGCTCGCTCGATGTCACGCCCGACGAGGTCGTAGCGGCGGTTCTGTCCCACGGGCGCTCAGTCCCAGGCTGCGACGAGAAGCCAGCGCTCCCCGACGCGCTCGACGTCCAGCACGACGGTGCGGTGGTCCCGGTCAGAGCGGGCGGTGAAGCGCCAGGAGTCGCAGAGGACGCCACGCGCCTGGAGTGTCGGCATGTCGATGACCCTCCAGCGCTCGCGTCGCCACAGCAAGCGTCGTGGGACATCCGCCTCGCACCAGAGCTGAATGTCCTCGCGGACCGGAACTCGCATCGTCACCCCAACGTCGTAGAGATGTTCGATACTAGATCCCATCACCGACACCGGACTAGAAGGTCCTGAGGCGAAACGGCGACGGCGCAGGATCCACATCACCACGCACCGACACGCGGCTCCATGAAGTGCAGACAGGTCGGGCAATGCACGTTCGTGAAGTCGAGGGTGTCGAGCAAGACGAGCATCGCGCCAGCGCGCGCCGAACGCGGCACGCTCTCGGAGATTGTCCAAAGGCAGGAGACACTCGGCCGGACCGACACCGTGGGCGTGATTCGGTCTGAGCGACTGGTTCCTGGGTGGATCCGGGACGCCGCGCGCCGTTTACCAAGGCGCGCGGCGGCACGATTACCACTTTCTGCAACGTCTCAGCAGCAGGTAGCGGAATCTGGAAGGTACTGAGCGGAGGCCAGGTGTGCCCCGCTCCTGCGCCTAGTTATACGAAAGTCACGCGATGCCGTCAATGACAATGTGAAAGTCCGGGCATGAAAGGACGGCGACTGCTCCGGACGAGAACTCGCAGGTCTCTAGTCCGGGCAGTCGCCGCCGTGGGTTGGTGCCTGATGCCGTCTGGCGGCGGGTGGTGGGGCTTCTTCCCCGGCGAGCTCGTCCGGCGGGACGGGTACGACGCGGGTGTCTTCGGCCAGAGTCCAGCGTTCCAGCGTAACCATGGCCCAGACAAGCGCTTCGAAGTAGTCGTCGTAGGTGGCCGAGTTCTTGTACCACTTCGGATCGCCGTGCACCTTGACCTCAACGCGCCACTCCCCCTTGCTAAGGAGCTGGTCGGCAACCTGGGACGGGATGTCCGTGCCCTGGCCCACCCGGTCGGGAAGCCCAGTGATGAGCGCCGGGCCGACGAGCATCGCCTTCTGGCGGGCTTCGGGGACGAAGTACCACCAGAGGAACGACGCCCGCGAATTGAAGGGCAGCTGCATGATCAGACCCTCCTCGGCGACGTAGATGGTGATGCCGAGGCTGTGGATGTCCACAGCCTCGACCCATCCGCCCACGATCGCTTGGTAGTCCTCGAGCTTGTCGACCTGGACTTCCCTGATTGGCTCGTCGGCATCGACCGGGATGCGCAGCGCCCTCACCACGGCGCATCACTTCCCCGAAACGACTCGTCGAAACTGTCCGGAGCGGGCATTCGGCTGCGAAGCCGCAGCAGTGCGCCGGGGCGCAGGCTGTAGCTGAGGAGCATGCACCAGGTCCCGGCGTCGAAGACGTTCGCGAAGCGGGCGAAGGTGTCGCGCCAGGGGCCGGCCCCGTAGGGCTGCACCTGAACGACGAACTCCCGCTGCTCGAAGATGTCCTGGACGATCCGTTCCGGCAGGTCACCGGTCTCCTCGTCACCGCTCGTGCCGGTGAGCACGACGTCCCCGAGGAAGATCGGGTACTCGGTCGGATCGGCGGTGTAGAGCCACCAGATCGCCATGGCGCGGCAGTTGATCGGGTGATGCTCCCGCCGAGCTGCCTCGTTGACGTACACCGTGACGCCCAGGGCGGGCATCTCTATGGGCTCGAGCCAGCCGTCCACCGCGTCCTGGAACTCGCTGGCCGTGGCCAGGTGCCTCAGGCGCGGCGAACGCGCCGGATCGTGCGGGATGACGATGCTTCTGACCATCGCTCCCACCTCCTTACTGTTGTCGCGACCGAGAACCCCGTGATGGGTTCTCTGACAAGCCGCGGGGCAGTAATGAGGTGGAAGTGATCTCGGGCAACTGCCCGGAGGGAGTGCTACAAGCGCACTCGACCTCCGGGACAGCCGCCCCTCTCCCCGAGCCCCCAGTACGAGGGAGGGAGATAGCGCCTGCCGAGCTCGACCATCCTGAACGCGTGGTTCAGGACTGGGAACTCAGGCGGGCTTGCCGCGAGCCGGAGCTTTCGCTCCCGCTCCGGCGGTCCCGCCGAAGATGGCCTCGATGGCGCTCTGCTTGGTCTTTGCTTCGCGTTCGATCTCGGCTCGCACCGTCTCGGCGCGCTGGAGCACCTTCGGATCGGACTTGGAAGCCTCGATCCAGGACTCCAGCGCCAGACGGATCTCTTCGGTGACGCTGCGGTCGTTGAGCTGAGCGATCACGTCCAGCTGGGCCCGCAGGCCATCGGTGATGCGAACGGCAAGCGTCCGCAGTGGGCCGAGTGCCGAGGCCGGCACTTCGGGTTCATTCTCAGCCATGCTGAGCCTCCTCATCGGAAGCGACGGATGATCCCCGGTTGGGATCCTCTACGCCGCACCCCGACGAGGAGTGGATGACTGAGTATGAACAGTCGGTCTGAAAAGTCAATACCCGTTGTTCATTCCACAACGGGCTACCTCCGTTACGGCCGACGTGCGTCGCGGCCGCGCAATGTCCGGCGCGGCCGAGATACTGGCCTCGTGAGTATCAAGAAGCAGGGCGGCCTAATGGGCCAGATCGAGCATGACCTGCTCGATGAGAAGCCCCTCGACACGCTGCTTCGCCAGCTCATCCTGCTCGGCGGCAGTGCGGGCTCTCCCGAACTCCGGTCGTGGGCGGCACTGGAGCTGCGGGGGTATGGGCACGACGACGACCTTCCCTCATACCGTAAAGTCAACGCGCCGCTGCAAATCGATGGGGCGGTGCCCGGCGGCATCGTGCGCCACGAGACGATCGGATCGATGGACATCCCCGATTTCGCGCGCGAGGACGTCAACGAACTCGTGCCACTCCGTATGGGGGTGAGCGAGATTCAGAGCATGGTGAACCAGCACCGTGCCGACCGAATCGTGAAGCTCCAGCCCCCAGGCGGCGCAGATCTCGTCAGCTACATGAACGGAACTCGTCAGATGAATGGGCACATCACGTCGCTGTACTGGAGCGTCAGCACTATCGCACTTGAGGGTGTCCTCGACCAGATCCGCACGCGCCTGGCTGAGCTGATCGCGGAACTTCGGTCCGGCACTCCCGAGGGGCAGATTCTTCCGACGCCTGCGCAGGCCGCGAACGCCGTGAACTTGGTCATCAACGGCCGCGGTCATCGTGTGAATATCGCGCAGGCGTCTCACGGTGGCACCGTTACGCCCGAGGTCAGTGACGCCCAGCCCCGCTTCTGGACAAGGGCTCGCTTGGTTGGGGCGAGCGTGGTTGGCCTCGCCACAGTAATCGGGACATTCATCGCCGTCCTGCAGTTCACTTTCTGATCCGCAGCTGCGCCTTGGCGACTGGGAAGATGTGGCGCATGGAAGTCGGCGAACGCTGGGGATACAGGTCGCGAGGCATCGATCCGCTGGTGGAGGTGGAGGTGCTGAAGCTCGGCTCACAGAAGCCACCCCGTGTGCAGATCCGTTTCGTCGACGAGTCCGCAGAGGGGCGCGAAGACTGGGTACCGCCTGGTCGGCTGAAGGTGCCGTGGGCCGACGCGGCGGAGTTCACGGCGAACGAAGCCCGCTGGGAGGCGGTCGACACGCATCCGGGGCTCAATGAGACTCCGACGGAGTGGGCGATCAGTGATGTCTTCGAGGCTGTCATCGATCCAGCCGTAGCCGAGCCGGTCTACCGCTACGCGGGCGTCACCTCGATCGTGGATCCGTCTGGCCTTGCGCAGCGCCTGCAGGTCGACGAGGCATTCCTCCGCTCCAGCCCACTCGCGTTCGAGGATGAGGGAGCACTTCTGGTGCCGTGGGAGACGACCGAGCGATTAGTGCAGCGCGCCTGCGAGCTCTACGGGGACGACATCCTCGAGTCGCTGGCGAAGGACGAGGCGAAGGCGCGTCACGAGGCGACGCATGGATACACCGTTCGTTTCGGTCGCAACGACGAAGGGCGCTTCGTGACGCCCGAGGACGCAGCCGCCCGTGATGCGGAGTGGCCATTCGGCAAGAAAAAGCGCGACCTCGTGCGCGTCTGGTGCGGTGCGGACGCCATTGACCGGCACGAGGAACTTCGGGCGCTCAGGGAGGAGGTCGTCCGACTTGACCGGCTCCTATCCGAGGCCATCCACGCGCTTCGAGACAGTGGCGCGAAGGCCAGAGCAGACGACCTTGAGCGCCGCTTCGGCGTCCCGGTGGCGAATGCCAAGAACCCGCGACGGTAAGTCAGGTGAGAAGGCGGGGCGATGCGCTCACCGTCCAGTGATGCGGCATGAACGGGTCGAGCTCGCGAGGCCCCGCACTCTCAGGTGCTTCCATTCGAAGCGCGGACGTGTCCAGTAGCGGGTCGAGGCGGTTGGCCTCGCCGCGGATCCAGTCCGCCCATCCGAGCGCCTCGGTACGCAACTCCTCCTCGAGCTGTTCGGCCCGGTGCGCGGCGGCATCCGCGTAAGCCCGTAGCTGCGTCGCCCGATTCCATGCCTCGGCCTGGGTAACGGCGCGCTCGGCGTTGAGCATTCGGGCGTATTGCTCGCGGGCACGCGGGATTGCCTCTTCCCATTCGTGGAGCCTCGCCGTGTTCTCGTCATCGCGGCGTTTCCGTTCGAGTCGGGCAGCTGAAGCCTTCTGATCGACAACGTCGAAGACGTCTGGCAGCTTGTCCGCGAGTGTCCAGCGCTTCCTGTCCGCCCACCACTGGAGGGCATAGCCGACCCCGAGTTCCAGACGCAGGCGGCCATTGAACACTTCGCGACGAGTCGGGCTCACGCGCTGCCAGTCGTACTTCCTTGCCGCGACGTCCTCTTCGGCGTAGACGTCCCGCTTTTCCCGCTCCTCACCGAGCATGAAGCGGTAGGAGTCCTCTCCGACGGCAACGACGAAGGTGGGTTTGTCGTCGACTTCAAGAATCCAGCCCCTTCTGCGGCACTCATCGGCGACGGCCTGGACGAGGGCAAGCGCACGAGGCAATTGCTCCTCGCTGACGGAAAGGAGCGAACGGTTCGCAAGTAGTGCCCGGATCTCCGGGTGCCTTGCATTGGGCTCTTGAGGCACCGGGATCTGCCGCTCGGTGGCCGGTGCGGCGACAGTGAGGAGTTCGACAATGAGTGGCCCCTGCTTGGTGCCCGACATCCTCAGGCGCTGATGCGGCGGAAGATCCCCGGCGGATCGTGCCTGATCAACCGCGCGACGTATGCTGATCCGCTCGCGCGGAGTCGGTTGTTCAATGCGCATCGATCCGCCGGACGCATCGAGTCGCTCGAAGAGATCGTCGATCGGCTCCGGCTGAGACTCAATGACCTTGGCCGCCTTCGAACGCTGAGGCGGCGGCTCCGGATCGGCTGTCGGACGGAAGTCCCCGTGCGCGAGGTAGTACTCGCCATCCGTGGTGACGGCGGCGCGCCACGTGGCGCCGTGCCCACGCACCTCGAGCAATCCACGGCGTTGGAGCGCTCGAGCCGTAATGCGGTGGTCGAAGCGCTCGTCGTAAACGCCCTTCGGACGCCCCTCGGCTACCCAGCGCAGCACGGCCAGCTGTTTATCGTTGAGAGGGGCGAGTCGTGCCACGGCTCGAAGCGTAGCCGCCTCGCGCCGGCCTTCCCAGTGTCCTGGGGTCGCTCGTAGGGTGTCGTGCATGGGACTGGAGATCAACTACGCCTGGTACGTGGCCAACCTCCAGCTGACCGGATCATTCCACTTTCCGGCTCGGGAGCTTCCAACTGACCTCGCCGAGTTCCGGCGCGACCTCCGGCGCGCAGCCAAGGCAGCCGGGATCCGCGTGCACACGTCAGACCGTGGCCACACCTTCTTCGCTTGGGATCCCGACTACGAGGTCAGCCCGGAGCAACTGCGTGCCGTGGTCGAAGCGGCCGCGCTGGGAGCGCCCGATCTGCCCCCGTGGTGCCCGTCGTGCGGCGGCCCGACGATGCCGCAGGGCAAGTCGTGGCGATGCGAGAAGTGCGATGTCATGGTGCTCGCGCCGCAGCGCTGAACAGCACGACCCGCCGTCGCACGAGCGCCAACCTAGTCGCGCGCGAACAAGGCGAGGGCGGCCGCGTACTGATCGGGGGCTCGGCGGCTGCTGGCGGTCACGAGAAGAGCGGAGGCACCGACGCGGCGCGTGAACCGCCCGCGGCACGGGATGGTGATGATCTTCACGAGCCCGGCTTCCCGCGCGGGAATCAGGGCGTCCAGTGATTGACGTTCTGGCTCCTCCGCGAGGGTACGTGGTCGAGATTCGTTCCGGGCATGGAACTGGCGCTCCGTCCACGCGCGGTATGACTCACCGAAGGCGTCGTCACCGAACTGGTCGCGCCACGACGGGCCGAACATCTGATGCAATACCGCCGCGCGCTCGGGCGACCCGTTCGCGGTGTCCTGCAGCTGCCCCATGAGGGCGGAGTGGTTCGCACGGGCGGCGTGCTCGAGGGCCGCGCGCCAGATGTCCGGCCACGCGTCTTCCCAGAGCGCACGATCGGCTGGTTCGCCAACCGCTTCCGGGGTGTCGACGAGCAGCGGCGGAAGATCATCGCCGGCCGGGTCGAGACCCCACGCCTCGCGCACCCAGAGCAGTTCCGTGAGCGGCTGCGAGTCGTCATCGATCGTGATCGTCATGTCGTGTGGCCAGGGGTTGCCCTCTATTGGACTGCTCGACCTCATGCCGACTCCCTTCGCGCTCCTTTGGCACCGCTGCCAGCTTGTCAGCCGCACCTGGACGAGCGCACCCTACGGTGGAATGGTGACCGACTACCAGCGCCCCGCTCTGGTGATCCCGACGTTCTTCGACGCGGAGGGGCGGGAGATTGAGTACGGGCATCGGTGGGGCGGTGAATCACCACCAGACGACTCTTACTCACGCACCAGCAATCTGGAACGCTTTGCACCGCTCCACACCGTCGCCGATGCGCTCATTGACTGGCTGGCGGCGACCTTCGACGTCACCCACGAAGAGGACGCGAGCGTCGCGTCGGACGTGCTGCGGGCACCCGACGACGTGCAGCGAGCCGTGCGGCTGACACCGACGGATTCGGCCTGCGCTCCGCTGACGTTCCTGCTGACGTCGTTCACCGGGATCGTCCTTCATGCGGGCGCACTCCACGATTTCCTGTTCCCGGTCTGTGGCTGCGATGCCTGCGATGAGGACGTGGTCGGGCTGGCCGACGAACTCGAATGGACCGTACGCACCGTCGCGTACGGCGGCTATAGCGAGGCGATCGATCCGTGGCCCGGCACGTGGGTCGAGTACCGGCTTGAAGAGGACGGAGTGGGAATGCGCTCCGGACGTAGCCGCGCAAACGACATTCCTTCGGAGCGCAGGAGAACGGCCAAGCAGATGCTCCCCAGTGGGAGCGCGTGGCGTCCGTGGCCGGTGCGCCTCTGATAGCGAACGCGGTGGGTGCGCGGCGGTCTTGACGAAACGGGCCGGAAGTCTCATAGTCAATCGGCGATATGCCCGATACCCACCCATCGACCACACCCGAGGAGCGCAACAAGGCGCTCGATGACATGCACTACGAACTCCTCATGCAGGTGTTCGTCGGCGCTGCAGGGCTCCGTCAACTGATTGAGGCGCAAGCCTTCGGGGAGAAGCCTGCCAAAGACGTGCCGCACGTGACGGTGAAGGGCGCGAGGCGCTTCCTTGATTCGGCCGTGGACGAGATCGTCGCCTTCACGAGCACCCACCGCGAGTACTACCCGCGCACCCTTGACGCCGCCGAACGGGTGGTCACGATGGAACCGCTGCTGCGCGACTTCGCCAAGCGGATGAAACGCGCCGGTTCGAAGCGGTAATCACGAAAGCCCACCTACCCGGAATGTCGGAGGTTCACGCGACGCTCCCATTCATGACTGAACTCGCCTACATGGTCCGCGAAGACTGGGGACAGAACGGCACCGCGATGGAGCCGCAGAGCGCCGTGATACGCGACTGGCTCGGCGCACCGCCGTACGTCTTCGCCACCGGCGACGCAAAGAAGTACCAGTCCAGCAACAGCGCCGACCGCGAATTCGTCGACTTCATCGCACCGGCAGTCGCCGATCGCCGCGTGGTGAACTTCAGCGATCTGCGACAGCTTCGGAACGGCGCCAAGAGCCTCAGCCAGGCGCTGGTGATCCTCCATCCCTACAAGGAGCAGGACTGCGAACTGCTGCGCGAGATCGTGGACGCAGGGACTGTGGTGCGAATGTTCGTCATCGTGTGGTCACCGCGCGACATGGTGCGCACCTGGCTGGACGGCATCGGCGCCACGAACCTGCACACCGACGCCGCGCAGGCTGGCCCCGATGCAGTCCAGCTAGACGCGGCGAAGTGCTGGGCGAGCGAGCAGTACAACGGTCTGTCCAGCGGCAACGGCAAGGATGCCGTCGTCCAATTGCTGCGCGTCTTCACGGCCGCTGGCTATCCGCTAGACGCTGATACCTGGCTGCGCGCTTTCTTCGCGGCGGGTGGCGAGTTCGACGAGGCTGAGAAGGTCGCCAAGCTCATCAAGGAGATGCAGCAGGGCGTGAAGCACCGAATCAAGGAGCGCTACCGCCCCGAGATCCTCAGTGTCCTGCGCGAGCGGGCCGCCGAGCTTGCCACCTGAGCACGAACTCGTTCGAATCCCGCGCACGCGGCCATCCGTGTTCTGGAAGGACGTGGCGCCGCATGTCGCAGACGAGCGGCGGTACCGTGAGAACAGTTGCTCGACACACAGGAAGTAATGATCCAACGATGGCGCTGACACTCGGCCCGCTGCTGATCGACGCGGGCATCGATCCCGCACAGGCGCTCGTGATTCGCCATGCCTATGTCCACGAACCTGAGGACAGCGGGCTGCAGGGACTTCATGCGGACTCGACAGACGCCGAGATCTTGGCGTACACCGGAACCCAGTCCGCGGACACGAGGCGGTTTCCTGCGCTGCCGCCGAAGTTCTGGGTGGTGTTCATCAGAGAGGGTGGTGACCAGGCACGCCTCTGGTCCGTGTTGGAGAACCGCGGCGAAATCTCCCATAACGACATCCGGCGGACATTCGACGTCGTCGAGTCCGAGCACATGGCGGACCTTCGCAAACGACTTGTGATCGGGTGGCGGTCACCGCGCACGTGGCGGATGAACGCCACGACTGCTGCGAGTTACCCGGTTATCGGCATCGCGGACGCCGAGCCGATCCCGTTCCCTGGCTTCGACCGCCTCGTCCTGAGCCACGTGCAACTCCAAGCAGTCATGCGGGAGCACCGCTACGCCTCGTGGCGGACGGCGCTCTCCTCGGTCTTCGGGATCTACCTCATCACTGACACGCGCGATGGGCGCCACTACGTCGGCAAGGCAGACGGCGCCGAGAGCATCCGGCAACGCTGGAGCGTGTATGCGACGAACGGGCACGGTGGAAACGTCGAGCTGCGAGGCCTTGACCCGACGAGCTTCCGATTCTCACTGCTGCGCGTCTTCGACCCTGCGACTCCCACCCGAGACATTGACGCGGCCGAGAGCCACTTCAAGGACGCCCTGGACAGCCGTCGCCACGGCCTGAATCGGAACTAGCGCGACTGCTCAGGCGCCTCGCTCGCAACCTACCAATTACTCTGTGCGGATGGAAACGGACCCAATCGCTGAGGCGGTGCAATCACGTTGTCCTGAGTGCGGTGTCCTGATGCGTAGCTCCTCCGATGCGTTCGTCTGTCCTGCATGTGGACATGAGGAGTCGATCCCGCACGTCGAGCACCCAGGTAACGGAGAAGGGCTGCTGGAGTTCCGCCGGCCAGCCTCGACGTAGTCGGCGGCGGGCTTCCTACGCTCGGATACATGACCAGACCGACTGAGGCGCAACTCGAAGCGTGGATCGAGGAGTGCGTCGCGCATCTGCGCGACGCGGAGAGTTAGGACACGCGTATAAATAATCGCGTCTGATGACTGGATGCGTGGGATCATGGTGTATGGCGATCGATCGGGGCGTGGAAGCGGTACTGGCGGCGAAGTTCGAG
>NZ_BMMD01000028.1 GCF_014645655.1 Agromyces bauzanensis | reverse complement strand
CCGCGGAGGGGCGGCGCTCACCGGCAATACCGGACGGCGCTGAAAGGGGATATCGAGCGGCGCTGAGAGTGAATATCCCGCGGCGCTCAGAGGTCCGAATACTCATCGTGCTGCTCAACCTGTACGGGTGACGCCGGCCGGCAGTCACCGCCCCGCGAGGAGCCGCGACGCCACCACCGCGCCCGTGGCCAGCACCGCGAGGCCGGCCGCTGCGAGCGCGGCCGCGACCAGGTCGACGCCCTGCTCCAGCACGCCGCCGAGCGTCGCACCGATCGCGATGCCCGCGTTGAAGAACACGACCATGAGGGCGCTCGCCGTGGCTCGCAGCTCGGGCGAGGCGACGCCCAGGAGTCGCGATTGGAGCATCGCCGGCAGCCCCCCGATCGCGAGGCCCCAGGCGAGGATGCCGGCGATGACCGCCGTGGCGCTCTGCGCGGCCACACCCAGCGCGGCGAGCGCCACGGCGAACAGTGCCGACATCAGCACGAGGGACGCCACGGGCCAGCGGTCGGCCGTGAGCGCCGCGATCACGATGCCGGCGATGCCCGCGGCGCCGAAGCCGAAGAGGAGCGGGCTGATCCACGAAGCGGGCAGGCCCGCGACATCCGTCAGGTATGGCGCGATATAGGTGAACAGCGTGAAGCTCGCCGCGGAGGTGAGGAGGCAGGCGATCGCGGCGGCGAGCACCGGGCGGAACGAGCGATCGCGACGGCGCTCGCGGGAGGGAGCCGGACGCGCGGCGGGCCGACGCGGGAGGCGGCGCTGGATCACGATGGCGACTGCGGCGAGAACTGCGGCGAGGCCGCCGAAGACGAGCCGCCAGTCCGCCGCCTGCCCCACGAGCGTGCCGAACGGGATGCCGACGACCGTGGCCCCGGAGGCGCCGGCGCTCACGACGGCGACCGTCCGACCCGAGACACGCGGGTCGACGAGCGAGGTCGCATACACCATCACGATGGACCAGAACGCGCCGTGCGCCACGGCGGCGACGATGCGCACGCCGAGCGCGACCTCGAAGGTCGGCGCGAGCGCGGTGGCCACGTTGGCGATCGCCATCACCGCCAGCGCGGCGACGATGAGCATTCGGCGGTCGACGCGGGCGGCCAGGCGCACCACCGGCAGGCTCGACACGATGATGGTGGCCGACCACAGCGAGACGAGCAGCCCGATCTGCGCGGCGGAGACGTCGAACTCGGCGCTCATCGCGGGGAGCAGCCCCGCTGGGATCATCTCGACCGTGACGGTGGCGAACACGGCGAACGCCAGCACGATGAGCGTGAACCAGGGGGTGCGGGTCGCCGCGGAGGCCGCGGGGAGGGCGGTTGTCTGTGACATACCGCGAGGCTAAACTCTGACATCTATGTGAAGGTCAAGTGCGGGGAGAGCGCATGCGAATCGGCGAGCTGTCGCGACGAACCGGAGTTCCGACCCGGATGCTGCGGTACTACGAGGAGCAGGGGCTCCTTGCCTCGGAGCGCCGGCCCAACGGCTACCGCGACTACCCCGAGGCGGTCGTCACGGACGTCGAGCAGATCCGCGGCCTGATCTCCTCCGGGTTGACGACGCGGGTCATCCGGCTGCTGCTCGGCATGGAGGGCGTCGAGGGGGAGGAGCTCGCGCGCACGTGCTCGCGAAACCTCGCCGAGAGCCTCGCCGAGGAGCTCGCCGTACTCGAGGCCAAGATCGGATGCCTCACGCGCAGCCGCGACACCGTGCGCGAGTTCCTCGCCCGCAGCCGGCACGCCGAGGTGCTCGGCGACGCCCACGTCGTGCTCGCGCCGCACGCGGCCGACCGACCGTGACCCGGTGGAGCGGGCATCAGCCGACCGTCAGGTCCTCCTCGTACGCCGAGACGGCCTCGGGCGGCTCCGGCAGCACGACGAGACCCGTCGTCGAGCTCGCGGCGAGCGCGAGCTCCTCCAGCCACGTGCGGTTCAGGCGCGGCCGCCGGTTGCCGTGGTAGACGAACTCGAGGGGCGTCTGCGGGCTGATCCAGACCGTGACCGTGTGCACGTCGTCGCTCCACGTGAACGGGAAGCTCTCCTGCCGGCGGAGCTTGTTCACCACGATCACCTGCAGGTGCGCGAGGGTGCGATCGTCGAATTCCGCAGTGCGGTCGTGGTCGTAGACCAGTGTTCCCATTCCGTCCGTCCCGTTGGATCTCCGGTGGGTTTCCGCAGGGAAGCGGGCCGGGTCGAGTCATCTTCACCGGCTGGACGGATTTGCGGGAGGGTCTTGACTTCGGGCGGTTGCATCCGGGCGAGATCACCCTGGACGTCATGCGGTCGGGGCATCCGATACGTCCGTCGGCGTCAGGATCCGTCGCGGTACCTGAGTACCGCGAGCACCTGCCGGCGGGCGTCGGAATCGACCGGCAGCCGTCTCGACCGGCCGCGCGGCCGGACCGCCCGTCAGTCCCAGTCGACCGCGTGCATCCACCCGGCGATGTAGGCGCGCTCGTTCGGACCGAGCCGCACGCCCATGCGGGGCACGGGCGAGTCGTCGAGCTCGCAGAGCTCGAAGATGCGTCGCACCACCATGGCGCGCAGCGGAGCGTCGAGGTTCTCGAGCACCTCGCGCTGGAGCGGGCGCTCGAGCATCGGCCACCAGAGGCCGACGGGCGGGAGCCCGTGCCGGTGTCGAGGGCGGTCGTCGTGCGCCGGTTCGATGAGGGAGGTCATTGTGCCGGCTCCTCGGTCGTCTCGCCCGTCTGCGGGTCGCGGATCACGACGTGCTCGTCGGGGTCGGCCTCGTGCTCGGCCCGCTGGTGCTGCTCGGCGGCGTCGACCGCGTCATCGAGTTCGTCCGCCGCGCTCGGATCGGTGGGGTTCGGATCGGTCATCGGTGCGCTCCTCGTCTCACGGCCGACCGCGACAGCGACATCGGCCCATCACGTACCGTAGGTCGCCGCCCCGTCGAGGGGCAGGGGATTGACCGCCCCGGGTCGGGGTGCTACCCCGGCCCGGTATGCTCGCCGTCTCAATCGAGCACGTCGGCGAGGTCGTAGGCGACAGGCCGGTCGAGCTGCGCGAACGTGCACGAGTGCGGTTCCCGGTCGGGTCGCCAACGCTCGAACTGCACGGTGTGCCGGAAGCGCAGGCCCTCGAGCTGGTCGTACCGCACCTCCATCACGAGCTCGGGGCGCAGGCGCACGAACGAGACATCCTTGCTCGAGGCGAAGCGGCTCCGGTCGGTCTCGCCGGTGAGTGCCGCGCCGGCCTCGTCGCGTTCGACGTGGGGCGCGAGCTCGTCGACGAGCTGCTGTCGCCGCGCGTCGCTGAACGCCGAGACGCCGCCGACGTTGCGCAGCTGCCCGTCCTCGTCGTAGAGGCCGAGGAGGATCGAACCGACGCCGCTCCCCGAGGTGTGCACCCGGTATCCGATCGCGACGACGTCGGCGGTGCGGCGGTGCTTGGCCTTCAGCATCACGCGCTTGCCCGGCGAATACGGCGCGGCCAGCGGCTTCGCCATGACGCCGTCGAGTCCGGCGCCCTCGAACTCGGTGAACCAGCGCCTGGCGAGGTCGACGTCGTCGGTGATCCGGGTGATGTGGATCGGATGCCCGAGCCCCTCCACGAGGGTCTCGAGTGCGGCGCGTCGCACCGAGAACGGCTCGTCGACGAGCGAGCGGCCGCCGAGCTCGAGCAGGTCGAACGCCACGAACATCGCCGGCGTCTCGCGCGCGAGCAGCTCCACGCGACTGGCCGCCGGGTGGATGCGCTGCGTGAGCGCCTCCCAGTCGAGCTTCGCCCCACCGGATGCCTCGGCGCTCACGACGATCTCGCCGTCGAGCACGCACGGCTCCGGCAGGAGCCGCGTGAACGCCTCGACGAGCTCGGGGAAGTAGCGGGTGAGCGGCTTCGCGCCGCGGCTGCCGATCTCGACGTGCTCGCCGTCGAACGCGACGATGCCGCGGAAGCCGTCCCACTTCGGTTCGTAGACGAGCCCGCCCGGCACCGAGTCGGGGTCGGGCACCGAGGGCACGGCCTTGGCGAGCATGGGAGCGACGGTGGGCTCTGGCGCCATGCGACCACGATAGGCCCCGGATGCCGCATGCGGCGAGGCATCCGCTCGATGCGTGCCGTCCGCTACAGCACGGTGCGCAGCCCCGCCGACAGGGCGGTGTGGTGCTCGAACACCAGGTTGGTCTCGGTGAGCGCGACGGCGGGGTTGGCCGAGAGGTTCTTCAGCACGAACTGGCGTACGTGCTCGCTGTCGCGCACGCGCACGTGGATGAGGAAGTCCTCGGAGCCGCCGAGGAAGAAGAGCTGGGCGACCTCGGGCTGCGTGCGCAGCTCGTCGGAGATCTGCTCCATGAGGTGGCGGGCGCCGGGGCGGATGCGCACGCTCACGAGCGCCTGCAGCGTGAACCCGAGCGCGAGCGGGTTGATCTCGGCGGTGTACCGCGTGATGACGCCGCGCTCGCGGAGCGATCGCACGCGCGCGAGGCACGTCGACGGGGAGACGCCGACGGCCCGTGCGAGGTCGACGTTCGGGATGCGGGCGTTCTCGTGCAGGAGCGCGATGATCTGCCGGTCGATCGCGTCGAGCGCCATCGGTCCGGATGGCACTCCGGATGCCCCGGCGGAGCTCCCGCCGTCGGGTGCACCGCCGGGTGTCCGGCCGCCCGCGGCCTCGCTGATCTGCGGCAGATCGCCCATGGCGGGCCTCCCTCTCGAATGGATGCAACGAACTCCGGCAGTCTACCGAATTCTGTGCGGTTGCTCTTTGCGTTCGGCGAACAACCGGCGACGATGGAATCACACATCCACACAGCATTCGGAGTCCACCATGCGCATCGGCGTGCCTGCAGAGAGCAAGAACAACGAATTCCGCGTCGCGATGACGCCCGCGGGCGCGCACGCACTCGCCCACCGCGGCCACCACGTCGCGATCCAGGCGGGCGCCGGTGTGGGCGCCGGCTACCTCGACGCCGAGTACGCCGCGGCCGGCGCGACCATCGTCGAGACCGCCGCCGAGGCGTGGTCGGCCGAGCTCGTCATGAAGGTCAAGGAACCCATCGCGAGCGAGTACGGCTTCCTCCGCGAGGACCTCACGCTCTTCACGTACCTGCATCTCGCGGCTGACCTGCCGCTCACGCGGGCGCTCCTCGACTCGGGCGCGACGGCCATCGCGTACGAGACCGTTCAACTGCCCGATCGGTCGCTGCCACTGCTCACCCCCATGAGCGAGGTCGCCGGCCGGCTCGCGCCCCAGGTCGGCGCCGCCGAGCTGCACGCGTCGAAGGGCGGCCGCGGCGTGCTCCTCGCCGGCGTGCCCGGCACGAGCCCCGCGAAGGTCGTCGTCATCGGCGGCGGCGTCGCCGGGGAGCAGGCCGCTGCGACCGCGATGGGCCTCGGTGCCGACGTGACGGTCATGGACATCTCGTTGCCGAAGCTGCGTGAGATCGACGCACGCTACGACCACCGCATCAAGACGCTCGCGTCATCGCCCTATGAGATCGCCCGCCAGCTGCGCGACGCCGACCTCGTGATCGGTGCCGTGCTCGTGCCGGGGGCGGCCGCCCCGAAGGTCGTGACCGACGAGATGGTCTCCACGATGAAGCCGGGCGCGGTGCTCGTCGACATCGCGATCGACCAGGGCGGCTGCTTCGAGGGCTCGCGGTCCACGACGCATGCCGAGCCGACCTTCCGCGTGCACGACGCCATCTTCTACTGCGTGGCGAACATGCCCGGCGCCGTGCCGGCGACGTCGACGCCCGCGCTCACGAACGCCACCCTCCCGTACGCACTCAAGATCGCCGACCTCGGCTGGGAGCAGGCGCTCGCCGCCGATCCCGCGCTCGCGCTGGGTCTGAACGTCACGGCCGGCCGACTCGTCAACGACGGCGTCGCCCGCGCGCACGGCATGGAACTGCAGGCGGCGCGCTGACGCGCTCCGCTCCGACGACGACGGCCAGGGTCTCCCGCAGGGGACCTGGTCCGTCGGCGGTGCTCGGTATCGGGCGCCGTTCGCTCAGGAGAGCGTGAGGAAGAGCTTCTCGAGCTCCTCGACGGTCATGCGATTGGGGTCGTCGGCAGCGCCGGTCGGCTCGGCGAGGCACTCGCGCATGGCGTTGGAGATGATCGCGAAGCCGGCCTTGTCGAGTGCGCTCGAGACGGCGGACAGCTGCGTCACGACGGTGCGGCAGTCGCCGCCCGCCTCGACGGCGTCGATGACCGCGTTGAGCTGGCCGCGTGCGCGCTTCAGCCGGTTGAGGATGCGCCGCTCCGCGTCATCGGTCGGCGTGGTGGGGGACTCGATGGTGGTCATGCTGCGCCCCCGAGGGTGACGGGCAGGCCGTCGCCGTACCAGCGGGTGATGCCGCCGTCGATGTTCACGGCGTCGATGCCCTCGGACTCGAGGTACTGCGTGGCGCGCGCACTGCGGCCTCCGGCGTGGCACATGACATAGACGATGTGGTCGCGGGGCACATCGCCGAGGCGTGCGGGAAGCGTGCCGAGCGGGATGTGGTGCGTGCCTGGGACGCTCGCCTGCGCGACCTCGTCGTGCTCGCGGACGTCGATGATGTAGGCGTCGCCGATGGCGTGGGCGTCGGCGGGGGAGATGGACTGCATCGCGGGTGCCTCCTGGATCGGACGGTGGCCGGTGATCGATTGTACGTGCGGGAGCGTTGCGATATGCTGACGCATACCCCAAGGGTATCAAGATACCCTTGGGGTATCAAACCGCCGGTCGATGCGGCGATGCTCCCGGTCGATGCGGCGATGCTCCCGGGAATCCGAGCGAATCAACGTATGGTGTCGGTGTGTGGCGGCTCGATCGGGATCATGACGAGGGGGGCATCCTCCGTTCCGAGACGGATGCCGCGGCCGAACGACTCACCCCGAAGCCCATGCGCACCGACATCACGAGCCCCGAAGGCCTGAGCCTCGGCGATCCCGAACTCGTCGCCGGCAACGTCGCGGAGCCCACGTGGCGGCGCTGGCAGGGCGAGCTCGCCGCGGTCGGCGGGCGCTCTCCGCTCGTGCGGTTCGACGACACGTCGCGCACCCGCATCGAGCTCTCCACGACGCATCCGGGTGGTCTGCCCCAGTTCATCACCGGCAAGTCGACCCTGCTCTCGAGCCTCATCCGGGACGAGCTCGCGCTGCGCAACGCCCGGCTCGCCGCCGCCGAGATCACGCAGAAGGGCATCGAGCTGCGTTCGGTGCGCGGCATCGAATCGGTGCACCTGGCCATCGGCCTCGCGTCGTGGCGCAACGCCGGCGAGGAGTACCTGGCCCCCGTGCTGCTCCGGCCCCTCGCGATCCGCCGGTACGGCCGGGACTTCGAACTGAAGCTCAAGGGCCAGCCGTTCCTCAATCCCGCGCTCGCCCGCGAGCTCCGCGAGCAGTTCCGCATCACACTCGACGCCGAGGCGTTCGTCGCGCTCGCCATCACGAACGGCGTGTTCAAGCCGCAGCCGGTCATCGACCGGCTGCGTGGGCTCACCTCGCACCTGCCGTGGTTCCACGTGGCGCCACGGCTCGTGGTCTCCTCCTTCGCCGAGGTCGGGCCGGCGATGGCGGCGGATGTCGCGCGCCTCGACCATCCCGTCATCGACGCGATCGCCGGCAATCCGGCCGCGCGGGCCGCGCTGGCCGAGCAGCACGAACCCGTCCGGCCGGTGCCGCAGGACGAGCGACCGCCGTCGACCGACACGCTCCTGCTCGACGCCGATCCCGAGCAGGAGCGGGTGATCGCCCAGATCGAGTCCGGATCCTCGCTCGTCGTCAAGACCCTCCCCGGCACGGGCGGCACGCAGACGATCGTCAACGCCATCGGCGCGCTCGTCGCGAAGGACAAGCGCGTGCTCGTGGTCGGCGCCCGTCGGGCGAGCCTCGACGGCATCGCCCACCGGCTCGGGCAGGTCGGCCTCGGTGGCTCCGCCGTGACGACGGCAACGCTGCGCCGAGACCTCATCCAGGCCATCTCGCGTAACGAGAAGGCCGAACGGCCGCGTGTCGCCGACGTCGACGACGCCCTCGTGCGGCTCCGCAAGGTGCTGCTCGACTACCGCTCGGCGCTCACGCGACGCGACCCCGAGCTCCGGGTGTCGGTGCTCGACGCCCTGGGCGAGCTCGCGCGGCTCGCGCTGAAGCGCGACGCCCCCTCGACCACGGCGCGTCTCGACCGCGGGCCGCTCGTCGCGCTCGCCGAGGGCCGCGACCTCGTCGCCCGCGACCTCGCGAGGGCGGCCGAACTGGGCGAGTTCCGCTACGGGCCCGGCGACTCGCCCTGGTACGGCGCCTCGTTCACCTCCTCCGACGAGGCGATCCACGCGCACGAGCTCGCCAAGCGCTTGAGCGGCGCCGAGCTGCCCCGGCTCCTCGAGCGCGGCCGCGCCCTCATCGCCCAGACGCGACTGCGGCCGTTCGAGTCCGTCGCCGAGCTCGGCGTGTTCCTGCGGCTGCTCCTCGACGTGCGCGAGACGCTCGACCGCTTCGTGCCGTCGGTGTACGACCGCCCGTTGGGCGAGCTCATCGCCGCGACCAGCGCCCGGCGGGACTCGCCCGGCATGTCGGGCTCCAACCGCCGTCGGCTGCGCCGGCTCGCCCTCGAGTACGTGCGGCCGGGCGTGCACGTCACCGACCTCAACGCCGCGCTCCGAGGCATCCAGCAGCAGCGCACGCTGTGGCAGCGGTACTCGGAGGCCGGCGCCATCCCCGGCGTGCCCGTCGGCATCGACGACGTGTACGTCGCGTACCGCACGGTCGCCACCGACCTCGACGCGCTCGACGCGCCCCTCGGCGTGGTGGCGACGCCGCGCCAGCTGGCCGCGCGCCCGGTGCGCGAGCTGGAGGCCACCCTCGCGGGACTCGCCGCCGAGTCCGAGGTGCTCATGAACCTCCAGGAGCGCAGCGCGGTGCTCTCCCGGCTGCGCGACCTGGGTCTCGACCCGCTCCTCGTCGACCTCGCGAAGCGCCACGTGCCCGAGCGGGCCGTCGCCGACGAGCTCGAGCTGGCGTGGTGGCAGTCGGTGCTCGAGCTCATGCTCGCGAGCGACAAGGCGCTGCTCGGGGCCAACACGACCGTGCTCGACCGGCTCGAGTCCGACTTCCGGCTCGTCGATGAGGCGCACGCCTCGGCGGCCGGTCCCCAGCTCGCGTGGCATCTCGCGGAGAATTGGAAGGTCGGGCTGGTCGATCATCCCGGCGAGGCGGAGCGCCTGAAGCGGATGCTGCGGGGCGACCGAGTGCGCCCGGCGGCCCTGCACCAGGACACACCGCAACTCTTCCGCGCCCTCGCGCCGGTGTGGCTCGCGTCGCCGTACGAGGTGCCCGAGATCGACGACGGTATCGTGTTCGACGCGGTGGTCCTCGTCGACGCGGGCTCGACGACCATCGCCGAGAACCTCGGCGCCATCCGGCGTGCCCGCCAGGTCGTCGCGTTCGGCGACCCCGTCACGCAGACGCCCACGCTGTTCGAGACCGGCATCGACGACACCGATGCGCCGCCGGCGAGCGTGACCGACCACGGGGTCGACGCGCTGCACGCCGACTCCGCGCTCGCGCGACTCGGGGAGCTGCTGCCGACGCTCACCCTCACGCGAAGCTACCGCGCTGGGGGCGAGGACCTCGCCGAGCTCGTGAACCGCCGGTTCTACGCGGGTCGCATCCAGTCCCTGCCCTGGGCGGGCAGCTTCCTCGGGCACGGCAGCCTTGGGCTGCACTACGTGCGCGGCAACGGGCTGCCCGACGCCGTGACGGGCACCGTCGAGTCGATCGACTCCGAGGTCGCGAAGGTCGTCGAGCTCGTCATGGAGCACGCGGTCAAGCGCCCCCGCGAGTCGCTCATGGTCATCACGGCGAGTGCGCGGCACGCCGCACGAGTGCACCAGGCGGTGCTTGCGGCGTTCGCCAAGCGCACCGACCTCTCCGACTTCATCCTCAAGGACCGCGCGGAGCCGTTCACGGTGCTCACGCTCGAGCAGGCGGTCGCGCAGAGCCGTGACCGGGTCATATTCTCGGTCGGCTACGGCCGCACGCCGCATGGGCGGCTCCTCTCGAACTTCGGCGCGCTGGGCGAGCCCGGCGGCGATCGGCTGCTCGCGGTCGCCATGACCCGCGCCCGTCGGTCGATGGACCTCGTGTCGGCGTTCCGCCCGGAGGACATCGACGAGGAGCGGCAGTCGCACGGCGTGCTCGCCTTGGCGGCGATCCTCTCGCAGACCGAGGAGCGCGCCGCCGAGGAGGACGCGCGCCCGACCGGCGAGTCGATGCTCGACGATCTCGCGGCGCGGCTCGAGCGCCGGGGCATCCGGGTCAGCGTCGGCCATCGCGGCCGGCTCGCGCTGGCCGCCGCCCACGCGGGCAAGGCCGTCGTCGTCGAGACCGACGAGGCGTTCACGGGGCTCAGCCTGCGCGAATCGCTTCGCCTCCGGCCCGACGTGCTGCGCCGGCTCGGCTGGCACTACCTGCGCGTGCACAGCTTCGAGCTGTTCGGCAACCCCGAGGCGGTCGCCGCGCGGGTCGCTGCACTGCTGGGCAAACCCGAGACGCAGCGATCGGCGGATGCCGCGGCCGCGGGTCGATGACCGAGGAACCGCGCCAGCGCGTCGAACGCGCCCCCGGCCGCGCGCGGCGCGCGAAGCTCACGCCCGCGCCGGGTTCCGATCCGTCGCCCGAGGCGCCGGTCGCCGACGACGAGGCGCCGGCGAATCGGGGCCGCGCGAACCCCGACGACGACCGCCTCACCCGCGACCGGCCGCCGCACTGGAAGCAGACCTAGGCGGAGGGCTGCTGACCGCTGCGGCCGAGCTCGCCGAGATGCGTGTGTTGGAAGCGGTCGGTGTGCTTCAGCCCGAAGCCGAGCCGGCGGTCGGCGGCGATATGAAATTCCCAGGCGATCGCGACGAGACCGAGGACAGGCTGTGTGAGGAGGAACCCGAGCAGCCCAAGGAGCGCCGGAGCCGCGTACGAGTTCCGTCGTCGGGCACGGCGCGGCGCGCTACGGCCCCCTCGGCAAGGATTCGGGCTTCAGCCTTCAAGGTCGGTCCGTCCGTCGAGCACGGCGGCGGTGATCGCCGCGGCATCGGTCACGATCGTCGCGTCCCGGGCGGCGCGAGCGAGAACGAGGGCGCCCTCCAGGTTGGCGACGGCCCAGCGGGCGAGGCGGGCGGCCTCGACGGCGGATCGGCCTTCCGCGATGAGGCGGTCGGCGAGGGGTGCCGCCCAGCTCGCGAAGGCGGCGTTCGCGACCTGGGCGATCGGCTCCGAGGTGCCGGCGAGCTCGAGCGCCAGCGTGGCGACCGGGCAGCCGAGCGCGAACCCGGAGTCTCGGAGGTCTCTCGCCTGCCCCGCGGCGATCGCGGTCACGAGCGCGCCGGCGGACGGCGTGATGGCGGCCGCATGCTCGATGCGCTGCAGTACCCGCTCGCCGCTGAAGGTGAGCGACTGGACCGCAAGTTGCTCCTTGCCGTCTGGGAAGTAGTGGTAGAACGAGCCCTTCGGCGCGCCACTGACGGCGAGGATCTGCTCGAGTCCGGTCGCCGCATAGCCCTGGCGGCGAAACAGATCGGCAGCGGTCGCGATCGCGTCGTGGCGGGCGCTGGTGGTCCTCGGCATCCTGGCTCCTCCTTGCGGTGCGCTCCGAAACATTCTATAGTGAACGCCATATTATGGCGATCGCCATAGAACGAGGAAGGAATCACCATGCCGTACGCCACCATTCATGTCCCCGCCGACTCGCTCGACGCCGAACGGAAGGCCGAGCTCATCGCCCGGGTCACCGACGCCATCGTCGAGGCCGAGCGCACCGAGCGCGTCCGCCCCTACGTCTACGTCGTCATCGACGAGACGAACCGCGACGGCTACGGCCTCGGCGGCACCCCGATCGACATCACGCTCGAGCGGGCGGCCCGGGGTTGACCATCCACGGGCGAACTGCCCTCGTCACCGGGTCGACCTCCGGCATCGGGCGGGCGGCGGCGGAGACGCTGGCCGCCCGCGGCGCCCGGGTCATCATCACCGGCCGCGACCCGGCGAAGGCGGAGGCCGTCGTCGCCGGGATCGTCAGCGCCGGCGGGTCCGCGAGCGCCGTTATCGCGGACCTCGCGGACCCGGAGGGGTTTGCCGTGCTCGCCGGACTCGACGACGTCGACATCCTCGTCAACAACGCCGGCTACTACCGCTTCGTCCCGACCTCGATGACTGATGCGACCCTGTTCGAAGCGCTCTCCGGTGCCAACCTTCGCGCACCGTTCTTCCTCGGCCAGGCACTCATCCCGCGAATGATCGAGCGCGGCGGCGGCAGCGTCGTCAACGTCTCGACCGTCGCTGCGCGGGTCGGCACCGCCACCTCGGCCGCGTACGGCGCGTCCAAGGCCGGGCTGGAGTCACTCACCCGTGCCTGGGCGGCCGAGTTCGGCCCCAGCGGGGTGCGCGTCAATGCCGTCGCCGCCGGGCCGACGCACACCCCCGGCACGGACGCATTCCTACCGGTGCTCGAAGCGCTCACCGCTGCGACGCCGGCCGGACGGCCGCTGCGCCCCGAGGAAGTCGCGGACGCGATCGCCTACCTCGCCGAAGCCGACTACCTGCACGGCGCGAGCCTCGTCGTCGACGGCGGCGCAAGCGCCGTCGCGCCATCGCGATGACCCGGAGCGAGCGGATCGTCTCGTCCGGGCCCGTGGATCGGGGACGACCGCCACGGGATGGCTCCCGCGGCGTCGTCATCGAGGGCTCGACGGAGAGCGTCGTGAAGCGTTCGCCGCTCGCGCCGGGTCCGATGGCCCCGAAGATGCGGTCGGTGACCTCGGCGGATGCGGAGCAGCCGATCTGGTGGTGGGGCCGCAGCGTCCGCACCATGACCCCGGCGAGGCGGGCGAGTTCACGGCTCCGCATGCAGCACCCCGGATCGGGCGGCGGCGGCGACAACGCGGTCGGCGCGCTCGCGTTCGAGCCGGGCGTGAATCGACTGGGCACCGGCATCCAGGCTGCTGTTGACGAGGGTGTCACGCAGGTGAAGAACCGGCGCGGGTCTTCTCGTCGGTCATGGCCGGTGACGATCGCGGTCGACGCGAGTGGGGTTCGAGCCCGGCCTCGCCGTGCTCCCGGTAGCGGGCGAGGAGCACATGCACCCATTGCCGCCCGACCCCGATGCGTGCCGCTGCCTCGGTCACGCTCAGCCCGCCGTTGACGATCGAGAGGACGATGACCCGATTCTGATTCCGAATCGCCATGCATCATCGTCGACCTGTCGTCGATGTCCTGACACATCACCAATGTCGTGGATGTCTCGACACATCCGTCGTTGATGTCCTGAAACCACACACTGTCAGTCCGACCGATGTCATGTGTCGGGACATCCTTCCGGGATGTGTCGAGACATCGTTCACGATTCCCTCTTCTTCGGAAGGTGGCTCTGGCCGTTTCGACGCCGGCGTCCACCGAATACGCAGTCGCCTCCCAGATCGGAGGAACCGAAGGTTCATCCGGCTGTCACGCGACCGACATATCCTGCCCGCATCATTGACGTAGCACTGGCGGCCCTACCTGCCCACGACGGTCGTGTCTCGAGCCGTCGCGACGCCGTCGTCGTGCCCCGAATCGCTGGATCCGGCCGCGTCGACGAGATGCGAACGAGCACACGGAGCCGCCCATGGGCCGACGCGTCGCCCCGCTCTCACCTACCAACCCCTCGACTGAAACCCCATCGTCCGCCGCCCGGCTGATGGCGCGTCCGGCGGGCACCGGGCATCCGCTCGACGAATCGGGCGCCCGCACGCGCCGCACGGCCGGCGGCGAGCAATCCCCCGTGATGATCCTCCTCGTACTCGTCTCGACGATCGGCATCCTCGCGTACGGCGCCTTCCTCCTGAACCCGGCGAACCGCGGCGACGCGCTGCCGTACACGATGGTGATCATCGCCGAGACCATTCTCGTCTTCCATGCGCTGCTCGCAATGTGGACGATCCTCTCGGGCGGGCAGGATCCGCGCGACTTCCAGATGCACAAGGCGCAGAACCTGCTGTTCGACCTGCCGGGGTCGGCACCGGGTTATCGTGTCGGCACGGAGAGCCTGCCGGCCCGGGAGTGGCCGATGTACCTCCACGGCGCGAAGGTGACGGTCGACGTCTTCATCACGGTGTACGGCGAGGATCCCGCGAAAATCCGGCAGACCCTGCGAGCGGCGGTCGCCCTTGTCGGCAAGCACCGCACGTGGGTACTCGACGACGGGCGTTCCGACGAGGTGCGCGACATCGCGGCGGCTGCGGGTGCCGCCTACGTTCGACGCCTCAGTAGCAACGGCGCGAAGGCGGGAAACGTGAACCACGCGCTCTCGCTCGCGAAGGGCGAGTTCTTCGCGATCTTCGACGCCGACTTCGTGCCGGATGCGCGGTTCCTGGTCGAGACCATCCCGTTCTTCACCGACGAGCGCGTCGCCTTCGTGCAGACGCCGCAGGCGTACGGCAACCTGCACACGACGATCGCGCGTGGCGCCGCCTACATGCAGGCTGTGTTCTACCGGTTCATCCAGCCCGGGCGGAACCGCTTCAACGCCGCCTTCTGCGTGGGCACCAACGTGGTGTTCCGTCGTTCGGCGATCGACGAGGTGGGCGGCATCAGCACGGATTCGAAGTCCGAGGACGTGTGGACCTCGCTGCACCTGCACGAGCGGGGCTGGCGCAGTATCTTCATCCCCGAGGTGCTGGCAGTCGGCGACGCCCCCGAGACGGTCGAGGCGTACAGCAAGCAGCAGCTGCGCTGGGCGACGGGCGGCTTCGAGATCCTGCTGACCCACAATCCGCTCAGCCCTCGTCGCCGGCTCACGATGGACCAGCGGCTGCAATACCTCGTGACGGCCTCGTTCTACCTGACGGGCATCTGCCCGCTCCTGCTCCTCCTCGTGCCGCCGCTCGAGATCTACTTCGACTTGCGGCCGATGAACCTCACGATCACCGTGCTCACCTGGGCGCTGTACTACAGCGGGTTCTACGTGATGCAGATCCTGCTCGCCTGGTACACGCTCGGCTCGTTCCGGTGGGAGACCCTCACGCTCGCGACCGTCTCGTTCCCGATCTACACGAAGGCGCTCGCGAACGTGATCTCGGGCAAGGACGAGGGGTGGCACGTGACGGGCTCGGGCTCGCATCGGTCGCCCTTCAACTTCATCGTGCCGCAGGTGCTGTTCTTCGTCTTCCTCGCCGCGACGTCGTTGGTCGGTGTCTGGCGCGACGTCGACAACGGAGTGTTCACGTTGGCGACGGCGTGGAACGCGACGAACACCGCGATCCTTGGCGCGTTCGTCGCGACCGCGTGGCGCGAGGCGCGACGCCTGCGTCATCCGGCGCCTGAGATCGCGACCACGGATGCTCCTGCGCCGCCGTCCGAGCCGATCACGGTCGTCGCCCGTCCCATCGGAGCCCGCCCATGACGTGGGCGAATCGGCTCCGTCTCCTCGGCGGCCTCGTCGTGGTGTTCGCGATCGTGGCGGTGTTCACGTTCGTCTTCGCCCAACGGCAGTCGCACGCGACGAGCTCGAGCGCGACGATCGTGGCCCAGAGCTACCCTGTCGGCACCGACTACGGCGGGTTCGTCGTCGAGCAGTACGTCGACGAGGGCGATGAGGTGCGACGTGGCGACCCGATCGTGGCGGTGCGGAGCCTTCAATTGCAGCGCGACCTCGCGGCGGGCATCGTCACGGCGAGCACGGTCGCGACCGCCGCGACCGCGGCAGGGGTCGACGACGACGGCACGATGACGCTGACCGCGACCGTGAACGGCATCGTGAGCGACGTCGCGGTGGCGCAGGGCGGATTCGCGCAGGCGGGCGGAGTGGTGGCCGTCGTCGAGCGGTCGGATTCGCTCTTCGTCGAAGCGGAGTTCCTGCTCAGTGCACGCGATTACGGGCGCATCGAGGATGCGGCACCGGTCGAGCTGCTGCTTCCGAATCAGCGCATCCTACGCGGGCACGTCGAGTCGGTCGACGTGGAGACCGTGCTGGGCGAGGCGAAGTCCACGCTCCGGGTGGTGAGCGACGAGCTCGTCGACGGCGAGTCCAGCCACCTGATCGCCGACGGCACGCCCGTCGTCGCGACGCTGACCTTACGCGACGACGGCCCGTTCGCCGGGGCCGTCGACATGCTGTCGGACTTCATCCGGAAGATCGGGCTCTGACGTGCGCACGCGCATCCGGCGCGCGACGGTCGCCGCGGCGATCGCGGCCGGGCTGGCGGTCGTGCTGAGCGGATGCCTCGCCAGCTCGCCGGGTGACGCCCCCGACGCCGCGGCGACCCGCCCGGCCATCGCGGCGCTGCCCGAACGCGAGGTCGCCCCGCCAACGCCCATGCGTCTCGCCGATGGACTCGTGCCCCCCACGAACCGGTGGTTCTCGGGTCTCGTGTTCGGCGACGCGCCGCAGCCGGTGTTCCCGTTCCCGCTCGGCTTCGCCCTCACCGACGCGGGATTCGCGTTCGGGCTCGCCCGCGTCGACGCGACTGCGACCACGATCTTCGGCGGAATGAACGCCGCCGTCACGGTCGACGCGGCCGCCGTCGATGCCATCGTGAGCGGCTACGACGCCGTGTCGGTGACGATCACACTGTTCGACGGCGCCGGCGCCGAGGTCGGCACCGTCTCGATCGCAGAGGGCCGGCCCGATGTGACGTTCACGGCGACGGCGACGGTGGCGCTCCGTTCCGCCGAGGTGTTCACGGAATCCGGTGGAGGTGCGGATGCGGCGTGGCACGCCGAGGTCGCCGGCACCGAGTACGGGCTCATCGCACCCGCGGGAGCGATCGGGGGCGATGGACGAACGGTCCACCTTGCGGTGGGCGAAACGGCGCAGTGGTTCGCGACACCCGAGGGCACGGAGGTCACGACCTTCGCAGACGCGGTCGGGGTGCCCGGCGAGCGCGTCGACGTCGTACACGCCGCCGACGGCGACTCGGTGACGACACGACTCGACTACGGCGGCACGGCGGTCGTCGCGCCGGCGGGTGTCACGATGTCGACCTCGTGCGAGCTCGGGTCCTTCGACACGGTGTACGGCCCCGCGGCCGTCTGTGCGGGTGGGGTGCTCGAGTGGGAGGTGCCGCGGGTCGAGGCATCCGCCGCCCTCGACCTCGACGGCATCGACGACACGACCCGTCAGCGGATCGCCGCGGCGGCGGCCGCCGACCTCGCGGCGACACCCCCGCCCCCCGCCGACACGTACTTCGGCGGCAAGTGGATGTACCGGCTCGCGAACCTCGCCCTCGTGGCGCGAGCGGTGGGGTCCCACGACGTCGCGGCGGGCGCCGGGCGGCGCCTCGTCGACGAGTTGCGGCTGTGGACCGACCCGAAGGGCTGCGAGGAACGCGATCACCGCTGCTTCGTGTACGACCCAGTGCTGCGGGGTGTGGTCGGGCTCACGACGTCGTTCGGCTCGGAGGAGTTCAACGACCACCACTTCCACTACGGCTACCTCATCCACGCCGCCGCCGTCGCGGCGATGCTCGACCCGTCGCTCGCCGATGAGATCGCGCCCGTCGTCGACGCCGTCGTCGCGGACATCGCGTCACCGCTCGCCGACGACCTCTTCCCCGAACGCCGCCTGTTCGACCCCTACACCGGGCACTCGTGGGCGTCGGGATTCGCGCCGTTCGCCGACGGCAACAACCAGGAGTCGAGCTCCGAGGCGGCGATGGCGTGGAACGCCGTCGCGATCTGGTCGGCCGTGCGCGGCAGCGACGAGCTCGCCGCCGAAGCCGCTTGGATGCTCTCGGCCGAGTCGCACGCCGCACGCGCGCGCTGGCTCGAGCCCGACCTCTCGGGGTTCGACGGGTTCGCACACGAGATCACGTCGATCAACTGGGGCGGCAAGCGCGACTATGCGACGTGGTTCAGCGCCGAGCCGAATGCGATGCTCGGCATCCAGCTCATCCCGATGGGCCCGGTGTCGCTCACGATGGGCGGAGACGCCGATCGCATCCGCTCGGCAGTCGGGGAGGCGACGCCGAACGGCTTCGACGTGCAGTTCGGCGACTACCTGCTCATGTACCGCGCCCTCGCAGGGCGAGCGGATGCCTCGGCTGCCGCCGAGGTCGCGGCGACGCTTCCCGATTCCACCATCGACGACGCGAACTCGAGGGCCTACCTGCTCGCGTGGTTCGCGGCGGTCACGAAGGAGTGACGCTGCCGGATCGCCGGGGAACCCGCCCGAGCGCGAGGTGCGAGAGCGCCTGAGGGGTGTTGCACGCGTGGCGGCCGGCGCGCGGCTCCACCTGCTCGGTGAACGGGCCGAGGTCGCTGCGCCGGTCGGGGCGCGACGCAGCACCCGATCGCGGTATCGGCTCGTTCGTCGTTGCAGATCTCGACGTACGAGACGCGGGAGTAGTCGTCGATGACGGTGCGCCCGAACGCGGTACCGGTGCGCGGCTTGTGGTCCTTCCCGCGGGGCAAGCCCGGCGTGCTGAGCTTGTTCTTCGCGCCTTGCTGACGACCCACGAACCGGTGCCCGCTGCCATCGGGGATGTTGCCGAACTTGGTGACGCCGACGTGGATCATCGAGCCGGGATGGTCGTGCTCGTACCGGCGGGTCGGTTCCCCGGTGACCCGGTCGATGCGGCTGAGCCGGTTGATTCGGCACTGCCGGCCCCTCGTCCCGGAACCGAGACGCCCAATTCCGGGCCGTCGACCCGCTCCCTGCCCGTCCCGGGCACGACCTGAAGCAGGACTCGGAGTACATCCGCCATGGGACCCGCTCGACCTTCGTCTGGACAGAACCCCTCGCGGGCCGCCGCTGTGTTGTCGCCCGTCGGCTGCGAACCCGTGTCGACTGGGCGCACGAGATCGACCAGCTGCTCAGCATTGACTACCCCGACGCCGGGCGCGTCGTGCTCGTGATGGACAACCTCAACACCCACACCCTCAGGTCGCTCTATGAAGCATTCGACCCCGCCAAGGCCCGGGCGCTGGCCGAACGCCTCGAGATCCACTACACGCCCAAACACGGCTCCTGGCTCAACATCGCCGAGATCGAGCTGTCCCGACTGACCCGGCAATGCCTGGACCGTCGCATCGACGACCTCGACCTCCTCAACGTCGAACTCGCCGACTGGCAGACCGCGACCAACGACGACCAACGACAAGTCGACTGGCAATTCAGCACCAGCGACGCCCGCATCAAGCTCCGTCACCTATACCCAAACACTTAGCTGCGACGATCTACTAGTGTTCCGTCGGTATGCCTACGCGACGTTCGTCGACCCGGACGCGCCCGACGCCGAGCCGCCCGACGCCGAGCTGCCCGACGATGAGCTCGACGAGGATGAGCTCGACGAGGATGAGGACGAGCCGGCCGAGGACGAGCCCGACGAGGCATCCGACGCCGAACCGCCGCCGCTGCGCGAATCGGTGCGATAGAAACCCGACCCGTTGAACGTCACGCCGATCGTGTTGAACAGCTTTCGAAGCCGTCCTCCGCACACCTCGCACACCGTGAGTGCGTCGTCGGTGAAGGCCTGGTGGATGTCGAACGCGTTGTCGCATTCGGTGCAGCGGTACGAATAGGTGGGCATCTGACTCTTCCGGATCGACGGTGCGCCGTCAGAACGCGATGATCCGCGTGGGCGTCACGAGCCCGTTCACGGGCTGGTCGTGCACCTCGCGCGGAACCCGCTCGACGAATTCGCTGTCGAAGACGACGGCGTACACCGGAGGACATTTTCCCATCGAACCGAGGGTCTTGTCGAAATAGCCGCGTCCCCAGCCGAGCCGCATGCCCGTGGCGTCGACGGCGGCGGCCGGCACGACGATCAGGTCGACATCGTTGATCGCCATCGGCCCGAGCAGTTCGCCGCCCGGATGACTGGTGCCGAGCAGCCCCAGCTCCTCGGTCTGGTCCTCGCCGACCGTCCAGTCGAGCAGGCCGTCCTCGCGAGTCACCGGGAACAGCACTCGGATGCCCCTGGCCTCCGCCCAGTCCACGAACGGCCGGGTGTTCGGCTCGGTCGGCATCGAGAGATAGCACGACAGCGACTCGGCGCCCGTGGAGCCGACGAGCTCCTGCAGCCGGGAGGTGAAGCCCTCGGCGGCCAGCTCGCGCTCGTGCGGCGGCATGACCTGCCGTCGCTCTCGCAGCTCGGCGCGGAGGATGCGCTTCTGGACATCCGGATCGTCGGGCATGGGACACATCCTAGGACGGTCCGTCGAACGGAGCGGCACTGCGCCCGGTCGGGACATCCGGATACGCTGAGACGCATGACTCATCGGATCACCAAGGCCGTCATCCCCGCCGCGGGTCTCGGCACCAGGTTCCTCCCGGCGACCAAGGCGATGCCGAAGGAGATGCTCCCCGTCGTCGACAAGCCGGCCATCCAGTACGTCGTGGAGGAAGCCGTTCGCGCGGGCCTGACCGATGTCCTCATGATCACAGGGCGCAACAAGAACGCGCTCGAGAACCACTTCGACCGGGTCGCCGAGCTCGAGGCCACGCTCGAGGCGAAGGGCGACACCGCGAAGCTCGAGAAGGTCACCGAGTCCACCGACATGGCCGACATGCACTACGTGCGCCAGGGCGACCCGCGCGGCCTCGGGCATGCGGTGCTGCGGGCGCGGATGCACGTCAACGACGAGCCGTTCGCGGTGCTCCTCGGCGACGACATCATCGACGAACGTGACGTGCTCCTCACGCGAATGCTCGAGGAGCAGGTTCGGCGTGACGCGTCGATCGTCGCGCTCCTCGAGGTGGATCCCGACCAGATCCACCTCTACGGTGCCGCCGCCATCGAGCCGACCGACGATCCCGACGTGGTGCGCATCACGGGGCTCGTCGAGAAGCCGTCGAAGGATGTCGCCCCGTCGAACTACGCGGTCATCGGCCGCTACGTGCTGAAGCCGGAGGTGTTCGACATCCTCGCGCGCACCGAACCGGGCAAAGGCGGCGAGATCCAGCTCACCGACGCGCTCATGGAGATGGCGCACGACGTCGAGGGCACGGGCGGCGTGTACGGGGTGGTCTTCCGCGGCCGCCGCTACGACACGGGCGACAAGCTCGACTACATCAAGGCCGTGATCCAGCTGGCAGCGGGCCGCGAGGACCTCGGCCCCGAGCTGAAGCCCTGGCTCGTGCAGTACGTCGCCGGACTCGACCGGACCTGAGTTGGCGCCCGCGACGATCCCCACGTTGCGTGACGGGGACGTCACGCTCCGGCCGATCCGTGCGCGCGACGCGAAGGCCCTCGAGCGCGTGCTCCTCGACAACCGGGGGTGGCTGCGCCAGTGGGAGGCCACGTACCCGGGCGGCGGGACGGTCATCGACGCACGCGCGAGCATCCGCAACCTGCTCGCGCACGCGCGCAGCGGTCACGCGCTGCCGTTCGTCATCGAAGTCGACGGCGAGCTCGTCGGCCAGCTGAACGTCTCGTCGATCACGTTCGGCTCGCTCTCCTCGGCGACCATCGGCTACTGGGTGGCGCAGTCGGTCGCCGGCCGGGGCATCACGCCGACGGCGGTCGCGCTCGCCACCGACTACTGCTTCTCGTCGTTGCGCCTGCACCGCATGGAGATCTGCATCCGGCCCGAGAACCACCCGTCGCTGCGCGTCGTCGAGAAGCTCGGCTTCCGGTACGAGGGACTCCGGCGCCGGTTCATCCACATCAACGGCGACTGGCGCGATCACTTCGCGTTCGCCCTCGTCGCCGAGGAGGTGCCGCGCGGGGTGCTTCGCCGTTGGCGGGAGGGTCGCGTCCCGGGGGACGCCGCGCGGGTGACCGCCGAGGACCGAGCGGCCGCCGCGTCCCCGCTGCGGCTCGCCGATCGCTGAACACGCGCGCGCGCAGCGGGGCCGCGGGCCCGGTGTGACCTAGCGTGGTCGCATGGACGTGATCGGCGGGGGAGTGCTCGTGGCGGCCGCCGCGGCGCTCTGGATCGCGTACCTCCTGCCGAGCTGGCTGCGGCGGCGCCAGTACCTCGCGACGGAGCGCAACGCCGTGCGGCTCCAGCAGACGCTCCGCATCCTCGCCGAGACCTCCGAGACCCCTGAACCGGTGCGCGTCGAGGCCACCGCCCGCGAGGTCTCGACGCAGCAGCGCATCCTGCACGAGCACGAGCAGGCGGTTCGCCTCGCGGCCGAGGCGGCCGAGCAGCTCGCCATCGCCGAACGCCGGGTCGCCGAGGAGGCGGCCGAGGCCGCACGTGAGATCGCGGCATCCGTTCGCGCTCCCGTCACCGAGCCCAATGCGGTGACGGCGCCGTGGGCGGATGCCCCGGCTGCATCGATGGCGGCGGATGTCGCGAGGGCGGATGCCGCGAGGGCGCGCCGAGCGCTGCGCCGCCGCCGTGGCCGCTTCTCGCTGCTGCTGCTCGCATCGCTCCTGACGGTGGTCGGCGGGCTCGTCGCCGGCCTCTTCGGGGCTTCGCTCGCCATTGCCATCGCCGGCGGCGGCGGTGCGGCCGGCATGGTCGTGGCGTTCGCCGGGCTGGTGCGTCTCGCGAGGGTGCGGGTGCCGCGGGTGACGGCGCCGATCGCGAAGCCCGACGCCGAGCCGTTCGAGCCGATCGACCTGTCCGAGCCGCAGCACGAGGACCAGGGTTGGATGCCGCAGCCGCTGCCGAAACCATTGCACCTGTCGCGCGGCACCATCGCGGCGATGGCCATGGCATCGATGGAGGAAGCGGCGGAGCTGAAGCGCGCGGCGGTCGACGCCGAGGTCGCACGTCGCGCCGACGAGCTTGCACCGCCGCTACCCTCGATCCCGGCGGCGGGGGCGCCGGCGACTCCTGCGGCACGGCGTGCCCAGGCGTCAGCCGAGCAGGCCGCGCCGGGCGCCGCCAGGGGTGCGCTCGCAGGCGCAAGCGAGCGCCGGAGTGTCGACCCGGCCAGCCCCTACGCGCGCATGGGCATCGTCGACGACGCGCGACCTGCGTTCGACGACCTCGACGCGGTGCTGCGCCGCCGCCGACAGGTCGGCTGACGCGCAGGGTGGTCCGGATCCCCGTCCGAGGGATGATAAGCTCATTGTCGCTCGGGCCCATGGCGCAGTTGGTAGCGCGTCTCGTTCGCAATGAGAAGGTCGGGGGTTCGAATCCCCCTGGGTCCACCATTTGGTCGATGTTTCATCCCCTGACACTCAAGATGTCGGGGGATGCGTCGTTCTCTGACCTCCCGCTGGAAACACTGTAGCTCCAGCGCCTGCGCGTGGGCGCGCGGATCGAGGAGCCGGTCGAACGGCTTGGCGTAGGTGGCGTCGATGCGGGGCGCGTCGTCGGGGTCGAGTTCGAATAGCAGGAAACAGTCCCTCGATCTCGGTGGCCGAAGAACCGTGGGATGTCAAGATCTCTTCCCCCGTCTGTTCGCCGTCAGATGATCGCGTTCGATCCCGCCGCTCTCGACGCACCGAGTGTGTCCGAGTTTCGCCGGTCCCTTGGTGTCAACCGTCCCTCGTTCTACAAGATCCGCGACCGACACCATTCTGAGGGCAACGCCGCGCTGAACCCGCGCTCGCGCGCCCCGGAACAGCCCGCACGCGTGTTCACGGACGACACCACCAAGGTCGTGCTCGGTATCCGTCGTCGCCTCAAGGGCAAGGGTTGGGATGCCGGACCGAAATCGATCTGGCATGCCGGTGTCGACGAGGCCGAGTTCCCGGGTTCAATTCCGTCGGTATCCACGATTGCGAGGATCCCCGCGGGTGCCGCGGGTAACACCGGGGTCGTTGACGCGAACCCTCGGAAGCGTCCCCGGTCGTCGTTTATCCGGTTCCAGCGAGCGGCAGCAATGGCGATGTGGCAGCTCGACGCGTTCGAGTACAAGCTCACGGACTCCGAGCGCACGAAGGTGACGGTGTATCAGCTCGTGGATGATTCGACCGGGTTCGATGTCGGCACTGCGGTGTTCCCGAGCCCGGAGAACGGGCAAGACGCGATCGCGACCGTCGGGGCGGCGATCGACGCCTACGGGGTGCTGCAGGAGTTGCTCAGCGATTATGCCGACCTGGGGATTATGCCGATGTCGGTGTGAGATCGCTGTGGCCGTGGGGGCGGGGGTCGGCATAATCCTGGTCGGCCGTGTTAAGACGACGCTTCTGGTAGCACCTGTGTAACGATCCGGTATGTCGAATCCTCCGTGTTCGTTTACAACCTCTCTCATCACTTCGTTTACAACCGATGCCGTCACTTTGCTGACGACCGCTCTCGCGAGTTCGTTGACACTCGATGGCATCACATCGTTGACAGGCCGGCGGCGTCGGGACTGCCAGGGCGAATGCGGGCGGTGTCGAGTCCCGGGTAGTGCTCAGCCTCGTACTCGCGGTGTTTTTGCAGCCAGCTCGGTTTCGGGTCGCGGATCCGGGCGCCGCGGACCTGCCACAGCAGGATCATCCGCCCGGTGTGCTGCTTGATTTCCAATGGGAGCGGGAAC
>NZ_BMMD01000027.1 GCF_014645655.1 Agromyces bauzanensis | reverse complement strand
GGCATCCGCTCCGAACACCGTGGCGCCGTCGCCGCCGATCGAGACCGGATGTGCGAGCGCCTGGCTGCGCGCCGACACCACCGGCTTGCGCGCGAGCGCGGCCGCGGCGACCGCCGCGTTGTCGATCACGCGGTTGACGACCATCTCGACGACGACGTCGTCGACCTCGACCGGGTCGGTCGCGACGCCCGCGATCTGCCAGGCCAGCTGGCCGTCGCGGGCGAGATTCTCGTCGCTGCGGTGGACGCGCACGTGATGGGTCTTCACGCCCCAACGCTATCGAAAAGCCGAGCGGATGCCTCGGGGCACGCGAAGGGCTTGCGGAACGCGAGCGGGCGCTCTCGTGGTGCGGGTTTCGAGACGCTCGCTGCGCTCGCTCCTCAACCCGCGGAGGGCCAGACCGGCTCGTGCACCTGCGTGTCCAGGACGCGCGCCGCGAGCCCGGGATCGACGCCTTCGAGCGTCGACGGGTTCCATTTCGGAGCGCGGTCCTTGTCGATGACCTGCGCACGGATGCCCTCGCGCAGGTCGTGCTGCTCGATGAACCACGAGACGAGCCGGAACTCCTGCTCGAGCGCGGCCTCGAGGTTCGGCAGCGTGCGGGCGCGGCGCACCGACTCGAGCGTCACTGTGAGCGCGGTGGGCGAGAGGGTCTCGAGCTCGTCCGCCGCAGCCGCCGCGTAGGCCCGTGCGGCCGGGTCGAGCGGTTGCGCCGGCAAGGCGGCCGACGAGCCGCTTGGTGCCGGCACCGTCGTCCGTCCTTCGGCGAAGGCGTGCAGGCGGGCGACGATCTCACCCACGGTCGGCGCCGAGTAGCAGGCGTCGACCCAGTCGCGCGCGAGGGCGAGTGCCGACGGGCCGGGCGTCTCGTCGAAGAGCATAACGATCTCAGCCGGGCTGCCCGGGTCGGCGCGCTCGGCGAGGGCCTCGAGCAGGTGCGGCACGCGTTCCGACGGCACGAACGATTCGGCGAAGCCCGCGTGCAGGGCGTCGGCGGCATCCATGGTGCGCGAGTTCAGCGCGAGGTGCACGCCGAGCTCGCCCGGCGCCCTCGCGAGGAGCCAGGAGCCCCCGACGTCGGGCGTGAACCCGATGCGGGTCTCGGGCATGGCGACGCGCGAGCGCTCGGTGACGACGCGGATCGCTGCGTGGCCGGCGAGGCCGACGCCGCCGCCCATGGTGATACCGTCCATGACCGCCACGACGGGCTTCGGGTAGCGCGCGATCATGGCGTCGAGCCGGTACTCCGAGCGGAAGAACTCGCGCGCCTCGCTCGCGTTTCCGTTCACGGCGTACTCGTAGAGCTCACGGATGTCGCCACCGGCCGAGAACCCGCGTTCGCCGGCTCCGTCGAGCACGACGAGCGCCACTTCCGTGTCGTCGCGCCAGAGTTCGAAGACCCGCGTGAGCTCGCGGATCATCTCGTAGCTGAGTGCGTTGAGCGCCTTCGGACGGTCGAGCGTGACGTGGCCGACCCCGTCGGCCACGCTGAAGGAGATCTGCTCGCTCACGAGTGCCACCGTAGCGGCATCCGGGCTGGCGGCGTAGCCTCCCTTCGAGGAGGGGCCATGATCGAGTCAGCGTTTCCGATCCTCGAGGTCGACGACATGCCTGCGGCGCTGGCGTTCTACCGGGACGCGCTCGGCGGTGCCGTCTCGTATCGATTCCCGCTCGACGGAGACCCAGACTACGTGTCGCTCGCGGTCGGCACCTCGTCGCTCGGCATCGGGCTCACCGAGGCACCCCGCCCGCCGGGCAACGTGCTGCTCTGGTTCTACGTCGACGACGTCGACCGCGTGACGGCGGCGCTCGTCGACGCCGGCGCGACGGTGGAGGAGGAGCCGCTCGATCAGCCGTGGGGCGAGCGCACGTCGCTCATCACCGACCCGTTCGGCACCCGCATCCGGCTGGGCGCCGCGATCTCGCCGGCACCCGACGAGGAGTAGGCGCGGCCGCCGACCTCGCGCCGGATCGAGGACGAGGATCCCGACGGGTGTGCGGAGCACGAAGCCGAGTCGTTCGTAGAGCGCGATCGCGCTCCGGTTGCCCGTATATGCGTGCGGGAACGGCGTCTCGCCACCAGCCAGGATGCGATCGGCCACTGCCGCCGAGAGCATGGCGGCGTACCCTCGCCCGCGATGAGCACGAGCTGCACGCCGGGACCGGCCAGCCGCACGCTCGCGCTGGGCGGCACCGGGATCTCGCCGCGCTCGGTCGTCGCTGCCACCGCCGGCGTGCGCTGCGTCGCCGCGTCGCGGCGTCCCGTCAGTCTCGCGTCGCGGTGCCCACGAGGATGCCCCGCCCGAGGGCGTGGAAGAAGCAGCGGGTACCGAGGCTCGCGGGTGAGGCATCCGGATCGAGGTCGAAGCTCGGCACGTCGAGCGCGTGCACCACGAACATGTAGCGGTGCACGCCCGTGCCCCGCGGCGGACCGACGCCGCTGAACGCCTTCTCGCCGTCCTCGTTCCGCAGCATGAGCGCACCCTCCGGAAGCCCTGCGCCGCCCTCGGCGCCGGCGTTCGCGTCCAAGCTCGTGACCGTCGCCGGGATGTTGGCGACCGCCCAGTGCCACCACCCGGAGGCCGACGGCGCATCGGCGTCGAGACAGGTCACGACGAAGCTGCGGGTGCCCGGCGGGAATCCCGACCACGACACCTGGGGCGAGCGATCGGCGCCGCCGGCGAACGCCGCCCACTGACCCCGTGGCAGCGGTTCGCCATGCTCGAAGTCGGCACTCGTCACGCTGAACGAAGCCACCGGCCGTGCTCGCTGCAGGACATCGTAGGGGTCGTAGTCCAGCATGAACGTCCTCCCTCGCGGGTCGCCATCCGTCAATGCCAGCCTAAACGGATGCCGCTGCGGCGCGTCGGAGCCGGGACGGACCGTCGCCGCACGGCGTCGGCGGCCTCGCGGCTCACGCCGGACGGAACCCCGTGGTCTCGGGCGGCGCCGCGTGCCGGATCATGAGGCGGCGTGTGACCGAGTAGTCGAGCAGCGGCTCCATCGACATGTCCTTGCCGAACCCCGAACCCCGAACCCTTCGCGCCGCCGTACGGCGCCTCGGACGCGATCGGCACGTGTCGTTGACCCAGGTGACGCGACATCCGCCGACTGGCTGGCCCCGCTCCCCGACCTGCCCGCCGGGCCCATGGGCACCTGGGCACTGGTGCCGGCCGAACACGCCTAGCGCGCAGCAGGCCGCGCGCATGCTGCGCGACGCAGGACTACCGCCGGCTCGTGTACGCCGGCTCGGTCTGGGACGCGCAGGCGCTCGACTGGGTGCGCTCGGCCTGACCACGCCTGCCGCGCCGGTCAGGGGCGGCGCCTCGCGCGCCGGAGCACCGGGTCAACGTGCCACCAACCAGGCGTAGCCATGCGGCTCGAGAAGAAGGCCGTCATCGTGGCGTGTCCCCGTGATCACGTCCTCCCCATTGAGCGCCGGAAGGTGCACGACCTCCGAACTGACGTTGACGGCGGCGACCACCTGGTCGGCGGTTCCCCCGGCACGCCGGATGACGAGCACGCGCTCGTCGAGCTGCTCGACCGACTGGTCGGCGAACGGTGAGAACCCCGGCAGGGTTCGGCGCGTCGTGAGCAGATGGCGAAGCCCCTCGAGCATTCCCCGGCGGCGCGCCGACGACGCCAACTCGGAGATGAGCCGATCCGCGTCGAGGACCTCCCGGTTGATGCGGCGAGCCATCTCGCTCGTCTCCATTCCAGCCCGGTCCTGACCGGAACCGAAGAACGCGTGATAGTAGATCGCCGGCACGCCGACCATCGAGAGCAGGATGACGTGCGCCGCGAGGCCGCGCGTGACGGCGGAGGCATCGGGGTCGGGATCGGCCGGGTCGACGAGTGCGTCCAAGTAGTTCGTGTTGAGCTCGTACACCCCCTCCGACCCGTCGGGTCCCCTCGCCATGGTGACGCGCCCGCCGCGTGCAAGCGTGCGCTCCACGAGGAGTGCGCGGTCGGCGTCGCTCAGCAGACCCTCCGTCGGTCGGATGCCGATGCCGTCGTGGCTCGCAAGGAAGTTGAACCACGTTGCCCGAGGACCCACCGGGCCGACCCCCCGGGCCCAGGAGGCGAGCGCAGTCGCCCTCCCCGTGACGAAGGCGTGGAGCACCAGCGGTGGCAGCGCGAACTGGTACACGAGGTTGGCCTCGTCCGATCCGTTCCCGAAGTACGTGATGTTGTCGGCGTGGGGCACGTTTGTCTCCGTGAGGAGAAGCGTGCCCGGGGCGAGCGCATCGACGAGCACACGCCAGATGCGGATGATCGTGTGCGTCTGCGGGAGGTGGATGCAGCTGGTGCCCGACTGCTTCCACAGGAAGCCGATGGCATCGAGTCGAACGGTCGTCGCGCCGTGCGCGAGATACCCGAGGAGGATGTCCGTGAGGTCGAGGAGCACGGCCGGCGTGCTCGGGTCGACGTCGACCTGGTCGGAGCCGAAGGTCGTCCATGCCCTCGCGATGGTGCCGTCGGGCCGTCGGTATTCGTGCACGAGCGGCGTCGTGCGGGGCCGCACGACCTTCGAAGTGTCGAAGCCGGCGTCCGGCTCCAGGAAGTACCCCTCGTAACGAGGATCGCGAGAGAGCCACGATTGGAACCACTCGCTCGAGCTCGAGAGATGGTTGGCAACGAAGTCGAGCGCGAGGGCATTATCGGCTCGCAGCTCGGCGACGTCCCCCCACGTACCGAGCTCCGGGTTCACCCGCCGATGGTCGGTCACGCCGAAGCCGTCGTCGGAGGTCCAGGGGTAGATGGGCAGCAGGTGCACATCGGTGACGGCATCGCGGACATGCTCGCGTAGCACTGATGCCAGCGTGTGCAGCGGGGCCTCACCCGGCCGGCGGAATGCATCGCCATAGGTGATGAGGTATGCCGTGCCCTCGTCGGGACGCTCGTGCTCCAGCGAGTGCAGCGCGGGCGCCCATTCGCCGGCCAGGCTCACGAGGCGGCCGAGCACCTCGTCGGCCTGGTCGGGGTAGAGCTGTTCGACGAGCGGCGCCAGTCGCGCTCGGAGCGCCATCGCATCGAAATCGGTCATGCGACCTCCAGGTCCAGCAGTCGTCGCACGTAGTCGAATCCGTGCTCGTCGAGTTCCGCGATTCGATCCGAGAAGCCGCGCAATCCGGGCGCAGCGAGCACCACCTCCGCCCACTCGTCCCGCAGTGCGAATCCGGGTCGTGCGATGAGGCAGTCCGGGTCGTCGGTCCAGAATCTCCCGTGCTGCCAGGATCGCGCCTCGAGCGACATCCGCCCCCGAAGTCCCTGGGACCCGTCTTCGCCGCCCTCGTGGAAGATGTCCGACGAGACACGCATCGCGTCGACCAGCCCGACGCTCGGCAGGATCGGCGCACCGCAGCCCAGGAGGTAGGCGTCATCGCCCATGACCTCACGGATCAGGCAGAGGCCCGAACGATACGCGGCGATCGGGCCGATCTCGGGGTCATGCCGTGTCCCCGGCACCGCTCCGGCGTAGAGGAAGTCGAGCCTCACGTACTCGATGCCGAGCTCGCGCAGGCCGGTGAAGACCTCGGCAAGGTAGTCCCTGACCCCCGGGTGCGTGAGGTCCAGCCCAAGCAACTCGTCGCCCCAGTTGTATCCGGCGGGACCCGTCAGCCAGTCCGGGCGCCGCCGAGCGAGGTCCGATCGCGACCCGACCGCGAACGGGGCGAGCCATCGACGCCCGAGCTCGACCGGAACGCCGCCGATCTGGCTTGCGACGATGCGCACGCGGTTGTGGTGGAACTCCTCACCGAGACGGAGGTTCGCCGCGCCTCCCCGGTAGAAGCCGCATGCGGCGACGAGTCCTTCGACCACCACGGACCGCACCGCTTCGTGCAGCGCGCTGTCGACACCCGAGAGCTCGATCGCACTGTCGCCGCCGCCGCCGGTCAGTTCGCGGATGCGCTCTGCCGTATCGGGGAGCGTCGCGTCGATCACCTCGTCGGCCCTGAATTCGGCCGCGGCGCGGAGCCTTGCGGGCTGCGAGTCGATCGCGAGCACGCGTGCGCCGGACAGCTTGGCCAACCGCGACGCGAGCAGGCCGATGACCCCCTGCCCGAAGATCGCGACCTGCTCGCCCAACCGCACGTCGGCCGCGAGCACGGCGTTGAGGGCGATCGATCCCACGCGCGCGAACGTGCCGAGGACGGGATCGAGCCCATCGGGCAGCACACGCCACGTCAACGCCGAAGCGGGCAGGACCGCGTCGCTGCGGTGTCCCCAGATGCCGTGCACCAGGTCGCCGGGCTCCGGGGAGGCGACATCGTGGGCGACCTCGACGACCTGGCCGACCTCCGAGTAGCCCCAGCCCTGCACCGGATAGCCGAAACTCGGCTCACCGGCAACGAAGATCCGGCGCTCGGCATCCCAGCTCGACGTGAGGTACGGGTTCGTGCCTCGGTAGGCCGTGAGCTCGGTGCCGGCCGAGATCCCGGAGTACCACGTGGCGACCCGGACATGGCCGGGCGTGAGCGGCGCGGCATCCGTCTCGACGAGTTCGACCCGTCGCGGGCCGCTGAATTGCACGATATGGGGCACGAGGAAGCGCACTCCTTTCGGAACGGGAGATCATCGGCCGTTCGTCAGCCTTTTTCGGCGCCGGCGGTCAGACCGCCGACGAGCAAGCGCTCCGAGGCGAAGAACAGCAGGATGATCGGGAGGGTGAGGATGACCGAACCGGCCATCAGCACGGTCGTCGGCACCTCGATGCTGCCCGAGAGCTGTGACAGCCCGAGCGAGACCGTCCAGGAGTCACGCCGTTCGACGAGGAACAGCAACGCGAAGAGGAACTCGTTCCACGCGATCATGAAGATGAACAGCCCGTTCGAGATGATCGCCGGCATGGCGAGGGGCAGGCTGATCCTCCGCATGATCTGCAGCCTGCTGCATCCGTCGATCGCGGCGGCCTCCTCGAGCGACACCGGTACGGTGGCGAAGTAATTGCGGAGGGTGTAGATCGACACGGCCACGACCTGCGACACGTACACGATGAGGAGCCCGACGAGCGAGCCCCGCAGCCCGACCTGAGTGAAGAACACGAAGAGCGGAACGGCCAGCAGGATGCTGGGGAAGAAGTACACCGCAAGGAAGAGCCCCGAGACCTGGCGGCGCCCGAGGAACGCGAGCCGACTCACCGCGTAGGCGCCGGGAATCGCGACGAGCAGCGAGAGCACGACGGTGCCGAGAGCCACGACCAATGAATTCCGCATGAACGTCGCGAACCCCTGCCCGCCGTCGGAGACGGGGGCGAGCACGTCGAGATACGTCGACGGGTCGAATTCGTCGACGGAGATCCACAACGATCCGGGGTTCTGCAGCAGGGACTCGAGGGATCGGAAGCTGAGGAGCACCATGTAGTAGAAGGGGAACACCGCGGCCAGAAACAGCAACGCGATGACCAACGGCCGTAGGACCTTGAGCAGCGCATTCTCGAAGTGATCTCGGTTGAACCCCCGCGCGCTGGACGATTCCGAACGCGGGGTTTCGAGCGTCGACGTGGTCATGCCTGCTCCTCTTCCCGGCCGAACAGCTTGAGATACACGCCGACGAGCATGGCGAGGATCACCGCAAGGAGCAGCGCCTGTGCCGCCGCAGCTCCGATGTCGCCACGTGCGGTGAGGTAGTCGAAGACGCGAACGGACACCACTTCGGTGCCGGCCCCCCCACCGGTCAGGAGGTATATGTCATCGAAGTTGTTGAACGTCCAGATGAATCTCAGCACCGTCAGCACCGCGATCGTGGGGAGCAGCTGCGGCAACAGGATGTGACGGAAACGCTGCGAAGGAGTCGCGCCGTCGATGCGAGCGGCCTCGTCGAGCACCTCGGGAACGGCTTGGAGCCGGGCGGTGAGGAAGAGGAAGGCGAACGGGAAAGACCTCCAACCCTCGAACAGGATGACGGTGATCAGCGCGATCGGCAGCTCGACCTGCCACCCGAATATCGACACCGGGAGCGCACGATCGGACAGGAAGGCGACCGGGTCTTCCCATCCCAGCACCATCGTACCGAACCAGTTGACGACGCCGAACTGGGGGTTGAGCATGGTCGACCAGACGAACGTGGCCGCCACGACGGGTGCGACGTAGGGCAGCAGCAGTGAGGCACGGATGAGACCTCGCCCGGGGAAGGGCTTGCGGAGGGCGAGGGCGGCGATCAGGCCGATGCCGATCGCGAGCGCGGTGCCCACCACGGAGTAGATCAGCGTCGTGAACAGCGCACCGAGGAATCCGGGCGAGGTGAGGACATTCGCGAAATTGGCGAGCGTGTACTCGCCGATGAAGCCGGTGCCCCGGATATTGATGAGGCGAACCCGCTGGAACGCCAACGCGATCGCCCAGATGATCGGCAACACGACGGCGGCGACGACGATGATGACGGTCGGCGAAATCAACGCGAGACCGGTGCGGTTCTCCTCCTTCCTGCGGAAGGAGGAGCCTCGAACTCGCGAGCCGGGGGGCGTACCGCCGGCCGGGGCCGCGGGACCCGGACCCGCGATCCCCGGCCCCCCGGTCAGTTGCGTCACTCGAGTGACGCCGCTATCGAGCGCACCGCCTCAGCGGAATCCTGCGCGGCCGTCGCCGGGTCCTCTCCCTGGGCGACCTCGCTGACCGCATCCGCGACCGGATGCTCGCCCTGGAGTGCTCCGAGCAGGTTCCCCTGGCCCTGGGAGATGCCCCAACGAGCAAGATCCTCGGGACCCGCCGCCACGACCTCGAGCACGTCGGCAGCGTAGAAGTCCGAGAGCGGCGCCTTGGTGTCGACACCCGCGGGCAGCGTGGCCCACAGGTCCGAGTACAGCGTCGGTTCCTCCTCGGTGCCGGTGCGAACGGGCACCTTGCCCTCTGGCGCGATCGCGATCCACGGCTCGTACCCGTCGCTCATCATGTATTCGATGAACGCCCGCGAGCTCTCGACGTTCCCTCCATCCGTCATGGTCCAGGAGGTGATCTCACCGAACTGGGCCGGGCCACTCGCGTCCGGACCCTCGATTGCGGTCACGACGCCGGTGTTGGCCGCGAGGAACCCCGAGTCCGCCACGCACTCGGGGCACGAGGGCATGGCATCGTTTCGGAGTCCTGCGAGCTCGTCGAGGACGAAGCTCGACCAGATGAACATCGCGGCGTCACCGGCGAAGTAGGTCGCACGTGTCGTGTCGACGTCCTGCGCACCCGGCACCGAGTAGTTCGTGACGAGATCGCCGTAGAACTCGAACGCCGCGACGCACGCGTCGGAATCGAGTTCGATCTCGCCGTCGTCGTTCACGAGCTGGCAGTCGTTGCCCAGGGCGAGGTGCTCGAATGTCTGCTCTGTGAAGGCATCGCCAGGCGCCGTTGCGCCGACGAAACCGGCCATCTCGTCAGTATCGAGCGTGCGTGCCGCTTCGAGGATCGCCTCGTACGAGTCGGGGACTTCGAGCCCGGCCGCCTCGAACAGGTCCGTGCGATAGTAGAGCATCTGCGTCCACGACTCGCTCGGTACCGCCAGTTGGGTATCTCCGTCGGCCGTGAGCTCGAGCGCCTTCTCCGAGAACGTCGAGCGATCGAGCGCGTCCACCACCTCACCGACGGCCGCCGTGTCGATGAGTTCATTCGCCGAAAGCGTCCGCACCTGCGGCAGGGAGATACCGCCGATGACGTCGGGCAGGTCGCCGGCAGCCGCCGCTGCGGTGATGAGCTGGCTGAACTGGTCTTCGGCGACCGAAACGAGCTCGACCCCGATGCCGGCATCCGCCGTGAACGCGTCGACGATCTCCTGCGTGGCGGCGACACGGTCGGGCAGGTCCTCCTGCACCCAGAAGGTGATGCCCTCCCCGCCTCCGTCATCGGTCTCTTGGGCGCTCGTGCAACCGGTCATGGCAAGTGCCGCAGCACTCAGCATTGCCGATATCGCGATCGCTGTGGCACGGAGCTTCATGAGGCGCCTCCTTGCGCTCGGACTTACCGGTGTGGCTCTTCGCGTCAAACCGCGCGCCAGATACGTCTAATGATTGGGTAGGTAATGTCTAATTGTCAAGCATAATAGGCGGTAGCCCGACTTGGAGGTCGACATGCCTGGACCCGGCGACGTGCTGGAGTTGATCCGCGCCGGCCGAGCCGTGACACGCGGTGAGGTGCTCGACATCACGGGTCTTTCCCGGATGACGGTCGCCACGAGGATCGATGCACTGCTCGACGCCGGCCTGATCGTCGAGAACGGCACCAATCGCGTGTCGGGCGGCCGCCCTGCGCGCCTCCTCCAGTTCAACACGGAGCACGCGTTCGTTCTCGCGGCGGCGGTCGATACGACGCACACGACGGTTGCCCTGACCGACCTCGCCGGGCGAATCCATGACGAGGAGCGGCTCGACGTGGTCATCGCCGACGGCCCCGGGCTGACGCTCGATGCGATCGGCGACCGCGCACGTGCGCTCCTGGAGCGCGTCGGCGTCGCGCGCGATCGGATCAGCGGAATGGGCATCAGCGTGCCGGGCCCCGTCGACCCCGACACCGGCCGTCCGAGTCAGCCGCCGATCATGCCCGGCTGGGACGCGTATCCGATCGTCGAGCACCTCCACGACCTTCTCGAGGTGCCCGTGCTGGTCATGAACGACGCCGATGCGGCGGCACTCGGCGAGCAGCGCTCCGCCCACCCCGACTCCAGATCCCTCTGCTTCATCAAGGTCTCGTCGGGCATCGGCTCTGGCATCGTCATCGATGGGCGCGTGTACGCCGGCACCGATGGCGGCGCAGGAGACATCGGGCACATCAAGCTCGTCGGGTACGACGACCGTCTGTGCCAGTGCGGGTCATACGGATGCCTCGCCGCCGTCGCATCGGGCGGTGCCGTGGCGCGTTCGCTCAGCGAGTTGGGAACGCCTGCGGCGTCCGGCTCGGACGTCGGCGCCCTCCTCGCAGCCGGTGACGCCGACGCAGCGCGTCTCACGCGGGATGCCGGTCGCGTCCTGGGTGAGGTTCTGGCCACCGTTGTCTCCGTCCTCAACCCCAGCGAGGTCGTCATCGGTGGCACCCTCGCCTCGGCCCCGCTGCTGACGGGCCTGCGGGAGACCCTCTATCCGCGTTCTCTCCCGCGGGCAACGCGGCATCTGGCGATCAGTCAGTCCAACCTCGGTCAACGCGCCGGTGTGGTCGGCCTCACCACGCTCGTGGTTGAGCGGGAATTCTCGGCGGAGGCGGTGAACACGCTCCTCGGTGCGTAGAGCCCACGATCCCCTCCCCCGCGCAGGGACCGGATTCTGTGCTCGTGGCGACTCGATCACTCGGCGTGCGACGTGCGAGGGCGGTGGCGGCGCCGGAGCGCCGGGTCTCCCGCCCACCGACGGTGCAGGATGGACCGCTGCCGCGGCCGCCGGGCGTAGGCACGCGCATTCCGACTCGAGAGCGCGAGCAGCACGAGGATGTCGAGCGCGAGCGTGACGAAGGTCGTGCGCAGCGTGATCTCGGTCGAGCCGGTCACCGAGTCGATCCACGCGACCACGATGCTGATCGTCGAGAAGGACATGACGGTGACGCGAGCCCGGTTGCTGCCCCGCCAGATGAACAGGGCGAGCAGCAGCTCGACGGCGAGCACGACGCCGCCCGCGACGATCACGACGGTGAGCACCAGGTCGGATGCGGCCTGGCTGTCGCGACCTTCGAGCTCGATCTCCAGCTCGGTTCGCACGATGTCGTCCCATGCGAGACCGAGGGCGACGAGCCCGGCGATGCCGGCCGCGACGCGTCCGCACACGAGCAGGGCTCCGAACGCGGTCGCCGCGGGGCGGGGCATCGACACCGGCGGCGTCACGGGTGTCGCGAGCACCGCCGGCGACTCGAACGCCGGACGCTTCTCGACCGACACGTGTCGGCGTTCGGGGTCGGCGGCGCTCACGGCGCTGCCTCGATCGCGACCACCGGCACTTCGCCGACGTCGACGACCGGCAGGTCCCCGTCGGTGCGGATCGTGTCGCCGCCGCCGTTGCGCGAGTGGTAGCCGGTGGAGAAGTCGTGCAGCACCTCGACGCCCGCCACGGGGTTGGCACCGAGCACGGTCGCGACGATGTGGTCGCGCTCGACGTCGATGTCGGCGTCGATCTTGTGGGTGACCTGCAGCGTGAACAGCGAGAAGCCGACGCTGCGGTCGAACGTCCCCGCCGCGAGCCATTCGACGCGCCGTCCCCCGGGCAGCAGCCACCAGTCGGGGGTCCGCCAGAACCGCACGTGGTGGCGCCGCGCGGGATTGCCCTCGACCTCCTGCTGGTAGGCGAAGCCCTGCTGGCGGTGGAACAGGAACAGCGGGCTCACCGGTGCCTCGTCGTAACTGCGGCGCGTGACGGTCGAGGTCACGATGCGCCAGCCCGATGCGAGCGTGATGTCGTCGGCGCGCGTCCAGCCGGCGGCGCGCATGGCGGCGTGCACGGATGCCTCGCTCCCGTCGAACGCCAGGTTCACCGGGTCGCCGAGCAGGCCGTCGCTCGTGCGCGCTCGGCCGATGAAGTACTCGGGCACGTAGATCGCGGCGAGGATGCGGTGCAGCCGCGGCAGCACGAGGTAGGCGAGCACGAGCCAGAACGCCACGAAGAACGCGATGCCGAACCAGCCGAACTCGAACGACTGCGTGAGCACGAGCCACGCGAGCCACACCGAGGCGATGCCCGCGAACACGAAGAAGAAGCCGTCGAGCATGGTCGTGAACGAGAGCCGTCGCGGTGCCTGACCGGCCGCCGTCGCGTCGGTTCGGGATGCCTCGGCGCCCACCTCGCCCATGACCGCATGCTAGCCGCACGCCCGCCGTGCGGCGCGACATAGGCTCGTCGTCATGGCCTACGACACCGCCCGCATCCGCTCGCTGTTCCCCTCGCTGGAGAGCGGATGGGCGCACTTCGACGGCCCCGGCGGAACGCAGACGCCGCGGGCCGTGGGCGACGCCGTGGCATCCGTGCTCACCGGTCCCCTGTCGAACCGGGGCACCATCGGCGAGTCCGAGGAGCGCGCCGAAGCCGCCGTGCACGGGTTCCGGCTCGCGATGGCCGACCTCCTCGACGCGCACCCGCGCGGCATCGTGCACGGCCGCAGCGCCACGCAGCTCGTGTACGACTTCTCGCGGCACCTCTCCCGCGACTGGGAGGCGGGCGATGAGGTGGTCGTCACGCGGCTCGATCACGACGCGAACGTGCGTCCGTGGGTGCAGGCGGCCGAGCGGGTGGGCGCCACGGTGAGGTGGGCCGATTTCGACCCCGAGACGGGCGAGCTGCCGACGGATGCCGTCACCGCCGTGCTCTCGGAGCGCACGCGCGTGGTCGCCGTGACCGCTGCGTCGAACCTCATCGGCACCATGCCCGACGTGCCCGCGATCGCGGCAGCCGCCCACGGGGTCGGCGCACTCGTGTTCGTCGACGGCGTGCACTTCGCCGCGCACGAGCTGCCCTCCGTCGCCGGGCTCGGTTGCGACTTCTTCGTGTGCTCGCCCTACAAGTTCCTCGGGCCGCACTGCGGCGTGCTCGCCGCCCGGCCCGACCTGCTCGAGACGATCATGCCCGACAAGCTCCTGCCCGCGACGAACGTGGTGCCCGAGCGCTTCGAGTTCGGCACGCTCCCCTACGAACTGCTCGCGGGCGTGACCGCGGCGGTCGACGTGCTCGCGGGCCTGGATCCGGATGCCGCGGGCGCCGCCGAGTCCCGCCGCGGGCGACTCGCGGCATCGTACGCCGCCCTGTACGAGCACGAGGAGGGCCTGCGCGCCCGGCTCGAGGAGGGGCTCGCGGCGCTTCCGGGCGTGAGCTTGTGGTCGCGCGCGACGAGGCGCACTCCCACGCTGCTCGTGACCTTCGAGGGGCACGCGGCATCCGACGTGAGCCGGACGCTCGCCGAGCGCAAGGTGCTCGCCCCGTCGAGCAGCTTCTACGCGATCGAGGCATCCCGGCGCCTCGGTCTCGGCGACGGCGGCGGCCTGCGCATGGGACCTGCTCCCTACACGGATGCCGCCGACGTCGAGCGCCTGCTCGACGGGCTGGGGGCGGCCCTCGGGGGCTGACGCGACCGTAGGCTGGAGCCATGACCCTCGCCGACACCGCCGCCGAACTCCGCCACCTGCACGACGCCCCCGAGCTCCTCCAGGTCGTCAACGTCTGGGACGTCGTGAGCGCCCGAGCCATCGCCGCCCTGCCCGAGACCCGCGCGATCGCCACCGCGAGCCACTCGATCGCCGCGACCTTCGGGTATCCCGACGGCGAGCAGATCCCCGTCGACCTCATGCTCGACATGGTCGGCCGCATCGCGAGTGCCGTCGACGTGCCCGTGAGCGCCGACCTCGAGGCCGGCTACGGCGACCCAGGCGAGACCGTCCGCCGCGCCATCGGTCTCGGGATCGCGGGCGCCAACCTCGAGGACGAGCTCAAGCCGCTCGGTGAGGCGGTCGCCGCGGTCGAGGCCGCCATGGCCGCCGCCGACGCGGAGGGCGTGCCGCTCGCTCTCAACGCGCGCACCGACGCGTTCCTGCGTGGCAGGGACCGACCTCGGGCGACCAACATCGCCGACGCCGTCGAGCGCGGCCGGGCGTACCTCGAGGCCGGCGCCACGTGCGTGTTCGTGCCCGGGAACTTCGGCGAGGACGTCATCGCCGAACTCGTGGCGGGCATCGGCGACCGGCGCGTGAGCCTCATCGGACTGCCCGACATCCCGGCGCCCGCGCGCCTCCGGGAACTCGGCGTCGCGCGCCTCTCGTACGGCCCGTACACACAGCGCGTCATGCTGGGCGCCCTGCAGGACCTCGCCAGCGACCTCTACGGCGGGGGCGTGCTGCCGCGCGACATCCGTCAGCTGAACTGAGGCGAGGGTCGCGCCGTGAGCCCCGACTCAGAGCCGGTACTCGGCGCCCTCGCGCCCGATCTCGCCGAACTCCGGCACCTCGCCGGCGTCGAGGGCGCGGATCGTCGGACGCCCGAGGTGGGCGAACACGAGACGACGCACGCCCGCCGCACGCGCGGCCGCCGAGGTGTCGGATGCCGCCGCGTGTCCGCCGACGCCGCCACGGAACCGGATCGGCCGCGACCAGCCGGCGGCATCCGCGAACATGAGATCGGCGCCAGCGGCCCACTCGGGGAAGCGCCAGAACTCGGGCGCCCAGACCGCCGTCCGCCCCTGCCACCGGAGTTCGTAGCCCCACGCCTCGTGGCTCGTGTGCTCGACGGGGTGCGGCTCGACGACGAGGTCGGGGGCCGAATACGGCCCCACCTCGGGCCGCAGGCCGAACGTCGACGCGGTGCGGCGGATGTCGGCGATGAGTTCCGCTCGCAGATCGGTGACGAGCCACGCGCGCAGCAGGCCGCCCGTCGCGTCGGGAACCGCCGCGAGCCCCCCGTCGAACATCACCGTGCCCGACGGCGCCATCGCCATCAGGCCAGCGGGCGCGTACCGCGGCGACGCCATCGCGCCCACGCCCAGGAGTCGCAACCGCAGCCGGGCCATGGAGTCATGGTAGGAGCATCCGGAAGACCGCGGGAATCACCCGCGCGACGGATGCCCCGCGCCGGTGGCGCTCGCTAGGGTGGCCCGTGAGGCGGCTCGACCGCCGGGCCCGGGCGGGGCGCGGCCCATCGCGGCTCCTGCCCCCCGACGTGAGGAGCGCGTATGGCAGGCGGCATCCCGATCATGATCGAGGGACTTACCAAGCAGTTCGGCCCGGTCACCGCCGTCGACGACCTCAGCTTCACGGTGGAGCCGGGCCGCGTGACGGGGTTCCTCGGCCCAAACGGCGCGGGCAAGACGACAACCCTGCGCGTGCTGCTCGGGCTCGTGCGGGCGACCGCCGGCACGGCCACGTTCGGCGGCACCCCGTACCACGACTTACCGCGCCCTTTGGAGACGGTCGGCACCGCGCTCGAGGCGACGTTCCATCCCGGCCGCACGGCGCGCCACCACCTGAAGGTGTACGCCACCGCGGCGGGGCTGCCGGCGGCGCGAGTGCAGCAGGTGCTCGAGATGGTCGGCATCGCCGAGTTCGCCGACCGCCGCGTCGGCGGGTACTCGCTCGGCATGCGCCAGCGCCTGTCGCTCGCGTACACGCTCATCGGCGACCCGGGCGTCTTCGTGCTAGACGAGCCCATCAACGGCCTCGATCCCGAGGGTATCAAGTGGATCCGCGGCTTCCTGCAGGCGCTCGCGCGCGAGGGGCGCACGGTGCTCGTGAGCTCGCACCTGCTCAGCGAGGTGCAGCAGAGCGTCGACGACGTCGTGATCATCTCGAAGGGGCGGCTCATCAAGAGCGGCACGCTCTCGAGCCTCGAGCTCGAGGCGGCGCCGCGCACGATCGTCGATTCGCCCGACCGCGAGAAGCTCTCCGAGGCCCTCGACGAGGCCGGGCTCGCCTATACCGAGGGCCGCGGCGGGTTCATCGTCGACGAGCACGACCCCGGCGTGGTCGGCCGCGCCGCCTTCCTCGGCGGTGTCGAACTGAGCGCGCTGCACCGATTGAAGTCCGGGCTCGAGGAGTCATTCCTCACGCTCGTGGGCGGGGGTGAGGAATGATGTCGCTCCTCCGCTCGATCGCCTCCGAGTTCCAGAAGGTCTTCACGACGCGCATGTGGTGGCTGCTCGCCCTCCTGCTCGTCGGCTACGTGCTCGTGCTCGCGGGCGGGTTCGGCGCGTTCCTCGGGTGGGCGGTGCGGAACCCGGACGCCGCAGCCGCGACCGGTGGCAACACGGGCGTGCCGCCCGGGACCGAGCTCGCTCCGCTCATCTACACGTTCGCCTCATCGATCGGCTACGTGTTCCCGGTGCTGCTGGGGGCGCTCGCGGTCACCGGCGAGTTCCGGCACCGCACCCTCACGCCGACGTTCCTCGCGGAGCCGCACCGGTCGATCGTGCTCGGCGGCAAGTTCGTGACGCAGCTCGTCGTGGGAGCGGGGCTCGGCGTCGCGGCCTTCGCCACCTCGGTGGGCTCGGGCGCCGCGGCGCTGGCCGCCTTCGACTTCGACACCGGGCTCGACCAGGGCGACACGTGGGCCCTCATCGGTCGCGGCGTGCTCGCGATGGCGCTCTGGGGCGGCATCGGCGTGGGCCTCGGCGCGCTCGTGCCGAACCAGGTCGCCGCGATCGTGATCGTCATCGCGTTCACGCAGTTCGTCGAGCCGATCCTCCGGCTCGCGGCATCCTTCAGCGACGTCACCGCGAGCATCGGCCGGTTCCTCCCCGGAGCGGCCAGCGATGCACTCGTCGGCGCCTCCTTCTACAGCATCATGTCGACTGGGTCGTCGTCGTCGCTCGACTGGTGGCAGGGCGGGCTCGTGCTGCTCGGCATCGCGGTCGTCGCCACCGTGATCGGCGGCGCCACGACATGGCGGAGGGACGTGACGTAGCGTTGGACCTCGACACGCTCCGCTCGATGCGCTGCGAGCGCAGGGTCTCCGGGCGCCGGGCGATGCCTTCGCCGAGGTCGTCCGGCGATTCGTCGCCGTGCAGGCCCAGGAGTACCTGCCGTCGCAGTGGGGGCTCGCCATGCGGGTGCCGGAGGAGCGGCGACGGGATGCCGCGGCCGTCGCCGCGGCGACCGACGCGGGTGGCATCCTCCGCACGCATGTGCTCCGCCCCACGTGGCACTACGTGCATCCCGCCGACGCCCGGTGGCTCGTGGAGCTCTCGGCCGTGCGGGTCCGCGGCAGAACGGGCTCCACTACCGCCGGACGGGCGTCGAGGGCGACGCCGCGGCACGCGGACTCGATGTGCTGGACCTACCTGCTCATGCTCGCCGAGCTCGGGCGCGTGGCGATCAGCGGCGCCAACGTCGGGAAGCAGCGCACCTACGCGGCGTTCGACGAACGAGTGCCGCCATCACCGCCTCGCGCGCGCGACGAGGCCCTCGCGGAGCTCGCGGCACGTTCCATCGCGTCCCGCGGCCCGGTGAGCGATCGTGATTTCGACCCGGGCAGGCCAGGCGCGCGACCGTGCGCGTGGCGGCGTGGCGTGCGTTGTCCGCCGCCGGGGAACGAGCGCTCGCGGCATCCGTCTCCCGAGCTCGAACGCTTCCTCGGCGTGCCCGTCACGGTGGAGCACGCCGCGCGGTGAGGAGGCGCGCAGCGCCGTCTCGAAAACCCGCCTCCGCCACCCCTGCACCGATACGATCGCGCCATGGCCGTCATCGCGAGCATCCTCGCCGCCCTCGCCGCGCTCCTGCACGGCTACATCTTCCTGATGGAGAGCGTGTGGTGGACCCGGCCCGCGACCTGGAAGCGGTTCGGGGTCGCCGACCAGGCGCAGGCGGACGCGACCAAGCCCATGGCCTACAACCAGGGCTTCTACAACCTGTTCCTCGGCATCGGCGCGGCCGTCGGCCTCGTGCTCTACTGGCTGGACTCGGCGACCGTGGGCACGACGCTCGTGCTGTTCACGACCGCGTGCATGGTACTCGCCGCGGCCGTGCTCACGACCACCGGTCGCGGCTACTGGAGGCCCGCGCTCATCCAGGGCACGCTGCCGCTCATCGGCTTCGTGCTGTTCCTGTTCGCCTAGTCGGTGGGCGGCTCGGGATCGTCGGTGAGCTTGAGCCGGTCGATCAGCGCGGCGGCGTGGTTGGTGCTCAGGATGATGCGCGTGAACTCGCCGGCGTTCAGTTCGAGCACGACCGCCTGGCGCTTGCCCTTGATGATGACGAAGTCCGACCCGCCGTGGTACTTCCAGACGCCCACCGCCACCACGAGCGGGATCTCGGTGCCTCGCCTGCGGATGCCGCGGACCCACACCCACGGGTCGTCGGCGATGGTCGCCGAGCGGATGTCATCGCGCTGCACCACGATGTCGTCGGCGCGCAGCGCGAGCGACTTCTCGGCCGGGGTGAGATGTACCTCGATCCGGTCCTTGTGCACGCGAAGGTGGGACATGATTCCATCCTGCACGAGCCGGCCGGCGAGCGCCGAGTCGCCAACCCACAATGGCGTAACGGTTTGCGACGGCGTCAGGCCGGGCGAGCGGATGCGGCGGCGCGCGCCGCCGCCGGAAGCGCGTCGACCACCCGGCCGATCGCGTCGTCGTCGTGCGCCGCGGTGACGAACCACGCCTCGAACACCGACGGCGGCAGCGAGACGCCCGCGTCGAGCATCGCGTGGAAGAACGACGGATACCGCCACGCCTCCTGGCGCTGCACGCCGGCGTAGTCGCGCACGCCGGCCGACGCGACCTCTTCGCCGAACACGAAGCTGAAGAGGTTGCCGGCGCGCTGCACGCGATGCGCGACGCCCGCGGCAGAGAGCGCTTCGGAGACGGCGGCGGAGATGGTCGCGGCGGCGGCGTCGAGCCGCTCGTACACCGCGGCATCCGCTGCCCTGAGGGTCGCGACGCCCGCGGCGACCGCGACCGGATTGCCCGACAGGGTGCCCGCCTGGTAGACGGGCCCGAGCGGGGCGAGCTGCTGCATGATCTCGGCGCGGCCGCCGAGCGCGGCGACCGGCATGCCGCCGCCGATGACCTTGCCGAACGTCATGAGGTCGGGTGTGTAGGCGGTGTCGGTGGCGCTCTCGAGGCCCCACCACCCGGCGGCCGACACCCGGAAGCCCGTGAGCACCTCGTCGGAGATCACGAGCGCGCCGTGCTCGTGCGCGAGGTCGACGAGCGCGCGGTTGAAGCCCGGCACGGGCGGAACGACGCCCATGTTCGCGGCCGCGGCCTCGACGATGACCGCGGCGATGCGGTCGCCGTGCTCGGCGAACACCACGCGCAGGGCGTCGAGGTCGTTGTAGGGCACGACGAGCGTGAGCGCCGCGATGGCGGCCGGCACGCCCGCGGAGCCCGGCAGTGCGAAGGTGGCCAGGCCCGATCCGGCCTCCGTGAGAAGCCCGTCGGAGTGGCCGTGGTAGTGGCCCGAGAACTTCACGAGCACGTCGCGGCCCGTGAAGCCGCGGGCGAGGCGGATGGCGCTCATGGTCGCCTCGGTGCCCGTCGACACGAGGCGGAGCTGCTCCACCGGACCGACTCGCTGTTCGACGAGCTCGGCGAGCTCGGTCTCGGCGGGCGTGGACGCACCGAACGAGAGACCGCGGCTCGCGGCATCCGTCACCGCCTCGATGACGCGCGGGTCGGCGTGGCCCAGGATCGCGGGACCCCAGCCGGCCACGAGGTCGACATACTCGCGTCCCTCGGCGTCGGCGACGTAGGGGCCGCGTGCCGACACGAGGAAGCGGGGTGTGCCGCCCACCGAGCGGAACGCGCGCACGGGCGAGTTCACGCCGCCGGGGATCGCGGCCTGGGCACGGGCGAAGAGCTCGGCGTTCGTGGGTCGAGGAGCCGCCGCGGCGCTCACGCGAGGTCCCCGTTGCGGATCCAGCCCGCGAGCTCGGTGGCCCAGTACGTGAGCACGACATCGGCCCCGGCCCGCCGGATGCCGCGCACCGACTCGATGACAGCGCGCTTGCGGTCGATCCAGCCGTGAGCGGCGGCGGCCTCGATCATGGCGTACTCGCCCGAGACCTGGTAGGCCCAGACCGGGACCTCGGATGCCGCCGCCACATCGGCGAGCACGTCGAGGTAGCTGCCGGCCGGCTTCACCATGACGATGTCGGCGCCCTCCTCGATGTCGATCATCGCCTCGCGCAACCCCTCACGCCGGTTACCGGGATCGAGCTGGTAGGAGCGGCGGTCGCCCTCGAGGGTCGACTCGACGGCGTCGCGGAACGGGCCGTAGTACGCCGACGCGTACTTGGCCGAGTAGGCGAGGATCGCGACATCCGTGAAGTCCTGGTCGTCGAGCGCCTCGCGCACGGCGGCGACCTGGCCGTCCATCATGCCCGACAGGCCGAGCAGCTCCGATCCCGCCCGAGCCTGTTCGAGCCCCATGGCCGCGTACCGCACGAGGGTGGCGTCGTTGTCGACGCGGCCGCGATCGTCGAGCACGCCGCAGTGCCCGTGGTCGGTGAACTCGTCGAGGCACAGGTCGGTCTGCACGAGCAGCCGACCCGCGGATGCCTCGACCGCAACCCTGGTCGCCACGTTGAGGATGCCGTCGGGGTCGGTCGCGCCCGAGCCGCGCGCGTCGCGCTGCTCGGGAACGCCGAACAGCATCACTCCGCCGATGCCCGCAGCCGCGGCATCCGCCACCGCCTCGGGAAGGCTCTCGAGCGAGTGCTGCACGACCCCCGGCATCGACGCGATCGGCACGGGCGCGCTCACGCCCTCGCGCACGAAGATCGGCAGCACGAGCTCGGCCGGATGGATGCGGGTCTCGGACACGAGGCGGCGCATCGCGGGGGTCTCCCGGAGGCGGCGCGGGCGGACGCGGGGCAGGGGCGCGGAACTCACCCGAACAGCCTACGCGCGCCCGGCGGGCGCACGCCGCGGCCCGTTCGCGACGGAGATCGCGTTCGTCGCGTTCCAATGCATGCCTTGCCCCCGCCGAGCGTGCAGTCGATGCCCTTTTCGGGGCGACAAGTGCACTCTCGACGAGGAGGATTCGGGGGTCGAGTGAGGTGAGAGGTCGGGTCTGGGGAACGAGCGAGGGCCGTCAGGCCTTGGCCGTCGCGGCCTCGACCACCGCGTCGATGAGCGACTCGGCGGTGCGCTCGCGTGCGACGACGTCGACGCGCAGGCCCACCGCCGCGGCATCCTTCTTCGTCTGCGGACCGATCGCGGCGACGAGCGTCGTCTCGGGGATGGGGCCGAGCTGCTGCTGCACCTGCTCGGCCACGCTGCCGGAGGTCACGAGCACGGCGTTCACGCGACCCGCGCGCACGTCGTCGGCGACCTTCGGCGCGGCGGGCACGCCGACGGTGCGGTAGGCGACGACCGCCTCGACGTGGTGGCCGGCCCGCGCGAGGCCCACCGAGAGGATCTGCTTCGCGATCGCCGAGCGGAGGGCGAGCACGCGCAGCCCGCGCTGGCCACCGGTCGCGGCCTCCCACTCCTCGAGCAGGCCACGCGCCGAGTTCTCCTCGGAGGGCACGATGTCGGCGCGATATCCGGCGGCGATCAGCGCGGCGGCGGTGGTCTCGCCGACGGCCGCGACGTTCGTGGTCTCGGGGATCACGACCCCGTACGACGAGAGCACGTCGACCGTGGTCGCGCTCGTGACCGTCACCCAGTCGAACTCGCCCGCCGCGAGCTTCGCGAGCGCCACCTCGAGGGCGGGCTGGTCGTTTGTCGGCGCGAAGTTGATGAGCGGCGCCACGATCGGCGACGCGCCCCTGGCGCGCAGAGCCGCGGCGACGCCGTCGCCCCACGGCCCGCCCCGGGGCACGAGCACGCGCCAGCCCGTCAACGGCTTGCCGTGGTGGAAGGGCAGGTTGATCGCACCGGTCAACGCTTCCGCTTCGAATTCGCTCATCGCGACTCCTCAGGTGGTGCAAGTTCGGCGGCGCCATTGCCGAGGAGTTCCGCGACGACCCGATCGGCGACGTCGCGTGCCGCGTCCGCCAAGTCGGCGGACGAGCGGCTGTCGGGGGTCGCGGCGTGCGAGCTCGTCAGCCTCCGCGTCCCGTCGGCACTGTACACGTTCGCGCTGAGGAACAGAAGTTCGTCGTCCACGAAGGCGGTCACGCCGACCGGCGCTGCGCAGCCAGCTTCGAGCCCCGCGAGCACGAGCCGTTCGGCGAGTGCCGTCGCACGGCTCGTGCCGTGGTCGATCGCCTCGAGCGCGCGCTCCAGCGCGCGGTCGCCGCGCTCTCGTCGCACCTCGATGGCGAGCGCGCCCTGTCCGGCGGCGGTGGGCCAGTCGACGAGCGAGAGCAGTTCGGTCGCGGCATCCGCTCGTCCGAGCCGTCCGAGGCCGGCCGCGGCGAGCAGCACGGCGTCGACCTCGCCCGACTCGACCTTGCCGAGACGTGTGTCGACGTTCCCGCGGATGTCGACCGGCGTGACATCGGGCCGCGCGGCGCGCAGCTGCGCGATACGGCGCGGCGACCCGGTGCCGATGCGCGCGCCCTCGGGCAGCGTCGCGAGCGTGAGGCCGTCGCGAGCGCAGAGCGCGTCACGGGCGTCGGCCCGCTTCGGCACCGCACCGAGACGCAGGCCCGGATGCTCGGCCGTCGGAAGGTCCTTCAACGAGTGGACGACCACGTCGCACTCACCGCGCAGGAGCGCCTCACGCAGCGCGGCGGCGAACACGCCGGTGCCGCCGAGCGAGGCGAGCGAGGCACGTGATGTGTCGCCCTCGGTCGTCACCGGCACGAGTTCGATCTCCGCCTTCGCGGCCTTGGCGATGCGCTCGGCGACCTGCCTGGTCTGCGCCATCGCGAGCGTGCTCGCGCGGGTGCCCACGCGGATCGTGCCCGCCGTTCCCGCCGTACCCGCCCCGCTGCTCACGGCGCGATCCCCGCCAAGGCAGGCTTGAAGCCGAGTCGCGCGTTCTCGCAGCACCCGGGGCGGCACACGTCGTACCAGGGGCCGAGCTCGGTGACGTGCGGACGCTCGGCGCGTGGGGTGCCGTTCACGCGCTCGAGCACGAGATCGACGAGTCCCGCGACATGAGCGGGGTGGGTGCCGGGCGTCGGCACGCGCACCGCAGCGAGACCGTGCTCGTGCGCCGACTCCATGGCCTCCTCGTCGAGGTCCCACATGACCTCCATGTGGTCGCTCACGAAGCCGAGCGGCACGATCACGACGGCCTTGCGGCCTGCTGCCGGCAGTTCGGCGATGGCGTCGTTCACGTCGGGCACGAGCCACGGCTGGGTCGGGGGGCCCGAGCGCGACTGGTACACGAGCTGCCACGGCACGTCGGGGATGCCGGCCTCGCGCATGACGACCTCCGCGACCGCGCGGTGCTGTGCCGCGTAGGCGCCGCCTTCGCCGAAACCGCGCTCGGCCGGGCCCGATTTCGCGGCATCCGCCGTCGGAATCGAGTGCGTCGCGAAGAGCACCTCGATCTCAGTGGCCCGGTCGAGGCCGGGGTGGTCGGCGAGCAGCTGTGCGATCCCGTCGCGCACGCCCTCGACGAACGGCGTGACGAAGCCGGGGTGGTCGAAGAACTGGCGCGCCTTGTCGATCTGGATCTCGCCGCCGAGCTCCGTGTCGGCGAGCGCGTCGGCGAAGTCCTCGCGGTACTGGCGGCAGCTGGAGTAGGCGCTGTAGGCGCTCGTGGCGATGGCGATGAGCTTGGTGAAGCCGCGGGCCTTCGCCTCGGCGACGGCGTCGTTCAGGTACGGATCCCAGTTGCGGTTGCCCCAGATCACCGGCAGGTCGACGCCGCGGCTCGCGAGCTCGGCCTCGAGCGCCGCCTTCAGTCGGCGGTTCTGCTCGTTGATGGGGCTGACGCCGCCGAAGTGCCGATAGTGGTGTGCGACCTCCTCGAGACGCTCGTCGGGGATGCCGCGACCACGAGTGACGTTGCGGAGGAACGGGATGACGTCGTCCTGGCCCTCGGGCCCACCGAATCCGGCGAGCAGGATCGCGTCGTACGCGGTCGGCTCCGTGACGTGCTCGGGGCCGCCCTGCGCGGCGGGTGTCGCGCCCGGCACGATCGCACCGGGAGCCAATGGTGCGGATGCCGCGGGCGCGGGCTTGCGTCCGCGATGCGGGGTGCCCGGGGCATCCGTTCCGCCGGCGACCGAGCCGCCGGCGACATCCGTTCGTCCTTCGCCGGCCGAGCCGAGGTTCACAGCCGCCACTACTGCAGCACCTCCACGAGCTCGGCAGTGCTGATGCGGCGGCCCGTGAAGAACGGCACCTCCTCGCGCACGTGACGGCGCGCGTCGGTGGCGCGGAGGTCGCGCATGAGATCGACGAGGTCGGTGAGCTCGTCGGCCTCGAGCGGCAGCAGCCACTCGTAGTCGCCGAGCGAGAAGGATGCGACGGTGTTCGCGATGACCCCGCGGAACGCGGCGCCTCTGCGGCCGTGCTCGGCGAGCATGCGTCCCCGCTCCTCGGGTGGCAGCAGGTACCACTCGTAGCTGCGCACGAACGGGTAGATCGTGAGCCACTGCTTCGGCGCGAGCCCGCGGAGGAACCCCGGCACGTGGGCCTTGTTGAACTCGGCGTCGCGGTGCACACCCATGGCGTTCCAGGTGGGCAGGAGGGCACGGAACAGGCGGGCGCGACGGAGCTCGCGCAGCGCCCACTGCAGTCCCTCGGCGGTGGGCCCGTGCAGCCACAGCATCACGTCGGCGTCGGCACGGAGGCCGGAGACGTCGTAGATGCCGCGGACGGTCGCGCCCTCGTTCTCGACGAGCCCGATGATGTCGTCGAGCTCGCGCACGAAGCGCGGCACGTCGTGGCCATCGAGGTCGTCGGGTCGCGCCGGGTCCTTGCGGAGCACGGCGAACACCGTGTAGCCCTCGGGAGACTGCTCGGCGTCGGATTCGGTCTGGAGCGCGTCGGCTGCCGCTTCGGCAGCGGGGGAAGACATGCCTCTAGTCTCCCCCTTCCTCCCTGAACGGCCAAAAGCAGGGGTCGGATGCCGCGGCCGCGCGACTGGGGACTGCTGCGGCATCCGAGGGCCGGAGTGTGCAGCGAAGTCCGCCCTCACGGGCGCATGCGGGCGCATGAAGGGGATTCTCAGGTGTTTTCCGATGCGGTGTGGCGCAGCGTCGCGGCTAGCGGCCGAGGAGCAGCGCGGTGGAGTGCTCGAGGTGCTCGCGGATCGCGTCGGGCCCGCGGGTCTGCACCTCGTGAAGCAGCGCGCGATGCTCCGCGACGAGGGTGTCGAGCGTGTAATGCGGGCGCACGTGCAACAGGAAGAGCAGCAGTTCGCTGCCTAGCGCGCCGTGGGCTTCGATGATGCGAGGGCTGCCGGACGCCGCGACCAGCGCGCCGTGGAATTCGGCGTGGATACGCTCCGCCTCGAGCCAGTCGATCTCCGCCGCGGGTTGAGGTGGGTGCGCAGCGCCCGTCTCGAAACCCGCCCCCCCGAGCGCCGCCATCCGATCGAGCGCGTAACGCGCGGGTGCGAGCACGGCATCCGGCCACGCCGACCCGTACCGCTCGCCGGCGATGCGTACGGCCTCCACCTCGAGCGCGGCGCGCAGCTGCTGCAGGGCGATGATCGTCTCGCGGTCGAAGCTCGCCACACGCACGCCGCGGTACGGCGCGGCGACGGCCAGTCGCTCGGCGACGAGCCGCTGGAACGCGGCACGCACGGTGTGCCGGGACACCCCGAGCCGTTCGGATGCCGCCTCCTCGCGGAGCGGCTCGTCGGCGGCGAGCGTGCCGCTCAGGATCTCGGACCGCACCACGTCGGTGACCCGGTCGACCGCGGTCGGCGCCGGGCCGGAGGGTTCGTGGCCCTCAGGAACTCGGCCTCCCGCGTCGAAGGGCGGCATCGCGGCATCCGCTCGATGCGCTACGTGCCGTCGACGGCGGCCCGCACGACGAGCCACACCGAGACGCCGACGACCGCGACGACTCCGACCGCGACCGCGACCGCTGCGGCGGGCTGCTCGTCGGCGAACCTGCGGAGCCGCACCTTCGCACGCGCGGTCTTGACACGCACCTGCTTCGGCACGTTCAGCTTGTCTTCGAGGGCGTCCAGCGTGCTCGCGAACTCCGCACGCGCGCGCTCGGAGTTCGTGCGCGCCTCGAGGCGCGTGAGGTTGCGCTGGCGCGTCTTGGCAACACGTCCGTTCACCCCGCGGGCGACGTCAGTCGCGGTCATAGTCGCCCGTTCCCTTCACCATGTCGAGATCCCGGCGCAGGCTCTCGATCGATTCGAGCGGCTCGCTGCCGCGCCTGAAGTTGAGCGCCGCGATGCCCACGAGGATGAGGATGATGAGCAGCAGCACGCCAGACACGATGAGCGCTGCGGCCCAGGCCGGCAACACGAGCGCGAGCGCGAGGATGCCCGTCGCGATCAGCGTGCCCAGCAGGAAGATGCCGACGAACGCGGCGGCGGCGATGAGCCCGGCGCCGATGCCGAAGTGCTTGGCCTTGTAGCTGAGCTCGGCCTTGACCTGGTCGATCTCGGCACGGACGAGGTCGGACACCCGATCGGGCAACTCGCCGATCAGCGTGAACAGCGAACGTTCGTCATTCGACGGTGCGGTCATGTTCCCCTCCGCGGATCAGGAGCCGGATTCCGCGGTGGAGCCGCCCGAGCTCGACGAGCTGCTCGCCGAGCCCGCCTTGGTCGTGCCCGACTCGGACGCGCCCGACTTCGCGGAACTCGATTTCGCCGTGGTCGACTTCGCCGCGCTCGCCTTCGCGCCGCCCGATCTCGCGCCCGACGAGGGCTTCGCGCCCGAAGCGGTGGTGGCGCCCGGACCCTTCGTGGCGTTGCCGATGAGGCCCTTCACGCCGTCGAGCACGGTGTCACTGAGATCGCTGACACGCGTCTTGGCGAAATCCTTCACGGTGCCGACGCCCTGCTGCACGGCGGGCTGGTTCCAGACGTTCAGCGCGGCCGTGCGGATCTGCTCGTAGCGTTCGCGTCCGGCGCGAGCGCCGAGCACGTATCCGACGCCGAGACCGACGACGAAGAGGATCTTGCCCTTCATGTGTGCACCCCATCTCCCCCTGTGGCCGGCCGGTGGATGACCACAGCGACGGTTCCAGCGTAGACCCCGTGCAGGGTCGCGCAAGGGGGTTGCGCGGCCAATATGCCGTTCTGGCTATGCGAGACCGCCCGGTCGGGGCGCCGGTCGATCGGGTCGGCGTGCGGGAAAGCCCACTCGCCGCGAGCGGTTGCTGCCCGGCCCGAGTATCAGATCGGATACGCGCTGGATGGATGGTCGCTCCGATCGACGACGACCCGAGCTCCCCGACGGTTTCCCGGAGCTCCATTCCGACCTGCGATCGGTGCTCGTGATCGGTTCGACGTCGTGCTCGACGCACTGGAGCACGACGGGGACTTCGTGCTCAACCGGGCCGCCCACGGCAAGATCATCCTCGGCGAGCTCGGCGGGATCGAGACCGGTATCCGCCAGCTCACCCGCATGCGTCCGCTCGAGACGCAGCGCTTCCGCCTCCCATCCGGTCGATCGCTCACGGTGCCGACGATGGCCGAGACGCTCCGCATCAAGGCCTACCTGATCGTGAAGCGCAACCAGACGCGGGACTATCTCGACGTCGCCGCTCTCGCCACCCGATTCGGCGTCGACGCTGCGGCCGGAGAGCTCGCCGCGATCGACGCGACTCGCGCAGTACAAGGGACTCATCGCCCGTTGGCACGACTGGAACGACGTGACGGAGGTCTGTCGTGAGCTCGCCCGCGCGATCGTCGCCGTCGTCGGGGAGGAAGCGTGACGGCCATGCGGTTCCGCAATCTCACCGTGACCCCCGATGATCCGGTCGACGCTTGGGGCGTCGAGGGCATCCTGGCCGCGATCGACCGGGGCGGGGCATCCGATTGGGCGAAAGTCGCCCGCGCCGTCGAAGCCGCACCGTACGGACCCGTCGCCGCCGACCTCGACGAGGCGCTCGAGGTCGCCGAGTCGGCCGGCGCGGCCGCGCTTCTGCGCTCGGTGCTCGAGGTTGCACGTGCGACCCCGGAGGAACGCACGGTCCGCCGCCTGCGCAGCCTCGCTCGCGCCACCGACCTGTCGCAACGAGAGCTGGCCGAGCGACTCGGCACGTCGCGGAGCCGGTTGAACAGCTATCTGAACGGTGCCGTGACCCCGTCGGCCGCCGTGGTCACGCGACTCGAGGACATCGTCCGCAAGCGCCGAGCCGAGATCATCTGACCCGCGGCGGCTCGGCCGCGGCTACTCGCTGTCGCCGGGCCGCACCGCGACGCGACGGATGCGGCGGGCGGCCTCGAGCGCGTGCGGCACCACCGACGCGAGCCCCGTGCCCGCGACCCATGAGCCGGTCGCCTCGATGCCGGGCTCGGCGGCGAGCACGTCCTCGAGCGCCCGAACACGGTCGCGCTGGCCGATCGTCGCGTGCGACAGGGCGTCGCGCCAGGCCGTGCGCCCCGACGCGCGCACCATCGACGCGTCGAGCGGGGTGCCGAGCAGCACGCTCGCGTCGGCGAGCGCGAGCGCGGTCACCTCGTCGTCGGCGCGACCGTCGAGGGGGTTGGGCTCGCCCGCCCGCCCGTACGAGAGGCGCACGACGTGACGGCCGCCCGCGGCATCCGCGAGCCATTGCCACTTCGCGCTCGAGTGCGTGAGCGCCTTGGCGGTGACGCCGGGCGTTCCCTGCACGACGAGCACGCCGGTGCCGCGCGGCGCGGCGTCGAGCGCGGGTGCGTCGAGCACGAGGGTCACGAGCTCGACGGATGCCGCGTGCGGCCAGTCCGCGGCCGTCGACCAGCCGAGCGACGCCTCGTCGAGGAGCCGGCGCGACGCGTCGGACGGCGCAGCGAGCACGACGTGGGTGGCGTCGAATCGGATTGGCGGGTCGCCGTCGCGGGCGGCGTCGACGATCCAGCCCGGGACCGGGGCATCCGCGGGTCGAGGAGCCGCGCCCTCCTCGACCATCGAAGCGGCAGCCGACTGCCGGGCGATCGCGGTGACCTCGGCCCCGGTCACCACCTCGGCGCCGAACCGGTCGAGCTCGGCGGCGAGCGCGTCGATGAGCCGGTGCATGCCGCCGCGGAGCCCCAGCACGGCGCTGCCGGCCTTGCGCGACTCGACGAGCTGGTCGACGCCTCCCGACAGGGAGCCCGCGCGCGTCATCGCCTCGTTGAGCCCCTGCGCGACCACGTCGAGGTCGAGCACGTTCGGGTCGCTCGAGTAGACGCCGGCCGAGATCGGCGTGACGAGCCGGTCGAGCACGGCGGCGCCCATGCGGGACCGTACGAGGTGGCCGAGGCTCCGGTACCGGCCGATGCGCAGGATCGGCGTCAGGCGGTCGGCGTAGGCGCGGATGGCCCCGCGCCAGCCGATGATGCGCCGCACGTCGCCGCCGAGCGGGTTCGCGGGGATCCCCAGGATGCCGGTGCGGGGCATGGGCGCGGCATCCGCGGTGCCGTTCGGTCCCGGCATGACGAGCCAGGCGCCGGCCGGATCGGGCTTCTCGATGTCGTCGGTGAGCCCGAGCGATTCGAGCAGCTCGGCGACCGCCCCGCCGCGGGTCGCGAACGACTCGGCGCCGCTGTCGAGCGAGAGCCCGTCGAGTTCGATGCGGCCGACGCATCCGCCGATACCGTCGCGCCGTTCGAGCACGGCCACCTGCAGGCCGACCTTCGCGCACTCGAGCGCCGCAACGAGGCCCGCGACGCCGCCGCCGATGACGACGACATCGGCGACGCGGTGCTCGACCGGCGCAGGCGCGACGTCGCTCATTGGTGCACCATCGTTTCTGTAGCGCGAATGCGTCGCTCCGGATGAGGATTCCTGTTGAACCGTCGGCCGGTGGCTGACCGCCAGCGTCGCTTGTCC
>NZ_BMMD01000026.1 GCF_014645655.1 Agromyces bauzanensis | reverse complement strand
GCGCGAGGGAAACGCCCGGACACATTCCGAACCCGGAAGCTAAGACTCGCAGCGCCGATGGTACTGCAGGGGCGACCCTGTGGGAGAGTAGGACACCGCCGGACAGACATTGAGGAGTGGCCACCCACTGCGTTCGATCGCGAGCGCTGGCGGGTGGCCATTTCTCGTTGACGGGTCAGGCATCGCCGGCCGCAGTACGGTTGAGTCCGATGAGGACTCCACACACGACAGGACATTCGTGAGCGACCCCAAGGACGAATCAGACGGCAGGGATCGGCCGAACCGTGGTGAGCGACCCCGCCAGCGACCGCAGGGCGGTCGTGGAGCTGCCGGAGCTGAGTCCTCCTCAGGAGCCCGCCCTGCGAAGCGCCCGTACGGTGATAGGGACGCGAAGCGCCCGTACGGGGACCGGGACGCGAAGCGCCCGTACGGGGACCGGGACGCGAAGCGCCCGTACGGGGACCGGGACGCGAAGCGTGCATACGGGGGCCGGGATGCGAAGCGCCCGTACTCCGGTGCGCGCAGTGACGACCGGCGTGGCGGCCGGCCCGAGCCGCATGGTGGCCGACGCGAGGAGCAGCGGCCTCGCGAGACGCCGGGCGCTCCGAACCTCGCCGTGCGGCCACGTCACGACGATCCCGAGATCCCCGAGTCGATCGAGGCGCGCGACCTCGAGAAGAGCGCCCGCGCCGAGCTCAAGACATTGAGCAAGGAGAACGCGGACTGGGTCGCGCGGCATCTCGTGGCGGCATCCGTCTACCTCGACGTCGATCCCGAACTCGCGCATCGGCACGCGCAGTCCGCCGCGCGCCGTGCGGGCCGCATCGCCGTCGTGCGCGAGACGCTCGCCATCACGGCGTACGCGACCGATGACTTCGCCCTCGCGCTGCGCGAGCTGCGCACCTACCGCCGCATCTCGGGGCGCAACGATCAGCTGCCGCTCATGGTCGACAGCGAGCGCGGCGTCGGGCGGCCGGATCGTGCACTCGAGGTCGGCCGCTCGGTCGACCGCTCGACGCTGCCGGCCGCCGTGCAGGTGGGTCTCGCCATCGCGATGTCGGGCGCACGTCTCGACCTGGGCCAGCCCGAGCTCGCCCTCGCCGAGCTCGAGATCCCGCAGCTCGACCCCGACCGGGCGTTCTCGTACAGCCCCGCCCTGTTCTCGGCGTACGCCGAGGTGCTCGAGGAACTGGAGCGCACTGCGGAGGCGGCGGACTGGCGCGCGCGTGCCGATCGTGCCGAGGCAGCGCTCGGGGCCCCTGCCGAGTCGGAGCTCGTGGAGATCTTCGAGGTCGAGCTCGAGGAGGACGACGAGCCGGATGCCGCGCAGGACACGGCGTCCGAGGAATCCGATGACTCCGACGAGAGCGACGTCATCCACGACCCGGGCGCGGTGCTCGAGGACGACGTCGCGGCAGTGCTCGCCGACGGCGAGCGGCTCGAGCTTGAGTCCGACGGCACGACCGACGAGGCCGAAGAGAGCACGCCCCATGGGACTGTTCCGCACGCAGGCTGAGGCGTTGACGCCGCTCGAGGGCATCGACGCGGTGTTCGCCGACCTCGACGGCGTCGTCTACGCTGGCCATGGCGCGATCCCGCACGCTGTCGAGAGCCTCAATCGCACGAAGACATCGCACCCGGTCGGGTACATCACCAACAACGCCTCGCGGAACGACGCGTCCGTCGCCCGGCACCTGGCCGAACTCGGTCTCGACGTGGTGCCCGACGACGTGGTGACGTCGCCGCAAGCGGCCATGCGCCTGCTCGAGGAGCGGGTCGAGCCCGGGGCCCTGGTCTTCGTCGTCGGTGGCGAGGGCATCGTCGCCGAGCTCGAGAAGTGCGGCTTCCGCGTCACGCGATCGGCGGATGACTCGCCTGCGGCCGTCGTGCAGGGGTTCGCACCCGAGGTGGGCTGGCGCGAGCTCGCCGAGGCGTCGTTCGCCCTGAACGCGCACGGGGGACCGGATGCCGCGGCACCGGGCATCCCCTGGATCGCCACGAACATGGACTGGACGATCCCGGTCGCACGGGGCATCGCGCCAGGCAACGGCACGCTCGTGTCCGCCGTGCATACCGCGGTGGGCCGGTTCCCGGTCGTGGCGGGCAAGCCCGAGACGCCGATCTTCGAGGAGGCGAAACGCCGCTTCGACGCCCAGCACCCGCTCGTCGTGGGCGACCGGCTCGACACCGACATCCTGGGCGCGAACCGTGCCGGCATGTCGAGCGCCCTCGTGCTCACGGGCATCGATCGCGCCAAGCAGGTGCTCGCCGCCGACGCCACCAGTCGCCCCGATTTCATCCTCGGCGACCTGCGCGGCCTGCACGAGCCGTACCCGGTCGTCGAGTCGGTGCGCGGCGGTGCGGTCCGGGTCGGCGCCGCGCGCGTGCGCGTCCTGGGCAACCGTGTCGAGATCGTCGCAGACGGCGACGGCGGGCTCGACCTGCTGCGTGCGGCCTGCGCCGCGATCTGGTCGTCGGGCACGGCGATCCACGCGCTCGACGTGCCGGCGAGGCTGTACTCCTGACGGCGTGCCGCCGGAGCGACGCCGCACGATGGGCGGAGCGGGGTAGCGTGGTCTGGTGAGCACTGACGACGAGCCTGCCGCGGTCGATGCGTTCGACATGACGGATGCCGCGGTCGCGTCGGCCGGTCGCGACCAGCGCGACGCGGCGCCCGACGGCACGGTCGCCGAGCTCCGCGACATCGAGACGAGGCCGCTCGCGGAACGGGCGCAGGGGTACCAGGAGCTGGCCGACCGGCTGCGCGCCGAGCTCGAGCACTCCGACCCCTCGGGTGGCGTGAGTTGACGATGCCCGAGCAGCGGCTCGACGCCGCCCTCGCAGCGCGCGGCCTGGCGCGTTCACGGACGCACGCGGCCGCGCTCGTCGCCGGGGGCGTCGTGACGGTCGACGGGCGGCCGGCGGTGAAGCCCGCCATGAAGGTGCCAGAGACGGCCGAACTCGTGGTGGCGGCATCCGACCACCACGTGAGCCGGGCAGCCCACAAACTCATCGCCGCGCTCGACGGATTCGGCGTCGACCCGGCGGGGCGAGTGGTGCTCGACGCCGGCGCGTCCGCCGGCGGGTTCACCCAGGTGCTCCTCGAGCGCGGCGCCCGAACCGTGCTCGCCGTCGATGTCGGCCACGGCCAGCTCGCGCCCGAACTCGCCGAGGCTCCGGGGCTCGTGCTCGTCGAGGGCTGCAACGTGCGGGCGCTCGACCGTGCCCGGCTGGCCGAGCTCACGGGCGTCGCGGAGGCGCCCTCCCTCGTGACCGCCGACCTGTCGTTCATCTCGCTCGTGACGGTGCTCCCCGCCCTGCGCGCGACCGCGGCCGACGACGCCGACTTCGTGCTGCTCGTGAAGCCGCAGTTCGAGGTCGGTCGCGGCGGGGTGCGCGAGGGCATCGCGCGCGACGCGACGCGACGCACCGAGGCGGTGTCGAACGTGCTCTGGGCGGCCTTCGACGTCGGTCTCGGCACGGTGGGCGTCCTGTCCTCCCCAATCGCCGGCAGCCACGGCAATCGTGAATACCTCGTGCATCTCAGCGCGTCGCGCGGCGTGAATCCGACAGAATGGATGCGTCGGGTGGAGCAGCTGACTGGAGGCACGTACGCGTGAACGACGCACGGCACTTCCTCGTGGTCTCCCACCCCGGCAGACAGTCGGCCCTCGAGGCGACGGGCGAGGTGTGCTCCCAACTGCTCGCCGAGGGCGCAGTTCCCGTGATCGCCGCGGAGCACTGGGAGGAGGTGCGCGCCTACGTGCCCGAGCTCAACGGCGAGGTCAAGCGCTTCGAAGACGTCGACCCGAACCTCATCGAGCTCGTGATCGTCCTGGGCGGCGACGGCACCATCCTGCGCGCAGCCGAACTCATGCGCGACCACCCCATCGCGCTCCTCGGGGTGAACCTCGGCCATGTCGGCTTCCTGGCCGAGAGCGAGCGCGACGACCTCGGCTACACGGTCGCCCGGGCGCTCGCCCGCGACTACACGGTCGAGGAACGCATGACGCTCTCGGTGCGGGCGAAGGTCGGCCAGGAGGTCGTGTACGAGAGCTGGGCCCTCAACGAGGCGACCGTCGAGAAGGCCGAACGCGAGCGCATGCTGGAGGTCGTCGTCGAGGTCGACCGGCGGCCGCTCTCGTCGTTCGGATGCGACGGCATCGTGATGTCGACGCCCACCGGCTCGACCGCGTACTCGTTCTCGGCCGGCGGTCCCGTTGTGTGGCCGAGCCTCGAGGCGTTGCTGCTCGTGCCGCTCAGCGCACACGCGCTGTTCGCCCGCCCGCTGGTGGTGGGTCCCGACTCGTCGCTCGCCGTCGAGATCCTGCAGCGCACCGAGGCGGCCGCCGTAATCTGGTGCGATGGTCGCCGCACGTTCGACCTACCGCCGGGCGCGCGCGTCATCGTGCGCAGGTCGCCGGTGCCCGTGCGCCTCGCGCGCCTGCATGAGGCGCCGTTCACCGACCGCCTCGTCAACAAGTTCCAACTCCCCGTCACGGGTTGGCGAGGGCCGGCGGGCCGTGAATGAGGGCCGCGATGAGTGAGGGCTGCGTTGATTGAGGAGCTCGGCATCCGCGACCTCGGCGTGATCGCCGAGGCCACGCTTCCGCTCGGCTCGGGATTCACCGCCGTGACGGGTGAGACCGGTGCGGGCAAGACCATGGTCGTCACCGCGCTCGGCCTTCTCCTCGGCGCACGTGCCGACGCGGGTGCGGTGCGCGCGGGCGCCAAGCAGGCCTGGGTCGAAGGGCGCTGGCTCGTGCCCGACGACGGCCCCATCGCCGAGCGCGTCGCCGAGACCGGCGGCGAAATCGACGACGGTGAGCTGCTGCTCGGCCGGTCGGTTTCGGCGGAGGGTCGGAGTCGCGCCGTCGTCGGCGGCCGCAGCGCCCCCGTCGGCGTGCTCGGCGACCTCGGCGACGAGCTCGTCGTCGTGCACGGGCAGGCCGACCAGCAGCGGCTCCGTTCGTCAGCCGCCCAACGCGACGCCCTCGACCGGTTCGCGGGCGCGCCACTCGCGACCGCCCTCGCCGAGTACCGCGAGTGCTTCAGCGCGTGGCGCACCGACGCCGCCGAGCTCGAACGACTCCGCGACGCGCACGACGCACGGGTCCGCGAAGCCGCGGAGCTGCGCGACGCGCTCGACGAGGTGGAGGCGGCCGATCCGCAGCCCGGCGAGGACGCCGAGCTCGCGGAGCGCGCCGATCGCCTCTCCAACCTCGAGGACCTCCGCCTCGCCGCGGCCCAGGCTCGTGCCCTCATCTCGGCCGAGGACCTCACCGACGGCGCGCCCGACGCCATCGCCCTCGTCGACAGCGCCCGCCGCCACCTCGAGCACGTCGTCGAGCACGACGCGGCGCTCGCCCCCATCGCCGAGGCGCTGCAGAGCGCCGGCTTCCTGCTCGCGGACGCCTCGACCGAGCTCGCCGGCTACCTCGCGGGCCTCGACGCCGACAGCGCGCGCGAGCTCGAGATCGTGCAGGAGCGCCGGGCGCTCCTCACGGCGCTGATCCGCCGGCACGGGGGCTCCCTCGACGAGGTGCTCGAGTTCCGGCGTTCGGGTGGTCTCCGGCTCGTCGAGCTCGACGGCGACGACGAGCGCATCGAGCTGCTCGAGGCATCCGTCGCCCGACTTGCCGACGACGTCGAGCGGCTCGCGACGAGACTCACGGAATTGCGCACCGAGGCGGCCGATCGGCTCGCCGCCGCCGTGACCGCCGAGCTCGAGGCGCTCGCGATGCCCGACGCGCGGCTCAGCGTGACGGTCGATGCCGGGCACGAGCCCGCGTCGCACGGACGCGACCAGGTCGCGATCCTGCTGCAGCCGCACCCCGGCGCCGAACCGCGGCCGGTGTCGCGCGGCGCTTCGGGCGGTGAGCTCTCGCGGGTCATGCTCGCGATCGAGGTGGTCATCGCCGGCACCGACCCGGTGCCGACGTTCGTGTTCGACGAGGTCGACGCCGGGGTCGGGGGCGCGGCGGCGATGGAGATCGGCCGGCGTCTCGCCCGTCTCGCCGAGCGGTCGCAGGTGATCGTGGTCACGCACCTGGCCCAGGTGGCGGCGTTCGCGACGAACCACCTGAGCGTCGTGAAGGGCACCGACGGGCAGGTGACCTCGTCGAGCGTGCGTCAGCTCAGCGGTGCCGAGCGAGAGGCCGAGATGGCGCGGCTCCTGTCGGGTCTCGCCGACTCGGAGAGCGGCCTGGCACACGCGCGGGAGCTGCTGGAGATCGCCTCGGAGCGGGCGGCATGACCACGGCGGCACGGCGTCGCCCGGGAACCGCGTCGACCTGACGCCAACGGAGAAGGGGGGAGCACGTGGGGCATGTCGGCGAAGCAGGCGAGGATCGTGGGTTAGACTATAAGCCCGTGGTGGATGAACGCGGCAGAGCTCTTTCGAGCACAGACATTTCGAGCCCTGAGCCTATTGACGGCGTGACCAAGCACATCTTCGTGACCGGTGGTGTCGTTTCTTCGTTGGGCAAGGGACTCACGGCGGCAAGCCTCGGCAATCTCCTGACGTCCAGGGGTCTCAGAGTCGTCATGCAGAAGCTCGATCCGTACCTCAACGTGGACCCGGGCACCATGAACCCGTTCCAGCACGGCGAGGTCTTCGTGACCGACGACGGAGCCGAGACCGACCTCGACATCGGCCACTACGAGCGGTTCCTCGACATCAACCTGTCGCAGGCCGCCAACGTCACGACCGGCCAGATCTACTCGACGGTCATCGCCAAGGAGCGCCGCGGCGAGTACCTGGGCGACACGGTGCAGGTGATCCCGCACATCACCGACGAGATCAAGCGCCGCATGCGCCTGCAGGCGACCGAGACCCCCAAGCCCGACGTCATCATCACCGAGATCGGCGGCACCGTCGGCGACATCGAATCGCAGCCGTTCATCGAATCGGCCCGCCAGGTGCGCCACGAACTCGGCCGCAAGAACGTGTTCTTCGTGCACGTTTCGCTCGTGCCGTTCATGGGCGCGTCGGGCGAGCAGAAGACCAAGCCGACCCAGCACTCCGTGGCCGCCCTGCGTTCCATCGGCATCCAGCCCGACGCGCTCGTGCTGCGCAGCGACCGGCCCGTGACCGAGTCGAACAAGCGCAAGATCGCGTTGATGTGCGACGTCGACGAGGCCGCCGTCGTCAATGCCGTCGACGTGTCGTCGATCTACGACATCCCGACCATGCTGCACGAGCAGGGCCTCGATGCGTACATCATCGACGCGCTCGGCCTCGTGGACAAGGCCGCCGACGTCGACTGGTCGGGCTGGAGCGAACTGCTCGAGGTCGTGCACGACCCGAGGCACGAGGTCACGATCGGGCTGGTCGGCAAGTACATCGACCTTCCCGACGCCTACCTGTCGGTCACCGAGGCCCTGCGGGCAGGCGGCTTCGCCAACGACACGAAGGTCAACGTCGAGTGGATCCCGTCCGACGAGTGCCGCACCCCCGAGGGAGCGCAGAAGCATCTCGCGCACCTTGACGGCATCTGCGTGCCGGGCGGGTTCGGCGTGCGCGGCATCGAGGGCAAGATCGGCGCGCTCCGGTTCGCGCGCGAGAACGGCCTGCCGGCGCTGGGCCTCTGCCTCGGACTTCAGTGCATGGTCATCGAGTACTCGCGTAATGTCGTCGGGCTCCCGGGTGCCTCGTCGAGCGAGTTCGACCCCGACACCGAGTTCCCGGTCATCGCGACGATGGAGGAGCAGGTCGAGATCATCGCCGCCGGCGACCTCGGCGGCACGATGCGCCTGGGACTGTACCCGGCCAAGCTCGAGGCCGACTCGATCGCGGCCGAGCTCTACGGATCCACCGAGGTCTCCGAGCGCCACCGGCACCGCTACGAGGTCAACAACACGTACCGCGACCGCATCGCCCAGGCGGGCATGGTGTTCTCGGGCATGTCACCCGACCGGCACCTCGTCGAGTTCGTCGAGCTGCCCCGCGACGTGCACCCGTTCTACGTCGGCACGCAGGCGCACCCCGAACTCCGCAGCCGTCCGAACGACCCGCACCCGCTGTTCCGCGGGCTCGTGGGCGCGGCGCTCGAGCGGCAGCAGGCGAGCCTGCTGTTCGACGTCGCGAATGGCTGAGCCGGTCGCCGAGTCGGTCTCGGGGCCGCTCGCCGACGAACGCGTCGACCTGCCGCTCGTCGCGAGCGAGCGGGTGTTCGACGGACGAATCTGGGACGTGCGCCGCGACACCGTCGAGTACGGCGGGCACCACCTGGTGCGCGAGTACGTCGACCATCCCGGCGCGGTCGCCGTGCTCGCGATCGACGACGACGATCGCGTGTTCCTCATCCGCCAGTACCGGCATCCCGTGCGCACGCGCGCGTGGGAGATCCCGGCGGGCCTCCTCGACGTGCACGGAGAGGACCCGCTGGCCACGGCCAAGCGCGAGCTGGCCGAGGAGGGCGACCTCGTGGCATCCGAGTGGGCGGTGCTCATCGACGTCCACACGTCGCCGGGCGGCAGCGACGAGGCGATTCGCATCTACCTCGCCCGTGGGCTCAGCGCGACCGACGAGCCGTTCGAGCGCGAGGCCGAGGAAGCCGACATTGAGACGCGCTGGGCCCCGCTCGACGAATGCGTCGACGCGGTGCTCGCGCGTCGCGTGCAGAACTCCTCGTTCGTCTACGCCTCGCTCGCGGCGTTCGCGGCACGAGCACGAGGGTGGCGGGGGCTCGGCCCGGCGGATGCCCCGTGGCCCGGCCGTTCCATGCCGCGCGGGGAGCCCGCGCGGCCATGACCGCGACCGCGTCCGTCGAGGGGTACCTGCGGCACCTCACGGTGGAACGCGGCCTCGCTCGCAACACCGTCACCTCGTACCGTCGCGACCTCGGCCTCTACGCCGACTGGCTCGCCGCCCGGGGCTTCGACGGCCCCGGTGCGGTGCGGGAGCAGGACCTCGCCGACTTCGTGCGGTTCCTCGGCGCGGAACGCCGCCCGGCGCTCGCGACCTCGTCGATCGCGCGAGTGCTCTCGGCGGTGCGCGGCCTGCACCGATTCCTCGCCGAGGAGGGCGTCATCGAAGCGGATGTCTCGCGCGAACTGCGCCCGCCGAAGCTGCCGATGCGCCTGCCGAAGGCCATTCCGGTCGAGGAGGTCGAGGCGCTCCTCGCGGCCGTCGGCGGCGAGGAACTGCACGAGCTGCGCGACACGGCGCTGCTCGAACTCCTCTACGCCACGGGCGCGCGCGTCTCGGAGGCGGTGTCCTTGAACGTCGACGACCTCGTCGACGACGAGGTGGTGCGGCTGTTCGGCAAGGGCGGCAAGCAGCGCATCGTGCCGCTCGGCTCGTATGCGCGTCGTGCGATCGACGCATACCTCGTGCGCGCCCGTCCGGCGCTGTCGGCGCGAGGCACCGCGACGCCGGCGCTCTTCCTCGGCCTCCGCGGTCGACGGATGTCGCGGCAGGCCGCGTGGGACGTGATCCATCGGGCGGCCGAGCGGGCCGGGCTCGGGGCATCCGTCTCACCTGCTCGAAGGGGGTGCCGACGTGCGCGTGGTGCAGGAGTTGCTCGGGCATTCGTCGGTCGCGACGACCCAGATCTACACGCTGGTCACAGCCGATACACTCCGGGAGATGTACACGGCTTCCCACCCGCGTGCTCGCTAGAATCGACCAAGCACTTGCGGGACGCAGGCGCCGACGACGCAGGAGAGAGACCAGACGTGACCAACCAGACGCAGGACCCGGCTGACGGCATCGCGTCGCTGGAGCCCGAGGTCGGTCCCGCCGGTCGTCCCCACCGCGATTTCCCCGAGCCCGCCCCACTGCGTTCGCACGGTCCGGCCCGCATCATCGCCCTCTGCAACCAGAAGGGCGGGGTCGGCAAGACGACGACCACCATCAACCTGGGCGCCACCCTGGCCGAGTACGGGCGTCGGGTGCTCGCGGTCGACTTCGACCCGCAGGGCGCGCTCTCGGCCGGACTCGGCGTGCAGACCCACGATGCGCCCACCATCTACGACCTGCTGCTGTCGCGCAGCATCGAGCCGGCCGACGCCATCCAGCACACGATGGTCGAGGGGCTCGACGTGATCCCCGCGAACATCGACCTGTCGGCCGCCGAGGTGCACCTCGTCACCGAGGTCGCCCGCGAGCAGATCCTCGCCGGCGTGCTCCGCCGGGTGGCACCCGACTACGACGTGATCCTCATCGACTGCCAGCCATCGCTCGGACTGCTCACCGTGAACGCGCTCACGGCCAGCCATGGAGTGGTCATCCCGCTCGAGTGCGAGTACTTCGCGCTGCGCGGCGTCGCCCTGCTCATCGAGACCATCGAAAAGGTGCGCGACCGGTTGAACCCCGCGATCGAGCTCGACGGCATCCTCGCGACCATGTACGACGCGCGCACGCTGCACTCGCGCGAGGTGCTCGAGCGGGTGGTCGACGCGTTCGGCGACAAGGTGCTCGAGACGGTCATCACGCGCACCGTGAAGTTCCCCGACGCGACGGTGGCCGCGACCCCGATCACCGAGTTCGCGCCCGATCACCAGGCGTCGACGTCGTACCGGCAGCTCGCGAGGGAGCTGGTCTTCCGTGGCGCGGTCGCCTGAGACGGTCCCGGTTCCCGACGAGCGCGCGCCCGGCGAGACCCCGGCACTGGACGGCGCGGCCGTCGACGGGTCGGATGAGGCGCCCGGGTTCCGCGTCGCGCTCTCGAACTTCGAGGGACCGTTCGACCTGCTGCTCTCGCTCATCGCCAAGCACGAGCTCGACATCACCGAGGTCTCGCTGTCGGCGGTGACCGACGAGTTCATCTCCTACCTGCGGGGGCTCGACTCCGCGGAGGAGCTCGATCGCGCGTCGGAGTTCCTCGTCGTGGCCGCAACCCTGCTCGACCTCAAGGTCGCCGGGCTCCTGCCGCAGGGCGAGCTCGTCGACGCCGAGGACGTGGCGCTCCTCGAGGCGCGCGACCTCCTCTTCGCTCGGCTGCTGCAGTACCGCGCGTTCAAGGAGGCTTCGCGCTGGTTCGCGGCGCACCTCGAGTCCGAATCGCTGCGGCATCCCCGCAGCGTGCGGCTCGAGGAGCGGTTCCGCCGACGCGAGCCCGAACTGCGCTGGACGCTCAGCGCCGAGGACTTCGCGGCCCTCGCGACGCTCGCGCTCACGCCGCGCGCGGTGCCCACCGTCGGCCTCGATCACCTGCACGCGCCGCTCGTCTCGATCCGCGAGCAGGCGGCGCACGTCGTCGCGGTGCTGCGGCGCGGCGAGCCCGTGACCTTCCGCGAGCTGATCGCCGGCATCGGGCAACGCGGTGTGGTCGTTGCACGGTTCCTCGCCGTGCTGGAGCTGTACCGGCACTCGGCGATCGGGTTCGAGCAGCTCGAGCCGCTCGGTGAACTCACACTGCGATGGGCCGCCGAGAGCTGGTCCGATGAGAACCTCGAGAGCCTGGGGGCCGACTATGACGAGTGAGACGTCCGGTGGTCGAGTAGCGGCCGACGAAGGAGGGCGCGTATCGAGACCTGACGAGGGTCTCGATACGGGCGCTTCGCGCCCTACTCGACCAATGCAGGATCGCGGGCCCGAGCTGTCGATCGTCACGCCGCTCGACGTGCCCGGCCAGGCCCAGCTCGACCTCGACCGCGCACTCGAGGCCATCCTCTTCATCGCCGACGAGCCGCAGGGTGTCGTGCAGCTCGCCGCTGCAGTCGCGCGTCCGGTCGCCGAGGTGCGCGCCGCCATCGCGCGTCTCGTCGCCGACTACGACGGGACGGGCACTTCGGGGGAGCCGCGCACCGACATCGCCGAGGAGGAGGCGTCGGCCCGCGGCATCCGTCGCGGATTCGAACTGCGGGAAGTGGGCGGCGGCTGGCGCTTCTACGTGCGCGCCGAGTACGACACGCTCGTGGCCGACTTCGTGTTCACCCAGTCGTCGTCGAAGCTGTCGCAGGCCGCGCTCGAGACCCTCGCGGTGATCGCGTACAAGCAGCCGATCTCGCGCCCGTCGATCGCGGCGATCCGGGCGGTGAACGTCGACTCGGTCGTGCGCACGTTGCTCGGTCGGGGCCTCATCACCGAGGTCGACACCGACGCCGAGACGGGTGCGATCCTGTACGGCACGACCGACCTGCTGCTCACGAACATCGGCATCAACTCCGTCGACGAGCTGCCGCACATCTCTCCGCTGCTCGACGATGGCCAAGGGGGATTCGACCTTGACTGAGCAGCGCGACCGTGGGGCCGACCAGACGAACGAAGGCCAGCGTCTTCAGAAGGTGCTCGCGGCGGCCGGCGTCGCAAGCCGCCGGGTCTCGGAGCAGCTCATCGTCGAGGGCCGCGTCGAGGTCAACGGGCGCGTCGTCACCGAACTGGGCAGTCGCGTCGATCCCACGACCGACCTGGTTGCCGTCGACGGCGTCGCGGTGCAGCTCGACCCCGCGAAGCGTTACTACCTGCTGAACAAGCCGCGCGGCGTGGTGTCGTCGATGCGCGACGAGCAGGGCCGGCCCGACCTCAGGCGCTTCACGGACGGGCTCGAGGAGCGTGTCTTCAACGTGGGCCGCCTCGACGTGGAGACGAGCGGGCTGCTGCTGCTCACCAACGACGGCGAGCTCGCGCACGTGCTCGCGCATCCGTCGTTCGGCGTGGAGAAGACGTACATCGCGAAGGTCCGTGGCCGGATGACGCCGCAAACGCTGCAGCGACTGAAGCGGGGCATCGAGCTCGACGACGGCACCATCGCGATCGACCGTGGTCGGATCCTGCAGCAGCAGGGCGACGACCGGCACACCATGGTCGAGGTGACGCTGCACTCCGGGCGGAACCGCATCGTGCGCCGCATGCTCGACGCCGTGGGGCATCCGGTCGCCGACCTCGTTCGCCGCAGCTTCGGGCCCCTGCACCTCGGCACCCTGAAGTCGGGCGCCCTGCGCGAGTTGACTAAGGTGGAACTCGGCCAACTGCTCACGATCTCCCGCGCTGCGGACGCCACGCGCGGTGACGCCGGATCGAACGACGGCGCCGGATCGAACGAAGGGGACCCGTGACCGAATCACGCCTGATCGGGCCGGTGCGCGTCGTCGGTGTCGGCCTGCTCGGCGCGAGCATCGGCCTGGGCCTCAAGGCGAAGGGCATCGACGTGATCCTCGCCGACGCGTCGCCCACGCACCTCGCCATCGCCGTCGACTACGGCGCCGGGCGCCCGGCCGAGCCCGGCGACCGGCCGCAGCTCGTCGTGGTGTGCGTGCCGCCCGATGTCACCGCCGACGTCGTCGCGGCCGAGCTCGAGGCCTTCCCCGAGGCGCTCGTGACGGATGTCGCGAGCGTCAAGCTCGCCGTCTACCACGACCTGAAGGCGCGCGGTGCCGACCTCTCCCGCTACATCGGCACGCACCCGATGGCCGGTCGCGAGCGCGGCGGACCGATGTCGGGCCGCGCTGACCTGTTCGTCGGACGCCCGTGGGTCGTGGTCGATCACGGCAACGTCTCGTACCAGAACGCCGCGGCCATCGACGACCTCATCCTCGACCTCGGGGCCACGCTCGTCGAGCTCACGCCCGAGCAGCACGACCGCGCCGTCGCGCTTGTCTCGCATGTGCCCCAGGTCGTCTCGAGCCTCGTGGCCCGCCGCCTCATCGATGCACCGCACGCGGCGCTCAATCTCGTCGGGCAGGGCCTGCGCGACGTCACGCGCATCGCCGCGAGCGACCCCGAGCTGTGGGTGCAGATCCTCGGCCAGAACGCCGGGCCGGTCGCCGAGATCCTGCGCGCCTACCGCGACGACCTCGATCGGTTCATCGCCGCCCTCGAGGACTTCGAGGCGCCCGGTGCCCGCCGCCGTATCGCCGAGGAACTCTTCGGCGGCAACACGGGCGTCGAGCGCCTGCCCGGAAAGCACGGCGTCGATCGCCGGTACGCGAGCCTCATCGTGATGGTCGACGACCGTCCGGGCCAGCTCGCGCGGCTCTTCAACGACGTCGGCGACGCCGGCGTGAACCTCGAGGACCTCCGCCTCGAGCACTCGCCGGGCGCGCAGGTCGGCCTCGCCGAGATCTTCGTGCTCCCCGAGGTGGTGGAGCGCCTGACCGACGAGCTGGCCGCGCGCGGCTGGCGGATCGCCGGCTGAACGCGTCGAACGAACCGAACTCATCGAACAGGTTGAACGTGAACGAACCCACTCCCGTGTACCCGCTCGTCGTCGCGGTCGACGGTCCCGCCGGCAGCGGCAAGTCGAGCGTCTCGAAGGAGGTCGCGCGTCGCCTGGGCTACGGCTTCCTCGACACGGGCGCCGCCTACCGTGCGCTCGCCTGGCACGCTGAGGCGTGCGGCGTCGACACGGATGACGCGGCATCCGTCATCTCGTGCGTGTCGAGCTTCGAGTACCGCATCGGCACCGACCCGGCCGGGTACGCCGTACAGGTCGGCGACGTCGACGTGACCACCGCGATCCGCGACCCCGACATCACGGCGGTGGTGAGCCGTGTGGCGCGCGTGCCCGAGGTGCGAACGCACCTCATCGAGCTGTTCCGCAGCATCATCGCCGACGAGCGCCGCCCCGGCATCGTGGTGGAGGGTCGCGACATCACGACGGTCGTCGCACCCGATGCGCCCGTGCGGATCCTGCTCACGGCATCGGAGGCGGTTAGAATAGCCAGGCGCTCCGCCGAACTCGTCGACACCGCGCCCGAGCACACGGGGGAGCAGTTGCGCCGCCGCGACGAGGCCGACGCGAAGGTCGTCGACTTCATGACCGCCGCCGAGGGCGTGACGACCGTCGATTCGACGGAGCTCGACTTCGAGCAGACCGTCGATGCGGTGATCGGCGTGATCCGGGCCGCGCAGCACGAGGTGGTGCGGTAGCGCCGCGACGGGCACGGATCCCGGCTGCGCACAGACTTCAGAGGAGACATCATGACCGACCAGCAGGCCGAGTACGACGACGAGGCCGTCGTCGACGACGATCTGGCCGAGCGCCTCGCCGACGTCGACGAGGAGCTCGCCGAGCAGCGGGCCACCGCACTCCGGTCGGGGCTCGCCGACTACGAGCTCGACGAGGACGACCTCGACGTGCTCGAGCTCTCGGAGGAGGGCGAGGAGGGCATCCGCTACCTCCCGGCGCTGCCGGTCATCGCGATCGTCGGCCGGCCGAACGTCGGCAAGTCGGCGCTCGTGAACCGCATCCTCGGGCGCCGCGAGGCCGTCGTCGAGGACACGCCGGGTGTCACGCGCGACCGCGTCGCGTACAAGGGGGAGTACCTCGACCGGCGCTTCACGCTCGTCGACACCGGCGGGTGGGAGCCCGACGCGAGGGGCATCGACGCATCCGTCGCCGCGCAGGCCGAGGTCGCGATCGACCTCTCGGACGTGGTGCTGTTCGTCGTCGATGCCATGGTCGGCGCGACCTCGACCGACGAGCACGTGGTGCGACTGCTCCGCAAGGCGAAGAAGCCCGTGTTCCTCGTGGCCAACAAGGTCGACGACGCACGGCAGGAGCCCGAGGCGGCGGCCCTCTGGAGCCTCGGCCTCGGTGAGCCGTATCCGGTCTCGGCGCTGCACGGGCGCGGCGTGGCCGACCTCTTGGAGGAGGTCTTCAGGGTCCTGCCGCAGGTGTCGGCCGTGGCGAAGGACGAGTTCGGCGGTCCCCGGCGGGTGGCGATCCTCGGACGGCCGAACGTCGGCAAGTCGAGCCTGCTCAACAAGGCGGCCCGCGAAGAGCGCGTGGTGGTCAACGAGCTGGCCGGCACCACACGCGATCCCGTCGACGAGCAGATCGAGCTCGGCGGCAAGGTGTGGCGCTTCGTCGACACCGCGGGCATCCGCCGGCGGGTGCATCTGCAGCAGGGCGCCGACTTCTACGCTTCGCTGCGCACCCAGGCGGCCCTCGAGAAGGCCGAGGTCGCGGTCGTGCTGCTGGATGTCTCGCAGCCGGTCTCCGAGCAGGACGTGCGCATCATCGACCTCGTACTCGAGTCGGGCCGCGCGCTCGTGCTCGCGTACAACAAGTGGGACCTCCTCGACGACGACCGCCGACGCTACCTCGAGCGCGAGATCGAGCAGGACCTGCACCATGTCGCCTGGGCGCCGCGCGTGAACATCTCGGCGAAGACGGGCCGGCACCTCGAGAAGCTCGTGCCCGCCCTCGAGACGGCGCTCGAGTCCTGGGACACCCGCATTCCCACGGGCAAGTTCAACGCGTTCCTCACCGAGCTCACGCAGGAGCACCCGCACCCGGTGCGCGGCGGCAAGCAGCCCCGCATCCTGTTCGGCACGCAGGCCGCGAGCCGCCCGCCGACCTTCGTGCTGTTCACCACCGGGTTCCTCGACCCGGGCTACCGCCGGTTCATCCAGCGACGCCTGCGCGAGATCTACGGCTTCGAGGGCTCGCCCATCGTGATCAACATGCGCGTGCGCGAGCGTCGCCAGCGGTAGGCGACCCGCGCGATGGACCTGACGGTGCGGGTGAAGCCCGGCAGTCGCAAGGGGCCGCTCGTCGAGGAGACCGAGGGCGACCCCGCGGCATCCGTCACCGTGTACGTGCGGGAGCGCGCGGTCGACGGCGCCGCGAACGCGGGCGTCGTCGCCGCGTTGGCCGCGCACTTCGGGGTGCCGCGTTCGAGGGTGACGATCCTGCGCGGCGAGTCGTCGCGCATCAAGCGCGTGCGCGTCGACGACGCCGGATAGCGATCGTCCGGACCTGTCTGGTGCGTCGGGCGGATGTCTCAGCGTAACGTTGGGGGCATGGCCGCGACTCGCCTCCTCGAAGAGAGCCTCTGCGGCCTCCCGCATCCCGATGGCGAGCCCGACGACGCCGAGGTCTGGGTGGTGGCCTTCGACGAGTACCTACCCGCGCAGGAGGGCAAGCGGGAGGCGCTCTGCACCCTCGCGAACGGCTACTGGGGCACCCGCGGAGCTGCCGAGGAGTCGTCGGCCGATGACGTGCACTATCCGGGCACGTACTTCGCGGGCGTCTACGACGTCGTCGACTGGACCGTCGACGGCGTCTCGATGCCCGACGAGGAGATGGTCAACGCGCCGAATTGGCTGCCGGTGCGGGTCCGTCTCGGCGACGGCGACTGGTTCGGGCTCGACGCGCTCGACGACGGAGACCTCGTCGCGTTCCATCAGGAGCTCGACGTGCGCCATGGCATCCTGACGAGGAGCGTCACGGTGCGCGACACCCTCGGCCGGCTCACCACGGTGCGCAGCGACCGGTTCGTCTCGCAGGCGACGCCGCGGCTTGCGGCTTTGCGCGTGTCGATCGTCCCCGTGGACTGGTCGGGGCCGGTCACGGTGCGGTCGGGCGTCGACGGCCGGGTCGCCAACGTGAACGTGCCCGGTCACTCGCCGTCCACGCATCGGCACCTGCGCCCGACGGCACTGCTCGAGCCGTCCGGCGACACCGTGCTGCTCGAGGTGAATACGAGGCGGTCGAACATCCGCATCGCAACCGCAGCCCGAACGTCGGTGCGCCTCGGCGAGTCGGCGCTCGAGCCCGAACGCCGGTTCGACGCCGATGAGGGCGGTGCGGTGGCGCACGAGTTCACGACGAATGCCGTGTCCGGCACGGCCCTCGTGATCGAGAAGATCGTGCACGTCAGCACCTCGCGCGACCGCGCGGTGCTCGCGCCGGCGGAAGCCGCCGCGGAGGGCGTCGCGAACGCGGGCTCCTTCGACGAGCTCCTGGTCGCGCACACGCAGGCGTGGGAGCGCCTGTGGCTCGAGTTCGCCGTGGAGTTGCAGCCCGCAGGCGAGGAGGCGCTCGCGCTGCACGTCAACGCCTTCCATGTGCTGCAGACGCTCAACGCCGTCGACGCCGACCTCGACGCGGGTGTTCCCGCCCGCGGCCTGCACGGCGAGGCGTATGGTGGCCACGTGTTCTGGGACGAACTGTTCGTGTACCCGTTCATCACGCTGCGTCGGCCGACGCTGACCCCGGCGCTGCTCGCGTACCGGCACCGGCGTCTCGGCGCCGCGCGTGCGGCCGCCACCCGCGCCGGGCATGCGGGTGCCATGTTCCCGTGGCAGAGCGGCATTGCGGGCGACGACGTCACCCCGAGGCGGCTGTTCAACCCGTTGAACGGACAGTGGATGCCCGACAACTCGCGACTGCAGCGCCACGTGGGCCTCGCCATCGCCTTCAGCGCCTGGCAGTACTACGAGTCCACCGGCGACACCCAGTTCCTAGTGCACGAGGGGGCCGACCTCATCGTGGAGATCGCCAGGTTCTTCGCGTCGCTCGCGGTCTACGACGCCGCGCGCGACCGGTACTCGATCGACCACGTCATGGGTCCCGACGAGTTCCACGACGGCTACCTCGACCGCCCCGGTGAGGGCGTGCGCGACAACGTGTACACCAACGTGATGACCGCCTGGGTGCTCCGGCGCGCCATCGCGACGCTCGACGTGCTGCAGCGGCATCCGGGCCGCCTCGCCTGGCGACGCCTCGATATCGCGCCGGGCGAACCCGAGGAGTGGGAGCGCATCGCCCACCGTCTCACGGTCGTGTTCAACGACGATGGTACGCTCTCGCAGTTCGACGGCTACCAGGACCTGGAGCCCATCGATCTCGACCGGTACCGTGCACGCCACCCGTGGATCGGGCGGCTCGACCTGCTCCTGAACGCCGATCACGACACCACGAACCGCTACCAGGTCTCGAAGCAGCCCGACGCGCTCATGCTGCTCTACCTGTTCTCGGCCGAAGAGCTGCGGGAACTGCTCGCGGACATGGGCTACGACCTCCCGCCCGACGCGGTCGTGCGAACGGTCGAGCGATACTCGGCGACCTCCACGTACGGGTCGACGCTCTCGAACGTCGTGCACTCGTGGCTCGAGGCGCGACGCGACCGCGCGCGGTCGTGGTCCTTCCTCGGGCAGGCCCTGCGCAGCGACCTCGACGACATCCAGCGCGGCACCACCCGCGAGGGCGTGCACATCGCCGCCATGGCAGGCTCAGTCGACCTCGTCACGCGCTGCTACGCGGGCCTCGAGATGCGCGATGACCGGCTGTGGTTCCACCCGCAGCTCCCCGCCGAGATCAGCTCCATCAGGTTTCACCTCGTGTACCGGGACCAGGCGCTCAGCGTGACGTTCTCGCAGGACGAGCTGCGCATCACGTCGCTGCCGGGGGAGGCAGCGCCCATCCGCATCGTCGTCGAGGGCATCGAGTCCGAGTTCGCCACCGGTGAGGAACGGAGGTTCGCCCTGTGACCCGCTCGCCGACCCACGCCGTGCGGATCACGCATCCCGAACGGCCGCTCTTCGAGACCGGCTTCACGAAGGGCGACCTCGTCGCGTACTACCGTGCCGTCGCCGATGTCATCCTGCCCCAGCTGGCCGACCGGCCGGTGACCCGCATTCGCTTTCCGGAGGGCGTGGGCGGCGCGCGGTTCTTCGAGAAGCACACGCCCCGGTACGCCCCCGCCTGGCTGAGGCGGATGCCGCTCTCATCCAATCCCGGATCATCGAAGCCCGCCAAGCTCGTGACGTACCCGTTCATCGACGATGTCCGGGGCCTGGAATGGATGTCGAACCAGTCGGTGATCGAGCTGCACACGCCGCAGTGGCGGGCGGGGCCGCGTGGCGGCATCCGGAATCCCGACCGGCTCGTCATCGACCTCGACCCCGGCGAGGGCGCGGGGCTCGACGAGTGCGTCGTCGCGGCACGGCTCATCCGCGAGCGGCTGGCCGAGGACGACCTCATCGCGTGGCCGGTGACCAGTGGCGGCAAGGGCCTCCACCTGTACACACCGCTGAGCGGGAGGCGCAGCTCGCGTGCCGTGCAGGCCTATGTCGGCACCGTGGCGAAGGAGCTCGCCGAGGTGCATCCCGACACGCTCGTCGCCGAGGTCGGGAAGGAGAAGCGCGTCGACCGGGTGTTCATCGACTGGAGCCAGAACAGCGCCGCCCGCTCGACGGCGACGCCGTACACGATGCGCGGCCGAGAGGCGCCACGCGTGGCCGCGCCGCGCGAGTGGGAGGAGCTCGAGCCCGGTGTCATGCAACTCGGCCCCGACGAGGTGCTTCGTCGGCTCGAGCGCGACGGCGACCTGATGGCGAGGCACGGGCTGGGCCATGGCTGACCAAGACCCGGCGCCGGATGTCACCGACTCCGACGCCGGCACCGCGCTCGTCGGCGCCCTGCGCGCGATCGGCGAGCGGCTCGACGCCCTCGAGCCCGCGGCGCTCGCCGACGAGCCCGACGCGGTGCACCAGCTCCGCACGTACGTGCGGCGTCTGCGTAGCGTGCTCGGCGCCTACGGGCCGCTGTTCGACGCGTCCGTCGCCGAGGGGATCCGCCGCCGATACCGGGAGTTCGGGCGCGAGCTCGGCACCGTGCGAGACATCGAAGTGCGGGTGCAGGTCGCAGAACGCGCACTCGAGGAGGCGCGCGAGGACCCGCGCGCTTCCTCGACCCCGGCGGCGCTCGGCGCGGCGCGCGCCCGTCTCGTCGACGCCGAGGTCGAGGCGCACCGCCTCGCGCTGGCGCGCTTCGCGGAGCGGCAGGGGATGCCTCGCGCATCCGCCCGCCGCCTGATGCTCGCCGAGTTCCTGGAGGCGCCGCCGCTCACCCCGCTGGCCGTCGACCCGGCCGACGAGGTGCTCGGCGACCTCCTCGCCCGGGAGGCGCGGCGCGCCGTCGCCCGTGCCGAGCGGATCGGCCCGTCCGTCGGCGCCGACGAGCTGCACGTCGTGCGCAAGGCCGGCCGACGGCTGCGGTATGCCGCCGACGCCGTGACGATTGTGCCTGTCGAGCTGTTCGGCGGGCGGGCACGGGCGCTCGCCGTGGCCGGCGAGCGCCTGCACGACGTGCTCGGCGACCACCGCGACGAGGTGCTGTTCGCCGAGCACGTGCGCCGGGCGGCCGCGCACGCGGCCCACCAGGGCGACCCCGTCGAGCTGCTCGAGCTGCTGGCAGAGGCCGCCGACCGCCGTGCCTCCACGCACGTGCACGGACTCGCGGGCGTGAGGCGGGAGCTGCGACGCGCGGCCGAGCGTTGGGCGTCGCGATGAGGCGAGGGCCGCGCTGGTCGGCGGAATCGGCTGGTCTCGCGGACGACCTGGGGCTCAGTCGCTCAGCCGGAGTTCCATGATGACGCGGTCGGGCTTGGGCCGTGCGACCTCGGCGAACCCGGCAGCCTCGAACATCGCGACCGTGCCGTGGAACAGCTCGGCGGCGACGTGCTTCTCGCGGAACGACACGTCGACCGCGTAGCCCTCGATGACGCGCGCACCGCGCTCGCGTGCGTACACGGCCGCGGCCGCGGCGAGGGCACGACCGATGCCGCGCTTGCGATACGCCCGGGGCACGACGAAGCACGTGACGGCCCAGATGTCGGGGTCGGCGAAGTCGGGATGCGCGGTGCCGCCCGCGACGAGGCGGCTGCGGGCGAGGCGCACGAGGTTGGGCCGCGGCTCGACGGCGCACCAGCCGACGGGCGTGTCGCCGTCGTAGGCGAGCATCCCCGGGCCGGCGTCGGATGCCGCGAGCTGCGCCTCGAGGCGGTCGCGCAGGCCGTCGTCGTCGACGGAGCGCCAGTCGCTGCCCCGGATCTTGAACCACTGGCACCAGCAGTGCGCGGGATCGCCCTTCGTGCCGAACACCGCCACGACATCGGCGAACGGCGCGTCGTTCGCTGGGACGATGCGCAACCGGCCGGTCGTATCCGTCTCGTCGGTCAGTGCGGAGTGCATGTTGCCACGCTAACGCGCGGTGGCGACATCCGCAGCGGGTGGATCGAGGCGCAGTGCGCGCAGTTCCACGGCGAGACGTTGCAGCTGGTCGGGCTCGGCCGCGAGCTCGACGCCCAAGATGGCCCTGGCCAGCACCGCGGTGGTGCGAGGATGCCGCCGTTGGGAATCGGCCAGCAGGTCGGTGCGCTCGGCGAGATCAGCGAGCTGTTCCAGAAGGAGATGGCGCGCGCCTTCGACGGCACGCCGCTCACCGCCGCGCGCACGCGCGTGCTCTGGGATCTGCAACACGAGGGGCCGTCGTCCCGGCACTCGCTCGCGACGAGGCTCGGCGTCAGCCCGCGCAACATCACGGGACTCGTCACGCGCTTGCCGCATCCGACCGACCGCCGCGCCACGATCGTGTCCCTCGCGGTATCCGCTCGGAGCATGATGCAGCGGATGCAGCGCGAGCACGCCGAGCTCTCGGCCGACCTGCTCGGCGCGGTCGCGTCGGCCGACCGGCCTGCGTTCGAGCGCGGGGTCGACGCGATCGCCGCGCGTCTGCGGGTGCTCGTGGCCGCCGATGCGGCGCGTCGCGCCACCATCCTGGGGCCTCGGCATGAGCGTGGAGGTGGAGGCCCGGCGGGAGGCATCCGTCTGGCGACGCCGCAGGAGCTTCGTGAAGCGTGCGCTGCTGCTCGAACTGCGGATCTACGCGAGCATCGGCCGGTTCGTTGCACGGCGCCCGGCGATCGCACCCGGAGCGGCGGGGTTCGGCATCACAAGCCCGTGCTGACGTTGCTGCTCATCTTCATCGTGCTGTCCGGCCGTCGAGATCTCGATCGTCGACCTCATCGTGCACCGGTGGCCAGCGGTGCGCGTCGCGGACCTCGTCCTCGGCATCTGGGGCGTCACCTGGATGCTCGGCCTGCTGTGCGCGTACCTCCTGCGGCCGCACACCGTCGGCCCCGACGGTATCCGGGTGCGGCACGGCCTCGAGATCGACCTCGCGTTCAGCTGGGACGACATCGCCTCGGTCGGGCGCAAGCGGCGCGTCCACGAGCCGAAGTCACCGCGATTCGATGTGGCGGATGCCTCGCGCACCCTCGTCTACAGGATGCAGGACGAGACTGACATCGAGATCGAGATCGAGCTCGAACGGCCCATCGTCGTGCGGCTGCCGGGCGGGGGAGCGAACGGCGGCCAGCAGGCCATCACCGGCGTGCGCATCTGGGTCGACGGCCCGAGGGCGTTCAGGGACGAGGTGCGGAAGCACCTCTGAGCGCCCGCAGGTCGCCGAAGTCTCGAGCTGCGGATCAGGCGCGGTCGGTGGTGTCCTTGGGCTCCTCGGCGTCAGGGGCGGCCGTCTCGGGCTCGACGGGTTCCGCCGCCTCGGCGGCGGCCGTGGTCGTCTCGGCAGGAGTCTCGGGGGCGTCCTCGTCGGCGGCGGCCGTCGTGGGCGCGACGATGGTCTCATCGTCGCGGACGCCGAGGCCGGTGGATTCGAAGCCGTCGTCGCCATCCTCCTCGTCGTCGAGGACACGTGCGTAGAGCTCGTCGAGCTCGGCCTGGCTCGCGGCGATGTTCGCGGCAGCCCAATTGCGCGCGTGCGTCGCGAGCGCGACGAAGACGCCGACGATGCCAGCCGTCAGGAGCATCCCACCGATGGTGCTCTGCGTCTGCAGGTTGAGGTACTGGAGGTAGTCGTCGCCGCCCGTGTTGTAGAAGTCCGCCTGAGCGGCGTTGCCACCCTGCAGGAAGACGTAGCCGAACAGGCCGACGCCGACCGAGACGACCCACAGCACGATGATCGGGATGTTCAGGGTGGGGCGGCGCGTGATGGCGTTCGACAAGGTTCCTCCTGGTTGGGTTCGTGCTGGCTGCGCTGCGAACGGGCAGTGCGGGTAGGGCCGCAATCGGCACCCGTGAGCCTACGGCGCGAACCTATGCGCCGCATAGAGCCTGTGCATGAATCCGCAGTGTGCGCGGGTTGAGGAGCGAGCGTGGCGATGGGCTGAGGAGGACACGAAGCCGCGGGTTGAGGAGCGAGCGAAACCCGGTGCGCGGGAGGACACGAAGCCGCGGGTTTAGGAGCGAGCGAAACGAGCGTCTCGAAACCGGCCCGCGTGCACGAGCACGCCTCGGGATGCCGCTATGATGGTCGAGTTGTCCTCCGAGGAATCGGATGGCATCGGGCTGTGGCGCAGCTTGGTAGCGCACTTGACTGGGGGTCAAGGGGTCGCAGGTTCAAATCCTGTCAGCCCGACTGCCGAGGCTAGGAATCTCAAGGGTTTCCGAGTCTCGGAAGGTTCGTAGATTTGATCTACCCGCCATTTACTCTCCACATTCGGCCTGATCCCGGTGTCCCGCGCGGTTCACTTCGCGTGTGTCTCGACCCGCCTCTGCCCGCCTCTGCCCGCTTCGGCACGTCGTGGGAACCGCGACGCACCTAATGGGTATGGACGATCTCAACACCCGCTACGAACTGGAGCCCCTGCTGGGGATCTCCGAACTGGCCGCGTACCTCGGCGTCCCGGCGCAGCGCATCTACGACTGGCGGCTGGCCGGGCAGGGACCGCGCGGCTATCGCATCGGCCGGGAGTTGAAGTTCCCCGTCTCGGAAGTGCGGCGCTGGCTGAACGAGCACGCGGAGCCGCCGCCCCAAAGGGACGAACCGAATGCCTCGACTCCCGAGGGGCGGTGATGCGTCGTGGGTAGGCCGCGCACGCCGATCGGCACCTTCGGCGCGATCACGGCCCGTCGCGTCGGTGAGCGTTGGGTCGCCTCCACGCGACACCGAGACTGGGACGGCAAGCTGCGCCGGGTCGAGGCAACAGCCGACACCCGGCAAGCGGCCGAGCGAGAGCTGAAGCAGCGGCTGAGTTCTCGGAGCGAGTTCGTCGGCAACACCGGGCCGGTGTCCGCGGATACGCCGTTCGAGCGCCTGGTCGAGCTGTGGCTGGACGACCTTGAGCTGGAGGGTAAGATCGCCGCGTCGACCAGGGAACTGTACGAGCGCGACATGCGCACCCTTGTGCTGCCGAGCTTCGTGAACCTGACGCTGCGTGAGATCAGCGTGAGCCGCGTCGACCGCTTCCTCAAGGCCCAGGCGAAGATCAGCTACAGCCGAGCGAAGCACTCCAAGGTCGTGCTGGGGCTGGCCCTCGGATTGGCCGTGCGTTACGACGCGATTCCGCGCAATCCGGTGCCGGTCACCTCGCGGCTTCGCCGGCCCAAGCCGGTCGTCAAGGCGCTGTCGTTCGAGGAGATCCAGCACATCCGCGCGGTCGTGGCCGACTGGCGCACCGGTGACAGCCTGCCAGGGCCGCGCCCGGACGGGCAGCTCGGTGCGATCATCGAGGTGATGTTGGGAACCTCCGCGCGGATCGGGGAAGTGCTCGCACTGCGCCGCTGCGATGTGAATGTGGCCGGTTCGCCGCCGACCGCGCGGATCTGCGGCACGATCATCAAGCCGAAGGGCAAACCCGTCCAACGCCAGGACCATCCCAAGACCGAGGCGTCCAAACGCCGAGTCGCACTGCCGTCGTTCGCGGCCGAGGCGATTCGCAAGCGCCTGGCGGTGATCGCGCCCGGCGAGGAAGAGCTGCTGTTCCAGACTCGAAATGGCACCCCGCTGACCACGAACAACGTGCGTCGGCAACTGCGGGCCGTGCTTGGAGCGGCGGGTATCGAGGGGGTCACTCCGTACGCCTTCCGTCGCACGGTCGCTACGACCATCGACCGGGAGGCCGGCGTCGACCTGGCCTCGGCGATGCTCGGCCACAGCTCCCGGTCGATCACCGAGGAGCACTACATCGAGAAGTCCGACCTTGTGGACCCTAGGACCGCCCAGGTGCTGGAAGCGCTCGCCCCGGAGCGGGCGGCCGAACCGCCGTCGACCGGGGAGGTCGCCGCGTAGCGCCAGCACCGCTCAGGAAACCACAACATCTTGTGGCGAGATGGTCAATCACCTACCATATAGGGACTCTATGATCGCACCGCGCGGTCACGGTGCGGGTGATTCATCCGCACCGTGACGATAAAGACGGTGGTGCCGAATCGGCACCACCGGGCGGGATGGTCACGAGCGCAACCGTCGTACGCCGGTCCCGGTGAGTCACCGGGGCCGTTAGAGATCGCCTCTCACCCGCGGCGAGATTGTGCGCCACGGTGCCCGGCTCCGCAAGCCCGCTGCGGGGCATTGCGGACCCGAACTCCGCGGCGAACCTAGCCGGGAGCGGGTGCGAGGGGCGCGGTAGCGAAACGGTTCCGGCACCGTGCGCAGGCGAGGGCAAGTTGCCCACACCGCTGCTATGGGTGGAACCCTGCACTCAGACAGTCGCGGCGACGGTGGCCTCGCCGGGTCCGCCGCATTGCGCGCTGCCGCCGACGCGCACCCACTCCGGCGTGACCTCGGTATCCGAGAGCACCGTGCCGTCCGCGGCGAGCGTCCGCACCGTGAACGTGTCAGGCAGGCTGTCTACTGAGAACGTCCAGGTGTCGCCGTCGTGGTCGGCAATGCTAATGAGTCCGAGCGGTCCCGTCATGTCCACGTCATCCGCCGGGGCGCAGCCGACATCGGTGCAGAGCTGCACCTGGGCGACGATGTCAGTATCCCCGTCGAGCTCGACCGTGAGGGTGTTAATCCAGCCGATCGCGGGGCACGCGAAGGGGACGCATCCGGTCAGCCCCATCGCCGTCACCAGCCCGGCCACGGCCACGATCCCTGCTCGCCGTCTCCTCATCGTCGTCACCTCGCCTACGCCATCCGATCCCGGTTCTGTCTTCTCGACCCTACGGCCCGATCCTCCGACCGTTCCGCTCCTGAACCGCTCTCTACCGCCTCAGATTCACCCACACGTTGGCACCAAGCGGTGCCCGTGGTGCGCGGCGCGCACCTATCTCTTGAGACGACCCCTGCTGTGGCCGTCTCAGGAGGGCCAGGAGATGGTAATGACGATCCGGGTGATGTCCGTCGGGCGAGGGTACGAGTACCTGCTGCGCACCGTCGCGGCCGGCGACGGGGATCGTGACCTCGGTACGCCGCTGACGCGCTACTACACGGCCGAGGGGACGCCTCCCGGCACCTGGCTCGGTTCCGGCCTGGCCGGGCTCGCCAGCGTGGATGCAGGCCAGGTCCGTGACGGCGAAGTGGTGACCGAGGAGCACCTGGCGCGGCTGCTCGGGTCCGGGCTGGACCCGGTGACCGGGATGAAGCTCGGTGCGGCCTACCCCGCGCTGCAACCCCCGGCGCGGCGCATCGCGGCCCGTGTTGCACGCCTCGACGCCTCGCTGGACGATGCAACCCGCACGCAACAGGTGGCGCAGATCACCGCCCAGGAGCGTGCACGCCCGGCGCGCACCCCCGTTGCAGGGTTCGACCTGACGTTCTCGCCGCCGAAGTCCCTGTCGGCGCTGTGGGGTGTCGCCGATGCCGGGACGCAGGCACTGGTGGCGCAGGCGCACCATGCAGCGATGCGTGACACGCTCGGCTTGCTGGAACGCACCGTCGCCGCGACACGAGTGGGGCACGGCGGGGTCGCTTCGATGCCGGTGCAAGGGATCATCGCCACGGCCTTCGACCACTACGACTCCAGGGCCGGTGACCCGCAGTTGCACACGCATGTCGTGGTGTCGAACAAGGTGCAGGGCGTGGACGGGAAGTGGCGAACCCTGGACTCGCGCACCCTGCACCGTGCCACGGTCGCGCTGTCCGCGTCCTACAACGCCTTCCTCGCCGACCATGCGACCCGGCTGCTCGGAGTCTCGTGGGTACCGGTCGAGCGCCGGTCCAGCCAGTTCACCGGCTGGGAAATCGACGGGGTACCTCAGCGCCTGCACGACGAGTTCTCGCGGCGCACGCTCGGCGTCGATGGCGGCAAGGGGATCGAGGACGCGGCCCGGCGGCTGATCGCCGAGTACCGGTCCAAGCACGGCCGATCCCCGTCCCAGGTAGTGGAGGCCAAGTTGCGGCAGCAGGCGACCTTGGAGACGCGGCCCGACAAGGAACTGCACTCCCTGGCCGAGCTGACCGCCGACTGGCGGCAGCGTGCGACCGCTGTGCTCGGGGAGGATGCGACGACGTGGGCGCGGGAGCTGCTGGCGCACCTGCCCGCCGACGCGATCCTGCGCGCCGACGATCTCCCGCTGGATCAGGTGCATGACCTCGCCGCGGTCGTGCTGATGGAGGTCGGAAACCGGCGCGCGATCTGGGGCCGGTGGAACCTGCACGCCGAAGCCGCCCGGCAGACGATGGGCCTGCGGTTCGCCACAGCCGACGACCGGGAGGCCGTCATCCGCGGCGTGGTGGAACGGGCCGAATCCGAGTCCGTGCGCCTCACCCCGGAGTACGACCGCCTCGTACCCGGCCGGTTCGTGAACCCCGCGGACGGCACGCACTGGTTCGAGCGCCCGGATGCCGTCGCCTACACCAGCCGGGACGTGCTCGACGCCGAAACCCGGCTCCTCGAGCACGCCGCCGACACCACCGGCACCCGGCTCCCGCTGCGGCTCGTGCACCGGCACACGTCCCGGCCGATCCGCGGCGTGACGCTCGCCGACGACCAGGCCGCCGCGATCCTCACCCTCGCCACCTCCGGCCGTGTCCTCGACGTGCTCGTGGGGCCGGCCGGCACCGGGAAGACCACCGCGCTGCGTGCGCTGCACCGCGCCTGGACCGCCACCCACGGCAAGGACTCCGTGATCGGCCTCGCGCCGTCCGCAGCAGCCGCAGACGTGCTCGGGCAGGAACTCGGCGTGCAGACAGAGAACACCACCAAGTTCCTCTACGAGCACCGACACGGCCGCTGGGATCTCCGGCGCGGACAGCTCGTGCTCGTTGACGAGGCATCCCTGGCCGGCACTCTCGCCCTGGACCGCATCACCAGCCACGCCGCGAGCGTGGGGGCGAAGGTCGTGCTGATCGGCGACCACGGCCAGCTTTCCGCCGTCGAAACAGGCGGCGCGTTCGGGATGCTCGCCCGCACCCGAGACGACGTAGCCGAGCTGACCGACGTGCGCCGCTTCTCCGCCGCATGGGAGAAGACCGCGAGCCTAGGCCTGCGCCACGGCGACACCGCCGCGCTCACCGCCTACGACGAGCACGGACGGGTGCATGACGGTGACCAGGACGCCATGCTCGACGCCGTTTACCAGGCGTGGCGCATCGACCGGGACGCGGGGCTGCGCTCGGTGATGATCGCCGCCACCGGCCAGACCGTCGCCGAGCTGAACCAGCGCGCCCGCACGGACCTCGGCGCTGCAGGCCGGGTGCAGGAGTCCGGCGTGGCTCTGCATGACGGCACGACAGCCGGGGTCGGCGACGTGATCGTGACCCGTCTCAACGAACGCCGCCTGACCAGCGGCAGCGCAGGGTGGGTGAAGAACGGCGACCGCTGGACGGTCACCCGCCGATTCGAGGACGGTTCCCTCGCCGTCCGCCGGCTTGGGAAGAACGATGCCCCGCACGGAACTGCAGTCGTGCTCCCGGCCTGGTATGTCGCCGAGAGCGTGGAGCTCGGCTACGCCACCACCGTCCACCGCGCGCAAGGCTCCACCGTGGACACCGCGCACGCGCTCATCGACCCGCAGGCCGCGAACCGGGAACTGCTCTACGTCGCCCTCACCCGAGGCCGGGACGGAAACCACGCCTACGTCATCGACAGCCCCGACGAGAACACCGAACGGCACCACGATCTGTTCGCGCCGGACACCGCAACCGAACGACTCGCCGCGGTGCTCGCACACTCCGACGCGGACAAGTCCGCAACCGAAACGATGCGCCTCGCCGTGGACGAGCACGCATCGCTGACGACGCTGTTGGCCGAATACGCGACGATCAGCCAGTACGCCCAGGAGGATCGGTGGGTCTCTGTCATCGGAGACGCCCCGCTGCCGGACGCGGTGCTCGATGACGTGTTCACCAGCGGCTACTGCCCCGCGTTGGAGACGACGCTGCGCCGAGCCGAGTCCCACGGCTACGAACCCGAGCGTGTCCTGGCCGACGCCGCTCGCGTCCTCGACGGCTTCCAGCCAGCCGAGGGCAAGGAGCCTGCCGACCCCGCAGTGCTCATCGCGCGAGTCATCGACCGGCTCGCCGCCGAGCCTCGACGCGGGACCAACCGGCCAGGCCCGGCCCGCGTCGCAGGCTTGCTCCCTCGCCCGGTCGGGCCGATGGGCGAGGACATGCGCGCCGCCCTTGTCCAACGCCAGCAGCTCATCGAACGCGCCGCCCAAGAACTCGCCATCGCGGACTTTGAAGCCGGGGCCGCATGGACGAAGCGGCTCGGAACTCCCAGCCGCGACCCCCGCGACCAGGCCGCGTGGTTCCGCCGTGCCACGACCATCCGGCTTTACCGTGAGCGGTACGGCATCACCGGACCGTCCCCGCTCGGCAACCCCGATCAGGTCAAGGGACTGGAACAGGCATACGAGTACCGGGCCGCGCGCGCCGCCTACGACCGCGCCCGGGTTCGTCGCCGGCCAGCGGGAGACTCCGGCCATCGCCCGCACGAGTCCCAGCATCGAGCGCGGACGCGGGATCGGACTCTGATCGCGTGAAGCTTTGATGACGTGAACCACTTCAGACAGGCGATTGGCCGGCTGCTAGGGCTTCCTGACGCCGGATCTGCTTGACGCTGCGAAGACGCGCCTTCAGGCCGAGGTGTCATCGTCGAGGTTGCTGAACAGCACAACCTCGTCGAGTGGCGCGAGCTGCGACGCCTTCTCAACCCACGAGGTCTTGCCCGGCGCGCTCTTCACCACACCGGAAGCGACGATGTGACGATGCTCGCTGAACCAGCCGTGAGCCTGGTCGGTCTGCTGCTGGGTGAGCGGAATATCGATGCGGACCTGCCGGCCGCGCCGGAACGTGCGGATCGTGGCCCGACCGCCCGGAGACTCGGGGTCGTCTTCGAGATCGATGATCTGCCCGGAGAGCGTTTCGTATGGGGTCTTCGGTGTGAGGACGAACTTGTCGGCCGCGAGCCGCAAGATCTCGGCACTCTCGTGGGGGAACGAGATCTTGCGCAGGTTGCCGGGCGGCGGAGTGAAGGCTCCTGCCCAATCGAAGTTGACCTCGAAGACGGCTACACCCTCGGCACCGACGATCTTTTCGACCGCGACCACCATCTCGCGGCTGACGCCGGTAGCCACGAGGTCGTTCACGACGGAGCCGCGCAGCTCCCGCCCAGGCTCGACGATGCCATGCTGGATTGCCGCCAGCGCCTGAGCCAGCATGCGCGTGGTGCGCCGTTCTTCTGGCTCGACCAGCGGATGTGCGATGCCCTCGCCCTCAAACTCGAGCGGCGTATCCGATGTGGGCTCTTCTGGTCGGTCGAGTGGCATCAGGAGCGGCACGATGTATGAGCCGTCGATGGTGTGGCCGAAGCGCGCCTTCTCAGCGATGCGAAGCGCTGCTGGTCCGTAGTTGCCGCCGATACGTGCCTTGTTGGAGCGCGCGGTCGAAGCTGCGGCGCGAATCATGGCGCGCGCAGAGGAGAACAGCGTGAAGCCGGCCTCGACTGGGATCGACCCCTTGATGTAGATGTCGTCGGCGGCGCGGAACTCCTGGACGTCGAAGTACATGCGACTGATCGCTTCATCGATCTCGCGTGCCGGGGTCTCGACAGCGGTCGCGATGCGCTCGATCGTCGAGGCCCACTCGTAATCTTCGCGGTTCAGGTCATCGAGCACGGGGAGCGGCCTGTCCCAGCCCTCGCGTCGCCACACGGAGCCTGACTGGCCGCTGGAATCACGATGCCAGCCGGTGAGCGTGAGGTAGTCGGTGAGATCGGTGAATGAGGCGGTCATGGGGTTACGCCGCCTTTCCATTGACTGCAAGTTGTCGTTCGAGTGCCCATTCCCGGAGAGTGTCCACCGTCAGCTGTTGACCGCGGTGGACGACCAAGCTCTTCGGTGTGGTCGCGGGGTCCATCGCCGCCCAGTATGCGGTCGCGGCCACCAGCGTGTGGGATGCCGGATAGTCGATCCATTTCGCCTGCTCGGGCACCTGAACGACTACAAGGTAAACCGGACCTCGGACACGCAGCTTCTGCCACGAGGCGACCCATTCGTCCTCGACCGGAATGCGGATGGTCTCGCGTTTCGGGCTGAAGGTCTTCGTCGTGCACTTCACCTGAACGTGAGCGTCACCATACTCGAACGCGATCGTGGCGTCGATGGCGCGGACGTCCTCGCCGGGGCGTGGCTCGCTACAACCGAACCCTGCGTGGCTGCATACGAGCTGAAGGTAGTCAACGCCGAAGCGGCCCTGGGCGGCAGAGAGCGACATCGTGGGCGCAACGAGCGACTCCTGTGACGGGTCTCCGTTGCTCGCTGCCATGCCCTTGATCTTATGGGCCGGTTCATACCGTACTGAAGTGGCACGCGAACGGCAGACCCCATGTCGCCCGGTTCGCTCAAGGTACGATCGGAAGAACCGGGCCATATCCGGTCTGATCCGGCACTAGGAGGTCGCCCTGTGACAGAGCCTTGGCTCTCTGCCGACGCCATCGCCATCCATCTCGGCGTGACGAAGGACACCGTCTACGCCTGGATCGCGGAGAAGGACATGCCTGCCCACAAGGTCGGCCGCCTCTGGAAGTTCCAGGCAAGCGAGATCGACGAATGGGTGCGCAGCGGTCGCGCAGGAACGGCGGACGAGGAGTGAGCGGCACGATGCCCGAATGGACGCTTGAGGCGCGACGTGGGGGAGGCGTCGCCGAGTGAGACTCAACCTGAAATCTGCCGAGGAACGCGTTCGGCCTCTCGGTGGACGAAGCAGCTACGATCGCGAGTTCATTTTCGAGCTGCTGGCTGCATACGGGCGCTCGTCGAGCAACATTACCCGGCTGCGCAACGGCTCCCTCAACGTCGCGGACGACCCGACGACCGAGGTCGCGCAGAAGAACGTCGTCTACTTCAAGCAGACCATAGACGACCCCTACGCCGTCATCGATGAGCTGCGCACTTCACCGACTGTCGTTCGGTACAGCACACGCTTCGTCATCGTCACGAACTACACCGATCTGCTAGCCGTCGACACGAAGACCGGCGAGACGCTTGCCATTCTGATCTCGGACATCGACAAGCACTTCACATTCTTCCTGCCCTGGGCAGGTATGGAGAAGGCGCAATATGTTGCCGAGGCGCACGCCGACGTCAAGGCCGCTGAGCGAATGGCAAAGCTGTTCGATGAGCTGCTCGCGGAAAATCAAGGTCTGAACAGCGATAGCGAAGGCCGTCACGCGCTCAATGTGTTCTTCACCCGTCTGCTGTTCTGCTTCTTCGCGGAGGACACCGGGATCTTCCGCGAGGGCCAGTTCACGGGAGCAGTTGGCACCCTGACCCAGCCCGATGGCTCGGACGTCAGCGAGTTCCTGACCGACCTCTTCACCGCGCTCGACACGGGGGTTCCCGCCGACAAACCGACGCACCTGGCGGGCTTCCCTTACGTCAACGGGCGCCTGTTCACCGTCGAGGCGCACCACACGGTGCCGGCCTTCAACAAGAAGGCCCGCGACCTGCTGCTGGAGAGCGGGCGGCTGCGCTGGAACGAGATCAACCCCGACATCTTCGGCTCCATGTTCCAGGCGGTCGTCACGCCCGGCCAACGTTCCGATCTGGGGCAGCACTACACATCGGTGCCGAACATCCTCAAGACGATCGAGCCGCTGTTCCTCGACGGCCTCAAGGAGCAGTTCGACGCCGCCTTCGATAGCGTCCCGAAGCTCGAAGCGCTGCTGAAGCGGATCGCGCAGATCAAGGTGTTCGACCCGGCCTGTGGTTCGGGCAACTTCCTGGTCATCGCGTACAAGGAGTTGCGCAAGCTGGAGCACGCCATCCTGGAGCGCCTCCAGGCCCTCCGGGGCGACAAGTTCACGTTCAACCTGCTCGGGTCGCGGATCAACGTCGAGCACTTCTATGGGCTGGAGATCGACGACTTCGCTGTCGAGGTCGCGATCCTCTCGCTCTGGATTGCCAAGCACCAGATGAACGTTGAGTTCCGCGAGAAATTTGGCATTGATCTGCCACTGATTCCGCTCAAGGAGTCCGGAAGCGTTCACCAGGGGAACGCGATCACACGCGACTGGAACGACGTTTGCCCGAACCGAGACGGTGAAGAGATCTACGTGATCGGCAACCCGCCGTACCTCGGTAGCCGTAACCAAACGTCTGAGCACAAGCGAGACCTGCAATCGGTTACGCCGCGATACAAGAGTCTCGACTACGTCAGCGCCTGGTTCATCAAGGGCGGCGAGTACATCCGAGGAACCAATGCCGAGATGGCGCTCGTCTCGACCAACTCGGTTACTCAGGGCGAGCAGGTAGGGCTTTTGTGGCCGGACGTACTCGCGGACGATCTGGAGATCGGATACGCTTATACATCGTTCAGGTGGTCGAACCAGGCTAAGGGCTCGCGAATGATTAATCTGTGCGTGTCGTGGGGTTGAGGGTGTAGTTCCATTCGGGGTGCCAGTCGTGGCGGGTGAGGATGCCGTCGGCTTCGAGG
>NZ_BMMD01000025.1 GCF_014645655.1 Agromyces bauzanensis | reverse complement strand
TCAGCTTCGCCGCATCAGTCCGGGAGGACCCCGTGGAGGCGGCGATCATCCGGACCGGGTTGTGGAACCCCTGCGCCCTGGCCAGGCTCGACTCACCCGCCTCCCTGGCCGACCGGGCCGACACCTCCGCGGCCACGCGGGCGAGGAGCGCCTCGGCATCACGTCGCACCCGGGCGATCGCGTCGGTCACCCGGACCAACCCGGCGTCGCTCATCTGTGCGACCTCGACCTGCGCCGCACCCCCGATCGCCCCGGACGACGGCAGGGCGCCGGCCCATGCCGCACGCAACGCCGCGACGTCACGTTCGAGGGTGTGCAGTGGCGGCTGGTTCATGATTCCATCCTGCATCGACCCACCGACATTCGTGCGAGCCACGAAACCACCACTGATCAGGCATATCCCCTGTGGACAACTCCGGCCGCAGCATCCCTGTGGAGGACAAGTGACGACGAAACCCGGACTGACGGATGTCGCGGCCGGCGCCCAGCTCGGGCATCTCGGTGCTCACCGTGCAACGGCGGGCGGCCGAGCTCATGGAGACGGCGGGCGTGACGACGCACATCCAGCTCGGCGCGGAGGCCGTGCGCCGCGCGTGGGTGTGACGCCTCACGTGCGGGGTCGCGCGAGGACACCGCCGATGTAGCCGAGCAGCGCGCCGACCCAGATGATCGGGAGCCCGAGCGTGAGCGCGGGCACGAAGGTGGTGATCGCCAGGAAGATCAGGAAGCCGGCCGACAGGAGCACGACGAGGATCGCCGACTTTCGCGTGAGTCCGCCCGCCTTGCCCGCCAGGCCGAAGATCATCATGACGGCGAGCACGAGGAGCAGGAGGCGCAGCGGCGGTTCGACGACCTGCGCGCCGACTGTGAGCGAGCTCATGGCGAGCAACTCGCGAATCCATTCCACGAACGGCAGCAGCGGCGGCAAGCCCTCGAACCACGGGCTCAGCGCGCCGATCGCCACGAGGATCGCGCCCACGATGACGAGCCACCTGCTCGCCGGGCCCCGCCGGTTCGGCGCGGTCTGGGTGAGCTCCGCGACGGCGCTGAGGCTCTGCATGCCGTCGGTCGCCTCGACCTCGAGCCGGCGCACTCCGACCTGGTTCGCGGGCGGGTGGGGGCTCGAGACGCTCAGCTGCGCCTGACCCACGGCTCCCGGACCGACCGCGAGTTGCGGCGGGGCGAACGTCGCGCGCGCGAGCCCGTCCTCCGATCGCGCCGAGAACGTGACGTGCAGCGGCTCGGCGCCGCGCCGGTTGTCGACGATGACCGCGAACCGCCCGTCGCGGCGCGTGCCGACATTCAGCTTCGGCGGCTCGACCTGCAGTTCCGCGGTTGTGATCGCGGCAGCGGAGGAGCTGATCTCGAGCACGCCGGATGCCTCGACATCGGTCGTGCCGTCCGACGCGACGACGGTGAACGGATGCGTCGCGGTGGTGCCCTTCGGCGGCAGGTTCGAGCGCACGCGGCCGTGCGCACGCGTGATGTGGCCGGGCACGGCGAGGAACCGCGCCGGCGCGAACGCGAAGGCGAGCCGGTGCTCGGGATCGTTGCCCGCGAGCGCGACGGTGACGCCGGAGTGGCCGCCGCGGTTGTCGATGTGCACGTCGAAGTCCGCGTCGATCGCGTCGGCCAGCCGGAGGGTGCTGGGCTGCAACCGCACGCGGATCGGCTGATCGACCGGGGCGGGTGCGGTGTGCTGCACGAGCGTGACGATCGCCGTGATCGGCCCCTCGTCGTTGGTGGCCGACAGTGACAGCTGGCGGTTCAGCTGCTGGCCGGGCGCGGGCTGCGGCGCCGCGAACGTCACAGCGACCTCGACCATGGCGCCGGCCGGCACTTCGACCACCTCGGGGGTGAACGCGAAGCGCACCACGCTCTCCGGATCGCTCCCCGACAGCCCGAACGTCTGCGGGTAGTTCGCTCCACGGTTGTCGAGCCGGAGCGAGAGCGAGCCCGACCCCGAGTCCTCGAGCCGGATGAGCGTCGGCCGCGCTTCGAGCGAGATCCGCGGTCCCCTCGGCGGCACGGTCACGTGCACGCCCGCGTCGACCGTGAGGCGCGGGTCCTCCATCGACCGCACCACGAACGTGACGGTGAGCCGTTGCGCGAGCACGAGCACGCCGGGCCGCATCGAGAGCGACACCGGCACCGTGCGGCGCTCACCCGGCATGAGGTGGGTGTCGGGGTGCGTGACCTCCAGCCAGGCCGGCGGTTCGACGGCCTCGATGACATAACCGTCGACGATCGTCGAGGTGTTCTCGATCGAGAGCTCGACCCGCGCGGGGTCATCCGGGGCGACCGTCACCTCGGGAGTCGCCACGTCCACGTCGGGCGGATCGAATCGGGACGGCTGCCGGTAGGGCGGCTCCGGCTCGCCGGCGGCGGTCGGGGCGGCGGCGGTCGGGGCGGCGGCGGTCGGGGCCGGGTCGGTCGGGGCCGGGTCGGTCGCAGTACCGCCGGACGTCGCGCCCGCGGGCGTCTGACTGCCGGGCGTCGTCGCGGCGGGGATCGTGATGACGGGCTCGGTCACCGCGCCCGAGCCATCGACGGCCCAGGCATCCGTCGCGGTTCCGGATGCCGGGGCCGCCCCACTCGCCTCGGGCGCACCGGTCGCCGCCATACCGGTCGGCACCGTGCCGACGACCCGGGGGATCGTGCCGGTGAGTGCGTCACCGCCGAGCGTGGAGCGCCCCACGTCCCAGCCGAGGTACGCGTCGCACGTCGCGCAGAAGCGGGCGTCGACGTCGTTCTTCGCGCCGCACGTCTCACAGGTGCGTTCGGCCATCCCCGTCCCTCCGGCCGTTGCAGCGCGACATCAGGATGTCGCGATACCGCCGATCGTACGAACCACTCCGAGCCTCCGGCCAGCCATATGCCTCAACGGGCACCGATCCCTGCCCACGACGCGCCTCAGGCCGCGGCCTTCAGCGGGCAGTAGACGACCGTCTTCGTCTGGTCGTCGGGCGTGCCGGGTGGGCTCCAGCACTCCTCCCACATGGTGGTCTCGTCGAGCTCGCGGCCCTTCTCGGCCATCGCCGGCCCCTCCCCGAGCAGGCCCTTCGGGCCGAGATGGGCCGCGACCTTCTCGAACGCCGAGCCCATGAACGTCGGGATCTCGCCGAACGTCGTGCGCCTGCGCACGACCGCCAGATCCTGCCGCGGCTGCTGGATGATGCGAACCTCGTAGGCCATCGAGACCTCCCCCGTGAGTCTTCCCGCCTCCCAGTATCGCCCGCGACACGCTCGGGCGGACCCCCCGGTCGGGTTCTCGACTTCGGATGCCGCCCGCCCTACTGTTCAGGCATGGACAGCGCCGTCGCCGCGATCGCCGCTTGGATGCCGCGGCAACGGTGGTGCGGCGGAAAGACCCATGCCCCCCGGCTCCGCCGGATCGGCGCGTTCGAGCTGCCGACGGCCGACCCCGACGCTCGCGTCCACGTGCGCACGCTGCTCCTCATGGACGACGCGTCGACACCGCCGATCCTCTACCAGTTGCCGGTGGTGGAGCGGCCCGAACGACTGCCGTCGCCCGCGGCATCCGACCATCTCATCGCGCGCCTGCCCGGGGGCGGGTTCCTCTACGACGGACCGTACGATCGCGCCTACACCGACGCGCTGCTCGCGCTGATCGTCGGCGAGGGTCAGGCGATCGCCGAAGGGGCGGATGCCGCGGGGCGGTACTCGGGTGGGGCAGGCGCGCCGCGAGCACCAGCCGCACCGGGCGACACGGCTGGACCGCCGCTCAGCGCCCCCGCCACGGTGGTCGGCGGCGAGCAGTCGAACACCTCGATCGTCTACCGTCCGGCGGATTCGGCGCCCGTCATCTGCAAGGTGTACCGGCAGTTGCATCACGGCGAGAATCCCGATGTCACGCTGCAGACGGCGCTCGCGGCATCCGGTTCGCGACACGTGCCGGCGAGCGTCGGACACGTCGTGGGCGAGTGGGACGACGTCGGGCAGGCCGACGGGCGCGCGCACGGACACCTCGCGTTCGCCCAGGAGTTCCTGCCGGGGGTGGCGGACGCGTGGCGCGTCGCCCTCGCCGCCGCCGCGGCGGACACCCCGTTCACCGAGGAGGCGCGTGAGCTCGGTGCAGCGGTCGCGGCCCTGCACCTCTCGCTCGGCGAGCTCTTCCCGTGCGAGGAGCCGTCGCCCGAGCTCATCGGCATGACCACCGGCGCGTGGGCGCGGCGGCTCGCGATCGCCGTCGCGGAGGTGCCGGAGCTCGCGCCGCGTCGCACGGAGATCGAGGCGATCTACGAACGGGCACGGGCGGGCGCATGGCCGCAGCTGCAGCGGATCCACGGCGACCTGCACCTCGGACAGGTGATCCTCGCACCCGAGCGGGGCTGGGTGATCCTCGACTTCGAGGGCGAGCCGATGCGTCCGATGGACGACCGCACGCGACCCGACCTGCCGGTGCGCGACGTCGCCGGCATGCTGCGCTCGTTCGACTACGTCGCGGGGTCGACGGCGATCGCCTTCCCCGAGCGCGCGTCCGCGGCGGCGCGGTGGGCGGATGCCTCGCGGCGGGCGTTCCTCGACGGGTACGTCGCGGCATCCGGCCTGGATCTCAGCGCGTACCGCGACCTGCTCGCCGCGTTCGAGCTCGACAAGGCGGTGTACGAGGCGATCTACGAGACCCGCAACCGCCCGACGTGGGCGGCGATCCCGCTGAGCGCGATCTCGAGCCTGCTCCAGTCGGAGCCGTTGCCGGCGTCGGAGCCGCGGACGGTCGAGCCCGCGTAGCCCGCTGCTCAGGCGAGGTCGACGACGGCGATGCCGAACGTCGAGGCCGCGCGCGCGAGCCGCTCGTCGAACGTCGCGAGTCCGGCACGGTTCGAACTCGGCGTCGAGATGCGCGCGGAAGAATCGCCCCGCTGCGGCATGGTGCGGGTCGCGGGACGACAGGTGCGCGATGACCACGCTCGCGTCGAGCGCGATCACTCGGGCCATTCGCCGCGCAACGTCTCGAGGTAGTCGGGTTCGTACACCACGTCGAGGCTGCCCGGCCGGCCGTGGCCGTCGAGGTCAGCGGATGCCGCGGGCGAACAGCAGCAACGGCGTGCGCGCCGCGTACTCGCGGTACTCGTCGCCGAACGCGTCGAGGAGGCGGCGCTGTTCGACATGCATCTTCGTGACGAGCACGGCGACCAGGAGCACCCAGATCACGACGAGCTCGATTCGCCCGCGCCAGAGCACCCAGCCGGCCGCGCCGATGAGGATGCCGAGGTAGATGGGGTTGCGCGTCCACCCGTAGATGCCGCCCGTGCGGAGCGGAGCGCCGGGCTTGGGCGCGACCCACGGCACCAGGTTCCGGCCGAGGGCCACGACGCCGGCGGTCGCAAGCCCCGCGCCGACGAGCGCGAGGAGCACCGCGCCGACAGTGATCCAGGGCGCACCCCACAGCGGCCGACCCGGCAGGAGTAGCAGGGCGAGCAGCAGGAACTGCGCCCACACCAACCAGTTCGCCCGGTCCCTCACGATCGCCTCCCTCGTCGAGCCCCATCCTCCCCCACTCAGGACCGGCTGCTACCGTGAGTGAACGCTCACCTTCCCGGCATCCCAAGGAGACGAACCCATGACCTCCTCGTCACCAGCCCGAGAGCGCATCCTCGACGCGGCCGCCACGGTGCTCAGCCAACGCGGCGTGGCCGGTGCGACGACCCGCGAACTCGCCCGCGCAGCGGGGTACTCCGAGGGCATGCTCTACAAGTACTTCACCGACAAGCAGCAGCTCTTCGTCGCGGTGCTCAGCGAGCGGATGCCCCGCATCGAGCTGCCCGCGGCATCCGACCGATCCGACCTGACGTCGTCGCTGGCGGGCATCGTCTCGGCGCTCCTCTCCTACTTCACGCGGACCTTCCCTCTCTCGGTGTCGATCTTCAGCGCCCCCGACCTGCTCGCCGAGCATCGCGACGGCGTGCGGGCGCACGGCGCCGGTCCCGAGGGCGTCGTGCCGCTCGTCGTCGGCCTCCTCGCCGAGGAGCAGGCGGCCGGCCGCATCCGCCCCGACGCCGACCTCGAGGCCGCCGCCCACCTGCTCGTGGGGCTCGCATTCCATCGGGCGTACCTCGCCGCCTACGAGGGCGAGATGGAGGTGACGGATGCCGCGGACTTCGCGCTCCGGGGCATCCGGCTCCTCGTGCCGGCGCTGGCACCGGCGCCCGACCAGCCGAGCTGAGCGGGCGAGGCCGAAAGGTCGCCGATGACCTCCGTGCTCACCGAGGCGGGATGCCCCTCCCTCGCCGCTCGGCGACCACCTCCCACGTGACGCCCGACACCACGAGGTCGGCGCGCTCACGGCCGGGCGCGATGCGCCGCGCGTTCGCGCCGTCGACCTCCGCCGCCCATGCCTGCGCCGCCTCGGGCGAGCGACCGAACTCGGTATGCCGGCGCACCAGGCGCGGCATCCGCTCGTCGTCGTCAGCGTCGCAGAACCACGCCTCATCGAGCAGGCCGCGCACGCGCCGCCACGGCTCGGACTCGTCGAGCACGTAGTCGCCCTCGACGACCACGATGCCGTGCGTCGGCGCGATGGCGATCTCCCCGGCCACCGGCTCGTCGACGTCGCGTTCGAACGCCGGCGCGTACACGGTGTGGTCGCGCTCGCGCCGCACCCGGCGGGCATGCATCCCAGCATGACGCAACCGCGCCTCGCTCCACTCCGAGCTGCGGTGCCGCGGTCTCATGTGACTCAGAACAGCCGCCGCTGCGCCACCCCTTCCGCGCCCTCGAGTTCGAGCAGGAACTGCCCCCCGTCCGGCGCGCCCGGCCGCTGGGGCACCGCGGCCATCAGCGCGAGATGATCCCGCTCGCCCGTGCCGCCACCCACTCCACGAGCGGCATCATGCGCTCCATGAGCTCCTCCCCGAGCGGGGTCAGCGCGTACTCGACCCGCGGCGGCACCTCGGGATACGACGTGCGCGCCACGAGCCCGTCGGCCTCGAGGGTGCGCAGCGTCGAGGCGAGCATCTTCTCGCTGACGCCCTGCACCTCGCGACGCAGTTCGCCCCACCGGCGGGTGCCGTCGGTGAGCGCGAGCAGCACGAGCACGCCCCACTTGCTCATGATGTGGTCGAGCACCACGCGCGTGGGGCACCCCTCCATGAACACTTCGCCCGAGCGTTCCCGGATCTCCGCAAGACTTACCACCATGTGGGTACATTACACCAAAGTGGGTACCATAAAACGGGAAGGTGAGCGGGAGACATCCGGTTGCAGTCGATGACTCCAACCGGAAGGACCATCATGACCATCCTCGTGACCGCCGCCTCGGGCCAGCTCGGCCGCCTCGTCGTCGACGCGCTGCTCGCCCGCGGCGCCGACCCCGCCGACGTCATCGCGACCGCCCGCGACACGTCGAAGCTCGCCGACGTCGCGGCTCGCGGCATCCGCACCGCCGAACTCGACTACGACCGCCCCGAGACCATCGCCGCCGCCCTTGAGGGCGTCGACGCCGTGCTGCTCATCTCGGGATCCGAGCCCGGCAAGCGGCTCGACGGGCACCGGAACGTCATCGACGCCGCCAAGGCCGCCGGCGTCGCGAAGCTCGTCTACACGAGCGCGCCGCACGCCACCACCACGAACCTCGTGCTCACGCCCGACCACAAGGCCACCGAGGAGGCCATCGCGGCGTCGGGCGTCCCGGCCGTGATCGTGCGTCACAACTGGTACACCGAGAACTACGCATCGGATGTCTCGCTCGCCGCGTCGACCGGCGTGATCGCGTCGTCCGTGGGCGACGGGCGAGTGGCCAGCGCCACCCGCGCCGACTTCGCCGAGGGTGCCGCCGTCGTGCTCCTCGAAGGCGGGCACCTCGGCCAGGTCTACGAGTTCTCGGGCGACGACGCCTGGAGCTTCGACGACCTCGCGGACGCGGCCTCCCAGATCGTGGGACGCGAGGTCGTCTACTCGCCGCTCACGACCGAGGAGCGCCTCGCGGGCCTGCAGGCGGCCGGACTCGACGAGGGCACGGCCGGGTTCGTCGCGGCGCTCGAGTCCGGCATTCGCGAGGGCGCACTCGCCGACGCCGACCCCACGCTGGCGCGGCTCATCGGCCGGCCGACGACGCCCCTTGTGGAGGGCCTGCGCGCCGTCGTGCGTGTCGGCGCCGCGGCCTGAGCCCGGTGCGAGGGGTGGGCGTGACGCCCACCCCTCGCACCATGCCGTGCCCCCTCGACCGTGTCGTGTGTCCCCTCGGCCATGTCGGCGACCCCCTCGGCCATGTCGGCGGCCCCCTCGGCCATGTCGGCGGCCCCTCGGCCATGTCGGCGGCCCCGCGCACGTTGGCGGCATGAGCAGCGAACTCCTCGACCCCGCCATGCCCGAGCACGAGAAGGCCCTCGGCAAGCTCGACCGCGACCTCAATCTGCTGGTTCGTCACCACCCATCCCGACGGTCGACCGCACGCCGTGCCGGTGTGGTTCTTCTGGCACGACGGCAGGGCGCTCGTGTTCAGCCGGCCCGACGCCGTGAAGGTGGAGCACGTCCGTCGCGGCTCGCCGGTGCTCGTGCATCTCGAGAGCGGTCGCTTCGGCAACGACGTCGTCGTGCTCACCGGCACGGCGCAGATCTCGAGCCGCAGTGCCGCCGAGGTGATCACCGAATTCCGAGACGCCTACGAGTCGAAGTACGCCGAGGCGATCACCGACTACGGCATGTCGCTCGACGCCATCTCCGAGATGTTCAACACGCCGATCGTGTTCACCCCCGAGCGCCTGATGGCGTGGTGACGCGGGCGCGGCATCCGCCCGGGCCGCGCGCGAGGCGGGAATCCGGGACGGTCGAGACATCCGCTCGCGCTCGGTCGGGGCGCGCCGCCGAAGCTGCGAAATCCTCAGAAAGATGACTGCGGTCAACCTCTTCCCCTCCCCCGAACGGGGGTGCTAGCGTGACCGCACCATGCCCGGCGATCCCGGGCGCTTTTCTGTGAAGGAGAACCTCGTGAAACGACGCACGCGGGGCATGCTCGCCGCCGCTACGGCGGGTGCCACGGTGATCGCCGGAGCGGCCCTCGGGCCGGCCGCGATCGCAGCGCCGGCCGACAGCCCCACCTCGGACCAGGCCACGGCCCAACGCCTCGACAACCGTCCGGGCCCGCTCACCGCCCGCCAGGACGAACGCCGAAAGGCGGCGCAGGAGCTGATCCTCTCCGGTCGGGCCGCCCCCGACGAAGACGGCGTGGTGCAGCTCGCCGAGGACAAGTACTACGAGGCCGCCGTCACCGGCACCGGCCGGCTGTTCACGATCCTCTCCGAGTTCGGCGACCAGGGCAGCGGCAAGCTCGGCACCACGCCCGGGCCGCTGCACAACGAGATCCCCGAGCCCGATCGCGCCGTGAACAACAGCACGCACTGGGCACCCGACTTCACGACCGCCTACTACGAGGAGCTGTTCTTCGGCGACGGCGACCCGGCGACCACCGAGGAGTCGTTCGCCGACTTCTACTCCAAGCAGTCGTCGGGCAACTACACGGTCGCCGGCGAGGTCAGCGACTGGGTGCGGGTGCCGGGCAACGCGTCGAGCTACGGCGACAACAGCGTCGAGGACGCCGGCGGCGCCTGGCAGTTCATCGAGGACTCCGGCAACGCCTGGTACCAGACCCAGGTCACGGCCGGAAAGACCGTCGACGAGATCCAGGCCGAGCTCGCGACGTTCGACGTGTGGGACAGGTACGACCACGACAACGACGGCAACTTCGACGAGCCCGACGGGTACCTCGACCACTTCCAGGCGGTGCACGCCGGCGAGGGCGAGGATGCAGGCGGCGGCGCGCAGGGCGCGGACGCCATCTGGTCGCACCGGTGGTACGTCAACTCCACCGACTACGGCGTGACCGGCCCCTCCGATCAGGCGCTCTTCGGTGGTGCCCAGATCGGCGACACCGGCTACTGGATCGGCGACTACACGGTCGAGGCGGAGAACGGCGGCCTCGGCGTGTTCGCGCACGAGTACGCGCACGACCTCGGCCTGCCCGACCTCTACGACACGGCAGGCGGCGAGAACTCGACCGCGTTCTGGACGCTCATGTCGAGCGGTTCGTGGCTCGGCCACGGCCCCGACGACATCGGCACGACGCCCAACTACATGGGTCCGTGGGAGAAGCTCCAGCTCGGATGGCTCGACTACGCGGTGGTCGACCAGGGCGGCAGCGGCTCGTACACGCTGAGCCCCGCCGCGCTGCAGACCGACGGCCAGGAGCAGGCGCTCGTCATCGACGTGCCCGACGAGGGCATCGAGACCAGCTACACGACGCCCGCCTCGGGCAGCAACGCCTGGTGGACCTCCAGCGCCGACGACCTCAACACCACCCTCGCGCGCACGCTCGACCTCACGGGCGTCTCGAAGGCGACGGTGACGGCCAAGGCGTGGTACGACATCGAGGCCGGCTACGACTACCTGTACGCCGAGTACAAGGATGCCTCGGGCAAGTGGATCCAGATCGGCCAGCCGATCGACGGCACGACGAACGGACGTTGGTCGACCCTCCGGTTCACGGTGCCCGGCGGCGGCCCGGTCGACTTCCGGTTCCGGTACCAGAGCGACGGCGGCGTGCACCTCGCGGGTGCGTTCATCGACGACATCGTCGTGAAGAGCGGTGGAACGACGATCCTCACCGACGACGTCGAGTCAGGCAAGGGCGAGTGGGTCGCCGATGGCGGCTTCACGATCAGCACCGGAACGGAGACCTCGGTCGGCGACCGGTACTATCTCGTCGAGAACCGCACGTACGTCGACTACGATGCGACGCTCGAGACCGGACCGTACCAGTTCAGCAAGGGATTCACTGCGCCCGACTGGGTGGAGCGGTTCCCATACCAGGACGGCATGCTCGTGTGGGCGGTCGACGAGACCTACACCGACAACAACACGATCGACCACCCGGGTCACGGCCTCGCACTCCCGGTGGACGCGCGCCCGGTGAAGTTCACGTATCCCGACGGCACGGCGCCGAGCAACCGCCGCCAGCCGTTCGATGCGACCTTCGGCACCCAGACCCTCGATGCCGTGGCATTGCACAAGGAGGTCCTGGTCGGCCACGGCCCGAACCAGACGGTCGAGACGGTCGCCGCCGTCGGCTCCGACGGCACCGAGACGCAGGCGCCGACGTTCTCGGATGCCACGGAGGACACCTACTTCAGCTCGACCAACCCGCTCGGCGGCGTCTACGTCGCCGGCCACGGCGTGACCGTGACGGTGACCAGCCAGAACACCGGCGGCATCATGACGGTCGACGTGGCGAACCCGGAGTAGTCCGCGGCATCCTGCACCTCGCGACGCGGGTGGGCCCGTCTCCTCGGAGGCGGGCCCACCTACGGCGAGGCTGTCACGGCCAACGTCAGCGGCCTCATCGCCGCGAGCCATCCCGAACAGGTCATGGGCATCGTCCCGACGCACGCGCACTTCCCGTCCGATGAGGAGCGCGTGGCGCTGACGGATGCCGCGGAGCGCGCCTTCTCCGCCGAGCTCGCGGCACGGCACGGCACCGATGGCGCCTACGGGCACGTGCAGGCCACTCGCCCCGACACGCTCGCCGCCGCGCTCAACGATTCGCCTGCGGGCCTCGTCGACTGGCTTCGAGAAGCTCGTGGAGTGGAGCGACACCCCGGCGGGCGATCTCTCGGCGGTCGAGCGCCACATCTCGCGCGAGCGCATCCTCACCGAGGCGATGATCTACTGGGTCACGCAGAGCATCGGGTCGTCGTTCCGCCCCGTACTACGAGGGCGACGCCGACCAGGCTGGACCGATCCCGCCGACGTCGGTGCCCGCGCGGTCTTCATCGAGCGCCACGAGGCCGGCCACCCCGAGTCGCTCGCCCGCTCGCACTACCGCGACCTGCGCGTGTTCGACCGGCTCGCCGACGGCGGCCATTTCGCGGTCGCCGAGGTGCCCGACGAGGTGGTGGCGCGGGTCCGGGCGTTCGTGGGCTCGCTGGGGCGAGGGCCGTCTCGGGGCGAGTCGCGGCGGCTCCGGCGACGTGGCGGCGGCACGCGTTCATCGGAAGACGTGTGCTCGGGCGTGCCTGCTCCACGAGGCATCCGCCGTGCGCGCCGTCGTGTCGAGTTGCACGGCGAGCGCGAGGCAGAGCCGGTCGGCGAGCGAGAGGTTCTGTGCGGTGAGCCAGAGCTCAGCGGCGAGGACGGAGCCATCGACCGCTTCGGGCCGGCGGTCGGCCTCGGCGCTGCGGAGGCGGGCCGGCGGCCTTCAGCGGACACAACGAGCTCTGGTTCCAGGGGCATCCGCCGGATGCCGCGGACGCCGCCCAGCTGGCACATCACACCGCCCAGCACAGCGGTCACGCTGCCGGGTGCGCTTCACGCTCCTCACGCCGATCGGCGAGCCGGGTCGGCGACACCGTGCTGGCGCGCCATCCGCCGCCGGGGTCGAGCCAGGCGGGCGGTCGAACGTGGGGAACACCGCGGATCATGCGGATGCCCCACCCCGAGGTATCGATCGTGCGGTGATGGAACCAGCACAACAACACCCCATTGTCGGGGTGCGTCGGACCACCGTCGACATCGGGGATGACATGGTGGATCTCTACCCACGCCGCCGGGATCGAACAGCCCGGGATGATGCATCCGCCGTCGCGCAGGGTGATCGCCCGCCGTTGGTGCGCGGTGAAGCACCGCTCGGGCGATCCGAGGCGCATGATGCGGCCGGCGTCGTCGAAGACCACCGTCTGGGTACCGCCGGTGCAGATCATGTGCTTGGCTGCGCGCAGCGCGATCGGGAGGCCGCTGCCGTCGGCGTGCGCGACGCCACGGTCGGCGGCCAGGTCGGACGCCCGCACACTCACCAGCACGGTCGGTGCCGCGCCTCCGATCGTCGGGTGCTCCCCAGAGCGGGCCGCGGTGTCGACGACCGCGGCGAGCACGTCGTGCCGCTGCTGATCGGCGCTGCGCTGCTCACCGGACGCGGAGAAGTGCGCGGCCTGCTCGTCGGTCATGAAGCCGGTGCCCGAGCGCGGCGACAGGTGCGCGTCGAACAGCCGGTTCAGCTTGGCAGCCACCTCGGGCATGAGCTCTCCGGTGATGGCGACGAGCCCGTCGCGTGCCCGACCGAGGCGCACGCCGCGGCGTCGCATCGCACGTTCGTCGTCGGGTTCGCACCCGTCGGGATCGAGGAACACCGACCACGCCTGCGCCTGCACGCGCAGCTCGTCGGCCGTGCAGCGCACGGGCGCGCCGTCGCCGTCGCCCGTCGCCTCGGCGACGAGCGCCTGCTCGGCGACGCGGAGCGCCGCCGGATCGGCGACCGGCCGAGCACGTTCGAGCTCGCGAATGATCGTGCCCGCGGCATCCGCCCCCAACCGGCCCTGCCCGAGCGCGTCGGCGATCACCGGATACCTCGCCTCGAACGGCTCACCGCTCAGGCCCGTCTGCGCACGCGTCGCCACGCCGAGCGCGATGCGCCGCCGCGCCTCGGCACCCGACACCTGAGTGACGCGCTCGAGCAGTTCGGCAGCCGACCGACACCCCCGCCGCGTCGCCAACCGCTGCTCGCCGAGCTCGAGTCGCGATCGCTCGGCGACCTCGCCCGCCACGGCGGCCCGGTCCGCATCGACGAGCCGTCCGACGGCCTCGAGCGCTCCGGCGGCGAGCAGGAGCTCGTCGTCTGACCACGCGGATGCCGCGTCGAAGTCGAGCGCCGCGGCGAGTGCCGCACCGAGTTGCTCGAGCACATCGCGTGTGGTGGTCATGCGTCCATCCTGCCGCGACCCACCGACATTGGAATCGCGCGAAAATCCCTGTTCAGCCTGTGAATAAGTCACATGGAAAGCGCCCTGTGGAGGACGAGTCATGCGACGCCGACCGACTCCGGATGTCACACTTCGCCGCCCTATGGGGTCGTATGAGTGAACCCATCACGAGGAGCTCCGCATGCGCAGCACCACAGGCGGGGGCGGCCGACCCACCGGCCGACTGACCGACCGCCCGACCGACCGCCTGACCGCCTCGCCGCCCGCCTCGCCGCCCGCCTCGCGAACGCCACCCTCTTCGGCCGGCGGGGTCCCGACATCACGGCGGCCCTTCGCCGCCGGACCGTGCCGAATCGCTGGACGAACCTCCTCGGCGTGGTGACGCTCGCGTGTATCGTGGTCGTCACCGTCACCGTCACCGTCACCGGCCTGCTGCTGATGTTCTGGTACACGTCGTCGAGCGCCGCGACGACCTGCACCGGCGGGTACGCTCCGCTGCACGGCGCCGAGGTCTCGCAGGCGTTCCCGTCGACGATGCGCATCTCGTTCGACGTGCCGGGCGGCCTGCTGATCCGGCAGGCGCACCACTGGGCGGGGCTGCTGCTGCCCGCGTCGATCATCATGCAGATCCTGGCCACGTTCTTCACGGGCGCGTTCCGGCGACCGCGCCGGGGCACGTGACTGCTGCTGGTGCTCATCTTCATCGTCGGGCTGATCGGAGGGTGGAGCGGCTACGCCCTCCCCGACGACCTCCTCTCCGGCACGGGCCTGCGCATCGTGGAGGGCATCGCGCTCGGCATCCCGCTCGTGGGCACGTGCGACGCGGCGCTGCTCTTCGGCGGCGGGTTCCCGGGCGAGATCATCGCGAACCTGTACCCGCTGCACGTGGTTATCGTGCCGGCGCTCCTCATCGCGCTCGTCGCGCTACGCGGGCTCGCGGCGTGGTACCACGGGCCGCCGCAGTTCCCCGGCCTCGGACGCGCCGAGCAGGACGTCGTCGGGGTGCCGCTGTGGCCGGTCGCGGCGGCGCGCGGGCGGGCTGTTCGCGATCGTCACCGGGCTGCTCCTGGGAATCTCCGCGACGGTCACGGTGAATCCGACCTGACTGTACGGCCCGTCCGACCCGGGCAGCGCGGGCGCGGGCAGCCAGCCCGACTGGTACACCGGATTCCTCGACGGCGCGCTGCGACTCGTCCCCGCCGGTTGGGAGTTCGTCTGGCTCGACCGCACGTGGACACTCGCGATCCTCGTTCCCCTCGGCGTCGTGGGCGCGTTCTTCGTCGCCGTCGCGGTCTACCCGTTCGTCGAGGAGCGGGCCTCCGGCTCCGGCGACCGGCGCGACCACCATCTCCTCGATCGTCCGCGGAACGCGCCGACCCGCACCGCCATCGGCTTCGCCGCCATCGTCTTCTACGGAACGCTCTGGCTCGCCGGCAGCGCAGACCTCATCGCGACGCACTTCGACGTCGCGTTCGAGCACGTGATCCCGGTGCCGCAGGCGACGCTCGTGCTCGGCCCGGCGATCGGCTTCGCCATCGCGCCGGGTGTGCCTGGCCTTGCAGCGCAAGGACCACGAGGTGTGTGCACGGCCATGAGACCGGGCGCATCGTGCGCATGCCCGGCGGCGAATACGTCGAGGTGCATCGGCCCATCGGCGAGTTCGAGCGCTGGCGCATCGGCGTCGTGGACGCCCCGCGCCCGCTCGCGCTGCGCCCGGACGCGCGCGGGCGACTGCCGCTTACGCGGCGGGCGCAGGCGCGGCTGTCGCGCTTCTTCTTCGAGGACCGCATCGAGGTGGGGTCGCCGGTGGCCGCGATCGAGGGCGGGGGCGCGACCGTGGGCGAGACCAGGACCGCGGCCGAGCATTCGGTGACGGATGCCGCGACGGTGACGGATGCCGCGGACGTGACTGATGCCGCGGACGTGACTGATGCCGCGACGGCGAGCGAGCGGATGCCGCGACATCCGTCGATGGCGATGTCGATGTCGATCTCAGCCCGCGCTCGTTCGACGCCTTGATGACGGCGCCGACGACGCCACGACGAGAGGAGCCACCGATGACGCAGTACTTCCTGACCATGCCCCACGACTCGGCGACCGAGCCCACGATGGCGTCGATGCAGGAGCTCGACCCCGCCGAGCTCGCCGCCGTGATGGCGGCGGTCGACGAGTTCAACACCGCGCTGAAGGACTCGGGCGCGTGGCTCTTCGCGGGCGGGCTCAACCCGCCGTCGACGGCGAAGACCGTCGACGTCACGTCGGGCGAGACGCGTGTGCTCGACGAGCCATTCGTCGAGGCGCCGTCATACGTGGGTGGCTTCTGGGTGATCGAGGCGGCTGACGACGCCGCCGCCGTCGAGTGGGCGGCGAGGGCATCCGCCGCGGTGCGGTCACGCATCGAGGTGCGCGCGCTGCAGGAGGCGCCGCCCGAGGCGTAGCTCTCGCGGTTCCTGGGAAGATTCGCGCGAGCCGATCCGGGCGCCGGCCGGTCGTATCGCGAGACATCGTGCACCACGACGACCGCTTCGAAAAACGAGCTCGCGACGCAGAGGTGCCGATCCCGTTCGGCGCCGAGGATGCTCCCTCGCCGCGCTTCAGTCCCAGTCGGTCGCGCGCGGCGTGCGGTGGCCGCCGCCGGTGTCGAGGTCGTCGCCTACCTCGAGGTCGGGGCCATCGCTCTCGGTGATGTTCGCCCCCTCGAAGAAGGGATCTACCCCGAGCTCACGGGCGTGCTCGGCGCGCAGCCGCGCCTGGTCGTTCGCGTCGTCGGCGAAGTCGCGGTCGTCGCGGTCGCTGCGTTCGCCGCGGCCTGTGGTGTCGCTCATGTGATCCCCCTCGGTCGGTTGGTTCAGGGTAGTTCTCGACCTGCGCCGCCGCGACCGGGTTGCGGTTCGCCGAGCAGGCGAGCTCACGGCAAGATCGCGAACCCCTCACGGGCGACGGCGACTGAGAGCTCGCCGTCGAAGACCGCGAACGTCGAGCACGTGGGATCGATGAGCCACGCCGCGCGGGCACTCGCCAGCTGAACGACGTCGTGGGTGCGAAGTCCATGGATCGCTGTGAGCTCCGCGGCGCGCTCGAGGACCTCGTTCGTCAGCTGCAGCGTGACGAGGCGACCCGTCGGGCCAGCCAGGTCGTGCTCGAAGGCCTGCACGAGGGTGCGTGCGTCCTGGGCGTCCGGTTCACCCATGCGGTTCTTGCGCCAGACTGCGGCGGGAACCTCGACACGCACGATCGCGCTCACGACCATGGCGTCGAGCGAGCGGAGGTGCTCGTGCCCCTCCTCGTCGGCGCACAGCCTGACGACCGCAGAGCTGTCGGCGAAGACGCTCACCGCCGTTGTGCGGACACGATGTCGGCGAGCTTCGTGCCCGTTCCGGCCGCCGCACGCGCCCGGTCGAGATCTGCCGCGCATCTCGTGGCTCGGGCGACATCGGTGGCCACGAGGTGAGCATTCCGGCGGCGCGCAGCCGCTCGCGCAGTCGCACGGCGGCAGGGTCGCGTTCGTCGCTGTCGGTCGCGATCGAGAGCACGCGAGTCATCAGCTCATTCATGCTGAGACCCTCAGATGCCGCGACGGCGTGCACCCTGCGAACGAGGTCGTCGTTCGCCCGCCACGTGACCTGAGCCATGCTCGGGAGCCCAGCATTCGCGCTTGCAGTCATGCATGCACCTCTCGCGGGCCGAAATCATCGATTCGACGGTCGATCACGGTGCCGACACCCCACAGGCTTGCGAGCTCGAGCAGCCCGTCGACGAGATCCGCCGCCCAATGCTCCGGCCAGCCTCCATCTCGAAGACTCGTCTGCATCGCCAGGATCATGTCGTCGCGCGTGAATCCGGGGATCTCGTCCACCCGTGCCGTCGTCGTCGACCGGTGCGAGCTCATGCCTGCGAATCCACGCCCGCAGCCGCACGGCCCGTCGGGGTTGCGCCGATCGATCGCGCACGGCTCCTGCACCCAGACCAGCTCGCCCTCGATGCACCAGTTGTAGTCGCCCTCGTGCTCACCCTGCGTGAGCGCCGTGGCCACCAGGACCTTCATGTTCACTCCACTCTCGGCACGAGCAGTATCGTGACGCTAACCTCGACCACCGACATGGCGGTGCAGGCGGCCGACGACTGCGAGTCGGGGCATGGGGTTCGGCAACGTGCAGTTCCCGTTCAACGCGGTCACCTAAGGCGGGGGATGCCGCGGCGCCGCGAATCTGCATGAGAATCCGTGTCAGTGCCCGCTATCCGAGCCCGTAACCCGGATTCCCATGCATCCGCGTTGGGCGGTAGGCAGCATTCAGGCGAGCGGATGCCGCGGCCGCCACATCCGCCCCGCTACGCCGACGCGCCGCACCAGCTCGGTCGGCAGCGTCTCGGGTGCACTGCTCAGCCCGGAGCTGCTCGAGTTCGAGCACAACGACGTCAACTTCCCCTCGGCATCGGCATCGGCATCGGCAAGCTCAACGGCCTGACAGGGCACGCGGCCATATGAGCGGGCACATGAACTCGGCGACCGTCCGGGACTCGGACGGCACGATCATCGTCGTACTTACGAACATCACGCAGGCACCCAGCGGCGCGCTCCCTGCGACCAACATCTCGGAGCTGATTTCCCGGGCACTTCCCGCCCGCTACGTCGCCCTAGCGGCCCGACTCTCGTTGGAACGCACCGAATGCGTCGGTCTTGCGCCGTGCCAGCGTGCGGTCGGCGCCGCGCTCCAAGTCCACGAGGCCCATGTGGATGAACCACTCGTCGGGCGACTTCGAGTCGTGGCGGTAGAGCCAGTCGACGAGGGAGAAGAAGGGGAACCAAGTATAGCCGAGCACCGGCATGCCCTCGGCGCGGAGGGCGCGCACCTCGGCGAGTGACTCGGTCAGCCATTCCAGCCGCGATTCGACCGACCCCCCGCGCGACGTCTCCGTCACGGCTAGCGGGAGGTTGTAGCGCTCCCAATACAGCAGAAGCAGGTCTCGCAGGCCGGCCACGCCCGCCTCGATCGGCGCGGCCGCTCCGTCGTCGAGATATCGGACGGTCGTGAAGGCCGGGTAGTAGTTGATCCCGACGACGTCGGGTGTCACCGCATTCTCCGCGAACCAGGCAAGGTCCGCCTCCGTCACGCCGTGTGACGCGAGGTACGAACCGAGCGGATGCGTCGCATCGACACGCCCGGTGATGAGGTCGAGGGCGAGGAAGCGCCGCTCCTCGAGCACATCGAGCGGGATCGCACCCCCATCTCCTTCCCAGCGGAAGCCGGCGTCCACGTGCACGAATCGAGCCGCCGGATTGACGGCCGCGATCTCCTGCTGGGTGCGCACCATGCCGCGGGCCAACGCCAGCGTGAGCTTCACAAAACCGTCCTGACCTGACAGGTACGGCGGCCAGGTGGCGGTCTCGCCGCAGTAGATCGCGTTGATGATGGGCTCGTTCAGCGGCGTGAAATCGTTCCACACGCCCGCGTAGCGCTTGGCGACGGCACGGGCATAGCGCGCCACGCGTTCGGGGTACGAGGCGTTGAGGAACTGGTTCTCGAGCCAGAGCGGGGTGCCGTAGTGCATGAGGTCCACGACGACACGCAGTCCGAGTGTCCGCGTGTTCTCTGCCACGTCGTCGATCCATCGCCAGTCGAACTCCCCGGGGCGCGGCTCCACGAGGTACCACGGGATGCCCCAGCGCAAGAATCCGGCGCCCGACTCCGCGGCGAGCGCGAGGTCCTCCCGCCAGTGCTCGTAGTGCTGGGTGAGCTCGTACTCGTCGAGCTTGCGGTGGCCGACGCGCTCCTGCGGAACGAAGGTGTCTTCGACGCCCACGCCGAAGTGCAGGCGGCCGTCGTTCATCCAATGCTGTGCGGGCACGGCATCCTTTCGAATTGCGGGGATGATGTGGGAGGGTTCCCGACTCACTTGAGCCCGGTGGTGGCGATTCCGGCGACGAAACTGCGTTGGATCAGCAGGAAGAACGCGATCACGGGTAGGAGCGCCAGCAGCGATCCGGCCATGAGCAGGCCGTACTCCACGACGTGTTGCCCCATGAAGAGCGCCAGGCCCGCCGGGAGCGTCGCCGACTCCACGTCGGCGGACATGATGAGCGGCCAGAGCAGGTCGTTCCAGTTGTACTGGAAGTGGAACAGCCCGAGGGTGAGCAGCGCCGGCTTCGCCAACGGCATGATCACGCCCCAGTAGATTCGCCACTCGCTCGCGCCGTCCATGCGCGCGGCTTCCTCGAGATCCTTCGGCAGGGAGAGGAAGAACTGCCGCAGGAAGAAGATGCCGAAGGCGTTCGTCATACGCGGGATGATCATGCCGGGCAGCGTGTTTGTCAGGCCGATGCTGTTGAGCATGTCGTACAACGGGATGAGCGTCACCTGGAACGGCAGCATCAGCAGCACGAGGATGAGCACGAGCACCACGCCGCGGCCGCTGAACTCGAGCCGTGCCAGCGCGTAGGCGGCCATCGAATCGAACAGCAACGAGATGAGCGTCACCGATCCCGCGAAGATGATCGTGTTCAGGTAGAGCCGTGCGAACGGGATGCGGCTCCACACGTCCACGAAGTGCTCGAACGTGAGCTCGCGAGGCCACAGCGTCGGCGGGAACGCCACGATGTCGCTCTCGGGCTTGAACGCCGTGAACGCCATCCAGATGATCGGCAGCAGCATCGCCAGGGCGATGACGATGCCGGCGATCGCGGTCAGCCATTTCCACGCCGCGTGGGTGTTGAGGTATGAGGGGCCTGTGCGGCGACGAGCGGATGCCGCGGGGCGGTCCACCGCCGTGGACTCGACGGTCGTGGTCATCAGTACCTCACCTGTCGGCGCTGGGAGTAGCCGTATTGGATCATCGAAAGGAGGAACACGAAGATGAGGAGCACCCAGGAGATGGCGGCGCCGTATCCGAAGCGCAACTCCTGGAAGCCCTCGCGGTAGATCAGCATCACGAGCGTCTCGGTGCGGAAGAACGGGCCGCCGTGGGTCATCACGTAGATCTGGTCGAAGGCCTGCAGCGACGCGATGAGCGCCATCACCGACACCAGCAGCGTCTGGTTCGAGAGCAACGGCAGCGTCACGTTCCGGAAGCGCTGCCACGCGTTGGCCCCGTCGAGACGGGCCGCCTCGTGCAGGTCTTCCGGAATGGACTGCAGGCCTGCGAGATAGATGACCATGTAGAAGCCGACGTTCTTCCAGACTCCCACGAACATCACGGCAGGCATGGCCCATTGCGGGTCGCTCAGCACGCCCTGCCCCGACACGATGCCCACCTGCGACAGCCAATAGGAGAGCAGTCCGATGTTCGGATCGAGCAGGAAGGCCCACGCGATCGCGATGATGCCGAGCGACACGATGAAGGGGAGGAAGATCGCCGTGCGCACGAACGCACGCCCGGCGAACTGCCGATCGAGGAACACGGCGAGGACGAGCGCCAGCCCGATGGTGACCGGGGTGACCACGGCCGCATAGTACACGGTGTTCCAGAACGCATTCCAGAAGGCGGGGTCGCCGAACAGCTCGACATAGTTATCGAGGCCGACCCATTCGGCCGCGCGGATGAGGTTGTAGTTCGTCAGCGAGAGGTACGCCGCCTGCACCATCGGGTAGAGGGTGAAGGCCGCGAGCACGAGCAGGGCGGGCGTGAGGAAGAGCCAGGCGGTGATCGCCTTGCGGTGCGAGCGGTGACGGCGCGGGGCATCCGTTCGCGCAGCGGCTGCCTGCGGCGGGGCCGTCTGGGCCGTCTGGAGAGTCGTCATTGAACCATTCCTGTGGCGGGGTGGGGCGGCGTGCGGCGCGCGTCGGCGCCCCAGTCCTTCAGTGTCGAGCGGGTACCGCTACTTGTCCAACTCCGCCTGCACCTGCTTCGAGGCCTCGGTGAAGATGTCGTCGACGGTGCCTTTGCCGTTCAGCGCCTTCTGCAGGGCTGGGTTGAAGATGGTCTCCATGATCGTGCCGCCGGCGGCGATGCCCGGTAGGAGCACCCGCGAATTGTCGACCACGTCGGGCGCTCCGAAGACGGCCGGGTAGGGGTTGCCGGTGATGTCGGATGACACGTCGGCGCGCGTCGGCGGGAAGCCCGACCCCTCCGCCCACGTCGTCTGGCCTTCCTTCGAGTTCCAGTAGGCGAAGAATTCGTAGGCGGCCTGCTTGGTCGTCTCGTCGGCCGACGTCGGCACCGCCATCGACACGACGTCGGCCAGGGTGATCTGGTCGCTCGGTCCGGCGAAGGCGGGGGCGAGCCCGAAGTTCAGGCCGGCATCGTTGAACCCGGTGGTCATCCACGGACCGACGATCTCGATCGCCGCCTTGCCGGTCTGGAACAGCTTGTCGGCATCGGCACCTGCGAGGCCGATGGGTGAGGCCTGCTTGTTCTTGACCAGATCGACCCAGAAGTTGAGCGCCTCCAGCGACCCTTCGGAGTCGAGTTCGCTCGTGGTGCCGTCCTCCGACACGATGCCGCCGCCCGCGTTCCAAAGCAACGGCGGGTACATCGGCACGGTCTCGTGGTCGGCCAGCGCGATGGCGTACTGCTCCGGCTTGCCATCCCCGTTCTCATCGACGGTGAGCTTCGGCACCATCGCCGCGAACTCATCCCACGTCGTCGGCGGGGCTTCGGGGTCGAGCCCCGCAGCCGTGAACAGGTCCATGTTGTAGTACATCAGCATGGTCGCGAGATTGACCGGCACCCCGTAGTTCTCGCCGTCGAACATCGACGCCGACACCGCGGCATCCGCCAACGCGTCGGACTCGAAGTCGGGATTCTCGTAGTAGTCGTCGATCGGCTGGAACAGGCCTTCGGCAGCGTATTGGGGGAGACGCGATGCGGACATCGCGACGATGTCGGGACCGTTCTTGCCTGCCGCCGCGGTGAGCACCTTCTGGTACAGCGTGTCCCACGGCATGATGTTCGCCTTCACCGTGATGCGATCCTGCGATGCGTTGAAGTCATCGACGACCTGCTCGAGGGCCGGGCCGTCTGGTCCGGTGAAGCCGTTCCAGAACTCGAGCGTCACCTTCGCATCAGGATCGTTGGTGCTTCCGCCGGACGCGCCCGCGCCGGTGCAGCCCGTGAGCAGGAGTGAGGCTGCGGCTGCCATCGCGCCGCCTGCGATGAGCACCGACCGAAGGCGCTGGGTTCGCCGCCGGTCACTGCTGTGATGTGTGTGCATGGCTTCTCCTTCGAAGATCGTTCAACGTTGAACGGCTGGTGTCAGATCAAGTTATACACTCTGGGTAATCGTTGAACAAGAGTTTTTGGTAATCGTTGAACAAGACAGTGGCGTGTGCCATGGTAATCGTTGAAGGGTCACGGTGGACCAACCGCCCCGACCCGGCATTCGGAGGAACACAGATGGGCAGAACGACCCTCAAGGATGTGGGCGACCACGTCGGCGTCTCAGCCAAGACCGTCTCCAACGTGGTGAACGGCACCGGTTGGGTGCGCGAGGACCTCAAGGTGCGTATCCGCGAGGCCCTCGTCGAACTCGGCTACCGCCCGAACGCCGCCGCGCGTCAACTGCGCAGCGGGCGCAGCGGCATGATCGCCGTCGCCCTGCCCGACCTGAGCCAGCCGTACTTCGCCGAGCTCGCATCGGAATTGGTGGCGGCCGCTGAGGATCGATCGATCACCGTGCTCATCAACCAGACCAACGGCCATGCGGACGCCGAGCGACGCATCAGCGACGGAATCGGCATTCCGGTCATGGACGGCCTCATCCTGAGTCCCCTGGCTCTCAGTGCCGATGACCTCGCGACCCGCCTCGACACTACGCCGATCGTGCTGCTCGGCGAGCACATCGGCGAGAGTCCGTTCCCCCACGTCACCGTCGACAACACCGCTGCCTCCCAAGCCGCGACGGCCCACCTCATCGCATCGGGACGCCGTCGCATCGCCGCCATCGGCGCCCAGCCGTCCGGGCCGAACGAGACGTCGGAGCTCCGGCTCAACGGCTACCGGGCCGCACTCGAGTCGGTCGGCATCGCCGTCGATGAACGCCTGATCTGCACGGTCGAGGAATTCCACCGCGGCGACGGAGCACTGGCGGCGGAACGGCTGATCGACAGCGGGGTCGCCTTCGACGCCGTCTTCGCGTTCAACGACCTGCTCGCGCTCGGTGCCATGCACACGTTCTCCGCCCGCGGAATCCGGGTTCCCGAGGACGTCGCGATCGTCGGATTCGACGACATCGAGGAAGGGCGATTCTCGACACCGTCACTGACCACCGTGTCGCCCGATAAAGCCGCGATCGCGCGCGCCGCACTCGACCTGCTCGCGGACCCGAGCACGTCGCCGATCGAGACCATCATCCCGTTCCAGATCATGAGACGAGCCAGCGCATGAGGCAACCCGATCTCCCCGACGCGACCCGCCAAGACGGCCGGTACCCCCGGCCGCAGCTGATGCGTCCGCAGTGGAGTGAACTCGACGGCGATTGGGAGTTCGCCTTCGGCACCGACCCGGCACAGCAACCGCATACCGTCGCCTTCGACCGCAGGATCCGGGTGCCGTACCCGCCGGAGTCGCCCGCATCGGGCATCGGGGAAACCGGGTACCACCACGTCGTCTGGTATCGCCGCTCCATCGCCCGCGACGGCCTCGTGGCCGCCGGGCTCTCCGACGAACGGTCCCGGGTCCTGTTGCATTTCGGCGCGGTCGACTGGGCTGCCGACGTCTGGCTGAACGACGTATTCCTCGGACGACATGAAGGCGGGCAGTCGCCGTTCACGTTCGACGTCACCCATGCGCTCGTCACCGGCGACAGGAACGCTCTCGTGGTGCGCGCCATCGATGACCCGCACGACGTGTCGATCCCCAGGGGCAAGCAGGACTGGCGCGAGGCTCCGCACTCGATCTGGTACCACCGCACGACGGGCATCTGGCAGCCGGTCTGGATGGAATGCGTGCCACCGCTGCACGTGGTCGATCTCGCCTGGGAGTCGGATGTCCCGTGGGCGTGCGTCAACCTCGAGCTCACGCTGAGCAGGCCTCCGAGCATCGCGTCATGGGCGAGCGTCACGTTGTCATTCGAGGGCGAGCTGATCGCAGAGGCTCGTTTCCGTCTGCTGGAGCGCGCGTCGCACTTGCGGCTCAGCCTTCCCCATCAGCGGAACGGCCAGCAGTACGAGGAACTGCTCTGGAGCGCCGACCATCCGCGCCTGCTCGACGCCACCGTCATCCTCGAGGAGGAGGGCGCCGCCGAGCCCGCTGACGCCGTGTCGAGTTATCTGGGCCTCCGAACGGTCGAAGCGGTCGACCGAACCTTCCTCTTGAATGACAGGCCGCTCTACCTGCGCGCGGTGCTCTCGCAGAACTACTGGCCGGAATCCCACCTCGCCGCCCCTGATTCCCAAGCCCTGCGGCGCGAGGTCGAGGTGATCAAGGAGCTGGGCTTCAACGCGGCGCGCGTGCATCAGAAGGCGGAGGACCCGCGCTTCCTGTACTGGGCCGACCGTCTCGGACTGCTGATATGGGGCGAGACGGCGAGTGCCTACGAGTTCAACGGGCGTGCCGTCAGCGCGCTCACCACCGAGTGGATGGACCTCGTACGTCGCGATCGCTCGCATCCGTCGATCATCGCGTGGGTGCCGCTCAACGAGAGTTGGGGCGTGCAGCACATCTCGCACGACGAGCGTCAGCAGTCGTTCAGTCGCGCCATCACCGCGCTCACCCGGGCGCTGGACGCAACCCGACCAGTCATCTCGAACGACGGATGGGAGCACACCGACTCCGACATCTGGACGATCCACGACTACGACGACGACCCGGAGCGCATCGGTCGCCGCTACGGCTCGGTCGAGGCGGTCGACGAACTGCTGAGCGGCTTCGGACCTGCAGGCAGGCGTATGTCGGCCTCGCAGGACGACCGCGCACAGCCGATCATGCTCACCGAGTTCGGCGGGGTGAGCTACCTCGACGAGCACGTCGACGGTGCGTGGGGATACAGCTCAGCGCACGACCCGGCACAATTCGAGACGCAGGTTGCCGCATTGCTGCGGGCGGTGCAAGCATCGCCGGTGCTGTCGGGCTTCTGCTACACCCAGCTCACCGACACCGGGCAGGAGACCAACGGCCTCCTGCGGTCCGACCGCTCGCCGAAGGTGCCGGTCGAGAGCCTCCGACGGGCGATCGAGGGCCGCTGAGCAACGAACGTCGACGTTTTGCTCGCGCGTAACCCGGCTCGGATCACGCACGCGTGACTCGGCGGCGCGAGCCAGCGTGGAACCATGAGCGACACCACGGAATCCCGCACCTGGCTGCCGAGGGCTTCACGCACCCCGAACGCGTCGAGTTCGTGCTCGGCTACCACCTGCGGCCGATCCGCGCCGACGACGTCGACATCGACTACCCGGCGGTCATGGGCTCGCGCGAGCGCCTGTGGCAGATCTACGGCGAGAGCTGGGACCGGCCACCCGCCACCATGACCTACGAGGCCGACCGCGACGACCTCGCGCGGCACGAGCGCGAGATCGCGGCGCACGTCACCTTCAACTACACGATCCTCGACGACGCCGACGAGCAGCGACTCGTGGGATGCGTCTACATCGACCCGCACGACAGCCACGACGCCAAGTCATCCCTGGTGGGTCGTCGACGAGTTCGCGGGTTCGGCGCTCGAGAAGGAGCTCGACGCGTTCGTGCCGCACTGGCTGCACCACGTGGGGGTTCAGCGCGGTGCACTTCCCGTTCAACGCTGTGGCCTGAGGCGAACGGATGCCGCGGCGGCGCGGCCCTCTGCATGGGGATCCGGGTCACGACCCTCTCTCCGAGCTATAACCCGGACTCTCGTGCACTTCCAGCCCGGAGTAGACATCCCGCCCAGCAATCAGATAATCTGATTGCATGCGCACCATGACGGCAACCGACGCGAGTAGGGCGTTCGCGGCGCTGCTCGATGACGTCGAGCGTGGTGAGACGATCATCATCACGCGCGCCGGTCGGCGCGTCGCGTCCGTCGGACCGGTCGACCTCAGCAACGGATCCGAGGTGGTGGCGCTGCTTGCGTACGGCCCCGTCGATGACGAGTTCGCGCAGGATGTCGCCGCCGCACGCGAGGCGGTCGAACTCGCCGAGCCGGCATGGCCCGCCGACTGATCCTCGACACCGGGGTGCTGGTCGCCTCCGAGCGGCAGCGCCGCGAGCTCGCAGCGGTCGTGGCATCCGACGACGACATCGTCATCGCGGCGGTGACGATCGCCGAGCTCCGAACGGGCATCGAGCTCGCCTCACCCGAGCACCGCGAGCGACGGACCGAGTTCTTGGTCCGCGTGCTCGAGACGCTGCCGGTCGAACCCTACGATCTCGCGACTGCCGAGGCCCACGGCCGCCTGTTGGCGCACGTCTCACGCACGGGCACGAAGCGCGGGGCGCACGACCTCATCATCGCGGCGACGGCGGTGGCGACGAAGCGCACCGTGTTGACGACCGATCGCGCTGCCCGTTTCGGTGAACTGCCCGGGGTCGACTGCATCGTCACCTGAGCGAGCGGATGCCGCGGCGGCGAGGCGCTCTGGAGAAGCGATTTCGCCGCTGCGATCATGAGGTCGGTACGGCACTGATCGCCATCTGGCGGGCAGGTCGTCGGCGTCGATCCAACGACGCAGGCACACGATGTTCGTATCGAGGAGCCCGCGTTCATGCTCAGCGGGCATACGGATCGTCCAGCGCCGAGTCGACGACAGCCTCTTGGTCGGGGCGAAACCGGTCGAGGGCGATCGCAGGCGCGGAGCGCGACATGGCGGCGAACTCCGATCGCGTGACGAATCTGCGCCGCTTACGCAGCGGGATGAGCTCGCCGATCTCGTGCCCGTCGCGCGTCACGGTGAACGATTCGCCACGTTCGACGGCGTCCAGGATCTCGCGCGATCGCATTCGCAGGTCGCGAACCGATGCGTGGCATCGAGGCAATCGACGTACGTCGCGAGATCGAGCCCGGGTACCCTGCGCACGATCGCGGTCGTCCTGACCTCGTCGCTCGTCATGCCGCGGAACGTGATGCCGCAATCACACGAACCATACGGTCCGCGCACGCTGTAGGACATGCCTCGATCATGTAGACAAACACGCCCTCGGCGCATCGCATCGCGTCGGTTGATCTCGTACCCTGGGCGACACTCGTCGCGACCAACACCTTCACGTTCCTCTCCGACCCCGGCACGAGCTCCGCGAGTATGTGCACCGCACGATACGCGGAGCCACCGACGTCATCAGCCGAACCACGTCCTTGCTGAGGCAACGGTCACGCGGATCGAAGCGATGCTTTCGCCGCCGCGCCTTGGAGCGCCGCGAACGCACGCGCCCACGGGAACCGCTCCTGTTCGACCCGTACGCCACCCTCGGCACGGATCCGAGCCAGCGCCCGCCGCTCCTCGGTGCGGAGCATGCCGAACTCACCGGGCACCTGCCTGGTCTCCGGCACCCAGAGGTCGGCGCGCACGCCACGAGCGTGGCCTCGTCCATGAGGACGCTCCTGACGTCGCCGCAGGTGGCGCGCAACAGGTCGAGAATGCGGAACCCGTCGGAGTCCAGTTCACCGCAGTAGACGATGCGGCCGTCACGGATCCACGGGATGCCGCCGAGCCGGGTGACCGCATAGCCCGAGCCGTGCACGACCACGGCCCCGGCAGCTCGGGCATCGACAGCATCGTCTCGAGGTTCTCGAACACGAAGACCGTCGCCGGCGCCACGTTCAGCGCGGCGAGCTGGTCGACCGGGCGTGGCGACATCCCGAAGGCCGCCCGGGCGAAGCGCTGGGTCGAGGAACCGCACGCGCACGAGCGACTGGTTCTCGAGCCGGCCGAGCGAGTCGTCGCCGGTGACCGCCGCGACGACGCTACGGTGCCCTTCGAGCCATTTCGTGTCGATCCCGCGGATGGGAAGCTGGCGGATGCGCCGACCCGACGCGGGATGCGAGATGAGCCAGTCGACGACGTCGGGCAGCGTCGCGAATTCATCGTCGCCGTACGCCTCGATGGTGCGGGCGTGCGGGCGGATGGCGGAGCCGAGCGGATCGGGCGAACCCAGCCGAGCCCACAGTTCGTCGGCCCGTGCTCGAAGCCGCTGCCAGGTGCGTCGGTGCGCGGCGCCTGCGAATGCGGTGAACGCGTCGGAGTCGCCCAGCACACAGCGCTCGGGGACGTGTTGCGCCCCGACACTCGGCCAGCGGCGCTCACCCAAGACGACCTCGACCGCGTCGCGACCGCGACTGCCACGCTCGCCGACCGCCCGCCACTCGCTCGCCCACGCCATCGCACGCGGCAGATCAGCGAGCGCGGGCCTCTCGGTGGGCGGGTGCAGCGGAATCTCCATCCTGGCGTCCACCCCGATGCCCGCCGCCCAGTCACGCAGCGAGCGCTCGACCGTCCGGGCCGCGCGTGCGCGCGCCTCGGTCACCGACACCATCGGCGCCGCCATCAGCCGGGCTCGTCGAAGTTCAGGTTCGCGACGAGAGAGAGCTTGCGAGTCGGGTTGTCGATCGTCGTCACCGCCCGACGTACGGCTCGATGGTCTGCAGCAGCTTCTGCGGGGTCGCGAGCAGCATGTGGAACCCGAACTCGACGAACACGTCCATGGCCATGCGGGTGTAGCGGCGGTCGGCCTTGTCGAACGCCTCGTCGAGGATGATCGTCGCGTACGACGGCACGGATTCCTCGTCGACGGTGAGCTGGTATCGCAACGCCGCCGCGAGGCAGAAGACGACGAGTTTCTGGCGCTGCCCGCCCGACAGTCCGGCACTCGACTCGTGCAGGTTCACGACGCGGCCGGCGCGATCGATGTCCTTCGCGAGGAATGTGACGTACTCTCGCGTGTCGAGGCAGCGCCGTCGCCAGACGAGATCCACGTGCTCGTTCGAGCCGAGCCGGTGCATCACGCGGGCGAGCACCGCGAACCTCCGACCGGCGGACTCGAGGTCCTCGTCCTCCCAGTTTGCCCTGCACGATGGTCTGGAGGTCGGCCATGAAGTCCTGCACCTCGCCGCCGCGTTGCACCTTCACGTCGATGCGCAGGAACCGGTCGTGGTCGAACGGCGACGTGCCGAGCGACGCATTGACCGGCGCGATCCGTTCGGTCACCTCCCTCGGCGCATTGCGCAGATCGGATGCCAGGAGGCCGATCTGGTCTCGCGACTTCTCCCGGAGCAGCTTGAGGAAGTTGCGCTCGTGTTCGGGCAGGCCGCGCGCGACGATGCCCACGAGCAGTTCGCGGTACGCCTGCCGGTCGCCGATCTGCGCGGTGAGGTCGGCGCTCACGGCCGGCCAGTTGGTCATGAAGGTGCTCGCCGCCGCGACGAACCGGGTCTCGGCACCGGACTGCCGTCGGCGGGCGGAGTCGAGCGAGCGAGCTCGCGTGATCCTCGGCTGACGGGGTCAGGACAGCCAGCGGCTCGCTTGCCGAGGGCGAAGACCTCGTCGGGCACGAGCGCAAGATCGCCGAGACGTCACCTTCAACGACGCGACTTCGACGCCGACGAGACCCGGCGCGTCAAGCTGCATCTACAAGGCCGCTCGGCGCCGCTCCGCCCACTCCTCGAGCACTGCCCGGGTGAACTTCGACACACTGACATGCGATTCGTCGGCGGCATGCTCGAGCGCCAGGAACAACTCGTCTTGCAGTCGCAGCGAGAGTCGGCGTGAGTGCGAACCGTCGCGGTTCAGTGACTTCCCGCCGGGGATGAGATTCGCGCGCCGCACGTCTTCGACGATCTGCCGCACGCGTTCATCGGTGAGCGGCTCTCCGTGGTAGATCACCTCTTCGGTCTCGACGGACTCGACCTCGGGGCTCGCCGGTAGCTCGAAGTGACGCCGCTCTCTGGTGTTCATCGGCTCCTCCTGTAGCTCGTCGGCATCGCGTGGATGATCGTCCAGCCCGTCTCGACGGTCGTCGACCCTCAGCGGCTCATCCACTGTTCGAGTATGTCTGACACCACCGACACTACTCCGATCGCCTGCGATCGCAAGTGCTGACGTCCACGCGACATGAGAATCCGGGTCATGGCCTCCATGGGGCCTCTGACCCGGATCCTCATGCGTGTGCGGCGGGGGCAGGCTGGGTGCGCGCGGCGGGGGCACGATCCGAGTGGATGCCGCGGGCCAGCCGAGACCTACCGCCGCAGCGGCGATGACGCCGACCATCGCGACGATGCCGACGATGTTGGCGGCGCGAACCTCGAATGTGACCGGTTGGTCCGCTGCAGCGGTACTTTCCCCCGCGCTCACCCACGATCCCCACGGCAGCGAAAACGTAGTCTGAGGGCGGTCGGCGACCGGGTGGAGCCCGACGACTCCCCGCAATCCGCTGTCGAAGGCGTAACGTGTCGTGCTCCAGAGGAACACCTGCCCCCCGAGATCGGTCAGTCCGAAGTACGAGCCGGGCGCCCAGCTGGCGTATCGAGCCACGAACTCCTCGAGCGGAGCACCGATCCTCACCGTGTAGACGGTGCTTTCGACTTTACGTGCCGCCTCGATCGTTCCCACCCCATCTGCCGGAGAGAGGAGACGCTCGAATCCGTCGCCGACCACGTCCAAGCTCAACACGCGGATGCCACCGTGAACGTCGACGTAGCGGTGACATCCCCGAACACTCCGAAGCTCAGTCCCTGGCTGACCTCCTCGGGGGCGAGAACGAATTGAACCCGGCCGGGCTCTCCGCTGATGGGCAGTTCCAGCCGCGCGGGCGTGTAGCCTTCGGGAACCACGATCGCGTCGGTCGGTGCCGGCGCATCGGCGGAGCAGACGCTCGAGCAGTCGGTGACACTTGCGACGGTGAGCGTCATGACAGCTGGGTCGTCAGGCGACGGGCGCGCCTCGAGCTCGAGCGCGGAACCGCGCAATCACGGCGGCACTCCCCCGTGCGCATGGACGAGACCGCATGCTGTCGCCTGCAGCCGGGGGATCCGGCACCTGTGGACAGGCGACGGTCCACAAGGCGACCTACGACCCGAGCTCCCAGAGGGTGCTGATGGGCAGTGCGCGGTTCTTCTCACCGAAGGGGAGGGTCTCGGTGCCCGCGTAGAGCACGATGCCGGCGAGCAGGTCCCCGCCGAGCCGCGCGGCGAGGTGGTTGATGCCCTTGAAGTCGTCGGGTCGCACGGTGGCCGACGCCTTCACGTCGATCGCGACGACGCGCCCACGCCGGTCCTCGAGCACGATGTCGACTTCGACCTGATCCTTCGTACGGTAGTGCGACAACTCGGCGCGGGTCCGCGACCAGGTGAGCTGCCGCGCCATCTCCATGGCGACGAACGCTTCGACCAGCCCTCCCAGGGGGCTTTCCAGCCGTCGGAGGCTCGCGGCATCCTGACCGATGAGGTTGGCGGCAATCCCCGAGTCCACCATGGCCACCTTCGCGGTCGACACCGCCCGACCGCTCAGGTTGCGTGACCACGCGGGGATCCGCTTGATCAGGAAGACCTCCTCGAGCAGACCGAGGTACCGACTCACGGTCGTCTGAGGCAGCCCGAGCAGGCCCGCCAACGCGCCCGGCACCAGCAGTTGACCGGATCGAGCCGCGAGCAGGCGGATGAGTGAGCGCATCTCGTGTCCGCGTTCGATCTCCGACAACTGCATGACCTCGCGATTCACGATGTCGGCGACATAGTTGTCGAAGAACGCTTCGCGGCGACGCCCCTCGCGCGCGACGGCTTCGGGGAATCCGCCCCGCACGATCCGGTCGATGTACCCGGATCGAAGCTCATCGCTCTGATGCCTCAGGCCCGGTCCCTGCTCGAATACGGCATCGACGAAGCCGTCGGGTCGGCCCTCGATCTCCCCCTGCGAAAGCGGCCAGAGTTCGATGGTCTCCATCCGCCCGGGCAGGGCATCGGGCACTCCCCGGAGGCCGAGGACGCGCGCAGACCCCGTGAGCAGGAACCGGCCCGGCCGCGGGTCGGCGTCGACGACTTCCTTGATGGCGAGCAGTAGTTCGGGAACCCGCTGCACCTCATCGATGATGAGCAGTTCGTCCTCCCGCACGAACGAGGTCGGATCGAACTCGGCAGCCTGCCGCGTGGCGGCGCGATCGAGGCTGCGCCACGTACCGCCACGCTCTCCGCCGATCTGCGCGACGATCGTGCTCTTGCCGCACTGACGCGCACCGTTGACGAGCACGACGCGGGTGTCTTCGAGCGCATCCTCCACCGCACGGGTCGCGTGGCGAGGGAGCAGTCGGCCGATCGGAGAGCGCGGGAGTTTGTGGGCCACGGGGTCATTCTGGCACAGGCCTGTGCAAGAATGGACGCTATTCGCGTGAAAGTTTGGTCGCCGATAACGTGAGAGTCTCGCCGCCTTACGCGTGAAAGCCTGGTCGGGGCGCGTTCACTCCTCTGCGACATCCGCGTACAGCATCGCCATCGACAGGAGGACGCCGCGCGCGACCGCCCCGCGGAGCGCAACAGGAACCTCGAACACGCCGTCGGCATTCGCCTGGAGCAGGCCCGCATCTTCGAGGCGCTTCAGCCGCTGCAGTGCACGCGGCGTCAGGATGCGTGCGAGCTCGCTGGATTCCGCTTCGTCGTCGTCGACGCTCTCGGGCGCGAGGGCGACCATCAGCCTCCGGACCGCCTCGGTGGTGATGGCAGCTTCGAACATCGGGATCGGGCCTGCGCTCTGCTCGGTGAGCACCTCGGCCACGAACACGCCGACCACCATGTCGCCCATGTCGAGCGGCGGCAGCGGGTGGGCGAGCCATTCCGTCGCGGCCGGGCCCGGTCGCACGCGGGTCGCCGTTCGGGTGATCACGTCTGCGATGGTCAGCGCCTCCCACCAGGCGCTCAACATCGGGACCTCGTACATCGAGCGCGCGTACGTGGTCGCGGGTTCGGGCAATGGCGCGTCCAGGTCGATGTCGATCAGCGGAAGGAGCTCCCCCTCCTCTGACGGATACTTGGCAACTCCGACGGCCGAGACGCCGATCATCGCCGCGACCGGTTGGATGTCGGCGCGACGCACGCCTCCCGACGGCGACACCGGGCGCCCCGTCCCGATCCACGCCAGCAGGTCGCGCACGGCGGCGACGATGCGAGTCCCGGCGAGCGCTGCGCGCCGCTCCTCAGCGTCGAGCTGCTCGGCGCCGGCGATGGCGTCGGCGATCACGCCCGATCCGGGGAGCATCTCGGCGGTCGCCTCTTCGACGACTTCGTGGGCGTCTTCCCAGCCGTCGGCGTCACGAGCCGTCTCGAGGCGGAAGTGCACGTAGTCGTGAAGCGTCTCGAGGGCGTTCTCGAGCATGTCGGATGCCTCAGGGTCCTCGTCCTCGAAGAGCACATCGATGAGCGGGTCGATGTCGTCGGGGTCGAGCGCATCGAGCCCCGCTTCGCGCGCGAGCATCAGCAGGGCCCGGAGCACGTTCGTCTCGTCGGAGACGCTCGGCGCGGCGATCGAGGGCTGTCGCTCGAGCCACGCGCTGAACTCGCGCAGGGTCCGGCGGTCGCGCGCCGGGCTCCCCCTGCGGCTCGCGCGGTTGCCCGACGGCTTCGCGAACGCACGGGCTGCAGGTGCCTCGCCCCGAGCGAACGCGGATGACGGCGGCAGCACTCCTGAAGCCCCCACCGTCCCCGACGGCCGCACCGAGCCGGTCGGCGCCGCCTTCCCCGACGGCGGCGCCGACTCGCGGGAAAGCACTCGCCCTGCGAGCGGGCCCACGTCGACGCCCTCCGCGGCAGCCTGGGCGATCAGCGAGGCCGCGACGACGAGCGCGGCCCCCTCGAAGACGGCGAGCCCGCCGCGCCGAAGATGGAGGCTCTGGAGCGCATCGAACGACCGGCCCTTCGATGCCAGCGCCAGGATGTCCACCGCGGCGGCCCGCGACTGCCGCCCATCCCACTTCGGCACGCGGGTGCCGGCCAGTGCCGCGCCGAGCGCCGGATCGGTATGACGGGCGTCGAGCAGCCCCAGACTCGCACCGATGACCTGGGCGACGGCCGGGGTGTCGCCCACGGGCTCCGGCCCGATGGCCGCGAGCACGGCGCGCGCACGTTCGTCGTCGCCTTCGGCGATCGCCTCCGTGAACCGTGCGAGCACCGCGAACGCCGCCGCCCGCTGCGCCCCCACAGGCGTGAACAGGGCGAGATTGCGCTGCTCCGTCGCCCTGGCAAGCGCCGCGTTGAGGTCGTCGAGGTCGGTGTCTTCGAGATTGTCGAGATCGATGCCCTCCGCGCTCAGGAGCGGCGCGAGTTCACCGAGCATCTCATCGGCGAGTCCCGGGCGGTGCACGACCCCCATCTTCGCGAGCTGGGCATTGAACTCGGGGTCGTCGAAGGGCGTGGCCATCCACCAAGGCTAGCCCGTGCGGCAGCGCGACGACAGGGCGCACCGGGCCGCTCGACGAAGACGCGCACCACCTGACGCGAGCGCGTCGGGTCAGTCCGGAAACGGGTCAACGGCCGCCTACGACCCGGGGTGGATCGGGCCCGATTGCAGGATCCGCCCTGAAATCGTCGCAGAACCCGGTCTCGATCCATTTCGTGACTGGGGTCAAGATCTGCGGCGAGTGGCCGAGGCACTGACGGTGGCCGCCGATACCGTGAACTCACGATCCCCTGGCCGGAGGGCTGAACGATGACGAGCAGTACCTCGACGGCACGCCCGCGCACCGCCGAGCGCATCACCACGCTGTAACCCGTCGGCTGTTGTCGCCCATGCCGCGCACCGCCGCGAGCCTTATGAGGAGGGGCCGCAGCGGCCCGGCCGCGCGACTGCGTCGCACCAGCGATCGCACGCAGCCAGACGTAGATGACGAGATTCCACGCGACGAGCGCGAACGCTTGCCGCTGAGCCGTATCAGTTCCGCCGAAGACGTTCACCGACGTCACGGTCGCCGAGCGAAACGCGCGCCTGTTCGTACGGCAGACACCGCCCTCCCCCTCGTCGATTCCGGGCCCCGGTCGCGATCAGGAAATCCGCCTCTACGTCGTGCCCAGGCTCACCGCGAGCCTGCGCGCACTCGCCACGGAAGATCACCGCATCGCGGTCGCCGCAGTCAACGACGGCATCGTCCTTCTCGATGGTGAAGAACGCCGCATCCACTCCGCCGCGCCGATGACCAGAGAGGAGCGATCGGAGCGGCGCGTGGCATGGGGGCGGTACGCCCTCCTCAGGGCACTCGCCAGGACGCGAGCTCCGAGAACGCAGGCGCAACTCGCCGAGGAGACCGGCGTCACCCAGGCAGCCATCTCCCAATCCTTGAAGCGGCTCGACGGCCTCGTCTCGAGGACGGCTGACGGTTGGTCGGCGCGCAACGTCCGAGAAGTCGCCGACGCCTTCCTCACCCAGTACCCGGGGGCGCGAGGGATCACGACGGGCTGGTATTCGCTCGACCCGGTGACACGGCAGGCCCAGCTCGTGGCCGAAGCGGCTACACGAGAGGGAGCCGTCATCTCCGGTGATGCCGGCGCAGACCGGATCGCCCCATGGCGCAAGCCCGTTCGAGCTGTCGTCTATGGTCGCACCGGGCTCAACCTGGCTCGGCATGGGTTCGGCGACGCCGATCTCGAGCATGCTTCCCTCGAGTACACGGTGCCCGCCGATCAGACGATCTGGGCGACAGCTCGTGCCCACTCTGACCCAGATCCGCGAGTAGTTGGCTGGCGCGCGGGTGCGGGAAGTGAAAAAGTGTCCTCTGACCTGGGATAATGGGTTTTACGAAGACTCATAACCCTG
>NZ_BMMD01000024.1 GCF_014645655.1 Agromyces bauzanensis | reverse complement strand
GCACGCCCGCAGGCCAGTCAGCAACGCCAGCAGGGTGACCGACGCGTCCCGTGCCGTCACCACGCCCGGTGCCGCGCACGCGTCCACGACGCGGCGCACGTCATCACGACACGCACAGATTAATCATTCGCGAGCCCTAAGCGTTGAACAATCGTTGAACTCATCGAGTCCTGTCCTTCTATGTAGGACAAGAAACCCTGGTCAACCGAGCATTTCCAGTAGCGAGGGCGGGACTCGAACCCGCGACACCACGATTATGAGCCGTGTGCTCTAACCACCTGAGCTACCCCGCCGGGAAGGTTCTTCGAGCATACGCCCGGAACGAACCAGAGCCCCGAGTCAGGATTGAACTGACGACCCCTTCCTTACCATGGAAGTGCTCTACCACTGAGCTATCGGGGCGTGTGCCGCACTCGGCAACCGTACGAGGATATCACCTCGGTGCGGATGCTCCGAACTGCTGCCGGGCGCGCTGAACCAGTGCCAGCACCTATGCGCAACGGCGCGAACGGGCATAGATTTGGCCCCGTCGGACCGGAGCCGGCGACATCCGTCAACATGGGGGTTCGACGGTGGGCCACACGGGGAACAGTACACGGGACCTGGTTGCGGGTCATCGGGGTCTCCCTGCGCGCCTGGCGGGTCGGTTGCGTGGTGACTGCGTGTTCGTGACCGCCCCTGGCGGGGCGGGCAAATCGACGCTGCTCCGTCGACTCGGGAGCGACGTCGGGCGCGTTTCCGTCGTCACCCTCGGCCCCGAGCACCGCGAGCCCGCCGCCCTTGACGCGATGCTCGGCGCCGCGACATCCGCTGGTGCCGCGACGATCGCCGTCGACGATGCGCACCACGTGTTCGGCACCCCGGGCGAGACCGTGCTCGAACGACTCGTCGCGCAGGCCGACGAGGACCATCGCCTCGTCGTCGCCTCGCGCCTGCAGCCCGGCGAGCATCTCGTGCACGCCTCGCACAGCGATGTCGAGATCGTCACCGCGCCCGAACTGGCGCTGCGCATCGACGAGATCGCCGAGGCCTTCCGCGCGGCGGGTGGTCACCTGCTCGGCCTCGAGTGCGCCTCGCGCGTGGCCTCCGAGACCGGCGGGTGGCCCGCGCTCGTGCACCAGCTCGCCGTGCGGTCGCGCCTGATCGACCCCGACGCGCTCCAAGGGGCGATCGACGCCGCCCTCGAAGGCGACTTCGCGGCGTCACTGCTGGAGGACGCCGTGCGAACCCTCCCGCCGGCCATCGCGCTCGCGTTGGAGCGCACGAGTTCGCTGCCCACCCTCGACTTCGCCGAATGCACCCGGGTGCTCGGCGCCGACGAGGCGACCGAGCTGTTCGCCGCCGTCGACGGTGGCGCGGTCATGCACGTCGTCGAGCTCGGACATCGTGTGGTTCCACCCGTGCTGCGTCGCCACCTGCACGCGCGATGCGGCGACCGCGCATCCGAACCCGCCGCGCACGCCGAGCCCGCGGAGCCCGCCCAGCGGGCGGGACGCCGCCGAGGCGAGCCCGCGGCAGAGGAACCGCTGCATCTCGGAGCGTCGGGTCGACCTCCGACCAGGACCGCGGACCCGCTCGACGCCGCGCTCGCCCGACTCCGCGCAGGCGACGTCGTCGGCGCCCTCCCGCTGCTGCATCGCGTGCTCAGGAACGGAGACGCCGCGAACCGGCTGACCGCGCGACTGCTGCTGCTCGTGATCCGCGAGCCGCTGACCCCGCGCGAGACGACGCTCGATGCACTTGCGGTACTGGAGCGGGAGTGCGTCGCTCGAGGGCTGGGCGCACTCGCGCGCGCCGCGCGCGGGGCGATCGCCCCGATCGCCGGCCTCCCCGAGGGCGCCGCGCACGCCGTCGTCGAGGAGTTCGAGCTGCGCCGCGACGAGCGTGGGGCGGCCCTCGTCGCTGGCATCGACCTCCTCGTGCGCATGCGTCGCGGGCGCGGCACGAGCGGCGCGGCGACTGCGCTCGCGCAGCGGCTCGACGAGCTCGGATGCGCCGACCTCGCGACCTGGGCGCGCGCCGCCGCGGCGCTCCTGGCCGCCGCGGGGGGCACGACGCCCGCGCGCGACCTGATCGTCGACGCCGAGACCGCCGTGATCGCCACCGGCGTCGACGCGGCCGGCGCGTTCATCGACGCCGCCCGAGCCCTCACGGGTCCGCCTGAGCATGCCGCCGCCCTGCTCGCCTCGTCGCGACGGCGCGCCAAGCAGGCAGGCCTCCCCCGCCTCCCCATCGCGCCGCCCGCAGCGGGCGCGCGTGCGCAGGCGGGTCGAGCGCCCGCCTACGCCGACCCGCGGCATCCGCACCTCACCGTCGGATGCTTCGGCGGCTTCCGCCTCCGCACCGACGGCGCCGACCTCGACCTCCGGGCGGTCCGCCCGCAGGCACGCGCGCTGTTGCGGATGCTCGCGCTGAACTCGGGCTCGCCGCTGCACAGGGAACTCATCGCCGACATCCTCTGGGGCGACCTCGGCACCGACTCCGCCGTCCACGCCCTGCACGTGAGCGTGTCGAGCCTGCGCCGGGCACTCCCCGACGCCGGCACGTCGGGATCCATCGTCGAGCGCGTCGGCGAGGCATACCGTCTCGGCATCCGAGACCGGCACGACTGCGACCTCGCCGAGTTCGACGACCGGCTCGCCGAGGCGGCGACCTCGAAGCAGCGGCGGGATGCCCCGACGACGGCGTCGAGCCTGCGACGCGCGCTCGCCCTCTACGTCGGCGAGGTGCTGCCCGAGGACGGTCCGGCCGAATGGGTCACGGGCGCCAGGGAGCGGTACCGCACCCGGGCGGCGGAGGCCGCCTCATCGCTCGCGCACCTCGAACTGCACCTCGGCGAACCACGCGCCGCCGTTGCAGCGGCCAGCCGCGCCGTCGAGATCGATCCGTGGCTCGACGAGTCGTGGCGCACGCTCGTCACGGTGCATCGCAGTTCGGGTGACGTGGTGGCCGCGCGGCGGGCGGCTGACGACTACCGCCGAATGCGCATCGCACTCGGCCTCGAGTGAGAACCCAGGCGGGCATCGACCCGCGGCGCGCCCTCACTCAGGCCGACGTCTTCGCCACCGTGACCGTCACCCGTGTCGGCACGTGCGCCGGCACCACGGCCGCAGCCACCCGCTCGAACCGGCGCACGAGCGCGGCCTGATCGCCCTCGGGCACGGTGATCGTGATCGCCACCGCCACTGCCGCCGAACCCGGCAGCTCGGCCCCCGGCTCCGCCGACCACGCGCTCCCGCCCGACTCCTCGACCGCGACCGTCGCCGCCGGGCCGGCCGCCAGCTGCAGGGCGTCCCGGATGCCTCCCGCCGTTCCCGCGCGACGATGCAGCGACGCCGCATCCGCGACGATCCGGCGACGCTGCTCCTCGGTCCACGCCTCGTCGACCGCCACGTCGACCCAGCCGGCGAGCCACTCGAGGAAGTCCGGCGGCGCGTACTCGGGACGAACGTACGCCTCGAGGTTGTCGAGCACCGAGTAGACGGGCGCGATCGCGTCGTCGAACGCGGGCAGGAAGCGCGGCAGGAACGGGAGACGCGAGGGGTCCTGGAACTCGTCGTCCTGCAGGATCGCCGGGAGCCGCGTGAGCAGCGGCACCGGGTTCGGCAGGTCGGGAACGAGCCCTCGCATCTCACACCCCCGCGGTGACGCGAATACGGTGCTCGAAGCTGAACACGAGCGCGTTCGGGCCGATGTCGATGCGCTGCACGGGTTCGCCGCGCTTGCCCGTCGCCGGGTCGGCCGAGAACAGGAGCACCTCGTCGACGAGCTCGGTGCCGGGAAGCGACTGCAGCACCGAGTAGACCTCGCCCGCGAGCACGGGCCGCCCGAACTGCCAGCCCGTGCCGTCGGCCCCGCCGCGGATCGGGTCGAACCGCCCGTACAGCGCGGCGAGCGCGTCGGCCTGCAGTCGGTCGACGGCGACCCTCGGGTGCGCGACGAGCTTCGCGACCACCGTGACGCCCTGGTACTCGGGCGGTTCGACCACGAGGCGCGTGCCCGCCAGCCGTCGGCCGTCGAGGTCGTCGGAGATCACGGCGAGCAGCTCGTCGCTCGGCTGGAGGTCGGCGAACGCGATGCGACCGTCGTCGGCCACCGCGGCCGTCGGCACCACGAGGAGGCGCACCCCGAGTCCGTCGCCCGCGCCGCGGGCCGCGATCGCGTGCGTGCGCGCCACGCCGGGCGCCGCACGCTTGGCCAGCTGTTCGTAGTCCTCGAGCGTCACCGCCCGGTCGCGGGTGCGCAGTGCGAGTGGTCCGCGCACCTTCGCCTCGTCGATCGTCTCGCCGTCGGTGCCGTCGTGCGCCGCCGCGCGGTTCACGGCGGAGCTCACGAACGGCACGGTCGAGCGCAGCACCGAGAGCGCGCCCGCGGCCACGTTGCCGATCCGTCCACCACCGACGCGGTAGCGCGGCACGCGCAGCGGCACCCCCTTCGCCGGCGTCGCGCCGTACCGACGCAGCGTGCCATCGGGCTCGCGCACGGCCGGCGGGAACGTCACGGTCGCCTTGGCCCGATCGACCATGACGTGCCTGGCGTCGGGGCCGGAGCCGGCGAACGAGTCCGCCTCGACCCATTCCTCCCAGCCGGCGCCCGTGCCGACCTCCACGACGAACGGCTCTCCGTCGTCGACCACGGGCTGCTCCTCGAGCGGGAACGACTGGCCCGGCACCCCCTCGGAGAGACCGAGCACCTCGTCGTCGACGGTGCGCGCGTGCAGCGCCTGCGCGACGCCGCCGAGCGTCGATGCCGCCGCGGCGCGCACGAGCGGAGCGGCGCTGTACGTGGGCACGTCGGGCTCCCGCTCGACGAGCCGGCACCGGAGCCAGCCGGCGCGTTCGTCGCCGATGACGGATGCCACGTGGTCGCGCGGCACGATGACGACGACATCCCCGGCCTGGTTGAGCCCTTTCGTGCCGTCGGAGACGAGGTCGCACCGCGTCCAGCCGGGTGCGGTCCACGCCTCCCACACGATGGGCGGATCCAGCGGGTCGACGCCGACGCCGCGCACGGCGCAGTCGAGGCGGAGGCCGATCGCGAGGCCGGGTGCCGGCTCGTCGAGTCCGAAGAGCAACTCATCGCCGATCTTCGGCTTGCTCGCGAACGCCTCGAGCGCGTCGTTCCCGAGGCGTGCGTTGCGCACGAATACCTTCGCATCGACCGAAGCGTCAGCGTCGCCCTCGACGTAGCCCGACCGCCGTCCGACGTGCGCGAGCGACCGCGGCGGGATCTGCAGTTCGGCGGTCGTCTGGAACACGATCGACTGGTCCTGCTCGGTGCGTGGGGTGCCGACCTCGGTGCGTGGCGGGACGACGACGACCTCGTCGCGCGGGGCGGCGAGCCACATCACGACGTCGGCCGTCGCCGCGGTGGGTGGGTACAGCGTCGTGCCGATGAGGTCGAGGAAGGCGACGTACAGCTTGTCGGGTACCCGGTTCAGCCGGTAGAAGAGCTCGTCGGTCATGAAGGCGAAGGCCTCGATGAGCGTGACGCCCGGGTCCGAGACGTTGTGATCCGACCACTCGGGGCAGCGCAGGGCGACGAGGCGCTTCGCGTCGTCGACGAGGTCCTGGAAACGGCGGTCGTCGAGGTCTGGGGATGGCAGGCTCATGGCGTTCCTTCCGACGAGCGGTCGGGGATGACGTAGAACGGGAAGACGAGGTTGCGCGGGTCGTTCGAGCCCCGGATGGCGTACCCGATGTCGATGAGCAGCATGCCCTGGTCGGCCCGGGCGAACGTGACGGCGACGTCGGTGACGTCGATGCGCGGCTCCCAGAACGCGAGGGCGGTGCGCACGGCGTCGCCGATGGCACCCGCCGTCGTGGCATCCGCGGGCGCGAAGACGTAGTCGTGCACGGCGCACCCGAATTCGGGCCGCATCGGCCGCTCGCCTGGCGCGGTCGCGAGGATCAGCCGGATGCTCTCCTCGATCTCGCGCGCGTCGCTCGACAGCGCGATGCGCCCGTTCGCGTCCGCATGCACGGGGAACGACCAGCCTCGGCCGACGAACTCCTGCGACATCCTGTGCTCCCTGCCCGGTCAGTTGATCTGTACGAGACTGCCCTTGACGACCGTCACGCCCGACGACGAGAACTCGGCCGTCCCCGAGCCCTTGACGGCGACCTTCGCGCCCGACAGGTCGAGCGACGCCGACCCGTCGACCTTCACGTTGGGCGCCGAGATCGCGAGCTCTGCGGATGCCTCGAGCGCGATCTTCATGGCCGAGAGCGCGATGTCGCCGTGGCTCGCGGTCACGCTCGCGTTCCCCTCCGTGGTGATCGTGGCGTCGCGCTCGGCCGTCACCGACACCGGCCCCTCCGACACGATCTGGATGCCGCGGTCGGCGGTCTGCGTGAGCGTGACGTGCTGCGCGCCCTCGTTCGTGGAGATGCGCAACGACTCCTCCCCCGGCCGCTCGAGGAACTCGACGATCATGCCGGTGCGCGACGTGAAGCTGCGGCGCACCACGGATCCCGACTCGACGAACGAGCCCCAGCCGCCCTGCGGCAGGTCCTTCCCGTTGTAGAGTCCGCCGAGCACGACGGGCCGGTCGAAGCGCCCCGCCTCGAACGCGACCAGCACCTCGTCGCCGACCTCGGGCAGCACGACGGCGCCCCGCTCCGCCCCCGCACCCGGCTGCACGACGCGCGCCCAGCCGCTCACGTAGTCGTCGGAGAGGAACGGGAAGGTGAGCCGCACCCGGCCGTCGTCGTGGCCGCCGCCGGAGACGTCGCTCACGAGCGCGCTCACCACGCCGGGCATCCCGGTGCCGGCGCCGCCGGCGCCGGCTCCTGCCACGACCGGCCCCGGCCGGGACCCGACGCCGAGCAGCGAGCGGTCGGATGCGTCGCTCACGACGAGCGTCGTCGTGTACCCCTGCTCGGAGCTGAACTCGTGCTTCGACTCGGTGACGGTGTATCGGCCGTCGAACGGCGCCCCGAACCCGCTGAGTCGCACCGCGGTGCCCGAGTGGATGCGGGGGTTGCCGAGGATCTGCGCCTCGATCTCGGCGAAGCCGCCGGCGATGCGCGAAGCGATCGCCTCGGCGAGCTTGTCCTGCGGCTGCTGCGCCCCGGTGCCGGCGCCGCTGACGTAGCGCGGGCTGGAGAACACCTCGGCGACCTTCGCGGGGTCCAGGGTCGGCAGCTCCGCCGCCTGCGTCTTCGCGGGCGCCGTCGACACCACCTTCTGCTTGGCCGCCACGTCCCAGCCGCGCACCTCGACCTCCGACACCTGCTCGGCGCTCGTGATCGTCGCGTGCAGGTACACCGTGTTGCGTCCGTGCTCGATCACGATCGGGTCGTCGACCGCCGACGACGAGCCCGAGATCGCCGTCGACGCCGCGGTCGGCGGCCCGAACTCGAGCTTCCCGTCGACGACCGAGAACACGCAGCCCGCGTCATCCGCCAGCCGCTTGAGGAAGACCCAGTCGCTCACGTTGTCCTGCGTGGTGTGCGGCATGACCGTGGCCGGGCCGCTGACCGAGCCGACCTTGACGCCCGCGCGCTGCGCGACCTTCTGCACGATGTCGGCCGTCGACATGTCGACGTAGGCGGCGACGCGGCGCCCGCGGAACAGCCGGTGCGAGGTGTCGAGCCCGCGCACCCGGGTGCGCAGCTCCCCGCCGACATCCTCGCGGTCGAGCGCGGTGACCTCGGCGTCGAGCAGCTTCTGCGGTCCGTCCGCGCCGTTCTGCGACACGGCGAGGGTGACGGATGCCCCGATCGTGAAGCCGCCCTTCTCGAGCACGGCACCGGCCGAGTCGACGAACTCGAGCTCGAACGAGTCGGGCAGGTTCGCGGCATCCGTGACCCTGCTGCGCTCGAGGAGGCCCGCCGCATCGGGCGGAAGGGCGGTGCCGCCGACCGAGACGAGCAGGAGGCTCGTGTAGGTGTCAACGGAGGAGGGCACGGGCGACCTCCTTCCGGGCGATCTCGCGGCCGTCGGCGCGCGAGAGCTCGTCGAGGGCGGGGATGAGCACGACCTGACCGGGCCGCAGTCGCAGCGGGTCGTCGATGCCGTTGACCTCGGCGAGGGAACGCCACTGCGCGGGGTTGCCGTACTCGCGGTAGGCGATGGCCGCGAGCGAGTCGCCCTCGCGCACGGTGTGGGCGTTGCGCGGCTGGAGACCACCCGACGTCGGGTTCTGCTTGCCCGGCTGCTTCGCCAACTCCTCGAGCGCGACCGTGCACACGGCTCGCAGGGGGGTGCCGTTGGGCGAGAACAGCGTGTACTTGGCCGATACGCTCTTGATGTAGCCCACGAAGCCCGTGAGCACACCCCACTTGAACTTCACCCAGGGCGCCGACGGCTGGTTCTTGCCGGTCGATTTGCTCGTCGGCGTGCACGCCTGGAAGAGCGCCTCGACACGCTTCACGACGCTGCCGTCGCGCGTGCGCGTCTCGTCGAAGTACATCTCGACGCTCATCTTCTGGGGCTCGGGGCCCTGGTAGGTCGCGGGCGGCGCGGTCGAGGACTTCTTCTGGTTCTTCGACTCCCACTTCGCCGACTTCGCGACGGTCAGCTCCTTGGGATTCAGTTGGAACTCGATGGTCGTGAGCTTGGCGCCGACCTCGCCCGGAGCCGGGCCCGGCTCGTGCACGTCGATGGCGGCGTGCACGAGGCTCGTCGTGTCGGATGCGGTCGAGGTGATGGGCATGGCGCGTCCTCAGTACTTCGAGCTCGTCTTCACGAACCCGTGGTGGGCGATCTCGAGGGTCTCCATGAGCACCTTCGGCTGGTCGGCGTTCAGCGCAGGACCGGTCCAGCGCACCGGGATGACGTCGTGCAGGTCGTACTTCGCGACCGGTTCGTTGTCGGCCGACCTCACCTCGATGTGGCCGGTGCCGCGTGAGGAGCCGGACACGGCCGACACGACCCAGTTCACGATCTTGTCGGCGGTGTCCTTGCTCACCGGCCGGGTCAGCTTGATGTTCGGGTACTTGAGCCTCGTGGGGAACTGCCAGACGAACCCGTTGTTCCCGCCCTCCTCGCGCGACTCCAGCACGACCTCGACGCCGAGCCCGTCGCAGCTGGCGAAGTCGCCGAGGTCGTGCTCGTCGAGGTGCACGATGTAGTGCACGCCGACGGCGATCTGGGTATCGGTGAGCATGGTCGCCTCCTTCTGGGTCAGATCCCGTCGATGCGGATGCCGCGGCGTTCGCGATCGAGCAGCAGCTCGGCCTTGATCCGCCGCACGAGGGGACCGTAGAGCTTGCGCACGAGCTGTTCCACGTTCTCTGGGGCGGCGGCCGGCGGCGCGGGTGCCGGAGTCGTGGACGACGGAGCCGGGGCGGACTGCACGGCGATGCCCAGGCTCTCGGTGGGCTCGCCCCCCATCGGTGCCGGCTCGGGCGCGGCGACCGCGGTGCGGGATCCGGCGACACCCGCCGCGGGGACGCCCGACTCGCCGGCGACGGTGCGCTGCACGACCTGCGCACCGCTGCCCGATCGCGGCAGCGCGGCCGCGACGGGCATGGGTTCGCTCGCCGCCGTGGGTGCCGGCTCCACATGGTCGGCCAGGCGCGCGAACTCGCTCGACGCGAGACGGGACACGGATGCCGCTGCCACCGGCGCCTCGGACGCCCACTCGTCGACCTCGACCGACCCGCCCGATACGGCCGAGTCGAATCCGGTCGACCCGCGCCCGGCGTCGGCCCCGCGCGACCACGCCGACGTCGCCCGGCTCTCAGCGGTCGGTGTGGACGCCGCGGAACCGCGGGAGCGTGCCGGATCGCCGCGGGGCGCAGTCGGCGGCACCGGAGCGACCACGCGCGCGACGACGACCGCGCCGCCTCGGAGTCGTGTCATGGAGGCCGCGCCCATCGTGGTGGCTCGAAGTGCTGGCACGATCGCTCGCGCTGGCGCCAGGCCCACCGAGCGCTGCAGGACGGCCGGCGCCGGCGGCCCTGCGGCCGGCGCCGGCGGCCCTGCGGCGGGCGCGTCGACCGGGCCGGGCTCGGCGGAGCCCATCGCCGCATCGTCGTGCGGGACGGCATCTTCGGTCGGCGGCCCGGGCGTCGAGGTCACCCGCTGCAGCGCAGCGGTCGGCATCGCCGGCGTCGGCGTCGGTGCGGAAGTCGAGGTCAGGCTCGGAGGTCGAGCGGGTGGCGCGGCTCCCCCGGCAGCGGCCGCGTCGTGCGAGTGGTCCGCCGCTCCGGCGGCGACCCGGGTATTCGTGCCCGGTGCGGCGCCGATCGTCGCGGCGAGCCGTGCCTCGCCGATGAGCGGCGCGTCCGCGGACGGCGGCGGCGCACCGCTCGATGACGCCTCCGTGGCGGGCGGCTCGTGCGGCCCCTCGGCGGAGTTCCGCTGCAGCGGGAGATCCTCGAGCCGAGACGGCCCATCACCCGCCGTGGCCGGCGAGCCCTCCGCCCGCGGCGTCGCGGCATCCGTCGCCGCCGCAGGTCGCGTCGCGGCATCCATCCCGGCCGGCAGTGGGGGCGCCGCGCCGGCGGCGTCCTCCAACGGGGTGCGCTGCAGCGGGCGCGATGGGAGCGGGGCGCCGAGTCCGACGCGCCTCGGAGCCGGCACGGCGGGCAGTGACACGTCGGCATGCTCGGGCGACGAATCGTCCGTGCCGTCAGCGCCGCGCGCCGGCGGGGTGGATCGCTGCAGGGTCGGACGCACGAGCGGTTGCGCCGGCGGCACCGGTCGCGACCCGTCCGCCCGCAATGAGTTCGTCCCGGGCGCGGTTCCGGCCGGCTCCACGGTCGCGGGCGCACGCCGGTCGGGCGGTGCCTCGTCAGCGCCTGGAGCAACGGCGTCGTGCTCCGACAACTCGACGGGCGGCGGAACCTCCGTGGCCTCGGCGACCCGCGGCCCTTCGGCCGTCTCGACGACCGCCCGCTCGTCGAGCGACGCCGGCCCCGCGGCATCCGTCGCCCGCTGCACCTGCGCCGTACCCGCGGCCGGCGTGCGAGAAGCGGTGCGACCCGGTCGGAGCGCCAGGTCCGCGGCGACCGAGCGCTGCACGGGCGCCCCGAGCGCACCGCCGTCGACCGCGACCGTGCCCGCCGGCGCCCCGTCGTCGACGAGGTGGCCCATGGTCCCGAGGGACGACGGCACCGTGCGCGTCGGGAGCGTGGAGACGAACGCCGGCCGCAACACGGCCGGCGGGGCATCCGAGACCTGCCGTTGCAGCGGGGCCAGGAAGGCCCAGCCCGCGGGCGGCACCGGCGGCGGCGGGGCATCCGGAGCCGAGGCGGCCGGCGCCGCAGCACGCGGAGCCGCGGCATCCGACCGCCGCCCCTCCGATCGCTGCCACGGCCAGCGCATGGCTCACCGCCCTTCGCTGAGCCGGGTGTTGATCGCCGCGATCTCGTGCACGTACCGCAGGCGCTGCGCGTGCTCCATGTCGAGGATGTCGTCGAGCGACCAGTGGAAGTGGTAGGCGACGTACGCGACCTCCTCATGGATGCGGTCGGCCGAGTACGTCATGATTCCCCCAGGCGCCCGCCGGCGAGGTCGGCGGTGAACCGGTGCGAGCACTCGGGGCAGGTCACCGCGATGCGGGTGTGGCCCTCGGCGTTGATGCGGCGGTAGAAGTCCTGCAGGAACGCGACATCCGACGCGAACATGTTCTCGATCACCGAACCGTCGATCGTGCCGAGGGTACCGAGCGAGGTGATCACCCGGCCGAGCAGCACGACCGTCGTGAACGCGGGATTCTCCTGCACGCGGGCGTCGTAGAGCGGCAGCAGCTCGTCGCGCGCCGTGGCGAGGCGCATGACGCCCCGGCGGTGCACCGTGCCGTCGGGGCCGACGTAGCCGCGCGGCAGCTCGAACGCGAACTCGGTGCGCATGACGCCGTCATCGGCGGCGGATGCCTCCGCGCCGGGTGCGCCCGTCGCGCCCGTCGCCCCCGGCGCTCCCTCGGGCTGCCCGCTCGGCCGCGTCGTGAGCACGCGCTGCATCAGGTGACCTCGGACTCGTCGAAGCAGACCGTGAACTTCTCGGTCGCCTGCTCGGTGGCCCCTGCCTTCAGCGAGTTGATCTCGACCGAGCGCACCCAGCAGTTGCGGAACTCGTACTTCTTGATGGTGCCGCCCTCGTAGTCGAGGAGCTCGACCGAGGCGTTCTTGCGGGCGCCCGCGACATCCCCCTTCATCACGACCTTGAGCCAGTCGGTGACGGTCTTCGAGTCGGTGAGTCCGCGCGTCACGGTGAACTCGCCCGTCTTGGCGCGCCCGATGAGCTGCCTGGCGACGTACTTGCCGTCGGCGAGCTGCTGTTTCAGCTCGATCTTGTCGACCTCGTTCTTCAGGCCCGAGACCTCGGTGACCTTCGGGATCTCGATGCCGTCGATGGTGACCTTGAACGCGTATGCCGGTGAGGAATCGAAGGCATCTGCGAGTGCCATGTCAAGCTCCTGTTCTCGTGGATTGGATCATTCGGTGACGAGGCTCGTGCCGCCCGAGAACTGCGAGAGCTGGAACACCACGAACTCGGCCGGCTTCACCGGCGCGACGCCGATCTGGCAGACCACCTGGCCCGAGTCGATCACGTCGGCGGGGTTCGTCTCCTCGTCGCACTTCACGTAGAAGGCCTCGTCGGGCGTGCGCCCGAACAGGGCGCCCTTGCGCCATTCGCCGATCAGGAAGCTCGAGATCGACCTGCTGAGCTTGCCCCACAGCGCGGGGTCGTTGGGCTCGAAGACCGCGAACTGCGTCGCGTTCAGGATCGACTTCTCGAGGTAGTTGAAGAGCCGGCGGATGTTGATGTAGCGCCACGCCGGGTCGCTCGAGAGCGTCCGGGCCCCCCACACGCGCACCCCGCGCCCCGGGAAGCTCCGGATGGCGTTGACGCCGATCGGGTTGAGCAGCTCCTGCTCGGTGCGGGTGAGCTGCGTCTGCGGCGCGATGGCGCCACGCACGATCTCGTTCGCGGGCGCCTTGTGCACTCCGCGCTCGTTGTCGTTGCGCGCCCACACGCCGGCGATGTGCCCCGACGGCGGGATGAACCGGTTCGTGCCCGACACCGGGTCGAGCACCTTGATCCACGGGTAGTAGAGGGCCGCGAACTTCGAGTCGTACCCGGCGCCGAGCCGCCGCCAGTCCACCGCCTCCTGTGCGGAGAGCTGGGGTGGCGCGTCGAGCACGGCCATGCGGTCGCCCATGAGCGCGCAGTGGTCGATGACCGCCTGCTGCACGGCCTTCACCGTCTCGAGCTCGATCGCGCCCTGTTCGAAGGCCGCCATGAGATCGGGCACGGCGACCATGGTCACCTCTTCGACCTCCTCGAGGCCGCTGAAGCCGGTGCGGTCGGCGGAGTCGCCGATGTAGTTCTCCGCGCCGATGTCGTCGAGCACGATGGGCTGCTCCTCGGGCTCGGGCACGGCGAGGTCGAACGTCCCGATCTTGGGCTTCAACCCCGAGGATGCCGGGTCGGCCTCCTCGACCGTCACGAGCTTCGACTCGGCGAGCTTCGTCAGCACGAACTGCGGGCTGTCGGGCTTGGCCGAGACGTTGTCGTAGACCTCGGGCGAACGTCCCTCGACCCTGACCGCGATCTTGAAGGCGCCCTCCTCGGGCGACTCCGCGTCGGGTTCGCTGATCTCGACCTTGATCGGCTTCGCGCTCGGCGAGGCGTTCTTCGCCGTGAACACGTAGTTGCCGATCTGCGCGGTCTGCGGGCCGGCAGCCAGCTGCTTCGGCTCGCGCTTGCCACCCCGCCTGGTGGCCGCCGCGGTGCCGATTCGCACGACATAGCAGTTGCCGCCGCCGTTCAGGAAGTACCCGTAGACGGCGTAGGCCAGGTAGGCGCCCTCGTACAGTCCGCCGAACTTCTCGACGTACTGGGTCCAGTTCGACACGAGCGTCGGCTGGTTCTCGGGCCCCTTCGGCGCGATGCCGATGAATGCGGCGACCGCGGTGCCGACGCCCTCGATCGGCCGGGTTCCGGCGTCGATCTCCTGCACGTACACACCGGGTGAAAGGTAGGTGGGCATCCCGGACTCCTTCGCTGGATCACGTCTCTCCAGCGTCGGTGAGCGGATGCCGCGGCGGGCAGTCTTTCGGTGCGTGCGGGTGGGTAGCCGTGGCTGCGCGATCGGGCAGGGGCGGGCGGTGGTGGCGTGATTCACGGGTCGAAGGACGACCGCGGGACACGGCCGGCGTGTCGGCGGCGTGTCGCGCGTTTCGTCCTTCGACTCGAGAAGGCCGCGCTCACCTGGCCGCGGGCTCGCAGACCGGACGGCGACGCGGGCACAGCCGGCTGAAGGGGTCGGCTCATCTCGCCCCCGCGGCCGCCGCGCCCGCGACTCGGGGCAACGCCTGGCCGGCGAACCGGAGCGCGGTGCCGAGCATCGTCATGAGAGCCTCGTACTCGGCGAGCGCCGCGAGCGCCCCTGCACCGACGATCACGAGCGGAACCGCGACGGCGGCGGCAGCGGCGACGCTCGCCTCGTACTCTGATTCGGGCTCATGCAGTGCCTGCCGCGCGCGTTGGGCGCTCGGTTCCTCCTCCTTCGGCAGGAAGCGGTACAGGATCGCGCCCGGCACCGGGCAGCCCCAGACGAGCACGCCGTCCTTGCCCTGGTCCGTGAAGGGCAGCGCCCCGGTCGCACCCGGATTCCACCGGTTCCCGGGCCTGAACACCGACTGCTTCAGGATGCCGTCCATGAGGTCGATGTACTCGCGCATCTCGGCGACCGCGAGCGCCCGGGATGACGCCGGCTTGATCTCGTAGACCTCGAGCCTGGCCAGGTCGACGATGTCGGGGCGCATGTCGAGGTTCATGAGCAGATCTTTGGTCGTGCCGGTCGCCTTGAACCTGTTCGCGAGCTGCGCCGCGTACGCCAGAACCGGAAGATCGTAGAAGGCCCACGGTGCGTTCGCCGCGACGTAGACGCCGCCGATGAGGGAGTGAGCCAGGTTCCCGGCGAGGAGTTGAGGCGGCTGGGTCATCACGGCCGAGAGCGCACGGCTCAGATCCTGCGCAACGTCCTCGACACTCTGGTTCTCCTTCTCGCCGGCGGAAGCGGGAACGATCCCGAGCTTGAGTCGCACATAGGAGAGGGCGACCGAAGCGTCGACCCCAGCCGCTCGCATCATCGACACGACGGTCATGGTCCGTGTTCCCAGGGGCTCGCTCGTCGTCTGCTGGTATCGGTCACGCAGACCGTTCAACACGCGGGTCAGACTCACCCCCGACATCGCCGCCGCCGCACCGTTGTAGAAGTCCGTCACCACCGCCGGATCGAGCGCGGCCATCCGATCCCTGATACCGGCGTCGTCGAACCCGTTCACGGTCACGGCGGCCTTCTGCCAGTCCCTCGCGGCAACGGCCTCGTTGTAATCGAGCGTCAACACGGCACCGCGCACTCGATGTGCCCAGTCCGGAATCGCGGCACGCAGTCGGTCGCGCTCGGCAGGCGGCAGCACGCCCGGCGCAACCCGGTCACGGAGCTGCGCGTCGGGCATTCCGTTCAGGATCTTCGCCACGTCGGTCCAGCGTCCGCTCTCGCGAGCCTTGCCGAGGTCTTCGTCCGGTTGCCCGACACCCGGCCGCTCCTGTCGCTGCACCCAGGCGGCCGCGGCCCGATTCCCCGCCGCGCGGGAGATCTCACGAACCAACGCGCCGCCGGCTTCGTCGGCAACGACGTGCTCATGCGACGGCGACGGCGACGGCAGCGCCGGCCCAGTCGCCGAAAGCGCGACGACCGCTCGCGTCCCGTCGGCACGACCGTGGTCACGGTTTGCATCCACGATGGTGGTCGGAGTTCGCGTCACCGCCACGGCTCCCGTGCGGCGACGTTGCGGGGCGTCTGCCTCCCGGACAATGTCACAGCGGAGTCTCCTCCTCCTCTTCGGCCACCTCCTGGCGCTGCACGAATGAGCCCTGCACGGATTCCTCCTCCTCGGGTTCCTCTTCCTGCCGCTGCAACGGCGCCGGCTCGCCCATCGTGCGCATCGCGGTGTCGGCAGCGGCCCGCTCGAACCGGTCCCCGGGATCGCTGACACTCACGCCGCCGCCGGTCGGCGTGCCGTCGACGGGACCAGACCGCTGCTGCACGACGTGGGTGAGCTCGTGCGCGAGCGTCGTGCGTCCGGCGAGCGACCCGGGATCGTACGCGTCGCGCTGGAAGACCACGTTGGTGCCGACCGTGTAAGCGTGCGCGCCGACCGATCGAGCCGAGTCGTGCGCCGAGGCATCCGTGTGCACGCGGACGTCGCCGAAGTCGTGACCGAGTCTCGACTCCATGTCGGTGCGCACCGCTGGCTCGAGCGCCGACCCGCCCGACGAGACGACGTCGAGGACGGGCGAGCGCTGCTCCTCGACGAGGTCGCTCACCGCACCGTTGCCCGCCTCGCGCTGCAGCCGCAACAGCGCGGCGCTGCCGAGCACGTCGGGCCGTCGCTCGGCGAGGCCGTGCAGGCCGCCCTCCCGCTCGCGCGCGGCCTCGGTTCCCCGGCGCGCGACCTCGACGTCGACGCCGCCCCACTCATGTGCGTGCATGGTCCACCTCCGGGATCGACCGATTCCATTGCACCGCGTCGACGGCACGACCGGCGGGGCTCTGCCCGTTCGGGCATCGAGTCGTGCGCCTTCGGGCAACCGACCTGCCGCCTGCCTTCATCCGCCCACCACCTCGGGCCAGAACCGCCCGAACTCGCTCTCCACGAGCAGGCGGCCGAGCTTGCGGTACTCGCGGTGCACGGCGACCACGCAGTGCCGCATGAGCACGGTGCCCCGGTCGGCGGCGGCGAGGTAGGCGGCGGTGACCGCGGCCGAGCGGATGCCGCCGCCCGCGAGCTCGAACGAGCGGCCGAGGAACTCGAGGTCGATGTCATCGGCTCGCCTGAGGTGGCGGCCGAGGCTGCGGTCCCAGAGGCGCGTGCGCTGCGCCGCATCCGGCATCGGGAAGTCGACGATGACATCGAGGCGACGGGTGAACGCCTCGTCGATGTTGGCACGCAGGTTCGTGGCGAGGATCGCGAGCCCGTCGAACGTCTCCATGCGCTGCAGCAGGTAGGCGCTCTCGACGTTCGCGTAGCGGTCGTGCGAGTCCTTGACGTCGCTGCGCTTGCCGAAGACCGCGTCGGCTTCGTCGAAGAGGAGCACCGCGTTCGTGCCGGCCGCCGCTCGGAAGATGCGCTCGAGGTTCTTCTCGGTCTCGCCGATATACTTGTCGACCACTGTCGACAGGTCGACGACGTAGAGGTCCAGTCCCAGTCCGCCTGCCACGACCTCGGCCGACATGGTCTTGCCCGTGCCCGAGTCTCCGGCGAACAGCGCGACCACCCCGTGCCCGCGCCCGCCGCCAGGGCGCATGCCCCAGTCGCCGAGCACCTGCTCGCGGTGCCGCGCCCGGAGCTCGATCTCGTGCAGCGCGTCCAGCGGTCCGGGCGGCAGCACGAGGTCGTCCCAGCCGACCCGCGGCGACACCCGTCGGGCCAGCCGGTCGAGCGCCGAGGCGTTCTCGGCGCGGGCGCCCGCCGCGAGGTGCTCGGCGGTGACGACCCCCGTCGCCGACAGCGCCGCCTGCGTGCGGGCGGTCGCGGCCGCGCGCTGCACCTGCTCGGGCCGGAGGCGGAACGGCCCCGTCGCCTCGGCGACGTCAAGTCCGTCGGCCGCCGGGCCGAGCGAGCGTCGCCACAGCTGCGCTCGCTCCTGCGTCGTGGTCGGTTCGATGTCGGCCATCGCCGGCAGCTCCCGGAACCAGTCGGGCTCCCATGTCGCATCGCCGACGAAGACGGTCGGCTGCGGCGAGTCCGCGAGCGTCTCGACGAGCGCAGCGGACGTGTCGCCCGTCACCGGCGACGCGATCAGCCCGAAGCCGCGCAACCGCGCCTCGCGGACGGCGAGCCGTGCGAGGGCGATCGCGTCGTGGCCGGCACCGAGCCGGGCGAGGTCGAGCTGCACGGCACCGAAGCCATGCGCGCGGATACCGCGGACGGCCACGGCCTCACCCGAGCCCGTGGCCGATTCCCGGAGGTAGATGAGCCGGATGCCCGCCGCGAGCGCGTGCCGCACCCGGCCGGCATCGCCCCACTCCACCGTGGACGGCTCCCGAAGCACCCCGTCGAGCGCCCGATCGGCCGTGTCGTCGCCGAGCAGGTGGCCGACGATGCGGTCGGGCACGCGCACCGCGCGCCCGGGGAGCGGGCGGTCCTCGTCCTCGACGATGACGAGCCCGCCCGCCACCAGCGGCCCCGAGATGAGCCGCGCCCGGTCGGCTGCGGAGGTCAGCGGAACGCCGCAGAGGTCGAGGGCGACGGATACCGAGGGGCGCCGACGCCCGACGTCGTCGTTGAGGTAGCCGAAGAACCGCTCGAAGCGCGGGTCGAGGTCGGCGGCGAGCGCGATCACGAGCAGGTCCACGTCGATGGGGGCGAGGCCGAACGCGGCGGCCAGACGGCGGAGGCGAAGCGGATGCCCCGCGGCCTCCGCCATGTCGGCGCCCTGCTCCGTCTCGGCGAGCCGTGCGGAGGCATCCGACCAGTCGGGAACGCCCGGCACCCCGGCGAGCAGCCGGTCCACCATCTCATCGCTGAGGTAGAGGCCGCGGAACGGGTCGTCGGGCTGCGGATCGACCGCACGCCGAGCCGCGACGAGCCGGCGGATGCGATCCTCGATCGCCCCGACCCGCCCCAGCAGGTGCACGATGCTGGGGTCGTCGATCATCTCAGGGCCTCCGGCGGTTCGGCGTCCGGCGGCGCGAGCGCCGATGCTGCAGCGGATGCCGCGCGCACCACGTGCTCGTCGATGCCGAGGCCCTCGGCGCTGAACTGCGCCTCGACCCCTGCGGTGACCGGCGGGCCGGCCGCATACGTGAGCCCCCTCGCCACCGGGGCCGTGATCACCAGGTCGAGGGACGGCTTCAACTCGCCGCCGAGCGACGACCACACGTCGGCGAACGCGCGGTCCTCGGGCGGCGGCAGCGCCACGCTGATGGAGCACGGCAGTCCCGTCTCGGCGAGCGTGGCGATGACGAACGAGTCGGGGATCGCGTCGTATCGCAGGAAGCACCTCAGGAGCGCATCGAGCAGCCGGTGCTCGTCATCGGGCCGTTGCGTCCACGCGGTCACCAGGTACGAGAGCTTGAAGTAGCGCGGCGCCGGCGTGCGCTCGACGATGATGCCGCGCTCGTCGCGGTGCTCGGAGAACCCGTACTCGCGGCGCCGGGTGTCCTCACGGATGTCGTAGAGGAAGAGGTCGACCGTCGGCGCATTGCGCCGCGCCGCCCAGTCCTTCGTGGGCGCGTCGAGTGCGATGTCGATGTCGGCGGCGATGCCGTCGGACGCCTTGACGAGCGCGCGGATGGCGTCGTCGATCTCGCCGATCATCCGCCCCTCCCGATGCCGTCGTCACGATGGGCTCTCGTCACGCGTTCAGTGTGGAACGCGGGGTGGCGATCGAACCCCCGGTCCGGGGCATCCGTGCGGGCAGCCGTGGGTTCCTCCTCGGGCAGCCGCCGCGGCATCCGGTCAGATGAGCCCCTCGCGCATGGCGTACGCGACCGCGTGCGAGCGATTGCGCAGCTGCAGTCGCGTGGTCACGTCGTGCAGCACGTTCTTCACGGTGCGCTCCGAGTACGAGAGCTTCGCGGCGATCTGCGCGGTGTCCCAGCCCTCGGCCACGAGCCTCAGCACCTCGATCTCACGGGAGGCGAGCCCGGTGAAGGTGATCCCCCGCGGGTCGAGCACGGTGCGCTGCAGCCGGCCGACCTGATCGAGCAGCCGGCCCAGCAGGTCGGGCGGAACGGTGCCCTCGCCCGCCGCCGCGGCGGCGATCACCGAGAGCAGACGGTCGGTCGTGGCATCCGCCCGCCTGACCAGGCCGACCACGCCGCTCTCGACGGCGCGCACGAGGTCCTGGTCGTCGAGGTGCGAGGCGATCAGGATGACCCTGGCCTCGCCGTTGCGGCGGACGAATCGGAGCGTGTTGAGCGCCTCCTCGTCGACGGTGTCGACGATCACGAGCACGACGTCGGGCGGCTCGTCCTCGTCGGGCCCGACGACGCGGACCTCGGGGCGCGGGCGCAACGCGCTCGAGACGCCGGCCTCCGAGATGGGGTCACGCGCGAAGACGCGGACGGTGGTGCGGGACATGGCATCCTCCTGATGGCGATGTGGACGGACTTCCGCAGGGAGGGATGTGCACAGTCTGCCGCGGGGCGCTCTTCGTGCACTCAACGCACCCTCAACAGGCAACGACCTTGCGCGGTCGGCCGCCCGGCCGGACGGGCCGCCGGGGCATCCGCGCCCTACGGTGTGCGCATGCCCACCGGTCCCGCGCTCCGAGTCGGCGACGTGGCGCTCTGCGCACTCGTCGACGGCGTCACGCCGCACGCCGGCGGGCCCATCACGCCGGCGGCGGCCGTTCCGACGGTCCTCATCGGCGGCATGCCGGCCGCCGTCGCGAACCTCTCGCCCGGCGGCATCGTGTGCGCCTCGCCCGCCCCGAACGGCATCGCGCAGGGCAGCCTGACCGTGATGATCGGCGGATTCCCGGCCGCGCGGGTCGGCGACCTCACGCTGCACGGCCTGCCGATCGCGCCGGGACCGGGCGCGATCAACGTGATCATCGGCGGGTGATCGGCGGGTGATCGGCTGACCCAAAGGGCAGGAGATCTGCCCGGAAGTCGGTTCGGCGGACTCGCCGATGCGCGCCGACCATCGTACCGTCGAACCATGGTCACGGTCGTCGACATTGACCCCGCGTCGCTCGCGGTGACTCCCGGTCAGGCGGAGACGTTCACCCTGACCGTCCGCAACGACGGCGACGACGTGGAGGCCTACCACCTCTCCGCCGTGGGCGACGCGGCCGACCAGGTCGACATCGAGCCCGAGACCCTGCTGGTGCACCCCGGTGAGACCGGCACGGCCACCGCGACGATCACGCTTGAGCATGGCGGCCGGTGGCCGGTCGGCGACCTCGTCCTGCGGTTCGAGGTCGTACCGGCCGTGCACCCCGACGACCTCGTGGCGATCGAGGCCATCGTCTCGATCCGGTCGTTCAGCGAGGTCGACGCGGTGCTGTCGCCGACGGCCCTCGAAGGACGGCGCGGCGACGAGACCGAGATCGCGATCGCGAACTCGGGCAACACGCACGCCTACGCCGACATCGCCATCTCGGCCGGCGAGCTGACGGTGGTGATGGACCGGGCCCGCGTGACGATCCCGGCGGGCAGCACCGAGAGCGTCGAGCTCGGCCTTCGCGTGCCCCGGCCGCTCTGGCGCGGCGAACCGGTGGCCCATCCGTTCTTCGTCACGGTCACGCCGGAGGATGCACCGGCGGTTCCCCTCGAGGGGACCTTCACCCAGCTGCCGGTGTTCTCCAGGTGGACCCTCATGGCGGCGCTCGGCGTCGCCGGCGCCCTCGTCGTGCTGGCCGCCGTCTGGCTCGCCGTGCTCGCCTGGAACAACGCGGTCACGCCGGTCGCCGCGAGCCCGTCGCCGACGTCCACGCCCGATACCACGGCCCCTGCACCCGTGGACGTCGCCGTGGAGCTCGTCGCCGACGACCTCGGGCAGGCGGGAGATGCCGCGGTCGCCGTGCTCGGCGCGGAGATCGACGAGGCCCCCGAAGGCGCCCTGCTCGCGGTGGAGGTGGAGTGGCCCGACGAGCTCGCGCTCGCGGATTCGACCTGCGAGGGATGGGTCGGCACCGAGATCGACCGCGAGCTGCAAGGGCGACCGCGCTCGGGCGACGAGTGCCTCATCGATCCATCGGGCTCACGCGACGACGCCGAGCTGACCTTCGCGACGCCGCCCGCGGGCTTCAGCGGGGAGGTCGCCGCGACGGCGACCCGGCTCGTCGCGCTCGACGGCGACGACGTGCAGGAGGTCGAGACGGGTGCCGGCTCCGACTTCGGCGACGCCGACCTCGCCGTCGACGTGCAGCCGTATCCGTTCTGGCTCGACGTGGCCGTCTCGGATCCGCCGGAGTTCGACGAGGGGGTGCGGCAGGCCACGATCGGCGTGCACCGCACCCTGCTGCGCGACGGAACGGACGAGTCCGCCCGCATGGCGTTCGAGCTCCTCCTGCCGGGCTTCGCGGAACTGAGCTTCATGGAGGGCTGCGACGGGTTCGGTGCGAACGCGGCGACCTGCGTGCTGATCTTCCCGTCGGACCTCGAGTTCTGGTCGGTCACGGCGACGATCGAGACCCGCGACGATCCGCCCGATGCCGGCCAGGTGAGCGCCGCGGGCGTCGAGCTCGCGGTCGGCGGCGTGCCCGTGCCGCCATCGGAGGTCGGCGAGCAGATCCGCGGTGCCGACACCCTGCTCATCGCGGTCGACGACCTGTTCCCCGTCGACGTCGAGCTGAACACCGACGACGCCGAAGCCGGTGAGGCGGTGACCGCGACCGTCGCGGTCACGCACGCGGCGCTGCCGAGCGACGTCGAGGCGTTCCGCGACGGCTCGTGGGTGCTCGGCGTGGCGCTGTCGTGGCCGGAGGCACTGGTGTTGAACGGCGAGCCCCGCGGCTGCGCCTCGTTCGAACGCGGGATCTGCGAACTGCCCGGCCCGGCAGGCGACGACCGCGCGGTGATCACGCTCGACTTCACCGTCGCGGACGACGCCTTCGAGAACGGCGACGTGGCGGCGAGCGGCGCGACGCTCGTCTACGACCCGACGACCGAAGCCGACGAGCGCGACGAGCGCGAGCAGCCGAAGATCGAGCTGCCGCCGGAGTGGATCGGCAGCGACGGGGAGACGTTCTTCCCGTTCTGACGGGCGCGGAGGTCGTTCTGACGGGCGCGGAGGTCGCTCTGACGGGTGCCGGGGCCGCGCGGGTGCGGCGCCGTCACCAGGCGGGCGCCTCCACCCCCGGCAGTCGCCACGCGGTGAAGCTCGGGCCGTCGACGGCGAGGTGCACGAGACCGTCGGACTCCTCGAGCCGGGCTCCGCCGAAGCGCCGCGCCGCGGCATCCGTCGCCCCGATCGCGCCCTTCGCGACCTCGAGGGTCGCCGCAGCACGCGCCGCGAACACGAGCACGCGCTCCTCGGCGGACTCGCGCACGAACGCGATCGCGTCGTCGCTCACCGCGAGCCAGCGGATGCCGCCGGTCGCCAGCACGGGGTGCGCGCGACGCAGTGCGATGAGCGACGCGTACGCTTCGAGCACGGGCGCGACCGCGGCATCCGTCTCGCTCCCCCACGGAATGGGTGTGCGGGATGCCTCGCCGTCAACGCCCGTGAGGCCGAACTCGTCGCCCGCCCACACCACCGGGATCCCCGGCAGCGTGACGGCGAGGCCGAACGCCACGGGCACGGTGCCCCGACGAGCCGACGTGCCGAAGCGGGGGGTGTCATGCGTGTCGAGCGCGTTCATGGTCGCGAGTCGGGTGCGCCACGGGAAGCCGGCCGCGAACCGTACGTGCGCCTCGTGGAAGGCGTGGCCGTCGTAGCTCGGCACGCGGCCGAGCGCGAACCCGATGCCGCCGCCGGCGTCGCTGCCGGGCTCCTGCAGCCAGCTCCACACCGGCCGCGTGAACGGGGCGTACGTCATGGCGCCGTGCCACGCGTCGCCCTGAAAGTCGGGCGCCGCGTCGTTCGTCGACTCGGCCAGGAGGATCGTGTCGGGATTCACCTCGAGCATGGTGCGGCGGATCGCCTGCCGCACCTCGGCGTTGAGGTCGTCGCCGCCGAGCCGCCCGGTCATGTTCGCCACGTCGATGCGCCAGCCATCGAAGGAGAACGGCGGCTTCAGGTAGCGGGCGACGATCGAGTCGCGGCCCTCGATGAAGCGCCGGCGCAGCTCGGCCGAGCTCCAGTCGAACTTCGGCAGGCTCGGCACGCCGAGCCACGACTCGTAGCCGCCGCCCTGCGCCTCGTCGCGGAAGTGGTAGAAGGAGCGCTCGGGCGCCGACGGATCGGCCTGCGCCGTGCGGAACCACTCGTGCGCGTCGCCCGAGTGGTTCGACGTGAGGTCGCCGATCACGCGGATGCCGCGGCGGTGCGCCGCCTCGACGAGCCGCACGAGCGCATCGTCGCCGCCGAGCAGCTCATCGACGTGGTCGAACGTCGACGCGTCGTAGCGGTGGTTCGATCGCGCCGGGAACACGGGCGTGAGGTAGAGCAGGTTCACGCCGAGGCGCTCGAGGTGGTCGAGTCGCTCACGCACGCCGTCGAGGTCGCCGCCGAAGACCTGCGCCGATCGCCCCGGCGGCTCGGGGTCGAGCGCGTCGCCCCACTCGGCCGGGATCGCCCACTCGGGCACCTCACCGCGTCCCCTGAGCCGGTGGAGGGGCGCGACATCCGACCTCGCGAACCGGTCGGGGAACACCTGGTAGAGCACGCTCCCGGCCGCCCAGTCCGGCGCCGGCTCGTGGGCGACGAGCTTGAAGTCGTCGTGGTCGAGAGTCTCGGTCGCCGAGAGCCCGAGCTGGTTCAGCCAGTGCTGGCGTCCGTCGTCGCCCACGAGGAGCCAGCGGTAGCCGTGCACCGGATTCTCGACCTCGACGGCCGCCTCCCACCAGCGCCAGCCGTCGGCCGAGTGGACGACGGATGCCTCGCTGAACCGCGGCTCCCGATTCGGGTTCGACCGCGTGCCCACCCACGCGAGCGGGCCGAACGCCTCGGGCACGCGCAGGCGCACCCGCACCGTCTCGCCGAGCGCGGGCTGCTGCGTCGAGACGTGCAGCGGCGATCCGTCGTGGTGCGGGGTCAGCATGCGTGCTCCATCGACGGCACGAGACGCGCCCGCCGAGTTACTTGACGGCACCCGCCGTGAGGCCGCCGACGATGTACTTCTGCAGGAAGAGGAACAGCGCCACGACCGGCAGCGCCGCCATCACGGCCCCGGCCGAGAACGCGCTCCAGTCGGCGTACCGCGGGTTCGACACGAGCTTGGTGAGGCCGACGGCGAGGGTCTGCTTCTCGCTGTCGATGAGCAGCACGGATGCCACGACGAATTCGTTCACCGTGAAGATGAACGACAGGAGGGCGACAACCGCGAGGATCGGCGCCGTGAGCCGCAGGATGATCGTGAAGAAGATGCGCGCGTGCCCGGCGCCGTCGATCTTCGCGGCCTCGTCGATGGACGCCGGGATCGTGTTGAAGAACCCGTACATGAGGTAGGTGTTCACGCCCAGCGCGCCGCCGAGGTAGACCATGATCAGGCCGACCTGCGTGTTCAGGCCGATCGCGGGGAACCAGTCGCCGATGGCGCTCATGAGCAGGAAGATCGCGACGACCGCGAGGAGCTGCGGGAACATCTGCACGACGACGATCGTGATGAGGCCGACGCGCCGACCCGTGAACCGCATGCGCGAGAAGGAGTATGCGGCGAGGGCGCCGAGGAAGACGGTGCCGATCGCGGTGACGCTCGCGACCAGGATCGTGTTCCCGAACCACGTCGGATACGGCACCTGCGGGTCGGTGAGGATGCGGATGTAGCTGTCGAAGCCGATCGCCGAGAACAGCGCGTTCGACCCCGTGAGGGTGCCGCGCGGGTTGAGCGACGAGGAAACAACGAACACGATCGGCAGCAGCGCGAACGCCACCATGATGACGCCCACGATGTGCCGCCATCCGGTCGCGAAGAACCAGCGCCGGAAGCTGAACGGGCGCTTGGCGAAGTTGCGGGGTGCGTCGCCGTCTGCGGTGCCGGGCCGCGTCGAGGCATCCGCTCGCTCGTCGATCGCGCCGGCGATGACGCCGGCGGCGCTTGCGGGTACGGGCCTCTTCGCCATCAGTTCAGCTCCTCGAGGGTCTTGGTGCGACGGAAGGCGATGATCGAGATCACCGCGACCACGATGAAGATGATGATGGAGTACGCGCTCGCGAGGCCGTAGTCGCGGGACTGGCCGGTGAACGCCACCTTGTAGACCATCGAGATCAGAATGTCGGTGAACCCGACCGGGATCGGTGCGCTCGAGTCGCGCGGGCCGCCGTCGGTCAACATGTAGATCACGTTGAAGTTGTTGAAGTTGAACGCGAACGACGCGATGAGCAGGGGCGCGACGCTCACGAGGAGGAGCGGCAGCTTGATGAGCCGGAACACCTGCCAGGGCTTGGCGCCGTCGACCGTGGCGGCCTCGGTGATGTCATCGGGGATCGACTGGAGTGCGCCCGTGGTCACGAGGAACATGTACGGAAAGCCGAGCCAGAGGTTCACGAGGAGCACCGAGACCTTGGCCATCCACGGGTCCGTGAGCCAGGGCACGGATGCCCCGCCCAGGAGCACCTGGTTGATGAACCCGAAGCTCTCGTTCATCATGCCCGCCCAGATCAGCGCCGACAGGAACGACGGGATCGCGTACGGCAGGATCATGAGCACGCGGTAGTACCTTCGGCCCCGCATGCGCATGTCGTTGAAGACGATGGCGAGGAAGAGGCCGAGGAAGAAGGTCGACGCCACCGAGATGAGCGCGAACGCGAACGTCCACAGCGTCACGTAGACGAGCGGCTCCGCGAGGCGCTCGTCGGTCACGGCGCGCACGAAGTTGTCGAAGCCGACCACGATCTGCCACCCGGGCAGGAGCTCCTCGCCGTCTCCCGAGGTGAAGGCGCCCGTGCCGATGTCGGAGTACACGGTGCCGGAGCTCAGGTCGGTCATGGTGCCCGCGGCCTCGTCGTACTCGAGAGATGAGACGTAGAGGTACGCGTTCGAGCCGTCGGGCGTGCGGACGGCGCCGTCGTTCGGGTCGTCGGAGAACGGCACGGCGAGTTCGGTGATCTCGTCGGTTCGGGCGAGCACGTCGGCGAAGCTGAGGCTCGTCCAGCCGTCGACGGCGACGGCCTCGCCGCCCTCCATCTCGGCGTCGACCTCCTGCAGCGGCTGGTCGTTGGTGCCCACGAGCGCGTCTCCGTCGGGGTCCGTGACGAGGAGGCCGAGCGTGCCGAACTGGTCGACGACGGTGACCGGGTACGTCGGCGAGTCCTCGACGCGCTGGAGCGACGAGGCCATGAGCGACGACACCGCCTGCTCCTTGGAGCCGTTGTGGCCGGTGCCGTAGTTGGTGAAGGCGATGTACCCGGTGTAGATGAGCACGAACACCTGGAAGACGACGAGGAAGATGATGCCCGGCGCGAGGTACTTGGCCGGCAGCCTCCTGCGCGAGAAGTAGATCCAGTTCACGACGGCGGCCACGAGGGCGACGAGCGCCGCGACGAGCCACTGGCCTCCGGTCACGAGGATGAACGCGGCGTAGAGTGCGACCGCGTCCAGGATGGCGAGGAAGAGCATCTTGACGAGAAGCATCCTGACGCCGCCGGATGCCGCGTCCGCGATGTTCGCGGCCCGTCGTTGCCGTTTGGTCGGTCGCTGCGGCGGTGCCGTGCCGACCTCGTCGTCGATCATGGTGCTCATCTTGCCCGCTCTTCCCGTTGAACGTGAGAGGCCCGGACCGGACGCCGCTGGGACAGCTGGGACATCCGGCCCGGGATCACTCGATCGTCAGCCTGCGATCGCGGCCTGCACGTCGGCGGTCAGCTTCTGCCAGGTCGCCACGGGGTCGGCACCATTGATGACGTCGGCCTCGGCGATGCCCCAGTACTGCCACACCGAACCCATGGCCGGGATCGCCGGCATCGGCACGGCCTCGTCACCGACGGCGGCGAAGCCCTCGATGATCGGGTCGCTGGAGGCGGACTCGGCGGCAGCCTCGAGAGCAGGCAGGATGTTGCCGGCCTCGAACAGGTCGAGCTGCACGTCCTCGGTGCCGATGTAGTTCACCAGGAAGTCGTTCGCGGCGACCTTGTTCTCGGACTCGGCCGAGATGAAGAAGCCCTTCACGCCGGCGAACGGCGAGGCGGGGTCAGCGGTCGGGCTGGGCACCGGGTCGATCGCGACGTTGATGCCGGCGTCGATCGCCGAGCCGACGTTCCAGGGGCCGGTGAGCCAGAAGGCCGTCTTGCCGGTCAGGAACGCGTCCTTCGCGATGTCCGCGTCGATGTCGGTGTTGAAGTCGCCGGTGCCGGTCTTGCCGTGCGCTCCGAGCCACTTCGCGAACTCCTCGCCGCCGGCGCTGCCGAGCTGGAGGTCCTCGGGGTTGTAGCCCTCTTCCGTCGTGCCGAAGACCGGCGCGCCGAACGCGGTCTGGAAGGGGTAGAGGTGGTACGGGTTGCCCTCGGCGCCCTGCTCCACCACGAACGTCTGGGCGAGGCCCGCGTCGTTGCTCTTCTTGATCATGTCGTCGTAGCTCGTCGCCGCCTCGGCGACGAGGTCGGCGTTGCGGAGCATCGCGATGTTCTCGACCGCGTAGGGGAGCATGTAGACGGTGCCCTCGTATGTCGACGCGTCGATCGCGACGGGGAGGTAGTCGCCCGCGGAGTCGCCGAGCTCGATCGGTGCGACGACGCCGTTCGTCGAGAGCTCGCCGAGCCAGTCGTGTGCGCCCATGGTGATGTCGGGGCCCTTGCCGGTCGGAACCTGCTGGATGAAGTCGTCCTTGATGTCGGCGTTGTCCTTGCCGACGAGCTCGACCTCGACACCGGTCTTCTCGGTGTATGCCTCTGCCGCGCCCTTCAACGCGTCGACGCGCTCGGCGTCGACCCAGACGGTCAGCGTGCCGCTCGCCGAGGCGTCCCCGTCGGAGCCGCTGTCGCCGCTCGCGCAGCTCGCGAGGCCGAGCGTCGCGACGACCGCGACGGCTCCGGCAGCGAGGAGGCTCTTCCTGTTCACCCTCATTGGTGTGCCCTTCCCAGTGTGCGTGAGATCGGCGCCTTCGCCAGGTGCGGGAGCTGTGGTCCCGTTCCGGATCGCGGAACCGAGCACCGTGCCCGAAAGGCCGTTCTTCCATGTGGAGTGCTCGCAGTTGTGCAAGCGATTACAGGTATACCCTGCAACCCCTGCTTTACCAAACCGGATGATTCGCATTGATACCGGTTCGTGACCATGACGTTACGAGTTGCTGCTGCAAGCGTTTCCATCATGTATTCAGATGACGTACAGTTCTCGTCATGACTTCCGAGTGGTGGCGCACCGCCGCGATCTACCAGATCTACCCCCGCTCCTTCGCCGACGCGAACGGTGACGGCATGGGCGACCTCGCCGGCATCACGAGCCGGCTCGGCGACCTGCAGGAGCTCGGCATCGACGCGATCTGGCTCTCCCCGTTCTTCACGTCCCCGCAGCGCGACGCCGGGTACGACGTGGCCGACTACTGCGACGTCGATCCGCGGTTCGGCACGCTCGCCGACTTCGATGCGATGCTCGCCGAGGCGCACGCCTATGGCATCCGCGTCATCATCGACCTCGTGCCGAACCACTCATCCGACCGGCACGAGTGGTTCCGGGCGGCCCTCGCCGCCGCGCCCGGAAGCCCCGAGCGCGCCCGATATCTGTTCCGCGACGGTCTCGGGCCCTACGGCGACGTGCCCCCCAACAACTGGGAGTCGGTCTTCGGCGGCCCCGCCTGGACGCGCGTCACCGAGCCCGACGGCACACCCGGCCAGTGGTACCTGCACCTCTTCGACAGCTCGCAGCCCGACTTCGACTGGACGAACGAGGAAGTGCGCGCCGAGTTCCGCCGCATCCTGCGCTTCTGGCTCGACCGCGGCGTCGACGGCTTCCGCGTCGACGTGGCGCACGGCCTCGTCAAGGCCGACGGGCTGCCCGACTGGACGCCCCCGGCCGACGCGGGCAGCATGGGCGGTGCCGGCGGCACCGCGGCATCCGGTGTCACCCTCGAACCCGAGATCAGCGACGAGCCGGGCGACCACGCACCCTACTGGGGCCAGGAGGGCGTGCACGAGATCTACCGCGACTGGCGGGCGCTCCTCGACGAGTACCCCGGTGAGCGCATCCTCGCCGCCGAGGCCTGGGTCGACCCGCTGCCCCGCGTCGCCAAGTGGGTTCGGCCCGACGAGATGCACCAGGCGTTCAACTTCGCGTACCTCGAGACGCCGTGGGATGCCGCGGCGCTGCGCCAGGTCATCGACGCGTCGCTCGACGCGTTCGGCGAGGTCGGCGCACCCTCGACGTGGGTGCTGTCGAACCACGACGTGGTGCGTCACGCCACCCGGCTGTCGGTGACCGAGGCCAACCCGCAGGGTCACGGCCTCGGGCCGCGCTCGAAGGGCCTGCCCTCCTATGAGCGGGGTCTGCGGCGCGCGCGCGCCGCGACGGCGCTCATGCTCGCGCTGCCCGGCTCCTCCTACCTCTATCAGGGCGAGGAGCTCGGCCTGCCCGAGGTCATCCACCTGCCCGACGACGCCCGCCAGGACCCCACGTGGTTCCGCACGGGCGGCGAGCGATACGGACGCGACGGATGCCGCGTGCCGCTGCCGTGGGAGGCAGACGCGCCGAACTACGGCTTCGGACCCGCCGGCGACCCGTGGCTCCCCCAGCCCGAGCAGTGGGGCGAGCTCGCACGTGACCGCCAGCGCGGCGTGCCCGGCTCCACCCTGTCGCTGTATCGCGATGCACTCCAGCTGCGCCGCGAGCACTCGCTCGGCGCCGGCGTGCTCGCGTGGCTGCCCGGGTTCGGTGACACGGTCGTCGCGTTCCGCAACGGCGACGTGGTGGTCGTGGCGAACACGGGTTCCTCTTCGATTGAGCTGCCCGAGGGCGACGTGCTCCTCACGAGCGCCGAGCTCGAGGGCCGCACGCTTTCCGCGGACACGGCGGCTTGGCTCCGCGCGTAGCGCGTCGCTTCCCCGGAAGCCAACGCAGGCGATGAGGACCTATCCCCACTTCAGGGGCGACTGGGGTCCTCATCGCCTGCGTTAGCCTCGGGCTTCATCGAACACGGGCCACGGACGTGCGGCGCGGCCCCAGCGATGCAGCCCTCGCGCGACCAACTCCCGCACTGCCCGGTGCGTTCGGTCCCAGTCATCGGTGACCATGCGATACGAGAGCCGCACCACGAGATACCCGCGCAGCATGAGTTCGAGATCCTGCACGCGGTCGCGTTCGAAGTCCTCGCCGGAGTGGAACGCGCGACCATCGAGCTCGATGACGAGCCTGTCGCCGACGAGCAGGTCGACCCGACGTACCCCGGGCATCTCGACCTGTGTGCGTACCAGCACCCGAAGCCGATGCACGAGCAACCGTGCGATGGTCTCGAGCCCCGAATCGCTGTCGGGCGACACGAGGTCGAGCTGACGCTGAGCCCACGCCGGGACCATCGTGCGCAGCGTCTCGATCGCCTGCATCGGCAGCACCTCGCGGTTCAGCGCCGACTCGAGGGCGACCATCGCGGGAACGGTTCCCGCGCACCGGAACATCTCGGCGAGACTCAGCATCAAGCCGTCACGTGCCACCCCGGAAGCGGGAGCCGTCCCCGCCACCGATGAGCGATAGTGCACGCACACGCCGTGTTCCGTGCGATCCAGACGCCGCGCGACGTCATCGGGTGAGCGGAGCCGAGACGCGGCCCTGGGCACCCGGACATGCAACAGCGAGTCGTCCAGTAGCCAGAGGCCATGGAGCCTCGCGACCGAGGTGGCCGTGAGGGCGCCGCCGACTCTGACCGCGCGCAACACGTCGGACGGCGCATCTGGCACGGCGTACCAGCCTCGCCGCACGTGCTGGAGTCGGCCCGCGGCGAGAGCGGCCGACACGTCCCTCCGGGAGCAACCGGCATGATCGAGCACCGTGACCGGCGCCGCGCCGCCTCGCGATCGAATGACGGCGGTGGGTTCAGGACGCTTCGACATGCGACGAGGGTGCGGGAGCGGCCCGCTCCGGTCGCGATCCCCGCGGCCGAGGTGAGGGAATACCCCCGTTGAAGGGGATGTGGAGGACAAGTGCGCGACCCTCGGCGCCCGCAGCGCTCGTCGTGACAACGCAGGAGAACACGCGGCATCCCACCGTCAACGGGCGGATCGGCGCAGGATACCTGCGTCAGCGCCCGCCGGCAGAGCACCATCGTCTACTGGCGCACCGATGCCGATGCATCCACCGACGTCAGTTCGTGTTGGCATAGAGCCACTCGAGCGGATCGACCTTGGTGCCGTCCGCGCCGCCGATGCGGATCTCGAAGTGGAGGTGCGGGCCGGTGGACATGCCCGAGTCGCCCGTGGTGCCGACGACGTCGGCGACGTGGACGGTGTCGCCCACCTCGAAGCGCCGCGAGCCGTACTCCATGTGCGCGTAGACGCTCGTGACGAGCTCGCCGTCGATCATGTGGTCGATCATCATCACGACGCCCAGCGAACCGCCCGCGTCGGTCGAGACCGAGACGACGCCGTCGGCGATCGCCTGGATCTCGGCGCCAAGGCCCGGGTTGAAGTCCTGGCCGCCGTGGTTCGAGGAACAGCCCCAGCAATCGCGGTACCCGAAACGGTCGCCGATGTGCACGCCGACGGCGAACGGCCACTGGATGGTGCCCGCGGGGTTGTTCGTGAAGGTCGCCTCGGGTCGGATGCCCGCAGCCCGCGCGTATTCCTCGATGGTCTGCGACTCGTAGCCCTCTCGCTGCACGCTCTGCGCGACGATGTCACCGTTCAGCTCGACGCGCTGCCCGTCGAGTCCCGGCGCGTTCGTGCTCGACATCGCGAGTGCCTGCACATCGGCCGGCGACAGCAGCGACAGCGAGGGAATCGTGGTCGCGACGGCGAGCAGCGCGGCGAAGCTCATCGCGACCACGCTTGCGAGGAAACGGCCTCCTCGGCGGCGTGAGGGAATGGTGGATGCCACGGGGCGCGACTGCGGGCGTGTCGACACTCGTACTCGCACCTTCTTGGTGCGCGGGCCCGCCGACTTGGCGGTGTCCCGAGCGGCCGGTTGCGTGCGTCGGTGGTCGCGCGACGGACGCTGCTGGGCGGCTGGACCGGAGTCGCGCCGACCGCGCGAGACGTCTCCTCGTCGAGTCGGCTGGGGTGTCGGCTCGTCGCTCTCGGAGACCGGCGCCGAGGCCGAGGCCGAGCGACCGTTGCGTCGCTCGACGGAGCGATCGGCCGCGAAACCGAAGAGGTCGGCTACGGCATCCGTCCCAGACCCGGACGCGACGGGCGCGGCATCCGTTGCAGATCCGGCCGCGTTGGGCGCGGCGTCCGTTGCGAAGGCGAAGAGCTCGGCGGAGTCTGGACGGGAAGGCGCCCCGAAGTACAGCGGAGCCGGCGCGGGTGAACGCGGCCAGGTCGGCGCGACCGAGGCCGGCGGGGCCGAAGCCGGGGCGATCGAGGCCGGCGGCGTGGCGACCGATACGGGCGCGGAGGCCACCGTGGGCGAGGCCGGTGGGATGCGGGTTGCCGGTGGCGATGCGGGCGCACCTGCCGCGGCGCCGCCCACGAGCGCGGCGAGGTCGGTCGCGGCCGACGCCGGCGCGGCAGGCATGGCGCCGACCCTGCGGGGTCCGGGCGGGCCGGCCTTGGCGGGCTTCGCGGCCTTGGGGATCTTCTGGGTCTTGGCGGCCTTCGCGGCTTTGGCGGCCTTCCGGTCGTCGCGGCTCGCGCGTCCGGAGCGGGCCGCGCGGCCCCCGGGGCCGCGGGGTGCCTCGTCGAACTCGTCATCGTCGTCGAGGCCCGCGAAGAGCGCATCGAAGCTGTTGTCGGAATCACGCCGGGAAACGGCGGAGGCCGAGCTTCGGTCGACGGGACGGTCGGTCTGCTCGGCCTCGGGGGTCTGGAGGGGTGTCGGGTTGGCGGTGCGTCGGCGGGGTGCGGGCGATGCGGCAGGAGTGCCGAGGATCGGAGGCGTCGGGACGACGGTCGGAGGCGTCGGGAGGACGGGCTGACGCACTGCCGCGGGCGTCGGATGCGAGGAAGCGGGGGTCGGATGCGACGCGGGGGGCGCGGGACGCGAGGCCGCGGGCGTCGGATGCGACGCGGGGGGCGCGGGATGCAGGGCCGCCGCGAAGAGCTCGTCGAACCCGGGGCGCTGCGCCCTGGGCTGCCCCGCCCCGAACGGATCGGGCGCCACTGCCGGCGGCGACTCGACGGGTCGGGACGCGCCCTGCGGAGCCGCGCCCTGCGGCGCCCAGCCCTGCGGAGCCGCGCCCTGAGGCGCCATCGCGTTCGGAGCGTCCGCCCGCCGGCCGTCGAGACGGAGTGCCTCCGCCGCTTCCCGTTCGCGAATCTCGCGTCTGGTCAGGGGTCGCTCAGGCCGCGATGGGACCTGGGTGCCTGGCGCGAAACCGTCGGGCACGAGGGGGGACTCGAGCACGTAGTGGACCTTCGGCGTTCGGGGGACGGGCGTTCGGAACGGGAGGTGAGCATCCCGACCCCATGGTCGAGATAACGGGTTGGTAAAGACTAACCGTTCTCGTCGGCGCGCGCCACGCACATCGGCGTTTTCCACCGATAGTCGGGCATTCCGACCGCGGCATCCATTGCATCGCACGGGATCGCACGGGATCGCACACTGCGGCTCCGGCACAACGACGCCGGGCTCACCTCACGCATCCATGCCTGCGGCCCGCAGCGCGGCGGCGAGTTCCTCGTACAGGCCGGGGGCGGCGGCCACGAGCAGTTCGGCGTTCTCGCGACCTCCCCCCGGCCCGCCGACGCGCGCGCCTGCCTCGCGCGCGATCAGGGCACCGGCGGCGTGATCCCACGCGTTCAGCCCGCGCTCGTAGTACGCGTCGAGCCGTCCGCAGGCGAGCGAGCACAGGTCGAGCGCAGCCGAGCCGCCGCGGCGGATGTCCCGGATGTGCGGCATCAGTTCGAGCAGCACCGCCGCCTGCTCGCGACGCCGTTCGGCGGCGTAGCCGAAGCCGGTTCCCACGAGTGCCGACCCGAGCGGCACGTCGGCGTTCACCGCCAGCTCGCGACCGGCGAGCCGGGCCCCTCCCCCGGCACTCGCCTCGAAGAGCTCGCCGGTCACCGGGTTCACCACGACGCCCGCGAGCGTGGTGCCGCCGACGTCGCCGGCCGCCGCCCCCTCGACGACGGCGATGCTGACGGCCCACGCCGGGATCCCGTAGAGGAAGTTCACCGTGCCGTCGATCGGGTCGACGACCCAGTCGATGCCACTGGTGCCCACGTGCGCGACATCCTCCTCGCCGATGATCCCGTCGGCGGGGCGCGACTCGAGGATGATAGAGCGGATGAGCGTCTCGGTGTCGCGGTCGACGGCGGTGACGATATCGGTCGGCGTCGACTTGGTGGCGGCGACGCTCACCCCGGCGCGTCGTGCCTCGAGCGCGAACTCCGCGGCCCGTACGGAGATATCGCGGACGAGGTCGAGCAGGGCGACGGATGCGACGGATGCTTCGTGCTGGGTCATCCCCTCACGCTACCGTCGCCCCGCGGAGCGCCGAACGACGAGGGCCCCGGCTGAACCGGGGCCGAACGTGTGGCGAGTGAGGGATTCGAACCCCCGAAGTCGTAGACAGCTGATTTACAGTCAGATCCCTTTGGCCGCTTGGGTAACTCGCCAATCGCACCCGACCGCGTTCCTCACACAACCGGGGGCCTGTCAAGGATACCCGCGTTGCGGCATGTCGTGAAATCGTGGCCGGGTCGCGGATGTCGCGGCATCCCGGAGCCGAATGACGCAGGAAATGGATGCCTCGGCCCGCCCCTCGGCTACGTGCCGTCGGGGTCCTCGGGCGGCTCCGGGATGTCCTGCTCCCGCCGCGACCGCGGCCAGACGCGGTTCGGGTGGAATGACGCCGGCGGCACCCCGACCGACTCCGCTCCGGGCCACGTGTCGTTCCTGGAGGCCGACGGCGGAACCGTCTCGATCGGTCCGGTGCGCACGCTGTCCTGGTCGAAGGGCGCGTCCGGCCCCGGCGAGCCGGACTGCGACCCGGGGTCCCCCGAGGTCGGCGGCAACGAGACCGACGCCATCGCGCCCGTCGTCGCCGCCCTCGGAAGGAACGTCGGCCGCGACGGCTCCCGCACGGTCGTGCCCCGCACGCCCGACCGCTGGATGACCCGCTGGATGGTCAGGCCGCGCCCGTTCGGGTCGCCGACGAAGCGGATCTCCCTGAGACCCTGGTCCTGGGCGGCAGATTCGAAGATGAAGTGGCCGAAGCCGAAGATCCGGCCGATGAAGGGCTTCAGCACCGACACGTCGAGGATTCGCGAGATCGGCATCGTCGCGATGTGCTGCGACAGGATGCCGTGCACGCGGAACACGCGCATGTTCGTGATGACGAATCGATCCATGCGCACGCCGATGATGCGCCAGAGCGCATGCACGATGAGCACGGGTGCGCCGAGCAGCGGGATCCAGTACAGCACCGGCGGCAGCCAGAAGATGAGGGCGAGCAGCGGAACGACGGCCAAGAGTTCGAGGAATGGCCTGACCATGGCGGCCCAGTGCTTGGTCACCTCATCGATGACGACCTCGCCCTCATCGGCGATGAGGAAGCGCTCGACCCTCGGATCGAACAGCCGCCACATGGCTATGACGTGGCGAGCGACGTGAAGAAGCGTCCCACCGATTCGACGGCGTTCCACACGGCGCCGACCGCTCCCTGCACCGCGTTCGCCGCATCCTCAGGCCGGGTGATCATGTAGAAGAGGGCGAAAACCACCACCAAGCCGATTGCGATTCGCTTGACCCACTTCACGCGAACGTTCCTTTCATAACGGCGGTGGCGGGCAGCCTGCCCCCTCGGGCCAACCCTGACCATCCTTTTTACCTCACGTTGCCCCCCGAATGCGCGGCAACGCGCCGAATCCATGGATGCCGCGGCATCCGCTCGCCCGTCAGAACCGCCCCGGAACGCGCCCGGAACGTCCCCGTAATGCCGCGAACGGTAGGATCGAACGTCGCCCGCAACCGCAATCTTCCCGGTGCGGTGCGACCGATTGGAAGCACATGGCCGGCATCGAAGAGGTGGCGAAGCTCGCGGGCGTCTCGACCGCGACGGTCTCGCGCGCCCTCAGCGGCCGCGGCCACGTGTCGCCCGGGTCGAAGGCGAAGGTCATCGAGGCCGCGACGCAACTCGGCTACGTGGTCTCCTCGAACGCATCCAGCCTCGCGTCGGGGCGCACGCGCAACATCGGCGTCGTGATCCCGTTCCTGAACCGCTGGTTCTTCTCCTCGGTGCTCGAGGGCGCGCAGCAGGCGCTGCTCCGCAAGGGGTACGACCTCACGCTCTATAACCTCTCGGGCGACGGCAACGAGCGCGTGAGCGTCTTCGAGCACTTCCTGCTGCGGCAGCGGGTCGATGCAGTCATCGCCGTCTCGCTCGAGCTCACCGAGCGCGAGGTCACCCGGCTGCACGACCTCGGCAAGCCCCTCGTGGGCGTGGGCGGCCCCATACCGGGCGTGCGCACCCTCACGATCGACGACGTGGCGGTGGCGCGTCTCGCGACGGAGCACCTCATCGGACTCGGCCACACCCGCATCGCGCACATCGGCGGCCAGCTCGAGTTCGACCTCGACTTCCACCTGCCCACGAACCGCCGCCTCGGCTACGAGGCCGCCCTCCTCGACGCGGGCATCGAGGTCGACCCGCGCCTGTTCGCCCCGGCCGACTTCACCATCAAGGGCGGTTACCACGCCGCCAAGCAGTTGCTGGGCGTGCCGCGCGACCGCCCGACCGCGATCTTCGCGGCATCCGACGAGATGGCGATCGGATCCATCCTCGCGGCCCGCGACCTCGGCCTCGTCGTGCCGCGCGACGTGTCGATCATCGGCATCGACGACCACGACCTCGCCGACTTCTTCGGCCTCACGACGGTGGCTCAGTTCCCGCGCCTGCAGGGCGAGAAGGCCGTCGAGATCCTCATGGAGCAGCTCGAGCCCGACGCGGATGCCGCCGCGCCCGCCGCGACCCCGCTCCCCTACGAGCTCATCGTGCGCTCGTCGACGGCGCGCCCCGCCCCAGTGGACTGAGGAGGCGGCGCGGCATCCGCACTTCGAAACCCGCCCGCCCCGCGGCATCCGCTCGGCCCCTCGATAGACTGGCGCGCATGGCAGATGCAACCTTCGACATCGTGAGCAAGGTCGACAAGATGGAGGCCGACAACGCCGTCAACCAGGCGCGCAAGGAGGTCGAGCAGCGCTACGACTTCAAGAACGTGGGCGCGTCGGTCGAGTGGTCGGGCGAGAAGGTGCTCCTCAAGGCGAACACCGAGGAGCGGGTGAAGGCCGTGCTCGATGTGCTCGAGTCGAAGTTCATCAAGCGCGGCATCACGCTGCGTTCGCTCGACGAGGGCGAGCCGTACGCATCGGGCAAGGAGTTCCGCCTCGAGGTGGGCCTGAAGAACGGCATCGACAGCGAGAACGCGAAGAAGATCTCGAAGATCATCCGCGACGAGGCGCCGAAATCGGTCAAGTCGCAGATCCAGGGCGACGAGCTGCGCGTCTCGTCGAAGAGCCGCGACGACCTGCAGGCCACGATGGCGCTGCTCAAGGGCAAGGACCTCGACGTCGCGCTCCAGTTCGTGAACTTCCGCTGACCGGCGTGACCGAGCCGGCAGGCGAGGGGCAGGGCGAGGGCGAGCGGATGCCTCCGGCTGACGCCGACAACGCCGCCGCGCGAGGGGCGGTCGACGTCTCGGTGCCCGCGCCGCAGCCCGGGGTCGACGTGCCCGACCGTCGCGGACGCACCGCGCTCGACCGCGTGGGACGCGACCTCGCCCGTAACCCCCGTGTGCGGGTACGCGACGTGCGCGTGCTCACCTCGAACTGGTACGTGACCCGGGTCACGAACTTCGACTTCCAGCACGCCGACGGATCGTGGACCACCGAGGAGCGCGAGACCTACGACCGCGGCGACGGCGCCTGCATCCTGCTCTACGACGTCGCGGCGCGCACGGTGCTGCTCACACCCGCCAGTTCCGCTTCCCCGTCTACGTGGACGACCACCCCGACGGCAATGTTCATCGAGACCGCGGCGGGCCTGCTCGACGAGGACGACTCCGAGACCGCCATCCGCCGCGAGGCCGAGGAGGAGACGGGGCATCCGGTCGGCGAGGTCGAGCACGTCTTCGACGTCTACATGAGCCCCGGCTCGGTCACCGAGAAGCTCCACTTCTTCGCGGCGCCCTACGTGCGCGGCACCGTGCTCGACGGTTCGCGCGCGGGCCTCGCCGACGAGGGCGAGGACATCGAGGTGCTCGAGCTCCCCTTCGACGACGCCCTCGACCGCATCAGCAGCGACATCGTCGACGCGAAGACGATCATGCTGCTGCAGTGGGCGGCACTGCGCGGTCCTGGCGCGTAGCGTGAGTTGGTACTGGTAGTCCAGCGATCTGGTATGTCATGTCTCAGAGCTTCGTTTACAAGCTGTCTCATGACTTCGTTTACAGCATGTCTCATGAGTTCGTTGACAGGTAGCACCCCACGATCGGGG
>NZ_BMMD01000023.1 GCF_014645655.1 Agromyces bauzanensis | reverse complement strand
GGAATGGGTGCTCGAGGAGGCCGAGATCGAGCGGTTCCTCGAACTCGCGCAGCGCCTGCCCGAGCTCGGCCCCGAGGAGCTCGGCGGCCTCACCATCACGGCGGCACCCGGCGTGCTCGCCCAGGTAGACGCGCCCGTCGGCATCTTCTGAGCCGCTTCGCGGGTTGAGGAGGGCGCTCGGCGCCGGCGCGCCTCCTCAACCCGCTGGGTGTGTGCGCCTCGCTCGCCGGAGGCGGGTGCCCGTAGGCTGGGGGAGCGGTCGCGCCGCAGCGCCCGCACCGAGCCGCGAGGAGAACGATGAGCGATCAGCAGCAGGGGGCAGCCCCGGCCATCTACAAGGGGCTGACGGGCGTGCCGGTCGACTACACGGCCATCTCGAAGGTCAACCCCGAGACCAATTCGCTGCTCTACCGCGGCTACCCGGTGCAGGAGCTCGCGGCATCCGTCACCTTCGAGGAGGTCGCCTACCTGCTCTGGTACGGCGAGCTTCCCGATGACGCACAGCTCGCGGCATTCGAGGAGCGCGAGCGCGCGCTTCGCGGCCTCGACCACGAGGTGAAGCGCGTCATCGACGAGCTGCCGCTCACCGCGCATCCGATGGACGTCGTGCGCACCGCCGTCAGCGTGATCGGGGCATCCGACCCCGGCGCCGACGACGCCAGCCCCGAGGCCAACCTCGACAAGGCGATCCGCCTGTTCGCGAAGCTCCCGTCGATCGTCTGCTACGACCAGCGCCGACACCGTGAACTCGAGTTCGTCGAGCCACGCGACGACCTCGGGTACTCGGCCAACTTCCTGTGGCAGGCGTTCGGCGAGGCCCCTGAGCTGGCGGTCGTGAACGCCTTCGACGTGTCGATGATCCTGTACGCCGAGCACTCGTTCAACGCGTCGACGTTCGCAGCGCGCGTCATCACGTCGACGATGTCCGACCTGTACTCGGCCGTCACGGGTGCGATCGGTGCGCTCAAGGGGCCGCTGCACGGCGGTGCGAACGAGGCCGTCATGCACGCCTTCGCCGAGATCGGCACCGCGGATGCCGCGGCCGGGTGGCTCGACGCAGCACTGGCCGAGAAGCGCAAGATCATGGGCTTCGGCCACCGCGTGTACAAGAACGGCGATTCGCGCGTGCCCACCATGCGCGACGCGCTCGAGCGCATGGTCGAGCACTACGAGCGTCCCGACCTGATGCGCCTGTACATCGCCCTCGAGGAGGCGATGGCCGAGCGCAAGGGCATCAAGCCGAACCTCGACTACCCGGCGGGTCCGACGTACCACCTCATGGGCTTCGACACCGAGACGTTCACGCCGCTGTTCGTCGCGAGCCGGGTCACCGGGTGGACGGCGCACATCATGGAGCAGAACGCGGCCAACGCGCTCATCCGGCCGCTCTCGGTCTACAACGGCCCCGACGAACGGCACGTGCCCGTGCGGGGGTGATGCATGGCGCGGAGCCCTCCCGTCGAGCTCGAGCTGCTCCGGGTCGAGCGCGGCGCCCGCGCCACCCACCTGCGCTATCGCGTCGTCCGCCACGACCCCCGCCGGTCGGGGCTTCGCGCATCCGCACAATCCTGACCCCGCGCGCTCGTCCGTCGACTGTCGCGTGCCACCAAGGTGTGAGGATCGACCGCGATCCGGGCATACAGTCGTGGGTTATGCACATGTTGTTCCGCACGCTGCTGCATCTGCTGTTCCTGTCACGCCGCAAGCCAGACCTCGGATACCGGGAAGTTGCGCGCACGAGGTTCATCACCCTGCCGACCGACCTCGACATCAACCGGCACATGAACAACGGCGTGTACTTCTCGATCATGGACGTCGCGCGCTTCGACATGCTCGTGCGCAACGGGGTGTGGAAGATGATGCTCGACAAGAGCTGGTACCCCGTGGTCGCGAGCGAGACGATCACGTTCCGCAAGTCGCTCGGCCTCTGGGACCGGTTCACGATCGAGTCCCGCCTCGTCGGCCACGACGACAAGGCCGTGTACATGGAGCAGCGCTTCGTGCGGCCCGACGCGAAGGGCGAACCCGAGATCTATGCGACGGGGTTCATCCGCGCGCGCTTCCTGAGGCGCGTCGGCGGTACGGTGCCGATGTCCGAGATCGTCGAGGCGCTCGGCGTCACCGACGCGCACGGCATCCCCGAGTGGCTCGAGCGGTGGGGCACGGACGTCGCGCTGCCCGCGACGCGCGCGGAGGCGCCGTCGGTCTGGCCCTGAGCGCATGGCAGCGGACCCGGTCTCGAGACGGCCCTGGCGGGCCTCCTCGACCGGCGGCGGATCCTAGGATCGCGCCTTCCAGGGCACGACGACCTCCTTGATGATGAGCAGGATGCCGGCGGCGACGGGGATCGCGACGAGCGCCCCGGGCAGGCCCGCGAGCGTACCGCCCGCGAGCGCGGCGATCAGAACGATCGAGCCGGGCACCTGCACGGCGCGGCTCATGACTCTCGGCGTGAGCACGTAGGCCTCGACCTGCATGTAGACGAGCATCGCGATCAGCACGATGAGGGCCGCCAGCGGTGACACGAACAGCGAGATCACCGACATGAACACGGTCGTGAGCACGGTACCGATGAGCGGGATGAGCGTGATGAAGAACGCCGCAACCGAGATGACGAGCGCGAACGGCACGCGCACGAGCGAGAGCAGGATGAGGCTGTAGAGCGCGTTGAAGAAGGCGAGCACGACCATGCCGCTGAGGTACCGGCCCACGTTCTGCATGATGCGCTCGGCGTAGTCGACGACTCGCGCGCGATGCGAGGCCGAGACGAGGCTGTAGATGGCGGCCTTCGAGGAGTCGAGCGTGGCCGTGAAGTAGATGGTCAGGACGAAGATGAAGAACCCGGTCGAGATGCCGCCGACGATCGCGACGCCGATGTTCAGCGCCCCGCCGCCGACAGTGGCCCAGAAGTTCGGGTCGCTGATGGTCGTGGTGATCCATGCGTAGACGGTGCCGAGGCTCCCGCCGGTGCCCGACTGCGCCTCCTGGAACCAGTCCTGCGCCTGCAGGTCCTGGTACATGGCGGGCAGCGACTGGATGAACGACGTCGCCTGCGTGATGACGAGCGGGAGCACGATCCAGAGCAGTCCAGCGATCACGAGCACGAACAGGATGATCACGGTCAGGATCGCGACGCCTCGCGGCATGCCGCGCCGCTCGAACCAGCGTACGAGCGGGTCGAGTCCGAGGGTGACGAAGACCGCGGCGAACACTGAGAACACGACGCTCGAGATGCTCGCCACCGCCGAGGCGAGGCCGAGCGCGAGGAGCACGCCGAGGGCCGCGATGAACGCCCACACGAACGGGCGATTCGCCATGAGGTTGGCGTTGCGCTCGCGCATGCTCGGTCTTGCGTCGACCTCGCGGGCCCGCCGTTCGATGCTCTTCACGGCGTCAGTCTAGGGCTGGGGATGTCGCGGGCCGGGCCGCCCGCCCGCCCGCGTCGCACCGCTCGGGCCGGGGACCCGCGTCAGCTGCGTGCCGCGTCGGGAACGTGCAGTCCCCGGTAGTAGTTGGTGAACGCCGGGTAGTACGTCTCCCATTCAGGCATCGTGCGCCCGGCGTGCGCGGCGACGAGTCGGTCGAGGTAGTAGTCCCAGCCGGGGCCCATGCTCGCGGCATCCGCAGCGCTCTGCAATCGGCTTCCGAACGTGAGGGTCGTCATGCCACCGCCCTCGACGAGGTGGCAGTACACCCGCATCGGTGCGGCGCCCTCGCGGGAGTCGGCCATGAACCGGTGCGGCGGCCGGCAGTCGAGGATCGACACGTTCTGCCAGTCGCCGCCCTCCTCGAACGACATGCGGAACTTCACGCCACCCGTTGCGGGGCTGCCTGTGTACGTGCCGATCCACGCCTGCATGGCCGTGGGATTCGTGAGGGTATACCACACCTCCTCGATGGGCGCGTGGAACAGTCGGTCGAATTGCAGGTAGAGCCCGTCAGGCTTCAACGTGTAGTGGCCGGTCGGTTTCGCGGTCATCATCGCCCCCTGCTCGTCGTGCTCTCAGGCTAATGCGGCGACTCGCCTATCTCCAGCCGACAGGCCTCAGTAGAGTTGCCGCATGAGTTCCAGGGGAGGGCAACGCGTGGGAAATGACGCAACGGTGGATGTCACCGAGGGCAAGTCCGGATTGTGGGGGGCGCTGGCGGGCCTGATCGTCGCCGCGCTGATCGCCGTTCCGCTGTCGGCGTCGTTCGCGTTCGCCACGCATCCGACGACGCAGCAGCTCTTCGCCGGCCGCCTCGAGGATGCATCGACCGGCGGATACGCCGCATTCTGGTGGGTCGTCACGCTGCTGCTCGCCGCGCTGCCGTTCCTCGTCGGCTTCGGCGTCGCGAAGCTGTCGGTGCGCTCGCTCACGATCGTCGGCGCCATCGTCGCGCTGTTCGTCATCGCGATCATGGTGCTGGGGCAGCTGTTCGTCTTCTGATCGCGTTCGCGTTTCGGAGGGGGGCGTGATGCAGGTACCGAAGCCGTCCGATGCCGCGAGAGACCTGTTCGCCTCGGTGATGCCGGACGACCCTCGCGTCGTCGTGAAGCCGATGTTCGGCAACCTCGGTGCGTTCGTGAACGGCAGCGTGTTCGGTGGGCTGTTCGGCGAGCGCGCGGGGGTGCGGGCCGTCGACGAGGTCGCGGCGCTACCGCCGAAGCCGACGGCCCCGAAGTCCCCGAGGCTCGGGCGTTGAACCGAGGCTCGCTTCGCGCGGGAGGCTCAGGCGACGACGGATGCCTCGAGCACGGCCATCGCGGCGTTGTGCCCGCCGATTCCGCTCACGGCCCCGCCGCGCACGGCGCCCGAGCCGCAGCGGAGGATCCGCGGATGCCGCGTCGCCACGCCCCAGCGCTCGGCGGGGCTCGCGAGCGACGCGTCGTCCTCGGCCCACGGCCACGAGAGCGGCCCGTGGAAGATGTTGCCGCCCGGCATGCGCAGCGCCTCCTCGAGGTCGAGGGTGGTCTTCGTCTCGATGCAGGGGCGGCCAGCGGCATCCGTTGCGATGACCTGCTCGATGGGCTCGGCGAGCACCGAGTTCAGCGACGCGAGCACCGCCGCCTGCAACTGCGAACGCAGCTCGTCGTTGCTGAAGCGCTCGAGCAGGCGGTGCGGCACGTGCAGGCCGAACACCGTGAGGGTGTGCGCACCGGACGCCGCGAGCTCGGGCGAGAGGATCGACGGGTCGCTGAGCGTGTGACAGTAGATCTCGCAGGGCAACGGCGAGGGGATGCCGCCGCGGGCGGCGGTCGCGTACGCGCTGCTCAGCTGCGACTCGAGTTCGTTGATGTGGAACGTTCCGGCGAACGCCGCCTCGGGTGCGACGGAGGCGTCGCGCAGCCGCGGCAACCGCGTGAGAAGCAGGTTGACCTTCACCTGGGCGCCCTCGGGCGCTGCGAGCTGACGAAGCCGCTCGCGCACCACCGGGGGCACGTCGAGCGGGCCATCCGGTGAGAACGGCGGCTGGTCGCGGGGGGCGATCGCGCTCGAAGCTGCGCGTGCGTCGGCATCCGCCGTGCCGACCGCGAGGAGTCGATCGAGCACCGCGGGCGCGACGTTCGAGAGCAGCGTGCCCGCCGTGACCTCGTGCTCGCCCTCGCCCTCGCCGAGGCGGTACCGCACTCGGCCGTCGGGGTCGACCGCGAGCACCTCGGCGCCCGTGATGAGCTCGGCGCCCGCCTCTCGAGCCGCGCGCGTGAGCTCGCCGCTCACGGCGCCCATGCCGCCGATGGGCACGTCCCAGTCGCCGGTACCGCCGCCGATGACGTGGTAGAGGAAGCATCGATTGGCGTCGAGCGCCGGGTCGTCGAGGTCGGTGAACGTGCCGATGAGCCCGTCGGTCGCGACGACGCCGCGCACGAGGTCGCTCGTGAAGCGAGCGTCGATCGTTCTGCCGAGCGGCTCGTCGATGAATGAGGCCCAGACGGCGTCGTCGCCGACGAGTGCCCGTGCCTCGGCGCGGGTCGGCAGCGGTTCGGTGAGGGTCGGGAAGAGCGTCTCGGCGAGGCGTGCGGTGTCGGCGTAGAAGTCGTTCCAGGCGTCGGCGTCGCCCTCGGCGCCCACGCGGGCGAACGCGGCGACGAGCGAGCCCATCGAATCCGGCCCGGCGCCGGCCTCGCGGTCGATGAGCAGGCCGCGCTCGGGGTCGACCGGGTCGGGGGTGTACGAGGAGTAGCGGCGGCGCACCAGCCGCACGTCGAGGCCGAGGTCGTCGATGATCCGCTTCGGGAGCAGGCTCACGAGGTACGAGTATCTGGAGAGGCGCGCGTCGACGCCCTCGAAGGCATCGGCCGAGACCGCGGCGCCGCCGAGGTGGTCGTCGCGTTCGAGCAGGAGCACGTCGAGGCCGGCGCGGGCGAGGTAGGCGGCGGCAGTGAGACCGTTGTGTCCGCCACCGATGATCACGACGTCGTGGGGCATCCCACGAGCGTAGACGAACGAGGGCGAGCGGATGTCGCATCCGCTCGCCCTCGCTCGTGTGCGATTCAGGTGCGCACCGGGTGTCGCGCCCGAACCGCCGGCGTGTCATGGCGACTCGCCGACGGTGCGCCTGAATTGCGCACAGGTGAGACCCGTCAGCGGGCTCGCTTCATCGCCCGAACGCCGACCACGATGCCGACCTGCATCCACGCGGGGCCGTCCTCGAGCGGCAGCAGCATGCCCGAGAGGATCATGAGCGGGAACAGCAGCGTCTGGCGCACCATCCAGAACATCCAGTCGCGGTTGCGTCGGGCGAGCGCGAGCGAGTGGCTCAGGGCGCCGAAGCCGATGCCGAAGACGGCGAGCACCGCGAGGCCGGCGATGAGCCCGGGCACGTCGAGCGAGAAGCCGAACGGCAGGGCGACGAGCACGACGATCGTGCTCTGGATGACGAGCGGCACGAGCTCCTTCAGCGCCCGCCCGACGAGCAGGGCGCTGCGGGAGAGCGGTGCCACGAGGGTGCGTTCGTGCGAGCCGGTCTGCATCTCGAAGAGCAGGTTCGCGCCCGTCGATGCCGTGCCGAACAGCGCGACCATCACGAGGATGACGGGCACGAACCACTGCAGGGTTCCGGCCATGTCGCCGCCCGCCGCGCCGACCAGCAGCGGGCCGAACAGTCCGAGGAAGACCAGCGGCTGCACGAGCGAGAAGATGACGCTGAACGGGTCGCGCACGAGCGGCCGCGACTCGCGCGAAGATCGCGGCGGTGTCGCGTGCGAAGCCGGTCGGGCGGGCGGATGCCACGGGCCGTTCGCCTGCGTCGACGCGTGCTGCCGTGGGGGTGATCGTGTTCATGAGGAGTCCTTCGGGTCATGAGAACAGGAGTTCTCGTGTTGGCGTGGGTGTGTGGTGCCTGTTTTCGGGGTCGGGCCGGCGTGTCGTCCTGTCTTCGGGATACGACTTTCGGGATACGACCGATGTGCTGGTCTCGATACGGTCGCCTCGCGACCTACTCGACCGGTGGGGAGGGTGCTCCCACAGGTTCGCCCGGCTGTGCGGGTCGAGGCCCGTCGACGGCTCGTCGAGGAACAGCAGCTCGGGGCGGTGGATGAGGCCGAGTGCGATGTCGAGCCGGCGCTTCTGGCCGCCAGAGAGCGACTGCACCTGCCGATCGGCGACCTGCGTGAGTTCGAGCGACTCGATGAGCTCCTCGGCGCGCGCCCGCGTCTCGCGGCGGCCCAGGTGCCCTGGCCGACGTAGCCGATGCGGCGACGCACGCCGGCCGGGTCGTGACGGATGTCGCAGCCGGTGACCGTGGCCTCACCCGACGTGGGCGGCAGCAGTGTGGTGAGCATGCGGAGGGTCGTCGACTTGCCGGCGCCGTTCGGGCCGAGGAAGGCGACGAGTTCGCCGGCGGCCACGGAGAGGTCGACGGCGCGGACTACACGGATGCCGCGGGCGAGGCCACGGCGCGCGTCGTCGAACCGTACCGGCTCGTGCCCGTGGCCCGCCGCTGGTACCTGCTCGCCTGGGATCGTCAGCGCGACGACTGGCGCACCTTCCGGCTGGATCGCATCGCCGACGTCTTCCCGACCCGCGTGCGCTTCGAGCCGCGGCCCATGTCGGACGAGGGCGCCCGCACGCGCGTCGAGCGCGCCCTGCGCTATCGCGAGCGTACGGTGAGTTGCACGCGCCGCCCCACCTGCACGAGGAGCGGCACGCCCGCCTCGCGCTCGAGCAGGCTGAGCTGCTGCGACACCGACGACGGACTGTAGGACAGCGCCTCAGCGACGGCGGCGAGCGTGCCGCGCCGGCTCAGTTCCACGAGCAGGCGCAGTCGTCGCACGTCGATCACGGCGGGCCTCCGGCATCCGTTCGCTTCATTCGGTTCCTCCGAACAGTATGCGTCGGATTCATCCGCTGTACCGAATGGATGTCGCCGCGCACACTGGAATCGACAGGCGCGCGACACCCGGGCGCGCCCGGAGCAACGGAGACTACCCTCGTGACCATGTCGAACGCCGCAACGGACGCACGACCGAACACCGATCACGTCGTCGCCCTCGTGCGCCGCTGGCTCGCCGAGAGCGCCGACCACCCCGCGGAGCCCGCCGCAGAGCGGCTCGCGGGAGTGCTGAAGGACCCGAACGGGCTCGCCTTCACGGTCGGGTTCGTCGACGGCGTCATGCGCCCCGAGGACCTCTTCGTGGCCGGTCGCAACCTCGAGCAGGTCGCCAGGATCACGCCGACGTTCCTGCCCTGGTACCTGAAGGCGGCGATCCGCGTGGGCGGCGTCGTCGCGCCCGTGCTGCCCTGGGTCGTCATCCCGATCGCCAGGCGCGTGCTCCGCTCGATGGTCGGCCATCTCGTGCTCGACGCGACGCCCGAGAAGCTCGGCCCTGCGATCGCGACGCTGCGCGAATCGGGCAACCGCCTGAACCTCAACCTCTTGGGCGAGGCCGTGCTGGGCGAGGACGAGGCCGACCGGCGCCTGCGCGGCACCTATGAGTTCCTCGCGCGCGACGACGTCGACTACGTGTCGATCAAGGTGTCGAGCGTCGTCAGCCAGCTGTCGATGTGGTCGTTCGACGAGGCCGTGCAGCGGGTCGTGACCAAGCTCACCCCGCTCTACGAGCTCGCGGCGGCGAGCCCGACGCCGAAGTTCATCAACCTCGACATGGAGGAGTACCGCGACCTCGACCTCACGATCGCGGTGTTCACTACCCTCCTCGGCCTGCCGCGGCTGCGCGGCCTCGAGGCAGGAATCGTGCTGCAGACCTACCTGCCCGACGCGCTCGGCGCGATGCAGGAGCTCACGGCATGGGCGACCGAGCGGCGCCGCGCAGGTGGTGCGCCCATCAAGGTGCGCGTCGTGAAGGGCGCGAACCTCGCGATGGAGCAGGTCGACGCCGCGATCCACGGGTGGCCGCTCGCGACCTACGGCACGAAGCAGGACTCCGACACCAACTACAAGCGCGTGCTCAGCTGGTCGATGACGCCCGAGCGCACCGACGCCGTGAAGCTTGGAGTCGCCGGCCACAACCTTTTCGACATCGCCCACGCGTGGCTCATGGCCAAGGAACGTGGCGTCGAGTGGCGCGTCGACTTCGAGATGCTGCTCGGCATGGCGACCGGACAGGCCGAGGCGGTGCGCCGCGACGTCGGCAATCTGTTGCTCTACACGCCCGTCGTGAACCCGAGCGAGTTCGACGTGGCGATCGCGTACCTCATCCGCCGGCTCGAGGAGAACGCCAGCCAGGACAACTTCATGTCCGCCGTGTTCGAGCTCGGCAGCGACGAGCGCCTCTTCGAGCGCGAGCGCGCCCGCTACGAGCGATCGCTCGCCGCACTCGCCGCGCTCGCCGCGCTCGAGACGGATGCGGCGGATGCCCCGGTGCCGACGCCGAACCGCACGCAGAATCGCCGCACCGAGTGGAGCGAGGAATCGTTCGCCGCCGCCATGGCCGCGCCCGACGCTCCAGCGCCCGGCGCCGACCTCGAGGACGACGCGTCGCTCACGAGCGTCGTGCTCGAGATCACGCGCGGCAGCGAGGGCGCCGGGCTCTTCGAGCACGCGGATGCCGCGGCATCCGTTCACCCGGTGCCGGCGGGCCCAGGCGCGACGCCGGGCTTCCGCAACGAGCCCGACACCGACCCCGCGCTCGCCGCCAATCGCGAGTGGGGTCGCCGCATCCTCGCGCGCGTGCCCGACTCGCGGCTCGGAATCGACACCATCGCCGGCGCGCGGGTCGACGGCGCCGCCATGCTCGAGTCGATCATCCACACCGTCGCCGCGCGCGGTCGCGCCTGGGGTGAGCTGCCCGGTTCCGAGCGCGCCGCGGTGCTGCATCGTGCGGGCCTCGCGCTCGCCGCGAATCGCGACCGGCTCATCGAGGTCATGGCCGCCGAGACCGGCAAGACCATCGCCGAGGCCGACCCCGAGGTGAGCGAGGCCATCGACTTCGCGCACTACTACGCAGAGCGCGCCCGCGAACTCGACCACGTGCGGGGCGCCGTGTTCGTGCCGGCCCGCCTGACCGTCGTCACCCCGCCGTGGAACTTCCCCGTCGCGATCCCCGCGGGCGGTGTGCTGGCCGCGCTCGCCGCGGGCTCGGGCGTCATCATCAAGCCCGCGAAGCTCGCCCAGCGTTCGGGCGCCGTCATGGTCGAGGTGCTGTGGGAGGCGGGTGTGCCCCGCGAGCTCCTCGCCCTCGTCGACCTCGGCGAGCGCGAGCTCGGCCGGCAGCTCGTCGCGCACCCCGCAGTGGACCGCGTCATCCTCACGGGCGCGTACGAGACGGCGCAGCTGTTCCGCTCGTTCCGCAACGACCTGCCCCTGCTCGCCGAGACCAGCGGAAAGAACGCGATCATCGTGACGCCGTCGGCCGACCTCGACCTCGCGGCATCCGACGTCGTGAAGAGCGCCTTCGGCCACGCCGGCCAGAAGTGCTCGGCCGCATCGCTCGTGATCCTCGTGGGCTCGGTGGCACGGTCGGAGCGGTTCCGCCGCCAGCTCGTCGACGCCGCCAGGTCGCTGCGCGTCGGCTGGCCCGAGCACCCGCAGAGCCAGATGGGCCCGATCGTCGAGCCCGCGGACGGCAAGCTCCTGCACGCGCTCACGCAGCTCGGCATCGACGAGGAGTGGCTGGTCGAGCCGAGGCAGCTCGACGCCGCGGGCCGGCTCTGGTCGCCCGGCATCCGCGCCGGCGTGGCCGCGGGCTCGTACTTCCACCTCACCGAGTTCTTCGGCCCCGTGCTCGGCGTCATGCACGCGAGGGACCTCGACGAGGCCATCCGCATGCAGAACGCCGTCGACTACGGCCTCACGGCGGGGCTGCACTCGCTCGACCCCGACGAGATCGCGACCTGGCTCGACCTCGTCGAGGCCGGGAACCTCTACGTCAACCGCGGGATCACGGGCGCCATCGTGCAGCGCCAGCCGTTCGGCGGCTGGAAGCGCTCGGCCGTGGGCGCGGGTGCGAAGGCCGGCGGACCGAACTACCTCCTCGGCCTGGGCGAGTGGCTGCCGAAGCATGACGCGTCGTCGTCGGGCACGCTGCACCTGCGCGGCCTCGAGCGCCGGGTCAGCGAGTTCATCGAGGCGTCGCAGCCGTCGCTCGACTACGAGACCTTCGAGGTGCTGCGGCGCTCGGCACTCTCCGACCAGCTCATCTGGACCGAGGAGTACGGCGCGGTGAAGGATGTCTCGGGCGTCGGCGTCGAGCGCAACCTGTTCCGGTACCGGCCGGTGCCCGTGACGATCCGCATCGAAGAGTCCTCGACGCTCGCGGAGGGGCTGCGTGTCATCGCGGCGGGCCTGCTCGCGAAGTCGCCGCTCTCGGTGTCGACCGCCGTCGAGCTGCCGAAGGGCGTGCGCGGCATCCTCGCCGCGCGCGACGTGCGCGTCATCCGCGAGGGCGACGCCGCCTGGCTCGGCCGCGCCGCGAACGGCGGGATCACGACCCCCCGCGTGCGGCTCGTCGGCGGCGGCGCGACCGCGTTGGCCTCCGCCACCGGTGGGAGTCCGGATGTCGCGGTGTGGTCGCATCCCGCGACGCCGTCGGGTCGCGTGGAACTGCTGCCGTTCCTGCACGAGCAGGCGATCTCGATCACGAACCACCGGTTCGGCAACCCGACGACGATCTCGGAGGGCGTCATCTGACGTTCGTCGGTCGAGGAGCGACGAAGGTCGTGGGTTGAGGAGCGAGCGCAGCGAGCGTGTCGAAACCCACGGGAGGGTGCGTGCGACGGCCGGCGGTCAGTCCGCGACGCCGACGAGCAGCGCGATGCCCGTCGCGATGAGCCACAGCGACCACGCGATGTAGGCGATCGGCGTGAGCCTGCCCGCGAACTTCCAGCCGCGGAGTTCGAAGGCGCCGACGAACTCGAACGAACAGAGGGCGAGGGCGGCTCCGACGATGATCCCGACGACGCCGAGCCAGGCCGGGACGACCGTCGAGGTGGTGATGGCGATCCCGACGAGGATGCTCCATCCCCCCGTGAGCAGGTAACCCAGGTGTTCGCCGACCGCGACGCCGAGGTACCGGTTGAACGCCTGGAAGACGACGTCGATCACCTCCTTTCGCGCCGGGGTGGCGTCTGGCTCGTCGATGGCCCGAGCGAGGTAGGGCACGAGGAACGGCCAGCGGATGAGTCCGAGGAACTGCACGAGTGCCGCGAGCACGCCGATCGTCGCTCCGATTCCGAGGAGCGCCCGGTCGGCACCCGAGAGGCTCCCGGCGACGAGGACCGCGAGTGGCGCGAACAGGACCGCGGTCATCGCGAACACCCACCACAGCAGCACGAGCCGGGATCCACCCGCGCGGAAGCGTTCCAGCACTTCTTCCGTCGGGCGACGCAGGATGTCCGGGTAGTCGAACGTGGCGGCGAGAGCGGCGAACGCCGCGTTGAAGGCGAGTGGGAGTGCGATGAGCAGCACTCCCGCGGCGATAGCGGCGATCATCGATGGCCTCGAATCTCTTCTTCAGAGGGGCAGGGGCAGGGGCAGGGGCAGGGGCAGGGGCAGGGGCAGGGGCAGGGGCAGGGGCAGGGGCAGGGGCAGGGGCAGCCTACTCGCCCCCCGGGTCGCCGTGCTCGGGGCAGCTCGTGCGCGCTGCCGTGTCGTGCCGGCAGCGGGACGACGGCGCCGGGGCACGCGCCGCCCTATGCTCGTGGTGTGGTCGCGCACGCTCCGATCGTCACGTTGACGATGAACCCCGCGCTCGACGTGTCGAGCGCGACCGAGCAGGTCGTGCCCGAACACAAGCTCCGCTGCGGACCGAGCCGGTTCGACCCGGGCGGGGGCGGCGTCAACGTATCGCGGGCGATCCGCAACCTGGGCGGCAACTCGATTGCGATCTGCCCGCTCGGCGGCCCCACCGGACAGGCGTACCGAGGGTTCCTGGAACAGGAGGGCGTCCTCGCGCGCGTGGTCGGGGTCGCGGGGAACACGCGCGAGAGCTTCACGGTCGACGAGCTCTCGACTGGCGACCAGTTCCGCTTCGTGCTGCAGGGGCCGACGCTGCGCGAGCCCGAGTGGCGTGCGTGCCTCTCGGTGGTCGGCGACGTGCTGCCGGTCGGCGGCTACCTCGTCGCCAGCGGCAGCCTGCCACCCGGGGTGCCCGACGACTTCTACGCCCTCCTCGCCCGGATCTGCGGCGAGCACGACGTGCGCATCGTGGTCGACGCATCGGGCCCGGCACTCGAGGCTGCGCTCGACCAGCGGGTCTTCCTCATCAAGCCGAGCCTGCGCGAGCTGGCCGAGCTCGTGGGCGCGGGCGACACCCTCGACGAGGCCGATCAGGTCGAGGCCGCGAGGGCGATCGTCGCCGGCGGCCGCGCCGAGATCGTCGCACTCTCGCTCGGAGGGGCGGGGGCCATGCTCGCCACCGCCGACGGCGTGCTCCGGCTGCCGACCCCACGCGTCGAGGTGCAGAGCACCGTCGGCGCGGGCGACGCGTTCCTCGCCGGGCTCGTCCTGCGCCTCGCGGAGGGGCGCACCGTGGCGGAGGCGTTCCGCACCGCGGTCGCCGCGGGGAGCGCGACGGCGATGCTCGAGGCGACCGGACTCTGTCGTGCCGAGGATGTCGCGCGGCTCGAGGCGAGGCTGGCGGCTGCGCCGGCGTAGGGCTAGTGGTCATGTTTGTTAGTTCGTCGGGGGTTCAGGCGGCGGGTTCGTGTCGGTCGAGGCGTTCGAGGAGTCCGTGGAGTGCGGCGCGTCCGAAGCGCCAGTCGAAGGGGTGCGCGGTCACGTTGTAGCGGTTCTGGAATGCGATGAGCCGGTTCTCGAGGGCGGTGAGGTCGGGGAAGTCCTGGGGCTTGACGACTTTGCGTTGCACGATCGAGAAGTAGATCTCGACCTGGTTCAGCCAGGACGCGTGCACGGGTAGGTGCACCAGCCGGGCGGTCGGCCAGGCGTCGCGGATTCGCTGCATCGACGCCGCACCGTTATGCGAGGAACCGTTGTCCACGACCCAGAACACCCGCCGCGCTGACGCGTACGGCGCGGTGGTCATGACCTGCTCTACCAACGCGGTGAACGGTGCGATCCCGGTGCTGGGAGCGCATCGGCCGATCACTCGTGCGTGGTGCACGTCGTACGCGGCGAGGTAGGCGAGGGTGCCGCCGCGACGGTATTCGAACTCGACCCGCCGTGTCCTGCCCGGTGCCGGGGGCAGTCCTGGGTGGCGGCGCTGCAGGGCTTGCAGCTGGGACTTCTCGTCGGCGCTGATGACGTAGTCGTCCGGGCCGAGCGGTTCCCCGTCCCAGACGCGGTCGTAGAGGCCCAGGACCCGGCCTGCTTTGAACGCGAAGTCCCGGTCGCGGGGGAAGATCCAGGACCGGTGCTGCCAGGGCTTGATCGCGTCGGCGTCCAACCAGCGCCGGACCGTGGATCGTGACACGGTATCCACGATCCCGCGGCTGGTGGCCTCGGCGGCCAGCTCATGGTGGGACCACCGGGACAACGGCACCCCGGTCTCGGCCGGAAGCTGGCAGGCCAGCGCCTTCACCTCCGCGACAACCGTGTCCCCGAACACCGCCGGGCGGCCGGTGCGGGACAGATCCCGCAAGCCCGGCACGCCCCGCTCGGCGAACCGGGAACGCCACTTCCGGACCGTGTCCACGTGCACCCCCTCGGCGCGGGCGATCGCCGCGTTCGAGGCGCCACCGGCCGCGGCGAGGATGATCCGGGCACGACGGGCGTCGCGGACCTCGGTGCGCACCCGCCGCGCCCGTCGGGACAACTCAAACTCCTCAGCATCGGACAGGACGATGAAGAACGGGCTGATCATAGGCATGATCAGGGATTAACAGTCCGACCGGGCCGCCCGGTGGTGACACGCCGACGCGTCCACGATCATGGTGTCATGGTCGCCATCCCGGAATCCACGAAGATCTCCCTCTCCCAACGGCTGAACATCCGCGCCCGGGAACGGTGGCCCCAGGTCACTCGCGTGGACACCCGATTCCGAGGCTCGTTCGCATACGTCACCGCCCGCCTGACCGACGGCGACGAACTCCCACTGATACGACTACGGTATGGCGGCTCGGCCCGCATCTGGGGCTTCGCGATGTATCGCGCCAGCCACGACGACTACGAAGACGCCTGGCTACCCGACGGGCAACCCGCAGGAACCCCCGAAGACGCCCTCGACACCGCCTGCGGCCTCTACCTCGCCGACCCCACCGCCTGAGCCTGAACCCCCGACGAACTAACAAACATGACCACTAGTGCCCGGAGTCGACGCGGGGATCCAGCAGGTATCCCCGCACGAACTCGTCGAAGAGGGCGGTCATGTCGACCGAGTCGTCGAGCAGCCACTGCTGCTGCAACCCGTCCATGACGGCGGAGATCAGCCGCGCGGCATGCGCCGTGTCGATGTCGGACCTGATGAGCCCGTCGCGCTGGGCGTCGGCGAGCACGTCGCTCGCCGACGCGGCGCTCTCGGCGTATCGCCGTGCGAAATCCTCGTGTGCCGGATGCTCCGTGTCGGTCGCCTCGGCGGAGATGACCGTGTAGAGCGAGGTGAGGCCGCGCGTGGTCTGGTTGTAGGCGACGACCTTGCGAACCTGCTCGAGCAGCGTGAACTCCGAGACGTCTCCGGCCGCCGCCTGCACCCGCGCGTCGCGCTGCCGCAGCACCTCTGTGAAGAGCTCCTCCTTGCTGGCGAAGTGGTGCATGAGGCCCGCGGGGGTGAGGTTCACCCGTTTGGCGATCTCCCGGAGTGAGCCGCTGTGGAAGCCGTGGCGCCCGAAGACGACGAGGGCCGCATCGACGATCTCCTGACGTTTGGCCTGGCCTTTCGCGTAGCTGCCGCGCGTGCCTCGAGCGGGGCGGACGACCGACGCGCCGTCGGCCTGGGTGCCCCCTGCGCCGGCATCTGCTCGTTCCATGTGCCGAATCTACCGCACCGACGACAAAAACCTGTCGCATGTAAGGTTTCTGCGTTATGTTGAGAGCGTCGCGGTCGGAGCCGCGACTCGCACACCGAGCGAGACCTCGCTCACGAGCGGTCGATGACCAATGGAGGCAGACCGATGAATCGATGGAGATCACACCGAGCGTTGCGACGACTGACGACGGCCGGTGCCGTGGTCGCCGCCGGCGCCATCATCCTGACCGGATGCGGGCGCGGCGACGGCGGCGGTGCGAGCGGCCCCGAGAGCAAGGGTTCCATCGATGACGAGCCGGCCACCGGCGCCGTCGAGGTCTGGGCCATGGGCAACGAGGGCGAGGTACTCGGCCAACTCGCGGCGCAGTTCGAAGAGGAGAACCCCGACGTCACGATCGACGTCACCGCCGTGCCGTGGGAGAGTGCGCACGACCGCATCGCAACAGCGATCGCCGGTGGGGAGACGCCCGACATCTCGATGCTGGGTACCACCTGGGTCGGCGAGTTCGCCGCGACGGGCGCGTTCGAGCCCACCCCCGACGGCCTCGTCGACGAGGGCAGCTTCTTCGACGGGTCGTGGGACACGACGATCGTCGATGACGTCGCCTACGGCATCCCGTGGTACGTCGACACCCGCGTGCTCTACTACCGCACCGACCTCGCCGAAGCGGCCGGCGTCGAGGCGCCCGAAACCTGGGACGAGTACAAGGCGTTCGCCAAGGCCCTGCAGGCGCAAGGGGCGACCTCCGGCGTCTCGCTCCCGCCGGGCGGCTTCGACTCCTGGCAGTACGTGACACCGCTCGCCTGGCAGCAGGGCGGTGACATCCTCGACGGGGAGACGTTCACGCTCGACAGCCCGGAGTGGCAGGAGGCGTTCGAGTTCTACGGGAGCTTCTTCGAGGAGGGCATCTCGGAGCCGGTTCGACTCGAGGGCGGAGAGATCGAGCAGAAATTCATCGCGGGTGAGGTCGGCTCGTTCTACAGCGGACCGTTCCACGTGAGCCTGCTGCTGGAGCAGGGCGGGGCTGAGTTCGCCGACAAGTTCGCGGTCGCCATGGTGCCGGGTGCCGACAGCCGCACGAGCTTCACCGGTGGCGGCAACCTCGCCGTCTTCAACGACAGCGACAACCGCGACGCCTCGTGGAAGTTCGTGCGCTGGCTCGCCGAGCCCGAGACACAGGTGCAGTGGTACGACATCTCGACCGACCTGCCGAGCGTCGAGGCCGCTTGGGACGACCCGGTATTCTCGGATGACCCGTACCTCAGCGTCTTCGGAGAGCAACTGACCGACTCGAAGGCGCCGCCGGCGATCCCGACGTGGGCCCAGGTCTCGGCCGTCATCGACCAGGAACTCGAGAAGGTCACGCGGGGCGAGACGAGCGTCGAAGACGCGCTCGCCGCGGTGCAGCAGCAGGCCGAGTCGATCGGCACCGGCCAGTAGGCCATGGTCGCACTCTCCCCGTCGGCTCCGACGCCCGCACGAGCACCCGCCCGTGCGTCGCGTCGGGGCCGGCGTGCCACGCTCGTCGCGTGGGGCTTCGCCGCTCCGTTCCTGATCCTGTTCCTCGTGTTCATGGCCGGCCCGATCGTGGCATCGCTCGCGATGAGCTTCACCGATCTCACGACGCGCGACCTGCAGACCCCGTTCAACGTGGACTTCGTCGCGTTCGAGAACTACGTGAGGCTCTTCGACGACCCGCGGTTCCTGCGGTCGCTCCTGAACACCTCGATCTTCGTGATCGTCGGCGTGCCGCTCACGATGGCGCTCGCGCTCGCCGTGGCCCTCGCGCTGAACACCGGCATCGACAGGTTCCGCACGGTCTTCCGGGTCGGCTACTACGCACCGGTCGTGACGAGCATCGTGGCGATCGCGATCGTATGGCGGTTCATCCTGCAGCCCGACGGCCTGCTGAATGCGTTCCTCGGCTGGTTCGGCATTCAGGGGCCCGAGTGGCTGCAGAGCACGACCTGGGCGTTGCCCTCGCTGATCCTGATGGCGGTCTGGCGCAACATCGGCACCCTCATGGTGATCTTCCTCGCCGGCCTTCAGGGCGTGCCAAAGGAGCACCACGAAGCGGCGATGGTCGATGGCGCGAACGCGTTCCAGCGCTTCGGCAACATCACGCTGCCGGCGATGCGGCCGACGCTCCTCTTCGCCGCGGTGATCACCGGCATCGGCTTCCTGCAGTTCTTCGAGGAGCCGTTCGTGATGACCCGCGGCGGGCCGCTCGACTCGACACTCTCGACCGCGATGTACACGTACAACCAGTTCGGGTTCGGCAACTACTCGTTCGCGTCGGCGGCGAGCTACGTGCTGTTCCTCGCGATCGTCGCGTTGTCGCTGATCCAGTTCCGGCTGCTCGGAAGGAGAGACTGACCGATGTCGACGATCACGGGTGGCACGCAGATGACGGATGCCGCGGGCGCCGGGGCATCCACTGCCGCGACGGTGACCGGCGCACCACGCCGTCGCCGTCCCCGGCCGCGATGGTGGCTCTACGTCGTGCTCACGCTCGGACTCGTGGCCATGGTGATGCCGTTCGTCTGGATGATCCTCGGATCGTTCAAGACGAACGCCGAGATCCGCCAGTACCCGACGAACTTCTGGCCCCTCGACCCGACGATCGACAACTACACGCAGCTGTTCGGCCGGCTCGACTTCGCGACGTTCTTCACGAACAGCATCATCGTGGCGTCCTTCGTGACGCTCGGCAACATCGTGTTCTCGTCGATGGTGGGCTACGCGCTCGCGAAGCTCGAGTTCCGTGGGAAGCGGCTGCTCTTCCTGCTCGTGCTCGGCACGCTCATGGTGCCGGGCGTCGTCACGTTCGTGCCGCTCTTCGTGCTCACCGCGAACCTCGGGCTGGTGAACTCGTACCCGGGCCTGATCCTGCCGTTCCTGATCACGCCGCTCGGCGTGTTCCTCATGCGCCAGTTCATGCTGAGCCTGCCCGACGACATCATCGAGGCGGCGCGCATCGACGGCGCGGGGGAGTGGCGCATCTTCGCGCGGGTGATCATGCCGCTCTGCGGGCCGGCGGTCGCGACGCTCACGATCCTCACCTTCCTCGCGAGCTGGAACAACTTCCTCTGGCCGCTCGTCGTGGCCACTACCGAGGACAAGTACACGCTCCCGGTGGCGCTCGCGCTCTACTCGGTGGGCCAGAACGCGGCGCAGTACGGGCTCATGATGGCGGGCGCCGTCGTCGTGGTCGTGCCGGTGCTGCTCATCTTCGTGGTCCTGCAGCGCTACTTCGTGCAGGGCATCGCCCTCACCGGAATCAAGTAAGTCCGAATCGACCGAGAAGGAGGGCTGCGTGCCCGACATCCGCTTCCCCGACGGCTTCCTGTGGGGTGCCTCGACCGCCGCCCACCAGGTGGAGGGCAACAACGTGAACTCCGACTGGTGGCAGCGCGAGCACGGGCACCTGCCGGGGGCGCCGGTGGAGACGCCGTCGGGCGATGCCGCCGACAGCTTCCACCGCTATCCCGAAGACATGGCGCTGCTCGCCGGCGCGGGGCTGAACTCCTACCGGTTCAGCATCGAGTGGGCGCGGATCGAGCCCGAAGACGGCTTCGTCTCCCGGGCGATGATCGACCACTACCGGCGTATGGCCGGCACCGCACGCGACCTCGGTCTGCAGCCGATCGTGACCCTGCACCACTTCACCAATCCCATCTGGTTCGCACGCGACGGCGGGTGGCTGACGGATGTCTCGATCGACCGCTTCGCCCGTTTCGTCGAGGCCGCGCTTCCGGTGCTCGACGACGTCGACCTCGTCTGCACCATCAACGAGCCGAACATGGTCTCGGTGCTCGCCGATCCCTCGGTCTGCTTCCCGTCGGTCGGGTTGCCGCCGGGCGTGCCCCACGTGACCGATCGCCTGATCGCGGCCCACAAGCGCGCCGTCGAACTCGTGCGGGGGGTCGGCAGTTCGGCCGGCTGGTCGGTGGCCACGCAGGCATATCAGCCGGAACCCGGTGCCGAGCAGGTCGCGGCCGAGTACGCATGGTCCCGCGAAGACGTGTTCCTCGATGCGGCATCCGGCGACGACTGGGTCGGTGTGCAGGCCTACACGCGCACCAAGATCGGGGTAGGAGGGCCCCTGCCGATTCCCGATGCCGCAGAACGCACCCTCACCGGCTGGGAGTACTATCCGCCGGCCATCGGTGACGGCATCCGCAACTCGTGGGCACGCAATGGCCTCCCCGTCTACGTCACCGAGAACGGCATCGCGACGGCCGACGATGTTCGCCGCATCGCCTACGCGCGCGGGGCACTCGCCGCGGTCGCCTCGGCGATGGCTGACGGTGTCGACGTGCGCGGCTACCTGCACTGGAGTGCCCTCGACAACTACGAGTGGGGCAGTTTCCGTCCGACGTTCGGGCTCATCCGATGGGACCCGCGGACCTTCGAGCGGCAGCCCAAGCCCAGCCTCGGCTGGCTCGGCGAAGTCGCACGCTCTGGCGTGTTGGCGACCGGCCCGACCGCGTGACCAGGTGAGCGTGCGACGCTCCCCCTGTTTCCGTTCCCGCGTCACGTTCCCGCCCGACGTGGAACACCACGCGGGAACGGAAACATGGAGAGCCGCGGCGACGTCGCGTTGCTCAGCGCCCGCGATTGCGACGACGGATCCCGTCCGGCGCGCGTCCGCCTGTGAACGACCGCGACGCGTCGACCACGAACCCCTGGCGCAGGACCTCCCGGCCGATGAGCATACGGAACCCCATCTCGTCGCGGTTGGTGAGCGTGACCTCGGCCTTCACGGGGTGACCGCGGAGCACCATCTCGAGGAGCACCACGATCCGCTCCTCGGTGTGCCCCGACGAGCTGCGCACGATGCGGCGGTCGTGGATGGGGCACTCGACCACGGCGAGATCCTCGTCGGTGTCCTGCCAGGGGTGGATGCCGAATCGAACGAAGTGCTTGCGTCTTCGCCGGAACTCCACGATGTCGAAGGCGTGCAACGACGAGGTCCGCGCCCCGGTATCCACCTTCGCCTTGATCCACGGCACGCCCACCCCAGGCAGGCTCACCCATTCGCGCCATCCGACGATGGTGTTTGAATGGGGAGGCTCTTCCACACGACCATCTTCGCAGGGGCAACACGATGAAACTGGCGATCCTCTCGCGCGCGCCACAGGCGTACTCCACGCAGCGGCTTCGTGCGGCCGCGCAGCAACGCGGCCACGACGTCAGGGTGCTGAACACCCTGCGCTTCTCGATCGACCTCACCGGCTCCGAACCCGACCTGCAGTACCGTGGCCGCCCGCTCTCCGACTACGACGCCGTGCTGCCCCGGATCGGCAACTCGATCACCTACTTCGGCACGGCCGTGGTGCGCCAGTTCGAGCAGATGGACGTCTATACGCCCAACACCGCGAACGGCATCACGAACGCCCGCGACAAGCTGCGCGCCAACCAGATCCTGTCGCGCCACAACATCGGCATGCCTGCCACGGCGTTCGTGCGGAACCGCGCCGACGTGCGCCCGGCCATCGAGCTCGTCGGCGGGGCGCCGGTCGTCATCAAACTCCTCGAGGGCACGCAGGGCATCGGCGTCATCCTCGCTCCCGAGGTCAAGGTCGCCGAGGCGATCATCGAGACGCTGCACTCGACCAAGCAGAACGTGCTGATACAGCGCTTCATCGCCGAGAGCCGCGGCCGCGACATCCGTGCCCTCGTCGTCGGCGATCGCGTCGTGGCGGCCATGCGGCGCGTCGCGAGCGGCGACGAGTTCCGGTCGAACGTGCACCGCGGCGGCACGGTCGAGCCCGTCGAGCTGTCGCCCGAGTACGAGCAGTCGGCCGTGCGCTCGGCGCAGATCATGGGACTGAAGGTCGCGGGCGTCGACATGCTCGAAGGCAACGAGGGCCCGCTCGTCATGGAGGTGAACTCGTCGCCCGGCCTGCAGGGCATCGAGACGGCGACGAAGCTGGATGTCGCGGGCGCGATCATCGACTACATCGGCGGCCAGGTCGCGTTCCCCGAGATCGACGTGCGCCAGCGCCTCACCGTCTCGACCGGTTACGGCGTCGCCGAGCTCCTCGTGCACGGCGCGGCCGACCTCGTCGGCAAGACGCTCGGCGAGTCCGGGCTCTGGGAGCGCGACATCACCGTGCTCACGCTCCATCGCGGGACGAACGTCATCCCGAACCCGCGCAGGGGCGTCGTGCTCGAGGCCGAGGACCGCATGCTCTGCTTCGGCAAGCTCGAGGAGATGCGCTCGATGGTGCCGGAGCGGCGCCGTCGGCGCGCGAAGGTGCGTCGCCTGCCGAAGCAGCCGATCCCCGAGACGAGCTGAGCGCAGGTCGCGGGAGCGAAGGCAGGTCGATTGCGCCTGTTCTGGATGCCGCGACGGCGTCCGCGGGCGTGCGCGGCGGTCAGGCGAGTGCGGCGTCGACGATCGTGCGTGCCTCGGATGCCTCGACCCCCAGCCGGCGCGCGAGCGCGGCGTAGTCGGCGGCCGCCCGCTGCAGCTGCCGTTCGGCCGGGTCGCCGTGCTCGGCCACGAACGTGCCGTTTCGGCCGCGGGTCTCGATGACGGCGTCGGCCTCGAGCGACCGGTATGCCTTGGCGACGGTGTTCACCGCGAGGTCGAGCTCATCGGCCAGCGCGCGGACGGTCGGCAGCTTCGCGCCGACGGCGAGCCGTCCGTCGCGCACCGCCTCGACGACGTGCGCGCGCACCTGCTCGAAAGGCGGCTCGGAAGCCCCGGGGTCGATCGAGAACCTCACCACACCACCGCCCCGCCCGCGGCATCCGTCATCGTCAGTCCCGGTTGCGGTTCACGAGCCGCGAGAGCACGATCGCGCTGCGGGTGTGGTCGACGTTCGGGGCGATGCGCACGCGCTCGAGGGCGTCCTCGAGCGACGTGATGTCGCGGGCGCGCATGTGCACGATCGCGTCGGCGCTGCCCGTGACGGTGCCGGCGTACACGACCTCGGGCACGCCCTGCAGGATGCGCTGCAGCTCGTCGGGCGCGACGGTGCCGCGGCAGAACAGCTCGACGTAGGCCTCGGTCGACATGCCGTCGACCGACGGGTCCACCTGGATGGTGAACGCCTTGATGACGCCGTCGGCGACGAGTCGGTCGACGCGTCGTTTGACGGCCGACGCGGAGAGGCCGACGGACGATCCGATGTCGCCGTAGCCCGCACGCGCGTTCTGCCGGAGCAGGTCGAGGATGGCGCGGTCGAGGTTGTCCATGCTCGGAGTGTACGTTGATTCGTTGCGTTCGCACAGCGGTTGACGCTGATTTCCTGCGCCCGGCGCACGTTCGAACTCGACGCTCGATGCGGCGGCTCGCTGTCGGCGTGGCGCCGCTCGCGACCGGGACCCCGCGTGCTTCCGCCCGCTCATGGCATTCCGAGTCGAAGGAGGATTCGAGCGATACGCCGGGGGCGGCCGGCGTGTCGGCTCGATCCTCCTTTCAACTGCGCGATGAGGTGGATGCCGCGGCCGGAGGTGTGGATGCCGCAACGGGGGTGTGGATGCCGCGGCCGGGCGTCGCGGTATCCGCCATAGGCTGGAACGCATGCCTCTCGATTCCCCCGTGCGGCTCGGCATCCAGGTGCAGCCGCAGCACGCCGAGTACCACGCCATCCGTGACACCGTGCTCCGTCTCGAGGAACTCGGCGTCGACATCGCCTTCAACTGGGACCACTTCTACCCGCTGTCGGGCGACCGCGACGGCAAGCACTTCGAGGCGTGGACCATCCTCGGCGCGTGGGCGGAGCAGACCGAGCGCATCGAGTTCGGCACCCTCGTGAGCTGCAACTCGTACCGCAACGCGGACCTGCAGGCCGACATGGCCCGCACGCTCGACCACATCAGCGCAAAAGGCGGCACTGGCCGGTTCATCTTCGGCACCGGGTCGGGCTGGTTCGAGCGCGACTACGACGAGTACGGTTACGAGTTCGGCACGCCGGGCACACGCCTGAAGGCTCTCGCCGGCGCGCTGCCGCGAATCGAGGCTCGGTGGGCGAAGCTGAATCCCGGTCCGACGCGGAAGATCCCCGTGATGATCGGCGGCAAGGGCGAACAGAAGACGCTGCGCATCGTCGCCCGGCACGCCGACATCTGGCACTCGTTCGTTGCACCCGACGACCTGCCGCACAAGCTCGACGTGCTGAAACGGTGGGGCGACGAGGTCGGTCGCGACGTCTCGCAGATCACGGTGTCGAACGAGCTCACCCGTCGACGCGTCGACCTCGAGTACGCCGACGCGCTCTACGACGCCGGGGTGCGCATGTTCACGCTCGGCATCTCGGGTCCCGACTACGACCTCGCCCCCGTGACCGAGTGGATGGCCTGGCGCGACGCGAAGAACGGCTGATCAGCAGACGGCAAGGTCCACCACGCGGCGGCGACCTGCGCCGGCTCGGGCCCCGCCGACGACCGAAGCGGCCGGGGCATCCATCGCAGCGTGCTCCCGTCGCAGCGACTCGAGCTCCGCGAGGGCGGCGGCACGCTCCGCATCGCTCTCGAGGGCGCCGTAGGCGATGCGCTGCAGGCGCCGCATCCGTTCGTCGTGCGGCGGTTCGTCCATGCCGACCTCCGTCGATCTTCCGGCGGGGCGCCGGGCCGGGCAACAGGATGCCTCAGCCCGCGGGCGTGCGGCAAGTGCGCCGCCCGGACGCGCGAGTTGAGACATCCGCCCCCTCGTCTGCGCAGCATTCAGCCGCGTCGATCGCGAATGCGCAGGAAATTTGCGTGCGAAGCCCGGAATGTTCCGGCTCGTTCGTTCAGACTGAAAGTGGCGTCTCGACGGCGGCGCAACCCGAACGTCGTCGTCGAGGCTCGGAATGAGCGACCTGGTCCGCCGACATTGCCAACACCGGCTGATGTCGCCCGATGCGACGACATCCGCCCGACGCGAAGGAGCGAGATGTCGACCGCGATCCAGACCGACGAGCAGTCGGGTACCAGGCCCGAGCGCCGGCCGACCGGCCGCACGGTGCTCATGTGCCGGCCCGAGCACTTCACGGTCGTGTACCGGATCAACCCGTGGATGAACCCCGCCGAACCGACCGACACGAGCCTCGCGCTCGCGCAGTGGCAGGTGCTCTATGACACCTACCTCGGGCTCGGTTACGACGTGCACCTCATCGACCCGATCCCGGGCCTGCCCGACATGGTCTACGCCGCGAACGGCGGCTTCGTGATCGACGGTATCGCGTACGGCGCCAGGTTCACGTACCCCGAGCGAGCGCCCGAGGGTCCCGCGTACATGGACTGGTTCCGCGCGGCCGGCTTCGACGTGCGGGAGCCCGAGGAGATCAACGAGGGCGAGGGCGACTTCCTGCTCGTCGGTGAGACGATCCTCGCGGGCACCGGGTTCCGCAGCCATTCGCATTCGCACGAGGAGCTCGCCCGCATCGCCGACCGCGAGGTCGTGACGCTGCGGCTCGTGGACCCGAGTTTCTACCACCTCGATACCGCGGTCGCGGTGCTCGACGCGACGCCCGGGCAGGAGCACGTCGCCTACCTGCCGACCGCGTTCGACGCCGCATCGCTCGCCGTGTTGCGAGAGCGGTTCCCCGATGCGATCCTCGTGAACGAGACGGATGCCGCGGTGCTCGGCCTGAACTCGTTCAGCGACGGGTACAACGTGGTCATCGCCTCGCGCGCCACGGACTTCGAACGGCAGTTGCGCGAGCACGGCTACCACCCGATCGGCGTCGACCTCTCCGAGCTGCTGCTCGGCGGCGGCGGCGTCAAGTGCTGCACCTTGGAGCTGCGCCGATGACTCCGCACACTCGAAACGACGTGATCGACGTCGCGGCTCGGACGGTCGCAGCCATCCACGAGGAGGACGAGCACGCCGCCCACAACTACCACCCGCTGCCCGTGGTCGTGGCATCCGGCGACGGCGCCTGGGTCACCGACGTCGAGGGCCGCCGTTATCTCGATTGCCTCGCGGCCTATTCCGCCGTGAACTTCGGACACGGCAACCCCCGTCTGGTGGACGCTGCCCGCCGCCAGCTCGACCGCATCACGCTCACCAGCCGAGCTTTCCACAACGACCGGCTCGGGCCGTTCGTCACCGAGCTCGCCGCACTCTGCGGCAAGGACATGGTGCTGCCGATGAACACGGGTGCCGAGGCCGTGGAGTCGGGCATCAAGATCGCGCGCGCCTGGGGCTACCGCGTGAAGGGCGTCGAGCGGGACCGCGCCAACGTCATCGTGATGGCCGGCAACTTCCACGGCCGCACCACTACGATCATCTCGTTCAGCGACGACCCCGACGCGCACGCGGACTTCGGTCCGTACACGCCGGGCTTCCACACGGTGCCCTACGGCGACGCCGCCGCGGTCGAGGCCGCGATCGACGAGAACACCGTCGCAGTGCTCATCGAGCCGATCCAGGGAGAGTCCGGCATCGTCGTGCCGCCCGCTGACTTCCTCCCCGAGGTGCGTCGCATCACGCGCGAGCGCAACGTGCTCCTCATCGCCGACGAGATCCAGTCGGGACTCGGCCGCGTGGGGGCGACCTTCGCGTGTGACCTCGTGGGCGTGGTGCCCGACCTGTACCTGCTCGGCAAGGCGCTCGGCGGCGGCATCGTGCCGGTCTCCGCCGTGGTGGGTGATCGCGACGTGCTCGGCGTGATCCGGCCCGGCCAGCACGGCTCCACGTTCGGCGGCAACCCGCTCGCCGCGGCCGTGGGCCTCGAGGTGGTGCGCATGCTGGCGTCGGGCGAGCCGCAGGCGCGAGCCCGGCAGCTCGGCGCGCACCTGCATGAGCGGCTGGACGCACTCGTCGGTCACGGCGTCGTCGCGGTGCGCGGCGCGGGGCTCTGGGCGGGCATCGACGTCGATCCGGCGCTCGCGACCGGACGTGAGGTCTGCGAGGCCCTCATGCGTCGCGGCGTGCTCGCGAAGGACACGCACGGCTCGACCATCCGGCTCGCTCCGCCGATCGTGGTGGAGCAGCACGACCTGGACTGGGCCGTCGATCAGCTGGCGGCCGTGCTCGAGGAGCTGCGGGGCGCGTGACACGACGAGGGGCCGGATGCCGCGGCATCCGACCCGTCCCCCGACCAGGCCCTGCCGACCAGGCCCAGCGATCTCAACCACTGGACGCGACAAGTCGCAGTCGTGCAGGTTCCGGACGCCCAGTACCTGCACGACTGCGACCTTCTGCAGCCGTCCGACGCGCCGCCCGTCAGCCGCCCGTGATCGTGATCGAGCCGTTCGACGTGCGCAGCTCCAGTTCGAACTCGCCGTCGGGGTCGTCGGCGATGCCGATGTCGGTAGAGCCGTTCGAGGTCTCGGCCGTCACCCGGTAGCTGCCCTCGGGCACGCGGAGCTCGATCGCACCGTTCGACGTACGCGCTTCGACGTCCTGCGCCTCGCCGAGACTGAGCTCGATGCTGCCGTTCGAGGTGCGCACCCGCACGCCGTCGCCGTTCAGGTCGCGCCCGATGACCCGGCCGTTGCTCGTCTCGACATCGACGTCGCCCGAGACATCCTCCAGCTCGATGCGCCCGTTCGACGTCCGCACGTCGACCTCGTCGACGCCCCTGAGTTCGATGGTCCCGTTCGACGTCCTCCCGCCCACGTCGAGACCGATCGGCCCCTCGACGGTGTAATCGACCGAACAGAACCGGCCGCAGCCGCCGAGCTCGAGGGTGTCGCCGTCGATCTCGTGCGTCTCGCCGATATCACGGTCGCCGAGGTACGAGACGGTGCGCTCGACCGTGATATCGGTCGCGCCCGCGGCACCGGTCACCCTGACGCTGCCGTTCGCGTCGTCGAGTTCGATCACGGCGATGTCCTCGGTCACGGTGGACTCGTCGGTGAAGCGCTGCGGCGGGCCGATGAAGTTGCATGCGGCCAGGCCGCCGACGGTCATCGCCGTCACGGCGACTGCTGCTGCGGCCCGAACGAACCTGTTCATGGGGTCTCCCTTGCGACGATCGACCCTAGCCCGGCGGGCGCGGCTGCCGAATGGACGAAGGTCCCGTCTACTCGGCCACGAACGCGAGCAGCGCCGCGTTCACCTCGTCGGCGTGCGTCCAGAGCAGGCCGTGCGGCGCGCCCTCGATCTCGACGTACTCGGAAGCGGGCAGCTGCTTGCGGAGTTCGCGCGCCGACACGTCGATCGGCAGGATCCGGTCGGCCGTGCCGTGCACGATCAGCGTCGGCACGTCGATCTTGTCGATGTCGGCGCGGAAGTCGGTGAGCCAGGTGTCGACGCACGCGGATGCGGCGTACCAGGACGCCCCGGCGGCCACATTCCAGCTTCCGCGAAGCGCCTCCTCGCTGATGCTCGAGCCGAGGTTCTCGTCGAGGTTGTAGAAGTTCTCGAAGAATCCGGTGAACCACGCGAACCGGTCGTTCACCGCCTGCGCCGTGAGGTCGTCGAAGTCGGGCGCCGCTCCGCCCGGGTTGTCGTCGGTCTTCCGGAGGTACGGGCCCAGCGCACCGAGGAACGCGGCCTTGGCGATGCGTTCGCTGCCGTGGCTGCCCAGGTAACGGGCCACCTCGCCGGTGCCCATCGAGAATCCGACGAGCACGACGTCGTCGAGCTCGAGTCTGTCGAGCAGGGTCTTCAGGTCGTCGGCGAACGTGTCGTAGTCGTAGCCGGTCGTGGGCTGGCCGGATGCGCCGAAGCCGCGCCGATCGTAGGTGATCACGCGGTACCCGGCGTCGAGCAGCGCCCGTGCCTGCTTCTCCCACGAGTGCCCGTCGAGCGGGTAGCCGTGGATGAGCACGGCCGGCCGGCCGTGCCCGTGGTCCTCGTAGTAGAGCTCGATCGGCGTCGAGTTCTCGGTTCCGACGGTGATGTACGGCATGTGCGTCCTCACTGTTCGATGACGGATGTCACTGTTCGATGACGGATGTCGCGACGGCACGATCCGCCGTCGCCGCCAGTCCATCACCGGCCGACGGGCGGGCACAAGGGCGCATCGTTTTCACGGAGTGGATCGCGGATTGAGACGGCCGCACGATGCCGCGGGCTGGATCCAGTGCCGTTCGACGACGAGAGGACCACCGGCCATGCCGACGTCCACGAGGGAGCTCCCCGCACCATCCGAGCGGCCGTCCTCCACGACGAGGAATCGCGGCTGCGGGTCATCGACATCGACGTGCCGGTGCCCAAGCAGGGTGAGGCGCTCGTCAAGGTCGTCGCGTGCGGCGTCGAGGTCCGGGCCGGCCCGGTCGATGAGCGCGCTCGAGCTGGCCAGGAGCGCTGCGAACTGGGCGTCGACGTCGTCCTGCGCGGCCTGGAGCCCAGTGCTCGTCGCGTCCTTGAACCTGCCCTCGTGGGACCCATCCGTCGCAGGGGCCTGCCCGCGTACCGGCTCTCGCGGGGAATCCGGGCCTGTTCCAGAACCCGGGCACAGCCCCGGGTTGGTTCTCCCCTCTCACGAGGATTAGTTCAATATACGGAACTAGTTGTTTCTATGATGAACTCCTAGTACGCTGTTCAAATCGATGCAAAGGAGCACAAAGTTGCAACTGCTGGAATCTGCCGAACAGCGAGAGATTCGGGCGGCCGTACGGTCGATTGTCGCCAGCTACAGCCATGACTGGTATGTCAAACGCGCGCGCGACGGTCTGAAGGTGGGAGAGCTGTGGGAGGCGATCGGTGAATCCGGGTTCATTGGTGTGAACCTGCCGGAAGAGTACGGTGGCGGCGGGATGGGCATCCAGGAACTGTCAATCGTTGCGGAAGAACTGGCGGCCGCCGGTTCCCCCCTGCTCATGCTCATCGTTTCGCCTGCTATCTGCGGAACCGTCATCGCACGATTCGGGACGGATGAGCAGAAGGAACGTTGGCTACCCGGGTTGGCAACCGGCAAGACCAAGATGGCGTTCGCCATCACCGAACCGGACGCTGGCTCGAACAGCCACAACATTGCGACCACGGGTCGCCGAGACGGCGACGACTGGATCCTAACCGGTACCAAGTATTACTGTTCCGGTGCGGACGAAGCTGATGCCCTGTTGGTTGTCGCTCGCACCGGTATCGATGAGGCAACGGGTCGCGCGCGACTCTCCCTATTCATCGTCGAGACCCCCAACGCCCACCTGCAGATGACTGTGATTCCCGTTGAGGTGACGGCCCCGGAGAAGCAGTTCACTCTGTTCTTCGACGACGTTCGCGTTCCCTCGACGGGCCTGCTCGGCGAAGCGGATGACGGGCTTCGTCAGATCTTCTTCGGTCTCAACCCTGAGCGCATCATGAGCGCGGCGGTGTCCAATGGCATCGGTCGTTTCGCGTTGGATCGCGGCGCCAGGTACGGCAAGGAACGTCAGGTCTGGGGGGCTCCGATCGGGACCCACCAGGGCCTCGCACACCCGCTGGCGGAGTCGTATGTACATGTTGAACTTGCGCGGTTGATGACCAGCAAGGCCGCATGGATGTATGACACGGGCCTCGACGCGGGGGAAGCATCCAACATGGCAAAGTTCGCGGCGGCCGATGCGGCCATCGAGGCTCTCGATCGTGCCATCCAAATTCATGGTGGTAATGGCATGTCGACCGAGTATGGGCTTGCTGATGCGTGGGGGTTTGCGAGGGTTCTCAAAATCGCTCCCGTATCGCGCGAGATGGTGCTGAACTACGTTTCGCAACATTCCCTCGGGCTTCCCCGCAGCTACTGAATCACCATTGCAGTTGCACCACCCATCCAATTCCCGTGACAAAGGAGTCAGCAATGAGCGTGTATCCGCCTGAGACGGTGAAGAAGTATCACGATGCCGGTATCTGGGGAGACAAAACCTGGAGCGATTATGTGGCCGAGCATGCCACAGCGCGTGGAAACCAGGAGGCACTCGTCGATCAACCCAACAAGTTGGAGGTGATCGGCACCCAGCCGATGCGCCTGACATGGAACGAAGTTCACGAACTCGCTGATGGGCTCGCCCTCTCGCTCCTCGATGCGGGGGTTCACAAGGGCGATGTCGTCTTCGTGCAACTGCCGAACTCGGTCGAGCTGGTTCTGCTTCACCTCGCTCTCGATCGTATCGGCGCTGTGGGAACGTTTGCCCCTATGCGCCAGCGTTCGTCCGACATCGAGTACGCGATCGCCAAGACCAAGGCCCGAATCGCGATCGGCATGGGGAGCTTCATGGGGACCGACTATCTCGCCATGATTCACGCCGCCCGGAAGGTCTGTCCTTCGCTCGAGGTGATCATCGCCCTCGAAGGTGAAGGAAGGCCCGGTGCAGATTTCGAGCTTTCTACGATGATCACGGCAGCAGATCCAGCTCGGGTCGCTGAACTCGACGCTATCGAAGTCTCAGCGGATGACGCGTTGACTCTGTGTCTGACGACCGGTACGGAAAGCACACCCAAGGTCGTTCCGCGTACTCCAAACAGCTGGATGGTTGCCACGAGAGGGATACTGGAGGCGACGGGCCACGGAGCGGACTCCGTATTTTCCGGGCCGTTCCCTTACGCCAACATGGGTGGACTGGGCGTGGAACTCTATCCCTGGATCATGGCGGGCGGAAAGTTCGTCACTCATGAGCCGTTCAATGTCGATGTGTTCTTGGAGCAGATCACTCAGGAGCGGGTCAACTACATCATCGCGGTTCCTGCAATCTATTTCGGGATGCTGAATCACCCCGGGCTCGATACGCAGTACGACATCTCCTCACTGAGTGTCGTTGGTTGTGGTGGCGAGGCACCGCCGCACACGATCATCGAGATGCTTGACGAGCGCGGTATCACGGTGATCAATGAGTTCGGCGCGACCGAGGGTTGGTTCTTCTTCACCGTTCCGGAGCAGCCCGTCGAGGAACGCAAGGACCTGTTCCGCATCGACAAGCTGCGCCGCTTTCTTCCAGACACGGAGTTTCACGCCCTCAAGCCGGGTACCGAGGAGGACGTCCCTGCCGGGGAGCCCGGCGAACTCGCGGTACGCGGGCCCTCGGTGTTCGCCGGCTACCTCGATGCGGATGAAGTCAATGCGCAGTCCTTCACCTCGCAGGGTCTGTTCCGCACGGGCGATCTTGTCGCGATCGAGGAGGACGACTCGTTGCGTTACGTCGGTCGCTTGAAGGACATGATCATCCGTAGCGGTCAGAACATCAGTCCCGCCGAGATCGAGCTGATCATTCAGCGCCATTCCAGTGTCTATGAGGTCTCGGTCATCGGGGTGCCAGACCCGATCAAGGGACAACGGGTGTGCGCGGTGGTCTCCACCAAGACCGAAACGGTGATCACGCTCGAGGAACTTGACGAGTTCATGCGGCAGATGGATGTCGCTCGACACAAGATCCCCGAGGTCCTCGAAGTCATCGACGAACTGCCCAAGGGGCCGAGCGGCAAGATCCTCAAGCGCGAGCTTCGTGACCGCTTTGCCCGGCAGCAGGGGTTTTGAATGACGGTGTTCTCCGTTTCCGTAGATCAGCATTCGGGGCTTTTTCGCACCAACAAGAATGCTCATTTGTCTCGGATCGCGCAATTGGAGGAGCAACAGGCGGTAGCAAGGGCTGGTGGCGGTGATCGCTACATACAGCGGCACCGCGACCGCCACAAACTCTTGGCACGTGAGCGTGTCGAGTTGCTCATTGATCGTGATTCCGCGTTTCTTGAGCTTTCTACTCTTGCTGGCTGGGGAACTGCATTCACGGTAGGCGCGAGCGTCGTAACCGGTATTGCCGTGGTTTCGGGAGTGGAATGCATTGTGATCGCGAATGATCCGACTGTGCGAGGCGGGGCATCGAACCCGTACACCTGGAAGAAGATCACGCGTGCACTGGAGATCGCCAGGCACAATCGCCTGCCCGTGATCAATCTCGTGGAGTCCGGGGGGGCGGACCTGCCCACTCAGGCCGAAGCCTTCGTGCCGGGTGGAGCGTTGTTCCGCGACCTCACTCGGCTCTCGGCATCCGGAGTGCCGACCATGGCGATCGTCTTCGGTAACTCGACAGCGGGAGGAGCATACGTTCCCGGGATGTGCGACTACACGATCATGGTGAAGGACAAGGCCAAGGTGTTTCTCGGTGGCCCGCCGCTGGTGCGGATGGCCACGGGAGAGATATCTACGGATGAGGAGCTGGGGGGCGCAGAGATGCACTCTCGAGTGTCGGGTCTTTCCGACTACCTCGCCGCCGACGAGTTGGACGCGCTCCGTTTGGGCCGCCAGGTGATGAAAGACCTGAACTGGCGCAAGCTCGGGTATGGGCCGACGTTTCCAGTTGTGCTCCCGCAGGTCGACCCCGAGGAGCTGTTGGGCATCGTCTCCGCGGATCTGCGAATACCCTTTTCGCCACGGGACGTTCTTGCCTGTGTGCTTGATGGCTCGGACTTCGACGAGTACAAGCCGACGTACGGCGTGAGTCTCGTGACCGGGTGGGGCAGAGTTCACGGATTTCCGGTCGGCATCCTTGCCAACTCAAACGGCGTCATTTTCCCGGAGGAAGCCAAGAAGGCCGCGGAGTTCATCCTGCTCGCCAATCAAGTTGACGTGCCGTTGCTGTTCCTTCAGAACACGACGGGTTTCATCGTGGGCAAGATGTACGAGCAAGCCGGCATGATCAAGGATGGCGCAAAGATGATCAACGCTGTCTCCAACAGTCACGTGCCACACATCACGTTGCTCATGGGAGCCTCATACGGTGCCGGAAATTACGGCATGTCCGGCCGTGCGTTCGAGCCGCGTTTCGTCTTCGCATGGCCTGGGGCGAAAACTTCCGTCATGGGCCCGCAACAGCTCGCGGGGGTGATGTCGATAGTTGCGCGAGACTCGGCAGCATCGGCCGGCCGGCCGTTCGACGAGGAGGCAGACGCAAATCAACGGGCCGAGACAGAGGAGCAGATCGAACGCGAGTCAGACAGCTTCTTCATGAGCGGCAAGATCTACGACGACGGCGTAATCGACCCGCGTGACACGAGAACGGTGCTAGGAATCGCACTCTCGGCTGTTCATTCCAACGAAGTATCGGGCACGCGCGGTTTCGGCGTGTTCAGGATGTAGGCGACGCGTGAACGTGAAGATGACCTCCGTCCTCGTCGCCAACCGAGGAGAGATTGCCCGACGAATAGTTCGATCTTGCCGCGACATGGGTATTCGCACGGTGGCCGTGTACTCCGATGCCGATGTCGACTCGCCCCATGCAAGGGAGGCGGACTCGGCAGTCCGGTTGCCAGGAACATCCCCAACAGACACCTATCTACGCGGTGATCTGCTCGTCGCCGCGGCGCGCAGAGCCGGTGCCGATGCAGTTCACCCCGGCTACGGATTCCTGTCCGAGAATGCCGACTTTGCACGCCAGGTTGAAGACGCCGGTCTGGTGTTCGTGGGACCGACGTCGGCGACGATCGAGTTGATGGGGGACAAGCTTCGATCGAAAGCGCTCATGAGCGAAGTGGGCGTTCCCGTACTCCGGGGAGTCGATCTCACGGCCTTGACAGCAGAAGAAGTCGCAGACAGGGCGGCCGAGATCGGATTCCCCCTTTTGGTGAAGGCATCGGCAGGGGGCGGCGGTCGCGGAATGCGCATTGTCCGTGAACTGTCGGAGCTGGCGGACGCGGTCGGTTCCGCCGAGCGCGAGGCGCTGTCGGCCTTCGGCGACGAAACAGTGTTTCTGGAGCGGTACCTTGTCAATCCCCGCCACATCGAGGTGCAGGTCTTCGCGGATGAGCACGGAAACGTGGTCTCTCTCTTCGAGCGGGAGTGTTCGATCCAGCGGCGCCATCAGAAGATCGTCGAGGAATCTCCGTCCACGGCGGTCGATGATGTGTTGAGAGAGCGCTTGGGCAACGCTGCGGTGACCGCCGCTCGAGCTGCGGAATATCGCGGCGCGGGAACAGTCGAGTTCGTTCTCGCCGACGATGGTTCCTTCTACTTCCTCGAGATGAATACTCGCCTCCAGGTTGAGCATGCGGTCACCGAGGCCGTCACTGGTCTTGATCTGGTCGGGCTGCAGCTTCGCGTCGCGCAAGGCGAAGTACTCCCTCCGGAAGCCTTGAACCCGAGCATGACAGGCCACGCGATCGAGGTCAGGGTCTACGCAGAAGACCCCATAAACGGCTTCCTTCCCACCTCCGGCACGGTGGAGCATTTCAAGGTGCCCGAGCGCCAAGGGCTGCGTGTGGATTCTGCAATAGAAGCCGGCTTCGCCATCAGTACGCATTATGACCCGATGCTCGCGAAGTTCATTTCGCATGCGCCTGTTCGTGACGAGGCTGCGGCGCTACTGGCGGTTGCGTTGCGCGAGACGCAACTCGACGGTGTGACCACGAATATTGGCCTACTCGCCTCCTTACTCGAGGACGAGGATTTCCTCGCCGGCGACACCACCACCAGCTTCCTGGATGACCATCGGGAACTCGTGTCGAACTCGTCGTTCGTTGCTGATGGCATTTTGGCTCGCCGGGCGCTGGCTGCGGCGCTCATCGCGCAAGTGCAGGCTCGGGACAGTGCGATAGTCCAGCAGACGATTCCCTCGGGTTGGCGAAACAACCCATCCAGCAGGGGCCCACACGCGAGTAGTCAAACTCGTGTGTACGCCATCGGCGAGCGGGAGACCCGAGTTGACTATGCTGTGAACCCACCCACGGCGAAGGTTTCGATCGATGGCAGCCATGAGATCGACGGCTTGGGGGAGCTGCGAATCCTCGCATTGACCGCAGGCACCGCTGATCTTGAGTCAGACGGGCTGCGGGTGCTCTATGAGTTCGTGCGCAGTGGGAATCGCATCTTTGTACATGACCGATTCGGCTCGACGGCGTTCGATGAAGTGGAGCGCTTTCCTGCACCGGACGCCCGAGCCTCGCGCGGCTCGCTTGTTGCGCCGATGCCTGGCTCAGTGCAACGAGTCCTCGTCGAGGTCGGCTCAACTGTCATGCTCGGCGACCCGCTGCTCATTCTCGAAGCGATGAAAATGGAGCACACGGTCTCGAGCCCCGTGAGTGGCGTCGTGGCCGAGGTTCTGGTTTCCGACGGACATCAGGTCGAGGCCGGGGCCGTGCTCATTCAGATGCACGAGGAGCAGATCAGCTGATGCCGGACGGAATTGGACTTTGCTATCACCAACGTGGAGGTTTCAATGCAGCACAATGACGACGCCCAGACCGACACGAGGAAGGTGGCGCTGGTTACTGGATCCTCCCGTGGTCTGGGCAAGGCGATTGCCCGTACTCTCGCAGCCGATGGCTATGACATCGTCGTGAATTATCGGCGCAACGATGAGCTTGCCTTGCAGACAGCCGATGAACTCAAGGTGGGTGATCGACGCGTCGTTGCGATCAAGGCCGATCTGGAGTCTCCCGACGAGATCCGGGCGATGTTCGAGGAGGTCGGCTCCACATTCGGACACCTCGACGTACTGGTGAACAATGCAGCAGCTACCGCGTTCAAGCCACTACTGGAGCTTTCGGACAACAACATATCGCGTACCCTGCGCCTGACAGTCAATGGCTTCATCCACTGTGTTCAGCAGGCGGTGCCGCTCATGGAAGGCCGCCCCGGCCGAATCGTCGGCATCAGCGGAATCGACGCCGGCCACTACATGCCCGGACACGGGCTTCTGGGCGCGGCCAAGGCCGCCCTCGAAAGCCTCATCCGGGCCTTCGCCATCGAACTGGGCCCGCGCGGCATCACGACCAACGGGGTGAGTCCGGGAGGCTTCGAGACCGACTCGTCCCGAATCTATGGGGGGTCGCAGTTCGAGTTCCTCAAAGAGAGATTCATCAGCCAGGCGGGAATCAAGGACTTCGGCACGGTCGAAGACATGGCCGCCGCGGTCAAATTCCTTGTTTCGCCGACGGCACGATACATCACGGGTCAGACGATCATCGTCGATGGCGGAGTAACGGCCAACCTGGGCGAGTTGGACGACATCAATGCCGCGGTGCGGCAGTACGAAAAGGGAAGGGCGATCTCATGAAGCGAGTCCGATTGGGCGCAGGGTCAGGCTACTGGGGCGACATGCTCGAGCCCGCCGTAGAGTTGGCCAAACGGGGTCAACTCGACTACCTCGGGTTCGACTTCCTTGCAGAGCTGACGATGTCGCTGTTGCAGCGCGCGAAGATGAAAGACAACACGAAGGGTTACATCCCCGACATCGTGCCGTGGATGCGGACCTTGCTTCCCATCACGCACGCTCAGGGCACCAAAATGGTGCTCAACGGCGGCGGTACGAACTGTGTCGCTGCGGCGGACGCCGTGATGGCCGATGCGAGCCGGGCAGGGTTGTCTGGGGTTCGAGTCGCAGCGATTACAGGTGACGACCTGACCGACAGGATCGATGAGTTACGCGCCGCCGGCGTGAGCTTGCAGAACATGGAGGACCCGTCCCGCTCGATCGATGAGATCGCCGACCGGATCGTCGCAGCTCACGCCTATATCGGTTCGGAGTCGATCATCGAGGCCCTGGACCTCGGTGCCGAGGTCGTCATCGGCGGGCGCCTGGCCGACAGCGCAGTGTACGTCGGACCGCTGATGCACGAGTTCGGCTGGGACTTCGGCAATGCCGATTGGGATTTGATCGGCGCGGCCATCACGGTTGCTCATGTCATTGAATGCGCGGGAATCTGCTGCGGCGGGATGAGCTCCCAGTGGAAGAACGTGCCAGAACCATGGAACATGGGGTTCCCGATCGCCGAATTCGCGGCCGACGGTACGGCTCAGATCTCCAAGCTTCCGGGCACCGGCGGGTTGATCAACCAGTGGACCATCAAAGAGCACTTGCTCTATGAGACTCACAACCCCTCCGACTACCGGATGCCCGACGGAATCGCCGACTTGACGACGCTCCGCGTGAATGACGCGGGATCGAATGTGGTCTCGCTCAGCGACATGAGCGGCAGAGAGCGTCCTGAGATGTTGAAGGTGCAGATCGGATATACCGATGGCTGGATCGCTGAGGCCCGCGTTCTCATCCCGTTCCCTGACACGCTCGCCAAGGCCGATCGTTGCGAGGAGATCATTCGCAAACGATTGGACATCGTCGGGCTGACGCCCCGCGACTTGCGCTTTGATCGAGTAGGAATTGATGCTTTGGCTGGACCGTTGGCGCGCCGGCCAAGGCGGGACCCGCAAGAGATCGAGCTTCGGGTCACTGCTCATGTGGATTCTCGTGAAGAGGCCATGCAGCTGAACCGCGAGGTGACGCATGTGACGACGATCGGTCCGGTCGGCACGGCATTCGGTGCGCCGCTACGGCCACGAGAGGTGATTGCCCTGTGGCCGACTCTTGTACCGCGCGAGCTCATCCCTACGAGCGTCGTCATCGAGGAGGTGGCTTCGAGTGTGGCTATCGCTTAGCGACCTCGCGTACACCCGTTCGGGTGATAAAGGTGATGTGAGCAATGTCGGTGTCATGGCATTCGGTGATGCCGAATATGCAGCGCTGCGAATCTGGTTGACGCCGGAACGGCTTCGCGACTTCTTCGCTGGATTCGTTCTGGGTCCGATCGCAGTCTACGAATTGCCCCGGATGAACTCATTTCAGGTCGTGATGCAGAAAGCGCTGGGTGGAGGGGCGACTCGCACCCTCCGCTTCGACGAGACAGGCAAGTCGGTCGCCGCTCTCATGAGTCGGTTTCCCGTGCCGGCATCGCTGCTCAACGGAAGCGAAACACTGTGACCGACGTTGAGGAACCCGGGATCGTCGTCGAACAACTCGGCAACGGAGTTGCGACCGTGCATTTCAATCGACCGTCGAAGTTGAACGCCTTGTCGAGTGCCGTTCTCGCAGAACTCGTGGGTGCGTTTCGACAGCTCGGTCAGGATCCGGAGGTGCGCAGCGTGGTGCTATCCGGTCGCGGGAGGGCATTCTCGTCCGGCGGCGACCTCATCGAGCTTCACCCACTACTGTCGCAAGCAGGAGTCAACGGTGCACGGCTATACATGCGCTCCTTTCACGAGGCGATCAATGCGATCAGAAGCATCCCCGTTCCAGTCGTGGCCGCGGTCAACGGGGCGTGCGCAGGTGCCGGTATCAGTGTGGCCCTCGCGTGCGACCTGGTCGTCGCAGCGCAGGATGCGGTATTCCACCCCAGCTTCACGCGGGCCGGCTTGATCCCCGACCTTGGGGCGCTGCACTTGTGGACGAGAGTTGTCGGCCCGCACCGTGCGAAGGAGATGGCCTTCTTTGCGGAGCCGATTTCCGCCTCGGATGCGCTGACGCTCGGGCTTGTCAACCACGTAGTCGATGAAGGGGCTGCGCTCGAGCACGGCGTAGGGTTCGCCAGGCGTTTGGCCGACGGGCCCACTGCCGCTTACCAGATGATCAAAGAGATCATCAATACCACGGATCAGGCCAGCCTGGACTCCGTCTTCCACCTTGAGTCCTATGCGCAATCCGCGGCATTCCTCACCGGCGAGGTCGACGAGGGGGTGTCCGCCTTCCGTGAGCGTCGGGCACCGAATTTCGGGAACAAGTCATGACCATGCCGCCGCTGAGCACGGATGAGTTGCGGTCCGCAGCTGCCCCGGAGTTGCGCGCTGCAGACACGGCGGGCGAAGCGCAGGCAGCGGTCGACCGATCGGCCTACGGAGTTCCAGCGATTGACCGAGCGGTGCTCATCATGCGGGCACTCCAGCGAATGGGGCCGCTGAGTTTCCGGGACATCCTCGAAGAAACCGGGCTGTCGAAGTCCACCTGCTTCTCTCTGTTGCGCACGATGAGCAGATTGGATCTCGTCGAGTTCGACAGCGAACGCCGTGTCTACCGGCTCGGTATCAGTCTGGTCGAGTTGGGCGCTTCCGCGATCGATCAACTCAGCTACCTGCGTATCGTGAAGCGACACCTCACCCACCTGGCCGCGGACATTGATGCGACGTTCGTCATCTATCGTCGAATGGATCAGGAGCACGTGTCGATCGTCGACAAACTCGAGCGTCTTCACCAGGTGCGAGTGTCAATTCCCGTCGGGACCGTGGTGCCGATTCAGGGCGGCTCGTTCGGTCGATGTTTCATGGCATACGACGATCCCCGATCCGTCGATGCAGTGCTTCGCGGCGGACTCCATGCATTCACGGAGCGCAGCGTGACCGACCCTGCGGTATTCCGACACGAGCTTGCGCGCGTGCGCGAGTGCGGATGGGCGATCGACAGAGAAGGTTTTGCGCTCGGAGTCAGCACGGTTGCCGCTCCAGTGTTCGGCGCGGACGGAAAGGTCCTGCTCGTCATTGGCGCAGTAGCAATCGCGAGCGTCCTGGACGAAGCGAAGGAAATCGCATGGGGCAATCGTTTGCGTCAGACCTGTGACGAGCTGGGCGAAGCGATCGGCTCGATAGTGGCTGTACCATGGCGCCCCAGCAGCGCAGGCGATGCCGGTGCCGAGGCGGTGCGATCTTGAGGGAACGAACGTCGGCGATCGCGCCACTTGACGGGATCACCGTTGTGGACTTGTCGCTCCTGATCCCCGGTCCGTGGGCGACGACCATGTTGGCCGAGCTGGGCGCCGCGGTCATCCATATCGAGCCGCCAGGGGGGGACCCTCTGCGACGCATGATGCCGGGCTCGTATGATCTTGTCAGCCGCGACAAAGTGGTGCTTGAGTTGGACTTGAAGTCTTCAGCGGGACACGACGAGCTGTGGTCGATCATCGCCACAGCCGACGTCCTGGTGGAGGGGTTTCGTCCCGGCACCGCCGACAGGCTCGGATTCGGGCCGCGGGAGATGGGTCGTGAATATCCACGCTTGATCTACTGCTCGATAAATGGATATGGCAGCGACGGCCCGTACCGAGATCGTCCCGGACACGACATCAACTACCTTGCCGCGAGCGGTGTGCTGTCACTGAGCGGCCAGCCTGACGGGCGGCCGTACCCCGGCGCTGGAGTCCCTCTCGCTGACCTCGCCGGAAGCCTTTTCGCCACGCAAGCCATTCTCGCCGCCCTTCTGATGCGCGACAAGACGGGCATCGGCGGCTACTTCGAGGTGCCTCTTGCTGCAAGCGCCCTCAAGATCGGTGAACCTCGTCTCGTCGAATATGAAGAGCAAGGGCGACCGGACAAGAAGGAGATGATGTCCCGGGGCGCCTATGACACGTTCCGTTGTCGTGACGGCGCCTGGATCGCAGTCGGGTGCATCGAAGATCACTTCTGGTCACGGCTGTGCACGGCGATCGGTTGCGTCGACTTGCTCAACGACCAGAGATTGACCAGTTACGCGGATCGCTGTGCACACTCCGACGTCGTCAATGGCAGGCTCGCTGAGGTTTTCGCAGACGCTGATCGGGCGCGCTGGCTCGACCTCTTGTCGACCGCCGACGTCCCCGTCACTGCGGTTGCCGACTTCGCCGACATCGGCGATGACATCCAAATGAGCCGCTGGCTCCATGAGGGGCCCGGTGGACGGCGGGTCAGCCTTCCATACGACTTTCGAGATTTTTCGGTACAGGGAGGCAGTTGATAGTGAATAACGCATCGGTGGCATTGGTGACCGGAGGCGCCGGGGGCTTGGGGCAGGCGATCGGCAACCGCCTCGCCGCTCGTGGAAAATCGGTGGTCCTCATTGATATCGACCGTGAGAATGTGGAAGCTGCCGCTGAGTCGCTGCGGGCGAAGGGCGGCGCAGTGCATGGAGCCGTCGCGGACGTCACGGACACAGACGAAGTTTCGCGTGTTGTCAGTGAGTCCGAGTCGCGATTTGGCCACATCGAGATTCTTGTGAACAACGCCGGCTTTCCGAGAGACGCTCCACTCGTGAAGATGACCGACCAGGACTTCCGCAGCGTCGTCGATGTCTGCCTGTTCGGCGCGTTCGTGTGCTCCCGCGCGGTCGTCCCGCAGATGATCGAACGCAAGTACGGAAGGATTGTGAACATTGCCTCCCGCGCCTACCTCGGCAATCCGGGGCAGGCCAACTATTCGGCGGCAAAGGCGGGCATTGTCGGCATGACCAAATCGCTCGCCAAGGAGCTCGGGAAGCATTCCATCACGGTCAATGCCGTCGCACCGGGCATCATCGACACTCCCGCCGTGAAGAACCATCCTCGCTATGATCTGCTGGTCGAACTGGCACAGAAGGAGAACTCGATCCGCAGGCTCGGCAAGCCGGAGGATGTGGCCGCGGCTGTCGACTTTCTGTCGTCGGAGGACTCTTCCTTCATCACCGGTGATGTTCTCCATGTGTCAGGGGGGCGATACTCGTGAGCGCGCACTCCGCCCTCTATCTCGACGATCTGCACGTCGGAATGAGTGAATCGTCGCCCGCTCGAACGGTGACAGAGGCGGACGTTGTCATGTTCGCTGCGTTGTCTGGAGACTTCAACTGGCTGCACACCGATGCACACCGCGCGGCCCAGTCGGAGTTCGGCGAAAGGATCGCCCACGGACTACTCGGCACCTCGATAGCATCCGGCTTGTTCACCAGGACGGCATTCTCACAATCGCTTCAGGACTCGCTCGTTGCGATGCTCGGAGTCGATTGCAAATTCGAGCGTCCCATTCACATCGGTGACACGCTCCACGTCGAAGCGCAGATCGTCAGTATACGACCGGGCGCGGACGGCAAGCGCGGGATCGCGACCATCGAGCGTCGTGTCATCAACCAGCACGGGGAACGCGTTCAACTCCTCACCACGCCAATGCTCATTCGGCGTTCGATCGCCGGGACACAGGAGGTCACCGCCCATGACGATTCTCACTGACGACGAACGGGAGCTCCAAAGCTCCGTCCGCAGCTTCCTCACCAAGAAAGTCGCCCCATTGGTGGCGGAGCACGAGCGTAACCGCACGTTCCCATGGGAGATTGTTCCCGCATTGCATGATTTCGGCTACGTTCGTGGCCTGGTCCACCCCGATGACGGTGGCGACGGAATCAGCTACTCTCAGCTCGCCATCCTCATGGAGGAAGCTGGTCGCTGTTGGGGTTCCCTGCGCACCACAATGAACATTCTCACCATCGTTCCCTATCTGATCTCACAGGTGGGATCGCCCGAGCAGAAGGCGCGCTTTCTCCCGCCCCTGCTTTCCGGTGAGCGTCGTGCGTGGTTCGCCATGACCGAGCCGGACGCCGGATCCGATGCCGCATCGCTTCGCACCACTGCGCACTTGGACGGCGATCACTATGTCCTCTCCGGGAGCAAGGTCTATATCACCAATGCATCCCATGCGGACATCGGAATCGTCATGGCAACGGTCGATCGTTCAGCCGGCGCGAAGGGCATTACCGCGTTCATCGTCGACCGCGCTGAGTCCGACTACGAGGTCAACGACATTCCACACATGCCGGTTCGCGGCACGAGCAGTTGCGAGCTCGTCTTCACCGGCACGCGAGTGCCGAAGGAGAACGTGCTCGGGGAGGTGGGCCGGGGGCTGTCCGCTGCGATGAAGGCGATCAACGTCGGTCGCCTCAACATGTCGATGGGCGCCGTCGGGCTCAGCCAGGCTGCTCTCGAGGAGTCGATCAAGTTCGTCACCACCCGTGAGCAGTTCGGCAAGAAACTGGGCGAGTTCCAACTCGTCCAGGAGATGGTCGTGGAGATTGCCACACTCACGGAGACATCGCGGCTCCTCGGCATGAACGCCGCCCGGGTGCTCGATCGCGGTGAGCCAGCACGGATGGAATGTTCAATGGCGAAGTACTACTGCGGCGAATCGGTCAACAAGGCGGCGACGCTGGCCCTTCAGGTGCACGGTGGAGCGGGGCTGATGGAGGAGTCGCCGGTCGAGCGGATCTTCCGTGACGCCCGCGAGGCCACCATCCCCGAAGGAACCTCGCAGATCCAAATCTTGCAGATGGGACGCGAACTGATCGGCGTCTCCTCCCTGCGCTGAACGATGACCACAACGAACGGGAGAATTTCATGAGCGAAGCATTCGTACTCGGATCAGTCCGAACTCCCCTCGGAAAGCGCAATGGTGCACTGGCCAACACTCGACCTGACGAATTGATGGCGCTCACGCTGCGCGAGCTTGTCGACCGCACGAGTATCGACGCCGACGAGATCGAAGACGTGCTCGTCGGTTGCGTGAACGCGATCGGTGAGCAAGGGCGGAACATTGCGCGCGTCGCGTCGCTCGCCGCAGGATTCCCGGTGTCTGTTCCCGGCGTGACCATGAATCGCATGTGCGGGTCGAGTCAACAAGCCTTGAACTTCGGCGCCCAGGCAATCATGGCTGGCCAGCAGTCCCTGGTCATCGCGGGTGGCGTCGAGTCGATGTCGCGGGTGCCGTTGGGATCGGACTCTCAGGGGGTGGAGCTCTCCGGCGCAGTGACCGAGCGCCACGAGATCGTCAGTCAGGGCATCGCCGCCCAGATGATCGCCGATCACTGGTCGATAAGCCGCGAACAAATGGATGAGTTAAGCACCGAAAGCCATCGGCGCGCCGCACAGGCGTGGGACGACGGAAAGTTCACGGACGAGACATTCAGCGTAGTGGCTAATCCGGCGGAGTACCTGCTCGGTCGCGACGGCGGCGATGCCGTGATCACGGCGGATGAAGGAATTCGGCGTACCACTACAGTTGAGATCCTCGGCCAGCTCAACCCTGCGTACCAAGAGGGCGGCATGGTGACTGCGGGCAATTCAAGCCAAATCACGGACGGGGCCGCTGCCGTCCTTCTCGGCGACGAGGCGACCGCCCGCCGTCTGGGTCTCGAACCTCAAGCGCGGATTGTCGCTACTCAGGTTGTCGGAGTCGACCCGGTGATGATGCTTCACGGCGTCATCGACGTCACCAAGCAACTGCTGGCCCGAGTGGGGATGGACGCTTCCGAGATCGACCTGTTCGAAGTCAACGAGGCTTTCGCCAGTGTTGTTCTGGCATGGCAACGTGAATTGAAGGTGCCGTTCGAGAAGATCAACGTCAACGGCGGCGCCATCGCTCTGGGCCATCCGACTGGTTGCTCGGGGGCGCGACTGATGACGACGCTCGTCCACGAGATGAAGCGTCGTGGTGCGCGATACGGCGTGCAAGCAATGTGCATCGGCTTCGGGATGGCAACTGCGACCCTCGTGGAGGCACCGTGAGTTCGCTGCCGACCCTGACCCCCCAGGCCCTCGAAGAGTGGACCGCCCATCCCTTTTGGTCATGGATGGGAATTGCGGTTACCGATGTCGCCGACGGGAGCGCTACGCTCGCGATCGATGTTCAGCCCCATCATCGTGGAGGAGGGGGCACCGCCGCCATCAATGGTGGTGTGATCAGCGCCCTGGTCGATGCTGCAGCGGGAGCAGCTGCCGTCACCAAAAATTGGCCGCCGCATCAAGTGACGATTGATCTCGGGGTGAGCTACCTGCGGCCAATGGTCGGCGATCGCATCGAAGCAGTAGCACGCGTCGTTTCCGGGGGGCGGCAGATCGTCTTCGTCGAAGTCGAGGTGCGGGGTGAAGATGGCCGCGTCGCGGCACTGGGACACGCCTCGATGCGGCTATTCACCCAGCCGCTACTTGACCCCGAACAGCGCGCCATCGCCGTACTGGAGAAGGACGCCGCACTGGAGAAGGACTGTTGATGGACAACGAAGTCGGAACCGAGATCGCCGTCTCGACGGCGAACGCAATCTACATTCGAGGTAAGGATCTCGTCCAGGACCTAATGGGAAAGATCGACTTCACCAGTATGATCTTTTTCCATTTGCGCGGCCGGTTCCCCACGGATGGGGAACGCTCCGTACTCGATGCCAGCCTGGTCGCAGTGATGGAGCACGGTTTGACGCCGAGTTCGATCACGGCAAGGCTCATCTACTCGAGTTCACCCGACGCCATGCAAGCCGCTGTCGCGGCTGGGCTACTCGGCGCCGGTAGCAACTTTCTCGGTGTCATGGAGGGCTTCGCTCGTATTCTCCAAGACGGCGCCGCTGCTATCCGAGCGGGCGAGACGACAGCCGAGAAATTCGCTCGTACCACTATCGAGGGCTATCTCGAGGCGGGAAAATCGGTCCCCGGGTTCGGCCACCACATTCACAGACCGGATGACCCTCGCACGCCCAAGCTGCTGGAGATTGCATCGAAAGCCGGGGTGAGCGGCGTTCATGCCGACCTGCTGACCGTATTCAGCGAAACCATGGATGAACTGAAGGGCCGTCATGTGACAGTGAACGCGACTGGCGCCGTCGCCGCTGTGCTCTCGGACATCGGATTTTCGTGGCGGATTGTCCGCGGCTTTTCGCTGATCGGTCGCAGCGCAGGGTTGGTCGGTCATATTGCCGAAGAACAGGAGCGTCCACTTGGGCGGGTGCTGTGGGCGATAGCGGAAGAGAACGTTCCCTATTTGGGAGAGGTGCCAGGCGATGACTGAGATGGTGCAATACGAACGTGATTCCGAAGGAATCGGATGGCTGACGATCGACCGCCCGAACGCGGCGAACTCACTCAACGAAGCCGCCCGTGGAGAGCTGTGGACGTGCTTCGAGGCATTCCGCGATGACACCGAAGCTGGAGCGCTCGTGATAACGGGCACAGGTGAGAAGGCATTCTGCGCGGGAGGCGATCTGAAAGAGATGGCGTCGTCGGTTCTCCGGGTCCCATCCGCCGACTTCATACCGCAACTCAATCGCAACTTCTCACTCGACAAGCCCGTCATTGCTGCCGTCAACGGCGTCGCACTCGGCGGCGGTTTCCTCCTCGCCCAGATGGCGGATCTCTGTGTTGCTGCGGACCACGCGACCTTCGCAATATCCGAGGCCAAGTGGGGTCGTGGCGCCCCGTGGGCTGCGCCATTGCCGTGGATGATCCCCCCACGCGTCGCGCTTGAAATCCTCCTCACTGGCGAGCGGATCTCAGCACAGCGCGGGTACGAACTTGGTTTCGTCAACAGGGTTGTTCCGATGGAGGAACTGAAGTCGACGGTGGTGGAGCTCGCGCGTCGGATCATGCGGAATGCGCCCCTGTCGGTTCGAGCGTCGAAGGCTATGGTCTACGCCTCGAACGCTGCAGCGGTCAAGGATGCGTTCGCTGCCGCGGAGCAACTCTTTGAGAAGGTCTACATGAGCGACGATGCCCAAGAGGGTCCGCGGGCGTTCGGGGAGTCGCGTCCGCCTCGATGGACAGGGAGGTAAATCGCAGACAATCAGACGGGAAACCAAACACTACAATTCACAATCGGTTTCTGGAAGGAACAATGATGTACCAGGAAGCTCGCGGCCAAACAGTGAACAAGATGTATGACTACTCGTGCGAACAATGGGGGAGCCGGGAAGCGGTCGTCTATGGTGATGAACGACTTACCTATAGTCAATTGCGTCGACGGGTAGCCACCCTTGCGACAGGTTTGAGCAGCATCGGCGTGCGCAAAGGCGATCGGGTGGCCTTTCTCCTTGGTGTCACTCCCGACTGGGTGACGACGTTCTATGCTGCTATGCGAATCGGCGCTGTCGCCGTGCCCCTGAATCTCGGCTGGACGGGCCGTGAAATTGTACGCGGATTGGAACTCACCGAGGCCAACGTGTTGGTCGCTACGGATGACTTCCGCAAGAACAACTACTTGGAGATGCTCACCGAGCAGATCCCCACGCTTGCCTCCCAAACCAAGGACGCCCTCAAAATCGAGGAACTGCCGAGCCTGCGCACCGTCATCTCGTTGAGCGAGTCGAACGCGAAATACCAGTTCGCGCACGACTTCCGCGAGGTACAGGCTGCTGGAGCAGACTATGTGCCTTCAGAGTTCGAGCAGCTGCATGCCCAGGTACGGCCGGATGACTTCTCGATCATGCTGCTCACTTCGGGCACAACCAGCTTCCCCAAGCCGGTGCTGCATAACAACGAGACACTGCTGGTCGGCGCGGCGGGCTACGCCGACGGAATCGAAGCGGTTCCCGACGACAAGATGTTGATCGTCGCGCCCAACTATCATGTTGCTGGCTACCTGACGATGCTCATGCCGCATATGCGAGGCGGGTCGATTCACCTGCTCGAGTATTACCTGCCTCACGCCGCCCTAGAGGTCATCGAGCGCGAGCGGATCACAATGATGTTCGGCTTCGACGTCCATTTCCTGATGATGGCGCGTCATCCGAAGTTCGGGATGTATGACATCTCGAGCATGACCCGTACGATGATCGGCTCGGCTCCGGGGTCATACGACGAGATCAAGGCGATGGGCATCACGCATCAAGGCAACATCTACGGCTCCAGCGAATACGTGGCGTCACAAGGGTACTTCCCCTTCCGCGATCGCAAAGATGAGTACCACATGCGGCTGTCCCATGGTCGTCCGATGCTGGGTACCGACATTGTGGTCAAGGATCCGACGACCGGCAAGACGCTGGCCCCTGACGAGCCCGGAGAACTCTGTTTCAAGGGTCCGGCACTATTCAAGGGCTACTACAACATGCCCGAGGAGACGGCTGCCGCCTTCGACGAAGAGGGCTACTTCCATAGTGGTGACTACGGTTGGATCGACGCGGAGGGATACATCTTCTATCGCGGCCGCTACAAGGAGACCATCAAGTCCGGCGGTGAGAACGTCAGCGCGCAAGAAGTCGAGTTGTTCCTGGAGCTCGACACCCCGTGGGTGCTGAAGGCCATGGTCGTCGGTCTTCCCGACCCGAGGTGGGGCGAGGCAGTAACCGCGCTCGTCGAGCTTCGTCCGGGAATGAATGTCAGCGGTGATGAGATCCGCAACTTCTGTCGCGACAAGCTGGCGGGGTACAAGATTCCGAAGCAAGTGGTGTTCGTCGAGAACGACGACTGGGTCACAACGCCCACGGGAAAATATGACCGAGGAGCGATGACGGACTTCGCCCGACTGAAGCTGGAAGCCGTGAAGCTATGACGCTCGGACGCTGAAGTCAGACGCTACAGGAATGCCAAATGGTGACCGGTGAGAATCGGGCGTGAGGCTACTGGCCCGGTCATCGTGTCGGGGTCATCGGTGCCGCCAACACTCACGACGTAGCCGCCGAGCTGCCCCCTGCTTCACGACCTCGAACGTCGTCGCGGTGACCGCCTGAGCCCCCGGTGCCCAGCGTTCGCGTCGCGATCCGATCGCCGGATCGCGACGCGATCGCCGTGCTGCCGGCGGTGGCCCACCCGGCGGGCGACCCGTACGATGGTGCAAGCACGCACCGAGGGGAGGTCACGGATGTCGCGGCCCCTCGTGGTCATCCCGACCTACAACGAGCGAGAGAGCCTCGCCGACACGGTCGCTCGCGTGCGCGAGGCCGTGCCCGAGGCATCCGTGCTGGTGGTCGACGACGCGTCGCCCGACGGCACCGGAGCGCTCGCCGATGAGCTCGCGTCCGCCGACGGTGCGGTGCAGGTGCTGCACCGCACCGCGAAGAACGGCCTCGGCGCCGCGTACCTCGAGGCGTTCGGCTGGGCGCTCGAGCAGGGCTTCGACCCGATCGTGCAACTCGACGCCGACGGCTCGCACCTGCCCGAGCAGCTGTCGCGCCTGCTCGACGCGCTCGAGGGAACCGCGCCTTCCGGGCCGGCGGACATCGTCATCGGCTCCCGCTGGGTCGCGGGCGGCGTGATCGAGAACTGGCCACGGCACCGCGAGCTGCTCTCGCGATGGGGGAGCGCGTACGCCCGCGCGGTGCTCCGCCTCGACACACGTGACGCGACGGCCGGGTACCGGGTCTTCCGGGCCGATGCCCTGCGCCGCATCCGGCTGGAAGACGTGCACACACGCGGCTACGGGTTCCAGGTCGACATGCTGTGGCACGCGCGCGACGCGGGTCTTGTGGTCGTCGAGGTTCCGGTCACGTTCGTGGAGCGCGTGCGAGGGCGCTCGAAGATGAGCCCCGTCATCGTGGTCGAGGCGATGCTCCGGGTCACGGCTTGGGGCGTCCGCAGCCGGTTGGGCGCGCGCAGGGCGGCGCCGTCGGCGGCCGACCAGCCCCGTGGCGCGGAGGCGAAGCGCTCGAACTCCTGAGGCCGGCCGGGGGCGTTCTGGCGCGGACTTCGGAGGAACGGTCGGGCAACGACGACGATCGGTCGGGTGGCGCGTAGCGCTTCTCGGTACCGATAGTCCAGCGACCTGGTATGTCATGTCTCAGAGCTTCGTTTACAAGCTGTCTCATGACTTCGTTTACAGCATGTCTCATGAGTTCGTTGACAGGTAGCACCCCACGATCGGGGGATG
>NZ_BMMD01000022.1 GCF_014645655.1 Agromyces bauzanensis | reverse complement strand
CCCGCGCACTGGACGCCGAGCGCAGCCAGCGACGCTCACCGGTCAGCCGCTCGACAGACCCTGGCGCCACGCCGCGTAATCACGTCAGCGAAATGGATACCCACTATCTCGAAAACGTCAGCTCGCCCGGATCTCCCGAGCACGATCAAGCTAACAGACAGGTCTGTCTACTTACAACCTCAACCCACAATAGATCGCCGCTAGTTCGCGAGGCTTTGCGGGTGCTCACCTACAGACAGACTTGTCTGTAGAATGTCTGGACATGCCGACTTCGGAGGGAGCACACATGAGTCATGCAGACACGCCGGTACAGCCCGCGCGCGAGCGGATCCTCGACACCGCGTTCCGGCTCTTCTACGCCCACGGGCCGCGGGGCGTCGGGGTGGACACGGTCATCGCCGAGTCGGGTGTGGCCAAGGCGACGCTGTACAAGCACTTCCCGCGCAAGGACGAGCTCGTGCTCGCCTACCTCGACAAGGTCGATCAGGGCTGGTTCGGGCAACTGCGCGCGGCCGCTCGCGACGCCGGTGATGACCCCCGGGCGCAGATGGTCGGCATGTTCGACGCCCTCGCCAGTGCCGCCCGCCGGGAGGGGTTCCACGGGTGCGCGTTCATCAACACCGCCGCCGAGTCCGAGTCCGGCAGCGACGTGCATGCCCGCACCGTCGAGCACAAGCGCGTCGTTCGCGCATGGGTCACCGACCTGGCCGGCCGCGCCGGAGCCGCCGATCCCGACCTGCTCGCCCGTCAGCTGACCATGCTCATCGACGGCGGCCTCGCCAGCGGCGTCCTCGACGCGGATCCCGCGGCATCCGTTGCAGCCAAGGCGGCCGCGCGGTCGCTCGTCGACGCAGCCTGCCCCCCGGACTGATTGCTGGACTGACAGAATCTTGAATCTGTCAGTCGGATAACGTAGCCTCTCCACCAGACCACGAGTTCTGGAGGAACCACAATCATGGACACACACACCCTTGGCACCACCGGCCCCGACGTCTCCGCTCTGGGACTCGGCCTGATGGGCATGTCGGACCTGTACGGCCCCACGAGCGAGGCCGAGAGCATCGCCACGATCCACGCCGCACTCGATGCCGGCATCACCCTGCTCGACACCGGCGACTGGTACGGAATGGGCGCCAACGAGCTGCTACTGCGCGACGCCCTCAAGAGCCGCAACCGCGACAACGCGGTGATCAGCGTCAAGTCCGGCATCCTGCGCGACCCCTCCGGCGCCGTTCTGGGCATCGAGACCCGGCCCGCCTCTATCAAGAACTTCCTCGCCCACACTTTGCGTCGCCTGGGCACCGACCACGTCGATATCTACCGCATGTCGCGCCTCTCCCCCGAGGTGCCGATCGAGGACGTCGTCGGCACGCTGGCCGAGCTGGTCCAGGCCGGGCATGTTCGCCACATCGGCCTCTCCGAGGTCGGCGCGGACAGCCTCCGACGTGCGGCGGCGGTGCACCCGATCAGCGATCTGCAGATCGAGTACTCCCTGATCTCCCGCGGGATCGAGGACGAGATCCTGCCCACGGCACGCGAGCTGGGCATCGGCGTCACCGCATACGGGGTGCTGTCCAGGGGCCTGATCTCGGGGCACTGGGCCAAGGAGAAGGCCGGGCAAGCCGACTTCCGCTCACACCTTCCCCGCTTCAGCGGCGAGAACCTCGACCAGAACCTCGCCCTCGTCGAGGAGTTGCGTCGGATCGCCGACGCCAAGGACGCCACGGTCGCGCAGGTCGCCATCGCCTGGGTCCTCTCGCGCGGCGCCGACATCGTCCCCCTGGTCGGGGCACGTCGTCGCGACCGGCTGGCTGAGGCACTCGGCGCGCTCGAGGTCACCCTGACCGATGATGACCTGGCCGTGATCGAGGCCGCGGTTCCGGCTGACGCGGTGGCTGGAACCCGCTACGACGCGTCCCAGATGTCCATCCTGGACAGCGAGCGCAGGTGATCGGGCACAGGGCGGGCATGCTCGCCCCTCGGTACGCTGTGCAGGTGCTCGCGATGGGCACCTGCACCGTGAATGGAGGCGTCGCGATCCGATGAGCGACACGATCCTGACACGCGAACGAATCCTCGACACCGCCGAGGAGGTCCTGCGCCGTTACGGTCCCGCCAAGGCGACCGTCCTCGATGTGTCCCGATCGCTCGGGGTCAGCCACGGCAGCGTCTACCGGCATTTCCCCAGCAAGACGGCACTGCGCGACGCGGTCGCCGAACGCTGGCTGGCACGCGTGTCGGCTCCCCTGGCGGTCATCGCAGCCGAGGACGGGCCTGCCCCCGAGCGACTGCACCGATGGCTGCTGCGGCTCAGCGCCGAGAAGCGGCGGATGGCCCGCGAGGACCCCGAGCTCTTCGACACCTTCCACACCATCGCCACCGAGGCGCGGGAGGTCGTCGCCGAGCATCTGCGGCTCCTTGCAGCGCAGATCACCCAGATCATCGAGTCGGGCATCTCGCGCGACGAGTTCGCCCCCACCGATGCCACCGTCGCCGGACGGGCGGTGCTGCAGGCCACCGCCCGGTTCCACCATCCTGTACACGCCATGGAATGGTCCGAGTCGGGCATCGACGCCGACTTCGACGCTGTGATCGCGCTCATCCTGTGCGGGCTGCGCGCCGGTCCATCAGGCCGTTGACCTTCAGCACCCGAGACGCTGATGGACGGATCTACCTCATTCCCCCGGCAGCGACGACCGATCCACCGCCGAGGCGAGCAGCGACGAGAGTGCAGCGGGGATTCGCGAATCCTCGAGCGCCGCCACGAGAATGGGCGCGAAACGCGCCTTGCGACCGCTGTGGGTGCCCATGAAGCGCCGGAGCTGCACGTCAACCTCCTTCGCCCGTTGCGCCGGTTGCTGCTGGAACGAGCGGAACCGCGCGAGCTCGCCATGCTCCGCCAGGAGCTCCTCGACCCGCTCGACGCCGAGGGCGCGGATGAGCTCCCCCTCGAGGTCGGGATCGCACGCGAAGAACCCGACCGCGGCGAGATCGGCGTGTTCGGGCCAGAGGCCCGCCCGCATCACCGCGCGTCGCACGTACGCCGCCTCGCCGAGGTCGAAGAGCCCGACCACCCGCGGACGCACCGGCCTGCGCGCCAAGGCCGCGAGGTGGTGATGCAGGTTCGTCACGCCGTTCATCGGCAAGATCGTCGCCGAGGCGGCGATGAGGTCCACCCCGACCCGCACGGCGACGACCTCGACCGCCAACCGGTCGCTCTCGCCCTCGACCAGCACGAGGGTGGCGGATGCCTCGCCTGACCTCTCCGCTCGCATGCGCCGACCCTACCCCCGGGCGTATAATGGATTTATCAATCCATCAATCGCTTCAGGAGGCGTCGTGCTGCCCGATGCCAGCCGGCCGCTCTACGAGGTGAAGGCCAACCTGTTCAAGGGCCTCGCCCACCCGCTCCGGGTGCGCGTGCTCGAGGTGCTCTCGACCCGCCCCGAGACATCCGTCTCCGACCTGCTCGAGGTGACCGGGCTCGAGGCCTCCAACCTGTCGCAGCATCTCGCCGTGTTGCGCAACAACCGCCTCGTGACCGCCGACCGCCGCGGCAACCAGGTGTACTATCGGCTCGCGCACCCCCAGGTCGCCGACCTGCTGCGCGTGGCCCGAACCCTGCTCGGCGACATCCTGGAGACCACCGAGCGCCAGCTCGTCGAAAGCTCGGGCCTGCCCGAGCTCCCGCCGGCCGCGCCCGCCGTCGAGGCGGCCGCGACCGCCGTCGAGGCGGCCGGAGAGCCGGCATGACCGGCGCGACCGGCATGACCGGCACGGCCGGCACGCGGCTTGCGAAGGCGCTGCGCTCGGCGCCCTCGCGATCGTGGGCCTGCTCGCGGGCGTCATCGTGGTCGTCGCCGGCGTGCGGCGGCTCGGTCGCGCCGTCACGTACATCCCCTGGCCGGTCATCGAGGGGTTCACCCTCGGCATCGCGATCATCATCTTCCTGCAGCAGGTGCCCGCCGCACTGGGCACCGAGCCCAGGCCGAGCACCAATGCGCTCGTCGCCGCCATCGAGTCGCTGCCCACGGTGAGCTGGCCCGAGGCCGCCTGGGCGCTCGGCATCGTGCTCGTGGTCGCCGCCGTCATGGTGTTCGCGCCGAGGATCCACAAGCTGCTGCCCGGCTCGATCATCGCCATCGTGCTCGTGTGCGTCGTCGCCGTCGCGCAGCTCCCGGTGGCCACCATCGGCGAGCTGCCGCCGGGCCTGCCCATGCCCATCGTGCCCGAACGCACGTTCGACACCATGTCGCCCCTCATCGGCGCGGCCTTCACCGTCGCCGCCCTCGCCGCCATCGAGTCGCTGCTCTCGGCGCGCGTCGCGGCGTCGATCTCCGACACCGGTCCGTACGACGCCGATCGCGAGCTCGTCGGACAGGGGACTCGCGTCGGTGGCATCCGCCTTCTTCGGGGGCATTGCCCGCCACGGGGGCGATCGCCCGCACCGCCGTGAACGTGCGCACGGGCGGGCGCACCCGGCTCGCCGCGATCGTGCGCGCCGTGCTGCTCGCCGGCATCGTCGTGGCCGGCGCGAGCATCGTCGCGGTCATCCCGCTTGCCGCGCTCGCGGGCGTGCTCATGGTGACCTCGACGCGCATGATCTCGGTCGCGACCGTGCGCACGGTGGTCGGCTCGACCCGTTCCGACGCCGTCGTGTTCGTCACCACCGCGCTCATCACCGTGACGTTCGACCTCATCTACGCCGTGCTCATCGGCATCGCCGGGGCCGCCTTCTTCGCGCTGCGGGCCCTCGCCCGATCGAGCGGCGTGCACCGCGAGGAACTCCCCGCCCGGCTCAGCCCGGCGACGAGCGCATCGCCGTGTTCCGCCTCGAGGGCGCCCTGTTCTTCGGCGCCGCCGAGCGCATGCTCGAGCGCGTCGGGGTCATCCGCGACGTCGAGGTCGTCATCATCCGGATGTCGCAGCTGCAGATCCTCGACGCGACCGGCGCCCAGGTCATCAACGAGCTCATCCAGGCGCTCGAGCGGCGCGGCGTGACCGTGCTCGTGAAGGGATCCAGACCCGCCACCTGCAGCTGTTCACCCACGTCGGCGCCATCGCCTCGCTGCGGCACCAGAACCACCTCTTCGACGACCTGCCGTCGGCCGTCGAGCACGCCCGAAGCCACATCCTGCGCGGGCCGGTGAAGCCCGTGCGCAGTCGAGGATGCACCCGACGGTCGCGACCCGGCTCGCCCCGACGTCGTAGCCACGACCGGTCCGCGCTCGCGGCCGGCTGAGCCGCGACTCAGCCGAGCGACATCCCCTCGGCGGCCGCCGACTGCTTCGGATCAGGCAGCCGCCGCATCCGCAGCGCGTTGAGGATGCCGAGGACCCCTGCGAGGATCGGGACGAAGAGCGCCACCTGCAGGGCGATCGGCCGGGACTCCTCGTTGATCGCGACGATCTCGTCCTGCACCTCGGTCGGCTCCTCGGCGAGCAGTTCCTCGAGCTGGGTGGTCGACATGAGCTGTGCGTCCTCCTCGAGCGCGACCGCGACCCGTTCCTGGTCCTCCGGCGGCAGCACGGTGCTCGATTCGGCTCGCGCCGTGAAGGTGAACGCGAGCACGGCGAGCATGATGGCGCCGGCGAACGCGAGCCCGAACGACAGGCCGAACGAGCCGGCCGCGGAGTTGACGCCGGCCGCCTCGCTCACGCGCTCGTCGGAAATGGGCGAGAGCGTGTAGTTGTTCAGCTGCGAGACGAGCAGCCCGAGTCCGCTTCCGGCGACGATGAGGGGCAGCGTGAGCCACCAACCCGAATCGGCGCGAGGCACGATCGGCACGAGCACGGCGAGGCCGACGACGAGCAGCACGAATCCCGTGAGCACGATGTTGCTCGGCCGGTTCTTGAGTCGTCTGCCGGCGAGCAGCGCGACCACGAACATGCTGAGCGAGAGCGGGGCGATCGAGATGCCCGCCCAGAGGGCGTTGTACTCGAGCACCATCTGCAGGTAGATCGGGAGCACGATCATGGAGCCGCCGAGCGCGACCTGCTGCAGGAGTTGCCCGCTGACCCCGGCCCGGAAGACCTTGGACCTGAACAGCGCGGGATCGATGAGGGTCGCCTGCTCCCGCCGCTTCCGCGCGCGCAGCCACCACACCAAGCCCCCCATGGCGATCGCGCCGACGCCGATCAGCAGGCCAACGTACTGGCCGCCCTCCTGCCAGACCAGGATGCCGAGCACGATGCCGCCCATGCCGAGCACCGAGAGCGCCGCCCCGGTCCAGTCCACCGTGCGAGAGCCCGTGTAGGGCACGTCCTTCACGAGCCGGATGCCCGACAGCACGACCGCGATGATCGCCGCCTCCAGTGCGAATGCCACCCGCCACGAGAGGAACGTCGTGATGAAGCCGCCGAGCAGCGGCCCGACGGCCGCGGCGATCGCCGCCGAGGCCCCGACGAGCGCGTACACGCGCTTCTGGTGGTCGCCACTGAAGTTGCCGTGGATGAGCGCCTGCATCGAGGGCAGCAGGAGGGACGCGCCGATGCCGCCGATGATCGCCCAGAAGATGATGATCGCGGTGAGGCCCTGCGCCAGGGTCATCGCGATCGCGCCGACTGCGTAGCCGAGGAGCCCGAGGATGTAGGCGAGCTTGCGTCCGATGAGATCGGCGGTCTTGCTGCCGATCAGGATGAACGCCGCCGAGACCAGCGCCTCGAGGGCGATCGCGCCCTGCACGCCGCTCACGGTCGTGCCGAGATCGCGAACGACCGCGGAGATCGACACGTTCATGATCGAGGTGTCGACGACGAGCACGAACATCGCCATCGCGAGCAGCAGCGCCAGCCGCCCGTTGAACGTCGCGGGCGCACCCGAGGTCGTGTCGGCCATGGCTCACCCAACCACACGCGGCGGTCCCGCGGATAGGACCAACGTCCCCAGGCCCGGCTCTGGACACGGCGACCACGCGCGCGTACGCTCGCCTGCGGACCGCCAGCGGCATCCGCCGCCCGAGATCGGAAGGAGAGATCGATGAACACCGTCCTTGTCGTGCGCATCGCAGACACCCTTCCCTGTGAGGCCGCCCGCTGACAGCGCGTCGGTGGCCTCCGTGACCTCGGAGAACCACCGTGAAATTCCTCTCGTCTCTCGACGAACCATCGACCACGCCGTTCGGCGCGCCACCCGTGCTGAGCCCCGTCGAAGCATCCGCCCTCATGTTCCAGGCCGCCGAGCCCGGCGAGGGCCAGCGCTGGTCCACGTGGCCGGCGACCATCCCCACCGAGCGCGGTCCCGAGCCGCGCCCGGACTGGCTCGTGACCAGTGCTGCCGCCATCGACACCGAACTCGGTGTCGTGAAGACCGGCAAGGAGGCGAGCCTCTTCCTCATCGAGCGGGCGGTTCCGGATGCCCCGGCCGACGTGCCGGGCAACGCCGTGCTGCTCGCCGCCAAGCGCTACCGCTCGAGCGAACACTCGGACTTCCATCGCTCGGCCGTCTACACCGAGGGCCGCGGCACCCGTCGCAGCCGTGACGTGCGCGCCGTCGCGAAGGGCACCTCGTTCGGTCGATCGGTGGCCCGCGTGCAGTGGGCCTACGCCGAGTTCGACGCGCTGAGCCGGCTCACCGAGCTCGGGGCATCCGTACCGTACCCGGTGCAGGTGCACGACACCGAGGTGCTCATGGAGTTCATCGGCGACGGCCGGGTCGCGGCGCCGCGGCTGGCCCAGGTGCGGGCCGGCCGGGACCTGTTGCGCGACCTGTTCCAGCAGGTGGCGGACTTCATGCACGTGCTCGCACGGGCGGGACTCGCGCACGGCGATCTCTCGCCGTACAACCTGCTCGTGCACCACGGGCGCGTCGTCGCGATCGACCTGCCGCAGGTCGTCGACCTCGTGTCGAATCCGCAGGGCTTCGACCTGCTGCACCGCGACTGCGTCAACGTGTGCGAGTGGTTCACGAGGCAGCGCCTCGAGTGCGACGCCGAGGAGCTGTTCAGCGAGCTCGTGGGCGAGGTCGGGTTCTGAAGGGATGAGCGGATGCCGCGGCGCGAGCCGATCGCCGCGCCACTCGCACCGAGGCATCCGCGGGCGTTACAGTGCACGAAGATCAGCGCAGATCACCCGGGATGCCGGGCCGACCACGCCCCGTCACCTCCCGTTCACCCGAGCGAACGAGGCTTCCGTCATGACCCTTCCCCCCGAACAGCCGGCCCCGCCCGCCACCGCGAACAGCGGCGCCATCGGCGTCATGGGCCTCCAGTTGCAGGAGGGGCGACGGATCCCGCGACGGCAGGTGATCTCGTGGGCGTTGTGGGACTGGGCGACGCAGCCGTTCAACTCGGTCATCCTCACGTTCGTGTTCACGGCGCTCTACCTGACGAGCGACACGTTCCTCGACCCGGCGGTCGCGGCGCTCGACGAGGGCGACCCGGCGCGCGAGGCGGCCCTCGCGGACCTCGCGAGCGGTCTCGGGTGGGCGATCACCATCGCGGGCATCCTCATCGCGGTGCTCGCGCCGGTGCTGGGTCAGCGGGCCGACATCGCGGGCCGCCGCAAGCTCTGGCTGGGCGGAGCGACCATCGCGCTCGTGGCGTGCATGTTCGCGCTGTTCTTCGTGCAGGGCTCGCCCCAGTACTTCGTGCTCGGCGTCTCGCTCATCGCCGCGGGAACCGTGTTCAGCGAGATCGCGGGCGTGAACTACAACGCGATGCTCGTGCAGGTCTCGACTCCGCGCACGGTCGGCAAGGTCTCGGGGCTCGGCTGGGGCCTCGGGTACATCGGCGGCATCGTCGCGCTCGTGCTGGTCGTCGTCGCCACCACGTTCGAGTGGTGGGGCATGCCCACCGACAACGGCCTCGCCTTCCGTGTGATCGCCGTCGGCTGCGCCGTCTGGACGATCCTCTTCGCCTGGCCCGTGTTCGCGTACGTTCCCGGGGCGCCGCCGGCGCCCCGACGCGAGCGAGTGTCGTTCTTCCGCGGGTACGTCGTGCTCGTCAAGGACGTCGTCGCGCTCTGGCGCGGTTCGCGCCCGACGTTCTGGTTCCTGCTCGCGAGCGCCGTCTTCCGCGACGGGCTGGCCGGCGTGTTCGCGTTCGGCGCGGTCATCGCGGCCGTGGCGTTCCGCTTCACGCAGAACGAGGTGCTGATCTTCGGCATCGCCGCGAACCTCATCGCGGGGCTCTCGACGATTCTCGCCGGACGCTTCGACGATCGGTTCGGTGCGCGCGCCGTGATCATCTTCTCGCTGTCGGGCCTGCTCATCGCCGGGCTCGCGGTGTTCTTCCTCCACGACACGGGCAAGCTCGTGTTCTGGATCTTCGGCCTGGTGCTCACGTTGTTCGTGGGCCCGGCGCAGGCGGCGTCGCGCTCGTTCCTCGCCCGGGTCACGCCGGCGGGCCGCGAGAGCGAGATCTTCGGCCTCTACGCGACCACCGGACGGGCGGCGAGCTTCCTCTCGCCGCTCCTGTGGTCGACGTTCATCCTGGCGTTCGGGGCGACGTACTGGGGCATCCTCGGCATCATGATCGTGCTCGCGGCCGGTCTCGTGCTCATGCTGTTCGTCAAGGCACCGGCCGAGCACGCCTGAGCCGGTCGGGCCACGCCCGACGGGTCGGCGGCCGGCTCAGCCGCGCCGCCAGGCCTCCGTGAACCGGGTGAGCAGGGTGGCGAACTGTCGGCGCTCATCGGGCGAGAAGTCGGCGAGGGCGCGCTCGACGGCCCCGCGTCGGTGATCGAGCAGCGACGAGAGCGCCGTGCGACCGGCATCGGTGATGACGAGGATGCTCCGCCTGGCGTCGCTCGGATCGACGTCGCGTCGCACGTGGCCGGCATCGGCCGCGGCCTGCACGAGCCGGCTCGCCCGCGGCTGATCGACGCCGATCGCCGCGGCGAGATCGGTCACCGAGCTCGGACCGTGATCCGCGAGCACCATGAGCAGCCGGATCGCGGCGTGACCGCCCCGACCACCGGGGCCGCCGTGCCGGTTCGGTCCCCCGTGATCCCGGTGGGAATGCGCACCGAACGGGCCGCCGGCGCCGCCGTGCCGATGCCCCGCCCCCGGGCCGCCGGGCCCCCAGCCGAAGGGTCCGCCGCCAGGGCCCCATCCGAACGGGCCGTTCGACCCTCGGCCTCGCAGCGCGCCGAGTGCCGCCTCGATCGCCACGATCGGGTCGGCGGGCGATCGATCGGACCCGGCCGGACCTGTGGGTTCGCCGGGTCCGCCTCGACGGGATGGATTCATATATGTCATAGTACATGTACATGTCACTTGACATACAAATGAAGACGCGCACCGCGCGCCGGGCGCCCGAACGGCGCACCGAGAAGGGAACACCACATGAACACCGACACCGACACCGCTCAGACCGCCCCCGGTGAGCCCGAGCACCGACCGCTCGGCTTCTGGCTGAAACTCGTCGACCGCCGCATCTCCGAGGAGATCGAGGCGCTCTTCGCCGACGACGGCATCACCCGCCGCGACTGGCAGATGCTGAACCTCCTCGCCGGAACGGCGCGCGACGAGCACCTCGCCGAGCGACTGCACGCCAAGCCGCACGCGCTGCACCGTCTGGTGGAGCGCGGGTGGGTCGCCGGCTTCCCGCCGGAGATCACCGAGGCGGGGCGCGAGGCCCGCGGCCGGCTCGAGTCGCAGGTGAGCGCACTCCGCGAGCGCGTCGCCGGCGCCGTCTCACCCGAGGACTTCGCGACGACGTTGCGGAGCCTCGAGGCCATCGCCCGCGAACTCGGCTGGGACGAGTCCCAGTCGCTCCCCCGTGGGCGCCGCGGCGGCCGCCGATTCGGTCATCGCCACCACGGCATGCCGATGCACGGCTTCGCGATGCGCGAGGGCTTCGGCCCCCGCGATGGCTTCGGCCCTTGGCACCACCGCGGTCACTACGCCGCCCAGCAGGACGTGCACGTCCACGTGCACCTGCACGACGGCGATGACCACGACGGAGGCGAGCACCACCGCAGAGGCGCATGAGCGTCGGCTCGCGGCCGCCGGACCAACAGGTCCGGGGGCCGCGGCCTCTGGTTCATCCTTCGCCGGTGGATGCCTCGCGCGCGGCCGCCGAGCTTCCCCGCGCGTTGTACACCACGGCGTCGGATGCCCCGAACGCGCGGAACACGTCGATCGCGTCATCGTGGCCGACACCAACCGATACCCGGATGCCCCGTCGCTCGAACTCCCCGACCCAATCGTCGGGCATGGGCCCCTCATCGAATCCCGTGAGCTCCTCGACCTCGGCACCCTCGCCCGCGATGGTGAGCGAGCGCACGCCCCCCCACATGGTCGCGCCGTAGCACATGACGCAGGGCCGCCAGTTGACGACGAGCTCGACGTCCGCACCCTCGGCGCCGAGGTCCCATTGCCCGAGTCGCCGCTGCGCGAGGCTCAGGGCCATCATCTCGGCATGCATCGCGCTCAGGTTCGTGGCGAGTACGACGTTGACGCCGACGGAGACCAGCTCGCCGGTCGCCCGGTCCACCACGATGGCCGCGAACGGGCCGCCGTTGCCGGCCCGCCAGTTGCGGTCGGCGAGCTCGTTCACGAGCGACATCCGCTCCTCGGTCGAGCCCAGTCGCCGTTCGGCGAGATCGTCGAGGTCGTCGACCAGCCAATCGGGCAGGGAGGCGGAGAAGTCGGTGGCGAGCGGCGCGTCCATGCGCCCCATTCTGCCCCCGCCGTCACGCCGCGTCGCGACGCGCCGGCGAGTCGGACGCGTCGACGCGGCGACACGTCTGGCGAACATCGGCTGCTCGGCCTTCGAACGGGGGGACGCGGGCGGGTAGTCTGAGGCCCGGGGAGACGACACGAGGAGGAGGGCGACGGCTGCTCCGTGACCATGACCCTCAAGGTGAAGCAGCGCCGGCAACAACGCCGGCGCGCGGTCGGATATGTCCTCATCACGGGCGGCTGGGCGGCGACCATCTGGGTGAGCACGCTCCTCGCTCCGCCGCCGTGGCTCCACACGACGGCGCTCTTCGTCCACCTCGCGTCCCTCGTCGTCGGACTCGGCGCGGTCCTGATGGTCGAGTGGCACGCCCTGCTCTGGGCCACCGAGTGGCGGACGGTCCGCGACCTGCGGCAGGTCGACGTCACCCTGAAACCGCCGATCTGGGCGGGGCTCATCGGCCTGCTCGCCTCGGGCGCCCTGCTCCAGCCCGACCTGGAAGCGCCGACGACCATCGTGAAGCTCTTGGCCGTGCTGGTCGTCTCACTCAACGGCGTCGCACTCACCCAGTGGACGGCCTATCTCGGCCGGTTCCCGCGCAAGATGCGCTTCCGTGCCCTGCCTCGTCGAGCGCGCATCCGGTTCATCGCGACCGCCGTGGTCTCGCAGCTCGCCTGGTGGACCGCGGTCACCATCGGAATGCTGAACTCCACCACGTGACACGGGCCGACCGTTCTCCACAGGCACACTGGGCCCTCCCAGAATCTCGATATATGCTCGCCTTCGTCCCCCGTACCACACCCGAGGACGACTCGATGTCCGACGCTCTCGTGACCGACGCCCCGAAGCGGGGTGCATTCCGTGACCACGGCAGTGCCCACGGCGATCGACCGAACCCGGGGGCGATCGCATGAGCGCCGACGCATCCGGACCGCGGCGCGAACGGCGCCGGCTTCGTCGGGTACGCCGGCGCCGCACCGCCCTTGCGATCGCCGCCGGTATCGCGCTCGTGCTCATCGCCACCGGTGGCGCCGTCGCCGCGGTCATCATGAACGGCCAGGATCCGTCGGTCGACGCGCAGGACGCGCCCGAGACGACCGCGGCGGCGGAGCCCGTCGTCTTCCCCGAGGACGAGCCGGCCGCGGCTGCCGGCGCCCAACCGTGCACGACGGTGACGGTGCTCTCGTCGCTCGAGAACTTCGAGATGGTCTCGCGGCTGGTCGAGGGGTACAACGCCCAGCCACGCGACATCGACGGCAGCTGCGTGACGGTCGTCGCGACGACGGACAAGTCGGGCCTCGCCGCCGAGGACGCGGCCGGCGGCTTCCCCGAGCTGCCCGCCGACCAGCGTCCCGTCGTCTGGATCCCCGATGCCAGCTCGTGGCTCGCCACCGCGCGCACGCTGGGCGGCGGCGTGAACGTGCCCGCGGAGGGCACCAGCATCGGGTCATCCGACATCGTGCTCGCCATGCCCGCGGCGCTCGCGGCCGCCATCGGCTGGGACGAGGAGCGCCCCAGCTGGAGCGACGTCTTCGCCGCCGCCGAGGACTCGGAGGCCTGGAACGACCTCGGCCATCCCGAGTGGGGCGAGTTCAAGCTGGGGAAGACGAGTCCGCTCATCGCCTCCTCCGGCGAGGCGGCGCTGCTCGCCTCCTATGGTTCCGCCGCGGGCTCCATTGCCGAGCTGACGGTCGAGCAGATCCGCGACGACGGCGTGACCGAGGAGGTCAGGCAGCACGAGCTCTCGACCAGTCACTACATGGCGACGCCCGAGCACTTCCTCTGGCACGCCCGCCAGTCGGAGGACAAGGGGTCGGTCGCCGACTTCCTCTCGGCGGTGATCGTCGACGAGAAGTCCGTGTGGGACTACAACCGCGGGGTCACCAGCCGCGACGGCCTCACCCGGGTGGCGAGCGAGCCGCCCGCGGAGCAGCTCGTGCCCATCTACCCCAGCGACGGATTCTTCGTCGCCGACAACCCCGCCGTCGTGCTCGCCGGGTCGTGGGTCGACGAGGCCGAGACCGCCGCCGGCGAGGATTTCCTGCGCTTCACCGGCACCAAGCAGGGCCAGCAGATCGTGCGCGAATCCGGCTACCGCGACCTCAACCGCGCGTTCGACCCGCTGGTCGCCGAGGTGGGCCGCCTCGCGGACGACCTCTCCGGCGCACTGCCGTTCCCCGGTACCAAGGTGATCCGGGCGACGCACGAGGCCTTCCCCGAGGTTCGCAAGCGCGCGGCGGTGCTGTTCCTCGTCGACGTGTCGGGCTCGATGGAGGAGCCGATCACGACGGGCGCTTCGAAGCTCGCCGCGGCGAAGGATGCCATCACGCAGGCGCTCGGCCATTTCACGGCCGGCGACGAAGTGGGCCTGGCGGCGTTCTCTGCAGTCGACGACGGCCCCATCAGCCCCGGGCTCGTGAGCCCCGTCGCCGACATCGGCGACACGCGTCCCGACTTCCTCAAGGCCCTCGGCGCCCTTCGGCCCGTGGAGTTCACGCCCCTGTACGCGGCCGTCGACGAGTTCACACGCCAGCGTGCCGCCGACTGGAACCCCGATCGCATCAACGCGGTCGTGCTGCTGAGCGACGGCAAGAACGAGACATTCAGCCCCACGATCGACGCGCCGCAGATGCTCGCGAACCTCGGGGCGCTCCACCACGACACCCCGGTGCTCGTCTTCACCCTCGCCTACGGGGCCGACGCGGACGTCGCGACCCTGCAGTCGATCTCGAGCGCCACGGGCGCCCACTTCTACGACGCCACGGACCCGACGAAGGTGCGCGACGTGCTCGGCGACCTCGTGACGAGCTTCTAGCGCCGCCCGACCGGCATCCGGACTCCGCCGGCCCCACCACGAGTACGGCGCGCCGCCCCCGGATGGGAGTGGCGCGCCGTTGGTGTCAGGTCGGGCTGGTGGCCTACCGCCCGACCCGCACGATCACCTCGGCGGTGGTGGTGTTGCCCGCGGCATCCGTCGCCTCGAACGTCACCGTGTAGACGGCGCCCTGTCGGGCGAGCAGTTCCACCTCGGTGTCGGACACCACGTTGGAGTCCGCCTTGTGGCCGGTGGCCGTCACCCCGAGGAGTCTCACCGTGATGTCGCCGCTGGAGTTGTCGGTCGCCTGGACGTCGAACTCCACCGAGTGCCACTGAGCGTCGGGCGGGAAGACGAACTCGGGCTCCGCCGTGACGACGAGCTCGGGCGCGACCCGATCGACCAGGTTCAGACCGACGAGCACCGGGTCGTGGTCGCTCGATCGATACGCGTCGGGCGCGTACAGGGCGTCCTGCGGATCCTTCTTGAAGGTCATGTCGTAGTCGATGAGGCTCGGCTCGTCGGCGTTCACCGCCCAGGTCGTCGCCTCCACGACTTCGTCGGCCACGTCGGTGCCGGCGAGCGCGTAGTCGAGGTAGCCGAGCTGGCCGTCGAACACGTACGAGTACGCGAACTCGCCCTGGTCGCGCAGCAGCAGGTCGGTGTAGCCCGCGCCCGTGAGCACCTGGATCGGGTCCTCCTGGTCGTACGAGTTCAGGTCGCCGATGATGAGTTCACGACCGGCGTCGGCCCCCGTCGGGCTCGTCGCCAGCCACTCGACCATGGCCGCAGCCGCCTCGGTGCGCACGATGTTGCAGTTGCCCTGGCCGTTGGTGTCCTCGGGCTCGCCGGCGCATGCCGATCCCTTCGACTTCAGGTGGTTCACCACCACCGTCACGTCGCCGCCGGACTCGAGGTCCATGAACGTCTGCGCGAGCGCAGGTCGGTTGTGGTCGTCGATCCACCGCGGATCGACCGACTCGGACAGCACCGCGTGGTCACCGATGGGCGCCACCTCGGCTGGCTGGTAGACGAGCGCCGTCGTGATGACGTCGGTACCGAGCGGCCCGGTCGAGATGAAGGCATAGGTGTCGGCCCCCATCCGCTCGTTGAGCGCATCGACCAGCGTGCCGACCGCGAGGTCGCCGTTGTTCTCGATCTCGATGAGGCCGACGATGTCGGCGTCGAGTTCGGAGATGGCGCTCACGATCTTGTCCTGCTGGCGCTGGAACTCCACCGGATCGTTCGCGCCGCGAGAGCCGAGCGTCGTGAAGTAGTTCAGCACGTTGAAGCTCGCGACCGTGGTCGAGCCGTCGACCTCGGGCGCCTCGGGCCGCGGGTTCGCGACCTCGAAGTCGGCACCCTGCGTCGGCTGCACCGCCCACGTGTCGAACCGGTAGTCGAGCACGCCTGTGACATTCGTCACGAGGTCGCCGCCACGGAACAGGTTGTCGAGCGTGAACTCGTCGCCGTTCGGGTGGATCGCCGGGTCGGGGTTCTGCTCGCTGCGGCCGTCGTCGATCGTGATCCGGTTGCGCGCATTCTGCTCGGCGAGCTCGATCGCCTCGGGCGTAACGGCGTCATACACGGCGGTCGGCTGCGCCTGCCGGTCGGTGCCGACCGTGATCAGGCCGTAGCGGCCGTATTCGAAGAACTCGAGGATCGAGAGCGTCTGCGGCAGGGTGACGCGCATGCCCTCGAGCGACTCGTAGTCGGTGGGCTCCGCGGGAAGGCTGAACTCCGTCGCCGCGGGCAGCTCCGCGCCCGTGGCACAGATCGCATTGGCCGTGGCGGTGACCTCCGTCATGCCGAAGAACTCGCTGACCGTGCCGGCGACGTGCACGACGTCGCCGGGGGCGACGTCGAGGCCGGTCGGCGCGTAGACGAAGATGCCGTCGGATGTCGCAGTGTCACCGTCGCCGGCGTCCTGCACGTAGTAGCCCTCGAAGCCGCCGACCTGGAAGTCGCCGACGACGACGCCCTCGATCTGGACCGAGGTGCCGGCCTTGGGCGAGGTGTCGCCCGAGCCCTGCACGGAACCGATGGTCACGACCGGTGCGTTGCAGTCGGCCGGCGGCAACGGCACGACGACGACGGTGAGCGAATTGCGCACGCCAGGAGTGTTCGCCGCCTCGCCGGCGACGAGGGAGCCGGGCCGGCCGGGGATGCCGGCGAGGTCGAAGTCGTTGCGCACCCAGTCGGCGGTTGTGTCGGTGTCGGCGCCGTCGGGAATGCGGGAAGCCCCGCCTGGCGCGAACGGGGCGCCGTCGTAGGCGACGCCCAGCACGGTGTCGCCATAGGCGAGGTCGGATGCCCCGCCGTCGTGGACCGCGATCGTGTCGACGATGGCGAGGCCGGCGACGTCGTCGATCACCCCGTCGTCGTCGGCGTCGAGGTCGGTGCCGAGCGCTCCGGTGAAGCCGGTGACGAGGAGCAGCGACACGGTGCCGTTCTCGAGCGCGTTGGCGGGGAGCCAGACCAGCGCTCGCCCGTCGGCATCGGGAGTGCCGAACGCGACGACCTCGTCGACGAATCCGAGGGTCGAACCGCTGTCGCCCTCGAGCTCCAGCACGCGGTAGTCGCTGAGATCGGTACCCGGCTCGACCAGCACCTCGACGTACTCGACGTCGTTGCCGGTGGTCGAGGCGGAGAACTCGTTGATCACCGGCTCCTGCGGCCCGACCTCGCCGCAGAAGTGGGCACCCAGCCCGTCGAAGGTGTCGGTCGCGAAGCCCTCCCACTGCACGGTCGGATCGAACACGTCGGTCGGGTCGGTGTCGCCGACGCACACCGACGCCAGACGGCGCAGCGTGTTGTCGGCGGTGGAGACGAGGTCGGAGCCCCACTGCGAACCGGGGTCCGACCCGACCTGGCCGAGCGAGTCGACCACCGTACCGCCGTGCGTCAGCACGATCGCGTCGTCGCCGTTCCAAAGGCTCGCTCCAGTGGTCTGGTCGGCGAACGCGGCGAGGTCCTCGTCAGCGAAGACGAACGTCTCACCCGGCGCTACGGGGTCGCCCACAAGGGCGAAGTTCCCAGTCGCGGTCGAGGCTCCGTTGAAGTACACGCTGAGCGTGTACCCGGTGAGATCGATCGCGGCATCCGTCGGGTTGTACAGTTCGATCGCCTTGTTGAACGACGATCCCTCGACGTACTCGCTGATGATGAGCTCGGTCGGCGCCGCCTCTGCGGCGGCCGCCGGAGCTGCGGCGAGCCCGACGGCGAGGAGTGACCCGGTCACGAGGGTGACGGCGACACGACGGACGGAGAGGTTCATGGAGACTCCCTGGCTCAACGCGCGGGTGTCGACCTGACCCCCGAGACGATGGTCAGACTACGGGAGCCGATCCGGCCGGAGGAAGGCCCCCGAATGAGAAGAATCGGTGAACGGCTCACATGTGCAGTCGCGGCATCCCGCGCTGCGCATCTGAGCACCAGGTGCCGCTTGTGCCACGGCTCAGCGGTGCTGCTGCTCCGACCCCGAGAGCCGCTGCGCGATGTAGATCGGGATGATCGACACGAGCACGAGCACGACCGCGATGACCGACACGATCGGCGCCTGGTTCGGCCGGAACATGTTGTTCAGGATGAAGATCGGCAGCGTCGTCACCCCCGAGCCGGCCGTGAAGGTGGTCACGATGATCTCGTCGAACGACAGCGCGAACGCGAGCAGTCCGCCCGCGAGCAGGGCCGACCGCAGCTGCGGGAACGTCACGAGCCGGAACGTCGTCCAGACGCCGGCGCCGAGGTCGGCGGATGCCTCCTCGAGGTTCGTGCCCTGGCGCCGCAGGCGCGCGATCACGTTGTTGAACACCGTGACGATGCAGAAGGTGGCGTGCGCGATGACGACCGTCCAGATCGACAGCGGCACGCCCATGATCGTGCGGAAGAAGTTGTTGAGCGCGATGCCGGTGATGATGCCGGGCAGCGCGATCGGCAGGATCACGAGGAGGCTGATGGCGTCGCGCCCGAAGAAGTCGAAGCGCTGCAGGGCGAGCGAGATGAGCGTGCCGAGCACGAGCGAGATGACCGTGGCGATGATCGCGACCTGCACGCTCGTCGTCACCGCCTCGATGGCGCCCGCGCTCTGGAACGCCCGCACCCACCACTCGAACGTGAAGCCGGGCGGCGGCCAGGTGAGCGACGTCGACGTCGAGAACGAGTTCACGAGCACCACGACCAGCGGCACGTAGACCGCCACGAGGATGACCGCGGTGACGATGCCGAGCGTCGCCCGGGAGAGGCGTGAGAGGCGCATCCGTGACCCTTAGAGGTTGTCGAGCGCACCGGTGCGGCGCACGAGGAAGAGGTACCCGAAGATGATGACGATCGGGATGAGCGCGATCGCCGACGCGAGCGGCAGGTTGTTGGCCGCGCCAACGTTCGTGTACACGAGGTTGCCGAGCATCTGGCTGGCGCCGCCCACGATGTTCACCGTGATGTAGTCACCGAGCGAGAGCGAGAAGCTGAAGATCGTGCCCGCGATGATCGCCGGCAGCACGAGCGGGAAGACGACGAGGCGGATGGTCGGCCAGGCGCGGCCGCCCAGGTCGCCGGATGCCTCGAGCAGCGAGTCCGGCACGCGCTCGAGACCCGCATAGATGGGGAGGATCACGTACGGCAGCCACAGGTAGGAGAGCGTGATGATCGTCGCGGGCAGGCCGTACCCGGGCGTGTGGCCGCCGAACGGCGAGACGAGCCACTCGAGGATGCCGTCCTGGGAGAGCACCGAACGCCACGCGTAGGCCTTCACGAGGTAGCTCGCCCACAGCGGCGTGAGCACCAGGATGACGAGGATGCGCTGCATCCGCGGCGACGCGACCTTTGCCATGTAGAACGCGATCGGCAGCGCGAGCAGCACGTCGACGATCGTCACCGCGAGCGCCACGCCGAGGGTGCGCAGGGTCACGGTCTGGTACAGCGAGCCGGTGAGCACCGTGATGATGTTGTCCATCGTCCACTCGGTGGTGATCTCGCCCGTGAAGCTGTCGACCGACCAGAACGCGGTGACCAGCAGCAGCGCGAGCGCGACGACGTAGACGACGACGAGCCAGAACAGCGGCGCGGTCAGCAGGAATGCCAGGCGCGCCCTCGGGTGGGTCGCGAGGAAGGCGGAGCCCTTCCGCGCGAAGCCGGCGCGGCGCGCGGGCAGCGGATGCCGCGTCGGGGCGTTCGTCGTCATGCGTGTCCTGTCGTGTCGGAAGCTGCGGGTCGGGGAGGCGGCACGGCGACCGTCTCCCCGACCCACGGAGCGGGCGAGCAGGTCAGCCCTTGATCTCCTGCCAGGCCGCGGTCCACGCCGCGTAGTCGACGCACTCCACGTCGGTGCGGCCGTCGACGCACTCCGCGATCGGGGTCGTCCAGTACCAGATCTGCGACGCGTAGTCCGCGTCACCGGCGTGGTAGGCCTCGCAGTCCTCGCGGAACTCGCACGCGGCGTCGTTCGACGGAGCCTCGCCGAAGTATGAGGTGGCCGCGGCGTTCGCCTCGGGGCTCGCGATGTGGTCGAGCCACGCGTACGCGCAGTTCGGGTTCTCGGCCCCGGCCGCGATCATCCAGGTGTCCGACCAGCCGGTGGCTCCCTCTTCGGGCAGCACGACCCCGGTCGACGCGCCCTCGGATTCCAGCACGTTCTGGATGACCTGCCAGGTGGTGCCGACGACCGAGTCGCCGGTCTGGAAGGCCTGGATCTCCTTGAGGTAGTCCGACCAGTACTCGCCGACGTGCTGGCGCTGCTCCTTCAGCAGGTCGACCGCGGCCTGGAACTGCTCCTCGTCGAGGGCGTACGGGTTCTCGATGCCGAGCTCCGGCTGGTGGGCCATGAGGTAGACCGCGGCATCCGCGATGTAGATCGGCGAGTCGTATGCCGTGACCTTGCCGGTGAACTCACCGGCGCGGTCGAACACGACGTCCCACGAGGTGGGCGCCTCGGTGACGACCTCGGTGTTGTACATGAGCAGGTTCGCGCCGTAGCCGTGCGGCACGCCATACGACTCCCCGTCGACGGAGTTCCACTCCTTGTCCTTCAGGAAGTCGTAGATGCCCTCGTAGTTCGGGATGAGGTCGGTGTTGACCGGCACGACGTCCTCGGCGGCGATGAGGCGCAGGGTCGCGTCTCCCGAGGCGACCACGACGTCGTAGTCGCCCGACTTCATGAGGTTGACGGCCTCGTCGGAGGTGCCGTAGGTCTTCGAGGTGACCTCGCATCCCGTCTCCTCCTCGAAGGAGCTGACCCAGTCGACGGCGGGGTCGTTCGAGCCGTCCTCGACGTAGCCGGGCCACGCGAGGATCGAGACCTGGCCCTCCATCTCGCCGAGCTCCTCGGCGGCGTCGCCGCCGCCGGAGCCGCCGGACTGGGTGCCGCAGGCGGTGAGCACCGCGATCGAGGCGATCGCGAGGCCCACCGTCGCGCCGCTGCGCGCGGTGAGTGGATTCCGCTTCATGGTTCTCTCCTGTTTCTCTGTGTGGTGCAGGGTGGTGCAGGTCACACGGATGCCGCGGCTGCGGCATCCGTCACCGACTCGGATGTCGCGAGCGAGATCACGTCGGCGTCGTGCCAGCTCACGACCACGCGGTCGCCGCGCTCGTCGTCGTGCACGCGATGGCGGTCGTTCTGCTCGAGCACGCTCACGCGTGAGCCCGCGTCGAGGTCGACGACGATGCGGATGCCGCTGCCGAGGTAGATCGTCTCGACGACCGTGCCGGGCGCGTTGTGCACGTCGGCGCCGGTCTCGCCACCGCCGACGGTCATCTTCTCGGGACGCACGGAATGCAGGCCGCCGCGGCCGAGCAGTTCGTGCGACGCCGCGTCGTCGAGGAGGTTCGACGTGCCGACGAAATCGGCGACGAACCGGGAGCCCGGGTGCTCGTAGAGTTCGGCGGGCGTGCCGAGCTGCTCGATGCGCCCGTCGTTGAACACGGCGATGCGATCGGAGAGCGTGAGCGCCTCCTCCTGATCGTGCGTCACGAAGATGAACGTGATGCCGAGGTCGCGCTGGATCTCCTTCAGCTCCACCTGCATCTGTTCGCGGAGCTTCAGGTCGAGGGCGCCGAGCGGCTCGTCGAGAAGCAGCACCTTCGGCTGCACGACCGTGGCTCGGGCGAGGGCGACGCGCTGGCGCTGGCCGCCCGAGAGCTGCGAGGGCTTGCGGGCCGCCATCTGCTCCAGTCGCACCGAGGCGAGCGCCCGGCGTGCACGCTCGTTGCGTTCCTTGCGGCCGATGCCGCGCACCCGCAGGCCGTAGGCGACGTTCTCGAGCACGCTCATGTGCGGGAAGAGCGCGTAGTCCTGGAAGACGGTGTTGACGTCGCGGTCGAACGGCGCGCGCTTCGTGACATCCTGCCCGAACAGCTCGATGGTGCCGGAAGTGGGCTGTTCGAAGCCAGCGATGAGCCGCAGCACCGTCGTCTTGCCCGACCCCGACGGGCCCAGCATCGAGAAGAACTCGCCGGCGGCGATCTCGAGGTCGACGTTGTCGACGGCGGTGACGGCGCCGAACTCCTTCGTGAGCCCGGTGAGCCGGATGGCCGGCTGCTGGTCGGTCATGGCGTCCCCTTCGATGCATCCGCGCTGCTCGCGCACGCCGTTAAACGGGCGATGTCAAAATCATATGGATCCAGATGTCTGAATCCAGTCCGCCGTGTTACGGTCTTGTCACAGTTCCGAGGAGTCACGTTCCGAGGAGGATGCCGGGGAGGTCGGATGCCGCAGGCCACCGGCCGCGCCGATGCGACACGCGCGGTAGTCTTCTCGCCGCTCGACGGTGCGGGCCGCGCCGAGCTCGTCGCGCAGCGCCTGACCGACGCGATCGTGGCCGGTGTACTTCGCGACGGCGAGCGCCTGCCGAGCGAGTCGGAGCTCGCGCGGAGCCTCGGCGTCGCAGTCGTCACCGCCCGGGAGGCGCTCGTGGCGCTGCGGGACAAGGGACTCGTGCACACCAAGCGCGGACGCGACGGCGGCAGCTTCGTGACCCACGACCGCGACGCGACGACGCGCATGGTCGACGAGCGCGTTCGCTCGCTGAGCCGCATCGAATTGCGCGACCTCTCGCTGCACTACGCCGCCATTGCGGGCATGGCGGCCGAGATCGCCGCGGATCGGGCGAGCGAGGACGACCTCGCGAGCCTCATCGAGGTCGACGCCCGTGCCGACCTCGCGACCCCCGGCGGCGCACGTCGAGCGGTCAGCCGGTTCCAGCTCGAGATCGCCGCCGTGAGCCAGTCGCCCCGGCTGGTGCACGAGGAGCTGCGCCTGCAGGCCGAGGCCGGCCCCTTGCTCTGGCTGTGCCTGCGGGAGCAGGATTCACGTGACCGCAGTCGCACGGCCCGCCTCGAGGTCATCCAGGCCATCCGGGACGTGCAGCCCGAGCGGGCACGTCGCGCGACGACCGACCACATCGCCTCGGCCGTGGAGTGGCTCATCGACGAGAAGGTGCGCCTCGAGCAGGCCGCGGCGGAGCAGGCCGCGGTCGCTCCGGCCGCCGCCGGACAACCGGAAGGAGCGAGGCCATGAGCGTCGACGTCGACGTCACCGCCGAGCACATCGCCAGGCAGATCGCCTCGACCATCGACCCCGTCTTCGCCATGATCGACGGATGGCGCGACGTGCTCGAGCGCGAGCTCGCGGGCCCGTACGCCGGCGCGCTCACGGGCGAGGGCGAGCCGACCGCCGAGAAGCTCGATCCCGTCGTCGCCGCGCTCGCGAGCGGCGAACTCGAGCGCGAGGGCAGTCTCATCACCGGCGCCGGCTTCGTCGCGGCGCCGGGCTTCCTCGCCGATGCGCCGTGGCACCTCGCCTGGTGGCTCAGCGGATCGAACACGTTCGGCCCCGGGTCGGGGCTGCGCCGGCTCACGACCGTCGACGACCCCGACTCGGAGCAGTTCCGCGACTACACGACGCTCGAGTGGTGGCGCGTCCCCGCGCGCACCGGCACCCGGCACCTCACGGGGCCCTACGTCGACTACCTCTGCACCGACGACTACACCGTCACGATCACGACGCCCGTGCGTGTCGGCGGCGACGAGATGGTCGGCCTCGTGGGCACCGACCTGTACGTCGCGCGCCTCGAGCAAGTGCTGCTCCCGGTGATCCGCGAGTCGGGGCATCCCTGCACCCTCGTGAATGCGTCGGGCCGCATCGTGGCCTCGACCGACGCCCGGCGGCCGACGGGAGCGCTGCTGCGCATCGAGGGTCTGGCCGAGGCCCTCACGCCGCTGCGGGACGCGGCCTCGGTGACGGATGCCGCGTGGCTGCCGGGCGGCGAGGCGGTCGTGCCGTGTGGCGACACGTCGCTCGCGCTCGTGCTGGAGGCCTGAACCGCTGCGCTTCAGCGGCCGGTCGGGTCTCAGTCGACGTGCTCGGCGAGCGGCCGGAGCACATCGGAGTCGGCGCCCGCCGCGAGGAGCCGCGACATGAGCCCGCGGCGCGCAAGCCGGTACGGCTCGTTCGACCCGGGCATGACCGACCGCGTTCGGCATCGTCGCCCGAGCGACGAGAACGCGGCTCGCGCGGTTCGGCACGGCCGCGATCCTCATCGGAGTACTTGCGGTGCAGGTCATCGCCGCCGTGCAGACCGCGATCGTGGTGCGCAGCGGCCTGCAGGAGCGAGGTGAGTCGGCCCTCTACCTCGCCGCGCTCGTCGCGGGCACGTCGCTGGTGATCCTCGTCGGCGTGCTGGTGATGCTGCTCATCGCCCGGGCCCCACGCGCCGGCGCGGTGATCGGACTCAGCATCGCGGCCGTGGCGTTCGGACCGTGGATCAACGGACTCGTCGTGCCGTTCGGCACCGGCCCCGTTGCCGGCATCGAGGTCGGCTGGCTGCTCGACCTCACCCGCTGGATCACTCCCGTGCTCGTCGGCGCGGCCATCGCCTGGGGCGGCATCAATACGATCGGGCGCGTCGTCGCCGCCGCATTCGGCCTCCTCGCCCTCTGGATCGCACCCGCGCTCATGACCGCGATCTCGAACGCCGTCGGCAGCCGGGTCCTGGCGCGATACCCCTCGGAGATGCTCGACTACTGGGTGGACGTCTTCGGCATGGCCATGACGATTCCCAGCCTCGCGCTCCCACTCCTCATCGTCGGCGTCGCGGTCGCCGCGGTCGGACTCGTCGGCCGCGCGATCGTCACGCGACGTCGCACGGCTGCGGCCCGCGACGAGCCTTTGCCACGATGATCGGATGACCGCACAGCCGCCCGCCCTCGTCGGCGTCTCGCACGGGACCTCCTCCGAGGCGGGTCGGACCGCCGTGCGCTGGCTGCACAAGGCCGTCGCCGCGGCGGTCACGACGAGGCATCCGGATGCTCCGCCCAGCGTGCGACTCGGACACGTCGACGTCGAGCAGCCCGACGTGCCCGCCACGCTCGCATCCCTCGAACCCGGCGAGCCGGCCGTCGTCGTGCCGCTCCTCCTCTCAGCGGGCTATCACGTGCACGTCGACCTCGCCGAGGACGTGGACGCCGCGGCATCCGCTCGGCCCGTGACGCTGGCTGGTGCGCTCGGTCCCGACGACCGGCTCGCGCGGGTGCTCGTCCGACGCCTCGGCGAGGCGGGGCTCCGCGACGACGATCGTGCCGTGCTCGCCGTCGCGGGGTCGAGCGACCGACGCGCGGTCGACGACTGCCATGACATGGCGAGACGGCTCGCCGCGGCATCCGGTCGCGAGGTCTCGATCGGCTTCCTCTCGTCGGCCGAGCCGCGGCTCCCCGATGCCGTCGCCGCAGCGCGCACGGGTGCGACACCCAGCGCCCGCGTCGTCGTCGCGAACTACCTGCTCGCGCCCGGATACTTCGACGACCTCGCGCGCTCAGCCGGCGCCGACGTGACCGCGCGTCCGTTGCTCGTCGCCGAGCAGGCCCCACCCCGGGAACTGGTCGAGCTCGTGCTCGAACGGTACGCCGCGGCATCCGCTCGCCTCCGCTGACAGCCCGGCGGCGCGCAAGCCGCATGTCACGACGCGACGCCGTGTGACGGAATGCGACACGACGTGACCGGGCATGACACGGCCCCCTGTCGGGGGTCGCCCTCCTCGCATAGCTTCGACCGAACACGCACGGAGCACATTCCGCACCGGCAAGAGGAAGGAGGGCGTCGTGACCATCACCACCCCGAGGGCGACGGATGCCGCGGCAGCGCGCCCGGCGCGCCCAGCCACGCGTCCGCACGGCCAGTGGAAGATCGACGGCAGGACCCCGCTCAACGCCAACGAGCAGTGGAAGCAGGAGGACGGCGGTCTCGCCGTGCGCGAACGCATCGAGCGCATCTACGCCGCGGGCGGATTCGCGAGCATCGACCCGACCGACCTGCACGGGCGCTTCCGCTGGTGGGGCCTCTACACGCAGCGCAAGCCCGGCATCGACGGCGGCAAGACCGCCACGCTCGAGCCGCACGAGCTCGAGGACGAGTTCTTCATGCTGCGCGTGCGCATCGACGGCGGACAGCTCACGACCGGGCAGCTGCGCGTGATCGGCGAGATCTCGACCGAGTTCGCGCGCGACACCGCCGACCTCACCGACCGGCAGAACATCCAGCTGCACTGGGTGCGCGTCGAGGACGTGCCCGAGATCTGGCGCCGCCTCGAGGCGGTCGGGCTCGGCACGACCGAGGCGTGCGGCGACGTGCCGCGCGTCATCCTCGGCTCGCCCGTCGCCGGCATCGCGGCCGACGAGCTCATCGACCCGACGCCCCAGATCGACGAGATCACGAGCCGCTTCATCGGCGACGAGTCGCTCGCGAACCTGCCGCGCAAGTTCAAGTCGGCCATCACCGGGCACCCCAGCCAGGACGTGGTGCACGAGATCAACGACATCGCGTTCGTGGCCGTCGAGCATCCCGAACTCGGTGTCGGCTACGACCTCTGGGTCGGCGGCGGCCTCTCGACGAGCGCGCATCTCGCGGTGCGCCTCGGCGCCTGGGTCGCTCCCGAACAGGTGGCCGACGTCTGGCTCGGCGTCACGTCGATCTTCCGTGACTACGGCTACCGACGACTGCGCAACAAGGCCCGCCTCAAGTACCTCGTCGCCGACTGGGGCGCCGAGCGCTTCCGCGAGGTGCTCGAGACCGAGTACCTGGGCGCCCCGCTCCCCGACGGGCCAGCGGCTCCGCAGCCGCCCACCCAGGGCGATCACGTGGGCGTGCATCGGCAGAAGGACGGCCGCTACTACATCGGCGTGACCCCGTTCGTGGGCCGGGTCTCGGGGTCGACGCTCACGGCCATCGCCGACCTGCTCCATCGATACGGCTCCGGCCGCGTCCGCACGACGCCGCACCAGAAGCTCGTGCTCCTCGACATCGAGGCGCAGCACGTCGAGCAGGTCGTCGCCGAGCTCGACGCGCTCGGCCTGCAGGCGCGGCCGAGCCTGATCCGCCGCGGCACGATCGCGTGCACGGGCATCGAGTTCTGCAAGCTCGCCATCGTCGAGACGAAGCAGACCGCGACGAACGCGGTCATCGCCCTCGAGTCGCGGCTCGCCGGGCTCGAGCTGCCGCATCCCATCAGCCTGCACGTGAACGGATGCCCCAACTCGTGCGCCCGCATCCAGATCGCCGACATCGGCCTCAAGGGGCAACTGCTCCCCGACGGCGACGGCGGGCAGACGCCCGGCTTCCAGGTGCACCTCGGCGGCGGCCTCGCCTCGGCGACGCGCGAGGAGGCCGGCACCGGCCGTACGGTTCGAGGGCTCAAGGTCACCGCCGACGGGCTCGCCGACTACGTCGAGCGGGTCGTGCGGCGATTCATCGCCAACCGCGACGCGGCCGCCGATGAGACGTTCGCCGAGTGGGCGCACCGCGCCGACGAGAAGGCCCTGCGATGAGCGCCCGCAACCTCGGATCCGGTGGTCAGGTGGCGAGCGGCACCCTCGGTGGTCGAGGAGCGAGCGCCGGCGAGCGTCTCGAGACCACCCTCGCCGAGACCCGAAGCGCCGACGAGCTTCGCGCCCTCGCGCAGGCGGGCGCCGCGCTGCTCTCGCCCGAGGGCGGCCGCGAGGCATCCGCCGACGAGGTCGTGGCCTGGGTGGCCGAGAACTTCGCGACGGATGCCGCCGCCGTCGCCTGCTCGATGGCCGACGCCGTGCTCCCGCACGTGGTCGCCTCGCGTCTGGCGGGTGTCGACGTGCTGTTCCTCGACACGGGGTACCACTTCACCGAGACGCACGTCACGCGCGACGAAGTCGCCAATGCGCTGGACGTGCGCGTCGTCGACGTGCTGCCCGAGCAGACGGTTGCCGAGCAGGATGCCGAGTTCGGCGCGGAGCTGTTCGCCCGCGATCCCGGGCTCTGCTGCGCGCGCCGCAAGGTCGCTCCCCTGCAGCGCGCGCTCGGCGGCTACGAGGTGTGGTTCACGGGCGTGCGCCGCGAGGAGGCACCGACCCGCACGAACACGCCGCTCGTGACCTACGACGAGCGCAACGGGCTCGTGAAGGTGAACCCGCTCGCGGCGTGGACCTTCGACGAGCTCCTCGACTACGCGGGCGCGCACCAGGTGCCCGTGAACCTCCTGATGTCGCACGGCTACCCCTCGATCGGGTGCGAGCCGTGCACGAAGCCCGTCGCCGCGGGCGAGGATCCGAGGTCGGGTCGCTGGGCCGGCCTCGCCAAGACGGAATGCGGGTTGCACCTGTGAGCGAGATCACGACCACCACGAGCACGGTCGCGGAAGCTCGCCCGAGGCTGTCGGCGCTCGACACCCTCGAGTCCGAGGCGATCCACATCATCCGCGAGGTCGTCGCCGAGTTCGAGCGGCCCGTGCTGCTCTTCTCGGGCGGCAAGGACTCGGTCGTCGTGCTGCACCTCGCCGCGAAGGCGTTCTGGCCGGCGCGCGTGCCGTTCCCGGTGCTGCACGTCGACACGGGCCACAACTTCCCCGAGGTCATCGACTTCCGCGACCGCACGGTGGAGCGCTTCGGCATCCGGCTCGAGGTGGCATCCGTGCAGGACTACCTCGACGACGGCCGCGTGCAGGAGCGCGCCGACGGCACCCGCAACCCGCTGCAGACCCAGCCGCTCCTCGATGCGATCGCCGCGGGCCGGCACGACGCCGTCTTCGGCGGCGCCCGCCGCGACGAGGACAAGGCGCGCGCCAAGGAGCGCATCCTGAGCCTGCGCGACGAGTTCGGCCAGTGGGACCCGCGCAACCAACGCCCCGAGCTCTGGGACCTCTACAACGGCCGGCACACGGTCGGCCAGCACGTGCGCGCGTTCCCGATCTCGAACTGGACCGAGCTCGACGTGTGGCGCTACATCGAGCGCGAGGGCATCGAGCTGCCGCCGCTGTACTACGCGCACGAGCGCGAGGTGTACCGCCGCGACGGCATGTGGCGCGCGGTCAGCCCCGTGTCGCCGCCGCGTGCCGACGAGCACGTGGAGCGCCGCACCGTTCGGTACCGCACCGTGGGCGACATGAGCTGCACCGGCGCCGTCGAATCGGACGCGGCATCCGTCGCCGAAGTCGTGCGCGAGGTCGCCACGTCGACCCTCACCGAGCGCGGGGCCACCAGGGCCGACGACCGCATCTCTGAGGCCGCCATGGAGGACCGCAAGAAGGACGGATACTTCTGATGACCCACGCCACACTGCCCGACGACCGTCCCACCCCCCGAGTGTTAACGTCCGGCGCGAGTGTTAACGATGGGTCGGTATCACTCGGCGCTGGCGTTAACACTCGGCGCAATGAGAGCACGCTGTTCCGCTTCGCGACCGCCGGCTCGGTCGACGACGGCAAGTCCACGCTCGTCGGCCGCCTGCTGCACGATTCGAAGGCGATCCTCGCCGACCAGCTCGAGTCGGTCGCCCGCACCTCCGCCGAGCGCGGCTTCGGCGGCGAGCCGGGTGCCATCGACTTCGCCCTCCTCACCGACGGCCTGCGCGCCGAGCGCGAGCAGGGCATCACGATCGACGTCGCCTACCGCTACTTCTCCACCGGTCGCCGGTCGTTCATCCTCGCCGACTGCCCCGGCCACGTGCAGTACACACGCAACATGGTCACGGGCGCCGCCACCGCCGACGCCGTCGTCGTGCTCGTCGACGCGCGCAAGGGCGTGCTGGAGCAGACTCGCCGGCACCTCGCGGTCGTGCAGCTCCTGCGGGTGCCGCACGTCGTCGTCGCCGTGAACAAGATCGACCTGCTCGGCTACGACGAGGCCGCCTTCGCGGCGGTGGCGACGGATGTCTCCGCGCTCGTGCGCGACCTCGGCCTCCCCGAGGCGCACGTCATCCCGGTATCGGCGCTCGCGGGCGACAATGTCGTCGAGCGGTCGGCGAACACGCCCTGGTATGAGGGTCCGGCGCTCCTCGAGCTGCTCGAGACGCTGCCCCCGCTCGACGAGCTCGAGTCCGACCTCGAGGCGCTCCGGATGCCGGTGCAACTCGTGATCCGCCCGCAGGGAGCCCTGGCGCACGACGTCGCCGACCCTGTGTCGTACCGCGACCACCGCGCGTTCGCCGGGCGCATCACGTCGGGCACCGTGCGCGTCGGCGACGAGGTGCAGGTGTTCCCGGGCGGCGCCACCACGACCGTCGTCGGCATCGACGCGGGACCGGTGGCGCTCGAGGCGGCGTCGGCGCCGCAGTCGGTGGCCCTCCGTCTCGCCGACGAACTCGACGCGGCGCGCGGCGCGGTGATCGCGGCATCCGGATCACTGCCCGCTGCCCGCAGCGAGCTCGACGCCGCCGTCTTCCAGCTCGACCCGCGACCCCTCGTGCCCGGTGCGCGCGTGCTCGTGAAGTCGGGCACGTCGACCGTGCAAGCGCTGGTCACCGCCGTGCACGGCCGCCGCGACCTCGCCACGCTCGCGCTGGAGCCGGCCGATCGGCTCGACGTGAACGACATCGGACAGGTCGCCCTGAGGCTCGCCGCCGAGCTGCCCGTCGAACCGTACGCCGAGCATCGCCGGGCGGGCGCGTTCCTCGTGATCCACCCGCAGGACGGCGCGACCCTCGCGGCCGCCATCGTGAGCGGGCCCACCTCCACCACCGCCAGCACCGCCACCACCACCGAAGGAGCAGCAGCATGAACGCCACATCCCGCGCCCGTTCCCGCCTGGGCCTGGTGGGCGGCATGATGCTCGCCGCCGCGATCGTCGCGGCAGCCGTGCTCGCCCTGAGCGGGTGCGCGCCGCAGGCGGCCGCTGGCCGGGCGGCCGAGGCATCCGCCGGGACCGGCCCGGCCGACGAGCTTCGGCTCGGGTACTTCGCGAACGTCACGCACGCGCCCGCACTCGTGGGACTCGAGGAGGGACTCTTCGCCGACGCGCTCGGCGACACGAAGCTCACCACGCAGGTCTTCAACGCGGGGCCCGCCGCGATCGAGGCGCTGTCGGCCGGCGCGATCGATGCCACGTACATCGGCCCGAACCCGTCGATCAACACGTTCATCCAGTCTGCCGGCCAGTCGGCGCACATCGTCGCGGGCGCAGCGATCGGCGGCGCGGCGCTCGTCGTGCGCGACGGCATCGACTCGCCCGCCGACCTCGAGGGCACCACCCTTGCGACCCCGCAGCTCGGCAACACGCAGGACGTCGCCCTCCGCTCGTGGCTCGCCAGCGAGGGCTTCGCGACCGACACGACGGGCGGCGGCGACGTGCACATCACGCCCACCGAGAACGCGCAGACGCTCACGCTCTTCCAGCAGGGGGGCCTCGACGGCGCCTGGCTGCCGGAGCCGTGGGTGTCGCGCCTGCTCGCCGACGGCGGGCGCGGGGCGCATGTGCTCGTCGACGAGGCCGACCTGTGGCACGTCGGCGCGTTCCCCACGACGGTGCTGCTCGTGCGCGCCGAGTTCCTCGCCGAGCACCCCGAGACGGTGCGTGCGCTGCTCGAGGGCCACGTGGCATCCGTCGCCTGGCTCGATGATCACGCCGACGAGGCGCCCGCCGCCATCAATGCCGCCCTCGAGGCCGAGACGGGCAAGCCGCTCGCAAACGAGGTCATCAGCCGCGCGCTCGAGCACGTCACCTTCTCGGTCGACCCGCACGCCGAGACGTTCGAGACGCTCGTCGCGAACGGGCTCGAGGCCGGCACGCAGAAGGACGGCTCGATCGACGGGCTCTTCGACCTACGGCTGCTGAACGAGCTGCTCGAGGAGGACGGCACCGAGCCGGTCTCCGCGGGCGGCCTCGGCGAGGAGTAGGAGCCACCATGAGCTCGCAGACGGCCGACCACACCGCCATCCGCATCGAGCGGCTCGGCAAGCGCTTCGGCGCTGGCCCGCTGGTGCTCGACGACGTGAACCTGTCGATCGAGGCGGGCGAGTTCGTCTGCCTGCTCGGGGCATCCGGCTGCGGCAAGTCGACCCTGCTCAACCTCATCGCGGGCCTCGACCGCCCGACGGCCGGAACGATCGACGTGCCCACGCAGGGCGCTGCCGTGATGTTCCAGGAGTCCGCGCTCATGCCGTGGCTCACGGCCCGGCAGAACGTCGAGCTCGCCCTCCGCCTGCGCGGCGTGCCGCGCGCAGCCCGACGCGGCGGGGCGCTCGAGCTCCTCGACACGGTGAATCTCGCGGATGCCGCGGAGAAGCGCCCGCACGAGCTCTCCGGCGGCATGCGCCAGCGCGTCGCACTCGCCCGCGCGCTCGCGCAGGACCGGCCCGTGCTGCTCATGGACGAGCCGTTCGCCGCGCTCGACGCCATCACGCGCGACCTCCTGCACGAGGAGCTCGAGCGTGTGTGGCGACGCACCGGCCGCACGATCGTGTTCGTCACGCACAACGTGCGCGAAGCGGCCCGGCTCGGACAGCGCGTGGTGCTCATGTCGAGCCGCCCGGGCCGGGTCGCCGGCGAGTGGCGCATCGCCGAGACCGAGGGGCGCCGCATCGAGTCGCCCGAGGTCGCGGCGCTGTCGATCGAGATCACCACCCAGCTGCGGAAGGAGATCCGCCGAAATGCCGCATGACGCCCTGCTCGAGGAGCCGCCTGGCGCGACAACCCACCCCGAGAACGACGACCTGCGCAGCCTCGAGGCCGGCCTCGACCGGCTGCAGACCGACGCCGACCGGGCCCCGAACGCGTGGCGCCGGTTCACGACGAGCGTCGTGCCGCCCATCGTGTTCGTGCTCGCGCTCATCGCCGCGTGGCAGCTCTACGTCGTGATCACCCAGCCCCGCCCCGACCTCGCGCCCGGTCCCCTGGAGGTCGCCGCCGCGATCGGCGGGGCGTGGGAGTCGGGCCGCCTGCAGCTCGCGGTGGCCACGAGCCTGGAGCGGGGCGTGCTCGGCTTCCTCATCGCCGTCGTCGTCGGCACCCCACTGGGGCTGCTGCTCGCCGAGGTGAAGCCGCTGCGCCGCGCGATCGGCCCCATCATCTCTGGCCTGCAGGTGCTGCCGTCGGTCGCGTGGGTGCCGGCCGCGATCATCTGGTTCGGGCTCACGGATGCCACGGTCTACTTCGTCGTGCTCATGGGCGCCGTGCCGTCCATCGTGAACGGGCTGATCTCGGGCGTCGACCAGGTGCCGCCCCAGCTGCGCCGCGTGGGCACCGTGCTCGGCGCCGGACCCGGCCGGCTCGCGACCCTCGTGGTGCTCCCCGCCGCGCTGCCCGGATACGTCGCCGGGCTCAAGCAGGGCTGGGCGTTCTCGTGGCGGTCGCTGATGGCCGCCGAGATCATCGCCGTGGGCGGCACGATCGGCTTCGGCCTGGGCTCGATGCTCGACCAGAGCCGAGAGCTCGCCGACCTCGCGGGCGTGCTCGCGACCATCCTCGTGATCCTCGCGATCGGCATCCTCATCGAGCTCGTGGTGTTCGCCCCGCTCGAGCGACGGATGCTCCGCCGGCGAGGACTGCTGCAGGGAGGTGCGCGATGAGCGGCACCGTCGCGCCGAACGGCACCGTCGCGCTCGTCGGCGCCGGACCGGGCGACCCGGGCCTCCTCACCATCCGGGGACTGCGCGCCCTCGAGGCCGCCGACGTGATCGTGGCCGACCGGCTGGGTGCCCGCGCGGTGCTCGACGGGCTCGCCGCCGCGGGCGTGGAGCTTCGTGCCGAGGTGATCGACGTCGGCAAGCTGCCCGGCCATCACGCCGTGCCGCAGGACGCGATCAACGAGTTGCTCGTGACGCTCGCCCGCGACGGCAGGCGCGTCGTGCGCCTCAAGGGCGGCGACCCGTACATCTTCGGACGCGGCGGCGAGGAGCTCGTGTTCTGCCGCGACCACGGCATCGACGTCGACGTGGTGCCGGGCATCACGAGCGCGAGCTCTGTGCCCGCCATCGCCGGCATCCCGCTCACGCACCGCGGCCTCGCGACCACGTTCACCGTGGTCACCGGCCACGACCAGATCCGGTCCCTCGGCGGCGGAAGCGACCACACGGTCGTGCTGCTCATGGGCATCGGCACGCTCGCGAACTCCGCGATCACCCTCGCCCGCGGCGGGCGCGGCGGCGGATGCCCCGTCGCCGTCATCGAGGACGGCTACGGGCCGCGCCAGCGCGTGACCATCGGGACGCTCGACACGATCGCGCTGCAGGCGGCGCGGCGCGGCATCCGCTCGCCCGCCGTCGTCGTGGTCGGCGACGTCGTCTCCCTCAGCCCGTATGCGCCCGAGGCGCTCGAACCCCGCCGAAAGGCCACCACCCGATGACCCTCTCCCTCCGCGTCGCGATCGTCGGCGCCGGCCCGGCCGGCATCTACGCCGGCAACATCCTGCACCGCCAGGTCGCCGAGGCCGGCGGCGAGGTCGCGATCGACCTGTTCGAGTCGCTGCCCGCGCCATACGGCCTCATCCGCTACGGCGTCGCACCCGATCACCCGCGCATCAAGGGCATCGTCACGTCGCTGCACGAGATGCTCGACGCGGGCACGATCCGCCTGATCGGCAATGTCGAGGTGGGCCGCGACGTGACGGTCGACGAGCTGCGCGCGCGGTACCACGCAGTCATCCTCGCAACGGGCGCGCTCAAGGATGCCCCGCTGGAGATCCCCGGCATCGACCTGCCCGGCTCCTTCGGCGCGGCCCACTTCGTCGCCTGGTACGACGGCCACCCCGACGTGCCGCGCGACTGGCCGCTCGAGGCCGAACAGGTGGCGGTCATCGGCAACGGCAACGTCGCGCTCGACCGCACGCATGCTGGCGAAGCATCCGAAGGACCTCGTCTCGACGGATGTCCCGGCCAACGTGGTCGCCGGCCTCGAGGCGTCGCCCGTGACCGACGTGCACGTGTTCGGCCGCCGCGGACCGATCCACGTGAAGTTCACGCCCATCGAGCTGCGCGAGCTCGGCGAGGTGCCCGACGTCGACGTGATCGTGTACGACGACGACTTCGAGCGCGCCGCCGGCGACCCGCACGCCGAGCAGCTGCACGCCTCGAACAACCAGGTGAAGGTCATTTCCCGCACGCTGAACGGGTGGCGCGCTTCGGCGAGTTCGTCGACCGGCTCGGCGGCCGATCGCACCGCGTCGCGTCGCCTGCACCTGCACTTCCTGCACGCACCCGTCGAGGTGCTCGGCGCCGACCGCGTCGAGGGCGTGCGCTTCGAGCGCACCCGCCCCGTGGGCGACGGCTCGGTCGAGGGCACAGGCGAGTTCGTCGACGTGCCCGTGCAGGCCGTGTACCGCGCCGTCGGCTACGCGAGCTCGCCTGTGCCGGGCGTGCCGTTCGACGAGCGTCGTGCGGTGATCCCGAACGACGGCGGCCGGGTGACGGATGCCTCGGGCGCACCGATCCCCGGCGTCTACGCGACCGGCTGGATCAAGCGCGGCCCGGTGGGCCTCATCGGCCACACGAAGGGTGACGCGCTCGAGACCGTCACGAACCTGGTGGCGGATGCCGCAGCCGGCGCGCTGCCCGCGCCGCAGGTCGACGCGGGGCCAGACGGCGGCGAGGTGCTCGAGGTGCTCGAGACTCGCGGCATCCGCTTCACGACCTGGGCCGGATGGCTCGGGCTCGACGCGCACGAGCGCGGCTTGGGTGAGGCGTGGGAGCCGACGGATGCCGCGTACGCCGACGTCGCACGCGAGCGCGTGAAGGTCGTGCCGCGCGACGAGCAGGTGGAGATCTCGCGGGCCGGCGCGCTGGTGGGGTCGTGACGTACGTCATCGCGCTGCCCTGCGTCGACGTCAAGGACCGCGCGCGCGTCGACGAGTGCCCGGTCGACTGCATCTACGAGGGGCGAGCGCTCGCTCTACATCCACCCCGGAGAGTGGCGGCGGTGGCGGTGCGGGCGTAGCGCCAGTGCGCGCTCAGCGCGTTCGCCGCTCGGCGACGAACCGCACGACGCGCTCGTAGAAGTCCTGATGCGCCCGCGTCACGGCCGCGTCGTCGAGCAGGCCGGGCGTCTCGGCGGCGGATGCTGCGAGCCGCGCGCGGAGCACGGCATCCCCGTCGAGGCGGCGCAGCGCCGACGCGAGCGCATCGACGTCGCGAGGCGGCACGAGCAGTCCGTTGACGCCGTCGGTGATCCACTCGGCGGGGCCGCCCTCGTCGGCGGCGATCACGGCGCGCCCGGCGGCGAGGTACTGCAGCACGTTCTGGCCGAGCGGTTCGGGGCGGGTCGACGCCTGCACCGCGACATCCCACCCGGCGAGCAGGGCGTCGATGTCGCCGACGTGTCCGAGGAAGTCGACCTGCTCGGCCACGCCCAGCGTTTCGGCCGTACGGCGGAGCTCTTCGAGGTGCTCCTCGTGGCCGAAGGGCGCATCGCCGGCGAACTGCAGGCGCACCTCACCGTCGCCACCGAATGCGCGAGCGAACGCGGCCAGGAGCAGGTGCTGCCCCTTCCACGGGTCGATGCGCGCGAGCATTCCGACGTGCCGGACGGGGCCCTCGGACCGGACCGCCGACGCCCCGCCGACGCGCAGCCCCGACGCACTCGGAATGACCTCGGCGATCACACCGGATCGCAGGTACCGGCGAGCCGAGTCCAGCGTGGCGCGGGAGTTCGCGATCGCGCCGTCGGCGCGCGGCAGCACGACGCGCACCATGAGCGCGTGACCCGACCGGCCGAGCGCCTCGGGGTCGACGAGGTCGCGCAGGTGCACGACGAACGGCTTGCGCGACCAGCGCGCGGCAAGCGCGCCGTAGGCGGCCGCGCGTGCCGTGTTGGCGTCGATCAGGTCCGCGGTCGCGAACGCCCGCGAGCACCGCGTCGCGATGGCCTGGGCCACGACGCGTGCACCCACCGAGACCGCCGCTCGCAGCCCGCCCGAACTTGCACCGGCAGGTTGGCGCACTCCCGACATCCGTCGCGGAATTCGGGTTGGCACCGCGTCGTACACGCCGACGCTGCCGCCGGGCGACCGCGCGAGCAGGAGGTACGGCCACCAACCCGGCTCGGCCAGGAGCATCCGGAACAGTGCGTATTCCGCTCCGCCGCCGACCGTGGTGTGGTCGAGGTGCAGCACGCGCAACGTCACGCTCGGCGCCCCACGGTGCCTGCGGATGCGGCACCCCAGCGCGGCGGGAAGCTGTACTCGGCGGCCTCCACGGCCTCACGGTAGGCCGCGATCTCGGCCCGAGGCATGCCGAACAGTGCCCGCGCGAGTTCGGCGAGCGCGGGCACCTCCTCCCGGGCCATCTGGCGGTACGCCTCGTCGTCTTTGCCCTGGGGGTCGATGATGTCGTCGTCGCCGGCGCCGGCGATGCGGTTGTCGGCGATGGCGAATACGCGCGCGCGCAGCTCGGCCAGCGAACGGGGGGCAGGCCACTCCGGCAGCGCCTCGGCGACACGGCCGGCCTCCCGGATCGTGAACGTTCGCGCCAGCGCCCCGGGCACGAGCGCCAACACGCTGTCGCGCTGGTCACTCGACGAGACGAGCACGAGGTCGGCGGTACGGACGTACGCCTCGGTGACCTTGGCGGCCCGATGACGCGACCCGTCGGCGCCGAGCGCTTCGGCGATCACCTTCGTCCGCCGACCCATCCGAGAGCCCACCGGCGCACCGAGACCGGCGCTCGTGACGCGCACGTGCTCGGCGGCGCCCTTGGGCAGGTACCACTCCGCCCACCGCTCGAGCAGCACGGCACCCAGCGCCGAACGATTGACATTGCCCTCGCAGACGACGAGCACCGTGAACACGTCGCGATCCACCGCGTCACCCTCCTGCCCGCCGCTGGTCCGCGCCCACTGCACGGATAGGGTTTCATTGAAGTCTACGAGGGAGGTGAGGTGCGCTCACTCAGGGTCTCGCACAGCGCGGTCGTCGATGAGTGGCGCGGTCGCGAACGCGCGCTCACCGCGCTCGGCGTCGACGTCACGCTGCTCTGCGCGAAGGAGTGGCACGCCGGCGGCACGCCCGTGCGCCTCGAGCCTCGCGCCGGCGAACGCTTGATCGGAGTGCGCACCTTCTGCAACCACCCCGCGCTCTTCGTCTACGACCCGCGTCCGATCTGGCGAGCGCTCGGCGAGCGCTACGACGTCATCGACGTGCACGAGGAGCCGTTCGCCCTCGCCACCGCCGAGATCCTGCTGATGCGCGCCCTTCGGCGTCACGCGCGGCGCACGCCCGTAGTGCTCTATACCGCCCAGAACCTGCGGAAACGCTACCCCGTGCCGTTCCGCTGGCTCGAGCGATGGGCGCTGCGCGCGGCATCCGGCATCTCGGCCTGCAACGCCGAGGCGGCCCGCATCGTCGAAAACAAGGGGTTCGCCGGGCGTGCGCGGGTGATCCCGCTCGGGATCGACGCGTCGCGGTTCACGCCAACGGATGCCTCGCTCGCTGAGCCTGTCGAAGCGAGCCCTGTGGGCGACGAAATCACCGTGGGCTTCCTCGGTCGCCTCGTGCCCGAGAAGGGCGTGCTCGTGCTGCTCGACGCCATCGCCCGCGACCCCCGACTGCGGCTCCGGATCGCCGGTTCCGGACCCCTTGCCCCAGAACTGGGGGTGCGTGCTGCCGCGGCGGGCATCGCCGACCGTGTCGAGGTCGTGGGGCCGATCGATCCCGACGTCGTCGTCGACTTCTACCGCACGCTCGACGTGCTCGCCGTGCCATCAATGCCAACGCCGTCGTGGACCGAGCAGTTCGGCCGCGTCGCCGTCGAGGCGATGGCGTGCGGCGTGCCGGTCGTCTCGAGCGACGCAGGGGCGCTGCCGGACGTGGTGGGCGGCGCGGGCGTCGTGGTGCCGGCCGGCGACACCGCGGCGCTCGCGGACGCGCTTGTACAGGCGGGCGGGGCACGGGCCTCTTGGCTCCGCGCGAGCGGGCTCGAGCGCGCAGCGACGTGCTCGTGGGATGCCGTCGGTCGCCAGTACCTCGACCTCTACCGAGCGGTGCGGCACGAAGCATCCGTCGCCGATCGGAGCGCCGATACCGCTCGCGGCGTGGAGGTGATCGTGGTCGCCTACGGCGCGCCAGAACTGCTGCGCGGCGCACTCGAACCCGTCGCATCGCTCCCAACCACAGTCGTCGACAACTCGTCGCTGCCCGAGATCGCCGCCCTCTGCGCCGAGCTCGGCGTGCGCTACCTCGACCCGGGCCGCAACGGCGGCTTCGCTGCCGGCGTGAACGTCGGGCTCGCCGACCGGCTGGTGCCGGGCGCCGACATGCTGCTCCTGAACCCCGACGCGACGATCTCACCCGACGACATCGGCGTGCTCCAGCGGGCACTGCGCGCACGCGACGACCTCGCGAGCGTCGGCCCGGCGCAGGTCGACGAGCACGGCAATGTCGCCCGCGTCGACTGGTGGCTGCCGTCGCCGAGCGGCACCTGGCTCGAGGCGCTCGGGCTCGCCAGACTGCGCCGCGACCCGTCATACGTGATCGGCTCGGTGCTGCTGCTGCGCGCCGAGGCGCTCGACCAGGTCGGCGGGTTCGACGAGCGCTTCTTCCTCTACGCCGAGGAGGCCGACTGGGCGTACCGCGCGCACCGGCTCGGCTGGAGCCACGCTGCCGTGTCGCAGGCGCGCGCGGTGCACGTCGGCGCGGGAACCGGCGGCGACCCGCGGCGACGGGAGGCGCACTTCCACGCGTCGCAGGAACGATACCTGCGCAAGCACTACGGCCCACTCGGCTGGCAGTGGGCGCGGCTCGGCCAAGTGGTCGGCGCGACGGCGCGTGGCATCCTGCTGTCCGGGGACCGGTCTCGCGCCGCCCGGCGGCGCGCGGCGCTGTACCGGCTGGGGCCGGTGCGGGTGGAGTCGCGCTTCCGGCGAGAGGCGGCTGCCGTCAGCGGTCACCGGGTGCCGGTCCGGCGAGTGGCGCTCGTCTCATCGTCGTACGCACCGCATTTCGGTGGTGTCGAAGAGCACGTGCGTCAGGTTGCGCACGAGCTCTCGAAGCGAGCCGACACTGAGGTCGAGGTGTGGACCGTCGACCGAGGCGAGCACCTCGGGGTTCGTGACGTCGACGGCGTCACGGTCCGATACCTGCCGACGCCCCTGCCGGCCCGCAACCTCCGTTCGATGCTCGCGCTGGTGCGCGATGTGCCGCTGGCCTGGGTTGCGTGGTCGCGAGCTCGGCGATCGTTCCGGCCCGAGTTGCTGCACGTGCACTGCTTCGGACCGAACGGCGTCTACGCGGTTGTGCTCGCGTGGCTGTGGAGACTGCCGATCGCAGTCACCTCGCACGGCGAGACCTCTGCCGACGACCATGGCGCATTCGCACGGTCCGCCCTCCTGCGGCGTTCGCTGCGAACGGCACTGGCCCGTGCGCGATTCGTCACCGCGCCATCCGAGTGGGTGCTCGATGAGCTGCGCACCTCATTCGGCCTGCGCGATGGGAGCGTGGTGCCGAATGGCGTAGTCGCAGAAGTCAGCCATCCCGACTCGCCGGTCGACCGGCTCGCCGCTCTCGACGGCCCGCGGCGCTTCTTCGCCGCGGTCGGACGACTCGGTCCCCTCAAGGGTTTCGATCTGCTGCTCGACGCCTTCGCCAGCGCCGGGCTGCCTGAGGACACCCGGCTGCTGATCGGCGGCGACGGCCCCGAGCGCGGTGCCATCGAGCGGCGGATCGCTGATCTCGGCCTCACCGGCAGGGCGGAGCTGCTCGGGCGTCTTGACGCCGGCCAGGTGGCTCGTGTGATGGAGCGGTCGATCGCCGTCGCCGTCCCGAGCCGCCTCGAACCGTTCGGCATCGTCGCCCTCGAGGCGTGGCGTGCCCGGGCGGCGCTCATCATGACCAACCGTGGTGGGGGTCCCGAATTCGTGCGCGACGGCATCGACGGTCTCCTCGTCGATCCCGTCGATCGCGACGCCCTTGCGAGCGCGTTGCGCCGGGTCCACGACGATGTCGACCTGCGAGTGCGGCTCGCGCGCGCCGGCTCCGCCCGGGTGTCGGAGTTCAGCTGGGCCCGCGTCTCCACCGCGTATCACGCACGCTACAGCCTCGGATGACCCCGGCGGCCGGTCATCCGACCGAGCGCCACACCCGTGCGTGATTTCGCGCCGAGGCGTCCCAGGTGAACCCGGCAGCTCGCGCTCGCCCGGCAGCCACGAGCGCGGTGACCGCCGAGTCATCGCCGGTGACGGCGAGGAGCCCCTCGGCGATACCGGCGCCCGTGGGTTCGACGAGCACAGCGGCGACACCGGCGACCTCAGGGAGGCTGCTCGTGCGGGCGGCGACCACGGGGACGTTCGCGGCCATCGCCTCGAGCACAGGCAGGCCGAACCCCTCGTAGAGCGAGGGCACGACGACGGCTGCCGCCCCGGCGACGAGGCCGGGCACGAGCCCATCGGCGACGCGGCCGAGCAACTGTGTGCCAGGCATCCCGTCGAAGAGTGCGGTGCGTCTCGGATGAGGGGGGCCGCTGAGCACGAGCGTGAGATCCGGGTGATTCCGATGCACGAGCGGCCATGCCTCCGCGAGCGCCGGCAGATTCTTGCGACTCGACGCCCCGCCCGCATGCAGCACGAAGCGCTCGGGCAGCCGCAGTGCCGCTCTCTCGGCCTCAGCCAAGGGCGCGGCATCGAAGAACGCGTCGTCGATGCCGTTGTGCACGACGTACGGGTCGCGGATGCCGAGGAGCTCGACGGCCTCGTTCGCGCTGAACTCCGACACGCAGATCACGGCATCCGCTCGACGGGCCTCCTCGGCCGCGGCGGCGACCGGAGGCGACTCGTCGGGGAATCTCCATGCGACGACGTCGTGGATCGTGATGACGTCCCCGTCGGGGGCGGGCGGGAGCTCGAGGTTCATTCGGTGGGTGACCGTTTCGCCCGAGAAGAGCATCCGGCCGAGCTGCCGGCGTATCGCGAGCGAGGCGGCTGTGACGGCTCCGAACGGGAGACGGCGGTTTCCGGGCAGGGAGGATGACATCGAACGGAACACCGCCCTGCGGACGCCCCAGCCATCGCCGAGCGCTTGCGCGGCGCGCTCAGCAATGCGTTCCTGGTAGACGGACGCGCCCATGGGCGCCGCGGTCGCGACGGTTGCGATGGTGAGCAACGACGGAGCGGGGCGCGATCGGTCGTCTGCGCTGTCCTGCACGAGATCCGAGCTTACGTGCTCTGGCCGAGGTGCTCAGGCCGCTCCGAGGCGGTCGGGATAGAGTTGCTGCCGAGTTCGGGCGGGCCGAGGCCGCCGATGAGGTCGGGAAGAGCTGGGAGAGTCGTGGCTGCAGCATCCGAGGCGTCGAATGCCTCCGAACTGCCCGACGCCCTGCACCCGACCTCCCTGCCCGCGACCTCCCTGCACATCGTGCAGATCGCACCGGCCATCTCCCGTGGGAGCGGCGTCGAGGGAGTGGCCTTCAACCTCGAACGCGAGTTCCGCGCGAGGGGTGCGACCGTCGAGCGCTTCACCGCCGCGACGGCGGGCCGACCTCGCCGTCGAAGTCGAAAGTCGGCGATCGGCATGCACCTCGAGCGTGCCCGGAGCGTGGTCTGGTTCAGCACGGTGGGCACGGCGAGGGCCAGGCGGTTCCTGGCCGAGCGGCCGGATGCGATCAGCATCTGCCACAACGACGCCCTCGCCGGCGATGTGTACATCAACCACGGCCTGCTGCAGGTGGCGATGCGAGCACGCGGCAACTACTTCTGGCGGATGGTTCGGAATCCCGTGCACCTCTTCACGGCGGCCCGTGACCGCGTGCGCTACCGCGGGAGAGCCCACCGCGCCGTGGTCGCACTGACCGAACACGAGGCCGAACTGCTCGTGTCGACCTATGGACGTGTGCGTCCGCTGATCCGGGTGATTCCGAACGGGGTCGACACCCAGGTGTTCAGACCGGCCACGTCCAAGGAGCGGGCCGTCGCGCGAGCGCGGATCGGCCTGCCCAAGGACCTGATGCTCGCGCTGTTCGTGGGCCACGAGTTCGAGCGGAAAGGCCTCCCGCTCGCCATTGAGGCGCTGCGGCATGCTCCCGACGTGGGCCTCGTCGTGGTCGGCGGCACTCCGGCGATGATCCGCCAGGCCGAAGAGATGGCTCGGTGTGGTGGAGTCGGCGACCGAGTCGCGTTCGTCGGTCCTCACCAGGATGTGGTGCCGTTCTATCACGCCTCCGATGTGTTCGTACTGCCGAGCTATTACGAGTCGAGTGGCCTGGTCTTCCTCGAAGCCCTCGCGTGCGGGTTACCGGTCGTGGCGACTCGGGTGGGATTCGCCCCCGAGCTCATCACCCATGGCGAGAACGGATACCTCGTCGACCGAGACTCCGCAGCAATCGGCAGATACCTGCACGAGCTCTCGCAGCAGGACCTCTCCGGGTGGGGCGAGCGGGCACGCCGCACCGCTGAGCAGCACGGGTGGCCGGCGATCGCCGACCGCTATCTCGACCTGTTCGCGGAACTGCGCGACCTGAAGGGGCGCCGATGACCAGGTCGCTGCGCATCCTGCACGCGATCCGCTCCGACGGCTTCTCCGGGGTCGAACGCTTTGTGGTGCGCCTCGCGCGCCAGCAGCGTTCGGACGGGCATCAGGTTGCGGTGATCGGCGGCGCCACCGACCCCATGCGCCGGGCGCTCGACCCGATCGGCGTCGCACACATCACTGCGGCCCGCACGCACGAGGTCGCCCGCGCCGTCCGCAGACTCGCGTCGGGATTCGACGTCATCAACACGCACATGACCGCCGCCGAGCTCGGCGCGGCGGTCGGCCTAGCCGGACGTCTTCGACGCCCGGCCGTCGTCGCGACACGGCATTTCGCCAAGCCGCACGGTCGTGTCGGACCGATACCGGTAGGTCTGCTCGTGCGACCGTTCATCGACGCCCAGCTCTCGATCAGTCGCGCCGTGGCGTCGGCAATCGACGGGCCGAGCACAGTTGTGCACTCGGGGGTGGAGTCGCGACCATTGCATGACGGCCTGCTCCGAGGGCGGACCGTGCTCATGGCCCAGCGGCTGCAGCCGGAGAAGCACGGGCACATCGGCATCCGTGCGTTCGCAGCGGCAGGGCTCGCCGAAGCCGGGTGGAAACTCGAGATCGCGGGGCAGGGCCCCGAGCAGGCCGCCTTGGAAGCCTTGACCCAAGAGCTCGGAATCGGACACGCGGTGCGATTCTTCGGCTACCGGGCTGACCTTCCCGAGATCATGGATCTCGCCGGATTGCTCCTCGCGCCATGCCCTGTCGAAGGACTTGGTCTCACCGTGCTCGAGGCGATGGCGGGGGGCCTGCCCGTCGTCGCGGCTGGCGCTGCGGGCCATCTCGACGTGTTCGAAGGACTCGAGGATCGTTGCCTGTTCGACCCCGACGACGTCGAACACGCCGCTGCACGGCTACGCCGCCTCGCCGACGACGATGCCGGCCGGTCGGCGCTCGGGGTCGTGGTTCACTCGGTGCAGCAGCGTCGCTTCTCTTTGGCCGCCCAGGCCGCCGGCACGGAGCGGGTGTACCGAAGCGTACTGCGCTGACGACCTTCCCGGCGGGCCGGGCGCGCCAGTTGCACGACGCCGTCACCGATCCCGCTCGGCGACGATGCGCTCGGCCAGTTCCAGATACCGGCGAGCCACGTCCGCCCAGGTCCACCCGGCGACGCTCGCCCGGGCACGCTCGCGCCACGACGCCAGATCCTCGGCCGCCAGCTGCTCCAGCCGGTCGGCGATTTCGCGTGCGTCCCGCCCGACGAGGAACCCGTTCTCGCCGTTTCGCACGAGCTCGGCCGCCACACCGACCGGGGTCGCGACGACGGGCAGCCCGCTCGCGAGCGCCTCGAGGAAGACGAGCCCGCTCGACTCGTAGTGGCTCGGCAGCACGAACATGTCGGCTGCGGCGATGAACGAACGCACATCGCCCTGCTGGCCCACGAACAGCACCCGGTCGGCGACGCCGAGCCGAGCTGCGGTCGCCTTCGCCTGTTGAAGCAGCCGCGCGTTGCCACCGACGACCATGAGCAGCACGGTGGGCGCCGACGCCATCGCCTCGAGCACGATCGGCAGGCCCTTGCGGTCGAACTCGTGTCCCACGAACACGGCGACACGATCCTCGTCGTCGAGCCGGAGCCGTTCGCGCGCTCCGCGGCGCTCGAGCCCGGTGGGCGGACGGAACCGCTCGAGGTCCACTCCGTTCGGGATCACCACGACCGGCGGGCGCACCCGGCCGTAGGTGCGGTTCAGCACCCCGATCTCGGCGTCGCTGAGCGCGACGATGCGACGGTGGATGCCCGAGCGATAGCGGATCAGGTCCCGCACGTGCGTGAAGATGTGCGTGGGGTCGCGCAGGAATCGCAGCGCCGAGTTGCCGCGCGCCCGCATGGCGGCGAGCAGCACCCCGTGGTTCACGTACACGTCGCCGACCATCGCGTTGTTGTGGCAGATCGAGACCGCGTCAGGCCGATCGGCGAGGAAGGCCTTCGCGCGACGGGTGCCGACGACGCTGAACCACGTCATGCGCTGCGCCTGTGCGATGCGCGCGGTGCGCCACCCACGAACCCGCACCTCGCGCAGCCCACGCGCCGCCGATGCGAACGTGAAGTTCTCCACCTCCACCCCGAGTGCGCGAAACTCCCGGTCCAGGTTCCAAGCGACTCCCGCGACCCCGCTCCCCGGGCCGACGAACGGAACGATCTGCACGATGCGCATCGGTCCTCCCGGCACCACGATATCCGCAATTCACGCACGCGCCTGATTCTCAGCGCACGTACGGCGTCGGCTACGCTGAATCGTCACCCTCCTTCGCGGACGGAGCCGAATGACCGATCTCATCGTCGTCTCGCTCGAGCGCTGGGATCAGGTATGGCGGCGCAACCAACACCTCGTCGCCGGACTCCTCGCCCGCGATCCGGCGCTACACGTGCTGTTCGTCGAGCCGCCAGCCGACCCGACGCACGACCTTCGCTCGACGCGCCGGCCGCGCATAGGCGCAGGCCTGAGCGGGATCGACGACATCGCGTCGGGTCGCCTTCACCGGCTGCAACTGACCAAGTGGATGCCTCGCCGGCTCGACTCGCGCACCGACGACCGGCTCGCCCGAGGCATCGTTCGCGGGGCAGCACGCCTGGGCATGCGGCATCCGCTGCTCTGGATCAACGATCCCGGCATGGCGATCCTCGCCGAGCGCACCGGCTGGCCCACGCTCTACGACATCACGGACGACTGGCTCGCCGCCGACCGCCCTACCGCCGAGCTGGAGCGGATCGCCGCGAACGAGGCGGCGCTCATGCGACTCGCCCGCGTGGTCTTGGTGTGCTCGCCCGAGCTGGTGCGCCGCAAGCAGGCGGTCCGTGAAGTGATGCTCGTGCCCAATGCGGTGGACGCTGCCGCGTACCGCCGGCCCACGCCGCGGCCGAGCGACCTGCCGGACGGTCCGGTTGCGCTCTACCTCGGCACGCTGCACAGGGATCGCATCGATGTCGCGCTCTGCGCTGCGACCGCGCGTGCCATCGGGGCGGATGCCTCGCTCGTGCTCGTCGGTCCGAACGTGCTCCCTCCCGGTGACCAGGAGCTGCTGCGTCTCGCTGGCGCCCGGCTGCTCGGCCCGCGTCCGCGCGACGAGGTGATCGGCTACCTGCAGCACGCCGACGTGCTCGTGGTGCCGCACGTCGTCACGGCCTTCACCGACAGCCTCGATCCGATCAAGCTGTACGAGTACCAGGCGGTGGGGAGGCCGGTCGTGTCGACGGCGGTCGCCGGGTTCCGCGACGCCGACGATCCGCGCATCACGATCGCGGGCGGCGGCGAATTCGCGGATGCCGTCGCTGCGGCATTACCCGCCAAGTGGCGCTTTCCCGAGCATGTCGACGGGCCGGTGGCCGATTGGAGCGAACGGGTGGAGGCCATGGCAGCGGTGCTCGGGAGACTCCTGCCGAGCTGACGGCCGCGCATCATCTCGCCCGCATACGCTACCGCGCGGCACCGCCCAGTGCGCGAGCGAGGAACGCCGACGAAGCGGCACGCGCGCGTTCCGAGTTCGCCTCGGCCTTCGTCCAGTCGACATCCGTATCGAACTCGATGCTCCCGGATCGATCGGCGCTCGACGACAGGCCGTGCAACCTCAGCAATGCGCGCACGCGGTCGTCGGACCCGTGACGACGTCGCGCCAGCAGTCTGCGACGGTAGCGCAGTGCGAAGACGGCCGCATGGAATGAGTCGGTCACGACCACCTCCGCGTGCGCGATCGCCGCAACGAATTCACCGGGGCTCATTCGTGCCGACGTGGCGTCGGAGAGGTTGTTCAGGTCGATCAGGGGCACGTCGACGTGTTGCTTCGACAGCCACTCGTCTCCCTCGGCCCGCGCGAGGAAGAACTGCACGCCGTACGGCCGTGCGGGCACCTCTGCGCCGGTGATCAGCTCGTCCCAGACGCTTCGATCGACCAGTAGCGTCGGGTCGACCACCACCGGCACCGTCCGTCCGGTGAGGGCGCCGACGATCTCGGCCCCCCGCGGCTCGCGCACCGAGACGTGCGGGATGGCAGCGATCCATTCGGCGTAGCGAGGACGAAGATACCGCGGGACGCTCTGGATGCCGAAACTCGCCGCGTAGGCGATGCGCTTGGCAGGTTCGACGAAGGTGAGAAAATCGAAACCGCCCGCGCGGCGATAGGCAGGATTCCAGAGCTGGTCAGATCCGGCGATGACCTTGTCGTAGCGATCTGCCCAGCGGTCGGGCGCCGAGCGGTCGAACGTCTCGGCGGAACGCGTGATCGACGAACGGGCGAACTCGGCGATCGCCTCCCGCCGAACACCCGCAAAGGCAGGGCCGACGATGGTCTCCCGGAGCAAGCGCCGCTGAGAGCGCGCTGCGAGACCCCGCGGGTCGGTGGCGAGCTCACTGACGAGCCGAGGGAGCAGCGTGGATCGCGGCCACGAACCCGGCCTGTTGCGGATGGTCTCCGGCTGCCAACCGAGATCCCGCAGAGCGCGCTGCAGGGCATAGTTCTGGAGCCGATTGCCGAAGTTGCCGTCGTCGTCGATCGTGGCGATGCCGACCGTGCGCGCGCTCACCGACCGATCAGCTTTCGCGCACGCGCCTTCCAGCGCGAGACCTGCCGTACCACCCACGGCGTCGAGGCGGCTTCGATGGCGCGGTAGCGCCGGATGCCGCGGCGCATCGGCCGGGCGTACGCAGCCCACCGGCCTTGCCTCCTCGCCTCTGCGAAGGCCTCGAGTGAAATCCGCGACAGCACGCGGCGCTGACGCACAAGGGCGATGCGCTGTTCGGTGAGTGCTTCGTATCCCGGCTCGACTCGTTTGCGGGGGACGCTCAGTCCCGCCGCCCGGTCATCGGCGAGGCGCACTCGGAGGCCGTCGCGGCGGTGTCGCAGGCCGCCGGCCTGGGACAGAGCGACTCGTTCCGGGGTGAGCTCGTCGAGTTCGATCTGGCCGACGTCTCGCAACTCGCGCACGAGGTCGTCGAGCTCTCGACTCCGCGTGACGACGATGTTCGTCCCTCTCCAGTCGTCCAGGTACGGTGCAACCCAGGCATCGCCGAACGTGATGTCCGCCGTCTCGGCGAAGACGTCGTCGCAGAAGTTGCACGCCTCGGGCTGAAACGCTCCGTATGCCCAGTTCCCGTCGAGCGTCGAGTCGATCCGGCGGTCGCGTGACTTCCCCCCGCCGGTGACTCGGTAGTCGTAGCTGTATGCGCGGCGGTGCGGATTCTTCACACGGAAGTCGATGGACGTCAGTGCGGCGGGCTTGACTCCCGCCTGCCAAGACAGCGACTCGGCGAAGAAGCCGCTCTTGAGATGCCCGCAGACCAGCCCGACGAGATACGGCACCTGGCCAGCGAGCGCGGGGTCTTCGCGAGCGAGCAGGCGGACGGCGGTGACGAAACAGGGCACGCCCACGAATGCATACCGGCGCCCGTCGCCACGCACGGCTGCGAGGACTTCAGCGAATGAAGTGGCGCTGTAGACGGACCCCTTGACCGCTCGCACGTCTTGGGCCGAGCGCGAGACGCGGTACGCGAAGAGTGCATCACCGTCGCTTCGACCCACGTGGATGACGCCGTCGACGAGGCCGCGCCGCAGGAGCTCCTCGAGCAGCAGGCTTGTCAATCCGCCGGAGCTGCTCTCGAGCCGGCCTGGCCGCGCAGACCGGCCGGCGTAGGCACCGAGGTGACGGCCGAGCGCCGGGTGCCGCGGAAGTGAGGCGAATTGCTCGCCCGCGAGGACGTCCTCGTCGGCTGCGTCGTCGGAGAACGGACAGACCCTGCTTGCGTTCGCGCGTTGCGCCGGGGTGAGCTCGGACAGGTCAGCCTGATACACCCCACGGGAGTTCAGCGCGACGCGCACCGGCCCGGCAGCGAGCGCACAGCCACCGCATCCAACGCACATACCGCGTTGGAGGACTGCTTCGATCCCGTGACCCACATGCATCACCGTAACCCACTCGAGTCGGCGGGGCGGCTGACCTGGTCTCCTCCGCCGACGATGGGACCGACCGTAGAATGTGCGCATGACGGACGGCAGGCCTTCGCTGGTCAGCGTTGTCATGGCGACGAACCGCATCAGCGAGTATCTGGTGGAGGCGCTCGAATCCATGGCCGCGCAGCATCGCCAGCCGGTCGAACTGATCGTCGTCGTCAACGGCATGCCCGACGCCGAGCCGGTCACGACCGCCGTGCGCACGATCGTTCCGACCGCGCTCGTGCTGACGCTGCCGGATGCGAACGTCTCCACGGCCCGCAATCTGGGAATCGCCCGGGCGAAGGGTGAATACGTCGCGTTCCTCGATGATGACGATCGATGGCATCGGGACCGGCTGGCGTTGCAGGCCGCCGCGCTCGATGCCGCTCCCGAGGCGGTGGCGTCCTATTGCGGCATGCGTGTCATCGACGAGGCGGGTTCGGTGCTCGTCGAAGCCGACCAGGCGCAGGTCGATCGACAGGGCATTGCCCGCCGTGCGACGGGGATCATCGGGCCGAACCTCCTTGTGCGTCGAGCGCCGCTCGATCAGGTGGGCGGATTCCATCCCGCGTTCACGCAGGCCGAGGATCTCGACCTGGTGCTGCGCCTCGCCCAGCTCGGCGAGTTCATATTCGTGGAGGGCGCGCTCGTGGACTATCGCGCACACGCCGAATCGGTCACGCGACGGCACCGCGAACTCGTTCGCTCCATCGATCAGGTGCTGCTCGTGCATCGTGCCGCTGCCGCCGAACGAGGAGATCGTGAGCTGGCCGGCGCACTCTCCGAGAGCCTGCGCAAGAATCGCCGGTTCGCCTGGTGGCGAGCGTTGCGCAGCGCGAGAGCCGACCTGCGTCGAGGCAAGCCCGGCGGGGCCGCGCGCGAGATCGCCTGGGCGCTTCGCGTCGCGCCGACCGGGTTGGTCGACGGCATGTTCAGGCACACCAGACTCGGCGGCAGTGCTGTACGCTCCGGCGAGGCCGGGGGAAGATGATCCGAGTCATCCACACGATCACTCCGTGGGATCATTTCTCCCCACGCACCGGTTCGGCGATCCCGACAGTCGTGGACGGACTCGCACGGGCCGCAGTCGCGTGCGGGGATGCGCGGCACGCCGTCGTGGTCGAGCGCTCGACGTATCGGCCCCGCCACGACAGCGCCGACGTCATCGAGTACCCGGGTCGTCATGTGTCGGCCCGGGTGCGCCAGTACCTCGATCCTGCTCTCGGTCGATTCGCGATTCCCCGGCTCGGAGCGTCGGCGTACTTCGGGCCGCTCGTCGCGGCGCTCCGCTCCCAGCCGCCCTCGATCGTGCTGGCGCACAACGCGCCGCAACTGGCCTGGCTGCTACGCGACACCGAACATCGAGTCGTGATCTACGCGCACAACGAGCTGTTGCGCACCTACGCCCGTCACGAGGCAGCGAGAACACTCGCTCCAGCCCACGCCATCGTGTGCGTCAGCCGCGACCTCGCCGCGCGCACGCGAGCGCTGGTCGGTTCCGGGAACGAACCCAAGGTGCATGTGGTCGGCAACGGCGTCGACGCGGCCGCGTTCACCCCCGGTGCAGCGCGATCGCACGACGGCCCGATGCGGGTGATGTTCGTCGGTCGCGTCGTTCCGGCGAAAGGCGTCGACACGCTGTTGCGAGCCGCGGCCGCGTTCGGACGCTCGGAGCTCGAGATCATCGTGGTCGGCAGCGCCGGCTTCGATCCCCGAGCGCCGCTCACCGACTACGAGAGCGGGCTGCGGGCTCTCGCGGCCCGGTCCAGTGCGCGCGTGGAGTTCCGTCCGTTCGTCGATCGAACCGGGCTCCCGGAGCTCCTCCGCACCGCCGACGTGCTCTGCGTGCCGTCACGGTGGCCGGAACCCAGCGGCCTGACCGTCGGCGAGGGCCTCGCGACCGGCATCCCCGTCGTGGCGAGCCGAGTAGGCGGCATCCCCGAGGCGATCGGCCCCGCTGGCCTGCTGGTCACGCCCGATGACCCGGCCGATCTCGGAGCCACGCTTCGACGCCTGCTCGAGGACCCGGACCTGCGTCGTCGGCTCGGCCGGGCGGGTCGGCAATGGGCGGAGGCGCATGACTGGGCGTGGACGTGGCGGCGCCTACGCGAGGTGCTCGATGTCGGAGCGCCTGAATTCGGCGACTAGTCTTGCTGGGAGCCTACAACTGCGAGCCGTATCGACGAGGCCGCCCACGGAATCTGCAGCCGAGTATGAGTGGAGTGCGATGCGCATCTTCCTTCCGACCGTCGGGGTTCCTCCCGAGATCTCGGCTGTCAGGGAGTTCGAGTGGCTCGCCCGGGTGAGCAAGTCGCATCGTCACGAACTTGCGACCGACGCTGCAGGCGCTGATGTCATCCTGTTCACCGAGTGCCACCAACTCGACGATCCCATCACGCTGAATCGGATTCGAGCGTCCGAGGAGTTCCGACGGTATCGCGATCGATGCTTCGTGTTCGATCAGCGACCTCGCGCGTATTGCTCTCTGCCCGGGCTTTACACGAGCGCGCCATGGAGCACGCTCCGTCGCAGCTACCAGATTCCGTGGAGCTATCACAAGATCAAGGACGACCTGGCCGCCCCGGATCGCCCGGTGGATCTGCTGTTCTCGTTCGTCGGAACGGCTCGTTCCCACACGTCCCGCGAGCAGCTGCTCCAGCTCGACCATCCTCGAGGTTTGGTCAAACGGGTGGACGGGCACGTTCCGTGGCGGCCGGACGCCCCGGGTTTCCACGATCGTCGTGTCTTCTTCGCCGAGACGTTGCGGCGCTCATCGTTCGTGCTCTGCCCCCGCGGCCGCGCGACATCGTCGATCCGATTCTACGAGACGATGGTCGCCGGACGCGTGCCGGTCGTGTTCTCCGACGAGTGGGTGCCCCCGCAGGGCATCGACGTCACGGAATTCGCGATCGTGTGGCCGGAACGCAACATCGACGGTCTCATCGACTACCTCGAGCTCCACGAGCAGGACGCTGCGGAGATGGGGCGACGGGCGAGGCGGGTGTTCGAGGAGAAGTTCGCCCCAGAGATGATGTTCGATCGCATCGGGGACGCCCTCGAACAACTCGCCGCGACGATGCCGTGGCGGAGCTTTCCTCGATACGGCTTTCCGCCCGATCGGCGGGTGGTCCGCCACGCGGCGGGTCTCGCGCGCAGGAAGATCGACCGACTGCGTCAACATGCCCGCGACCGGTCCAGCAACATCAGTGCCAGTTAGTATGCAATCGGACTGTTCGGCGAACTGCGAGGGACGCGAGGAATGACGGAACACCTCACGGTGTGCATCGTCACCTTCGAGCGGCCGACGTTCCTTGTGCGCTGTCTCGAGGGGCTGCGCGCGCTGGAGGGTGAACCGCCAGAAGTGGTCGTCGTCGACGCATCCCGCAATGCCGTGCGGGAGAGAGCGGAACTCGCATTTCCCGGAGTGCGGTATGTGCATGCGCCCCTCCTGGCGGGATGGATGACACGCTCCCGCAATGAGGCCCTGCGTTGGGCCAGCGGGGAGGTCATCGCGTTCATCGACGATGACGTCGTGGTGCGCCCCGACTGGGCGAAGGCGATCGTCGCCGTCTTCGCCGATCCCGCAGTCGCGGCGGTCGGCGGCCGCACGTGCAACGGCATTCCCGGCGAGGAACACTACGATCTCCCGATCGGCGCATTGCGTGCCGACGGCACACTCACGGACGGCTTCGCAGCTGCCCGCGATGCACCGGTGCTAATCGATCATGGGATCGGTGCGAACATGTCCTTCCGCCGCGGCGTGCTCGCCGAGCTCGGGGGATTCCGCGACGACTACCCCGGCACCGCACTGCGCGAGGACACGGACATCTTCCTCCGAGTGCGCGCGATCGGCGGCATTGCGCTGTTCGCCCCCCAGGCGGTCGTCGACCACCGCGCGGCGCCGCACGTGCAAGGCGCGCGATTCGACACTCGGTACAAGCTGTACGGACGACGCAACCACGTGGTCCTGCTCGCGCGCGACCAGGGCCTCGGTTCGCCGATGCTGCGGCGCTGGATCGCGCGACAGTTCGATGGGATTCGATCTGCCGGCGGGATGCTCGCGCGTGCCCGGCGGCTCGGCGTCACGAGCTTGGGAGTCTCGTGGGGGCTGGCTGTCGCGTTGAGACAAGCGGGACTGCGCCCGACGCCTGCCCGCCGCACCGACGCCGGAGGCAAGGCCTTGCGCCGAACGCTCTCCGCACGGCCGTTGCGGCCGTCCGCTTCCCCACCGCCGAACGGTCCGCCCACCTTCGCCCTGGTCATCCCCACCCACCGCCGGCCCGAGCTGCTGCGTCAGGCGGTGGACAGTGCGCTCCGACAGACTCGGCCGTTCGACCAGATCATCGTCGTCGCCGACGGACGCGATGATCCGGCATCGGCGCTGTTGACCGAGTTGCCCGTCGAAGGAATCGCCATCGATCGAGCCGGGGTGTCTGCCGCACGTAATCGGGGCATCGAACTGGCCCGTACCGATTGGGTCTGCTTCCTCGACGACGACGACCTGTTGCATCCTGAGTACCTGCAGCGCATCGAGCTCGAGATCGAATCCGACCCCGAGGTCGCTGCACTCAACACGAAGTGCTGGAGCTTCGCCTCGCCGGCGGGACCAGCCGCCGATTTCGACGCTACGACGCTCGACGAATGTCTTGAGCGAAGTGCCGGGGTGGTGCCGAAGAATCCGCGCGAGTACATGCGGATCGAGGGACGGAGCTTCGATCTGCTGCTCGAACGGATGCGCGGCGCGATGAGCACGACGGCGGTGCGTCGGCAACTCATCACCGCCGCCGGCGGGTTTCCGGAAGGCATGATCACCGCCCAAGACTGGGTGATGTACGTCAATGTCGCTCGACTGGCGGAATGGCGTTGCATCGGCGAACCGCTCGCGTTCTCACGGGATCACGCGGGGACGGTCACGCGTTCGGCCAATCCGCTGAAAGGACTCACCGCCCTTCGGGCGATCCAGGGCTTCTGGCAGCCGTCGGCGCTGCCGACTCCATCGCATCGACCGCTCGACGCGTACCGACCGCACTATCGACGCGTGCTGGAGTGGGCGCTCGCTGCATGCTGGCGTGCGCGGGACTACCGCACGTTCCGTGAGGCGCTCGCCGTCGGCGATGACCTCCTCCGCCGCCGCGATGTCGTCTACGCCGCACGCCCGCTCTGGCTGCGCCGATCGTACTGGGGCGAGCTGCTGAATGACCGCCACTGACGACGAGCCGGTGCGCGCGGTCTACGTGATCCTGACCCACGCCGGCTGGAAGCAGGTGCAGCGCCTGGCTGCTGCGATCCTGCGTTCGAGTCCGCGTTCACGTGTGTTGATCGCCCACGACGCCCGGGCCGAGCAGTTCCCGGCGTTCGTCGATGATCCGCGCATCGTGGTGTACACGCACGGCCTTCCCAGCGATTGGGGATCCTGGGAACTCGTGGAGGCCACGCTCAGGGCATTCTCTCGCGCACGCGAGTTGTTCGACCCGGCCCTGGTCACGCTCATCACTGGTGCTGACTACCCGGCTCGTTCGCTCGCCGAGTGGGAGCGCGAGGCCGTTTCCGCCGAGGGCTGGGTCGGTACAGCGTCACCCCTGGAGTACACGCCGCGGTGGGGTCGCGCGCGAGGAGTCGGCGACGACCGTCTCACCCGATACACCATGCGCTGGTATCGGCCGTTCTGGTCGGGCTGGGTCACGTCGGCGCCGCGGTGGTGGGTACGTCTCCGCTGGGCCGCGGCCCTGCGACTCGAACCGGCGTTCGGGGTGCGGGACGTCACCCGTGGCCGGGGCATCCACTACGGCATCGCGCGTGCGCCGGCGTGCTTCAGCCCGGAGCGCCCGTGCTACTTCGGCGGCCAGACTCTCGCCGTGCGTCGCGTCGAACTCGACCGGCTCCTCGACGAGGACTTCGCCCCTGGCTCTCCCCTGCGGCGCGTCTACCGTCGCACCATGATTCCCGATGAATCCGCCCTGCAGACGGCGCTCGCATGGCGCAGCGCACCCGCGCAGCTGCCACCGGTGAGCTACATGCGGTGGGACGAGACGGTCGACCAGTGCGTCGTCTGGACCGCGACCGATTTCGACGAGATACGCGCCTCGCGCTCGCCGTTCTGTCGCAAGGTCGACCCCGAACGCAGCGATGAACTCCTGAGTCTGCTCGACGAGCTCATCTGAAGCTGATCCACTCGACCGGTCGATTCGGCCGAGCTCAGTCGAGTCGACCGAGTTCGACGAGCCGGGCGAACTCGGAGTTCGCGGCGCGCACCTCCTCGAACGCCCCCTGCGCCTCGATGTGTCCGTCCTTGAGGAATACCAGGGTGTCGGCATGGCGGACCGTCGACAGCCGGTGCGCCACGATCAGGATCGTCATCGTGCCGCCCAGCGTCGCGAGGGTCTCGGAGATCTGGTGCTCGGTCTCGTTGTCGAGCGCGGAGGTCGCCTCGTCGAGCACCAGCACGTTCGGGCGTCGGTAGAGCGCCCGCGCGATGCCCAGGCGCTGGCGCTGCCCGCCGGAAAGACGCACCCCTCGTTCGCCGACGACCGTCTGCACACCGTCCGGCATGGCCGCGATGAGCTCATCGAGCTGCGCCATCGCGAGGGCCTCGCGCACGCGGGCGAGGTCGACTCGATCGGGGTCGACCTCGAACGCCACGTTCATGGCCACCGTGTCGTTGAACAGGAAGACATCCTGTGGCACGACCCCGAGGCCTGCGTACCACGCAGCGAGATCGTCGGCGATGGGACGTCCGCCGCACAGGATCGAGCCCCGGGTAGGCTCCAACAGCCCGAGCACGAGATCGATGAGAGTGCTCTTCCCGGCCCCGCTCGACCCCACGAAAGCGATCGTGGTGTTCTGCGGAATGCGCAGCGACAGACCGTCGAGCACGGGCGCGTCCGCGTCGGGATATCGGAACTGGACTCCGTCGAGGACCAGATCGCCAAGGTACCGGGATTGATCGCGGGGTTGCTCATCGTGCTCGCCGCCGCTCCGAAGCTCGTCGGCCGCCGCGAGGAAGATGCGTAACCCCGCCTGCCCCGTGCGCAGCGTCGCCACGTTCGACGACACCCGGATCAGCGTGGGCAGGGCGCGGAGCGCCGCCGCCGCGAACACTCCGAGCACGACGAGCGCCTCGGCGGGAGTCCCCACCGTGAACAGATAGGCCGAGATGGCGGCGACCGCGACGACGAACCCGATCTCGAGCGAGTAGCGCGGGATGTCGCTGATGATTCCCATGTCTCGTCCGAGACGTGCACCGCGCAACCGGGCGCTCCGGTAGCCGCGCACGAAGTCCTCGCCGCGGGAGCTGAGCCGAGCTTCGCGGAATCCGTCGAGGCTCGGCAGCAGGTATTGCCACACCTCCAGGCTCACGGCCGCCGCCTCTTCACCGAGGCGGGTCTGCCTGCGACGCAGGAGGCGCTGCAGACCGACCACGAAGACGCCGAACACGAGCACGGTGACGACGGTCACCACGGGGTCCGTGATCGCCAGCACGACAGTGATCGCGGCCAGCACGGCAAGGTCGGTGCAGATGCTGACGGACGCGAGCAGCACCGAGGTCGACTGCGAGACGGCCTCGTTGACGCTTCGATAGATCTCGCGCAGGCGACGTCCGCGGTGCACTGCGTAGGGTGCGAGCACGTATCCGCGCAGCAAGGCCGACGCGGCGTCCGCCGAGACCCGCGTCGTGCGACCCAGCAGTTGCCAACGGAAGCCGATCGACGCGAGGCTCTTCACCACGAACAGCACGGCGATCGCGGCAGCCACGATCGGGATGAGGACGGTGGCGTCGCTCGTGCCGACGATGCCCGAGATGACGGCGAGCGCGCCCGAGCCCGTGTCGGCTCCGCCGATCAGCTGCGTGAGCGGGACCATCGCAGCAACGCCCAGCGTATCGAGGCCGGCGAGTACCAGCGAGACCACGACCGTCGTCCCGACCCAGGCGGCCGGGTGCGCGCCGGCGACGACGAGCAATCGCTTCAGCTGGGAGATGAGCCCGTTGCCCCGTGCCGGTGATCCCATCGTTCCCTCGTCGCCGCGGCCGAGCCCGACCGGACTCGCGACAGCAGTTTATACGGGTCGCCTCGGTAGGATCGTCTCATGTCGACCGCCCTCATCGCCGCTCCCGCGCTCATCCTCGCCGCGGTCATGGTCGCGAGCGCCGTCGCCAAGCTCCGCCGGCCCGATGACCTCGCTGGATGGGCCGACCTGGGCGTGCCCGCCGCGTTTCGCCGCGAATGGCTGCTACGGCTGCACCCGTGGGGCGAGCTCGTCCTCGGCCTCGCGTTGGCGCTTCTCGGTGGATTGCTCGGCTCGCTCGCCGCGCTCGCCTGCGTCGCGCTGATGGCCGCCTATACTTGGCTGATCGGCCGCGCCTGGTCGAAGGCCCGTGAGTCCGGCGCGGATGCCACCTGCGCCTGCTTCGGCGAATCGGCGCCCGTCACCGGGGTCACCCTGCTCCGAAATGCGTGGCTGTTGTTCCTCGCTCTCGTGGCAGCGGCCACGATCTGGGCGGCGCCGCTCGCCGGCGGCGCGCTCGCCGCCCTCGGCGCGGACTGGGCATGGCTGGTGGCGCTCGCGGCCGCTGCGTTCACGGCCGCCATCATCGTCTGGCGCGAACCGGAGCTGCCCGACCCCCTTGCGAGCCCGGCCATGACCGAGACGCCCGGCTCGGTGGACGACCAGCTCGACTACGTGCGCGCCAGGACTCCGGCGGTTCCGGTGACCCTGGGCGACGGCAGCCGGGCGAACCTTCGCACGCTGTCCCTCTCACGACCGATCCTGCTCCTCGCCGTGTCCGAGACCTGCGGCTCGTGCGCCCCGGTGATCGAACGTGTGCCCGCGTGGCGCGCGCTCCTGCCCGAGGTCGACGTGCGAATGCTGGTGTCGCGGCTGCCCGAGGAGAGCAAGCTCACTGAGCTCGAACATCCGCACACGCTGCACGATCCCGATGGCAATGTGCGGGCGTCGATCGCCGATTGGGGCACACCGGCCGCGGTGCTGCTCGGCGTCGACGGGCTGCTCGCGGGCGGCCCCGAGCAGGGTGAACGGGCGATCACGTCCTTCGTTGCCGACATCTACGAGAGCCTGCACGGCGAGCGCCTGCCAGACGAAGGATCACCCGGCCGATGAGGTACGCGCTCGCGGCAGACGTAGGCTTGGAGGCATCCGGTGATGCGATCTATCTCGCGCCGTTGCCCGACGGGCCGATCCTCGCGCTCGACGGCGTGGCCGCGCTCATCTTCACCGAGGCGACACAGGGCAACCGCGAGCACCTCGTCGACCGGGTCGTCGCCCAGGTCGACGGCCCGGTCGAAGAGATCGCGTTTCATGTGGACGCGTTCGTCCATGACCTCGTCGCCCGTGGCCTGCTGGTCGAGGAGGCAGCCTGATGTCGGCGAACGCGATGCGAGCGCCGCTGCGTGACCGCGTCGCCGATTGGTGGGCGGGTGCCTGGCGCTGGTCGATCACCGCCGCCGGCACGGTGGTCGCGATCTACCTGCTGCTCGATCGCGCGGGCAACGGTGCGCTCGTCACCGGCATCGCGCTCGCGGCGCTCGTCGTCGGTGCGGTGCTCACGATGTCGAAACCGCTCGCGATCGCGCTGATGGCGATGCCGGCGCTCTTCGTCGCCCAGCGAGCAGGCATGGGCGGCGCCGACGTCTCGGCCTCGGATGTGGCCCTCGCCGCTGCGTTCGGGACCGCGGTACTGCTGGGGCATCGGCCCTACAGCCGCGAACTGCGCGCGATGCTGTGGTTCAACTTCGGTTACCAATTCGCGACCCTCCTCACGGTGATCGTCAACCCCTTCGTGCAGAACGCCGTCGAGTGGTTCCATGCCTGGTTGCTGATCTCGGGCGCGCTCGTGGTCGGCTGGGCGATCGGGCGGGTCGGCTACGCGAGGTGGGCGTTCAGCGCGATGCTCATCACCGGGTGTGTGCTCGCCGCCGGCACGGTCATCTGGGGCGTCATCCAATACGCCGGCGGCAACTTCGGCCCGGTCTATCCGCAGATCCCTTGGGCGATGCACAAGAACTTCGTCGGCACTGCGCTGGCATTCGTCGCGTTGATCGCGTACGTGCACCCGCCTTGGGCGGGCCTCTCCACCCGCTGGACGCGCCCAGCGCTCTGGCTGTTGCTCATCGCGATCGTGATGAGCCAGTCACGCCAGGCGTGGATGGGACTCGTCATCGCAGCGATCGTGATCGCGCTGCGTCGCGGCGGCCGGTCGAAGCTGCTGCTTGCGCTCGCGGTGCCGGCCGTCTGGCTCGCGGTGTCGATGGTGCTCGAACAGCTCGATTCGCAGAACCGCCACAATTCGACGTTCCAGCGGCTCGAATGGTTCCGCGAGGTGTATGCCTACTGGAAGCACGCACCGATCTTCGGGCACGGTCTGCGCTTCTGGTATGTCGACCCGACGCTGCCCTACCAACCCCCCCAGGCCGAGCTCGAAGTGATCGCCTCCGCCGGACTCGTCGGGCTCGCCGCGTTCGCGACCATGTGGGTCGGATTCACGGTCGTGCTGTCTCGCGTCGACAAGGCGTTCGGCACACTGGCCCTCGCAGCGGTGCTCAGTCGGATCGTCCAAGCGCAATTCGACCTGTTCTGGGCTGGCGTCCAGACCTCGGTGCCGTTCGTCATCGCCGGCATCTGCCTGGGTGCCCTGGCCCTGCAACGGTCGGCGGATTCCTCGGGCACCACAGACGCCGGATTGGCGCCGTCGGCCGATCTGCGAGGGACTCTCAAGCCCGCTGCCCTACGATAGAGCCGTCGGCCGCCCGGTCGGCCAACACTGACACCCAGGGGGGCGCATGGAGCTGCGCGATTACCTTCGCGGATTGCGCCGCCACTGGCTGGCGATCGCCCTGATGACACTGCTGGGCGTCGGGACCGCATACGGTTGGTCGCTCCTGCAGACTCCCGTCTACGAGGCGACCGCGAGCGGTGTCGTGCAGGCGAAGACGGCCTACGAGAATGGTCAACTCTTCAGCGACGACAGCGCAGCCCGTCTGAAGGTGCCGACCCTTCTCGACATGGCGGGGTGGCAGGAGGTCGCAGAGCGCGCGATCGATGAACTTGGACTCACAGCCAGCCTCGGGTCCGTCGCCGCGCGGATCACGGTCGAGAACCCGGAAGGCACTGCCATCATCAGGTTCACGGCCAGAGCCAACACTCCCGAGGAGGCTGCGGCTCTCGCCCAAGCGTGGATCGACGCGCTGGCCACCACCGTGGCAGTCGTCGACGGTAAGGACTCCCCCACCGAGATCAGCATCTACTCCGCCGCCGCAGCCACGGTGCCGAGCACGCCGGTCTTTCCAGACACTCGCACCGCCCTCATCGTCGGCGGCGTGCTCGGCCTCGGTGCCGGCATCGCATTTGCCCTGATCCGTACCGCGTCCGATCGGCGAGTCAGGGCGACCGACGACGTCGAAGCGAAACTGCATGTCCCGGTCGTGGGCACGATTCCCGCCTCTGCCGCACTCACCGGCACGAGCAAGTTGCTGACCGGCGCTGCCGACGACCGCACCTCCCCGGTCGCCGAGGCCCTGCGCTCGCTTCGCACCAATCTGCGCTTCATGGATGTCGACAACCCGCCGCGGAAGATCGTCGTGACCAGTCCGTTGCCTGGCGACGGCAAGTCGACGGTCGCCTGCAATCTCGCACTGACGCTCGCTCGTAGTGGCGAAGCGGTCGTCCTCATCGACGGCGACCTCCGCCGCCCCACTGTGGCAATCAACCTGGGCTTGCCGGGGGGCGCCGGTCTCAGCGATGTGCTGACTGGCCGTGCGCCTGTCGTCGATGTGCTCCAACGCACGCCGCACGACGCGCACTTGCTGGTGCTCGCGGCGGGGACCATTCCACCGAACCCGAGTGAAGTGCTCGGATCCGCTCGCATGCGACAACTGCTCGACGACCTCGCGAAGCACGCCACTCTCATCATCGATGCGCCACCGCTACTCGCTGTGACCGACGGTGCTGTGCTCACGCAGCAGGCCGATGGGGCGCTGCTCGTCGTTGGCGTCGGCAAGACCAACTACGACTTCGTCGAGAAGTCGCTCGACGCGCTGCGAAAGGTCAACGGCCGCGCACTCGGACTCGTGCTCAACAAGGTGCCGTTGAAGGGCGGCGACGCCTCACCATACGCCGCAACGGCGTACGTGCAGGAGTATGCGAGTGGCGGCAGCCGCACGCGGTCGTCGAGCCGTGCTGCAGCGGAGTCGGCCTGACCGATGCCGATAGCCGCTTGGAATCGCTGAGAGGCTGCCGGCATGAGACGTCCAGGAGATTCCGCGCTCGCAGCGGTACCACCGGTCGTGCGGCTGCACCTCGGGCGCGCAGCGGTTCAGGTGCTCGCCGACCGCAGTCACATCGATCTGCTGCACATCAAGGGCGATGCGGTCGAGTCCGCGGTTCGTCCGCTCTCATCGCCAGGTAGCGATGTGGACGTGCTTGTGCGTCCGGAGCATACCGTCGTGTTGGATCATGCGCTCCGCAGCGTGGGCTGGCGCATCTACAGCACGTTCCTCGGCGGGTCCCCATTCGGTCACGCGCAGACGTATCTGCATGAGACATGGGGCTTCCTCGACATGCACCGTTCCTTTCCCGGCATCGGCATCGCGCCTTCGCCGGCCTTCGAACGCCTGTGGGCGGCGCGCCGCACGATCGAGTTCGCTGGAGTGGACTGTCCCGTGCCGAGCCTGCCGGCGCAGTCCGTGATCGTGATCTTGAACGCGGCTCGAGCGCGCCGCCCACTCGATCCGGATGGCGCATGGAATAACGCCGATCGCCGACGCGAGATCGAGATCGAGATCGATGAACTCAAGGCAGGCCTGGCGTTCGACGCCGCCTTCGGCCGAATCGATGACCACCGCGGGGCTCGCGAGTACCGTCTGTGGAAGGCGACCACGGAGGGCGGCGGTCGTGTCGAGGAGTGGCTGGGCCGTGTGCAGGCCGCGCCTACGGTCCACGATCGCATCGTTGTCGTCCTCCGGGCCCCCTTGGTGAACAAGGCCCATCTCGAACATGCACTGGGGCGGCGCCCGTCCCCCTGGGATATCGTTCGGGAGTTCTTCGCTCGGCCCGCGCGGGGGATTCGCGAACTCCTCCGCCGAAGGAGTCTGGGACCCCCCGAATGAGGGGAACATCCGATATCGCTCTCGACAGGCGATGCGGTACTCTTCTAAGGTTCTCTCAAGATGCACCGTCCGCACCAGAGTTTCGATTACCGAATACACAGCCCCAGAAAGGCGAAGAGGCAATGGCCGATATCGATCGACCCGAGCAGACCGGCATCAGCCGTCGTACTGTCACGAAGGCCATGGCATGGGCAGTGCCCGTGGTGGCCGTTACTGCAACCGCGCCGCTCGCCGCGGCGAGCTGTATCCCGACTGCTGTGCTCGGTCCCGGCAGCTGCAAGTGCCCGGGCCAGAGCACGGATCTGCCATGGCACTACTTCCTCAAGATCTGCGCGGGCGGCACCGCCTGCCCGAGCGGCTCTGCGGTTCTCGTGATCACCAAGGTGTACACCAAGGCACAGTCCGAGGTGATCTGGCAGGGAAGCGAGGAAGTCGCCACCGGCGAGTGCGTCACTGTCGAAGGCTTCGCGGACAACAGCGGCCACTTCTTGGAGATCGAGTACCACATCAAGGGCACCACCGAGACTCTGACCGCCGAGGTGGGCGCGCCGCCCGACTGCGACAAGGTCGAGGATTCGATCGGAACCTGCGCGGCCCCGCCTGCATGACCCAGTAACGCCTCACTATGAAGAACACCGACCCGTTGACGGGTCGGTGTTCTTCATTTCAACCTCCAGATCGAAGCCAGCGCCGCGACCACGGGGACGGGCACTCGAAAGCGGGCCCACTCGTGCTTCGAGACGTGCCTTCCACCTCCGCGAGCCCTGTCGGTGCGTCCGCCGCGCGCGGTGCCGATCACAGCGTGCCGCGTTCGGTCTGGCGATCCTCAGCGACGACCAGCCCTTCGCGGACGAGTTCATCGATCACCGCAGCGACCAGTTTCGACGCGTCGCCAAGCGGCGGCCGGTCGAAGTCGGCGATTGCCTGAGCCACGAGCTGCTCGAACGAGAGGCCCCTGCTGATCCCTATCCAGATTGACGGGGCGATACCGGCGAGCACTCGTAGGACCCCGTCACTCATGACCGCGACGGATCCGTCAGCTGCGATCGCGTCGGAGACGGCCCCCCACTTGAACTCCGTCGTCCCCACCTCCGCTCCGACCTGAGCCGACGCGAGCGGTGTCCAGGTGCCGACGACTCCCGGCGGTGCGCGAACCAGCTCGGGCACGAGGGGGATGAGGGACGCCGCCTCTCCGTACGTCACCCTCCACACACCGCCGACAGCGTCGCAAAGACTCGCGAGCCGCTGCAACGGAGCATCGAGGTCGGTGACGTAGCTCAGTTGTGCAATCAGCTCCGTGATGGCGTCGATCACGCGAACGCGCGACAGCACCGGTTCGCTGACGCCGGGCCGACGATCGAGCAACACGATCGCCGCGAGTCGCAACCGAGCGGTTGGGAGCTCCAGCAACCCGGCGCGGGGGGGGGAGACCTGTTCCTTGGGCTTGCCCGAGCGCAGCATCGAGAGCGGCTTGCGGTACGCCATGACGGTGAGGTCGCGATCGACGGCGACGGTCTCGTCCGAGACATAGCCGAAGTGCGCTCCGAGCGCAGCACTCAGCGTCGTCTTGCCACGGCCGGACGGACCGACGAAGGCGACCACGCGGCCATCGTCCATCGCGACTCCCGCGGCATGCATCATGATCAACTGGCCCCGCTTGCGTTCGAGCGCTGCGAGGGTCACGCGAACCGAAAGATGTTCGAGCATGGACTCGATCTCGCCATGCGGGCCTACCTGGATGACCGCGTCGGCGACATGAGCGGTCGCGATCGCGCCCGTCCACACGTCGAGTACGCGTTCGCGCGAGTCTTCTGGCATGTCTGGCGCGAACTGGATGCGGACCGTCGCACCGATTGCTGCAACATCGAAATGCTCGGCGGGTGCACGATCGTCGACGTTCAACGAATCGTCCCTCTGTGGGCTAGCGCCGGGGCTTCCCAGCGCTGGCGGAGCGAGACCAATGATGGCGCCCCGCTGAGCCAGTTCGAGCGATAGAGCCCAAGATACTCGCGGAGATCCATGCATTCATCCTCTCGCGCGTTGGCACCGCTCGCGACCCCGTTTCGACGCGCGACATCCCGTCAAAGCTACTACACGGGCACCGGGGCGCGCTGCCGCGCTCCGATGCCAAGTGCACCGCGGCTCAGCGCCTCAGCCGAGCACCGCCGATCGTGGGATCGGCCAGAGGATGGCGACGACCTTGCCGACAATTGCGGCGCGCGACGCCCACCGCCAGCAGTCCTCGCGCGCTTCGGCCGAGCGGCAGGAGACGGCGGAGTCCCGGGAACCAGCGCGATTGTCGCCCAGCACGAGGTAAGACCGGTCGGGCACCGTGACTTCGTCGAAACATCGTGAGGAGCGCGGGGTCGTCCTGCAGTCGAGCGTTCCCGCCTCGAACGGAAAGTCATTGTAGACATATGGCTCGTCGATGGGCTGCCCATCGACGAGGACCGCGCCCGACTGGTTACAGCACGCAACCGTCTGGCCGGGCGATCCGATCACCCGCTTCACGAGCGTGTGGGGTCCTGACGGGCCGAAGCCGGTGGCCTCGCCGACCCAGCGCAACGCCGCCCGGATGGGGTCGACCGGTGCCCTACTCGGCACCTCCCACGCATCGTCCGCATCGAACACGACGATGTCGCCAGTCGTCGGCTCGGATCCCATGTACGCGAGTCGATTGACAAGGATCCGGTCGTCAGGCTCGAGGGTCTGCGTCATCGACCCGGACGGCACAACGTACGGCTTTGCGACGAACGTCAGGACTAGCCCGACGACGATGAAGGCGAGCAGCAACTGGGCCCAGAAGCCACCGACAACACGGCGCCAGCGAGGTCGGTGTAGGTAGGCGTCAGTCGTCATCCCGCTACAGTACCCACTCGGCAGGTTCCATCAATGGCCAAGGTCCGTGGCACAAGATGTCGTTGGGCGGATGCTTCGTCCCACCGGACGGATAGCCGCGGCTGCGCGGATGCCCTGTCTGATAGAGATTGAGGAACAACTCCCTGTGGATTCGCTCACGCCCTTCCCAGAGTGTCGCTCACGCCCAGTTCACCACTTCGTCGAGCACCGTAGCGATGCGGGCGATGTGCGCGTCACGGCGAAACGCGCGTCCCCATTCGCGACACGCGGCGGGGTCGAGATCGCGCGCGCGGCGGATCGCGTCGCCGAGTGCCTCAGGCGTGGCGGCTGCCGATTGGTAGCCGTTCACACCGTCGCGCACCGTCTCGAGGTAGCCGCCCGCCGCGACCGTCGCCGCGGGCGTGCCTTCGAGGGCGGCCTCGAGTACCGTGAGCCCGAAATCTTCACGCCCGGCGCCGATGATCACTGCCGCACGCCGGTACACCCAGGCGAGTTCGGCGTCGGATACCCGCCCGAGGCCATGAACCCCCGCACTTGGGTCGTCGAGCGCCCCCGATCCGGCGCCGACCACCGCGATCGGCAGCCCCGCTTCGCGGGCGGCCGCGACCGCGATCGGCACGTTCTTGTAGCCACGGTCGCGGCCGACCACCACGGCGAACGCGTCGGGAAGCTCGCGGGCCGGCGCCACAGCATCCGCTGACACCGGTTCGACGGGCGGATGCACCACTATCGAGTCGAGACCGTACGCGGCTCGGATCCGCTGCTGAGTGACGGAGGAATTCGCGATGATGGCACGCGCCCGCCCCATGGCCGCGGCATCGCCGCGGCGAAGCAGCGGCGTGCTGAACGCGAGTGCCACGCGTCGGAATGCGCTGAGCCGCATCCGGTAGTCGTCCGCGGCGTAGAGCCACCGGGCGGGGCTGTGCACGTAGACGACGTGCGGGATCTCGAAGCGGAATCGGTGGGCCCAGCCACTGCTCGACGCGAGTGCGACATCGCCTCCGGACACCGTGGTCCGAGCCGCAATCGACGGGAGCAGCGGAAGCATCCGCTCGACTTGGCCAGCGAGAAAGCGGGGAATCGTGGCGTGCACGTCGAGCCCACGGAACGCGTCGAACGTCGATTCGGGCCGGTACGCGAGGGTCACGATGCGGCGTGCGCCGAATCCCGCCGTCCATTCGGCGACGACGCGCTCTGCCCCGCCTATCTGCACAAGGTAGTCGTGGGCGAGAACGATGTCGGGCACGGGGCATCCGCTCGCTTCCTACTCAGCGCCCCGCCGAGCCGGCCTCGGTCACGCCGACATCCGTGCGGTGGAAGTTCTGGAACGAGCGCGACGCCGTGGGCCCGCGCTGGCCCTGGTAGCGGCTCGCGTACTCGGCCGAGCCGTACGGCCGCTCGCTCGGCGACGAGAGGCGGAAGAAGCACATCTGGCCGATCTTCATGCCCGGCCAGAGCTTGATGGGCAGCGTTGCGACGTTCGACAGTTCGAGCGTGACGTGTCCGGTGAAGCCGGGGTCTATGAAGCCCGCGGTGGAGTGCGTGAGGAGGCCGAGGCGGCCGAGCGAACTCTTGCCCTCGAGGCGGGCGGCGACGTCGTCGGGCAGGGTGACGGCTTCGAACGTCGACGCGAGCACGAACTCGCCCGGATGCAGGATGAACGGCTCGTCGGGGCGCACGTCGATGAGGTGCGTGAGCTCGGGCTGGTCCTCGGCGGGGTCGATGAACGGGTACTTGTGGTTGTCGAACAGCCGGAAGTAGCGGTCGAGGCGCACGTCGATCGACGACGGCTGGATCATCCCAGGCTCGTAGGGCTCGAGCCGGATGCGTTCGCGATCGAGTTCGGCGCGGATGTCGCGATCGGAGAGCAGCACGCAGTCAGCCTAGCGACCCGTGGTCGGCGCGTGGCGGGTAGCTCCCGGTAGCGGAAGTGGCTGCGGCGCTTGCTACGATGGTCAACGCTGCATCCAACGGATGCCGCGCGCCGATGTAGTTCAATGGTAGAACTTCTGCTTCCCAAGCAGACAGCGCGGGTTCGATTCCCGTCATCGGCTCTTCGTGGAGAATGCCTGATCAGGTGCTCTTTCTGCCGTAATATCGACGTTCGTG
>NZ_BMMD01000021.1 GCF_014645655.1 Agromyces bauzanensis | reverse complement strand
TGAGGCAACGACTCCGGATAGTGCACTCCCGCGGCAGGACTCTCAATCACGACCTCACGCTAGGCGGGACCCCCGACATCACGTCAGCGAAATGGATACCCACTTACATGGAATACATCCAAGACCATGGCTGGTTCGCCGATCTGCCCCTTGATCGGATATTCGCCTCGTACGAAGGATTCCGCTTCGACGACAGCGACAAGATCGTCGATGAGAAGTTCGCGTGATCGCTTACGGACGTCTTGACGCACGTCAAGATGTCCGGATGATGTTTGGCGTGCCTGACGTGAGATGTCCGCGTCCCAGAGCTCGTTGAGAGCCCCAAGCTCGGCATCGGATCCGTAGCGGTAGCGGAAGGCGTGTTTGCGGACCCAGTCGCCGTTGCGTTGCTCGATGTGTGCGTTGACTCAAGTCGTGATGCCCCGGCCCGGCGGGTTCCGGAGTACCGTGTCAAGCAGCCGGATGCCGCACCGAGCGGCCTCGTATCGGGGGAAGCGCGAGGAGTCGACCGGATGCCTGAGCCCACACGCGTGGCCCTCGCGCTCGGTTCCGGCGGTGCGCGTGGCTATGCGCACATCGGGGTCATCGAGGTGCTCGAGGAGCGCGGCTACGAGATCGTCTCCGTGGCGGGCAGCTCGATGGGTGCGGCGGTCGGCGGGCTGTACGCCGGTGGCGTGCTCGCCGAGTACACCGAGTGGGTGCGCACGCTCACCCAGCGCGACGTGCTGCGCCTCATGGACCCACGACTCAACGCCCCCGGTGCCATCCGCGCCGAGAAGATCATGACGCGTGTCAGCGAACTGCTCCGCGGCGCCCGCATCGAGGACCTGCCCGTCGCGTACACCGCCGTCGCCACCGACCTCATCGCGCGCCGCGAGGTGTGGTTCCAGCGTGGGCCGGTGGATGTCGCCATCCGCGCCTCCATCGCGCTGCCGAGCTTCATCACCCCGGTGATGCTGAACGGCCGGCTGCTCGCCGACGGCGGCCTGCTCAATCCGGTGCCGGTCGCGCCCACCGCTGCCGCGAGGGCCGACCTCACGGTCGCGGTCGTGCTGTCGGGCGATGCGACGACGAGCGAAGTGGCGCTGCCGCAGCGGCTCTCCGCGGAGGAGCAGCCGCTGGAGGACTGGTTCGACCGGTTCCGGCGCACGGCGGCCGGGGTGCTCGATCGCGACATCGTGCGGATGGTGACCCGGCGCTTCTCGGGCGGCAGGACCGACGAGCCGGCGGCCGCCGCCGACCAGGCCGTCGAGGAGGTGTTCGGCGAACTCCCCGCCGGCCTGCGCATGCTCGACGTCATGCAGCTGAGCCTCGAGGCCATGCAGGCGATCGTGGGCAACTACCGCCTCGCCGGCTATCCCGCAGACGTGTACGTCACCGTGCCGAAGAACTCGGCGCGTGTGCTGGACTTCCATCGCGCCAACAAGCTCATCGCACAGGGGCGGGAGCTCGCCATCGCCGCGCTGGATGGGTACGAGAGCCACGCCGACGGCGACGCGATGCCGCGCCACAATTCGCACTGACGGACTCGTTCGGCCCGGCGAGACGCTGGTCAGCGATTCGGCGGTCTTGTCACACGGCGGAGGATGGGGGATTCGAACCCCCGAGGGCTTTCACCCAACACGCTTTCCAAGCGTGCGCCATAGGCCACTAGGCGAATCCTCCGTGGACGCGGCATCCGGGAACGCGCGCGACCTCATGAAATCGTACCCGACTACGGGGGCGCCCATGTTCGCATCCTTCCGGGCGGGAGATCATGATGCACGCGTTGCGGCAGGTCGAGACCCTGTCTCCGGTGACGGGGCGGCGTGGCGCCCTGTTCTCGCGACGCGCGACCTCCGCCGGCGGAGTGCGCGGTCACCGAGTCGACCGGGTAGACTGGACGACGGCTCCTCACGTGGCGCCATCCAGGCCAACTCCCCCAGGGCGGAAACGCAGCAAGGGCAACCGGGCTCTGGCGGGTGCGTGAGGGGTCTTCTTCGTTCGCCGCGCGGCGCAGGGATCGTACGCCCGCACGCGGCATCCGTCTCCCGCCCAATAGGCTGGCACCCGTGGCGCACCGCATCTACATCTGCTCCGCCGAGGGCAACACGGGCAAGTCCACCGTCGCGCTCGGCATGCTCGACACCCTCACGAGGCGCGCCACGCGCGTGGGCGTATTCCGCCCGATCGCCCGCTCCACCGAGGAGCGCGACTACGTGCTCGGCCTGCTCCTCGCCCACGACGGCGTCGTGCCCCTCGAGTACGAGGAGGCCATCGGCGTCAGCTACGACGACGTGCACGCCGACCCCGATGCGGCACTCGCCATCATCGTGCAGCGGTTCAAGCACGTCGAGGACCGCTGCGACGCGGTGGTCGTCATCGGCTCGGACTACACGGATGTCGGAAGCCCCACCGAGCTCGGATTCAACGCGCGCATCGCCGCGAACCTCGGTGCTCCGGTGCTGCTCGTGCTCGGCGGCCGCGTCGCCCAGGGGAAGGGGCGGTCGGAGCGGCTCGGCTACTCCGACGCCCGCTCGCCGGGCGAGCTCGCGCAGCTCACCGAACTCGCGCTCGAAGAGCTCTCACGCGAGCATGCCACTCTGCTCGGCATCGTCGTGAACCGCGCCGACCCCGAGGCGCTCGACGCGGTCGTCACGTCCGTGCAGGAGGCGGCCGAGCCGGGCCGCTCGGGGGCGCACGCGCTCGCCGCGGTGACCGGCCCCGGGGCATCCGTCGCCGTGTGGGCCATTCCCGAGGACCCGTTCCTCGTCGCCCCCTCGATGCGCACCATCATGCAGGCCGTCGGCGGCGAGCTCTACTCGGGTGATCCCGAACTGCTGAACCGAGAGGCGCTCGGCGTCGTCGTCGCCGCGATGTCGATGGAGAACGTGCTCACCCGGCTCATCGAGGGCTCGGTGGTGGTCGTGCCGGCCGACCGCGGCGAGGTGCTGCTCGCGGTGCTCACCGCCCAGAACGCGGCGACGTTCCCCTCGGTCTCGGGCATCGTGCTGAACGGCGGGTTCCCGCTGTCGGAGGCCATCGAGCGGCTCGTCGACGGGCTCAAGGCCGACCTGCCGATCATCCGCACCGAGCTCGGCAGCTACGACACGGCGCTCGCGATCACGCACACCCGGGGCCGCCTCGCCGCCGAGTCGCAGCGCAAGCGCGACACCGCGCTCTCCCTCTTCGAGAAGCACGTCGACGGCCACGCGCTGCTCGACCTCCTCGACGTCGCCCGGCCCGAGGTCGTCACGCCGCTCATGTTCGAGTACGGGCTCCTCGAGCGCGCGAGGCGCGAGCGCAAGCACATCGTGCTGCCCGAGGGCTACGACGACCGCATCCTCCGCGCCGCCGCCACCCTGCTCGCGCGCGACGTCGCCGACCTCACGATCCTCGGCGAGGAGATCGAGATCCGGGCCCGTGCCATCGGCCTCGGCCTCGACATCTCGCGCGCGACCGTGCTCTCGAACCACGACCACGTCCTCGTCTACCGGTTCGCCGACGAGTACCAGCGACGCCGGGCGCACAAGGGCATCACCCTGGAGCAGGCGCGCGAGATCGTGCAGGACGTCTCGTACTTCGGCACCATGATGGTCGCCATCGGGCTCGCCGACGGCATGGTGTCGGGCGCGATGCACACGACGGCGCACACCATTCGACCGGCGTTCGAGATCATCAAGACCCGGCCCGGCGTCGACATCGTGTCGAGCGTGTTCCTGATGGCGCTCGCCGACCGCGTGCTCGTCTACGGCGACTGCGCGATCGTGCCCGACCCGACCGCCGAGCAGCTCGCCGACATCGCGATCTCGTCGGCCCGCACTGCGGCGCAGTTCGGCATCGAGCCGCGGGTCGCGATGCTGTCGTATTCGACCGGCGAGTCGGGGTCGGGGGCCGACGTCGACAAGGTGCGGCGGGCCACCGAGCTCGTGCGCGAGCGGGCGCCCGAGCTCCCCGTCGAGGGTCCGATCCAGTACGACGCCGCCGCCGACGCGGCGGTCGCCCGCACCAAGTTGCCCGAGTCGACGGTCGCGGGACGCGCGACGGTGTTCATCTTCCCCGACCTCAACACGGGCAACAACACGTACAAGGCGGTGCAGCGCTCCTCGGGCGCCGTCGCGATCGGCCCGGTGCTGCAGGGCCTCAAGAAGCCCATCAACGACCTCTCGAGGGGCGCGCTCGTGCAGGACATCGTGAACACCGTCGCGATCACGGCGATCCAGGCGGCGGATGCCTCGTGAGCGTCATCCTCGTCATCAACTCGGGCTCCTCGTCGCTGAAGTACGAGCTCATCGACGTGGATGCGCGCGAGAAGCTCGCATCGGGCCTCATTGAGCGCATCGGCGAGCGAACCGGGCGCGCCACGCACACCACGGGGCTCCCCGAGCCTGTCGAAGGGAACGAACTCGCTTTGACGGGCTCAGCGAGCTCATCCGAGCGCTCGCGCGAGCTCCCGGTCCGCGACCACACGGCGGCGTTCCAGGTGATGCTCGAGGCGTTCGCCGAGCGCGGCCCGTCGCTCGAGGAGCATCCGCCCGTCGCGATCGGCCACCGGGTCGTGCACGGCGGCAAGCGGTTCTTCGAGCCGACGATCATCACCGACCTCGTGAAGATCAACATCGAGGACCTCTCCGAGCTCGCCCCGCTGCACAATCCCGCGAACCTGCAGGGCATCGAGGCCGCCCAGGCGATGTTCCCCGACGTTCCGCACGTGGCGGTCTTCGACACGGCGTTCCACCAGACGCTCCCGCCGGCGGCGTACACCTACGCGATCGATGCCGAGTTGGCCGAGAAGTATCGGGTGCGGCGCTACGGGTTCCACGGAACATCCCACAAGTACGTGTCCGAGCAGGCGGCCGAGTTCATCGGCAAGCCGGTCACCGAGGTCAAGCAGCTCGTGCTGCACCTCGGAAACGGCGCCTCGATCACGGCGGTCGACGGCGGCCGCTCGGTCGAGACCTCGATGGGGCTCACGCCGCTCGAGGGACTCGTGATGGGCAGCCGATCGGGCGACCTCGATCCCGCCGTGCTGTTCCACCTGCACCGGAAGGCAGGCCTCTCGTTCGACCAGCTGGACACGCTGCTCAACAAGCACAGCGGCCTGGTCGGCTTGTCGGGCACCCGCGACATGCGCGATGTGCTCGAGCGTCGCGCCGAGGGCGACGAGGCGGCGACGCTCGCGTTCGACGTGTACGTGCATCGCCTGAAGGGCTACGTCGGCGCCTACTCCGCGCAGCTGGGCCGGCTCGACGTCATCTCCTTCACGGCGGGAGTCGGCGAGAACGCGGCTCCCGTGCGCGCCGCCGCGCTCGCGGGACTCGAGCGATTCGGCATCAAGATCGATGAGGAACGCAACTCCGAGCGATCGGATGAGACCCGGAAGATCTCGACGGATGCCTCGGAGGTGACCGTGCTCGTCGTGCCCACCGACGAGGAGCTCGAGATCGCGCGTGAGACCCTCGCCGTGGCGGCGCCCGAGTCGCAGAGGCGCGAGTAGCGACCGACCGGTCGGCAGAAGCGTGCATGGGTGCTGCGCGGACACCCGGCGGTGACGGATGCCGCCGCCGACGAGGTCGAGCGACGTGGGCGCCTGCTCTACCTCGTGCTCGGCGCGAGTCCGCTCGTGATCCGCGCATTCTCGGGGCTGACGGCGGCGCGGACCCACGGCGCGGGAAGGGAGAAGACGCCGGCCGGGACATCCGGCCCGCTCATCGACACCGCCGCCTGACGGGTCAGCGCACGAGCCTCGCGCAGTCGATGCAGAGCTCGGCGGTGGGACGTGCGTCGAGCCGCCCGACGGTGATGCGCTTGCCGCAACGGGTGCAGATGCCGTAGCTGCCGTCGGCGATGCGGGCGAGCGCACGGTCGACCTCGGCGAGCTCGGCCCTCACGTCGGCGAGCACCGCGGTGCGCTGCGACCACTCCTGAGTCATGGTCGGGCCCTCTGGGTCGTGCTCGTCGTCGGCCGTGGCATCCGACCTCGCGGTGCGCACCTCGGCCATCGCATCGCCGAACTCGGCGAGCCGTTCCTCGGCGTCGGCGCGCTCAGCGCGGAGTCGCGCCTCGAACCGTGCGAGTTGCGCCGGGGTCATCGTCGCCGCCGTCATCTCGCCCCCCTTCCGGTTCAGAGCATGTTACGCCACGCATATCCGGAGTCGGTGTCACACGCGGGAACTACCATTGACACGTGGTCACCGCCCTGTATCGCCGCTACCGGCCTGAGACGTTCGCCGAGATGATCGGCCAGTCGCAGGTGACCGAGCCGCTCATGACCGCGCTTCGCACCGATCGGGTGAATCACGCCTACCTGTTCAGCGGCCCGCGCGGCTGCGGCAAGACCACCTCGGCACGCATCCTCGCGCGCTGCCTGAACTGCGCCGAGGGCCCGACCGACACCCCCTGCGGCGTCTGCCCCAGTTGCATCGAGCTCTCGCGGGGTGGCGGCGGCTCCCTCGACGTCGTCGAGATCGACGCCGCGAGCCACAACGGCGTCGACGACGCCCGCGACCTGCGCGAGCGCGCCGTGTTCGCCCCCGCCCGTGACCGCTACAAGATCTTCATCCTCGACGAGGCGCACATGGTGACGCCGCAGGGCTTCAACGCGCTGCTCAAGCTGGTGGAGGAGCCGCCCGAGCACGTGAAGTTCATCTTCGCCACCACCGAGCCCGACAAGGTGCTCGGCACCATCCGCTCGCGCACGCACCACTACCCGTTCCGCCTGGTGCCGCCCGGCCCCATGCTCGAGTACGTGCAGAAGCTCTGCACCGAAGAGGGCGTCGAGGTGGCGCCCGGCGTCCTCCCGCTCGTCGTGCGGGCGGGCGGCGGCTCGCCGCGAGACACGTTGTCGCTCCTCGACCAGCTGATCGCCGGCTCCGAGGGGTCGACGATCGACTACGAACGCGCGGTCGCCCTGCTCGGCTACACGCACGGAGCACTGCTCGACGAGGTCGTCGACGCCATCGGCGTGAAGGACGCGGCCGAGGCGTTCGCCGCGGCCGACCGCATCGTGCAGACGGGGCAAGACCCGCGGCGCTTCGTCGAAGACCTCCTCGAGCGGCTGCGCGACCTCATCGTGGTGGCGGCGTCATCGCCCGAGGCGGCCGCCGCCGTGCTGCGCGGCACCCCCGACGACGAGCTCGCCCGCATGGCCACGCAGGCCGCGGCCTTCGGACCGGCCGAGCTCTCGCGCGTCGCCGACCTCGTGAACCAGACCCTCACCGAGATGACGGGTGCGACCTCGCCGCGCCTGCACCTCGAGCTCATGCTCGCGCGCGTGCTCGTGCCCTCGAGCGACGACACCGAGCGGGGGGCGCTGGCTCGCGTCGAGCGACTGGAGCGTCGCGTCGGGGTCACGGATGCCGCGGGCGAGTCCACGTTCGCCGGTCGCGGTGCGGCGGAGCCGCGTCTCGTGACCCCCGCGCCGGTGCCCGCCCGTTCCGCGGGTCGAGGAGCGGCGGAGCCGCGTCTGGAGACCGGCACGCCCGCAGCGGCTGCGCCGACAGCGGCTGCGCCGACAGCGGCTGCGCCGAAGCCCGTCGGCCCGGTCACGTTGCAGCTGATCCGCGACGCGTGGCCCGAGATCCTCGGTGTCCTGGAGCGCACGAAGCGCACCGCCTGGATGGCGGCGATGACCGCCAAGGTCATCGACTACCGCGCCGACGACGGCGTCCTGGTGCTCGGCTTCCCGAGCCAGAACGACGTGAACGACCTTCGCGGCGGCACGGGCGTGCAGAGCCCGGCCGAGCTGCTGCGCCGCGCCATCGCCGACGTGCTGGGCGTGCAGGTCAAGTTCCTGCCGCGGGTCGTCGGCGCCCAGTCGGGCTCGGCCGAGTCGCCGACGTCTGCTCCGCCCGAGCCCGGGCGCCCGTCGGGCGGCGACACCGCGCCCGTTGCGCCGGTGCCCGACGTGCGAGTGGGTGCCGGCGCGCGTTCCGGCTCCGGCTCGATGTCCGGCGCCGCTCCAGCGCCGTTTGCGTCCGCGCCGTCGGCACCCGCTCCGTCGGCGGCTGCCCCGTCCGCCACCGCGCCGTCGGCGTCTGCGCCGTCTGCATCGGCTCCGTCCGCGACTGCCCCGTCTGCCAGCGCCTCGGCTGCGCCGGTCGACTCGTGGGCCACGGTCGCCATCCCGAGCGACGAGCCCGAGGTCGCGGCCGCGCCGGCCTCGTCAGGCGGATCCACCGGTGCGCCCGCTGCCGGAGCGCAGCGCCACGCGTCGGCCGCCACGGCGACCGCGGTGACCGAGGCGCCGGCCGCGGCATCCGACCTCGTCGACATCCCCGACGACACCGAGGCGCCTCCCGAAGACCTCGAACCGCCGTTCGATCCGGGCCCGCCGCCCGAGATCGTCGTCGACGCCGCGCCCGCCACGGCACCGGTCGACGGCGGCATCCAGCGATACGGCGAGGCCGTCGTGCGCGAGGTGCTCGGTGCCACGTTCCTCGAGGAGGTCGAGGCGCCCGGGCGCACCGGCTTCGGGGAGCGTGGCTAGCCCGTGTACGAAGGCATCGTCCAGGAGCTGATCGACGAGCTCGGCCGCCTGCCCGGCATCGGGCCGAAGTCGGCGCAGCGCATCGCGTTCCACATCGTGCAGACCGAGCACTTCGACGTCAGCCGGCTCGCCGAGATTCTCATGGAGGTGCGCGAGAAGGTGCGCTTCTGCGAGATCTGCGGCAATGTCGCGGAGCAGTCGACGTGCTCGATCTGCCGCGATCCGCGACGCGACCCCACCCTCATCTGCGTCGTCGAGGAGGCGAAGGACGTCGTGGCCATCGAGCGCACCCGCGAGTTCCGGGGCCTCTACCACGTGCTCGGCGGCGCGATCAGCCCCATCGACGGCATCGGCCCCGACGAGCTCCGCATCCGCCAGCTCATGCAGCGCCTCGCCGACAGCACGGTCTCCGAGGTCATCATCGCGACCGACCCGAACCTCGAGGGCGAGGCCACGGCCACGTACCTCAGCCGGCTGCTCACGACACTGGAGATCCGGGTGACGCGCCTCGCGTCGGGCCTCCCCGTCGGTGGCGACCTCGAGTACGCCGACGAGGTCACGCTCGGACGGGCGTTCGACGGCCGCCGCGTCGTCGGCTGACGCTGCGCTGCGGCGGGTTTCCCCGACTGTTAACGGTCTCGCGTTCGAGGCCGACCTGAACGTCATCACTGGGGGCCGGACGTTAACACTCGGCTCGGCGGGGGCCGGGGAGGGGCGGCGGGGTGGGGGTGAATGGGTGTGGGTCGGTTGACGCTCGCGCGCGGCGGGGATAGAACGGACCCATGGCGAGCACGGGTGCAGCGTGGGTGGCCGGATATGTGGCGGCCTGGGAATCCAACGACCCCGAGCAGATCGGCGAGTTGTTCGCGGATGACGCGGTGTACCTCACCGCGCCCGACCACGAGCCGCGACGCGGCCGCGACGCCATCGTCGCCGGCTGGCTCGAGGACCGCGACGAACCCGGCGAATGGGCATTCGACTGGACGATCATCCACGAGGACCCGGGGTTCATCGTGGTGCAGGGGCGCACCGAGTATCCCGCCGAGAAGGACTACCTGAACCTCTGGATCGTCCGGCTCGACGAGGGCGGCCGGGCGACCGAGTTCACCGAGTGGTACATGCCCCGTCGGCACAAGGACTGACGCGGCATCCCGCCGTCGGCCGAACAGCCGCCGTTCGCCGATCAGCCGCCGACCACGGCACGCGGCCGCGCCGACTAGCTAGCGCAGCACCTCGACGAGCATGACCCACGCGATGAGGATCGCGGCGATCACCGCGAGCAGCGACCCCATCGCCACCGCGACGAGGCCCGCCGCGACCGGACCGGCGATGATGAGCATGCCGCCGATGAGGAACGCGGCGAGCGGGATCACGCCGATCACGCTCTTGCCGAACCGGTCGGCCGCCGAGATGCGGTCCTCCCGGGCGATGACGCGCATCGCGTGCACCTGGAACACGGCGGCAAGTGCCGCCGCCACGAGCACCTCGACGCCGTACGCGACCTCGGGCTGCGCGGGCACGAGGCCGAGCGCGCCGGCCACGATCGCGAGCACGAGCGCCGCGATCGACGACGCGGCTCGTGCCGGCAGCGTCGGCGACGTCATGATCGTCGAGATGTTCACCGACATCGCCACGATGAGGAGGCCCGCGAGGGCGGCTGTCGCCCCGACCATCGCCACGTTGAAGTCGGTCCATCCCTCGAGCGCGTCGGCCATGACGAGCACTCTAGCGGGGCGCCGACCGCGGCCGTCACATTGCCGGGCGCGCAATCGGTCCGCCGTATGATGGACGTTCGGGCGACCGGACGTGCATCCCCGGCGCCAGCCACCACCCGGGGGAGATCACGTGAGCTTGATCGTGCAGAAGTTCGGCGGGTCGTCCGTCGCCGACGCGGAGAGCATCAAGCGGGTCGCGAAGCGCATCGTCGAGACCCGCAAGGCGGGCAACGATGTGGTCGTGGCCGTCTCTGCGATGGGCGACACCACCGACGAGCTGCTCGACCTCGCGCACGAGGTCACGCCGATGCCCGCGCCCCGTGAGCTCGACATGCTGCTCTCCGCGGGGGAGCGCATCTCGATGGCACTGCTCGCCATGGCCATCAAGAGCATGGGCCACCAGGCCCTGTCCTTCACCGGCAGCCAGGCCGGCATGATCACGGATGCCACGCACGGCGCCGCCCGCATCGTCGACGTCACCCCGGTGCGCCTCCGCGAGGCGCTCGACGAGGGCGCGATCGTGATCGTCGCCGGGTTCCAGGGCTTCAACCGGGACACGCGAGACATCACCACGCTCGGACGAGGCGGCAGCGACACGACGGCGGTCGCCCTCGCGGCGGCGCTCGGGGCCGACGTCTGCGAGATCTACACCGACGTCGACGGCGTGTACACGTCCGATCCGCGCATGGTGGCGAAGGCCCGCAAGCTGTCGAGGATCACGAGCGAGGAGATGCTCGAGCTCGCGGCATCCGGGGCCAAGGTCCTGCACATCAGGGCGGTCGAGTTCGCCCGCCGCCACGGCGTCACCCTGCACGTGCGCTCGTCGTTCAACAACAACGAGGGGACGATCGTCTACGACCCCTCGCGCCTTCCCGAAGGAGCCGAAGTGGAAGAGTCCGTCATCGCCGGAGTCGCGGTCGACCTGACCGAGGCGAAGATCACGGTCGTCGGCGTTCCCGACGTGCCGGGGGTCGCGGCGAAGATCTTCAAGATCGTCGCGAACACCAACGCGAACGTCGACATGATCGTGCAGAACGTCTCGGCTGCGGCCACCGGGCGCACCGACATCTCGTTCACGCTGCCGAAGTCCGACGGTGAGCGGGCGCTCACGGCGCTGTCGCGCTCGCAGGAGGCGGTCGGGTTCACGTCGCTGCAGTACGACGACCAGATCGGCAAGCTCTCGCTCGTCGGCAACGCAATGCGCTCGGCCACGGGCGTCTCGGCGCGGCTCTTCGAGGCGCTCTACGAGGCCGGCATCAACATCGAGATGATCTCGACGAGCGAGATCCGCATCTCGGTCGTCACCCGCGCCGACAGCGTGCACGCCGCGGCGCGGGCCGTGCACACGGCGTTCGAGCTCGACGCCGAGGAGGACGCGATCGTCCATGCGGGCACGGGGCGCTGACCGAGCGGATGCCGCGGCGTCGCGACATCCGTCGACTGCCGCAGAACAGGAGAAAGCTGCCAGATCAGGACGCCGGGGCCGGTCTCCGTGCGGCGCGGCCGCCGATCTCCTGCACACTGGAATGAGACGTACGGGCGAACCGCCGCACGCGGCATCCGACCGGGAGAAGGAATGAAACCCATGGCACACGGAGTGAACATCGGCGTCGTCGGCGCCACCGGACAGGTCGGCGCGGTCGTGCGGCGGCTGCTCGAGGAGCGTGACTTCCCGGTCGCGTCGATCCGCTACTTCGCGTCGGCCCGCTCGGCCGGCTCGACGCTGCCGTGGAAGGGCGAGGACATCGTCGTCGAGGATGCCGCGACCGCCGACCCGTCGGGCCTCGACATCGCGATCTTCTCCGCGGGTGCGACCCTCTCGAAGGCGCAGGCGCCGCGGTTCGCCGCCGCCGGCGTCACGGTGATCGACAACTCGAGCGGCTGGCGTATGGACCCCGACGTGCCGCTCGTGGTGAGCGAGGTGAACCCGCACGCCATCGATCAGGCGCGCAAGGGCATCATCGCGAACCCGAACTGCACCACCATGGCCGCCATGCCCGTGCTCAAGGTGCTGCACGACGAGGCCGGCCTCGAGCGCCTCATGGTCTCGACGTACCAGGCCGTGTCGGGCGCAGGTCTCGCGGGCGGCGAGGAGCTGCTCGAACAGGCGAAGGCCGCCGTCGCACAGGACGCGATCCAGCTCGTGCACGACGGCGCCGCCGTCACCTTCCCCGAGCCGAAGAAGTTCGTGCGGCCGATCGCGTTCGACGTGATCCCGCTCGCGGGCTCGATCGTCGACGACGGCGACAACGAGACCGACGAGGAGAAGAAGCTCCGCAACGAGAGCCGCAAGATCCTCGAGCTGCCGGGTCTGCGCGTCGCGGGCACGTGCGTGCGCGTGCCGGTGTTCACGGGTCACTCGCTCTCCATCCACGCCGAGTTCGCGAACCCGATCACGCCCGAGCGGGCGACCGAGCTGCTGGCGGATGCCCCGGGCGTCGAGCTCTCCGACGTGCCTACGCCGCTCCAGGCCGCCGGTTCCGACCCGAGCTTCGTCGGACGCATCCGCCAGGACCAGTCGGCGCCCGACGGGAAGGGCCTCGTGCTGTTCGTGTCGAACGATAACCTGCGCAAGGGCGCGGCGCTCAACGCCGTGCAGATCGCGGAGCTCGTGGCGGGTCGGGTATCGCAGCGTATCGAGACCTCGCCCGCGGCAGTCTGAGGGGCAGGCCCGGGTCGGTCCCGGCACCTGCGGTGGCCGACGCGGCCAGCCTACAATCGCGACATGCGGGGTCTTCGTTCACGCGGTGGCACGATCGCGGCGGTCGCGATCGCCGCGGCGACGGCAGCCGTGGCGTGCACGGCGCTCACCGCGTGCAGCGCGGCATCCGACCGCTCCGAGCCCACCCCCACGCAGGGGGCGACGGTCGCGGCGTTCTACGGCGACTCGTACACCAGGGGCACGGGCACGAGCTCGCCGGAGCGGCGCTGGTCGTCGCTCGTCGCCGCCGAGCGAGGCTGGTTCGAGTTCAATCCGAGCGTCGACGGGCTCGGCTTCGTGATCAACCGCGGCCTCGGCGGCACCGATCTCGTCGACCTCATCGTCGAGCACGAGCCGCCGCCCGACCTCGTCATCGTGACGATGGGGTTGAACGACAACTTCCTGGGGCCGAGTGAGGCCGGCGACCTCGAGGCCGCGATCGGCGACGACTTCGAGCGATTCCGCGAGGAACTGCCCGACGCCCGCCTCGTCGTGGTCGAGCCGTTCTGGTACACCGACGAACGCCCCGACTCCGTCGAGCGCATCATCGGGTGGGTCGAGGAGGCCGCCGACCGGGTCGGCGCCGACCACATCGACGGAGCCTCGAGATGGCTCGAGGGGCATCCGGAATGGATGGCCGCCGACGGCATCCACCCGAACGACGAGGGCCACGCCGAGATCGCCCGCCGCCTGGATGTGGAGTTCGAGCGACTCGGCTTGTGAGCGCCGCGGCGCCGGCGCGGCATCCGCTCAGCATCCGCTCAGCCGGCTCAGCCGGCTCAGGCGCCCAGCTCCCGTCGCGCCGCCGCGTCCTGGTGCGCGAGGCGGCGCAACGCGAGGATGACCGGCTCGTAGAGGGCCGTGCCGAGCACCGTGTACTCGACGGCCGCGTGGGGTTCGCGGGGCATCCGCTCGAGGTCGAATGCGGCGATCTCACGCAACCGGCGGCCGTACTCGAGCAGGCGCTCCTCGCTGATGGGCATGCCCGCCGCCTCGGCCGCCGCGAGCGCCGACTCGAGTTGCGCGACGGCCGCGAAGCGCGGGTCGTAGACCTGGTCCAATGCCTCGAGGGCGGCGCGCGCACGCGGGAACGGGTCGGGATCGTCGGCGGATGGCTCGGCCGCCGTCGGCGGCAACGAGCCCACGGCCCGTCCGAGCGTGGCGTAGAGATCATCGCCCGGATCGTCGACGAGCGCGAGGATCGCCCGCGCCTGCTGCACGCTGAGCCCGACCGCGCCCGTGAGCGCGCGGATGAGTCGCAGCCGCCGCACATGCGACTCGTCGTACGTCGCCTGGGTCGCCGAGGTAGAGGTGCCCGGATGCAGCAGTCCCTCACGCAGGTAGTACTTCACGGTGGCGAGGGGGAGCCCGGCGGCGGCGGCGAGGGCGGAGATGCGCATGCGAAGTCCTTGCATTGGATACTGTCACTCTCTAATATTGGAGAGTAACACTATCCAATCACGTCGAACCGACACCGAAGGAACGCCATGCCGTCTCCGAACGACCTCACCCTCATCGGCATCCTGCTGCTCGCACTCGTCACCGTCGAGAGCGGCGGGTACTTCCTCACCCGCATCGTGCGCGGCCGCGTGCCCGCCAATGCACTGCAGGTGAGCTTCTTCCGCGCGGGCCACGCCCACGCCGCCGTGCTCCTCGTACTGTCGATCGCTATCCTCGCCGTCATCTCCTACGCCGCCCTCGACGGGTTCTGGCTGTGGCTGGCGAGCATTGGCGTGCCGATCGCCGCCATCCTGATGCCCGCCGGCTTCTTCCTGTCGGTGCTCGGCAAGGACCCCGAGCGACCGAACCGCCTGATCTGGCTGCTCTGGGCCGGCGTCGCCGTGCTCACCGCGGCGCTCATCACGGCGGGCATCGGCCTCATCGCGGGGGGTGTGGCGGCGCTCTGACCGGCGGTCCCGGTGGTCGAGGAGCGCCCCGCGGAGCCGGGCGCTCCTCGAGACCGGGTGTCGGTCGGCCGCGATACCGTCGCGCCATGGCCGTCCCGCAGCGCTTCACCCTCATCACCGTCGGCGTGGCCGACGTCGACGTCGCCACCGCCTTCTACCGTCGTCTCGGCTGGCGACAGTCCACCCATTCCGCCGACGGCATCACCTTCTTCTCGACACCCGGCCCGATCATCGCCCTCTGGACGAGCCCCGAGCTCGCGGTCGACGCCGGGCTCGCGAGCCAGACGGATGCCCCGTGGCCGGCGCCGGGGTTCCGCGGCGTCGCGCTCGCGGTCAACTTCGACACCCGTGCCGAGGTCGATGCCGCCCTCGTCGACTGGCAGGCGGCCGGCGGCGAGGTGACCAAGCCCGCGGTCGAGACCGAGTGGGGCGGCTACAGCGGGTACGGCGCAGATCCCGACGGCAACCTCTGGGAGTTCGCGCACAACCCGTTCTGGCCGCTCGACGAGCGCGGCATGCCGCACCTCGACGGGGGCGACGTGGAGTGAGGTGGGCGCCCGGCCGACGGCGGCGGCCGCGCGATGATACGCGGTCAAGGGCACCATCTCAACTCCTCTAGACTGGAAATCGTGACTTCAGAGGAATCCGTCGACGTCGTACTCATCGGCGGGGGCATCATGAGCGCGACGCTCGGCTCCCTGATCTCCCAACTGGAGCCGGACTGGAGCATCCGCGTCTACGAGCGACTCGGCGAGGTGGCCCAGGAGTCCTCGAACGCGTGGAACAACGCCGGTACCGGCCATGCGGCACTCTGCGAGCTCAACTACATGCCCGAGAACCACGATGGCACCGTCGACGCCGCGAAGGCCGTGTCGATCAACGAGCAGTTCCAGGTCAGCCGGCAGTACTGGGCGTACCTCGTGTCCACGGGTGCCCTGCCCGAGCCCCACAACTTCATCAACTCCACCCCGCACATGACCTTCGTCAAGGGCGAGGCGAACGTCGAGTACTTGCGCAAGCGCGTCGCGGCACTCAAGGACGAGCCGCTGTTCCCCGATCTCGAGTACACCGAAGAGCTCGAGCGCATCGCCGAGTGGACGCCGATGCTCGCCAAGAAGCGCAACCCCAGCCAGAAGGTCGCGGCGACCCGCATCGCAGCCGGCACCGACGTGGACTTCGGTGCCCTCACCCGATACCTCTTCGAGGACATGGCCCGTCGCGGGGCATCCATCCAGACCAACCACCAGGTGACCTGGCTCAAGCGCCAGAAGGACGGCACGTGGAAGCTCCGCGTGCGCCACACCGTGGGCCAGACGCCGAAGACCGTCACCGCGAGGTTCGTGTTCGTCGGGGCGGGCGGCGGCGCCCTCGCACTGCTGCAGCATGCCGGCATCCCCGAGATCAAGGGGTTCGGGGGGTTCCCGATCTCGGGCCAGTTCCTGCGCACGACCAACCCCAAGATCGTCGCGCAGCATCAGGCGAAGGTCTACGGCAAGGCCGCCGTCGGCGCGCCGCCCATGTCGGTGCCGCACCTCGACACGCGCGTCGTCGACGGCGAGACGGCGCTCCTCTTCGGGCCGTACGCCGGCTTCACGCCGAAGTTCCTGAAGACGAGCACCTGGTTCGACCTGCCGTTCTCGGTACGCCTGCACAACCTCGGGCCGATGCTGCAGGTCGCCCTCAAGAACTTCGACCTCGTGAAGTACCTCGCGTCCGAGCTGCTCGCCTCGCGTGCGAAGAAGCTCGCGGCACTGCGCGAGTTCATGCCCACCGCCAAGGATCGCGACTGGGAGCTCATCACCGCCGGCCAGCGCGTGCAGGTCATGAAGCGCGACCCGCAGAAGGGCGGCGTGCTCCAGTTCGGCACCGAGCTCATCACGGGTGCCGACGGCACCATCGCGGGGCTCCTCGGCGCCTCCCCCGGCGCCTCGACCGCCGTGCCGATCATGCTCGACGTGCTCGCACGGTGCTTTCCCGACCGGTTCGCGGGGTGGGAGCCGAAGCTGCGCGAGATGATCCCGAGCTACGGAACGACCCTCTCGGCGGATCCCGAGGTTGCCGCGGCCTCGCTCGCCGAGACGGCGAAGGTGCTCGAGCTCAGCGCGTAGCCCGCGGCGTTACGGCGATCGCGGGATCGGTACCGCGCCTTGGCAAGCCCGCGCCGCGTCTGCTACTGTCGACCCCGCTATGAAGTGAGCACATCCCATCGTCCCGCGCCTGAGGCGCCGTTGACTCCGGGTGTGCACTTCCACTGATCGCGACAGTGTCGCGCGCACCTTCGCGACGGCGAATGCCGGGCGGGACTCATCCATCCGCTCCCGGGTCGCCGACCGCGCCGCCGTGCCGCGTGCGCGCCCTCGGCGGCGACGGCCCGCGACCCGGGAGCACTCGCGAACGGACGTTCCCGCATGGCTGTACACGTCTCCCATTCCCTTCACCTCCGCGCCGACGGACTCTCGGCCGCATACCCCGATCGGCGCATCTTCACCGACCTCGGGTTCTCCGTCGCGCCCGGCCAGCGACTCGGGCTCATCGGCGAGAACGGCGCCGGCAAGTCGACGCTGCTCCGGCTCCTCGCGGGCGAGAGCGGCGGGCCGGATGCCGCGTCCGCTCCGATCGGCGAGGCCGCCGTGGCGGGGCGGCTCACCCGTCCGGCGCGCACCGGCCTGCTCGCGCAGGAGCTGCCGTTCGCGGCGCATGACGTGGTCGGCGAGATCCTCGAGGACGCACTGGCCGAGGTCCGGTCGATCGAGCGCGAGCTCGACGAGGCCGCCGCCGCGCTCGCATCCCCCGACGGCGGCCGTGCGGCCGACGCGGCCGACGCGGCTGTCGCCGCCGGCGACTCCGACACTGATGCGGTTTTCGCATCAGTGTCGGAGTCAGCGGCCGAGAGGCGGTACGCCGACGCCCTCGACGCCGCCGAGCGCGCCGAGGTGTGGTCGGCCGACGCGCGCCGCGACGAGCTCCTCGAGGGGCTCGGCGTCGCCGGTCTCGGGCTCGATCGTCGCATCGGCGAGATCTCGGGCGGCCAGCGCAGTCGGTTCGCCCTAGCGGCGCTGCTGCTCCGCGCGCCCGACGCGCTGCTGCTCGACGAGCCCACCAACCACCTCGACGACGCCGCGGCCGCATTCCTCGAGGACCGTCTCCGCGCCTGGCGCGGCCCCGTGGTCTTCGCGAGCCACGACCGCGAGTTCCTCGACCGGGTCGCGACCGGACTCCTCGACCTCGACCCGGGGCTTGCGGGCGCGCTCGCGCTCGCCGACGGGGCCGGGGGCGCGAGCCGGGGCTCGACCCGCGACGACGCGCTCGCGGCATCCGGAGGCACCGTCTTCGGCGGCGGCTTCAGCGAGTTCCTCGTCGTCAAGGCGGCGGAGCAGCGCCGCTGGCAGGGTCAGTACGATGACGAGCAGGAGGAGCTGCAGCGCCTGCGGCACGCCGTCGCGGGGTCTGCGACGCGACACGTCGCGCGCGGCCGGGCGGCCACCGACAACGACAAGTTCCTGAAGCACTTCAAGGGCGGCAGGGTCGAACAGGCGGTCTCCCGTCGGGTGCGCAACGCCGAGCAGCGCCTCGCGACGCTCGAGCGGGAACAGGTCGGCAGGCCCCCGACGCCGCTCGCGTTCGCGGGCATCCCGTCGGGTTCGCACGCGCTCGAGGAGGCATCCGGCCTGCTGTTGCAGCTGTCGGATGTCGCGATCGACGGCCGACTCGAGCTCGACGCGTTGCAGGTGGCGCCGCTCACGCGGCTGCTGGTGACCGGTGCGAACGGTGCCGGCAAGTCCACGCTCCTCGGCGTGCTCGCAGGCACCCTCGCAGTCGACCGCGGTGTCGTGCACCGGCGCAGGGGCCTGCGTGCGCAGCTCCTCGAGCAGGACGTGCGCTTCGCCGATCCGGATGCCTCGCCGAGGCACCTGTACGAGCGCGTGCTCGGCGAGCGGCGCGCCGAGCAGGTGCCGCTCGGCAGCCTCGGGCTCATCGCGCCGCGTGACGAGTCCCGCCCGGTCGGATCGCTCTCGGTGGGGCAGCAGCGGCGGCTCGCCCTCGCGCTCGTGATCGCGCGGCCGCCGCACGTGTTCCTCCTGGATGAGCCGACGAACCACCTCTCGCTCGCGCTCGCGACCGACCTCGAGGAGGCGCTCGGCACGTATCCGGGCGCCGTGGTGATCGCGAGCCACGACCGGTGGCTCCGACGGCGCTGGGTGGGGGAGCGGCTCGAGCTCGACGCGGGGCGGCGCGCCGGGGCATCCACTTGCCTCTCATTCGAACATGTGTTCGAATGAGCAGATGCGATGGAGTGGACAGGAGCTCGGTGTCGAGCAGGCGGGCACGCTTCCCGGGCTCGCGAAGCTGAACAACCTCGTGCGCTCGGTGCAGACGCCCGAGTTCGCGGGCGTGACCTTCCACGAGGTGCTCGCGAAGTCGGCGCTCAACAAGGTTCCGGGCCAGTCGGTGGTGCCGTTCGGCTGGACCATCAACCCGTACCGTGGCTGCAGCCACGCGTGCGTGTACTGCATAGATCCCGAAACGGTGATCACCATGAGCGATGGCCGTGAGAAGCCGTTGTGGGCGGTCGAGGTCGGCGATGTGGTGCTGGGCACTCGGGTTGCGGGCCGATACCGCCGATACACTCCGGCCAAGGTCCTGGCGAAGTGGACGAACCGCAAACCCGCGTACCGCGTCACGCTCGCCGACGGCACGACGCTCGTCGCGAGCGGCGACCACCGGTTCCTCACCGAACGTGGTTGGAAGCACGTGACCGGCTCGATGGCTGGACACGGTCAGCGACCGTACCTGACGACCGGGAACTCGCTGATGGGATTCGGTCGCAGCGGCATCGCTCGTCAGATCTCGGTGCTGTCGGAGGACTACGCTCGTGGCTACCTCACCGGCATGATCCGCGGCGACGGGCTCTTGTTCACCCGTGAGTACACACGCGCACGTGGAAGCACCTATGTGCATCGTCAGTTCCGTCTTGCACTCGCAGATGTCGAAGGGCTTGACCGAACGCGCGTCTTCCTGGAGAGGTTCGGGATCATGACGAATCCCTTCCAATTCTCGGTCGCCAGCGCGAACCGACGCGCGATGTACGGCATCAGGACCGCGGCGCAAGCTCACTTCGGAGCGATATCGAGCGTGATCTCATGGCCTGCTGAACGCACGGACAAGTGGGCGGCCGGTTATCTCGGCGGAATCTTCGACGCCGAGGGGTCGTGCAGCCGAGGCATCCTCCGCATCTCCAACGAGGACGACGCGGTGCTCACCGCCATCGAGCGGAGCCTTGATCGATTCGGCCTCTCGTTCACACGCGAGGCCGCGCGACCAAACGGCGTCACCACGATCCGACTGACGGGTGGCTTGCCCGCTCGCAACACGTTCTTCGCGCTGGCACAGCCCGCGATTACCAGGAAGCTGGCCATTGCCGGTGCTGCGATCAAGTCCACGGCGGATCTTCGCGTGGTGTCGATCGACGCGCTCCACGGAGACCGGGAGCTGATGGACATCACCACGACCACGGGCGACTTCATTGCGAACGGCGTCGTGAGCCACAACTGCTTCGCCCGCCCCACGCACACGTACCTCGACCTCGACGCCGGCGACGACTTCGACCGGCAGATCATCGTGAAGGTGAACGTGGCCGAGGTGCTGCGCACCGAGCTCGTGAAGCCGGCCTGGCGGCACGAGCACGTGGCCCTCGGCACCAACACCGACCCCTACCAGCGCGCCGAGGGCCGGTACTCGCTGATGCCGGGCATCATCGACGCGCTCACGACGAGCGGCACGCCGTTCAGCATCCTCACCAAGGGAACGCTGCTGCGCCGTGACCTGCCGCAGCTGGCGGATGCCGCGACGCGCGTGCCCGTCGACCTGGCCATGTCGATCGCGGTCTACGATCACGAGCTGCAGCAGTCGGTCGAGCCGGGCACGCCGAGCACGCAGGCGCGGCTCGCGACCGTCACGGCGGTGCGCGACGCGGGCCTCGACTGCGCGGTGTTCCTCATGCCGATCCTCCCGTACCTCACCGACACGAGGGTCCACCTCGACGAGGCGCTGCGCCAGGCCAAGGGCGCCGGAGCGACGAGCGTGCTCTACACGGCGCTGCACCTCAGGCCGGGAGTGAAGCCGTGGTTCATGCAGTGGCTCGAGCGCGAGCACCCCGAACTGGTGCCGAAGTACCGGTCGATGTACTACGGCAACAACTCGTACGCGCCCAAGGAGTACCGCCGCTGGCTCGGACAGCGGATGCGGCCCCTCATCCGAGCGCACGGGCTGGAGCAGGGGCGTGAGGATCCCGTGACGGGCGGCGTGCGGTCGTCGGCGCCCACGACGGCGCCCCCGCGCCACGCCTCGGGGTCGCTGCCCGATGTGTTCGGTCGGCCGCCCGATCCGTCGGCGCTCTTCTGAACCCCGCTTCGGCGGTCGGCGGGCGACGACGTATGCGGCGTGGAACTGCGATAATCCGCAGAAGGCCGGGGGCGCACCCGATCACCCGCCGGCGCCCGAGTGGAGGACCACGATGACCCTGGGGTTGCCGGGACACCTCGCGCGAGATTCGCTGAGCCGGGCGCTCGCGCACGGTGGTCACTGCGCGGCGTGGGTGTGCCTCGGCATCGCGGTCTTCATCGGCGTCATGGGCGCGACCGAGGAGGCCGACCCCGCCGGATGGACCACGGCGGCGCTGTCGACCCTGCTCGCCGGGATCCTGGTGCTCGTCGCCCGATTCCCGACGGTGACGCTCACCCTCATCTACCTCGTCGCCGGGACAGGGGCGGTGCTCGCCCTCACCGTGATCGTGATGGACCCGGCCTACGGGCTGCGGTCGACCGACAACGTGATGCTCGCACTGCCGCGCATCGCCCTGATCCTCGTCGGCGGTGCCGGCTCGGGATCGCTGATCGCCATCACGTGGGGCGCGCTCGGCTACGGCTTGGGCGAGGCTGCCACGTTCCTCGGCGCGGCCCTGGCGGGCGGCGTGTGGACGCCCAATGTCGCCGCCGCGGCCGCCCTCGGCATGCTCGTCCTCGCACGCGGCTCCGAGGGGCTCAGCCGCCGAACCGACGCCCGGCGTGAGACGGGACTCCACCGCGCGAGCCAGCAGACGCGCGAGCTCGCCATCCGCCACGACTACGAACTCCGTGCCACCGCGCGACTGCACGACACCGCGCTCAGTCACCTCGTGGCGATCGCCGCCGCCGGATCCGGGCCGGTCGACGAGCGGCTCAGGCTTGGCATCCGCGAAGATCTCAGCCTCATCGTCGGTCGCGACTGGGCGATCGACCACGCACAGGCCGATGCGGAAGCAGGCCTGCTGCCGCAGCCGAGCCGGCCCGGCGGACCGGCCCGCGCAGCAGACGACACCGCGCCGCCGACGCTCGAGGCCGCGTCCACCGCCGCCGTGAACCTCGGGCTCGAAGTGCGGATGAGCGGGGACCTCGCGGTGCTCGGCGTACTCGGGCCGGGCCGCGCCGCCGCGCTCGACGCGGCCGTCGCCCAGTGTCTCGTCAACATCGCGAGGCACGCGGGCGTGCGTGAGGCGGAGGTGGCGATCGGTTTCAGCGACGGCGAGGTGACCGTCGCCGTCATGGACAGCGGCGTCGGATTCGACGAGGGCGACGTGCCGGAGGATCGCATCGGGCTCCGTACCTCGATCCGCGCTCGCATCGAGCAGGAGGACGGCACGGTGCGCCTCTGGTCGACGAAGGGCATCGGCACCACCGTCGTGATGGCCGTGCCCGAGGGCGGCGAATGAGCAGGATGCCCCTCACCCAGCAGGAAGCCGACCCGCTCGGGGGCATCTCGGCGACACCGCTCGTCGCGATCGGCGCGGCCCTGGCGTTCGGAGCCTCGATCGTGCTGACGATCGTGCACTGGGACGAGGTCGGCAGGCCGCTCGCCGCCTTCATCGCGATCGGGCTCGTGGGTGCGGCGGGAGTCGTCGCGGCGATCTCCGTGGCGCCGTCGCGGGCTCCGTTCACCTCGGAGCGCCTGTGGCTCATCGTGGCGCTCGCGGTCGCCGCGGCGATCGCCGAGTACATCAGCACCATCGGTGCCAACACCTCGATCTACGACGACTTCGGCTCCATCGTCGTCGGCACGCTCATCCTCAGCGTCGCGCCGTACTGCACGTGGGTCTCACTGCTGCTCGCCGGCGTGATCTCCGCGGCCGTGCTCTCCCTCCTCGTCGTCGGATCGGCCTCGGCGATCGCCGTGGACGCACCCGTCGCCTCGCTCATCGCACTGAACTCGGCCGCGGTGCTCGCCCTCGCGGCGGCGGCGGCCGGGTACTCCGCCGCGGTCGTCGACGAGACGCTCGCCTGGCAGCGGGAGGCCAATCGCGCCGCGCTGCAGCGCGACGCGGAGCTCCGTGCCGGGATCGCCCGGTCCGTGCAGCAGAGCCGCGTGTCGGTGCTCGGTCGGGAGGTGCTGCCGTTCCTCGCGGGCGTCATGACCGCCGACCGCATCTCGGTCGCCGATGCCGATCGCGCCCGTGAGCTCGCCGAGACGTTGCGGCACGCACTCAAGGCGGGCATCGAGTCGACGTGGCTCGACGAGCTCGCGGCAGACCTGCAGTCGACGCGCGGCATCCCCGTCGTGATCGACGACCCGACCGGCGCGGCCGAGGACCTGAATGACGACCAGCGTTCCGCCCTCACGGCGCTGCTGGTGTGGCTCGGCGACGCGGGTCGGTCGGCGAGGATCCACGTGGCGCTGCACGGCGAGCCCGATCGTCGCGGCGTCTCGATCGTGGCCGAGCACGGGTCGTCGCCGCCGGCCCGTCGTGAGCTCGATCGCTTCACCGCGGTGGCCCGCGCGGTTGCCATGGGCGCGGAGGCCACGCTGACAGAGGAGAATGTGAAGGTGGAGTTGCGTCATGTCCCCGAGTGAGGCGTCGATCCCGCCGGCCCCGTCGCCAGCCCCGCCCGCGGCGCCCCCCGGCACCCCCGCGGACGAACGCGTGCGCCTCGCGCTGCTCGACGACCACGGCCTCATCGTCGACAGCCTCGCCATGTGGTTCGGCGATCACGCCCCGGACTTCGTGGTCGCCGTGCGCGCCACCACCTGGATGGATCTCATCCGCGACCCCGCCTTCCCCGTCGACCTCGTGCTGATGGACCTCCAGCTCGGCGACGGCGTCTCGATCGAATCCCGCATCCGTGCCTGCCGGGCCGCGGGGGCGAAGGTGCTCGTCGTGAGCGCGCTCGACGACGAGGGCTCCCGGGCGCGGTGCCTCGCCGCCGGCGCGGCGGGCTTCGTTTCCAAGACACTGTCCGTGGCGGAGCTCATCGACCTCGCACGGCGCGCTGCACGCGGGGAGCGGCTGCGGCGGCATCCGTCGACCGGGAGCGCCCGCCGCGACGCCGGCACGGCCGCAACGCCGGCGGAGCCCGGCTCGGCGCACCTCAGCGCCGCGGAGGAGCGCGCCCTGCGGCTGTACGCCGAGGGGCACTCCACCGCCGAGGTGGCCGACCGCATGGACGTGGGCTACGAGACCGCGAAGACGTACCTGCGGCGCGTGCGCGAGAAGTACGCACGAGTCGGCCGGCCGGCGAGCCGGAAGGCCGAACTGATCCGCCGTGCGGCGGAGGACGGATTCCTCGAGTAGATGGCGAAGTTGTACTTCCGCTACGGCGCGATGAACTCCGGCAAGTCGACGGCGTTGCTCCAGGCGGCCTTCAACTACGAGGAACGCGGCCACGAGGTGCTGCTCGCGAAGCCTGCCGTCGACACGAAGGGGGACCTCAGCATCGTGTCGCGGCTCGGCGTGGCGCGCGACGTCGACTTCATGATCGACCACGACGCGAACGCGCTCGAGCGCTTCCAGCACTACCGATCACGGGTCATCGAGGTGTCCGGACGCGACGTGAGCTGCCTGCTCATCGACGAGGCGCAGTTCCTCACCGCCGAGCAGGTCGACGACCTGCTGCGCATCGCCCTCATGGACGACATCCCCGTGCTGGCGTACGGCATCCGTACCGACTTCCAGACGGCCGCGTTTCCCGGCAGCCGGCGCCTCCTCGAGATCGCGCACAGCATCGAGGAGCTGAAGACCATCTGCCGCTGCGGACGCAAGGCCATCTTCAACGGCCGCCTCTTCGACGGCCGGTTCGTGTTCGACGGCGACCAGGTCGCGATCGACGGCGAGGAGGTCACCTACGAGTCCCTCTGCGGCGTCTGCTACCTCGAGGAGAGCGGCGGGGTCCTGAACGGCCGCCACTGAACGGCCGCCACTGAACGGCCGCCACTGACGGCCGCCACTGAATGGCCGCCACTGACGGATGCCGCCCACACGCGCCCATCGAGGTGCGAGCATGGCAGCATGACGGTCGATGCGCAGCGGATGCCACGCCGCGTCGACGGGGTCGACGCCGCCCGCGGGCTCGCCCTCATCGGCATGTTCGTGGCGCACGTCTCCCCGGCCGTCGCGACTCCGGAGGTGGCCGAGCTCATCGCGATCGCCGACGAGCGCCCCCGCCTGCTCTTCGCCCTGACCGCCGGCATCGGACTGGGGCTGATGACCGGGGGCGCCCGTCCGATGATCGCGGATCGCTCCGAGCTTCGGCGCCAGATCGCCGTGCGCGCGGTCATCCTCATCGCGCTCGGCATGCTCATCTGGGTCACCCTCGACCCGCTCGTCTTCATCATCCTCGACGTGTACGGGGTCGCGTTCCTCGTGCTGCTGCCGCTGCTGTTCCTGCCGCCGCGCGGTGCGCTCGCGCTGGGAATCGGCCTCCTCGCCGTCAGCCCCGCCCTCGCCGAGCTCGGCGCCCGCACCGACTTCGTCGCCGCAGTGCGGCTGACCCCCCTCAAATTCCTCTCCGACTGGGTCGTCGGCGGCGCGTATCCCGTGGTCGTCTGGGTCGCCGTGATGCTGATCGGGCTCGCGATGGCGCGAATGGACCTCCAATCGCCGCGCGTGGTCGGGTATACCGCGCTCGCCGGCACGGCGGCGGCATCCGTCTTCCTTCCACTCGCCGCGCAGCTGCCGGCGCCCGAGCTCGTGAGCGAGGCGGGCTGGTCGGTGCCGCTCCGCGCGTCGCTCGAGGCGCTGGGGAACGTGGGCGTCGGCGCCCTCGTGGTGGCGGCGATGCTCACGCTCACGGCGCTCGCGCGCCCTGCGGTGCGTCGCGTCGCGTCGACGGCCCTCTCGCCGATCATCGCCATGGGCGGCATGCCGCTCAGCATCTACACGATCCACCTGGTCGTGATCGCGCTCGCGATCCGCGAGGAGGACGGCGTCGCCACGGATGACTCGTGGCCGCTGCTCGTCGGGCTCGTGGTCGGGTCGATGGTGTTCGCGTGGCTCTGGCGCCGCTACCTCGGCCGCGGGCCGTTGGAACGCCTGCTCCGGTGGGCGAGCGGCCGCGATCGCACCGATCCGGTGGCGGCAGCGCCCCGCCGAGATGCCTGATGCGCCGGAGGCGGCGAACTGAGGAGAACTCGGGACCCCATTTCGGGGGACACTTTGCACAGAGCCCTCCAGTGACACGGCCGGGCGGGGTAGCCTAGCGCATGTCCCGCCGCCCGAACGGCGGGGTTCGTGCAGTCCGCCCACCCGGGGGCGGGCGGGGGAGATGGTCATGACCCTGACGCGACAGTCGTCCATCGACTCACCGTCTGCGGTCGTCGCCGCGTGGCAGCACGCCTACGCCTGGCGGCTGCTCGTCACCGATCTCGTCGTGGTCGTCGTTGCCGTCTACGGATCGCAACTGCTCCGGTTCGGCTTCGACGATCGAGCCGTCCGCATCCCGAGCGATGACGACCCCACGGTTGTGGTCAGCTACTCGGTGGTGAGCGCGATCCTCGTGCTCGGCTGGTTCGCGGCGCTCTCCTTCTTCGGCACCCGTGACCGCACCATCGTCGGCACGGGCACGGCCGAGTACCGGCGCATCGCCGATGCCACCATCCGCATGTTCGTGGTCGTCGCGGTGCTCGCGTTCGCCCTGCAGTCGGAGGTCGGCCGCGGGTACCTGCTGATCGCACTGCCGTTGGGGCTCTCACTCCTGCTGCTCGCTCGATGGGGCTGGCGCAAGTGGCTCCTGCACCGTCGCGCGACGGGCGCTTACTCGCATCGCGCGATCCTCATGGGCGAGCGCCAGAAGTCGGTGCACGTCGCCAAGCAGATGTCCCGCGACGGCAGCATGGGCATCGTCCTCGTCGGTGCGATCACCGAGCACGGCACGTCCGACGCGGAACTTGCGCCCGGCATCCCAGTCCTCGGTGACTACGGGAGCCTCTCCCAGGCTCTGGAGCAGGCGCGCGCCGACACCGTTATCTTCACCGGCGCCGACACGATCGACCCGCGGGGCATGCGCGAGATCGGCTGGCAGCTCGAGACGACGTCGACGAACCTGATCGTGGCCCCGGCGCTCACCGATGTCGCCGGCCCACGAATCCATGCCCGGCCCGTCGCGGGGCTCCCGCTCATCCAGGTCGACTTCCCCGAGTTCGAGGGACGCAAGTACGCGGCGAAGCGCGCCTTCGACCTCGTGGCCGGCTCGATCGCCCTCGTGGTCCTCAGCCCGGTGTTCCTCGTGCTCGCCCTGATGGTGCGCCGTGACAGCCCCGGCCCCGCATTCTTCACCCAGGAGCGCGTCGGCATCAACGGCAAGCGATTCCACATGCTGAAGTTCCGTTCGATGGTGGTGGATGCCGAAGCCCAGCTCCCCACGCTCCTCGACAGCTCCGATGGCAACGGCGTGCTCTTCAAGCTGAAGGCCGATCCGCGGGTCACTCGCGTCGGCGCCTTCCTGCGGCGGTGGAGCCTCGATGAGCTGCCGCAGCTGGTCAACGTCCTGCTGGGCGAGATGTCGCTCGTCGGGCCTCGTCCGCCGCTCGCGTCGGAGGTCGAGCGGTACGACGAGTGGATGAATCGGCGCCTGCTGGTGCGGCCGGGCATCACGGGCCTCTGGCAGACCCAGGGCCGGTCCGACCTCTCCTGGGAGGACAGCGTGCGCCTCGACCTCTACTACGTCGAGAACTGGTCGCTGACCGGCGACGTCATCCTCCTGTTCCGCACGGTTCGCTCGGTCGTTCGCGCGCACGGGGCGTACTGACCGATGGCCGTGCGCGTCTATGCTGGGTGCTTGTGACCCAGCCCGTGATCACCGCCGACGACGCGCGTCTCGACCGCTCCTCACGCCCCGAGAAGAAGCCTCGGCGGCGGTGGATCGCGCACGCGATCATCTGGCCCGTGCTGGCGTTGCTCATCATCGGCGGCGGGTTCGCCGCGTGGTCGCTCTACAACGACGCGATGTCGGTGCGCGACGACCTCGAGGAAGCCAGCTCGGCGGTCTCCGAGTTCCAGGATGCCGCGACCGCGCGCCAGCTCGACCAGCTCCAGCCCATCGCCGACCGACTCGAGGCATCCGCCGAAGCCGCCGTGGTGCCCACTGCCCAGCCGCTGTGGCGCATGGGGGAGCTGGTGCCCGTCGTCGGCGAGAACCTGCGCGCGGTGCGGGTGATCGCCGAGGGCGTCGACGAGGTGTCGACCGAGATCGTGTCGCCGGCCGTGGGCCTCGTCGCCGACTTCGGGTTGCGACGCGACCCGGCCACGGGCGGTTTCGACCTGACACCGCTGCGCGAGGCATCCGACATCGCCGCGACCGCCGATCGCGTCATCGTCGACCTGGAGGAGCGGGTGCAGTCGATCGACACGGATGCCACGATCGGCCCGGTCTCGCAGGCGGTCGGGCAGTTCGACGAGATGCTCGGGTCGGCGAGCGAGGCGATTCCGCCGATCAACGGCGCGTTGGCCGGCATCGGCGCCATGGTCGGCGTCGATGGTCCGAAGAACGTGGTGCTCGCCTTCCTCAACAACGCCGAGGCTGCGGCGCTCGGTGGCGGGCCGGCGGCGCAGTCCCTCCTGAGCGTCGACAGCGGCAACGTGCAGATGGTGCAGCAGGTGTCCAGCACCGACTTCCCGGTCGGGGCTCCGCTCGACGTCGCCATGGACGACGGCGCGAGGCAGCTGTACGACTCGATCTTCCTCGACAACATGAATGCGGCCACGAGCCGGCCCGACTTCCCGACGGCCGCACAGGTCATCACCGCGCACTGGCAGCGCACGCTGGGCGTGACCCCCGACGTCGTCGTGTCGATCGACCCGATCGCCCTGTCTCGACTGCTCCAGGTCACCGGCCCGGTCACGCTGCCCGACGGCGAGCAGCTCACGAGCGACAACGTCGTGACCAAGCTGCTCAACGAGGCGTACTTCCGGTACCCCGAGGGCGGCGCCGAGAACGACGCGTACTTCGCGTCGGCGGCCACCGCCGTCTTCGATCGCATGATGTCGCTCGACTACGACATCTGGGCCATGGCCGACGCGGTCGTCGATGCGGCGAACCGCGGCACGCTCATGATGTGGAGCGCCGATCCCGCGACGCAGACGCTCTTCGACGGCACGCGCCTGCAGGGCACGCTGCCCGCCGGCAACGAGGGAACCACGGCGCTCGGAGTGTACTTCCGCGACCGGTCGTCGTCCAAGATCGACTACTACCTGCACACCGAGGCGAACGTCACCACGAACGCGTGCACGCCTGATGCGCCGACCTACACGGTCGAGGTGCGACTGCGGTTCGACGTCCCCGACGACGTCGAACTGCCCGACTACATCGACAGCAACCTCTACGACTTCTACCGCACCGAGGTGTTCCTCTACGGACCGGTGGGCGGCACCACGACCGCCGTCGAGGTGCCCGAGCCCGGGCTCGAGACCGTGACCGGGCCTTCGGTCACCGACCTCGGGCGGCCGGCCGAGAAGTTCACGGTCGACCTCGAGAACGGGCAGTCGGCGCTCGTGCGTGCGACGTTCGCAGGTACGCCCGACTCCGGACCCACCGAGGTGCGCATCACGCCGATGATCAACGCGACCACGGTGACCCTGGCCGAGGCGACCTGCGGCTGAATCGGTTAGGTTTCTCCGAATCCGCCCACTGGGGGTAGCCTCATTTCGTGCTGGCCCCCGAATACGGCACGTAGCAAGCACGTAACACCGTGATGCGACACTGACGTTCACCGTGCGATGGGGGCCGCACGGGATCGGAAGGAAACATCGGTGGAGTTACGCGACTACGTGCGCATCCTGCACAAGAGTTGGGTGCTCGTCCTCGCCTGCCTCCTGCTCGGCATCGGCGCCGCCGCGGTGTATTCCATTCTGGTCACCGCGAAGTACGAGGCCACGACCGAGCTCTACGTCTCGGTGCGATCGGGCGACAGCGCCGCGACCGGTGACCTCGTGCAGGGCACCAACTTCGCCCGTCAGGCGGTGACGAGCTACGTCGACGTCGTCGACAGCGCGATCGTGCTCGACCGGGTGATCGAGCAGCTCGCGCTCGACACGACGAGCGGTGAACTCGCGGCGAAGGTCGAGGCGAGCTCACCGCTCAACACGGTGCTGATCGAGATCGTCGTCACCGACAGCGACCCCGAGGCCGCGGCCGAGATCGCGAATGCCGTGGGGTCCAACTTCGCCGACGTCGTCGTGAACGACCTCGAGAAGCCCGAGGGCGAGGCCCTCAGCCTCGTCAAGATCGAGACGATCCAGCCGGCCACGGTGCCCGAATCCGCCTCGAGTCCGAACGTGCCGCTCAACTTGGCGCTGGGTGCACTCGTCGGCCTGGCCATCGGCATCGGCATCGCCGTGCTGCGCAGCGTGCTCGACACGCGCATCCACTCGCTGCACGACATCTCGCAGATCACCGACGCGCCGTTGCTCGGCGGCATCGCGCTCGACCCCGACGCGCGCACACGCCCGCTCATCGTGCACGCCGACCCGCACAACCCCCGCGCTGAGTCGTTCAGGAGCCTTCGCACGAACCTGCAGTTCGTCAACATCGAGGGCGGCCCTCGCAGCTTCGTGGTCTCGAGCGCCGGCCCGGGCGAGGGAAAGACCACGACCACCGCGAACCTCGCCATCTCGCTGGCCGAGACCGGTGCGAGCGTCGCCCTGATCGACGGCGACCTGCGCCTGCCGAAGGTCGCCGAGTACCTCTCGATCGAGGGAGGTGTCGGCCTCACCGACGTGCTCATCGGTCGAGCAGAACTCGTCGACGTGCTGCAGAAGTGGGGTCGCGGGCGGCTCTACGTGCTTCCGTCGGGTCGGATCCCGCCGAACCCGAGCGAGTTGCTCGGGTCTGCGGCTATGGCGACCGTGCTGGCCACCCTCACGGAGCAGTTCGACTACGTGCTCATCGATGCCCCGCCGTTGCTGCTCGTGACGGATGCCGCGGTGATCTCCAAGCTCGCGGGCGGCGCCATCCTCGTGGCGGCGTCGGGCGCGACGAAGAAGCAGGAGCTGGCGGGCGCGGTGCGCGCGCTCGAAGCGATCGGCAGCCGTCTGCTCGGCGTCGTGGTCACGATGCTGCCGACGAAGGGACCCGACAGCTACGGCTACGGCAACTACACCTACGGCGTCACCCACGACCTCGACGACGTGTTCGACGGCACCGGCGCCCACGAACGACCCAGGAGCGGCCGCGCATGACGTTCTCCATCCTCACCGTGTGCTCGGGCAACATCTGCCGCTCACCCTTGGCTGAGCAGTTGCTGCGCTCGGGTCTCGCCGGAATCGACGGCGTGACCGTGGCCAGCGCGGGCACGAGCGCCATGGTCGGCCACGGCATGCCGGCCGAGGCGCAGGCGCTGTCGGTGCGGTACGGAGCTCTGGATGCCGCGGCCCACGTCGCCCGTCAGGTCGACGAGCAGCTCATCCGTGACGCCGACCTGGTGCTGGGGCTCGCCCGCGAGCACCGGCGTGCGGTCGTCGAGCTCGTGCCGAGCGCGACGCGCCACACGTTCACCCTCCGCGAGTTCGGGCACCTCGCGGCATCCGTCACCGACTTCGACCTCGACGACGCGGCCTCGCCAATGGGCGACGACAGCCTGCGCAGTCGCCTGCGAGACGCCGTCGTGGCAGCGGCGTCGCTCCGCGGGGTCGTGCAGCCGTTCGCGTCGCCCGACGACGCCGACGTCGTCGATCCATACCGTCAGTCGGCCGCAGTCTACGAGGCCACCGCCGCGCAGCTCGTGCCCGCCGTACAGGCGACGGTCGCGCTGTTCACGCGCGCGGCGCAGCGAGTCGAGGCTTGAGACGATGGCGGCCCCGCGTCGATCGCGCCCGCACCGCGGACGCGCGGCGTGGTCTGTCGTCGGCGTCACCCTGCTCGCGATCTTCGTGATGGCCCTCTCCTACGTCGCGCTGATGCAGCACGGTTCGGTAGTCAGCGCAGGCTCGACGCCCGGCACCACCGCGGCTCCTGGTGCCGACGTGACCGCGCCGCCCACCGAGGGTCAGTCTCCCGAGTCCGCACCCGCGGCCGTGACGCCCGTGGCGGTGCCCAATCGGGTCATCGCCGCCATCGATGTCGACTCCGCGGTTCGCGTCGTGGCCACCGAATGCCCGACGCCCTCGACGATCGAGACGACAGGTGACGCCGGGGCGACGTGGCGGCCGCTCGAGGCGGCCGCGGTCGCGTCCGTGCAGCGTGTCTCGGCCGATGCCGACGCGTTCGTCTCGCTCCTCGGACTCGCGACCGAGGGCTGTGCGCCGGACTACGAGCAGTCCTTCGTCGGCGGTGAGGCATGGGAGACGGCACCCGACGAGCTGGCCGCCTCCTGGTTCATCGACCCCGCGAACCGGGCCGGCGTGCATTCCCCCACGGGCGACCGGCAGGCGCCGTGCGCCGTCGTCGTGCAGGTCGCGGTGATCGACGAGAACTCGGCCGCCGTGCTCTGCGACGACGCATCCGTGCACGCGACGACTGACGCTGGAAACACCTGGATGCCGCCGGCACCGGTGCCTGGCGCCGCCGCGATCGGTGTCGGTGCCGATGCCTACCGTGTCGCCGTGGTCAATCAGAACGGCTGCGCAGGTGCGCAACTCGTCGGCCTCGGCGTCGCCCCGGGCGGCCTCGCGCCGATTGCCGCGGGTGCGTGCCTGCCCGCCACGGTCGCGCCCGGTGAGGCCGCGGTGGCGTCAGCTGCCGACGGGACGACGTGGCTGTGGGCGGGCGACGCACTCGGGCGTACGCAGGATGGAGGCGCGACGTGGCTCTGACCAAGCCGAGGGAGACCTCACCCCCGAGTACCGTGGTGGCTCGATGGCAGCGCGGCTTCGCCATCCGCCTGTTCATGACCGACCTCCTCGCCGTAGTGGTCGCGGTCTTCGGCTCGCAGGTGCTGCGCTTCGGCACTCGCGTGGTGGAGCTCGACATCCCTCGCACGAAGGCCGTGGAGTTCGAGATCACGTATACCGCACTGTCGGTCGTGGTCATCGTGGCCTGGATGCTCGCGCTCGAGTTCTTCGCCACCCGCGACCACAAGGTCATCGGCTCTGGCAGTGTCGAGTACCGCCGAATCGCCGACGCCACGCTGCGGGTGTTCGGTTTGTTCGCGATCGTCGCGTTCCTGACCCAATCACTGGTCGGTCGCGGATATCTGCTCATCGCACTCCCCGCGGGTCTGGTGCTGCTGCTCGTGAGCCGGTGGGCGTGGCGCCAGTGGCTCAACGGCAAGCGCGCCGAAGGAGAGTACCTCTACCGCGCGCTACTCATGGGCGACCGGATGAAGTCGCAGCACGTGGCGCAGCAGATCAAGCGCGATGGCGCCTCGGGCATCCACATCGTGGGTGCGATCACCGAGCACGGCACCACCTCCCAAGACCTCTCGCCGGGTATCCCGGTCGTCGCGGGCTATGCCGACGCGCTCGACGCCATCGACCGCGCCGGCGTCGACACGGTGATCCTCACGGGCGCCGACACCATCGAGCCGCGCGACATGCGCCAGCTGGGCTGGGATCTCGAGTCGCGCTCGATGAGCCTCATCGTCGCGCCGGCACTGACGGATGTCGCGGGCCCACGCATCCATGCCCGCCCCGTGGCCGGGCTCCCGCTCATCCACGTCGAGTACCCGGCCTTCGAGGGTCGAAAGCAGGTGTCGAAGCGCATCTTCGACATCTTCGGATCCCTCGCACTCATCGCACTGAGCAGCCCGATCATGGTCGCGGTCGCGATCGTGGTGAAGCTCTCGAGTCCCGGACCGGTCTTCTACTCGCAGGAACGCATCGGCCTTGGCGGCGTGCCATTTCCCATGTTGAAGTTCCGCTCCATGGTGCACGGAGCCGACGATCAGCTCAAGAGCCTCCTCGACGAGCAGGGCACGAGCGACCGACCGCTCTTCAAGATCAACAACGACCCGCGCATCACGCCGGTCGGTCGCTTCATCCGTCGCTACTCGCTCGACGAGTTGCCCCAGTTCTTCAACGTGCTGCGGGGCGACATGAGCCTCGTCGGCCCGAGACCGCAGCGCGAGGCAGAGGTGGCGCTTTACGACCCCTCCGCCCACCGCCGGCTCATGATGAAGCCGGGCATCAGCGGCCTGTGGCAGGTGAGCGGGCGTTCGAGCCTGGAGTGGGATGATGCGATTCGCCTCGATCTGTACTACGTGGAGAACTGGTCGACCGTGGGGGACATCGTGATCCTGTGGCGGACGATTCGAGCGGTCGTGGCGCCCGGGACAGGGGCACACTAATGCGCGCGCTGGATGCCGGGACGGAATCGAGAGTCATCCTGCACGTGGCCGAATGTTATGAGGCAGGGGTAGGGCGCGCGATCGACCGGGCCGTCGGTGCGACCCCCGAGTACAGGCACGTTCTGTTGGCACGTGGTCAAGAGATCGACCGCGCGGAGAAGAGTGGTCTGTACGCGGACGTGCAGGTCCTGCCCGCCAAATCCATGGCTGCTGTCCGGTCCGTCGTTGCGGCCGCAAGGTCGATACGCCCGCGGGTGGTTCACGCTCACTCGAGTTGGGCAGGGGTATACACCCGCATCGTGAAGCTGCCCGTCCCGGTGATCTATCAGCCGCATAGTTTCGCCTTCGAGATGGCGAAGCCCATCACCCGCACCATCTACAGGTGGGCGGAACAAGCGCTGGCCCCTCGCGCCAGACATTTTGTTGTGCTCACTGCTCGGGAGCAGCGGCTGGCGGCTCAGCTGCATCGTCGGGCGAGCACGGTGCTCGTGCCGAATTCGCCAACTATGACAGGGCAGGTGCGGCCGCATCCGCGCGAGCTCGGTGTCGTGACGGTGAGCACGGTGGGCCGGGTTGTCGAGCAAAAGGATCCAGCGTTCTTCGCCTCAGTTGCCCAAACGCTTGCGACGAGCGACCCTGCCTTTAGGTTCGAATGGATCGGCGATGGTGAACCTGCGCTTGTACGGACGCTTCGTGATGCTGGAATTGTGGTGACGGGATGGCTGAGCGAAGAAGAAGTTCTATCCCGAGTGGCCGCCTCTAGTGTGTACATACACACAGCCAATTACGAGGGCTTCCCGCTGAGCGTCCTCGATGCCGCAGCCGCTGGGATTCCGATCGTCGCTCGAGACATCCCGGCGTTCGAGGGGACTCCTTTGCTCATTGCGAAGGATCCTGCGTCGATGGCGAACCAGGTCCACCGGCTCAGCGCTGACCCGTCGATCCGACTTGACGCCATCGGACGAAGCCATTCGCTTGCGTCTGCGATGAGTGCCGATGTGCAGCGCGAACGGCTGACGAATCTCTACGAGATGATCGCCGATGGATGAGCCTCGGGATCCGGACACGCCTGGAGTTCGCGCGGTCGCCCGGGGTGTTCGCCGATTCGTCGTCGCTGCGCGCGAAGGCATTGTCGCGCAAGGGCTGACCTTCGGCTCTACTCTGCTTCCGATTGTCTGGGGGCTTAATGACGCACTCATATTCTTGGTGTTCGTAAGTGGCGTGGTCACGATCGCCGCAAGCGTGACAACCCTGGCCATCTCGATTCGCTTGCCACCGATGGTCGAGGATCGGGATGCGCGGAGCCTTGTTCTCGCTTCGCTGGGTCTGATTTCGGTTTCAACAGTGGTTGGCGTCGCGACCGCGGGCGTTCTGGCACTCGCGGGGAACCGGCAGTTGGCGGCGATGTTTCTTGCCGCAGCTGTGCTCCTACTCGGTCAGGCGAGCTTCATGGTGTCGCTCGCGATTCGTACCCGAGCGCTTGATTACGGCGGGATCCAACGCAGGCGGCTGGCATACGGCGTACTCGTCTTCATCCTCACGTTGCTTGCCTGCCTCGCTCGCTTCGATGGGCTCGGCTTCGTACTGCTCGCGGCCGTCGCGTATCTCGGTGCAATCGCCTGCACCACGCGACGAAATCGGTCGCGCTCTGACGGGGGTCCGATCTCGCTCGGCGACCTTGTCCGGCAAGCTCGCGCGAGCATCCCACTCGTGCTCTCCGGTCTACTTGGTACTAGCGCTGGGCAGATCGGGTCGCTCGCGCTGCCGCTGCTTGGCCAATACCAGGCAGCGTGGGCGGCCGTCGTTCGCATTGCTGGCGGCTTCCAGACTGTCGGCGCGCAGATCGTCGGACCGAAGGTGGACATCGACTTTGCACGCCGACTGCAGAGCGGCAGCGCAGCTAGTCTGACCTCAGCGCTCCGCCGGGGAGTCTGGCTCTCGTCGGTCATCGGAGGACTAAGCGTCCTGTTCAGCGTCGTTGCAGTCGTCTGGATTGATCCCGAAATACTCGACAAGTCTCCCGCCGAAGTTGGCTGGATGCTCATGGCTGTGGTCGGCTTCGCGGGGTTCTTTGCCGGAACTTCCGTCATTGGGCGATTGCTCGGCATGTTCGGGAGTGCGATGCCGCGGCTATTTTGGGACGCGAGCCGCCTCGTCGGCGCGTTCGCTGCGTTGTCCCTGTTGCACGGCATTCCCCTGCTTGCCGGGATTGGATTTCTCGGCGTTCTGTCGACGGCGCTTTACGTCGCGTTGTTGCAGCTTGTCGTTCGAGCGCGGAACCGGGAGGCGATCACATGACAACCTATGCATCGCCGGTCACGGTGCTCGTGATTCACTGGGGACAATCAGGAGCGGGGCCGCGCCTTGCACATGGTATGGCTCGAGCACTCCGTGAGGTGAGCGATGTCGACGTCGCGTTCTCATATGCGTCGAATGCCGACAACGCGTCCGCATCGCAGGACCTGGACGTGCCGCAGCACTCGATCCGTACGTACCGATCGAAGCTCGGAGTCATCACCGGGCTACCCCGGCTCGTTGTCGGCGTGATTGGACTGCGTAGATTCATCCGTTCGCACAAGATCGACGTAGTCGTCAGCCCGATGTTCAGCATCTGGCAGTCACTCGCCGTGCATGTCGCACTGCCACGATCGGTGCTATACCTTGCGTCCGTTCACGATGCAGTCGCGCACCCGGGTGACGGTTCCATGGCTTGGGCCGTCGCGACCAGGCTGGATCGTTCACGCGCTGACGGTTTCATCGTGTACTCGGAGGCGGTCGAAGCTCAGCTCATCGAGTCCGGAGTTGCCAAACCGATCTGGCGCACCATTCATCCTGTGTTCGCTCGGGAGGATTCACCGAGTGCGGTGCGTGGTGGGCCTGTTCGAGTGATCGGCATGTTCGGCCGCATGCTCCCCTACAAGGGACTTGATATTTTCGCTGACGCCATACGGATTCTTCGTGAGCGAGGGTTCGAGGTAGACGCGCCCGTTGTGGGTGACGGGCCCGCCCTCGGCACGCTGTCACCGGAACTCCGACAACAGATACGATCCGTCCCCGGATGGGTGGATGACGGCCAGGTGAACGAGGTCGTCGCCTCATTCGACGTCCTGGCGCTGCCATACATCGAGGCGAGCCAGTCTGGTGTGTTGGCCGTCGCGCTTGCTGAGGGTGTGCCAACCGTTGTCACGCCCGTGGGCGGACTTGTCGAGCAGGTCGAGCAGACGTCGGCCGGGCTCTTGGCGAGCGAAGTCACGAGCGAGGCATTCGCGGATGCGCTCGAATCGCTTATCCGAGATCCAGCGAAGTATGAGTGCCTCAGCGCGGCGGCGAAGGCTGCCGCGGATGGAGCGTTCTCCTGGGCCCGAGTTGGACGTGACGTCCTGAATGCGACCCATGAGGTTCGAATGCACGAGCGAGCGGCACGATGACGCTCGTATCGTCAACGCAGGAAACCCCAACCCGACGGCTGCTCTTCCATGGAGCGGTGATCGTCGTCTCGTTGGTCGCGACGGCATTTCTGCTTACACGTGAAACGTTTCTGCCACCGCGGTTTAGCTATGACGGCGAGCGCATCCAGGGCATAGCTCAGGGCAGAATCGACCCGCTGAACGACGAGTCATTTGAGAACGTGGCTCAGGTGTATCGATCGCTTGGGCTGGCAGATGCAAGCATTGGAGCGTCATTACTGGGCTTCATGCTTGCGCTCGTCGTCTACGCGATTGCCTTACGCAGAATGTCCCACCTCAGTTTCCCTGCAATGGGTCTGCTACTGGTTGGACTCGTGCTTTCGGCGATCTATCTGGGCTTCTACTCGAAGGATGTTTTCGTACTGCCCGTCGTTGCGCTGGTGCTTGTACTACCCCGATCGTTGTGGTCGGAGGCCGCAATCGTCGTATCACTTCTTGCATACGCCGGAGTGTTTCGAACCTACTGGGTTATCGTCGCGGCAGGGTACGTGCTCTTTCGTTTAGTCCTACTCCGCCATAGCAGCCCCCTACGCTTCACCGTGTGGTCCGTCGTGTTCATCATGGGGGTGGGTGTTGCGATCGTCACGGTCTTAGGCCAGCCCGCGGACTACTTTCGGCTATCTGTGAATCTGAGTCGATTCGGAATTGAAGACTCCGCGAGCATGATCAGGCGGGGCATTGACGCTCCAGAGCCCTTCGGCGGGATCATCAACTCGATTCTCGCCTGGATCCAGTTCATCGTGCCGATTCCCCTGTTCTCGTTGGGAGGTGCCTATTACACTCTGCTAGGAACGCTCCTCGGGCTGGTGCTACTCACCACGATCCTCAATATTCCGACGACGAGCGGTACTTCGGAGAACGTTCACGTCGAGCGGGCGGTAGCCTTGTTCGGCGCGCTCCTTGCAACTCAAGCGCTTTTCGAGCCTGACTTCGGTTCGTTCCTTCGCCACCTAACACCGTTGTTGCCACTCGCGGTCATCGTTTGGGGCGTGGGATCCCGTAAGCAGCATTGAGTTGCACCAGACTGCGTGCATGGTCGCTGGCGTACTGAAATTCCCGTTGATAGTGAGGAGAGCAGTTGCATTTGACGAAGTTGATGAAGAAGAGCGCGGACCGTATACTTGCTCGATTCGCTAATACAGACGCAACCTCGAGTCGGAGAGCGCCCGTCCGATCGGGCGCGAGCGGGCGGTTGGTGATCCTTCCGGCCTCGTTTGGGTCAATGGGCGACCAAGCGCTCGCGCTTGGCGCGCAGCGCGGCCTTCGACACAGCGAGGTAGAGGTCAGGTTCCTTGCGCCAGGGCCCGCGGCTCCCTGGCGTCAGGTGGGCATCGATCGCATCCAGTCGATGGTTGAGTTGATGCGGCGACACTCTCTGCACCCCACTGCGACAGCTCGGAGGTTGTATTCCGGCAATAGCGTCACCGTCGTCGGCGCGGACACCGTGGGAGGAGATTACGAGCATCGGTTCTTGGCGCATCGCGTCGCAGCTCTCAACGAATCGGCAGCCTCTGGCCACCGCGTTCAGCTCGTGAATTTCAGCATCTCGGCGGAGCCTACGCCGTTGGCACTTTCATTATTGAGACGACTTGACAGCGGGGTCGAATTGCATGCTCGCGATGTGAACTCGCAGCGTCGTGCACAGGGATTCCTGCAGCGTGAGGTCGGCGTGGCGCCAGACGTCGGCGCGCTTCTCGAGTGCGCGCGTGTTGAGCAACACGCTGCCGAGTACTGTGTTCTGGTGCCAAATGCCCACTTGGCGACACACTTCGAGTTTTCGGAGAGTGACCTCGTTGATTCCTGGTCCGATCTCGCGACTTGGCTTGGGCGGAAGATGAAAGTATTTCTGCTTCCTCACGATCTGCGTGAACACCCTGGTGACCTTGCGTTGGTGAATCGCATAGCTGAGCGGGTGAACTTGGACTCGGTGCGGCCATGGGTCGTCGCCGACGCACGTGAGGCCAAGGGCGTCATCTCTCGAGCAGTGTTGCTCATTTCGGCTCGCATGCACGCGTGCGTTGCCGCACTGAGCAGCGCTGTGCCTACAGTGGGCATTTCCTATCTCGGCAAGTTCGAGGGGCAGTTTGAGTGGTTCGACGTGCCTCGTGTCGTCGTGCCATTCGAGCGTGCGACTGATACCGCACTCATCAAGCGTTTGGCAGAACAGCTGTTGAACGAACGGAACGTGCGCGGTTCGCAGCTGAAGCTAGGCGATTTCGGTTGGCTCTAGGGCTGAGCCGTGTCCACCGCAGAGCACTTGTCCAAGGCTTCCGGTCGCTGGAGCGGTCAGGGCTCGCTGAGCCGAGGTCGGTAACACTTCGATCCGGACAAGCCGTGCGACCTGCTTGCGACATCCGCCGCCACCACACCACCACGCACTCGCCCGCGACGCCTGCCACGTTGGCGATCACGTCAGAGACCGTGGGCACGCGCGACGGGATGCCGAGCTGCGCCAGCTCGATCGTGATGCTGACGAGGCATCCGAGTCCGATCACCACCAGAGGCGACCACCGCGGCGCCGCCGCCGACACGAGCAGCCCGAACGGCACGAACAGCACGGCGTTCGCCACGAACTCGAACACGATCGCCGCGGGCTCGCGCGGCACGCCCCACGTCGCGACAAGGTCGGCCGCCCAGCCGACGATGCCGGTCACCCGGCCGGCGTCACGTGCAGGGAGGAACACGATCAGGGCGAGCGCCACCAGGTAGGGCGCGAGGATGACCCGCGCGGCCGCGCGCGCCGTCCTCGGCCCGGAGCGGGTCGCCTGCGGGTCGGGCATCGAATCAGCCTAGCGGCGGGCGGGGCAGGGCCCGGCTGCCCGGATGGTCAGCTGCTCGACCTGCGAGCGCGCGTGGGGGTCGCCGCCCAGTAGCCGACCGCCGCGCCGGCGAGTGCCCCGGCCGTGTTCAGGAGGAGATCGGGCGTCGACGGCGGCTCGGCCGACCCCATGATCGACTGGGCGTACTCGACCAGCCAGCAGGCGCCCAGCAGCAGGAGCACGGCGAGCCACGACATCCGTCGACCGAATGCCACCACCGCGAGGATGCCGAGCGGCGCGAACACCACCGCGTGCGCGGCGTACTCGACGACGTCGTAGCCGAGCCATGACAGGAGCCCGAGGCCGTGGTTGCGCAGGAAGGCGAGCACACCGCGCACCCACGGCGTGAATCCCTCGTCGATCGGGCGCGGCACCAGCAGGGCGAACGAGGCGAGCGCCGCGTAGATCGCGAGCACGAGCAGCGCCCATCGGCGGCCTCGATCGGGGGGAGTCATGCCATCAGAGTAGGTGCGCCGGGTGTTGCAGAATGGGTCGAGTGTCTGAACGAAGGGTTTCCATGCGCATCTCAGTGATCGGTTGCGGCTACCTCGGTGCCGTGCACGCCTCGGCCATGGCCGAGCTCGGCCATCAGGTCATCGGCATCGACGTCGACGAACGCAAGATCGCCGCCCTCGCGGCCGGGCGTCCGCCGTTCTACGAGCCGGGTCTGCCCGAGATCCTCGCCTCAGCCACGGCCAGCGGCCGGCTGCGGTTCAGCACCGATATCGCGGATGCCGCGGACGCCGACGTGCACTTCCTCGCCGTGGGCACCCCCCAGGTGCCGGGGAGCGGCGCCGCCGACCTCAGCTATGTGGATGCCGCGTTCGAATCGCTGCTCCCGCACCTCGGCGAGGGTGCGCTCGTGGTGGGCAAGAGCACGGTGCCGGTCGGCACGGCAGCGCGGCTGGCGTCGCGTCTGCGAGCGGATGCCCCGCATGCGAGCCTCGCCTGGAATCCCGAGTTCCTCCGCGAGGGCTTCGCCGTGAAGGACACTCTCGAGCCCGACCGACTCGTGTACGGCGTCGCCGCCGACCACGCGGCATCCATGCTCGACCAGATCTACCGCGCCGCGATCGAGGCGGGCACGCCACGCATCGTGACCGACTACGCCACCGCCGAGCTCGTGAAGGTCGCCGCGAACTCGTTCCTCGCCACGAAGATCAGCTTCATCAACGCCATGAGCGAGATCGCGGATGCCACGGGGGCGGATGTCACGGCGCTCGCCGACGCGATCGGACACGATGCCCGCATCGGCCGCCGCTTCCTCAACGCCGGCGTGGGCTTCGGCGGCGGATGCCTGCCGAAGGACATCCGCGCGTTCACCGCACGCGCCGATGAGCTCGGGCTCGGCGACTCGCTCGGCTTCCTGAAGGAGGTCGACGCGATCAACCTGCGGCAGCGGCAGCGCGTCGTCGACCTCGCGATCGAGGCGCTCGGCGGCTCCGCGTTCCGCAAGAAGATCGCCGTGCTCGGCGTCACGTTCAAGCCCGAATCCGACGACGTGCGGGACTCGCCCGCGCTCGACGTGGCCGTGCAGCTGAAGGGACTCGGGGCCGAGGTCGTCGCCACCGACCCCGAGGGTCTCGAGAACGCGCGGCTGCGGCATCCGCAGCTCGACTACACCTCGTCGACGCACGACGCCCTGCGCGACGCCGAGCTCGTCGTGCTCGTCACCGAATGGCGCGAGTACCGCGCGCTCGACCCCGAGGAGGCCGGGCGCCTCGTCGCGGGCCGACGCATCATCGACGGACGCAACGTGCTCGACCCCGTCGCGTGGCGCGCGGCCGGTTGGGTGTATCGGGGGTTGGGGCGGCCCTGAGGGTCGCGGCCGGCGGATGCCTCGGGCGTCGCCGTCGAATCGGACAGAGGTTCTGGGTATCTGTCCAGGTGAAGCGGCCGGCCTACGCGCTTGGTTCCTCATGATTCGGCGCCAATTCCGGTGGAATCCGCGGGATCCCCGCGCCCGCTTGCGCAAGATGCGGGATATGACCCCGCACTTCACCGAGACAGATACCTAGAACAGAGATTCGAGTCCTGTTGCTCGTGCGCTGTGGATAACTCGAACGAATTTCGCACGGTTCTGCGATGATGGACCCATGCCAGAAATCCCCGCAGCTCTCGGCGAACTGCTCGCCGAGGTCGACGCGTTCGTCGGTGCGTGGGGCGACGCCGTGACCCTGGCATCCTCCGATCCCGCGGCCGATGTGCTCTCGATGACGGATGCCGGTCTCCTCGCGGTGACCGAGGCGCTCGCGGGGCTGTCGAAGCGCGTCGACGCGCTCACGGTGCGCTGCGCTGCGGGCCTCACGCGACGCTCGCCGAGCGAGGCGGGCAACGACGGGCTGGCACGCCGAACCGGGCACTCCACACCGGCCGGCCTCATCGCCACCATGAAGGGCGGGCGCTACTCCGAGGCGGTCAAGCTCATCGCCGTCGGCGAGGCCACCGAGCCGCGCGCCGCGTTCACGGGCGAACGCCTACCGCCCCGGTTCGCCCACGTCGCCGCCGGAGTCGGCGCGGGCCGGCTCGGCGTCGAGGCCGCGGCCGTGATCACGGCGTTCCTCACCCGGGTGTCTGTTCGGGCCTCTGCTGACGATCTTGCGTGGTCCGAGGCCATGCTGGTCGAGCGCGGGCCGGTGGTCGGCGTCGACGGCCTCAACCGGCTCATCAAGCAGCTCGAAGCCCGGCTCGATCCCGACGGCGTCCGACCTCGAGAAGACGAACTGCATGGTCAGCGTTCGTTGAGAATCTGGGAAGACAGCGCCGGCATGATCAACCTGCGCGGCCGGTTCGACCCGGTCACGGGCGCGCCCATCAAGGTGGCCGTCGAGTCGCTCGTGGGCGCCGAGCTTCACCGGGCCCGTGATGCCCGGCCGGGTTTCGGCGAGACGGCGGCCGCGGTCGGGGCGGATGCGGCAGGCGGCGCCGTCGACGCTGCGCTCGCGGGCGACCCTGCGCGTGCGGGCGACCCTGCGCTCGCCGGCGACCCTGCGCGTGCGGGCGCCTCGCGTGCGGCCGGTGCTTCGGGTGCGGCTGACGCTGCGTTCGCCGAACAGCGCTCGATCGACCAGATGAACGCCGACGCGCTCGCTGACGTCGCACGTCTCGCCATCTCGTCGGCCGGTGCGTCGCTGCCGGCACTCGGGTTCGCCACCGTCGTCGCCCGCATCGATCACGACTCACTCCTCACCGGGCGCGGCCACGCGACCATCGATGGAATCGACCAGCCGGTCTCCGCCACCACGGCACGTCAGCTGGCCGCGTCGGCCGGTGTCATCCCGATGGTGTGCGGCGGCGAAGGCGAGGTGCTCGACCTCGGCAGGGGAAAGCGACTGTTCACCAAAGCCCAGCGGCTTGCACTGGCCGAGCGCGACGGCGGGTGCGCCCATCCCGGGTGCCGCCGGCCGATCGCCCACACCCAGGCGCACCACATCAGATGGTGGAAGCGGCATCACGGCCCCACCGACCTCGAGAACGGCGTGTTGCTCTGCGCGTTCCATCATGGGCTGCTCCATCGGAACGGCTGGAGCATCGAGATCCGCGACAATCGGGCGTGGTTCATCCCGCCGCCGCACATCGACCCCGAACAACGACCGCGCGCCGGCAACCGATCTCCGCACCTCGAGATCAGGCATGCGCACGACGGTCAGGTCGTGCCGTCGAGCTCGCGCTCGCGCTCGGCCAGCGGGGCATCCGCGGCCTGACCAGGTGCGGCCGGCTGTCCGCGAAACTCGCGCTGCGTGCGCACCATCCGCCGCCCGGCTCAGCGGGCACAGCGGGCGAGTGCGGCAGAATGGGACGGACTCCACGGGAGACCCGACCATGCCGCAGCCGATCGAGGACTACGCCGTCATCGGCGACTGCCGTACGGCCGCGCTCGTGGGGGCCGACGGGGCGATCGATTGGCTCTGCCTACCCCGCTTCGACGCCGCATCGGTGTTCGGGGCGCTCCTCGGTGGCCCCGACCAGGGTCTGTGGAGCCTCCGGCCGGTGGATGCCGCGGCGACCTTGTCGCGCGCCTACACGACCGATACCTTCACCCTCGTGACACGCTGGTCGACCGTCCGCGTCGGCAACGCGGCATCCGAGCAGTACCAGGCCGACATCTTCGGCGAGATCATGATCGCCCTCGATGCGGCACGGCACGCCGGCGTCGACGAGGACCTCGACTCCTGGTCGCTGCAGCTCGCGTTGCTCGGCGAGGCCGAGCGCCAACTCGACCGCCCCGACTCCGGCATCTGGGAGATCCGCGGAGAGGCGCGGCGTTTCACGCACTCCCGCGTCATGCTCTGGGCGGCATTCGACCGAGCGATCTGCGCGGTCGAGTCCGACGGATGCGACGGGCCCGTGGAGCGCCGGCGGGACATCCGTGCCCGTCTCGCCGAGCGCATCGAGCACGGCGGCTTCGATCCCGAGATCGGCAGCTACGTGCAATTCGAGGGCACGACCGAGGTCGACGCGGCCCTGCTGCAGCTTCCCCATGTCGGCTACCTCGCGCACGAAGACTCGCGGATGCTCGGCACGGTCGCTCGCATCGAGCAGACCCTGCTCCACGACGGGCTGCTGCGGCGGTACCGCACCGAAGCCGACGTCGACGGCGTGCCGGGCGGCGAGAACGACTTCCTCGCCTGCTCGTTCTGGCTCGTGGAGCAGTTCGCCCACTCCGGTCGGCTCGACGACGCCACCGCCCTCATGGAACGGATCCTCGGCTACTGCACCGACCTGGGCCTGCTCGCGGAGCAGGTCGGCCCGCACACCGGGCGGCTGGCCGGCAACACCTCGCAGGCGCTGTCGCACCTCGCGCTCGTTCGGGCGGCGGATGCCATCGCGCACGCCCGTGGAACCGCCGCCGAGGGCGCGCGGCGGAGCGCGGCGCGGAGCGCCCGCCCGAGCGCGGCGCGGAGCGCCCGCCCGAGCGCGGCGCGGAGCGCCCGCCGCTGAACGCCGGGACCTTCGCCCCTGCCGATACTCCGGTCGGGGTGCACGGTGGTGCGTATGGCCGTAGTCGTGGAGACCGTGCACGGGAAGCTTCGCGGCAGTGTCGCCGACGGGGTGCAGGTGTTCCGGGGCATGCCGTATGCCGCGCCGCCGTTCGGTCCGAACCGACTCCGGCCGCCTCGGCCGGTGGAGCCGTGGAGCGGTGTGCGGGATGCCGTCGAGCTGGGCCCTGAGCCACCGCAGGTCACGCCGCCGACGACCGGCGGCCCCGGGTCCGGCGTGTCCGGGGATTGGCGCGAGATCGACGAGTCGTTCGCCGAGATCGAGCGGGCGGCGCCCTCGGAAGACTGCCTCAATCTCAACGTGTGGACGCCCGACCGGGAAGCGACGCGATTGCCCGTGATGGTGTGGATCCAGGGCGGCATGTTCGAGATCAGCTCGACGGCGGCCTACGACGGCAGTCGCTTCGCCCGGGACGGCGTGGTCTGCGTCGTCATCACCTGGCGCCCCGGCGCCGAGGGGTTCCTGTTCCTCGGCGACGGCGTCGCCAACGTCGGGCTGCTCGATCAGGTCGCGGCACTCGAATGGGTGCGGGAGAACATCGCCGCTTTCGGCGGGGATCCCGGCAACGTCACCGTGTTCGGCGAGTCGGCCGGCGCGATGAGCATCGGCATGCTCCTCGCCATGCCCCGTGCCGCGGGCCTGTTCCGGCGCGCGATCCTGCAGAGCGGGGCCGCGCATCATGTGACCCCGGCCGAGGATGCGCGACGCATCTCCGGGTACCTGGCCGAGCGACTGGGCGTCCCCGCGACTCGTGAGGCGATCGCCGCCGTCGGGGTGGAACGGTTCGTGGCCGTGCAGTCCGAGCTGAAGGCCGAGCTGTTCGCAGACCCCGACCCGGGTCGCTGGGGCTCCGCCGTCGTGGCCAGCAACATGCCGTGGCAGCCGGTGATCGACGGGCAGGTCCTGCCGGGCCGACCCATCGACCTGATCGCGGCAGGTTCGAGCGGGGACGTCGACGTCATCGTCGGGACGAACACCGACGACTGGCGGTTGTGGAGCGTGGTCAGCGGCATGATCGGCCAGATGACCGACGAGATCCTGACCGGACCGGTGGAGGCGTACGGCAACCAGTCGCTGGGCGCATACGGGCTTCCGGTCGCCGAGGCGCTCGCCGCCTACCGGGCCCGGTATCCGGAGTCGACCCCCGGCGAGCTGCTGGCGACCGTGCAGACCGACTGGTGGATGCGGATTCCGGCCCTCCGCCTCGCCGACGCTCGCGCGGACGCTCGCGCCGTCGCAGTCGGTGGCACGTACATGTACGAATTCGCCTGGCCGTCTCCGGGGCTCGGGGCGGTGCACGCCCTCGAGATCCCGTTCGTCTTCGACATCGCGCGCCCGGACATCCCGCTCTTCGGGCCGATGCTCGGACAGGGTCCCCCGCAGGCGCTCGCCGACCTCATGCACTCGGCGTGGGTCTCCTTCGCCACGAACGGCGACCCCGGCTGGCCGAGCTACGACCTCGGACGCCGGGCCACGATGCGATTCGACACCGCGTCGCAGGTCGTGGAGGACCCCCGGCGGTGGGAGCGCGAGTTGTGGCGCGGGATCCGCTGACCGCACATCGCCGGCCGGGCCGGAGCGCGAGGCCTGAAGAGGCACCGGGGTACATGGTGCGCGCCGTGCCGAAGGAGCGCCGGCCTGTGCTCGACCGTCTGGCCGGCGCGAGCCGACGGTTCCAGGTGCACGCGTTGGTGGAGCTCGACGTGACCGAGGCCGCGGCGCGGATCGAGGCCGCCGAGTCGCGAGTGACGTGGACCGGTTTCGTGGTCGCGACGCTGGGGCGCGCGGTGGCCCGACATCCCGAGGTGAACGCCCGCAGGGCCGGAAATCGCATCCTCACCTTCGATCGCGTCGACCTCGGGGCGACCGTCGAGCGGCAGTGGGAGGGGCGTTCGGTGCTCGACGTCGTCACGATCCCCGACGCCGACCGGAGATCCTGCGCCGAGATCTCCGCCCGGCTGCATGATGCGAAGCTCGGCCCGGGCGAGTCCGCGCGGCCGACCGGGCTGACGGCCTGGATCGTGCGGTTGCCCGGTCCGCTCCGGCGGAGCGCTATCCGCATGGCCGGGATGAGCCCGCGGGTCGCCGCGACGTTCGGCCCCGCGGTGGGCGTCACGTCGATCGGAATGTTCACGAGCGGCTGGGGGTGGGCCATCCCGCTCGCTCCGTTGACCGTCATCGCCACGGTCGGCGGCATCGACGATCGCGCGGTCGTCCGCGACGGCCGCGTCGTCGCCAGGCCGATGCTGCCGCTCACCCTGACCTTCGACCACGCCGTGATCGACGGAGCACCCGCCGCTCGGTTCGCCGAGACGTTCCGCACGCTGGTCGAGGCGGCCGCGGCATTCGATGAAGCACGCCCGCCCGGGTCATCCGATCGGTGACGGCGACCCGCGAAACGGCGAAGACCCCCTCCACGAAGGAGGGGGTCTTCACCTGGTCGGGGTGACAGGATTTGAACCTGCGACCTCTTCGTCCCGAACGAAGCGCGCTACCAAGCTGCGCCACACCCCGGTGACCCTCACGGGCCTCCACAAGGATAGCCGAAAAACCGCGGCCGGCCGACCATGCGGTGGCCGCGGCATCCGGCCGTCCCGCTACTGCGTCGGCACCAGCGTGAGCAGTGTCGCCTCGGGCGGGCACGCGAACCGCACGGGGGCGTAGATCGACGTGCCGAGCCCCGCCGAGACGTTGAGGTAGGCCGACCGCAGCCCATGCTGCCACGTGCTGAGGCCCCTCACCTGCCGCCGCGGGATGTCGCAGTTGGTGACGAGGGCGCCGTAGCCCGGAACGCACACCTGGCCGCCGTGGGTGTGACCGGCGAGAATGAGCTGGGCGCCGTGATTCACGAACGAGTTCAGCACCCGCTGGTACGGCGCGTGCGCGACACCGACCGTGACCGTGGGGCGACGAGGGGCGGATGCCGCGTCGGGCCAGTGCTCGTCGCCGAGCGGATCCTCGGCACGCAGGTCGTCGATCGCCGCGGCGATGAGGTCGAGCCGGTCATAGCCCTTGTGCGGGTCGTCGACGCCGAAGATCTCGAAGTGCGTGCCGCGGAGGTCGAGGCTCGCGGCGGTGTTGTCGAGGTCGTGCCAGCCCAGCTCGGCGAAGTAGGCGTGCAGCGCGCCGATGTCGAGTCGCTTCGAGCGGCGCGACAGTTCGGAGGGACCGCCGAAGTACATGAACGGATTCTTCAGCGTGGGACCGAGGTAGTCGTTCGAGCCGTTGACGAAGACGCCGGGCACACCGCGGAACGCGTCGAAGGCGCGCCGGATACCCTCGATGCCGCGCTCGTGCCCGAGGTTGTCACCGGTGTCGACGACGAGGTCGGGCTCGAGCTCGGCGAGCGAGCGCACCCACTCCTGCTTGTCGTGCTGCCAGGGTGCCATGTGCAGGTCGGAGAGGTGCAGCACCTTCACCGGCGGGGCACCGGCCGGCAGCACCGGCACGTCCACCCTGCGGAGCGTCCAGCGCGTGCGCTCGACGAGACTGCCCCACGCGAACGCGGCAGCGCCTGCCGCGCCGATCGCCAGTGCGATCCGCGCGGCAGGCGAGAGCGGGGCGCGAGTCAACCGTCGCCCGGTGCGTTGCCGCCGCCCGTGACGCTGCTGAACGTCACGGTGACCGTGGCTCCGCGTTTCACCGCGGTGTTCGGCGCCGGATCCTGGCTCTCGACGACGGCGGTCGGGTCGAAGTTGGCGCCCGAGGTCTTCATCTTGAGACCGGCCTGGTCGAGGGCCGCCTTCGCCTCCTGCTGCGTCATGCCGCTGAGGTCGGGCACGGTCGTGTTGTTGCTGTTGCCGTTGCTCGTGAAGACGCGAATCGTGGTGCCGCGGCCCGCCTGACCCGAGGGATCCGTGCCGGAGACCGTGCCGGCCGGGAGGTCCGAGTCCTGCTGACCGCCGTCCTCGAAGACGAAGCCCGCGACCTCGAGGGCCTGCCTGGCGGCGTCGAGCGAGAGGCCGACGACCTGCGGGATGTCGACGAGCACCTGCTTGAAGTAGCTCGCGTCGGGTTCGGGGAACTCCGCTCCGCCGTACTTGTTGTCGGCGACCTCCATGATCATGGGCCAGATGCGGTGACGTGCCGTGGCCGCGCTGCCGCTGTCGAAGCTCAGGTCACGGAGGTTCGCGTCACCGACGACGTTGCCCACCCAGACCGCCGTGGCGGCCGTGGTGGTGGCACCGATCATCCACGTGTCCTGCGCGCCGTCGGTGGTTCCCGTCTTGCCGATGTGCGGCACGCCGGTGCCGGGGTCGGACGCCGTCGCCGTGCCACCGCCGGCGAACGTCTGCTGCATCGCGTAGGTCATGGCATGCGCGACCTCGGGCGTGACGGACTGCGTGCACGTTGAGGCGGGCGGCGTCAGCTCCGTGCCGTCGGCCTTCACGATCCGCTCGATCGCGATGGGCGTGCAGGTGAGGCCGTTGTTCGCGATGCCCGCGAAGGCCGCCGCCATGGTGACCGGCGCGATCTCCTGCGTGCCGAGCACGTCGGAGGGGTTCATCTGCAGCTCGCTGCCGTCGGCACGGTGGATGCCGAACGCCTGGGCGGTCTGCTTGATGTTGCAGAGGTCGAGCTGCGACGCCATGGACATGAAGCTGGTGTTCACCGACCATGCGGTGGCGTCGATGGCGTTGTTGGCGATGCGGCCGTCGTCGTTACGCGGGTTGTAGCTGCCGCTCCAGTTGCCGGTGCAGCTGTCGGTGAACGACGTGAACGTGCGGCGTGACCCGTTGAAGGTCTCACGGAGCGAGTGGCCGGCGTTCAGCCACTCCGCGAGCGTGAAGACCTTGTACGTCGAGCCCGGCTGGAGGCCGCTCGACCCGCCGTAGTCGAAGTCGGTGCTGTAGTTCACCGACGTGTAGCTCGGATCTGCGGCCGCGACCTCGGGATCCTCGGTGTAGTTCTTGTTCTGCGCCATCGCGAGGATCTTGCCGGTGCCCGGCTGCACGGTGACGGCCACGGAGCCCACGTTGAACCGATGATCGACGTACGGCACATTCTGGTCGATGGCCGTCTCCGCCTTGTTCTGCAGTTCGAGGTCGAGCGTGGTGAGGATCTGCAGGCCGCCCTGCTGCAGCAGCTGGGCGCCCTCGTCGATGTCGGCCGTCGCGGGGTCGTCGAACTCGTTGATGATGACGTTCTTCACGTAGTCGCAGAAGAACGCGCTCCCGTCGGCGCTCTGGCAGCCCGTGCTCGGCTCGGTGATCACGGGGGTCACCGGCGTCGCGACCGCGGCGTCGTGCTCCTCCTGCGTGATCTTCTTCTCCTTCAGCATCTCGCCGAGGATGTAGTCGCGACGCTGCTTGTTGTCGGCGTACGGCACGGGCTGACCGTCGACGACGGTGTTGACGCCGTTCGTCTCGCTCTCGGGATAGTCGAGGCGGAACTTCTCCGGGTGGTTCACGATCGCGATGAGGCTCGCCGCCTCGGCGAGCGTGACATCGGCCGCGTGCTTGTTGAAGTAGTACTGCGCTGCCGACTCGATGCCGTAGACGCGGCCGCCGAACGCCGCGATGTTGAGGTAGCCCAGGAGGATCTCGTCCTTCGAGAACTTCTTCTCGAGCGCGATGGCGTACCGCATCTCCTGGAGCTTGCGCTCGGGTGACGTCTCGGTGGCGGCATCGTACGCGGCCTCCTTCTCCTCCTCGGTCTGCGCCTCGCGGATGCCGTTGTTGATGCGCACGTTCTTCACGTACTGCTGCGTGATCGAGGAACCGCCCTGCACGTCCTGGTTGAGCACGTAGGTGCTGAGTGCGCCGCGGATCGTGCCCTGGATGTCGATGCCGCCGTGATCGTAGAACCGGGGGTCCTCACCGGCGATCGCGGCATCCTTCACGTACTGGCTGATCGAATCCCAGGCGACTTCCTCACGGTTCTCGTCGAAGAACGAGGCGAGGTGCGCCTGCGAGCCATCGGGTTGGGTCGCGAAGATGTCCGTCTTCTCCGACAGCTCGCCGATATTGAGGTAGCCGGGCAGGTTCTCGAACATCGTGATGCCGTTGTTGGCGGCCATGCCGGTGACCGCGAGGGCAGGCGTGACCGCAGCCGTGACGAGAACGCCGGCCAGAGCGCTCATGCCGACGAAACCGAGGACCCCGGCGCCGACGTCGCTCAGCGTACGATTTTGGGCAGACATATAGTGGAGCCTAACGGAGAAGGCTGGCAAAACCCGCTACACAGGGGGCGCTGCGTGTGCATGCCCGGGGTCGGATCCGGCCCGATCGGATGCCGCGATCATCCGGAATCCGTGCACCGAGTCCACCACAGCACCCACCCGATCAGAGACGAGGAACCGCATGCCGGCCTGGGAGTACATCACCACCCCGCTGCTCATCCACAACACCGCCGCCATCCTCAACAACTGGGGTTCGGAGGGCTGGGAGCTCGTGCAGGTCGTGCAGGGCCCGGAGGGCGGACTCGTCGCCTACCTGAAGCGCCCGAAGGCCGGCGAATCGTCGGCCGCGGCCTCCGCGGGCGCCGCGGCGGCGGCGCAGGCGGCCAAGCAGTTCGAGGGAGAGCAGTGATGTCGGCCTACGAGGAGCGGCTCGCCGAGCTCGGCATCGAGCTTCCGGATGTCTCGCCGCCGGTCGCGGCCTACGTGCCGGCCGTCGTCACCGGCTCCTACGTGTACACCTCGGGCCAGCTCCCGTTCGTCTCGGGCTCGCTTCCCGCAACCGGCAAGGTCGGCGACGGACACGGACTCGTGCCCGCCGACGACGCGAAGGGCTACGCCCGCACCTGCGTGCTCAACGCCCTCGCCGCCGTGCGCACCGAGCTCGGCTCGCTCGACCGGGTGACACGCATCGTGAAGCTCGTCGGCTTCGTGGCATCCGACCCGTCGTTCACCGGGCAGCCGGGTGTCGTGAACGGCGCCTCCGAGTTGCTTGGCGAGATCTTCGGGGAGGCCGGGCGCCACGCCCGCTCGGCGGTCGGCGTCGCGGCGCTACCGCTCGGCGCGCCCGTCGAGATCGAGCTCGTCGTCGAGTTCGCGTAGCCGCAGCCGCCGCCGCTCGCGCCGCCCTGCGACCGCGGGTTCGCAGGAGAACGCATGATGTGCAGGACGGAAGCACCGATCCGGCCCTGTAGATCGGCTATCGGCTTGGAGAGGAGCGCCGCGGTCCGCGCCGGAGGCACGTCCCCCACTCGTCCTCCACGGGGCCGCCGCGCTCGTCGCCCGCCCACAGCGGCCCGCGCGGCGGCGGCGGCACGCGGCCTACCCGGCATTCTGGGGCGATGGACGTGCGGGTCGTGGTCAGGAGCATGGGTGGGATCGCCCACCGTGCCGACCTTCATGCGGCGGGGGTGACGCGGCACGCGATCCAGGCCTCGCTTCGACGCGGCGAGCTGACTCCGGTGCGGCGTGATTGGGTCGCGGTGCGGGAGTGCGCGCCCGCGCTGCGCCGGGCGGTCGAGATCGGTGCGCGGTTGAGCTGCGTTTCCGCGGCCGAGCATCTCGAACTGTGGACGATCGCCGACGGCCGGTTCCATGTGGCCGCTTCGCCGACTGTGAGCCGACTGCGCCTGACGCCGACGCCGCCCGGAGCGCGGCCCGCCGAGACGGTGCACTGGGCGAAGCCGAGGGTGCAGGTCACCGCGCGCACCGTCGTCGATCCGCTTGAGAACGTACTGATCGCCGTCGCGCGCTGTCAGCCGCATGAGAATGCCGTCGCCATCATCGACTCCGCGCTCAACAAGAAGCTCGTCGCCCGGTCGCAGTTGGCGCGCTTGGCGGTGACGGTCGGCGGGCGATTCGCCGAGGCGGTCTCGGCATCCGATGCCCGCGCCGACAGCGGGCTCGAGACCCTTCCGAGGATTCGCCTCGCACGGCGTGGGGTGCAGATGGTGCCACAGGTCGCCATCGACGGGCATCGGGTCGACGGACTCGTCGGCGAGCGTCTCGTGCTCCAGTTCGACGGCGACCGGTTCCATTCCACGAAGCACGACCGGCAGCGAGACCGCCGGGAGGATGCCCGGCTGGTGCTGCAGGGGTTCACGGTGCTCCGCTACGGCAGTCCCGACGTGATGGAGACCTGGGAAGCTACCGAGGAGCAGATCCTGTCGGCCGTGGCGCAGGGACTGCATCTCTGGAGTGGCCCGTCGGCCCTGCACCCCGTTTCACAGGAGATCATTCGACGTGCCGGAGGCCCCGGGCTCATCTGATCCTGCGAATCGTGCGTTCTCCTGCAGATCGGCCGGCCGCGGCATCCGTCGTTCGGAACCGGCGCTACCGCACCTGCGAGCTGATCACCTGCATGATCGACGTGTCGGCGAGCGTCGTGGTGTCGCCCACCTCGCGGCCCTCGGCGAGGTCGCGGAGCAGGCGCCGCATGATCTTGCCCGACCGCGTCTTCGGCAGCTCGTTCACGACGAACACCTGACGCGGGCGTGCGATCGCACCGATCTGGGTGGCGACGTGCTTGCGCAGCACCTCGCTCACGTCCTCGAGCGTCGACACCGCCTCCTCCTGGCTCTGCTTGAGGATGACGAACGCGACGACCGCCTGGCCGGTGGTCTCGTCGGCGGCGCCGACCACCGCGGCCTCGGCCGTCCACGGGTGGGCGACGAGCGACGACTCGATCTCCGCCGTGGAGAGCCGGTGACCCGACACGTTCATGACGTCGTCGACCCGGCCGAGCAGCCAGATGTCGCCGTCCTCGTCGCGGCGGGCGCCGTCGCCGGCGAAGTACATGCTCTTGTCAGGCGCCGTGCCGAACTTCTCCCAGTACGTCTCCTTGAATCGCTCGGGGTCGCCCCAGATGCCGCGGAGCATCGACGGCCACGGCTCGGTGACCACGAGGAGCCCGCCGTTCTCGCCGTCTACGGGATCGCCGTCGTCGGCGAGGATGTCGATGGAGACGCCGGGCACGGGCACCTGGGCGCTGCCGGGCTTGAGGTCGGTGATGCCGGGCAGTGCCGAGATCATGATCGCGCCGGTCTCGGTCTGCCACCACGTGTCGACGACCGGGATCGAGCCGCCGCCGATGACGTGGCGGTACCAGATCCACGCCTCGGGGTTGATCGGCTCGCCCACCGAACCGAGCAGGCGCAGCGAGCGCAGGTTGAAGGAGTGCGGGATCTGCCGGCCCATCTTCATGAACGAACGGATCGCGGTGGGCGCCGTGTAGAGGATGGAGACCTTGTAGCGCTCGACGATCTCCCACCAGCGGCCGGGGTGCGGCGTGTCGGGGGTTCCCTCGTAGAGCACCTGGGTCGCGGCGTTCGCGAGCGGGCCGTAGACGACGTAGGAGTGCCCGGTGATCCAGCCCACGTCGGCCGTGCACCAGTAGACGTCGCGCTCGGGGTGCAGGTCGAACACGGCCTTGTGCGTGAACGCCACCTGGGTGAGGTAGCCGCCGGTCGTGTGCAGGATGCCCTTCGGCTTTCCGGTGGTGCCCGACGTGTAGAGGATGAACAGCGGATGCTCCGCGTCGAAGCCCTTCGCGACGTGCTCGTTCGAGGCGTTCGCCACGGTCTCGTGCCACCAGAGGTCGCGTTCGGCGTTCCAGTCGATCTCGTTCTCCCCGCGGCGCACCACGAGGACATTGCGCACCGTTCCGCCATCGGTCTTCGCGAGCGCCTCGTCGACGACGGGCTTGAGCGGGAACACCTTGCCCTTGCGGTAGCCGCCGTCGGCGGTGATGACGAGGGATGCCTCGGCGTCGTCGATCCGGGAGGCGAGGCTGTCGGCGCTGAACCCGCCGAACACGACCGAGTGGATGGCGCCGATGCGCGCACACGCGAGCATCGCGACGACCGCCTCGGGGATCATAGGGAGGTAGATGGCGACGCGGTCCTGCTCGCCGATGCCGAGCTCGGTCAGCACGTTCGCGGCGCGCTTGACCTCGTCGGTGAGCTCGGCGTACGTGATGTCGCGGCGGTCGCCGGGCTCGCCCTCCCAGTGCAGGGCGACACGGTCGCCGAGGCCCGCCTCGACGTGACGGTCGAGGCAGTTCACGGCGACGTTGAGCTCGCCGTCGTCGAACCACTTGGCGAAGGGCGGGTTGGACCAGTCGAGGGTGCGCGTGAACGGCTTCTCCCATCGGAGGAGCTCACGGGCCTGGTCCGCCCAGAAGCCGAGGCGGTCGGCGCGCGCGGCCTCGTACAGGTGCTCGTCGGCGACGGCTTGGGCGGCGAACTCGGGGCTCGGGCGGAAGCGCCTGATCTCCTCGAGCGCGTGATCGATCTGAACGGTCATGATTGTCCGGTCGCTCCTTCGCGAATCACTTCATGGGTTGGGTCGCCTGCCCCACCCAGCACGATACCTTGCGGTCGCGACCTGCTCGTAACCGGACGGTCACTCTCCGCGTAACGGCGCATCCGGTTCCGTGGGGTAGTACAGTGGCTACTGTGCCTTTGCGCAGAGAAATCTGTGTGTCCGCACAAATGAGGACGAAAAGTGCTTGCGCATCCTTCCTCAGGCAATACACTGAGTACCGCCCGAACACTCGTTTCGAGGCCTGCAGCGCTCGTGATTCCCCCCAATCCTTGCGCTGCCGAGGCGGCACCTGTTCCCCCCAATGGGTGCCGCCCCCTTTCGTTAACCGGCGTCGCCATGGCGTCGCCGGCGGGTCGAGTCCTCCTCCACAACGACGTGGGGGAGGCTCATTCCTCACCTTCGCCCGAGCGGATGCCGCGGCCACGTGCCTGCGGCCTACCGTCGCCGCATGACCATCCCCTTCGTCGCCACCCCGTCGTGGGAGCGAGAGCCACGACGAGTCGCCACGGCGCCCGGCGCGGCTGCGGCCGACCCGCCTGAACTCCTCGCACACGGGTTCGATCATCCGGTCGACCGCGGCACGTCGCTGTCGGGTCGAACCTCGCTCGCCGCTGCCGATGACGCGCTGGCCGTGCTCGGACCGCTCGCGCCGTTCGCGGCATCCGGCCCCGTGACCGACCTCTTCGTGAACGGGCCCGGCGGCCTGTGGATCGATCGCGGCGCCGGTCCCGAGCCCGAGCCGTCGTGGACGGCCGACGAGGCCGAGGTGCGCGCGCTCGCCGTGCGACTCATCGCCCGCGGCGGTCGTCACATCGACGAGGCGACGCCGGCGGTCGACGTGCGGCTCGGTCGCGGCATCCGCGTGCATGCCGTGCTGCCGCCGGTGTCGACCCGCGGCACCCTGCTGTCGGTGCGCGTGCCGCGCGCGTCGGGCTTCCCGCTCGCCGCCCTCGCCCGTGCGGGCATGGTCGATGCCGCGCAGGAGGCGATGCTGCGCGACGCGGTGGCGACCCGGAAGAACCTGCTCGTGACGGGTGCGGGCGGCGCAGGAAAGACGACGTTCCTCGCGGCGCTCCTCGGCGAGGCATCGGAGCGCGAGCGCATCGTGCTCATCGAGGACGTCGCGGAGCTCACGGTCGACCACCCTCATGTGGTCTCGCTCGAGGCGCGGCAGGCGAACCTCGAGGGCGCCGGACGGCTCGGACTCGATGCGCTGCTCCGCGAGGCCCTGCGCATGCGACCCGACCGGCTCGTGGTGGGGGAGTGCCGCGGGGCCGAGCTGCGTGAGCTCCTCGCCGCACTGAACACCGGCCACGACGGCGGCGCCGGCACCCTGCACGCGAACTCGCTCGACGACGTGCCGGCGCGGCTCGAGGCGCTCGGCTCGACCGCCGGACTGTCGCCCGACGCCGTGGCGCGCCAGACGGTGAGCGCGTTCGACCTCGTGCTGCATGTCGAACGCGTCGAAGGGCGGCGTCGCCTCGCGCAGGTCGGCCGGTTCCGGCTACACGGCGACCGGCTCGCGGTGGAGGCTGCGTGACCGGGCGGATGTCGCGGCCGCTCGTGCTCGCGACGCTCGGCGATCGCATCGCCGCGTTCCGGCGTCGTCCCGACCCGGCCGCCGACCTCGATGCCATCGCCGCGGTCACCGAGCGCCTCGCGGTACTGCTCTCGGCGGGCGTGCCGGCGCCCGCGGCGTGGGCGCATGTCGGCGAGGGTGCCGCAGGGGATCCGGGCGGGCCTCCGGCTCGCCGGCTCGGTCGCCCGGATCGTGTCGGCTCCCACTCCGATCGCGCCGTGCTCGGGGCCGCGGCGCGGGCGGCGGCCGACGGCGCGTCGGTCTCGGGCGCGATCGCCGGCGCGACGGCCGACGACGCGGCATCCTCTGGTGCATGGTCGGTGCTCGCCGCAGCCTGGGCGGTTGCGGCCGAGTCGGGTGCCCCGCTCGCGGTGAGCCTGCGCGACCTCGCGGGGGCGCTGCGCGACGAGGCGCAGCTGCGACGCGAGGTGCGCACCGCCCTCGCCGGTCCTATCGCCAGCGCTCGGCTGATGCTGGCCCTGCCGCTCGTCGCGGTCGCCTTCGGCGCACTGCTCGGCTTCGACACGATCGCGATCCTCTTCGGCAATCCCGTCGGCCTGGCGTGCGTCGTGCTCGGCGGGCTCCTGCTCTGGGTGGGTCGTCGCTGGAGCACCCGCCTCGCGACGAGGGCCTCGGCCTCGCGCGCCGACGCAGGACTCGAGCTCGAGCTGCTCGCCATCGCGATGTCGGGCGGCGCCTCCGTCGAGCGGGCGCGCGGCATCGTGCGCGATGCGCTGTCGTCGAACGGTGTCGCGGCGCACGACCGCGGAGCGTCGGAAGCCGTGATCGCGCTCGCCGCACGGGCGGGTGCGCCGGTCTCCGACCTGCTCCGCGCCGAGGCGTTCCGGCTCCGCCGGGTCGCTCGTGCCGACGGTGCCGCACGCGCCGCGGCCCTCGGCGTGCGACTCATGCTGCCGCTCGGGGCGTGCGTGCTCCCGGCGTTCGTGCTGCTCGGCGTCGTGCCGCTCCTCGTCTCCGTCGTCTCGGTCACCCTCGGCGGTGCCGTGTGACGTCACCAGGCTCGTGCCGCCCACCCGCCGGGAGACCGGCAGAACAGGAAGGAACACCACCATGCACCACCAGACCGCGCAGCTCGAGCCCGAGCGCGCCGCACCGGGCGAGCGGGCGGATGGGCGCTCGCCGATGCGCCGCGCGTTCCGCGCCGTCCTCCGACGCGTCGCCGGAGAGCGGGGCGCTGCGACCGCGGAGTACGCCGTCGCCACGATGGCGGCGGTCGGGTTCGCCGGGCTCCTCGTCGTCATCCTGCGGGGCGATGAGGTTCGCGGCATCCTCACCGACCTCGTGCGGAATGCGCTCACGGTCGGCTGATCGGGATCGGGGCAGCGTGACGGCGGAGTTCGCCGTCGCGCTGCCCGCGATCGCCCTCGTGCTCGCCGCGTGCCTCGCGTCGGTCCAGCTGGTCGGGCAGCACGTGCGCCTCACGGATGCCGCGGCCGATGCGGCGCGGGCGCTCGGCAGAGGTGAGTCGGCGGCCGAGGCGGGCGCGATCGCCGACCGGGTGTCGGGCGGGGCGTCGCTCGCCGTGGCGGAGGACGGGGCGTTCGTGTGCGTCACGTTGCAGGCGCCGGGCCGGGGGCTGCTTGCGGCCGTCGTGCTGCGGGCCGAGTCGTGCGCCGTCGCGGGCGGGCACTGATGCGGGCGCCCGGGTTCGTACGCCGTCGGTGGCCTGCGGGTGGTGGTCGTCGCGCCGCCACCCGCGACCGCGGCGCGGCATCCGTGCTCGCGGTCGGCATCGTGGGGGCGGTGGTCGCGCTCACCGCCATGGTGCTCCCGGCGGTCTCCACGTTCGTGGCGTCGCAACGGGCGTCGAACGCGGCCGATGCCGCCGCGCTCGCCGCGGCCGACGCGATCGCGGGCGCGGTGCCGGGCGTCCCGTGCGAGCTCGCCGCGCAGGTGGCGGCGCGCAATGGGGCGACCCTGGGTTCGTGCGACGTCGTCGGCCCGGTGGCGACGGTGAGGGTCGTGGTCTCGTCGTTCGGTTTCGGACTCGACGCGGCGGCGAGGGCCGGGCCGCCCGGATCGGGGTGATGGAGTCGGCGGGCCTCAGCCGTGCGCGGCGATGTAGTCGACGAGTGCCTGCACCGTGGTCAGGCCGGCGTAGTCGTCTTCGGGAGTGCTGACGCCGGTCGACTGCGCGAGCACCTCGAGCAGTCGCAGGAAGTCGAGGGAGTCGAGTTCGAGGTCCTGGCGCAGCCGCGAGGAGGCGTCGAGCCCGTCGGTGTCGACGTCGGGTGCGACCTCGTTGATCGCGGCCAGTACGGCGGCGCGGGCATCCTGCTCGTTCACAGTTCCTCCGGTTTCTGCAGCAACTCGTCGACGCGGGCGAGGAAGCGACCGCCGCGCAGTCCGTCGCTGGCGCGGTGGTCGGCCGACAGCGTCGCGATGACGGTCGGGCGCACGCCGATCAGGCCGTTCACCGCGCGCGGCTGCTCCACCACGCGGCCGAAGCCCACGAGGGCGACCTGCGGCGGGTAGATGACGCCGAACACGGTCTCCACGCCGAGGTCGCCGAGGTTCGTCACCGTGATGGTCGGATCGGCCATCTCGGCGCGATGGAGGCGCCCGGCTCGCGCGCGGGCGACGAGGTCGCGCAACCGCTCCATGAGCTCGTCGAGCGCAAGGGTGTCGGCATCGTGGATCGCCGGCGCGACGAGGCCGCCGCCGCGCAGCGCCACGGCGACGCCGAGGTGTACGGCCGGGCTCGGCTGGAACGCGCCGTCGACGAAGAACCCGTTGATGTCGGGGATCTCCTTGGCGGCCTTCGCGGCGGCTGCGAGGAGGAGCGCCGCGGGCACCAGCCGCGTCGCGATCGGTCGCTCGGCGTTGGTCCGCTGCATCCAGTCCATTGCCGCGCCGAGGTCGATCGTGGTGCTCAGGTAGTAGTGCGGAACCTCGCGCTTCGATCGCGCCATCAGGGCACCCACGGCCCGGCGGAGGTTCGCGACGCGTTCGGCCGCCTCGGCGGGGGTCGCTGCGCGGCGTTCGATCGGCGGGGCTTCGCGTACGGACACCCGCGCGGCCGCGTCCGCCGCGTGACGCAGATCGGCCTCGGTCACGGCGCCACCGGGCCCGGTGCCGCGGACCCCGGCGAGGTCCACGCCGAGTTCGGCGGCGAGGCGACGTGCGCGCGGAGAGGACCGCACCCGACCCGTCGACGCCTCGGGTATCGGCGCCGTCGGCGCTGTCGTCGGGGTCGGCGCAGCCGACGGTTCGGCCGCCGCCTCGACATCGGCGCGCGTGATGGCGCCGTGCCGGCCGGTGCCGTGGAGGTGCTCGACGTCCACGCCGAGTTGGTGCGCGAGATGCCGGATCGGCGGAGTGGCGTGACCGACCGGCTCGTGCTCGCGGGCGGGCTGGGGTTCGCGGGCGGGCTCGGCGCGCGCCGGTGCCGGTGCAGGGGCCGCGGCCGGCGCAGCCGCCGCGGGCGCAGTCGCCCCGAGCCCAGCCGCCGTCGGGCCGGGCGGCGCCACATCGGCGGGCGTCCCCGTGATGCGGGCGATCGGCGTGCCCACGGGCACCGTCTCACCCAGGTCGACCAGGAACTCCGCGACGATGCCCTCCTCGAACGACTCGACCTCCATCACCGTCTTCTCCGTGTCGACCTCGGCGATCAGGTCGCCGCGGTGCACGTAGTCACCCGGCTCGACCAGCCACTCGACGACCTTGCCTCGCTCCATGTCGGCGCCGAGCGACGGCATGCGGAACTCACCCACGGGACTCACCCACCGGGGCCCACCACCTCGCGTGCCGCCGCCACGACGCGCTCGACCGAGGGGAGGGCGGCCTGCTCGAGATGGCGAGCGTAGGGCACGGGCACCTCCTCGCTGCAGACCCGGGCGACCGGGGCATCCAGGTCGTAGAACGCCGACTCCGTGATGCGGGCGCTGATCTCGGCGGAGATGCCGCCGCTGCGCCACCCCTCGTCGACCACGACGACGCGATGCGTCTTGGCGACGGTCGCGAGGACCGCGGCGTCGTCGAGCGGGCGAAGGGTGCGCAGGTCGAGCACCTCCGCGTCGATGCCGTCGGTCGCGAGCGCGTCGGCGGCCCCGAGCGCGGTCGGCAGCGTGCCGCCGTAGGTGATGATCGAGACATCCGCCCCCTCTCGGCGCACGGCGGCGCGATCGATGTCGACCGGCCCCGCGTCATCCGCCAGCTCGCCCGCGACGTTGTAGAGCGAGCCGTGCTCGAAGATGAGCACCGGGTCGGGGTCTTCGAGCGCCGTCCAGAGCATGCCGCGCGCGTCCTCGAGCGTCGCCGGGGTGAGGATGCGGAGTCCAGGGATGTGCGCGAGCCAGCCCTCGAGGCTGTGCGAGTGCTGGGCGGCGAGCTGGCGGCCGCCACCGGTCGTCATGCGGATGACGATCGGCACGTTGAACTGCCCACCCGACATGTGCAGCAGCGTCGCCGCGTTGTTCACGATCTGGTCGAGCGCGAGCAGGCTGAAGTTGACCGTCATGATCTCGACGATCGGCCGCATGCCGCCGAGCGCCGCGCCGATGCCCGCCCCGACGAACCCAGCCTCCGAGAGGGGCGTGTCACGGATGCGCCGCGGCCCGAACTCCTCGAGCAGCCCGAGGCTCACGGCGAATCCGCCGCCGTAGCGTCCGACGTCCTCGCCCATCAGGAACACGCGTTCGTCTCGCTGCAGCGCCTCGCGCATCGCGGCGCGCATCGCTTCACGGTAGGTGAGTTTCACGGTGCCGTCCGTTCGCTGTAGACGAAGCGCGTGAGCTCCTCGACGGGCTCGAGCGTGCCGGCCTCCGCGAACGCGATGGCCGCCTGCACCTCCTCCTCGACCTCGTGCTGAAGCGCCGACCACTCATCGGCCGAGAGCCGGCCCTGGGTCTCGAGGGCGGCGCGGAGCAGTTCGATCGGGTCGCGCTCCATCCACCGCTCGACCTCGGCCTTCTCGCGGTAGCGTTCGGGGTCGAACATCGAGTGCGCCCGGAACCGGTAGGTGCGCAGCTCGAGGAAGTGCGGCCCGGCACCCGCCCGCACGGCGTCGACCGCGCGACGGGCCGCCTCCTCGACCGCGAGCACGTCCATCCCGTCCACCGCCCACGCCGCGATGGCGTATCCCGACGCCTTGAGCGCGATGTCGGTCTGCGACTCCGACCGCTCGAGGGCCGTGCCCATCGCGTAGAGGTTGTTCTCGCAGCAGAACAGCACGGGCAGGTCCCAGAGCGCCGCGAGGTTCATGCTCTCGTGGAACTCGCCCTCGGCCACCGCGCCCTCGCCGAAGAAGCAGACGGTTACGCGGTCGCGTCCCGACAGTTTGTCGGCGAGCGCCAGGCCCACCGCGAGCGGCAACCCGCCGGCGACGATGGCGTTGCCGCCGTAGAAGCGAGTCGCGGCGTCGAAGAGGTGCATCGATCCGCCACGGCCCCGGCAGCATCCTTCCGCGTGACCGTACATCTCCGCCATGATGGCGTTCGCCGAGACCCCCCGCAGCAGGGCGTGCCCGTGCTCCCGGTACGTGGCGACGACCGCGTCATCCGGCGCGAGCACCGACATGACCCCGGTGGCGACCGCCTCCTCGCCGATGTACACGTGCAGGAATCCGCGGATCTTCGTCGCGCTGTACAGTTCGACGCACGCCTCCTCGAACCGGCGGACGCGCACCATCTGGCGCAGCAGGTGACGCACGTGCTCGGGGTCGCGCGCGATGGCCGCGGCCGTCTCCTCCTCGGTCATCGCCCCGCCTCCAGCGTCGACGTGTCGCCTTCCGGCAGCCCGAGCTCGCGGGCCTTCAGCAGGCGGCGGAGGATCTTGCCGCTGCGCGTCTTCGGCAGCGCCGTGATGAACTCGAGTTCCCGCGGGGCGACGGCGGCGCCGAGTCGCTTGCGAGCGAATCCGATGATGTCGAGCCTGAGGGCGTCGGATGCCTCGAACCCGGGTCTCAGCTCCACGAACGCCTTGACGACCTCGCCGGCGACGGCGTCGGGCACCCCGATGACGCCCGCCTCGGCGACCGCGTCGTGCTCCATGAGCGAGCTCTCCACCTCGAACGGGCCGATGAGGTGCCCCGAGGACTTGATGACGTCGTCACCGCGTCCGACGAACCAGTAGTAGCCGTCCGCGTCGCGGCGCGCGAGGTCGCCCGTGAGGTACCAGCCGCCGACGAAGCACCTGCGGTACCGCTCCTCCTCGTTGAGGTAGCCGCGGAACATCGACGGCCAGCCCGGACGCAGGGCGAGCTCGCCCATGGCGTCGGGGTCGGTGACGAGCTCGACCTCGCCGTCGCGCACGACGGGCGCGCCCGTGTCGTCACGGGCGACGATGGCCGCCTCGATGCCGGGCAGCGGGCGCCCCATCGAGCCGGGCCGGATGTCCATGGCCGGGTAGTTCGAGATCATGATGCCGCCCGTCTCGGTCTGCCACCAGTTGTCGTGGATCGGCAGGCCGAACGCCTCCAGCCCCCACACGACGACCTCGGGATTGAGCGGCTCTCCGACGCTTGCCACGAATCGCAACGACGACAGGTCGTGCGCCTTCGCCCGCTCGGCCCCGGCCTTCATGAGCATGCGCAGCGCCGTCGGCGCCGTGTACCAGACGGTGACGTGCTGCTCGGCGAGGATGCGGTACCAGCGTTCGGCGTCCATCTCCTCCTCGTCGACCACGGTCGTCACGCCGTGCACGAGCGGGGCGATGATCCCGTACGAGGTGCCCGTGACCCAGCCGGGGTCGGCCGTGCACCAGTAGACGTCGTCGGGGTGCAGGTCGAGGGCGAAGCGACCGGTGGCGTAGTGCGCCGTGACGGCGTCGTGCACGTGCACGGCGCCCTTCGGCCTGCCCGTGGTGCCGCTCGTGAAGTGCAGCAGCGCCATGTCCTCGGGCTGCGTTGCCGCGATCTCGCCGTACGGCGGTGCCTCGGCGATGAGCGCGCCGAGGTCGAGCGTGCCGCGTTCGGGTTCGCCGTCCGCGTCGACGAGGAGCACGTGCCGCAGGGCGGGCAGTTCGTCGCGCAGGGCGGCGACCTTCCTGCGGTAGAGCGCACGGGTCGTGACGAGCACGCTGCCTGCGCCGAGTTCGAGTCGCTGCCGCACCGGCTCGGGTCCGAACGCGGAGAACAGGGGGCAGAACACGGCCCCGTGCTTCAGGGTGCCGAGCACCGCGGTGTAGAGCGCCGGCGAGCGGCCGAGGAGCGAGAACACGCGCTCGCCGCGCTGGACGCCCAGAGTCCGGAGCAGGCTGGCGAACCGATCGGTCTGCTCGGAGAGCTCTCGGTAGCTGAGCGAGCGGATGCCGCCATCCGCGCGAACGAACCGCAGGGCGTCACGCTGCGCCAGCTCGCCGGCGGCGTGCCGGTCGACCGCCTCGTACGCGATGTTCACGCCCCCGCCGGGAAGCCCCGAGAGAGCGCGTCGCGCGTCGTCCCACGTGAACGACGCGCGGACCTCGTCGTAGTCGACGAGGTTGGGCGTCACCGGCAGCGCCGCGACGTCCTTGGTGATCATGGGCCAACGGGTGGCCGACGGTGCCGTTGCGGGCGTCGATGCCTCCATGGTCTGAGGCTATGCCCGCCGCGCGGCGCACCACGGGTCCTTCGTCCCGTCGGCCGTCGGCGGCAGCTGAAGCGGCGGGGTCGACGCGACGCATCGGCCTATCGCCGCAGCGCGGACTCGAGCGCCGTGAGCACGGTCGGGTCCTCGATCGTCGCGGGTACCTCGTAGGGCTCGCCGTCGGCGATCTGGCGCATGGTCTTGCGTAGGATCTTGCCCGACCGTGTCTTCGGCAGCCGTTCGAGCACGGTCACGTCGCGGAACGCGGCCACCGGCCCGACCGTCTCGCGCACGAGCGCGACGACCTCCCTCGCGAGCACGTCGTGGTCGATGGTCTCGCCGTGCTTGAGCGTCACGAACCCGGCCGCACGCTGGCCCTTGAGCTCGTCCCTGATGCCGATCACGGCGACCTCCGCGATGGCCGGGTGGTGGTTGATCGCCTCCTCGAGCCCACCCGTCGAGAGCCGGTGCCCGGCCACGTTGATGACGTCATCGGTGCGCCCCATGACGTAGACGTAGCCGTCGTCGTCGAGGTACCCGCTGTCGCCGGTCGCGTAATGGCCCGGGAACGCGGTGAGGTACGAGGACACGTACGTCTCGTCGCCGCCCCAGAGCGTGGGCAGGCTGCCCGGCGGGAGCGGCAGCCCGAGCACGATGTTGCCCTCCGTGCCGACCGGAACCGGCCGACCCTTCCCGTCGACGATCGCGACCCGGTAGCCCGGCACGGGCACGGTGGGGGAGCCGGGCTTCACCGGCAGCGGCTCGATTCCGCGGGGGTTCGCGGCGATCGCCCAGCCCGTCTCGGTCTGCCACCAGTGGTCGATGACCGGGCAGTGCAGTGCGTCGTTGATCCAGTGGTACGTCTCGGTGTCGAGGCGCTCGCCGGCGAGGAACAGCGCCTCGAGGCTCGACGTGTCGTACCGCTTCAGGTGTTCGAGGTCGGGGTCCTCGCGGCGGATGGCGCGTACCGCCGTCGGCGCCGAGAAGAGCACCTTGACCCGGTACTCGTCGACCATCCGCCAGAACGCCCCGGCGTCGGGCGTGCCCACGGGCTTGCCCTCGTAGAGCACGGTGGTCGCCCCGGCGAGCAGGGGGCCGTAGACGATGTAGCTGTGGCCGACCACCCATCCCACGTCGGAGGCTGTCCACATCACGTCGCCGGGGTGGATGTCGTAGATGTTCCGCATCGACCAGGCGAGCGCGACGGCGTAGCCGCCGTGATCCCGCACGACGCCCTTCGGCGTTCCGGTCGTGCCCGACGTGTAGAGGATGTAGAGCGGGTCGGTCGAGGCGAGCTCGACCGGCCCGACCGGCTGGGCCTCCGCCAGCTCCTCCTCCCAGTCGAGCCAGTCGACGCCGACGCGGCCGTCGAACTCCGCCGCGCTGCCCGCGACCGCTTCGCGGTTCCGCACGATCACCCCTCGCACGCTGAGCTCGTCTTCGGGGATGACGCTGATCGAGGTGGTCGTGGCATCCGTCACCGAGCGGTCGCCGACGATCATGGCCAGGGCCTTCTCGATGATCGGCAGGTACTCGACGCTGCGACCGGGCTCGAGGCCGCCCGAGGAAGTCACGATGAGCTTGGGCTCGGCGTCCTGGATGCGCACCGCGAGCTCGTTCGCCGCGAAGCCGCCGAAGATCACCGAGTGCACGGCGCCGATGCGCGCGCAGGCGAGCATCGCGATGACGGCCTCGGGCGTCATCGGCAGGTAGATCGCGACGCGATCGCCCTGCTCGACGCCGTTGTTGCGCAACACGCCGGCGAACAGCGAGACCTCGTGCAACAGCTCGGCGTACGTGAAGGTGCGCTTCGAGCCGGTCATCGCCGAGTCGTACGCGAGCGCGACCTGGTCGCCGCGACCGGCGGCCACCCAGCGGTCGAGGGCGTTGGCGCTCACGTTGAGCGTGCCGTCGGGGAACCACCGGTAGATCGGCGCCGCGCCGTCGTCGAGGGCGCGTCTCGGGGCGCGGGTCCAGTCGACGAGTCGGGATGCCTCGAGCCAGAACTCCTCGGGATGTTCCATGCTCCGGCCGTACTCGTGCGCATACCCGTGCGTCCTGCTCGTGCCCATCGCCGCTCCTCCCCGTCGAGGCGGGCGACGGTGCCACTGCCTCGGGACGTGCTGTCGTGCTCGTGTCCACCTTGGCGCGAGACCCCTCCAATGTATACACAACGGTCGGAAATTGCGAGTCGACTCGAGAGAATCGCAGAAAATCCGGGGGTGACTTGCCGTGGGTCGCCGACCCGTGTATACATGGACTCGAACGCCGAGGTCGACGGGAGGAACTCATGCGAGCCAGCGACCGTGCCTATCGCACCCTTCGAACGGAGGTCCTCGACGGCAGCCTCGAACCGGGCACCGTGTTGCAGGAGGTCGAGCAGGCCACCAGGCTCGGCGTGAGCCGCACCCCCGTGCGTGAGGCGCTGCGGCAACTCGCGGCCGACGGGCTCGTCGATGCGTCCGGCCGCGGTGCGGTCGTCACCGCCTTGTCGCGCGACGACATCGCGGCACTCTACGAGCTGCGTGAGGCGCTCGAGGCCAAGGCGGCCGCACTCGCTGCACAGCGGGGTGATGCGGTTCCGTTCCTCCTCATCCGGGATCGGCTGCTCGGCGCGCCACAGCTCCTCGCGCAGGGCGAGCCGGGGCTCGTCCCGTATTTCGACATCGTCGACGATCTCGACGACGCCATCGAGGAGGCCGCCGCCAATCCGTTCCTCGCCACGGCCCTGCGCAGCGTGCAGCTGCACTCAGCGCGCATCCGCCGCTTCTCGCGGCACAACCCCGAACGACTGCGCGCGGCCGCCGGCGAGCACCTGCTCATCGTCGAGGCGATCCTCGCGCGCGACGCCGAGCTCGCCTCCCAAGCCACCCACGTGCATCTGCACATGAGCCTCACGAACGCCCTCGCCACGGCGCCCGGCACGGTCGGCGAGGCGGACGAGGGCACGGCACTCGGGCCGAGGGTGGCCTGAAGCGGCATCCGTTCGCCCGACCTCGCCGACCGAGACCACCGGCACGACCGACCGACCCGAACCACCGAACACCACCGAAAGGCCCCACAGTGCAGACCCATCACGTGCGCGTCCACCGCAGCGACGAGAATCTCGCCCGCGACGGCCAGCTGGCCTGGCAGCTCGCGGGCGTCGCGACCGACCCGGTCGAGGTCGACGACGTCGTCGTCGAGATGGTCGTCAACCGCGTGATCGACAACGCGGCGGTGGCGGCGGCCGCGCTCGCGCGCAAGCCGGTGGTGTCGGCGCGCAGCCAGGCGCTCGCACATCCGGTCTCGATCGGCGGCGACGGCGCCACGGTGTTCGGAGCGGATGCC
>NZ_BMMD01000020.1 GCF_014645655.1 Agromyces bauzanensis | reverse complement strand
GCACCGAACCCGAATACTCAGTGGCGCTCAACGACAAGATCGCGTCGACGAGCAAGTGGCGCTCAACCGCGATACCCATGGCGCTCAGAGAAGCGAATATTCAGTGAAAGGCGTGAAGTCGCATAGGAGCAAGGTGTCCGAATACGCGGTGTCCGTCGGACGCACTATTCAGCAGGTCGGAACACTGCTTTCATAGGCCGATTCGGACTCGGTAGGCCGGGCATGCGCGCTCGACTCGGGCCGTTGAGCTCAAGAGCGGTCCTGCATGACTGGGACTGCTGACAGTGTCGGTTCCTCGTGATCTGTAGCGGCGACCGTCCAGGATGGGGCCATCCGTCTTCGCTTGAGCGCTGTGGACTTGGGGTTGAGTCGGGAGTGTGCGGCCGCGACTTGATACGTTCACGTTTATCCAACGCCTATTCGATCCCAACCCGGTCGATCGAGCCACTCCGAGGCGTCCCGAGTAGTCTGAACTCAGCAGTTTCAGGATCGGCGAGAAATCCCCGATCATGTCGAGATCAGTCGAGCGGTTGCCGAGATTCGAGCGGCGGGGGAGTAGTCCCGGGAGAGTACATCGGTCGCCAGTTCAAGTCTGGTCCGCCCCGCTCTTGAAATCCCTGATCAGCGGGATTTCCGTGACGCTCAACTGGCCGAATGACTTGATCTCCGGTTTCAGGTTCAAGTGCTGCGTCTCGCCGTGCGATTTGGCCACTGGTCAGGGAGTTTCGGTGCACGGGCTCGGGGAAGGGCTCGTAGCCTCCAACACTCTTGCAGTGGGATTGTCGACGCGTGCCAGGCGCGGAATCTGTCGTGTGGCCCGTGATTTGGCGGCGGAAGGGGCCAGCACCGCGATCGCTCTGCGGAGTTGAGCCCGCACGTTTATCCAATACATTTGCTCCCGAGCATGTGTTCGGGGCGCTCCCGACAGCAGGGGTGACGTCGGTGACGTCCCAGGGGCGCACTGCCGATAACCTGAGCAGTCCGCGCCCTCTGACAATCGGATATCAGTGCTCCTCACCATCAGTTACGCCGGTCCGGACTCGACCGATCTCGGCTTCTTGCTGCACAAACACCCCGGCAGACTGCAGACATTCGACCTGAGCGTCGGCAAGGCCCATGTGTTCTACCCGCAATCCACCGACGAACGCTGCACGGCCGCTCTCATGCTGGAGATCGATCCGATCTCCCTGCTCCGTAACAAGCGGTTCGGTGGCAGCGACCCGTTTTCGCTCGGCCACTATGTCAACGACCGCCCGTACCGCCGAAGCGGCGGCCAACCGAATCACGAGTCACGACCACGCAGGAGCGCCAGCTCCAACCCTGCCAGCCAGCCCATGGCCAGGTACCGGGCGACGAACTCGGGGATCCTCGTCGGCTCATGACGCACGGCGTAGTACAGAAAGAGCGCGAAGCCGATGACAAGTGCGATCAGCGTCAGGTAGCGGACCCAGCCGACGTAGGGCAGTAATTCGAACAGCAGGTCGCGCGGCCGGGGCCGGTCGGGGAATCCCGACTGGATGATCACGTCCGACAATAGGGTCGCCGAGATCGCCACCGCCAGCAGGGCCAGGGAAACGAACCAAGCTCTCACAGGACGAATCGTCCCACTTCTTGGGCGCCGAGCGCCCGTTCGCCGCGATCCGGATGGCACGGCTGTGCGGTCGGACGCGCGAGGGATGCCGCATGAGAAGCTCGCCGGAACACGGCGTGCGATCCGAGGATTTGTGCGCCCGCCGGGAGCATGGGATCGGCTGGTCGGCTCGTGCGGCCACGGTCGCCGCACTGTCGCGACGCGGCCTCAGCGCAAGCTCAGAGCGACGATCACGCGGTCGGCGCCTTCGGCAGGCACCAACCCGAGCGTGGCGGCGCTATCGGTCTTGTGTGAGTGACATCCTTCTCAGCACCGGCGCGTGATCACATCCGCGTCATTACCGGGTGACACCGCGTGCACGCGGCGCGGATCGGTGACCGTCCCTTGGGGGTGGCCCGGGCGCGGCCGAAGGAAGTAGTGGAGCCATCCCCACTGCGCCGAGGCTCCGATGCACAGCAGTAGGGCGCCGGCGACCGCGACATCCGCGATCGCTGTGTGTGGTCACTGCTTCTGTCTGACCCACCTGAGACGCAAGGGCCCCACCCGACAGCTTGGTGATGAGCACTGCGATGAACGTCGCGGTCGAAAGCATCGGAAGAACGACGCCGAGCCAGTCGCGGACCTTTCGGATCCATACGGCGGCGAAGGCCAGAAGCGCTGCAACCGGCACCGCAACGACCGAGGTGTGGACGAAGACAGGGTGCAGCGGATGACCATCGAACAGCCAAGACAAGAGCGACTCCACTTTCACGGGGTGAGATCGGAGTGCGGCGATAACCCTGGACGCCCGCACGTCGGGTCAGCGGATCTGGGACGCCGTGCCGGTGCTCGGCGCCGTCGCCATGGCCGCCGCGCTCGTCTCGCCATCGCCCGCGTTGCCCGACGTCCCTGAGAATGCCCGCGGGACGGGAGAAGGCACGCGATTGAGCCTCGCAGGTTGCAGTATACGGGCACGAGGATCAAGGCGTGGCGCCACGCGTCAGCTCTGCGTCGCGGGCTCTTGTTCGAGCTTATGCCCTTCGATGTCGAGGTCGGGAAGGATCCGCTGGAGCCAACGGGGTGCCCACCAGGTCGCGCGGCCGAGGATCGCGAACGCCGCGGGGATGAGCGTCATGCGCACCAGGAACGCGTCGATGAGCACGCCGACGGCGAGGGTGAAGCCGATCTGGGCGATCATCGTCTCAGGGGAGAAGATGAAGCCGGCGAACACGGATGCCATGATGATCGCTGCGGCGACCACGACGCGCGAGGTGGCCGAGAACCCGCTGATTACGGCCCGCCGCGGGCTCTCCCCACGTAGGAAGTGGTCGCGCATCGACGAGGACAGGAACACCTGGTAGTCCATCGCCAATCCGTACATGATGCCGGTGCCTATGATCGGGATCACCGGCACAAGCGGAGTGCCGGGCTCCACATTGAACAAGCCGCCCAGCCAGCCGTCCTGGAACACGAGGGTTGTCAGGCCGAGGGTCGCCAGGATGGACAGCACGAACCCGCCGGTAGCCAGAATCGGCAGCAGGACGGAGCGGAATGCGAACAGGAGGATGATCATCGACAGGATCACGATGATGGCGATGTAGATCGGGAAGACCTCTGCCATCTTCTCGGTCATGTCGATCATCACAGCCGTGAGCCCGGTGACTCCCAGCGTCTGCTCATCGCCGGAACCGTTCACCGTGGTCTCGCGCAGTTCGTGCACGAGGTGCGCGGTGCGCTCGTCGCCCGGCCCGGTCTCGGGGATGACCAGGAAGGCGACGGTACCGTCGTCGTCGCTGGCGCCGATCACCTGGGCCATCCGCACCCCGTCCACGTCGGAGATACGCTCGGTGATCCCGGTGATCTGCTCCTCATCGAACTCGGATCCGGTCTCGGCGACGGCGATGAGCGGCCCGTTGAAGCCGGCGCCGAAGGACTCGCCGACCGCGTCGTAGCTCTGCCTGGCCGACGAGTCCGGGCTCGCGCTGCCGCCGGTGGGCATCCCCAGGGTCATCCCGGTGGTCGGGAGCGCCGCGAGCACGACGATGACGGCGGTGCCGAGGAGCACGAGCCAGCGGCGCCTCACGATGAAGCCGGACCATCCGCGGGCGATGCGGTGGTGCTGCTCCGCCGTCGCACCCGTCGCGCGTGCTTTGACAGAGACGACCCGTTCGCCGACGAGGCCCAGGAGGGCGGGCAGCAGGGTGAGGGCCACCAGCACGGCGACGGCGACGGTCCCGGCGGCGACGAGAGCCATCGCGGTGAGCATCGACACGCCGACGGCGGCGAGGCCGACGAGTGCGACGATGACGGTGAGCCCGGCGAACACGACGGACGATCCCGCGCTGCCGACCGCTCGGCCGGCGGCCTCGGGGGCGGGGAGCTGCTGGACCCGGATCAGGTTGCGCTGACGGTTGACGATGAACAGCGAGTAGTCGATGCCGACCGCGAGTCCGATCATGACGGCGAGGATCGGGGTAATCAGGTTGATCGGCTCGCCAGCAGCCGACGCGATAGCGATTCCCACGCCGACGCCGACGCTGACGATGCCCGTCACCAGTGGCAGGGTTCCTGCCACGAGCGAGCCGAGCGCGAGCACGAGCACGACAGCCGCGATCAGGACGCCCACGATCTCTCCGACGCCCAGCGCGGGCACCGGGAACTTGAGCGACTCGCCGGGCAGCACGGTCAGGCCGGCCTCTCCATCGAGAGCCTCACCGGCCTCGATGATCTCCTCTAGGTCAGCAGCTCCCATCGGCTGCACTTGCTGATCGAGCGCGAACTGGAACAGTGCGGCGCGCTCGTCCTCGGAGATCAACACCGGCGGGAAGGGAAGCCCGTCGACGATCAGCGGCGCGAAGCCATAGTCGTCGATCTGCTGCTGGATCTGCGCGTCCGCCTGCTGCTGCAGTTGCGCCATGAAGGCCGCCTGCTCCGCTGCGGGAAGCGCGGCGGCCTGCGCCGTGAGGGCGTCGAACTGCTCGATGAATGGTTGTTGCGCCTCCTCGACGGACCCGTTGACGTGCTCGGTGGCGTACACCGACTCGACGACGTCCATGATCACCTCGACCCGCTCCGGTTCGATGACCGAGCTCCCGTCTTCGGTGGTGATGACGAAGGTCCCTTGGCCACCGGTCGCGTCGGGCAGTTCGTCGGCGAGCGTGTCGAGAACCTCCTGGGACGGCGTGCCGTCGATCGACAGGTTCGATGTGAGCTGCACCCCCCCGACGGCGATGACGGTGCCGAGCACACCCAGGATCAGAGCCCAGGCACCGATCGCGATCCAAGGTCGACGGAACGACGACAGCCCGAGGCGGTAAAGAAGGCTCGACATATGGGGGACTCCAGGGTTGGGGTGGCGATTGTCGGGTCAGAGAGCGGGCGCGAAACCGGCGCGGGGCCTGGCAGACATCAGGCTGATGAGCGGATCGACGGCGTGCGCAAGGGTGGTGGGCGCGCCGTGGCCGGGCAGCGGGAGATCGATCTCGCCCAGAGTGATGGCGCTGAAGATCCCGTAGCAGGCGTTCACCGACAGCAGCGTGTCCAGATCGGCACGCGCCCCACCGCTGGCCTCGCCGAGGATGCCCAGCAACGGTCGCATCACCTGGCCGAAGGTGGCGAGCAAGTACGGGCGCAGCGTCGCGTGATCGCGTGCCAGCCCCTGCAACTGCGCCGCCCGCTCAACGGTCCCTTCGTTCGGCTGCGAGCGGATGGCGCGCTCCAACGCGTCGATCACCGACTCGCCCGGCTCGACCCGCATACGGTCCAACACTTGGAGCGCATCGATCGCGACCACCCCGGCAACCGCCTCCTCCTTGCAGGAGAGTGGTTCGCGAACGTGCGCCGGGAGGAACCGGTGGCGGTTGTGACCTCGTCGATCACGAAACCGTCCAGCCCACGCTCCATTGCCAGACGGGAACTCGCCTCAGCGAGCAGCCGCGACGTCAGTGCCCGCTTCTCGCCTCGCAGCCAAGTCACACGCACACTCCGTATTTCATTGCCCAAAGAGCAACATTACCCGATGGGCAACGACGGTTGCTGCGAGTGTGGGTGGCGGCAGGGCGGTGGGGCGGCAGCCCCAACTCAGTGACTCGCGCCGCCGCGCAGGGTCTGCCGTGGTGCTCGGCACGGTGACCCAGTTCGCGCCGCTTGCCGAGGTGCACGGGGAAGGACTGGAGCACACAGGGCAGGCGGTGCTGCCGCCGACGAATGCACCGTCCGGAGTTCTCACGTGCGTCTGGGCGTGGAACCCGCCGACATCGAGTGCGCCGCGTGGAAGGCGTCGACCCGATCGAGGGCGCGCGCAGCCCAGTCGCAGGGCCGTATAGACGCTGCGGCGCATGAACCGCGCGATGAACTCGCCGATGAGCACCGCCGTCGCGGCAGGGCCGCGCGACGGCGCATCCGGCAGCATCGACGTGTCGGCGACGCGCAGGCCCTCGACCCCGTGCACGCTCCCGTACCCGTCGACGACGGCGTTCGGGTCGCTCGCCGGGCCCATGGGTGCGCTGCCGCACAGGTGGATCGCCGTGCCGAGGTTGGTGAGCATCCAGGCGTCCAGCGCCGAGTCGTCGTCGAGGGTCGCGTCGTCGAGCTCGGTGTCAGCCGATCGAACAGGTCGGCGAAGGCGCGCGAGCGCAGCAGGGCGACGGCCGTGCGGATGCCGAGCCGCATCCGCTCGCGATCGTGCACGGCCGACAGGTAGCGGTACTCGATGCGGGGCGCTGTCGTCGGGTCGCCCGACTCGAGCGTGATCGAGCCGCGCGCCTGCTCGCCCTGCAGGCCGACGAGCAGCACCAGGTCGCGCCCGTGCGCGACCTGGTCTCGAACCCGGCGCAGCGACGCACCACGCAGCCCCTGCATCGTCGCAGGCGGATGTCGCAGCGCAGAACGCGCACCGCCGGCGACCGCGCTCGACGCCCGTGAGCAGGTGGCCCATCGTCGTGACGCACACCATGATCTCGAGGTCGCCCGCGGGACTGCCGCCGGGGGACGAGAAGTTGAGGGCCGTCGTGAACGTCTCGGGGGCGCTCGTGTCGACGACGTCGCGACGCGAACGCCATCCGACCGAGAGGTCCGGGTGGTCGCTGAAGGCGCGGCCGACCCCGGGTGCGTCCCGCACAACGGGCACGTCGAACCGGTGCGACTGCTCGGCGGGCCCGATGCCCGAGACGAGGAGGAGGTGCGGCGTGCCGATCCCGCCAGCGCAGGGGACGACCTCGTCGGCCCGGATGACGCTGCGCGAGGCGCGTCCGTTCTCCGCCTGCTCGACCTCGACCCCGACCGCGCGCGTCCCGTCGAAGACGACCCGCAGCACGCGGCATCCGCCCATCACCTGCAGGTTCGGTCGGTCGCGCACCGGATTCAGGTACGCGATGCCCGTGTTGACGCGTACGCCGTCGACGACGTTCTGCGGCACGGGGCCGACCCCGGGCGCGCCGGGCGCGTTCTTGTCGGCTTCCGGGGCGAAGCCGAGCTCGAGCGCAGCGGCGGTGAACGCGCGCGCGGCGGTGTTCGCCTGGGACGCCCGCCGCACGGGCATCGGCCCGGCGTCGCCGTGGTGCGGTCCCGCGCCGAGGTCGAGGTCGTGCTCGAGGGCGCGCAGGACGGGAAGCACGCGTTCGTAGGACCACTCGGGGCCTGCGGCAGCCGCCCATCGTGCGAAGTCCTCGGGTCGGGCGCGCACGTGGCCGAGGTACGACCAGTTCGCGGGATGCACCGGCATCGCGCCCTGCACGGTGGATGCACCGTGCATCACCACGCAGTCCATCGAAGTCCACGACGTCCAACGCCGGTTGGTGGACTCGGGCGTCGGCGGGCCTCACCGCACCGCCCTTGCTTCGGCTACCGGTCCTGGAGATGCGCGAGCTTCGAGGGGTTGCCGATTCCGTGTACGACGGCGATCTTCTCCGCCGTGAACTCGAGCGCGATGACTGTCAAGACACGATGGCCACGACGGATGACGATCCCGGGCGCGGCATTCACATCGGCGACCTCGATACGCAGGTTCTGGCCGGCAAAGCCGGTCAGGAGCTGCCGGGCGACCGGCTCGGCGCCGGTGAGCACTTCCACGGGTGCGCCGGGTATGAGTCCGCCGGAATCGAAGTGGCCCTGTGCGTCCGCGGCGAGTACGGCGACGAGCCCGTCGAGGTCGCCATCCCCGACGGCTTGGGCGAATCGTTCCGTGAGCCGACGTGCGACGACCGGGTCGACGGTGAACCGCGCCGAGCCGTGAGCAGCAATGCGCCGCCGGCCCCTCGACGCCGACTGCCGTGCGCTCGCGGCGCTCACACCGAGCACCTCCGCAATGTTCGCGAAGTCCAGTTCGAACACGTCGTGCAGGAGGAACGCGGTCCGCTCCGTGGGCGAGAGCCGCTCGAGGACGACAAGCAACGCCATCCGCACGGAGTCATCGAGTGTCACCTGATCCTCGGGAAGCATGCGCGTGTCGGTCACCACCGGTTCCGGCAGCCACGGCCCGACATAGGCGCGGCGCGCGTGCTCGTGCGCGCGCAGGCGATCGATCGCCAGCCGGGAGGCGACGGTGACCAGCCAGGCGCGCGGGTCATCCAGCGAGTCGTCACTTCGGGCGAGGAGTCGGATGTAGGTCTCCTGTGTGACGTCCTCCGCGTCGGCGACGGAACCGAGCACACGGTAGGCGACGTCGCGGACGACGTGCCGGTGTGCGTGCCATAGGTCAGAGAAGGCGGTCATGACACTACGACGATCGGGCAGTCGCCGATGTGACCGCAACCCTGAAGCATCCCGGATGTCACACTTCGGTCATCCCAGTCGTCCTTGTTCGCATGACTGACATTCAACGCCCCACCTGGCTCCCCGAGACCGTCTGGCCCTGGGCGATCCGCACCCTCGGATCCGACGGCGACCGAATCGCCTACACCGACACCGGCTCAGGCCCTATCCTCTTGCTGGTCCACTCAGGCACGTGGAGCATCATCTGGCGAGACCTGATCGCCCGTCTCGAGCGCAACTTCAGGGTGATCGCCTTCGATCCTCCCTCGATGGGGCTCTCTGACGACGGCGCCGGTGCAGGCATCGATCCGACCGCCTCAGCCGTCGATCGTCTCGTCCGCGAACTCGACCTGCAGGAGGTGACCCTCGTCCTCCACGACCTCGGCGGACCCGCCGGACTGCAAGCTGCATCCGCGTGGCCAGAGCGCGTCGTCGCCCTCGCGGCGGTGAACTGCTTCGGCTGGCGACCAGACGCCGCGCCGTTCCGGGCCATGCTACAGATCGTCGGTTCCGCGCCCATGCGCGTCGTCGACGAATGGACCGGCTGGCTGCCGGCCGCCTCCGCAACACGGTTCGGAGTAGGCAAGCACATGGACCGTGCCACGCGTCGGGCATACATCACCCGCATGGATCGTCGCGGGCGGCGAAGCTTCCACGAGAACATGGCCTCCGCTCTCGACCATGACTACACGCTCGTCGATGCTGGTGCCGCAGCGATCGCCAGCGTCCCGATCCTGACCGTATTCGGCGAGCACAACGACCCGCTCGGCTTCCAACCGCGATGGAAGGCGCTCGGCTCACAAGTCGAACAGGTCACCATCGCCGGTGGCTTCCACTTCCCCATGTGCGACGACCCAGATCGCGTCGCGTCCTCGATCATGGCCTGGCATCGCGCTTCTGTCATCGTGTGATCATCGGCGAACCGCCGGCGTAGCCAGGACTATCGAAGGTCGGTGACGGGGGCCGCGTCCATGTCGTCGAACGCCTGGTAACGCCGGCCATCGCGCAGCGACCACGATGGTGAGATGACCGCCTGGCGATCGGCGATCACGAGGTGACGCGTCTCTTCGCTCTCGCCCATGAGGTGGATGACGCGGGCGTCCTCCGGGAGATGCGGTGGTCGTGCGTGTGCGCGGGCATCGTGTTCCACATCGAGCCCGGGTGCAGCTCGGCGACCCCCCATCACGATCTGGCACCAGCGCACGCCGTTCTCGAGGATGCGCTGGTGAGCGTGCGCCGGTTCGACGTGACCTGGTCGCCGAGCTCGCGCACGGTGCTCTCGCCGGGCGATACGAGCGCGGCCGGATATGCGGTGTGCGCGGCCGGGAGCAGCCCCGCACATACGCGAGGGCGTTCCGCCGCGGCTCAGACCGCGCGAACCGCGGCCCAATCAGGTCGGCGATCTCATCCAGACCCGCCGACTACGAACACGCACATCATCGAGCACACGGGCGACCAGTGGGCGGCGAGGTCGCCGCTGGGGCGGCTGCTCGCTCTCGCGACCTCCGACCGCTCACCCGAGAGTCTCGGCCAATCGGATCCCGCGCGCTTCCGCGCGGTAGTGCGCCGGCGGAATGCCGCGCGCCCGACGGAATGCCCGTGAGAATGCCTGCTCCGACGCGTATCCCACCGCGTGGGCCACTGCGAACACCGGCTCGTCACGGTCACGCAGCCGCTGCGAGGCGATATCCATCCGCCACCGCGTCAGGTAGGTGAGGGGCGGTTCGCCGACGACCTCGGCGAAGCGCTCCGCGAACGCCGTCCGCGAGTACCCCGCGGCGCGAGCCAGCTCGGCGACCGTCCACGTCCGGGCCGGATCGTCGTGCATGGCGGCCAGCGCGGCCGCGACACCGGCGTCGGGGATACCCAGCAGCCACCCCACACTGCCGCCATCGTGTTCCGCCCAGGTCCGCAGAATCTGCACGAACAACGCATCGACGAGATGTGAGATGACCGCCTGCGCGCCTTGACGCGACTCACGAAGCTCCGTGGCGAGCAGGTCCAATGTCGCGGGGATGGCGGACTGGGCGACGGCGCGCGCCGGCAGGCGGACGACCGACGGGAATCGGGCCAGTGCCGGGTGGGCCGATTCGTATCGGTGCTCGTACCCGCCGCACAACAGTCGCGCACGAGCACCCGATCCCGCGAGGTCGATCCTGCCGCCGAGGGACGCACGGTCGCGCTGCCCAACCGTGACGTCCGCGTAGCGCCGGGGCGCGACGCCCACTTCGCTGGCGATCACGTGTTCCGCACCGCTGGGAACGAGAGCCACGTCACCGCGGCTCAATCTCGCGGGCGTGCGGCCAGCCGTCATCAGCACGCACGTCCCCTCGGTGACGGCATGAAACGCCGCAATGCGAGCGTCTGGCAACCGCACTGCCCATGGGGCGGCGGCAGTCAGCTGATCGAGCCGGGTACCACCAGCCCTCGTCGCCGAGAGCACGTGCGTCAACGTGTCCATCTCTTGATGGTACCAATCGTCCTGCAGAGCGCGGACGGCCGGCTAAGTCCTCCGGAGCTTCGGTCATTCCGCGCCCGCGTCGCGGGGCCTACCGTTCGAGGTGGCAACGTACTACCTAGCGGAAGGACAGACGTTATGCAACTGCTCGCCCTGAGCAAGCCCGCGCCCAGCATCGACCCCGAGGACCTGGCCGGATTGATCCCCAGCGAGGCGCACCACGTGTGGCAGCACTATCTCGAAGGGTTCGTCAGACACGCCTACTTCCGAACCGGCCGGGATGACCCGGGCGCAGTCCTCATCCTCGAGGCCGACAGTGTCGATCACGCCACCGCGGTGCTCGATGCCATGCCGCTTCGCCGGGCCGGGCTCATCACGTTCGAGGTGATCCCGATCGGCCCGTTCGTGCTCTGGGACGCGTTGGTAACCCCACCCGCAGCGTGACGGGCTTCGGTGACCGCGCTTCGATTGCGGTCACTCGAACTCGGCGGGGTCGTGAAACCCCGCCCAGTCCGAGAGATTGACGGATGTCGCGGCGGCCTCGATGAGCACCTGATTGGCGCCCGGCGATGGCACCGGAACCTGTTCGACCCTCAGCACATCGGGAGGACCGTACCGGTCGTAGTCGACGGCCCTCATGTTGATCGACCGTCTGGGGCGGCACGCAGGGACCTTAGGGATCGTGAGTTGATTACGTGGGCGTGTTGGGGTTGAGGGTGTAGTTCCATTCGCCGTGCCACTCGTGCCGGGTGAGGATGCCGCTGTCCTCGAGGTCACGCATCTGCTGGTCGGGGATCTTGATCCCGGCCGGGTACTCGGCGGTGTCGAGCACGGCTTCGACTGGTGCGCCGGACGCGGTGGTAGTGGCGCCGATGGTATTCACGACGACTTCGCGGCTGGTCAGAGGTCTGGCGCGCCAGTTGATCGAGATGCGGGAGAAGAGTCGGTGCTCGATCTTGTTCCATTTCGAGGTACCCGGAGGGAGGTGGCACACCGTGATCGTCAGTCCGGTCTGGGAGGCCAGTTCGGCCAGCTCGGTCTTCCACAGCCTCGTCCGGTAGCCGTTGGAGCCGCCGCCATCGGCGGTGATCAGCAGTCGCGTCGCGCCCGGGTAGGTGCGGCGCCCGACGGCATTCCACCAGGAGCGGATCGTGTTGACGGCGAACGCGGAGGTGTCGTGATCGACGCCGACCGACACCCACCCGGTATCGGCGGCGACGTCATAGACCCCGTACGGGTTCACCTTGCCCAGCACGGGGTCCTTGAAATCGTGCACGTTCACTGGTCTCGGTGCACCCTTCGGGTGCCACTCCCGGCCGCCGTTCTTGAACTCGCCGATGAGTTCCTTCTTCTTCGTGTCCACGCTGATCACCGGATCGGACGTCGCGGAGTGGTCCATGACCTGCGCGTTCAGGTAGGAGAACTGGGCGTCCCGGTCGGGATGCTGACGGCCCTCGACCTGCTTGCTGTTGGCCTGCAGGCTGAATCCCTCAGCACGCAGCAGATTCGCCACCGTCCATGTTGAGACCCGGTGGCCCAGCTTCGCGAGCTCGTCGACCAGGTGCGTCAGCGACAGCGTCGTCCAGCACAGCGCGGATTCCGGATCCCCGCGCCGGGTCGGCTCGATCAGACCCAGCAGCGCCCCCACCACGCCCGGATCGGTCTCCCTGAGCGGCTTGCGGCCCGCCCCGGGCCTACGCACCCGCCCCGTCGGCTCCTCACCGCGTTCCAGCTCAGCGACGCCCTGCCGCACCCGCGACCTCGACGATCCCGACGCCCGCGCGACCGCCGCGATCCCGCCATACCCCAGCGATCGCGCCTCCGCCGCGAGCGTGAGCCGCTGCGCGCGCTCATCAAGACGCGGCAACAACACACCGAACTTCGCCCGCAACGCGTCGACAGTCTCCGGTGCGATCGCCATACACCAATCATCCCACACGAACCACTACTAGACGTGATTATTTGCTCGCGTGTTCTTAGTGGTGCCGTGAACCAGAACGATGGTCGGCTTCGACATGCGCATTCCCTTCGGCCACCGCCGGCACCACTCGGCGCCGGTGTTCCTCGCACAACGGCTGCGCAAGGGCGCGGTCGTCCCTCTGTCAGAGCGCCGGTCAGCCGATCGTGCCGGCGACCACCTGGATGTGACCGCCGCGCAGGCTGCGACGTCGGACGTCGTGCGCGTCCGCTTCGAGGAGGGTCCACGGGTGGGCGTCGATGTCGGAGCCACCGGCCGCGCACGTGAGGCGTGCGACCGGTGCGAGCACGGTCGCTGCTCCCGTCGGCACCTGCATGTCGACGATGCACGCGCGACCTCCGGGCCGTAGCACCGCGCGAACGTTCGCCCACGCAGCGTGCGGGTCGTTGAACACGCTCATCGCGTACGTCGAGATCACCGCGTCGACCTGCGGCACCTCGAGGTCCGTCCAGCTGAAGTCGGTCGCGTCGGCGTGGACGAGCGACACGTTCGACCATCCGCGTCGCTCGATCCGGCGGCGGGCGATGTCCAGCATCGCCCCGCTGCGGTCCAGCCCGATCAGCCGCCCGGTCGGACCGACCGCGGCTGTGAGCAGGGCGAAGTTCAGCCCCGTTCCGCAGCCGAGGTCGAGGACCGTGTCGCCGGCGCGCAGCCGCAGCATCCGGACCCCGGTGACCCGACCGATGCGGTAGACGGGCTCTCCCGAGAGGGCGTCGTAGAACTTCACGCCGGCGCCGTAGGCGCGCCTCGTTGCGGTGTTCACGGGCGCCGGGCCTTCATCGGTACTCGGGGTTGGCGTCGAATCCGAATCGCTCCCCGTCATTCCATGCGCCGCGCAGGTTTCCGTACGCGGGGATGCCGCCGGCGTCTTTGAGCATCCGCGCCATGTGGAGCAGGTTCCAGGTCATGAACGTCGTGTTCCGGTTGGTGAAGTCGTTCTCGGGGCCGCCCGATCCCGGGTCGAGGTAGCTCGGGCCCGGACCCACCTCGCCGATCCACCCGGCGTCGGCCGCCGGCGGGATCACGAAGCCGATGTGCTGGAGGCTGTAGAGGATCGACATGGCGGCGTGCTTCACACCGTCCTCGTTGCCCGTGATCAGCGCGCCTCCGGTCTTTGCCGTAGTAGACGTACTGGCCGCGCTCGTTGAAGAGCCCGCTCATCGCATAGAGGCGTTCGATGAGTTTCCGGGTGATGGAGGCGTTGTCGCCGAGCCAGAGGGGTCCGCCGATGACGAGGATGTCCGCGGCGGCGATGCGCGGCCAGATCTCGTCAGGCCAGGCGTCCGTCGCCCAACCGTGTTCGCGCATGTCGGGGTAGACCCCGGTCGCGACGTCGTGGTCGACGAAGCGGATGATGTCCACGGTGACGCCCTGCGATCGCATGAGGGCGATGCTGCGGTCCATCAGCCCCTGGGTGTGGCTGAGGTCGGGGGTTCGCTTCAGCGTGCAGTTGACGTACACCGCGCGGAGGTCGGCATACGCTGCTGGCGGGCGTGACAGGTCGCTCATGCCGCCGACGCTAGGCCGCGGCATCCGCTCGGTCTGTGCTCTCGGATACCGAAGCCGCGTCGCCCCGCGGTGAGATTGGGGGAGCGCGGCTTGCGCGGACTCGGCGAAGGGAAGCGGATGCCGGACTCGGCGGTATGGGACCTCGTGGTCATCGGTGGGGGAAGCGCGGGGCTCGTCGCGAGCAAGACCGCGGCGGGCTTCGGCGCGTCGGTGCTGCTGGTCGAGCGCGCACGGCTCGGTGGTGACTGCCTCTGGACGGGGTGCGTGCCGTCCAAGGCACTCATCGCCGCGGCCCACGAGGTGCACTCGGCGACACGCTCCGGTCGACCCGCCACGCTGGCCTCGAGCTCCGCATCCTTCCGGACCGCGATGGCGTCGGTCGATCGGGCCATCCAGACGATCGCGCCGGTGGATTCCCGGGAGGCGCTCGAGGCCGAAGACGTCGCCGTGATGACGGGCGACGCGCGGTTCACGTCCGACCGGACGCTCACGGTCGACGGCACCGAGGTGCGGTTTCCGGCAGGCGCTCCTCGCGACCGGGACCTCACCAACTCGCCCGGCGATCGACGGGGCCGATCGCGTGCATTTCCGCACCAGCGAGGACTTCTGGGAGCTGACCGAGCTACCTGAACGTCTCGTCGTGCTCGGAGGCGGGGCGATCGGATGCGTACTCGAGCAGGCGATGGCCCGGCTGGGATCAAAGGTGACGATCGTGCATCGCGGTCACCGGATCCTGCCGAAGGAGGACGAGGATGCGAGCCGGATCATCCATGACGCACTTATTCGTGACGGCGCGACCGTGCACACCGGCCGCACCGGGGCGTCGATCAGTTCGAACGACGGCCAGTCCGGGGTCCTCACCCTCGACGACGGAAGCACCGTCGGGTTCGACGTCATCGTCGCCGCGCTGGGTCGGGAGCCGCACGTCGACGCCCTCGGCCTCGATCGCGCGGGCGTCCGCACCGACGCCGACGGGTACGTCACCGTCGATGCGACGCTGAGGACGACGAACCCGCGGATCTGGGCGGCCGGCGACATCACCGGACTGCCGAAGTTCACCCACACGGCCGGCGTGAACGGCAGCGTCGCGGCGACGAACGCGATCCTCGGGCTGCGCAGGAAGGCGGAGACGCGGGTCATCCCGCGCGTGACGTTCACCGCCCCCGAGGTCGCGGCGGTCGGCCTGGCGCCTTCCGAGGCGGACGAGCGCATCCACCGGGTGGTGTCGTGGGACCACGCTCACTCGGATCGGGCCGTTGCCGAGGCGGACATCGATGGCTACACGCGCATCGTGGTCGACCGGAGGGGTCGGATCCTCGGCGGCACCATCGTCGGGCCGCGTGCCGGGGAGACCGTCGGCGAACTCACCCTCGCCGTGAAGGCCGGGCTCTCGACGAGCACCGTGGCCGGCGCGAGCCACCCGTACCCGACCTTCAACGACCCGCTCTGGAACACCGCCGTCGCCGACGTGCGACACCGGCTCGGCCGCGGGGCGATCGCGGTTGCGATCCGGATTCTCCGGCGGGTGCGAACCGCCGTCGTCGGTCGCCGCTGACGCTCCTCAGCGCAGGACTCGAACCGCGGCGACCACCCGCTGTGCGGCGCTCACGAGGACGAACCCCGCCCAGACCACGGCGATCTGCCACGCGAACCAGGGCAGGATCAGCCAGAGACTGTGCACGACGATCGTCTCGGTGCCTTCGGCGATGCGGCCGAGGAACGACAGCGATCGGCCGTCGTCGATCTGTCGTCCGGTGCGTTCCGCGATCGACGAGAACGCGAGGAAGACGGTGCCGTTGAGGTAGTACGCGAGCAGCACCAGCATGAACGGCCACCATGGCGCCTCGTACGCCGCCGTCGCGCCCAGTGCGACGCCGAGCACGGTGCCCCCGTAGACGACGAAGTCCGCGACGATGTCGAAGAACCCGCCGAGCTCGCTGTGCGGATCGTCTTCGGCATCCCGGGTGCGTCGCCGGCGGGCGAGTGCGCCGTCGAGCCCGTCCAGCACTCGCGAGACCAGTCAGGCGATGAGCGCCGACCCGCTCATCGATCCAGGCGAGGTTCTCTCCGGCGGTCCGCCGCCCGATGGGATCCCGGCCATCGACGACCCGCGTTTCCAACCGGCCGATGAGGTCGACTGGCTGACCGCGAACGAGCCGATCCTGTCGCTCACCGTCGGCGGCGAGACCCGGGGCTATCCGATCCAGGTGATGACCTGGCACGAGATCGTCAACGACACCGTGGGCGGCGTCCCGGTCGCCGTCACCTACTGCCTGCTGTGCAACTCCGGGGTCGCGTTCGGACGCGAAGCGGCCGGACGGGTGCTGAGCTTCGGCACCTCCGGCATGCTGTACGCCGACAACCTCGTCATGTACGACCGGCAGACCGAATCGCTGTGGCCGCAACTGACCGGTCTGGCCTCCATCGGGTTCCTCGCCGGGACGCAGCTCACCGCGATCCCGATAGGTGCGGTCGGGTGGGAGGACTTCCGCGCCGCCCACCCGGAGGCCCTCGTGCTGACCCGCGATACCGGGTACTCCCGACCGTACGGCGACAACCCCTACGACGGGTACGACCAGCCGGGCACGTCGCCGATCTTCCCGCTCCCGGAACCGACCGACGACCGGCTCACGGCGAAGACGCGCGTGGTGGGCATCGACCTCGGCGGGGAACGCGTCGCGCTCACCCGTGACCGGCTGGCCGAGGACGGCGTGACGCATCTCACGGTCGGCGGCCGGGACCTGGTGGCGTTCCAAGCTCCTGGGCAGGCGTCCGCGCTGGACATGCCTCGGATCGCCGACGGCGCCGAGATCGGGTCGGTCGCCGTCTACGATGCGGAACTGGACGGCGAGGTGCTCCGGTTCGCGAAGCAGGGCGGGACCTTCGTCGATGCCGGCACAGGGTCCCGCCGGGACATCCTCGGCAACGCCATCGAGGGACCAGGCCTCGGGCAGAGCTTGACCCCGGTCCGCTTCCTCGACACCTTCTGGTTCGCCTGGGTCGCGTTTCACCCCGACACCGAGCTCCAGCGTTGAGCCGGGATCAGGCGGCCTGTTCCGACTCCTCGACGAGTCGGACTTCCTTCCAGAAGGCGACGTAGTCGGAGAAGTCTCGTCCGACGCGCTGGATCGCGGCCGGGTAGGGATCCGGGTAGGTCCAGGCGCGGTCGCGGAGTTCGACGCCGTCGACTCGGACGGTGAGGTACCGGCACGCACCCTTCCACGGGCACGTGTACGGGGTGGGGCTTTGAGCGAGATGCTCGCTCCGCACGCTCGCGGGCGGGAAGTACCAGTTGCCTTCGATCATGATGAGCTCGTCTCGATCGGCTTCGGCGAGGACGGTGTCTCCGAGTAGGGCTTCATGGTTCCTCCAGTGTCGGTTCCGATGTGGTGGCGCCGGGCTACGAGCGCTGCAGGAGCGGCGACGGTGACCTGGATCACCGTGACTCGTCTTCGCGTGGCAGGCCATTGGGGGTGGGGCCGACGTTGTGCGTCGGCTGAATCCTCCCGTATGCCGACTTCAGGCGGATGCTGCCGCGTTCGAGAGCGCCGATCGGATCTGCTCGGCGCTCGGAATGCCGGCGAACCGCCCGTCGACCCGGTAGATGCGGCAGGCGAGCTCGTCCGTCGTGCCGTCAGTGGGGAACGGGTCGGTTCCATCGATCAGGATGGTCGGCGATCCCGAGAACGGTCGGGCCGCAGCCTGCGCCGGGCTGGCGATGCGCGTGAACGACACCGTTGCTCCGGTGATGCCGATGTCGGTGAGCGCTCGCGAGACGAGCCGACCGGCATCCCGCCAGTTGGGGCAGTCGTCGATGTGCAGGATCTCGATGTTCATGCTCCCAGTCTGCGCGGCGACCAAGTCGTCGGTCTGTGTGCTGGATCGCAGAACTCGGCCGGGCTGCGGATCTACGTTGAGCGCATCACGTTATGAGTAGGGCCTCGACATGACCGCTGCAACTTCCCATTACTGGTCAGGCGTCACGACGACGTTCTGGCGGCGGGTGCTCGGCGGCGTCGGCGGCGGTATCGCCGGCGGCATGGTGTTCGGCATGCTGATGGCGATGATGGGCATGCTGCCCACAATCGCCTCGATGGTCGGCTCCGACTCGGCCCTGGTCGGGTTCGGCATCCACATGATGATCTCGATCGCGATCGGCCTGGGCTTGACCGTGCCGTTCGGCGGAGTGCTCACCGGCTACGGCCGCGGTGTGCTGATCGTGCTCGCGTACGGCGCCCTGTGGTGGGACCTCGGCCCGCTGCTGCTGATGCCGCTGATGATGAGCATGCCGCCGTTCGGTTCGACGCGAACAGCCTCCCGTCGCTCATGGGGCATCTGATCTACGGCGTCATTTTCGGTGTCGTGGCGGTCGCGTTCCTCAGGCAGCGACGATGATGGAACAGTGCGCCATGGACATCACCTCGGCACCTCCCGCACCGGAGCGCCCGTGGGCGCCGGACCGGCGGGAGGTGAACCCGTTGCGCGCGTCGGCCGATGAGCCGTTCAGCTGCCTCAGCGAGGTGGACCTGTTCGCCGATCTCACCCCGGCGGAGATCGAGGCGTTCGACAGGACGGCTCCCGCGCGCACGTTCCATGCCGGGGAGCTGATCTTCAGCCAGAGCCAGCCGATCACGGCGCTGTTCATCCTGAAGGCCGGACGGGTGCGGATCTTCCGGGTCACCGAAGACGGCAAGGCGCTCACGATGGCGATCCTCGAGCCGGGTGCGGTGTTCGGCGAGATGCTCCTGGTCGGCCAGCGGATGTACGACAACTACGCCGAGGCCATCGAGGAGACCCAGATCTGCCAGCTCAGCGTGCTGGAGGTCGAACGGTACCTGCTGGCCGACCCGCGCATCGCGATCCGGATCTCCCGGATCCTCGGCGAACAGGTGGCGTTGCTCGAGGAGCGGCTGACCGACCTGGCGTTGCGGCCGTTGCTCGCACGGTTGGCGAGCACCCTGGTCCGGCTGGCCGAGTCGCAGCGTCGGACGCGTCAGGGGTACGTGATGATCCGCCTCACTCACGACCAGCTCGCCGGGCTGCTCGCCGCGACGCGCGAATCGACCAGCAAGGCGATGGCCGAGCTGGGCGCGCGTGGGCTGATCCGCCAAGCACGCGGCCGGATCATCCTGCTCGACCTCGACGGGCTCGCCATCCTCTCGAAGCGGATGTCCTGACCATTACCGGGAACCTGACCCCACCGACCAGGGAGGCGTTCGCCGGCGCGCTCGGCGACACCCTGGCGGGCCGGCTCGAATCGCCGGGCCGCACCCCGCTGGCGTACGCGATCTTCGCGCACTGCTTCACCTGCGGCAAGGATGCCGTCGCGGTCACCCGCATCGCCCGCGCGCTCACCGCGCACGGCATCGCCGTGCTCCGGTTCGACTTCACGGGGATCGGGCAGTCGGCCGGCGCGTTCGCTCGGACCACGTTCTCCTCCAACGTGGAGGACCTGGTCCGGGCGGCGGACCACGTCCGCGACCGGTACCGTGCCCCGACCCTGCTGCTCGGTCACTCGCTGGGCGGTGTCGCCGTCCTCGCGGCTGCGGCGAGGATCCCCGAGGTGCGGGCGATCGCGACGATCGGCGCTCCGGCGGACCCGCGGCACGTGCTCCACCTGCTGAGCCGGCGGAGCGATGCCGAGTTCGCGGCCGGGGTGATCGGCGCGTGGGCCGGCCGGTACGCCGTCGACCCCGACGCGCACTCGCACGACCTCGAGCCCGCCGCAGTACGTCCGGTGCCGGTTGCGCCGGAGCCCGACCCCGAACCCGGGGTCGTGGTGGTCGGCGAGAACGAACGGCGCCCGTTCGGGCAGGATGTCGCGGTCGGCCGCCACCGCTTCACTGCGGACGAGCCGGAGCCGGTGGGGTCCGACTCGGGTCCGGCGCCGTACGACTTCCTCCTCTCGGCGCTCGGCGCGTGCACGTCGATGACGCTGCGCATGTACGCCGATCGGAAAGCAGTGGCCGGTCGGTCGCATCGAGGTCTCGATGCGACGATCGAAGGTCCCCGCGGCATCCTGCACCGACTGCCACGCGTCGACCGGCGAGGTCGACCGAATCCTCCGGGCGATCTCGATCACCGGAGCGCTCACGGACGAGCAGCGCGAGGGTCTGACCCGGATCGCAGATCGTTGCCCGGTGCACCGCTCGGTGCACCCCGCGATCAGCGTGGTCACCACCCTGCGCGCCACGCTCGACGACCAGGCGGACGCCGAGCCGGCACAGGTCGACTGAGAGGGGCGGTCGCCTCCCGCGGCGGCATCCCCTCGCCGTTCTGAGTCACCGAGAGCGAGGTCGGGAGACCGGCCCCGGGTCACGGCCCATGAGGCGCTTCAGGGGGCGGAACAGCGTCCCGCGTTCCCAGACCTGCACGACGAAGAAGCCCAGCAGCATCCCGCCGGCGATGTCGATCGAATAATGGCCATGGGCCAGCAGCAGGCTGACGCAGATCACAGCGGTCAGCATCCCCTCGATGCGGTGCAACCACGGGGCGCGCACGGCCGAGGTGAGGAGTGTGGTGACGAGGGCCACGCCGGCGTGGCCGGACGGGAACATGCCGTACTGCTGCATGGGGAACACGAACGGGCCGTCGCCCTGCGCCGAGGCCAGGGGCGTGAGCACCGCCAGAGCGGCCCGGAGGAGGTAGAACACTGCGTACACGGCGACGAACTCGGGGATCCTCGTCGGCTCATGACGCACGGCGTAATACAGAAAGAGCGCGAAGCCGATGACGAGCGCGATCAGCGTGAGGTAGCGGACCCAGCCGACGTAGGGCAGTAGCTCGAACAGCAGGTCGCGCGGCCGGGGCCGGTCGGGGAATCCCGACTGGATGATCACGTCCGACAGGAGGGTCGCCGAGATCGCCACCGCCAGCAGCGCCACGGAGACGAACCAAGCTCTCACACGACGAATCGTCCCACTTCTTGGGCGCCGAGCGCCCGTTCGCCGCGGAATCGCCGCGATCCGGGACCGCACTGCTGTGCGGGCAGACGTGCGAGGGATGCCGCATGATGCTCGCAGGAACGGAATTGCGTGCGATCCGAGGACTCGTTCGCCCCGCCGGGAATATGGGAGCGGCTGGTCGGAAATTGGCGAACGGCCGGTGGGGTCGTGGCGGTGGACTCGGGTGCGGAGCTCGGCCCACGCCTCCCGGCGCGTCCCCAGGCGGGAGCCGAACACCCGCGGATGCCCGGGACAGGGCTCGACGGCCCAGCGCATCGCTCCCAGGTAGATCCGGTTGCCAGCCGGGTGCGGCGCGATGCGGACCGTAGAAGGTCGGCCTTCCGATCCAGGATGTCTGCGGCATCCTCGCCGATCAGGTTCGCCTCCGCCCGTTCGATCCAGTCGGCCGCAGGCGGGGAGTCGGTGCCCAGGTGCAGGATCAGGTCGCCGGTCGCCTCGTCGTAGCCCCGCGCGGACGCCGGCCAGATGCCGGGCTCCGTCTCGGCCACGACCCGGGCGCCAGCCGCGCGGACGACCTCCGCGGTGTCGTCCACGGAGGCGTTGTCCGCCACGACGATCTCGTCGGCGAGCCGGGTCTGGGCGGAGTTCACGCTCGGGCTTCACCGAACCCTCACCTGAGGAACGGAGATGAGGGTTCGATGATCGGGTCCGGTCGGGGGCGCCTAGCAGCAGTCCTGGCCGCACAGCTCGGCCGGGCAGAAGGTCGGGTCGCAACAGTCCATCAATTCACCTCCTCATCCATTTCCTCGAAGAGCGCGACGGGTGATTCGACGTCGCCACGCCACGCTTCGATACCCTCGCGCACAGCGAGGGCCGCAACGACAAGTGCGGCGACCGAGTCCGCCCATGTCCAGCCGAAGAGGGAGTTCAGCAGCAGGCCGATCAGCACGGTCCCGGAGAGGTAGATGCACAGCAGCAGCTGCTTGGCGTCGGCCTGCACGCTGCGGGACTCGAGCTCGCGGCCGGTGCGGAACTGGAACCACGCCAAAGCGGGCATGATCACCAGGCTCGCGAGGGCGACGGCGATGCCGAGGGAGCTGTGTTCGACGGGCTCGACGCCGGTGAGCGCGAGGATCGCGTCGACCGTCACGTACGCGGCGAGGGTGAAGAACGCGATCCCGATCGCCCGGACGGTCGGCTTCTCCCAGCGTTCAGGATTCTTCCGGGTGAACTGCCACGCCACGGCCACGGCCGAGAGCACCTCGATGAACGAGTCGAGACCAAAACCGATGAGGGCCGCCGATGAGGCGGCGGCGCCGGCGGAGACCGCGATGATCCCCTCCAGCACGTTGTACGCGATCGTGAAGCCCACGATCACGCGGACGCGGTGGTGCAGCGTGGCGCGCCGTTCGGTCGTGATTGTCTGGCTCACTGGGCCGGCGCCCCACAGCAGCCCGGCACTGAGCACGACGGATCAATGCACGGCGCGTTCTCGTCAACCGCGAGGGTCACCTCGAGCAGCGAGGTGAGCGCGCGGGTCAGGTGCGGGTCCGAGATCTCGTACCGGGTCTGCCGCCCCTCCGGCTCCGTGACCACGATGCCGCAATCACGCAGGCACGCCAGATGATTCGACACGTTCGACCGCGTCAGCCCCAGCTCCCGCGAGAGCATCGCCGGGTAGCTCGGCCCATCCAGCAGCGTCATCAGGATTCGTGAACGCGTCGGATCGGCCATCGCGCGGCCGAGCCGATTCATCGCGTCCACGCCGGTCGCAATAGTCAGCACCCGATGACTATACAGCCATGGCTGAAGTATAGGCCAGTGACCACGCGCGCCGAGCCTGCGATGAGGAGAACATCCGAGATCACCGGCAACACCGGGATACCGTGTCGCCGCCATCGTGCCGACCATCGTAGGCGTGTACCTGGGCCGTCCCGGCATCCTCACACCGATCGTCGACGTCGCGGCAGCCGCGGTGGGCAACTACGGTGACAGCGCCGCCGCGCTGCTCGGCGTGCTCACCGGTGCCGCGCAGCCCAATGGACGCCTCCGTTCGACCTGCCGCGCAGCATGGCTGCCGTCGAGGCGAACCTGCCGGACGTGCCGTTCGACACCGCCGACCGCTGCTCTGCTTCGGCCACGGCCTCAGCGTGGAGCACTGACGTGACCCGAACACGTTGGACACAACCCCGCCGACCGCGCTGTCGGCGGGGGCTGTGTGCGCTGCAATGGGTCGGCGTCTACACCCAGAGCAGGCGGCCGAAGAACACGAACGCGGGCAGGGCGAACAGCACGAGGTTGATCGGCAGCATCTTGTACTCGCCGCGTGAGATGTGCAGGGTCATCGCGCCGACCTGGATGAGGGCGAGCCCCGCTGCAGCCGCGATGGTCAGCCAGGGCAGGATGCCGGTGAGTTGGGGCAGGATGAGTCCGATTGCGCCGAGGATCTCGAGCAGGCCGATCGTTCGTACGGCCCCGATTGAGAACTTCTCGGTCCAGGCCGTGGACTCCATGAACTTCTTCGTGTTCGCCGCCTTGCCGTAGCCGGCCAGCAGACTCGCCGCTGCCGCGAGGGAGGCGGCGATCCATAGGGCGAATTCCATCGAACTCTCCTTGTGCGCATCGTTCAGCCTGCACAACCGCTGCTCTACGCAACGTGACAGCCGAGGAGGGTATTCCGTGTCTCACGAAGCGGCCCGCAAGAGCGGAAGAACTATCTGGGAGGAGGGAATGCTGAAGCGCTGCGAAGCGCTGTTAATGGTATGAAAGTCCGCGAGATCCCGTTCGAGACCATGGAGGGCACGGAGACGTCGCTCTCCGAGTTCGAGGGCAAAGCCGTGCTGGTGGTCAATGTCGCCTCCCGGTGCGGGCTCGCGCCGCAGTACGAGACGCTCGAGAAGCTGCAGCGACGGTACGGGGATCGCGGACTTCAGGTCGTCGGGTTTCCGAGCAACCAGTTTCTGCAGGAGTTGCGCACGAACGACGCTGTCAAGGAGTACTGCTCGACGACGTGGGGCATCACGTTCCCGATCTTCGATCGCGTGCGGGTGAACGGGCGCCACGAGCACTCGCTCTACACGGAGTTGAAGAAGACCCCAGACGTCGACGGCAAGGCGGGCAAGGTGCAGTGGAACTTCGAGAAGTTCCTCGTCACGCCTGAGGGTGAGGTGCACCGCTTCCGCCCCCACATGGTGCCCGATGACCCGATGGTGATCGAGGCGATCGAGGCGAGTCTGCCTTCGTGAGAATCGCTCGCCCTCAACCGTGATCGCGTGCGGTCGGCCTCGACGTCCGGACGATCGCGGGGAGCAGAGCGGGCGCCGAGCGTCCCCGCAGCGCACCCCACCATACGCCGGCGCCGTGGGCAGCGTCGTCGAGGCGTCGGGCGGCGGCGAACCGCACCGGGTCGAGCCGGGAACGCACCCGCGCGTATTCCCACACCGTGTCGGCGACCGCGGCGACGAGCGGGCGCGTCGGGTGCGTCGTGAGAACAGCGAATGCGACCGCGGTGAGCGGCCGCCGGTGCCGCAGCAGGAGCGCGAAGCCTTGAGCGATCGCCTGACATGTGCCCGAGACCCACGTCAGCGGGGAGCGCGGGCGGGCCGTGGCGGCAGCCGAGGTTGCCGCGCCATGCCGGTGACGGCGTGCTTGCTCGCGTGTAGTGGATCATGAACGGCTGCCTATTCTTGCCGGAGTACGAGCTGGTCAGGATGATCGAGCCGCCACGGCCGCCCTCGATGATGTGCGGGCCCCTGGGACCTCCGTGTTGAACACCCCTGCCAAACGTTCTGAGGCGCGACACCCCCACCAAACGATCACTCATCGCCTACGACCACTGAGACCAGACGGACTCACGCACCTGGATAGGAGGGAGGAGTCTGCTCCGGACGCGTGCCGCGGAGGGGTGCCCAGTGGCGGGTGACCGCGTTCGGCCAGATGCGGAAGCGCCACCAGATCTTCGCCGGCGGTTCGAGCTGCACGCGGCGGGTCTGGATTCGCATGCGGGGAAGGTGTTGGATGCTTCCGCCGGCACGCTGGATGAGCACGCTGAGGTCGAGATCCTCGTGGACCTTCGTGTGATCGGGATAGGCGTCGTCGCGGATGGCGTTCCAGGCGGTGCGGGTGATGGCCATGTTGCAGCCGACCATGACCTGGCCGCCCGTGAGGAGTTCGCTGACGGGATAATAGCCGAACTCCAGGGTCGCCTTGCCCAGGAGGTGACCGAGTCGTGGGTGCCCTTCGACGATGGCGTCGCCGGATCCGGTGACCCCATGGATTCCGGACGTGCCCGTGCGGGCGAAGTGATCCCGGACGATCGCGACCCAGTCGGGGTCGAGGATGCTGTCTGCGTCGATGCGGCACAGCACGTCGCCTGTCGCGGCGTCGAGGCCGCGGTTGCGGGTGGGAACGATGCCGGGCGTCGTCTCCTTGAGGAGAGTTACGAATGGGTAGGCGGCGGCGATCTCGCGTGTTCGGTCAGTGCTGTTGTTGTCGATCACGATGACTTCTTCGGGCAGTTCGCTCTGCGAGGCGATGGCGTCGAGGCACTCGGCGATGTAGTCCTCTTCATTCCACGCCGGGATGACGATCGACAGTCGTGGGGGGTGCGGTTCGATGAGAGACGTCGGGTACGACCCGGGCAACGCCCTTCTCTCTGGCCGGTCGCCCAGATGCGCGACGATCGAGTGCTTGGCCGCGGCAGGCATGGCTTCGGCACGGAACCTGCGGATATCGATCACGGGGAACGTGTCAGCGGCGATGAGCACGCGCAGCGATGTGGCGGTGTTGGTGTCAGGCAACGTTGTCCTCTCGCGCGCGGGTCTCATCGAGAGCCTGGGCGGCTGCTCGATAGCCGGCGTCGATGAGTTTCGGCACGTCGTCGCGTGACCATTGCGACATGCCTGACAGGTCGGGTCGGATCATGAGGACGTCCGGGTCGTGCTCCATCCGGGCGATGGACTCGGCCGAGCGTACGACGGGGACGCGTTCCCACTCGGGTCGCAGCCGCACGGCGATGACGCGGGTAGCGCCCAGGGATCGTGCCGCGCCGATGGGCAGGTTCGCGGCGAGCCCGCCGTCGACGAGCACCCGGTCGGGCGTGATGACAGGCGCGAACAGGCCGGGCACGGCGATGCTCGCGCGCAGGGCGGGCCCGAGCGGTCCCTCGTTGAACACGATCTGCTGCCGGGTACGAAGGTCGGTGGCGATGGCGGCGAACTGGCGCGGAAGGTCTTCGATGAGCGGCTCGCCGCCCAGCTCTCCGATCGTGTCGAGCAGCGCGGAACTGTCCAGGAGGCCGAGTCGAAGCGAGGGCGTGAGCCGCCCGAAGGTCGACCAGGTGGCCCGACGGACGAGGCGTTCGATGCGCACGACTGGCAGGCCCGCGGCGTAGGCGGCGCCGACGAGGGATCCGGCGCTGGTTCCGGCGACGATGCCGGGTCGGAGCCGCCGCTCGCCCAGCGCCTTGAGCACGCCGACGTGCGCGGCGCCGAGGGCGCCGCCACCGCCCAGCGCCAGTCCGAGGGTGGGATCGAGCATCAACGCGACCCCCGTTCGGGATCGGCGGGCGATGAGGAGAGAGGTTGAGCCCGGTCGGGGTTCAGGCCGTCCAGGAGCAGGCCGACGTAGCGGCGGCGGGTCGCGGTATCGGAAGTGGTGCCGCCGAAGCCGGCCGCGACCATGCCCAGAATGTTCGGGATGTCGCCCGGCACGATGTCGGGTCGCAGGTTGCCTGCGGCCTGGGCGCGACGGACGGCGGTCTCGAACAGGGTGCCGTTGCGACGCAGGAGGTCTCGGGTCGCTTCGGCGATGTCGCCGAGGGAGGCGGCGAGACCGCGTTCGCGTTCCAGCACCCGCAGAATCTGCTCCGCGATGTCCAGCAGCACGCCGCGGGGGGCGTCGGAGCGTTCGAACTCCTGGAACAGAGGATCGATCTCCGTGGTGAACACCCGATCGTAGACTGCGCGTGCCAGGGCCTCGCGGTTCGGGAAGTGCCGGTACAGGGTCGCAATACCCACCCCCGCCTCCTGCGCGATGCGGTTCAGCGTCCCGAGTCCGTCACCGGTGGCGAAAACGCGGCGCGCGGCCTCGATGATCCGCGAGACGCTCGCGAACGCGTCGGCCCGCAGCGACCTTGCAGCCATCAGTCCTCCTGGCCGACGATTTGACAACCCACCACAAACGATATGAGACTATCAGATCGATAGTTGACTATTACTTACAGTGGCAATGGATGCGCCGCGTCCGGTGCACGTTCCCGGCGGTCGCCGGACGAGGAGAACATGCATGTCGTCTCTGCTGTATCAGTGGGGAAAGCTCGCCCACGCCAAGCCGTGGTACGTCATCGGCGCCTGGGTACTGATCGCCGGTGTGATCATCGGGTTCCTCGGGGTCAACCCGCCGCGGCTGAGCAATGACATCCGGATCGACGGCACTCCTTCCCAGGAGGTCATCGACGAGCTCGCCGACCGGTTGCCGGAAGCGTCTGGCGGGCAGGGCATCATCGCCTTCCACGCGACCGACGGCGGGCGGATCGACGAGGGTGATCACCTCGACGCGCTGCTGGATGCGATCGACGAGATCTCCACGACCGAGCACGTCATCGACGCTCGCGAGGTCATGGCCGAGGAGATCGCCAAGGGGCCAGACAGCCCCCTGCTGCAGGCGGCAGGTGCGATCGCGCAGGTCGACGCAGCGAACACGACCGACGCGGGGCCGCGGGCGCTGATGGTCGACCAGCAGCCGGTGCCCGGCGTGGCGATCTCCGCGGACGGCGAGACGGCGCTGTTCCAGTTCGTGTTCGACGCGCAGACGTTCGAGCTGCACGAGGGCACCGTGGCGAACACCGTCGAGCTCGCAGCGACCGCTGTGGACGGGCAGGCGATCGAGGTGCTTCCCTCTGCGACGATGATTCAGGTCCCCGAGCTCATCGGCGTCGGCGAGATCGTCGGCGTCGCCATCGCAGCGCTCGTGCTCATCCTCACTCTCGGCTCCCTCCTCGCCGCGGGCCTGCCCCTTGTCTCAGCCCTCGGCGGGATCGTGGTCGGAGTGGGCGGTGCGTTCGCGCTCTCCACCGTCGTCCCGATGCACTCCCTGACGGCGGTGCTCGCGCTCATGCTCGGCCTCGCCGTCGGCATCGACTACGCCCTGTTCATCGCGAACCGACAACGCCGTTTCATCCTCGACCAGCGTGTGCCCGCAGTCGAAGCCACCGGACGTGCCCTCGGCACTGCCGGCAGCGCGGTGCTCTTCGCGGGCGGGACGGTCGTCATCGCGCTGCTCGGCCTGTTGGTCGTGAACATCCAGCTGCTCACCACGATGGCGCTGGTGGCCGCCAGCACCGTGATTCTCGCCGTGCTCTCGGCGCTCACGCTTCTGCCCGCGCTGCTCGGCGTCATCGGGGAGCGCATCTGCTCAGCCCGTGCCCGCCTGCAGGCTGGAACCGCGCACGACGCTGGGTCCTCGCACCGGGTCGCGAACGCCTGGTCCGGCTTCCTTATCAGGCATCGCCTCATCGCCGCTGCCGGCGCCGCCGCGGTCGCGGTCGTCATCGCGCTCCCGGCCATGGACATGACCCTCGGCCTGCCCTCCGGCGCGAGCTACAACACCGGCACCCCGCAACGACAGAGCTTCGAGGTCGTCAGCGACGGCTTCGGCGCAGGCTACAACGGACCGCTCGTGTTGATGGCCACCAGCGATGACGGCGACCCCATCCCGCCCGCCGATCTCGCTGGGCTCCACCAAGAACTCACCGGCATCGACGGAGTCGCGGCGGTCAGCCTCGGAGGCGTGGACGAGGACGGCGTCACCGCCGTGTTCTCCGTCATCCCCGAGACCGCGCCGACCTCGATGGCGACGGCCGAACTCGTCGGCGAGCTCCGAGAACGCGCCCATGACTTCTCCTCCCGCTGGGGTGTCGACACCGGAATCACCGGATTCGCAGCCCTCGCGATCGACGTGTCCGACCGCCTCGCTGACGTGCTGCCCCTCTACATCGCGGTCGTTGTCGGCCTCTCGCTGATCGTTCTGCTGCTGGTGTTCCGCTCGATCATCGTGCCCATCAAGGCCACCGCTGGATTCCTCCTCAGCGTCGTCGCAACCTTCGGCGCCACGACTGCCGTCTTCGAATGGGGATGGCTACAGCCACTGCTCGGGATGGACGCCACCGCCCCCGTCCTCAGCCTGCTCCCCATCATCGTCACCGGCGTTCTCTACGGCCTTGCCATGGACTACGAAGTCTTCCTCGTCTCATCCATGAAGGAAGCACACGTCCACGGCCGGCACGGCGTCGACGCCGTCAACCGCGGCTTCGCGGTCGCTAGCCGCGTCGTCGTCGCCGCCGCGATCATCATGACCAGCGTGTTTGCGGGATTCGTCTTCAACCCCGAGCCCATGATCGCCCAGGTCGGCTTCGCCCTCGCCATCGGCGTCCTCATCGACGCCTTCCTCGTCCGGATGACGTTCGTCCCCGCGATCATGTCCATCGTCGGCGACAAGGCTTGGTGGCTGCCGCGATGGCTCGACCGCATCCTCCCCGACCTCGACATCGAAGGAGACAAACTCAACCAACACCTCGTCGCCGAGACCGCCAGGAGCAGCGTGTCCACCTCGTGAACCTCGACGAAGAGCCCGCCACAACGGCGCCATCGGCGAGCCCGCTCGGCGGATGGACCCGACACCATCTGCGCGCGGCGCATCGGATCTCAACACCGCATTCGCCGGGTATTCAGGAGACGGCCGGATGCACTGCCGCGATCGCATCGACGGCGGCATCCCCGCGTATCGCGCGCATCAACCCGACCACCTCGTCGACCACGGCTGGGGTGAGTTGCCGGCACACGATGCTCTGCGCGCCGATGGACTCGAGTCCGCCCGCGCGGATGCGGATGACCTCCCAGCCGACCTCGCGCAACGCGTCGTCCTTGTCGAGGTCGGATGCCTCCTTCAGCCCGAGATGGGCCCGCCGTGACCGGCCGGGGTCGTCGTACTCGACGGCGATGCGCAACTGCGGCACGATGACGTCGGGCCAGACCTCGGGGCGTCCGTAGAAGGTGCGCGCGATGTGTATGGCGTTCACCCGGTGACTCAGTCGAATGCGTTCGCCGAGCTGGGCCTTGAGCCGCTCGGTCTGCGACGTGCGGGTTCTGAGCGAGGGGTTCATGAACGGCACGCCCGCTGCACGCAGCGCAGCGGGCGCGACCGCGTTCTGGCGGCACTTCAGGCAACCGGTGCCTGTGAGCACCTCGCGCACGGTCGCGGCGTACCGGTCGTGGCCGCGCGGGCACTGCCAGTCGTAGGCGGCGCCGACGCGGGTCTCACGGGCTAGGTCTGCGGAACGTCTGCCGCACCGGCTGCATCGCCCTCGTACCAGCGCAGCACGCGCAGTGCCCGGAGCGTGTTCCAGCGGCTGGGCTCACCCTCGGGTGCTTCGACCGCGAAGTGCACCTCGCCGCGCCTGGGCGCCGAAGCCGGCCAGCGCCCGTCGTCGCCGCGCTGCTCGAGCACGACGGCGATCGCGTCGGCGAGCCTCGGGTCGGGCCATCCGCCGACCTCGCGGAAGTGATCGAGTGCGCGCAGCACATCGTAGAACCAGTACGGCGGGAATGCGAGTGACAGGTAGCGCTCGTTCGCCACCTGGCCGGTCGACCGACGCTTGAACAGGCTACGTTCGAGCAGGTACTCCTCGCCTCTGTGGCGGGCTTCGCGCACGGCCGCCTTCTCTTCGGGGCTCGGGCCGCCGGCGGTGCCGGACGTCCGCTCATACGCGAGCAGCCCCTCGAGCACGCAGAGTGTGCTGTCGAACGAGGACACCTGCGACTCCTCGATCGGGTCGCAGTTCCATCCGCCGTCGGGGAGCCGCTCGCCGAGGAGTCGCTCGATGATACGGTCGCTGCCCTTGCCCAGTTCGCCGAAATACGCCGCGAGCGCCAGCACGCCGCCGTTGATGCACTCCTCCACCTCGCCGTGGAAGTACGGCAGGTCGTCGAACTCCCGCCAGGTGACGCCGTCGCGCACGCGCTCGATGACCGCTCGCGTCTCGGGGGCATAAGGATCGATGCCGAGCCGACGGAGCAGGTGCAATGTCCACGTGGTGCTCGTGCGCTCACCGTGCATGCCGTATTCGTCGCCGCCCCAGTAGCCGCGCTCGTCTTGCAGGGCGAGAAGACGCGCGCCCCACCCCTCGGTCGCGATCAGCGCGCGCTCGGCGGCGACGGCATCGGCCGGTTCGTCGAGGAGGTCGCGCATCACCTGCCAACGGATGGAGGGGTCGGAGTCGAGGAGCCAGTCCATGAGTTCCATGCGCCCATGCTGTCGGATGCCACCGACGGGGGCCAGTGGTTGACTCGACTCGTGTCCCGGTGGCCTCTCACCGCAGGTCGAGCCGCATGACCACGCGCGGGAAGCCGTTCAGCACGGATTCCGTGTCTGCCGCCTTGCTGAAACCCGCCTCCTCGAACAGCTTGCGCGTGCCGACGTAGGCCATCGTGAGGTCCACCTTCCGGCCCCGGTTGTCGACGGGGTAGCCCTCGATCGCGGGAGCGTCGTGAGCGCGCGCGAACTCGACGGCGCCAGCGAGGAGGTGATGCGAGATGCCTTCGCCGCGATGGCCAGGGCGCACCCGGATGCACCACACCGACCAGACATCGAGGTCGTCGACGTGCGGGATGCGGCGGTTCGTCGCGAAACTCGTGTCGGCCCGTGGGTGGACGCCGGCCCAACCGACGACCTCGTCACCGTCGTACGCGAGGACACCGGGCGGCGGGTCCTCTCGGACGAGCCGCTCGACACGCTCGCCGCGCTCAGGCCCACGGAGCGAGCGATTCTCCATCGACGACGTGAGCCGATAGCTCAGGCACCAGCACACGTTCGCATCGGGCCGCTTGGGCCCCACCATCGTTCGCACGTCGCCGAACACCCACGCTGGGCGCACCTCGATCGCCATATCTCCACGATGCCACCAGCCGCCGACGACGGCTACGGTCAGCGTTTGACGGTGTAGTGCAGGTGGAGCACGCGGTCGCCCTGGACCACCACATCGGGATCGTCGAGGAGAACGGGGCCGGTGTGGCTGCCGAAGAACCGAACGCCTTCGCCTATGACCACGGGGGCGACGTCCATCGCCACCTCGTCGACGAGCCCTGCGGAGAACGCCTGTCCGCCGACGTCGCCCGCGGTCACGCAGATCAGACCGTCGCCGGCCAGGTCCTTGGCGAGGGCGATGGCGGCCGCGACGGAGCCGGCGGTGTGGAACGGTGCGTCGGGGAACCTGGTGCGCCACTCCTCCGGCAGCGGTCGATGCGTGACCACGACCAGCTCGTCCCCGGCGGCGGGCACGCCAGCCCAGCCATCGGTGGTGTCGAAGAGATGACGGCCGATCACGGTGACCTTGATGGCGTCCCACAAGGGCTGCACGTAGTCCGCGGAGGCGCGGCTGACATGGAACTGCCACGTGTCGTTGGCATGGATCGTCACGTCGCCGTTTCCATACCAATCGAACAGCGGTCCTACCGTGTCGTCGGTGTAGGCGATGTATCCGTCCACCGAAACCACAGCCTGCATGACGACTCTCGCCATCACATTGCTCCTCCCTGAGGAACCAGGTCGCTGCTCAGTGCCTTCCGGCGACGAGGTCCTCGACCGCTTGGGGGACTGTGGTCTCGAAGTCCAGCAACTTCGCCCAGTCGGGCACGACGGTGATGACGGTCATCCCATCGTAGAGATCGCGCACCCCCTGCTCCCACGTCGCGAAGTCCGCGGGTGGGATCAGCTTCCGGGATGCCTCGATGTAGGCGTCCGGTATCTCGTCGACCACCTCGGTGCTCGCCGAGCCACGGATCAGCAGGGCATGGGGTGGCCATCGGTCCTGGGTGTCGATGGTGAGCGCCACTCGTGGGTTCCGTCGCAGTGCTCGAGCCTTCGGCGAGGTCGGCGCGGTGGCCATGACCAGACGCTCGCGGTGCCACAGGAAGGCGATCGGGATGACCCGGGGCGCGCCGTCGACGCCGATGTACGACAATCGGGCGGGGATCGAGGACTCCAGGAGCTCCCGGGAAATCGGTCGATTCAACACCTCGGCGACATCTTCTCGTCTCATTTCCTTCTCCCCTCCAGGACTTCATCCCGCCATGGTCCACTGATCACCTCGCTCCGGCGGCTTCTGGCGCAGGAACGGCACGTTCGCGCAGGCGTCGACGACGCTCTCGACCACCTCGATGCACTCCTGCACGTGCGCGGATTCGCGGTGGACTCCAATCCAGCGGTCGCGGTCGGATCGACTTGCTGCAGGTGGTCGGGCACCCAGATCGCACCGCATCTCCTCCGTCCGTCGACCATACGAAGAGACTCCGCGGTTCCGACAGGTCCAAGCTCCCCCGTTTCGGCCGGACCAAGCCCGGCTGCGCACCGTCGGTCCGCTCGTGATCCCGTTCGATCGACGACTTGGGTAGGCTGACTGAGCCCTGTCAACGCGTTCTTGCCCGACCAAAGAGAACTGGCGGATGATGCAGCTCTTCCTGGATTCGACCCGCGATCGCAGCATGAGCGATCAGCTCTACGACCAATTGGCCGAAGCCATCGCCAGCGGCCGACTCGTGCCCGGGACGCGCTTGATGCCGACTCGTGCGGTTGCCGCGGATCTCGGTGTGTCCCGCTCGACCGTCACCGGTGCATACATGCGGCTGGTCGCGGAGGGGTACGTCGAAGGGAGGCGTGGCGGCGGCAGCATCGTGCTCGACACCCGGGCCGGTGACGACCCCCACTGGACGTCGACGGCATTGAGGGCGACGCCGCTTGCGGCCGCGATCGGTCGATATGAGAGCGGCCTGTCGAGTGCGCGCTACGACCTCACGGCCGGCCGGGTGGACCACCGGCTGTTCCCGCTGGCCGAATGGAAGCGCAGCATGAACCGTGCGCTCACGTCGCTGGCAGATCGGCTCGGCCGGTATGGGGATCCCGCCGGAGACGGCGAGGTCCGTGCCGCGCTCGCCCACTGGGTTGCCCGCTCGCGTGCGGTTGCGGCACGTCCGGAGCAGATCGTCATCACGCGCGGCGCTGCACACGCGATCGACCTGGTCGCCCGTACCCTGCTCTCGCCCGGGGATGTCGCGGCCGTCGAGGAACCCGGCTATCCGCCCGTCATCGCGCTCCTGCGGCTCGCGGGAGCAGACGTCGTCGGCGTTCCGGTCGACCGCAACGGCATCGTCGTCGACGCGATACCGGAGAATGCGCGGCTGGTGTACGTCACGCCGTCGCATCAGTACCCACTCGGTGCGGTGCTGAGCCGGGAACGGAGACACGCGCTGTTGCGCTGGGCACGTCGGCGCGACGCCGGGATCATCGAGGACGACTACGACAGCGAGTTCCGCTACAGCTCGCGGCCGCTCGAGCCGCTGCAGCGATTGGACGGCGACGGCAGAGTGGTGTACGTCGGAACGTTCAGCAAGGTTCTCAGCCCCGCGTTGCGCCTGGGATTCGCCGTGCTTCCGATCGGACTCGTCCCGGCCGTGACGGCCGTGCGTCGCGCAGTCGATTTCGTGCCCCCGGCGGCGACGGCGGCCGCGATGGGAAGCTTCATCGAGAGCGGCGCCCTCGACCGGCACCTTCGCCGGGCGCGCCGCGAGTACGCGACGCGATATCGGATGCTTCGTGCAGCGCTGTCGGAGGCACCGATCGGGTTGCTCACCGCGCTCCCGTCCGATGCCGGCCTGCACATCACTGCGATGACCCCCGACGCACCCAGCGACGAGATACTGATGGAGCGCGCGCTCGAGCGGGGGCTGCAGCTCTCCCTCCTGCACCGCACCTACCAGTTCAGCGAGCCGCAACCCGGCGTGGTGCTTGGCTTCGGAGCCATCGCGGGCGACGATATTCCGCCGGCGATCCACCGACTGGTGGAGTGTCTGCGAGGGTGACGATCAGGCATGCGTCACGTGCTGGCTCCCTGCGCGGTGCGGGCGGTGCGGGCGGACCTCAGGGTGAATGGACTGGTCGTGGCGGAAGAGGTCACCGGGGTCGTACGCTGCCTTCACCTCGATCAATCGGGGTAGGTTCGTGCCGTAGTAGGCGTTCAGGGGATCGGGAAGATCGGGGTCGGCGAAATTCTGGTAGGCCCTCCCTGTGGCGTGCGGAGCCACGATTGCGGTCACCGAATCCAGCCATTCGCGCGCCTGCCGGTGCCCGTCGGGATCATCGAGGCTCACCGAGTACTTCAGCAGGAAGAGGTCGCCACGATGCACGAACGCGGTGGCGTCGGGTGCCTGGCGGTTGTACGCGCCGCCCATCGGCGTCAGATCCAATTCGCGAGCCTCGCCCTCCCTGCGGTACCCGACCGTCGCCTCGACGAGACGTTCGACGACCTCACGCTCCAGGGCGGTATCGACGAAGAGCGACCGGGCCCAGGTCCGGCCACCGGGTGCCGTGCCAGAGGCTGCTTCGAGAGCTGCCCCGATGTCGCTGAGGCGGCCCTTCACCCTGGATAGAGTGCCGTGCTCGACGTGCTGCGACTGCGGTGGCGCTCCCAATGACGTGGCCACGTCACGCAGCTGAGCTCTGCGCTGGGCGTCCCCTCCGGTCACCGCTCCGAGTATGCGCAGGTGGACTGGCAGGTCGATGCGCGCCGGAACGGCCAGTTGCAGGGCCGGCGCGATCTCGTCGGGCGCATGCGGCAACCAACGTTGCCAGCTGTCGATCAGGTTCGGGGCTGATTCACCCCGCCACCCGAGGTGGAACGCACTGGCGCGTGGCTCGCTGCTCGCGCCGAACGTCAGTCGGGTGACGACGCCGAAGCTGCCGGACCCGGCACCGCGAAGGGCCCAGAACAGGTCTTGGTCCCGGTCGCGGTCGCACCGGATCACCGTTCCATCCGCGAGCACGACCTCCGCGCCCGTCAACGCATCGCAGGTCAGCCCTCGAGCTCGCCCGAGTATGCCGAGCCCGCCACCGAGCGTGAGGCCCGCGATGCCCACTGTCGGGCCGCACCCGGCGGGGATTGCCAGGCCGCTCTTGTGGAGGGCGTGGTAGACGTCGGCGAGTCGCGCACCGGAGCCCACTGTTGCCGTGGTCCCGTGCACCTGCACACGGTTCAGGAGGGAGGTGTCGATCAGTACCCCGGTGGTCCGCGAATGGCCCGCGAAACTGTGCCCACCGCTCCGCACGGCGAACGGAAGTCCTCGCTCGTTGACGAAGCGGAGCACGGCAGCTACGTCGTCGGGGCTGGTGCAGCGCGCGATCGACGCCGGCAGGCTGGGGTCGTCGGTCTGCAGGGGCCACCGCGCCAAGCGAGAGTAATCCCGATCCGACGGACGCAGGAGGTCGCCGTCGATGGCGGCGCCAAGCCGATCCCATTGCGCGGTGGTCGCGCTGACTTGGAGCCCGATCTTGCGCATGGGTCGCCCTTCCGGTGCACGATGCGATCGCGTGCACGATGCGATCGCGACCTCTCAGCGTCGGAGAGGTCCTACCGTACGCCTCGCTCGGCCCGTCTCGACAGAGCCAAGAGTGTGCCCGAATCGCATACCAAGATGGCGTGGGCCCGGGTCTGCGGTTCCGCTCAGTCCTTCGCGACCTCCGCCGGCACGAACTGACCGCCCGCCAGACCCGAGAGTATTGCGCCCACGTCGAGCCCGGTGAGGGACTTCACGACCTCCGTGCCCTCGCCGAGCACCTGGCCGACGGTCTTCGTCACGGCGCTCGCGCCGTCGGTCGAGACGACCGTGAGGGTCTTGATGTTCGAGATCGGATCGGCGGCGGCGCGCACGATCTCGGGCAGGCGCGAGATGATCTCCTGGGCGAGGGCGGCCTCGCCGTACTTCTTCAGCGCCTCGGCCTTCGCGTCGGTCGCGGCGGCATCTGCGAGGCCCTCAGCCTGCACGGCGGTGGCGCGCGCTTCACCCTCCGCCTCGATGCCGGCGGCGAGGGCCACCTGCCGGTCGCGCTCTGCCTCACCCGAGACGCGCACGGCGGTGGCGGCGGCCTCGGCGTCCTGCACAGCGGCCACCTTGTTCGCCTCGGCGATCTTCGTGCGCTTGTAGGCCTCGGCCTCGGTGGACGCGTTCGCGGCGTCGCGCTTTGCTGTGGCGCGCTGCACCTCGGCGTACGCTTCGGCCTCGGCGGGCTTGCGGATCTCGATGTCGAGCCGCTCTTGGGTCACGAGTGCCTGCTCGGAGAGGGCGTCCCGCTCCTGCACGGCGACGAGCTTGTCCTGCTCCGCCTTCGCGAGCTGCCCGGCGGCGTCCGCCTCGGCGTTGGCGCGGTCGGTCTCGGCCTTGATCGCGGCCTGCTTCAGGCTCAGGGCCTTCTGGCGCTCGGCGATCTGCTCGGCCGCCTCGATGCGGGCGAACTCGCTCGCCCGTGCCGCCTCCGCCTCGCTGACCTCGGCGACCTGGCGAGCGCGAGCCGCCTCGGCACGGCCGAGGTTCGCGAGGTAGTCGCTGCCCGGCGTGGAGATGTCGGAGATGTTGAGGAGATCGACCTGCAGGCCCTGCTCGACGAGGTCGGTCTTCGTCTCGGCGACGACCCGGTCGGAGAGTCCCTTGCGGTCGGAGATGATCTGCTCGATCGTCATGTCGCCGATGATCGATCGCAGCGACCCTTCGAGCGATTCCTTGATGATCTCGGTGAGCGCGTCCTGCTGCGAGAGGAACCGCTGCGCCGCGCGGCGCACGCCCTCTTCGGTGCCGCTCACCTTGAAGTTGATCGACGCCTTGATGGCGATCTTGATGCGGTTCTTGTCGACGCCCTCGACGGTGATGCCGATCTGCCGCTGTTCCAGCGAGATCGGGAAGCCCTGTTGCAGTATCGGCCACACGAAGGTGCGGCCCCCGATGACGACGCGCTGCCCGATCGTCGCTTCACCCGGGGCGGGGCGCCCGGCACCCCGGCCGACGATGACGAGCGCCTCGTTCGGCGGCACGCGGCGGATCCGCCGCGCGAAGAACACGAGCAGTGAGAGCAGCGCGAGGGCGATCGCGACGACGGCGATCACCTGGATGACTTCGGTGGAGAGCATGGGGTCCTTTCAGGAGGTTCGATTGGAAGGGGCGGGAGCTGACTGCGTGAGGGGCCGAGCATGGGCGACGTGTCGGTCGAATACGACCGAGCGCGACGCCGGTGCGCGAATCAGTCCGCGGTGACCTTGACGCGCGTGCCCGCGTGTTCGACGACGCGGACCCGCGATCCTTCGGCGATGAAGGCGTCGGAGTAGGCGATGCGACGCTCGACCTCGCCCGGGCCGTCGAGACTGACCTCGCCGCCCGACGTGGAGATGTCGGACCTTGCGACCCCGGTGAGCCCAACGGCCGACAGCGGCACGCCGTCGGAGCTGCGGCTGAGGTTGCGCACCACGAGGACGCTCAGCACGTAGCCCACGACCGCGAGCACAACCGAGAGCGCGTACGCCCACACGACGTCGAGTCCGCCGCTGGCCGTCAGCGCTCCCGAGGCGCCGAAGACGACCAACCCGACCGCAAGGGCCGTGCCCGAGATCGCGCCGTCGCCGACCTCGAAGTGGTCGAAGATGTCACCGAGGACGAGCGAGATGAGGAGCAGCACGAGACCGACCCCTCCGACGATGAGGAACGGAAGGAGCACTGGCGGCCTCTCCGCGCGTGGGGGGAGCCGTGGTGGCACGCGGACGGACCAACCCTATCGGGGCGGGGCGGCGGGCGCATCCGTGGTCTCACGATGATCGCGCGCGCTCGCCGACGCCGCCGGATGTCCCAGCGCGATCGCATCGACGGCCGCGTCGCCGCGGATGCGGCGCATCCGCTCCACCACCTCGTCGACGACCGCCGGGGCGAGCCGGCGGCACACGATGCTGTGCCGGCCGACGGGCCCGAGTCCGCCGGCTCGGATGCGGATGACCTCCCACCCGACCTCGCGTAGCGCGTCGTCTTTGTCGAGGTCGGATGCCTCCTTCAGGCCCTGGTGCGCCCGTCGTGATCGACCGGGGTCGTCGTACTCGACGGCGATGCGGAGTTGCGGCACGATGACGTCGGGCCAGACCTCGCGGCGACCGTAGAACGTGCGCGCGATGTGGATGGCGTTCACGCGATGATTGAGGCGGACCCGTTCGCCTAGCAGTGTCTTGAGGCGTTGCTCGGTGTGCGATGTGCGCGTGTGCAGGCCCGGCTTCATGAAGGCGACGCCCGCCTCGCGCAGTGCGGCGGGAGCGACGGCGCTCGCCCGGCACTTCGCGCAGCCGGTGCCCGTCAGCACCTCACGAACGGTAGCCGGGTAGCGGTCGTGGCCGCGCGGGCACTGCCACTCGTACGCTGCTCCGACGCGCGTCTCGCGGGCGAGCGCCGAGCGATGCGGCGGCGCGACGCGGCGCAGCAGCTCGGCGCGCGTGCGACGGGTCTCGTCGAGCAGCATGCAGAGCGGGCACGGGCGGCGGAGGGCGACGACACCGGGATCGCCGGCTTCGGCGCCGTGGCCGCATCGAAAGGTCACCGCGACCATCGTCGCGCCTCGGGTCGGTCCATGGGTCCATGGTGACCGGTGCCGCCGACACTGTCGGCGGCGGACGCGAGAATGGACGCGTGCGAATCGTCGTCGGGCAGGGGGAGCGCGGCCTCGTCCGGCTCGTCGACCCGGCGCATCCGGCTGAGACGCTCGCGCTGGTCGCGCGCCACGAGCTGCCCCGCGTCGTGCATGGGCTCGAGGCATCCGGCCATCCGCGTTGGGTCTGGGTCGACACGCGCGAGTGGTACCCGGCGCTCCTCGAAGCGGGAGTCAGGGTGCAGCGTTGCCGAGACCTCCGACTCGCCGCCGCGATCCTCGACCGCTCCACCTTCACGGCGCGGGCGCGCGAGCACGGCCGCAACCGGCGGCCTTCGTGGATGCCCCCCGGGCCGGCCGAGGCCGGCGCGGAGGCAAGTCCGGCGGCTCCGCCGCCGACGACCCACAGCACGCTGTTCGACCTCGACGAGTTCGACGCGGCCGAAGTGGTCGCCACGGACGCGCAGGCGACGCGCCTCGTCGACGTCGACGCCCAGATCGCGGAGCTCGCACGCCAGGACGCGCTCGTCGCCGAGAGTTCCGATCCCGGCGCGCTTCGATTGCTGCTCGCCGCGGAGTCCGCCGGTGCGCTCATCGCCGCTGAGCTGCACACGGCAGGCCTGCCGTGGCATCGCGCCGTGCACGAAGAGGTGCTCGCGGCCGAGCTCGGCGCACGCCCGGCGTCCGGCCGGAAGCCCGAGCGCATGGAGGCGCTCGCGGCGCAGGTGCGGGAGGCGCTCGATGCGGCATCCGTGAACCTGGACTCGCAGGCCGACCTGCTGCGTGCCCTGCGTCGCGCCGGCATCCAGGCCGACTCGACGGCGAAGTGGGAGCTGCGCGAGCACGAGCATCCTGCGATCGAACCGCTCCTCGAGTACAAGAGGCTCGCCCGGCTGCTGAGCGCGAACGGGTGGGCGTGGCTCGACGAATGGGTCGTCGACGGACGCTTCCGGCCCGAGTACGTGCCGGGCGGCACGGCCACCGGGCGCTGGGCCACCGCGGGCGGTGGTGCGCTGCAGCTGCCGAAGAACGTCAGGAGCGCGGTGGTGGCCGACCCCGGGTGGACGCTCGTGGTGGCCGACGCGGCGCAGCTCGAGCCTCGCGTGCTCGCCGGCATGGCGCGCGACGAGGAGATCGCGACGGCCAGCCGTGGCCTCGACTTCTACCGCGGACTCGTCGACGCGGGCGTGGTGGCCACGCGAGAGGAGGCGAAGTATGCCATCCTCGGCGCGATGTACGGCGCGACGACCGGCGAGAGCGGGCGTCTCGTGCCGCGCCTCGCCCGGTCGTACCCGCGCGCGATGGCGCTCGTCGATCGCGCGGCGCGCGAGGGGGAGCGGGGCGGCACGGTGACGACGCTCCTCGGCAGGTCCTCACCGCTGCCGTCGGCCGAGTGGCGCGCCGTGCAGGCGCGGGCGAGCGAGCCCGAGGCGACCGTGGCCGACGAGCGCCGCGCCCGCTCGACGGCCCGCGACTGGGGCCGGTTCACGCGCAACTTCGTCGTGCAGGGCAGCGCGGCGGAGTGGTCGCTGTGCTGGATGGCGGGGCTCCGCGCCCGGCTCGACGAGATCGCCGCACGCGTCACGGCCGAGACGCCGACGGCCGCGGCATCCGGCCCCGTGTTCTCACGTACCCCCCACCTCGTGTACTTCCTGCACGACGAGATCATCGTGCACACGCCGCGCGAGGTCGCCGACGACGTGGCCGCGGCCGTCGAGGCGGCAGCGCGCGAGGCGGGCACCCTGCTGTTCGGCGGCTTCCCGGTGGAGTTCCCGCTCGACCTCGCGATCGTCGACAGCTACGCCATGGCCGACGGCTGATAGGCGCCACCGGGGTCGGCATCGGCATCGAAGGTCGCACCGGTGGCGCGGCCGGGTCGCCGGCCCCGCTTCGGTCGCTCGGCGCGGGGCGCGAACGCGAGCCGCTCGGCGCCCGTCACGGCGTCGAGCCACGCGAGCGCCGCCTCGGCACGGGCGGCCTCGGCGCCCGCCGCGAGCCGGGCGAGCGCCGCCTCACCGGCGTCGGATCCCGATGCGTCGTCGGCCGGCGTGGGCGTCGCGCGAGCGGCGACGGATGCCTCGGCTCGCCGTTCCTCCCACCTGCCGCGCTCGGCGGCCACGACGGCGGCAGAATCCCACTGAGGCAGCGACCGGGCGATGAGCACACGATCGACGGTCTCGTCCCACGCGTCGGCGCCCGCGGCATCCGCGCCCCCGAGCCACGACCGGGCCGCGGCATGTCCCGCGTCCGTGAGCCGATGCAGCGGCAGGCCGTCGTCGGTGGTGCCTGCGGGCTCGACGAGGCCCTGCTTCGTCAGCCGCTCGAGCGTGGCGTAGGTCTGGCCAACGTTGACGGCCCGCCGGCCGCCGGTGCGCGCGGCCAGGCCGCCGTGCAACTGGAAGCCGTAGGCAGCTCCGGCGGTCAGCAGTGCGAGGAGTGCGTCGCGCACAGCCATTGGGCCTCCGACCGGGATGAAGAACGATTCACTCAGTATATGGTTCGACCCCGTCCGCGGCAGCGCCGAACTCCGCGCACGCGTGTTCGTCTTGTCTTGGCCCCGGATCCGCGGCATACTCGACCATGGCGGCTCGCCGTCCACAATCGAACACCCGCCTGTCCGGTGGTTCCGAGGTCGTAGGGGAAGACGCACCTCGAGAACGGAGAACGGAGATGGCGGAGAAGGTCTCGCGGGCCGTGCGCGCCGCGCGAGGTGTGCTGTTCGTGCACTCCTCGCCCAAGGCGCTGTGTCCGCATGTGGAATGGGCGGCCGGACGCGCGCTGGGGAGTGCCGTGAACTTCGACTGGGCAGACCAGCCGGTGTATCGCGGACTCATGCGCGCCGAGTTCTACTGGGAGGGCCCGCCCGGCACCGGAGCGAAGCTCGCGTCCGCCCTTCGCGGCTGGGAGCAGCTCCGCTTCGAGGTGAGCGAGGACCCCACTCCGGGATCCGACGGCGCCCGCTGGATGCACACGCCCGAACTCGGCGTGTTCTTCGCGCAGACCGATACCGCCGGCAACATGGTCGTGCCCGAGGACCGCATCCGCTACGCCATGGAGCTCGCGGGCCTCGACGCCGTCGAGCTGCACCGCGAACTGCGCCTCGCGCTCGGACAGGCGTGGGACGACGAGCTCGAGCCGTTCCGCCACGCGAGTGACTTCGCTCCGGTCGTCTGGTTGCACCAGGTGGGCTGAGCGGGAGCGCGGGCCCGTTGTGGCGCGACGCGAGGTCGGATGACCCGTTCCCGGCGACGCACGACCGAAACCGCGGGCCCGCGATGGAGAAGACCCCGGCGCCTCAGGCGACCGGGGCTTCTCATGCGCGGACGGACCGCGGGTCCGAGCCCGCTCAGGCCGTGCGGAATGCCGCCACCGCGTTGTGCCCGCCGAAGCCGAACGAGTTCGAGATCGCGATGAGGTCGCCGTCGCCCAGCGCGCGCGGCGACGTGACGACATCGAGCGGGATCTCGGGGTCCTGCTCCGTGAGGTTGATGGTGGGCGGCATGGTGCGCTCGTGGAGCGCCATCACCGTGAAGAGCGCCTCGATGGCCCCGGCGCCGCCGAGCAGGTGCCCGGTCGACGCCTTCGTGGCGGTGACGGGGACGCCGTCGAGCGCGTCGCCGAACACCCGGCGCAGCGCGTTGTACTCGGCGATGTCGCCGACGGGTGTGCTCGTCGCGTGAGCGTTCACGTGCGCCACGTCGCTGAGCGCGGCCCCGGCGCCCTCGATGGCCTGCTTCATCGCGCGCGCGGCGGCCGAGCCCTCGGGGTCGGGTGCGGTGATGTGGTAGGCGTCGCTCGTGACCGCACCGCCGAGCAGCTCGGCGTAGATACGGGCACCGCGCGCCTTGGCGTGCTCCTCGGTCTCGATGACGAGCGCCGCAGCGCCCTCGCCGAGGACGAAGCCGTCGCGGCCGAGGTCGTACGGCCGCGACGCGATGGCGGGCTCGTCGTTGCGCCGGGAGAGTGCCTGCATCGCGGCGAATGCGGCGATCGGGAGCGGGTGGATGGCCGCCTCCGAGCCTCCGGCGATGACGACGTCGGCGAGGCCCCGCTGCAGGTGGTCGTGGGCGTTGACGAGTGCCTCGGTGCTCGAGGCGCATGCCGACACGACGGTGCGGATGCCGGCACGCGCGTGCAGGTCCATGCCGATGGCCGCGCCGGGCCCGTTCGGCATGAGCATGGGCACCGTCATGGGAAGCACGCGACGGGGGCCGCGCTCGCGCAGCGTGTCCCAGGCGTCGAGGAGGGTCCACACGCCGCCGATGCCCGTCGACCAGTCGACCGCGAGTCGCTCGGGAGCGACCTCGGGTGCGCCGGCGTCGGCCCAGGCCTCGCGGCCGGCGATGAGCGCGAACTGGCTCGATGGGTCGAGGCGCTTCAGCTCGTGGCGCTCCAGGATGTCGGCCGCCGCCACCTTGGCGGTGGCGGCGAACGTCACCGGGAGCTCAAGCTCCGTAACCCACGCCTGGTCGAGGTGGCGGGCGCCGGACTCACCGGCGAGCAGCGCGTTCCAGCTGTCGCGGGCGGTTCCACCGAGCGGCGAGGTCGCGCCGACACCGGTGATCACGATCTTCTTGGTCATTCGAGAGCACTCCGTGGGAGGGAAAGGTCATGCGGAAGGCGGGCCGCACGCACGTCGTGCGACCCGCCCGAGCAGCGACTAGGCCTGGGCCTTGACGATGAAGTCGACGGCGTCGCCCACGGTCTTGAGGTTCTTGACCTCTTCGTCGGGGATCTTGACGTCGAACTTCTCCTCGGCGTTGACGACGATCGTCATCATCGAGATGGAGTCGATGTCGAGGTCATCGGTGAACGACTTGTCCAGCTCAACCGTGTCGGTCGCGATGCCGGTCTCGTCGTTGATGAGCTCGGCCAGGCCGGCAAGAACTTCTTCGGTGGACAATGCCATTGTTCTTCTCCTTGGGGGTGTCTCGTTTGACCGAGACACAGTCTAGATGGACGATGGTCGGCGGTTCAGGGAAGAACCACCACTTGGGCGCCGAACACGAGTCCGGCACCGAAGCCGATCTGGAGGGCGAGGCCCCCCGAGAGCTCCGGATGCTCCTGCAGCAACCGGTGGGTCGCGAGCGGGATCGATGCGGCCGACGTGTTGCCGGTCGTCGCGATGTCGCGCGCGATCACGACGGATTCGGGCAGCTTCAACTGCTTCGCGAACTCGTCGATGATGCGCATGTTCGCCTGGTGGGGGATGAACGCCGCGAGGTCGGCACTGGTCACGCCCGCCGCCTCCAGCGCCTGCTTCGCGACCTTCGCCATGTCCCACACCGCCCAGCGGAACACGGCCGGACCCTCCTGGCGGAGCGTCGGCCATTCGGACCTGCCCTCGCGGAACTCGGTGAGGGTGTGGTTCATGGCGATGGTGTCGGCCTTCGACCCGTCGGACCCCCAGATCGTGCGGGCGATGCCCGGGAAGTCGCTCGGGCCGATGACCACGGCGCCCGCGCCGTCGCCGAGGAGGAACGAGATCGAGCGGTCGGTCGGGTCGACCACGTTCGAGAGCTTCTCGGCGCCGATGACGAGCGCGTAGTGCGCAAGGCCCGTGCGGATGAGCGCGTCGGCCTGGGCGACCGCGTAGGCGTATCCCGCGCACGCGGCGTTCTCGTCGTAGGCCGCAGCCGGGTTGGCGCCGACCCGGTCGGCGACCACCGCGGCGATCGAGGGCGTCTGCTGGACGTTCGAGATGGTCGCGACGATGACGAGGTCGATGAGCTCGGGGGCGACGCCCGACTTCTCGACGGCTTCCCGTGCGGCATCCGTGGCGAGGTCGATCGCCTCCACGTCGGCTCCCGCACGCGTGCGGGTGATGATGCCCGTGCGCTGCTGGATCCACTCGTCGGACGAGTTGATCGGGCCGACGAGGTCGTCGTTCGGCACGGCGTTCTCGCCGCGCGCCGCCCCGACGGCGTAGATGCGCGTGTAGGCGGGGCCGTGCGACTGCTGGAGTGTGGGTCTGGTCATGCTCGCCAATCTCTCGTGTGCCTCTCGTCGTGCCCCTGATCAGGCGGCCTGCTCGATGAGCTCGATGGCGGCGGGCAGGTCGTCGGGGGTCTTCACCGCGACCGCCGGGACGCCCTTGAGTGCGCGCTTGGCGAGGCCGACGAGGGCGCCCGCCGGAGCGAGCTCGATGAGGCCGGTGATGCCCGCGTCCGCGAACGACTCCATGCAGCGGTCCCAGCGCACGGGGGAGGAGACCTGCCCGACGAGCAGGTGGACGAAGGCAGAGCCGGATGCCACGGGGCTGCCGTCGCGGTTGGTCCAGAGCGTCACCCCGGGGTCGGAGACGTCGTGGTTCTCCGCCGCGACGGCGGCGAGCCGCTCGACCGCGGGCTGCATGTACCGGGTGTGGAAGGCGCCCGCGACCTGCAGCGGGATGACCCGGGCGCCCGCCGGGGGCTCGGCCTTCAGTGCGTCGAGCGCGTCGAGTGCGCCCGCGACCACGATCTGGCCTCCGCCGTTGAAGTTCGCCGGCTCGAGCCCGAGCTCGTCGAGGCGCGCGAGGAGGGCCTGCTCATCGGCGCCGATGACGGCGCTCATGCCGGTCGGCGCGAGCGCCGCGGCATCCGCCATGGCACGACCGCGTTCGGCGACGAAGTGCATCGCATCGTCCTCCTGCAGGACGCCGGCGCCGGCGGCGGCGGTGATCTCGCCGACCGAGTGGCCGGCGATGCCGCCGATCCGCGCGACGCGGCCGTCGGCGAGCAGGCCGCCGAGCGCGATGAGGCCCGCCGCGACGATGAGCGGCTGGGCGATCGCGGTGTCGCGGATCGTGTCGGCGTCGCTCACGGTGCCGTGGGTCGCGAGATCGACGCCCGCGGCCTCGGAGAGGGCGTCGAGCCGCTCGGCGTAGGCCGGTTCCGTGAGCCACGGGGTGAGGAATCCGGGGGTCTGCGAGCCCTGTCCAGGGCAGACGACGACGATCACCCTCCCTATCCTGCCAATCCCCGTCGGTCCGGGTGTGTGTCGTTACGACAAGCTCTCGTCGAAAGCCTTGTGCGTGGTCCACATGGCACGCGAGGCGCGCATCACGACGGGCGGCGCCGTGGCGTGTGTTCGTAGTCGCTCATCGAGCCGATGATGAGCGCGGCCTGCAGGATCAGGGCCTCGCGCGCGCCGGTGGCGTCCCAGCCGATGACGTCGGAGACGCGCTTCAACCGGTACCGCACCGTGTTGGGGTGCACGAACAGCTCGCGGGCAGTGGCCTCGAGCGACCGGCCGTTGTCGAGGTAGCTCCAGAGGGTGGTCAGCAGCTCGGTCGAGTGCGCCTGAAGCGGCCGGTAGATGCGGTGCACGAGTGTGGCGCGCGCGAGTGGATCGCCCGCGAGCGCACGCTCGGGCAGCAGGTCGTCGGCGTGCACGGGGCGTGGCGCGTGCCGCCACGACCGCGCGACCGCGAAGCCCGCGAGCGCGGCCTTCGCGCTCTTCGACGCGTCGACGAGGTTCGGCACCTCGTGGCCGAGCACGAGGTGACCGGGGCCGAAGTGCGGCTCGAGCTGGGTGGCGATCTCCATGAACGTGAGAGCCGGCGACGTGCCGATCGACTCCTCGGGCTCGCGTCCGAGCGGATCGGAGCGACCGATCACGAGCACCAGCCGGTTGCCCTGCACCCCGATGAGCACGTCGGCGTGCATGTGCCGGGCCGCGCGCCGCACGTGGTCGACATCGAGCTGCTTCGGCGCCGTGCCGACGAGCACGGCGACCTCGCCGTGGCCGTGCCAACCCAGCGCGGCGATGCGGCTCGGCAGTTCGTCGTCGTACTCGCCCGAGAGGATCGAGTCGACCACGAGCGCCTCGAGGCGGGCATCCCAGAGCCCCCGCGCTTCGGCGGCGCGCGCGTAGACGTCTGCAGCGGCGAACGCGATCTCGCGCGAGTAGAGCAGGATCGCCTCGCGCAGCGGCCCGCCGCCGTCCTTCACGACGCGATCCTCCACGACCTCCACCGTGACGCGGATGAGCTGCAGCGTCTGCTGCAGGCTCACCGAGCGGAGGAGCTCACGCGGGGCGGCCCCGAACACGTCGGCCGCGATCCACGGCGTCGACCGTGGGTCCTCGAACCACGCGATGAACGACGAGATGCCGGCCTGTGCGACGAGTCCCACGGCGGAGCGCCGGCTCGGCGGCATGTCGCCGTACCACGGAAGTGTGTCCTCGAGGCGCTTCAGCGTCTGGGTCGACAGTTCGCCCGCGATGGTGCGCAACCATGCCAGCGTCTCCGCTTTCGTCTTGGGCTTCGTCGCCACCTCGTCGCCTGCTAGCTCTCGCCGCCGGCCGTCCCGGTGCTGCCGGCGTTCACGTCGTGCAGCCGGTACTTCTCGATGGCCTGAGCCGGGAGCGAACGGTCGACCTCGCCGCGTTCCGCGAGGAGCTCGAGTGCGCGCACCGCCACCGACGGGCCGTCGATCTTGAAGAACCGGCGGGCCGCCGGGCGTGTGTCGGAGAAGCCGAAGCCGTCGGCCCCGAGCGTCGCGAAGTCGCCCGGCACGTAGGCGCGGATCTGGTCGGGCACCGCGTGCATGAAGTCCGATACGGCAACGACCGGCCCCTGCGAACTCTCGAGTTTCTGCGTGAGGTACGGGGTGCGGCGCTCGGCGCCGGGGTTCAGGAAGTTGTGTTCGTCGGCGGCCATGCCGTCGCGGCGCAGCTCGGTCCAGCTGGTGACCGACCACACGTCGGCCGAGACGCCCCAGTCCGCCTCGAGGAGGTGCTTGGCCTCCAGCGCCCACGGCACGGCGACGCCCGACGCGAGCAGCTGCGCCTTCGGGCCCTGCGTCTGCGAGTCCGCGATGCGGTGGATGCCTCGTACGATGCCCTCGACGTCGACGCCCTCGGGTTCGGCGGGCTGCACGATGGGCTCGTTGTACACCGTGAGGTAGTACATGACGTTGGGGTCGGGGTGCGATCCGCCGTACATCCGCTCGAGGCCCGAGCGCACGATGTGCCCGATCTCGTAGCCGTACGCGGGGTCGTACGAGACCACCGCGGGATTCGTGGCGGCGAGCAGCAGCGAATGCCCGTCGGCGTGCTGGAGACCCTCGCCTGTCAGCGTCGTGCGTCCGGCGGTCGCACCGATCATGAAGCCACGGGCCATCTGGTCGCCGGCGGCCCAGATCGCATCGCCCGTGCGCTGGAACCCGAACATCGAGTAGAAGACGTAGATCGGGATGAGCGGCTCGCCCTCGGTGGAGTACGCGGTACCGACCGCGGTGAACGCGGCGACCGCGCCCGCCTCGTTGATGCCGACGTGCAGGATCTGCCCCTGGGGGCTCTCCTTGTAGGCGAGCAGGAGCTCGCGGTCGACCGAGGTGTAGTGCTGGCCGTTCGGGTTGTAGATCTTGGCGTTCGGGAAGAACGCGTCCATGCCGAACGTGCGCGCCTCGTCGGGGATGATCGGCACGATGCGATTGCCGAAGTCCTTCGAGCGCATGAGGTCCTTCAGCACGCGCACGAACGCCATGGTGGTGGCGACCTCCTGCGTTCCCGACCCCTTCTTCGCGATCGCGTACGCCGAGTCGTCGGGCAGGGTGATCGCCGCGTGCGACGTGCGGCGTTCGGGAAGGTACCCGCCGAGCGCGCGACGGCGCTCGTGCAGGTACTGGATGGCCTCGTCCTGGTCGCCGGGGTGGTAGTACGGCGGGAGGTAGGGGTTCTCCTCGAGCTGTGCGTCGGAGATCGGGATACGCATCGTGTCCCTGAAGGTCTTCAGGTTGTCGAGCGTCATCTTCTTCATCTGATGGGTCGCGTTGCGGCCCTCGAAGGCGGGACCGAGACCGTAGCCCTTGATCGTCTTCGCGATGATGACCGTGGGCTGGCCCTCGTGCTCCATCGCGGCCTTGAACGCCGCGTACACCTTGCGGTAGTCGTGGCCGCCGCGCTTCAGGCCCCAGACCTGGTCGTCGGTGAGGTCCTTGACGAGCTCGAGCGCGCGCGCGTCGCGACCGAAGAAGTTCTCGCGCACGTACGCGCCGGACTCGGCCTTGTATGTCTGGTAGTCGCCGTCGGGCGTGACGTTCATGAGGTTGCGAAGCGCGCCGTCGTGGTCGCGAGCCAGCAGGTCGTCCCATTCGCGTCCCCAGACGACCTTGATGACGTTCCAGCCGGCGCCGCGGAAGAAGCTCTCCAGCTCCTGGATGATCTTGCCGTTGCCGCGCACCGGGCCGTCGAGACGCTGCAGGTTCGCGTTGATGACGAACGTCAGGTTGTCGAGGCCCTCGTTCGCGGCGACCTGCAGCTGGCCGCGGCTCTCGACCTCGTCCATCTCACCGTCGCCGAGGAAGGCCCACACGTGCTGGTCGGACGCGTCCCTGATGCCGCGGTTGGTCAGGTACTTGTTGAGCTGTGCCTGCCAGATGGCGTTGATCGGCCCGAGGCCCATCGACACCGTCGGGAACTGCCAGAAGTCGGGCATGAGCCGCGGGTGCGGGTACGACGAGAGCCCGTTGGGCGCGTGCGACTTCTCCTGGCGGAAGCCGTCGAGCTGGTCGGCCGAGAGCCGGCCCTCGAGGAACGCACGCGCATACGTGCCGGGGGAGGCGTGGCCCTGGATGAAGATCTGGTCGCCGCCGCCGGGATGGTCGTGTCCGCGGAAGAAGTGGTTGAAGCCGACTTCGTAGAGCGAGGCCGACGACGCGTACGTCGAGATGTGGCCGCCGACCGCGATGCCCGGCCGCTGCGCGCGGTGCACCGTGACCGCCGCGTTCCAGCGGATCCACGCGCGGTAGCGACGCTCGATCTCCTCGTCTCCGGGGAACTCGGGCTCGTTCTCGGCTGCGATGGTGTTGAGGTAGTCCGTCGTGGGGACCATGGGCACGCCGAGGTGCAGCTCCTTCGAGCGCTTCAGCAGGCTCAGCATGATCTCGCGGCCGCGCTGGTGCCCCTTCTCGGTGACGAGAGCGTCGAGGGATTCGGCCCATTCGGACGTCTCCTCGGGATCGGAGTCCATGGCCTCGACCGAGTAGGGGTCCTGGTCGTTGACAGTCACACTCGACCTCTCTCTTCTGCAGATCATGTCTGCGGGGGTTGGACGCGCGCACGACGCAGAAACCGGATCACGGTCGCGTGGCACCACGCCATCCTAGTGATTCTATGCCCGTCTCGTCGGCGTTAGGCTGGTGCCCCGTCACCGCCCCGCGAACGCCGGAGGAGAGCCCGAGATGATCCTGGAACCCGGCGCGGTTGCGCCCGATTTCGCCCTCGTGAACCAGTTCGGCCAGACCATGCGGCTCGCGGAGCTCCGCGCTGCGCAGCCCGTCACGCTCGTGTTCTTCCCGCTGGCGTTCTCGGGCATCTGCCAGGGCGAGCTCTGCGAGCTGCGAGACAACTTCGCGATGTTCGAGACCGCCGGCACGCAGCTCGTCGCGGTCTCGGTGGACTCCAAGCACACCCTTCGCGCGTGGGGCGAGGCGCAGTCGTACGACTTCGCGCTGCTCGCCGACTTCTGGCCGCACGGCGAGGTCGCCGCGGCGTACGGCGCGTTCGACGAGGCGGCCGGCGTCGCCCGCCGCGCGACGTTCGTCATCGGCTCCGACGGGCTGGTCCGAGCGAGCTTCATGACGCCGCGCGGTCAGGCGCGCTCGCTCGAGCAGTACCGCGAGGCGCTCGAGCGGTGAATGGATGCCGCGGGGTCGGCCCCTCAGGCGAGGATGCCGACCGACCGGGCGATCACGAGCGCGAGGATCACGAACCCGCCGAAGGCCTGCAGGCCCATCAGCAGCTTCGTCCGCTGCCGCAGCGGCATGGCATCGCTCGCGCTGAACGCCATAGAGTTCGACAGCGACGTGTAGAGGTAGTCGACGAATCGCGGCGTCCAGTCCCGAACCATCGCGGAGCCCCTCGCGACCTCCTCGACGGCATCGGCGTCCTCGTCCTGCGAGAACCGGAAGTCTGCCGGCGGGATCTCGGTCCGCGGCAGCGCCGTGCGCACGACGGGTCCGCCGCGGTCGAGCTCCCAGTAGAGCAGTGCGAAGCCGATGACGTTCGCGACCCAGACCTGCAGGGACGCGAGCAGGAGCTCGGGTGCGTCGTGGTGTCCTCCGACGAGCTTGTACACCAGGATCACGAGGGCGACCTGGTTCACGAGCACGAGGACGAGCGCGAACCCGACCGAGACCATCCGATACCACCGCGTCTGGTGGACGAGGCGATGCGGGTTCACGAAGCTCAGCGACACGAGGAAGGCGAGGCCTGCGGCGACCACGCCGAACCGCTGCCCGCCGACGAGCTCGTTCGGCAGGAAAGCGTACAGTCCGAGGGCGACGAGCAGCGCCACGACCGCCGGCCAACGGTACTCGGGTTCCGCCGTGCGGCTCGGATGCCGGGACACCACCTGCATGGCGCGAGTCTATGGAGGCTCGGCTAGCATGGGCATGCGCCGCGCGGCGCGGGGGCCTTTAGCTCAGTTGGTAGAGCGCCACGTTTACACCGTGGAAGTCGTCGGTTCGAGCCCGGCAGGGCCCACCGCTCGGCCGTGGTCAGTTCCCGTCGTGGATCGTGATTGGCGCATAGGCTCTTGGTGTTCTCCAGTTCTCTCTGTCGGATCGAGACGTCGTCTCGGTCACTTTCTGTGTCAGGTCTCTGACATACAGATCTAATGTCAGGCTACTGACATGAGTCGAACCATGGACGACCTCGGGGAGGTCATCGGCTACGTCCTGAAGCGGGCCCAGTCCGTCATGCGCGTGCGGATGGACGAGGCGCTGCGACCGCTCGGGGTGACGGCGCCGCAATACGCGTGCCTCGAGTTGCCACACCGCACGCCGGGAATCTCGGGCTCCGAGCTCGCGCGCGGCTTCTCGCCGAGGCATCCGGTCGGGTCGCCGCGATCGACGAACTGATGATCGCCGACCTCACCGAACCCGAGCGCCTCGACCTCCTCGACTACCTGGGCCGGTGCATCACGCAGCTCGAAGGGCGCGTCGACCCGCCGACGCCCGCGTGACAGGCCACGGCGGTCGCGTGCACCCGCGACGATAGGCTGGAGCGCGTGCCAGTCGTACTCGCCGAGGTCATGTCCACGATCGATCGACTCTGGCCGGTCGAGGGCGCCGAGTCATGGGACGCACCCGGTCTCGTCACCGGCGATCCGGACGCCCCGCTCGAACGCGTGTGCTTCGCCGTCGATGCCGTCGGCAGCACGGTCGACGAGGCGATCGACGCGCGGGCCGAACTGCTGATCGTCCATCACCCGCTGCTGCTGCGCGGCGTCACGACCATCGCGGAGGACCGCTACAAGGGGGCCCTGCTGGCGCGCCTCATCCGGGCCCGCTGCGCGCTCGTCGCCGCGCACACCAACGCCGACGTGGTCGAACACGGCACGTCGGCGGTCCTCGCCGATCGACTCGGCCTGGTCGACGCGCGGCCGATCGTGTCCGGCGCCGACCCCGGACTGGGCCTCGGCCGCGTGGGCCGGTTGGCCGAGCGCACGACGCTCGGCCGGCTCGCGCGGCGCCTCGCCGAGATCCTCCCGGCCACGGCGACCGGTGTACGCGCCTCCGGCGGGTTCGACGACCCGGTCGAGACGGTGGCGGTGTGCGGCGGTGCCGGCGACTCGCTGCTCGGCGACCCGGTGGTACGCGCGTCCGACGTGTACGTCACCGCCGACCTTCGTCACCACCCGGCATCCGAAGCCCGCGAACAGGCGCTCCTCGGCGGCGGACCCGCGCTCATCGACGTGTCGCACTGGGCCAGCGAATGGCTCTGGCTCGAGGCGGCCGCCGCGCAACTGCGGGCTGCGCACCCCGACCTCGAGGTGCACGTGAGCGAGTTGCGCACCGACCCGTGGGACTTCCAGGTCGTGCAGTGATTTCCACTTCTCCCTCCGACCCCACGAGGAGCACCACGTGAAGGCAAGCCCCGCCGACCAGCAGGAACTGCTCCGGCTGCAGTCCCTCGACACCCGCCTCCAGCAGTTGGCACACCGGCTCGGCGCGCTCCCGCAGACGGCGCCGCTCGCCGAGCTCGCCGGGCGCGACACGGCCGTCCGTGGCACGAGAGCGGAGGCCGTCGGCGCCCTCGAGGGCGCACGCGCCGAGCTGAAGCGACTCGAGTCGGACGTGGCGACCGTCGAGGCGCGCATCGCCCGCGACGGTGACCGCCTGCAGCATACGTCCTCGGTGAAGGATGTCACCGCGCTGGAGTCGGAGCTCGCCTCGCTCGCCCGGCGGCGCTCCGACCTCGAAGACCAGGAGCTCGTGGTCATGCAGCGCGTCGAGGACGCCGAGGGCGTCGTCGCCGGCATCGACGAGGAGCGCGCCTCGATCGCAGCCGAGGTCGAGGCTCTCGAGGCCGAACGCGATGAGGCTGCCGCAGGGCTCACGAAGGAACGAGAAGCGGCCGTGCGGGACCGGGACGTCGTCGCAGGCGGCGTGCCGGCCGACCTTCTGGTGTTCTACGAACAGCGTCGCGCGCGCGGCGCCGGCATCGGCGCGGCGTTGCTCCGACAGCGCACGTGCCAAGGCTGCAATATGACGCTCACCGGGTCCGATCTCGACACGGTGCGCCGGGCCGCCGACGACGACGTGCTGCTCTGCCCTGACTGCGACCGCATCCTGGTGCGTACCGAGGAGTCCGGCATCTGAGGCCGCGCTCGAGCGCCGGATGGACCGGAGGTCCAGCTTCGCGCGGTAGTCTGGCGGGGCGAGCGGGTCGGCAAGACGGTCGCGTCATCCGGTCGCCGCGTCGTCTGACGCGGTGGCGGATGCCGAGGAACGTCCGGGCTCCGCAGGGCAGGACGGTGGGTAACACCCACCCGGGGCAACCCGCGAGACAGTGCCACAGAAAGCAGACCGCCTCGGGCGCAGGCCCGAGGTAAGGGTGAAACGGTGGGGTAAGAGCCCACCAGCGGCCGCGGTGACGCGGTCGGCTCGGTAAACCTCGTCCGGAGCAAGGCCAGACAGGGAACGATGGGGCTGCCCGTCCCGTTCCCGGGTAGGCCGCTGGAGGGCTGCGGCAACGCAGCTCCGAGAGAGATGGCCGTCCAGCCGGTGTCGCGCAAGCGCCCGGTGAACAGAACCCGGCGTATCAGCCGGCCCGCTCGCAGCTACCGCATCGCGAGCGACGCGGCGCCCAGGATGCCCGCGTTGTTGCGGTGCACGGCGGGCACGATCGGAGTGCGCAGGTCGAGCAGCGGCAGGAAGACTTCGGAGTGCTTCGACACCCCGCCGCCCACGACGAACAGGTCGGGGGAGAAGAGGGACTCGAGGTGCGAGTAGTACCGCTGCAGCCGTTCCGTCCACCGCTCCCAGCTCAACGACTCCCGTTCCATCGCCGAGTACGCGGCGCTGCGCTCGGCGTCGTGCCCGTCGAGCTCGAGGTGCCCGAGCTCGGTGTTCGGCACGAGCACGCCGTCGTTGATGATCGCCGATCCGATGCCGGTGCCGAGGGTCGTGAGGATCACGACCCCGTCGACGCCCGCGACGGAGCCGTAGCGCAGTTCGGCGATGCCGGCGGCATCCGCATCATTGATGAAGTGGATCTCGCGACCGAGCGTCTGCTCGAACAGCTCCTCTGCGGGCAGGCCGATCCACTCGTCGGAGATGTTCGCCGCCGACAGCGTGCGGCCGTGCTTCACGACCGCTGGGAAGCACAGGCCGAGCGGGAGCTTCGTGCCGTCGGCTTCGTCGGCGATGCCCGCGAGCAGCTCTTCGGTCGCCCGCAGGATGTCACCGGGACGGCCGCCCTCGGGCGTGCGCACCTTGAACCGCTCGGTGACGAGCGCGCCGGTGCCGAGGTCGACGACCGCCCCTTTGATGCCCGTGCCGCCGATGTCGATGCCGATCGCGTGGTCAGTCGCCATGGCGCCAGACTATCGCGGCGTCTGATCGCGATCCTCAGGGGAGCGTCAGGATATCGGCGCCGCGCTCGGTGACGACGAGGGTGTGCTCGGACTGCGCCGTGAGCGAGCGGTCGCGCGTCACGACCGTCCAGTCGTCGTCCCACACGTCCCAGGTGACGGCGCCGAGCGTCAGCATGGGCTCGATCGTGAAGACCATGCCGGGTTCCATGACGGTGTCGAACTCGGGTGCGTCGTAGTGGGGGATGATGAGCCCCGTGTGGAAGGCACGGCCGACGCCGTGCCCCGTGTAATCGCGCACCACGCCGTATCCGAAGCGCTTCGCATACGCCTCGATGGCGCGACCGATCACGTTCACCTGCCGACCCGGGGCGACGGCGCGGATGCCCCGCGCGAGCGCCTCGCGGGTGCGCTCCACGAGGAGCGCGGCCTCGGGATCGGCATCGCCGACGAGGAACGTGTGGCTGAGGTCGCCGTGGTACCCGTCGAGGTACGCGGTGACGTCGATGTTCACGAGGTCGCCGTCCTGCAGCACCGTGTCGTCGGGGATGCCGTGGCAGATCACCTCGTTGACCGACGTGCACGACGACTTCGGGTAACCGCGGTAGCCGAGGGTCGACGGGTACGCGCCGTGGCCGACGACGTACTCGTGCGCGATGCGGTCGAGCTCGTCGGTCGTGACCCCGGGGCGGATCGCGGATGCCGCGGCGTCGATCGCCCCCGCGGCGATGCGTCCGGCCGCGCGGATGCGCTCGACCTCATCGGCCTTGTATCGATCACCGTCCGTGTTGGGCGTCGGCGCGGCGCGGCCGACGTACTCGGGGCGCGTGATGCCGGACGGCACCTCGCGGGTCGGCGACAGGCGGCCGGGGATCAGGTGGCCGGCATGGTCCTTGGGCATAGGATCAGCCTATGGCCGAGGATGTCGAGCACATGTTCTGGTACAACATGAAGAGCGGCAAGGTGGAGCAGGGATTGCTGTCGCCCGCGGTCGACCGCGTCGGGCCGTTCGAGACGCGCGAGGAGGCCGAGCGAGCGCTCGAGATCCTGCGCGCCAACAGCGCGAAGTGGGCCGAGGAGGAGGCCGCCGAGGACTGACCGCCGGTGGTTGAGGAGTGCCCGACGAAGTCGGACGCGTCTCGAGACCCCTATTCGTAGCTGTGCTCGGCGTCGGGGTAGCTGCCCGATTCAACGTCTTCCCGCCACGACCGGGCCGCGTCGCCGAGCACTCCTGCGAGGTTCGCGTACTGCTTCACGAACTTCGGCACCCGGCCGATGGTGAGGCCGGCCCAGTCGGTCCAGACCAACAGCTGTCCGTCGGTGTGCGGGCCGGCGCCCACGCTGATGGTCGGGATGTCGAGGAGCTCGGTGACCTGCCGCGCGGCATCCATCGGAACCATCTCGAGCACCACCGCGAAGGCGCCCGCCTCCTGCACCGCCTTCGCGTCGGCGAGCAGTTGCTGCACGCCCTCGCCCCGGCCCTGGATGACGTGGCCGCCCAGGCCGTGCTCGCTCTGCGGCGTGTAGCCGATGTGCCCCATCACGGGGATGCCGGCGCCCACGATGCGCCGGACCTGCTTCGCGCTGCGTTCGCCGCCCTCGAGCTTGACGGCGTGGGCGCCGGCCTCCTTCATGAACCGCACCGCCGTCTTGAGCGCGTCCTCGGGGCCGTTCTCGTACGAGCCGAACGGCATGTCGGCCACCACGAACGCGCGCCTGACCGCTCCGGCGACCGCGCGCGTGAGCGGGATGAGGTCGTCGATGGTCACGGGCAGGGTGGTCTCGTAGCCGAGCACGTTGTTGCCCGCCGAGTCGCCCACCAGCAGGAAGTCGATGCCCGCCTCGTCGAAGATGCGGGCCGTCAGCATATCGTAGCTCGTGAGCCCGGTGATCTTGATGCCCTCGCGCTTGGCGTTCTGGAAGTGCCGCGTGCGCACGCGCTTCGGCCCTCCGGACGCCGCGGCCCCGCCGTACGGGTTCGTCTCGGCGACGGGAGAGCTCGCGGATGCTGGGTCGTTCACAGGCTGGACTGGCATGCCGCCAGTCTGGCACAACGGGCTGCCATGCCCGGCGCTCGGCCGGCCGTCGAGCCGCTACCCTGAGAGGTGCGAGAGAGGGTGTGGATGGATAAGCAGCGCGACTTCGTTCTCCGGACCATCGAGGAACGTGGAGTCAAGTTCGTCAGGCTCTGGTTCACCGATGTGGTGGGCACCCTGAAGTCGGTGGCGATCGCCCCGGCCGAGGTCGAGGGGGCGTTCACCGAGGGCATCGGATTCGACGGCTCGGCCATCGAGGGCCTCAGCCGCACGTACGAGTCCGACCTCCTGGCGTTCCCCGACCCGACCACCTTCCAGACGCTCCCGTGGCGTGGCGACATCGACCCCACGGCGCGCATGTTCTGCGATATCACGACGCCCGACGGCGAGCCGGCCGTCGCCGACCCCCGCAACGTGCTGAAGCGCACGCTCGCGCGCGCGGCCGACCGTGGCTTCACGTTCTACACGCACCCCGAGATCGAGTTCTACCTCCTGAAGTCGTCGAAGTACGGACCCGAGGGGCCGCAGCCCGTCGACTCGGCCGGCTACTTCGACAACGTGCCCGGTGGCACCGCCCACGATTTCCGTCGCCGCTCGGTGCGCATGCTCGAGGACCTCGGAATCTCGGTGGAGTTCAGCCACCACGAGGCCGGCCCGGGCCAGAACGAGATCGACCTCCGGTACGCCGACGCCCTGACCACGGCCGACAACATCATGACCTTCCGCACGGTCGTCAAGGAGGTCGCGATCGAGCAGGGCGTCTACGCCACGTTCATGCCCAAGCCGTTCTCGCACAATCCCGGCAGCGGCATGCACACGCACCTCTCCCTCTTCGAGGGCGACGCGAACGCGTTCTTCGAGGCCGGCGCGCAGTACCAGCTCTCGAAGATCGGCCGCCAGTTCATCGCCGGGCTCCTGCGGCACGCCAACGAGATCTCGGCGGTCACGAACCAGTTCGTGAACTCCTACAAGCGGCTGTGGAGCGGCGATGAGGCGCCGAGCTTCATCTGCTGGGGCCACAACAACCGCTCCGCGCTCGTGCGCGTGCCGCTCTACAAGCCGAACAAGGGCCAGAGCGCCCGGGTCGAGTACCGGGCCATCGACTCGGCCGCGAATCCGTACCTCGCCTTCTCGCTGCTCCTCGCGGCCGGCATGAAGGGCATCGAGGAGGGTTACGAGCTTCCACCCGAGGCCGAGGACGACGTGTGGGCGCTCACCGACAGCGAACGACGCGCGCTCGGGTACCACCCGCTGCCGGCGAGCCTCGACCACGCGATCGAGTACTTGGAGGAGTCCGAACTCGTCGCCGAGACGCTGGGCGAGGTGGTCTTCAACTACGTGCTCGCGAACAAGCGCGCGGAGTGGCGCGACTACCGGGTGCAGGTCACGCCGTTCGAGTTGCACCGCAACCTCGAGATCCTCTGACCCGAGACGGATGTCACGGCAGGCGCAGTCCCTCGGCCGGCTCGCCCGCGCGGGCTTCGACGACCTCGACCGGGCCGCCGCCTCGCTCGAGGAGCTCGCCTCGGCGACCGGCGTCGATGAGGAACGCCTGCTCGCCGCCCTCGCGCATGCGGGCGATCCCGACGAGGCACTCGCGGCGATCCGCCGCCTCGAGGAGCGTGCTCGGCCCGAGGTGACCGCGGTGCTCGGCGACGACGCCTCCGCCGAGCGCCTGGCGCGCCTGTTCGGCGCGTCACGCGGCCTCGCCGACTTCCTGCTGCGGCATCCGACCGAGCTCGCGGTGCTGCGGCAGGCACCGAACCGGCCGCTCGGAGCGGATGACGCACGCGCCGCGATGTCGGCCGCGCTCGACGACCTCGACGTTCCGCACGCTGGCCTGCCCGAGGCCGCGGCGACCGCGGTGCGGGCGCGTTATCGCCGCCTCCTCGCGGGCATCGCCGTGTACGACCTCACGCGCCCGAGCACGATCGAGGCCGTCGACACGGTCGCTGCGGGGCTCGCCGACCTGGCCGGTGCGGCGATCGACGTGGCGCTCACGGCGGCCCGGCGCGCGATCTCTCGCGTCGACGGGGAGCCCGCCGCGCCCGGCCGGTACCCCGAACACGAGGTGGCGGCGACCCGCCTGGCGGTGATCGGCATGGGCAAGGCCGGTGCCCGCGAGCTCAACTACGTGAGCGACGTCGACGTGATCTTCGTCGCCGAGTCCGCCGACGAAGAGGCGGTGTCGACGGCCCGCGCGCTCGACATCGCGACGCGGCTCGCAATGGTCGCGATGCGCGTGATCGCCGAGCATGGCATCGAACCGCCGCTCTGGGAAGTCGACACGAACCTCCGCCCCGAGGGCAAGGATGGCGCACTCGTGCGCACGCTCGACTCGCACCTGCAGTACTACGACCGGTGGGCGAAGAGCTGGGAGTTCCAGGCGCTGCTCAAGGCACGACCGATCGCCGGCGATGCGGAGCTCGGGGCCCGCTACGCCGTCGGCGTCGCCCCGAAGGTCTGGGCGAGTTCCGGTCGCGACGGGTTCGTCGAGTCGGTGCAGCGGATGCGCGAACGCGTGACCGAGCACATCCCCGCAGACGAGGTCGACGTGCAGCTGAAGCTCGGCCCGGGGGGCCTCCGCGACATCGAGTTCACGGTGCAGCTGCTCCAGCTCGTGCACGGCGCGACCGATGTCGAGATCCGGCAGGGCGGCACGCTGCCGGCCCTCGCGGCGCTCGCGGAGCGCGGGTATGTGGGCCGCGAGGCGGCGGCCGAGTTCTCGCGCGACTACCGCGTGCTCCGCGTGCTCGAGCACCGCCTGCAACTGGAACGGCTGCGACGCACCCACCTCATGCCTCGTGACGCGGCGCGGCTGCGAACGCTCGCACGATCGTCGGGTCTCGCTCGGAACGCCGACGACCTGTCCGCCCTGTGGCAGGGCACCCGCCAGCGGGTGCGCGGCCTGCACGAGCGGCTGTTCTACCGGCCGCTCCTGTCCGCGGTGGCGGCGATGCCTCCGGGCGAGCTCGAGCTGACGAGCGAGCAGGCGGAGGCGCGGCTCGCGGCGATCGGCTTCCGCGACCCGAAGGGGGCGCTCGCCCACATCGGCGCGCTCACCGCCGGTGTATCGCGACGAGCCACCATCCAGCGGCACCTGATGCCGGTGCTCATCTCCTGGTTCGCCGACGGCGCGGATCCCGACTACGGGCTGCTCGCCTTCCGCCGGGTGAGCGACACGCTCGGCACCACGCACTGGTACCTGGGCCTGCTGCGCGACTCGTCGGATGCCGCGCTCCGACTCACGCGCGTGCTCTCGGGGTCGAGGTTCGTCGGCGAACTGCTCGAGCGCATCCCCGAAGCGGTCGCGTGGCTCGAGGACCTCGACGAGCTGCGTCCCCGCCCGCTCGTCGCGCTCGAGGACGAGAAGCGAGCCGTACTCGCCCGCCACGGTGACGCGGATGCCGCGGCCAAGGTGTTCCGGGCCATCCGCCGTCGGGAGGTGCTGCGCCTGGCGCTCTCGGCCATCCTCGACGTGTGCACGGTGGAGGAGCTCGGCCGGGGCCTGTCCGACGTGAGCGAGAGCCACATCGCCGCCCTGGTCGAGGCGATCCGCCGCGGCGAGGTCGACGGGCTCGAGTTCGCCGTGATCGGCATGGGCCGGTTCGGCGGCCGCGAGCTCGGCATCGGGTCGGATGCCGACATCGTCTACGTCTTCAGGCCGACGGATGCCTCGCCCGAGGAGGCGCAGGCGCGGGCGCTGCGCATCGTCGCCGAGCTCGTGCGCCTCAGCGAGGACGCGCGCCTGCCCTTCGAGCTCGACGCCGACCTGCGACCCGAGGGCCGCAACGGCGTCGTCGCCCGGTCGCTCGACGCGTACCGCGCCTACTACGCGCGGTGGTCGCTGACGTGGGAGGCGCAGGCCCTGCTGCGTGCGCGCGGCGTGGCGGGTGACGCGGCGCTCATCCGCGACTTCACGGAACTCGCCGACACCGTGCGGTATCCGGCGGAGATCTCCGAGCGCGACATCCGCGAGGTCAAGCGCATCAAGGCGCGTGTCGAGAACGAGCGCCTGCCGCAGGGCGCCGACCCCACGCGGCACCTGAAGCTCGGGCGTGGATCGCTGTCGGATGTCGAGTGGTACGTGCAGCTCGTGCAACTGCAGCACGGCGCCGCCGAGCCGTCGCTCCGCACGACGTCGACACTCGACGCCCTCGACGCGGCTGTCGAGCACCGCTATGTCACCCCGGCGGAAGCGAGCGTGCTGCGCGCGGCGTGGGTGTTCGCCGCTCGGGCGAGGTCAGCGCTCACGCTGTGGCTCGACCGGACGACCGACGTGCTGCCCGTCGAACGCTCGCAGCTCGAGGGCGTGGCGCGCATCATGGGCTATCCGCCCGGGTCGGCGAGCCGTCTGGAGAGCGACTACCTCCAGGTCACGAGGCGAGCGCGAGCCGTGTTCGAGCGGGGCTTCTACGGCGTGGAGCCGCGCCGCGAGCCGACCATGCACTGAGACGTGGGCGGCGCGGGCGCCGGCAGCGCCGCCGGACGAACGACGGCCCCGCACCACTCGGGTGCGGGGCCGTCGCCCTGGGGGGAGCGGGGATCAGACGCCGAAATAGAGCTCGTACTCGAAGGGGTGCGGGCGCTGGGCCAGGGGCTTCAGCTCCTTCTCGCGCTTGTAGTCGATCCAGGTCTCGATGAGCTCCTTGGTGAACACGCCGCCCTCGAGGAGGAAGTCGTGGTCGGCCTCGAGCGCGTTGAGCACCGCGTCGAGCGAACCCGGAACCTGGGGGATCGACTTGGCCTCCTCGGGCGGGAGCTCGTAGAGGTCCTTGTCGACGGGCTCGTGCGGCTCGATGCGGTTCTTGATGCCGTCGAGTCCGGCCATGAGCTGCGCGGCGAAGGCGAGGTACGGGTTGCCCGAGGCATCCGGCGCGCGGAATTCGATGCGCTTGGCCTTGGGGTTCGTGCCCGTGATCGGGATGCGGATGGCCGCCGACCGGTTGCCCGCCGAGTACACGAGGTTCACAGGAGCCTCGAAGCCCGGCACGAGGCGGTGGTAGGAGTTCACCGTGGGGTTCGTGAAGGCGAGGATCGCGGGGGCGTGCTTGAGGATGCCGCCGATGTACCAGCGCGCGACGTCGGAAAGGCCGCCGTAGCCGGCCTCGTCGTAGAACAGCGGCTTGCCCTCGTTCCAGAGCGACTGGTGCGTGTGCATCCCCGAGCCGTTGTCGCCGAACAGCGGCTTCGGCATGAACGTGGCGGTCTTGCCCCACTCGTTGGCGGTGTTCTTGACGATGTACTTGAACTTCAGGATGTCGTCGGCCGCGTGCACCATCGTGTCGAACTTGTAGTTGATCTCGCCCTGGCCGGCCGTGCCGACCTCGTGGTGCGAGCGCTCGACTTCGAGGCCGGCCTCGATGAGCTTCAGCACGATGTCGTCGCGGAGGTCGGCGTGCTGGTCGACCGGCGAGACGGGGAAGTAGCCGCCCTTGTACGCGGTCTTGTTCGCGAGGTTGCCGCCCTCTTCGGTGCGGCCCGAGTTCCAGGCGCCCTCGCTCGAGTCGACCGAGTAGAAGCTCGCGTTCTGCTTCACCTCGTAGCGCACGTCGTCGAAGATGTAGAACTCGGCCTCGGGGGCGAAGAACGCGGTGTCGGCGATGCCGGTCGAGGCGAGGTACTTCTCGGCCTTCTTGGCGACCTGACGGGGGTCCTTGCCGTAGATCTCGCCGTTGCGCGGGTTGTAGATGTCGAACACCATGACGAGCGTGCGCTCGGCGCGAAACGGGTCGACGTAGGCCGTGGAGACATCCGGGATCAACTGCATGTCGGATTCGTGGATCGAGGCGAATCCGCGGATGGAGGAGCCGTCGAACAGCTGGCCGACCGTGAAGAACTCCTCGTCGACGGTCGACGCCGGGATGTTGAAGTGCTGCTGCACACCCGGGAGGTCGGTGAAGCGGATGTCGAGGAACTTGACATCCGTCTCCTTGATGAACTTGAGCACTTCAGACGAATCACTGAACATGTGACGAACACTCCAAGAGGGCGGGTGGGGACCGGACGGACTTGCACAGCCGCTCACGACGGTATCGAGTCGCGATTTCCCGACCGTGACACGGATGTTTCCGTCATGTTACGCGCCGGGAGGGTCGGTAGAATCGGGGGGTGCCTGCGACCCAGCCCCGAACCTCCGGCGAACTCCGACCCGGTCGGTGGCCGGGGGAGCGGCTCGGCCTTCCCGCCGCCGGCTCCGGTTCGGTGGGCCGCGTTGGCCGGCGCCTCGCGGCGCTCGCGATCGACTGGGTGGCGGCGATCGTGATCGCGTTGCTCTTCGCCCCCTACAGTTCGACGCTCCACACGTGGCTCACGCTCGGGATCTTCGCCCTGATGCAGGTCCTCTTCATCCCGACGATCGGCGGAAGCGTCGGTCACCGCCTCGTCGGCCTGCGGGTCGTGCCGGTCGCGGGCGGCTGGGTCGGCCCCTGGCGCCCCGTCGTGCGCACGGTGCTGCTCGTCATCGTGCTGCCGGCCGTCGTGTGGGACTCCGACCAGCGCGGCTTCCACGACAAGCTCGCCGGCACGGTGCTCATCCGCGCCTGACAGGCGAAGCGGCATCCGCCGATCGACGGATGCCGCTGCTCACGTGAGCCGAGCGAGCCGGGTCAGCGCATCTTGCCGCGCTGGGGCCGCACCTTCATGGGGTCGATGCCCTTCGGGATCGGCAGTTGCGTCTGCAGGGAGTTCAGGCGGTTGGCGACGGCGAGCGCCTCGGGCTTCGTGAGCGTGCGCTTGGTCTTGCGCAGGGTCGCGGGGAGGCGGTGCAGCTCGATGGAGCCCTCGTCGTGGCCCACCGAGATGAGCATGATCGGGACGTTGGGGAGCACCCTTGCGACCTTGCGCTTCTCGTCGTCGAGCATGCGCTGCGTACGGGACACGGGCCCCTCGCTGATGAGCGCGACCCCGCCGCGCCCCACGGCGCGATACACGGCGTCCTGCGTCTTGCCGTTCACGGCGACCGGCATCTCGTTGCCCGTCCAGCCGCCGCGCAGTCCGCTGCGGAGCACGGCGCCGACCGCGCCGGGCTGACCCTCGATCTGCGAGTACGCCGCCCGCTCGGCCCGGCGGCCGAGGATGACGAGCGCGAGCAGGATGCCCGCCAGCACGCCGGCGACGATCCAGAGCGCGATGGTGAGGCCGTTGCCGTCGCCGAACCACAGCGCGAGAGCGAGGCCCACGAGCACGGGAGCGAGGAAGCCGAGGAGCATGAGCCACTGTGAGCCCTTGTCGTAGCGGCGGGTCATCTGGAAGACCTGCCACATCTGCTTCATGCGGCCGGGCTCCCTCGGAGCGGACGGCTTGTCCTTGGTGCGTGCCATGGTGACAAGGATACCGGCGGCCGCGTGCCGCCTCCGACCGTGTTCTCGACGAGCGGAGGCGGCATCCGGATGTCTCAGCCGACCGCCTGCGCGAACCCGAGCGACGCGTCGGCGAGGTGGGCGAGCGCGGGCGGCAGCTCGAGTCCCTTCGCCTGCATCGACTGCGCCCAGAGGCGCCCGGCGCGGTACGAGGAACGCACGAGCGGTCCGGCGAGCACCCCGAGGAAGCCGATCTGCTCGGCCTCCTCCTTGAGCTCGACGAACTCCTCGGGGCGCACCCAGCGATCCACCGGGAGGTGACGCGGGCTCGGGCGCAGGTACTGCGTGATGGTGATGATGTCGGTGCCCGCATCGTGCAGGTCGCGGAGCGCCTGAGAGATCTCAGCGCGTTCCTCGCCCATGCCGAGGATCAGGTTCGACTTGGTGATGAGCCCGGCGTCGCGGCCCTGGGTGATCACGTCGAGCGAGCGCTCGTAGCGGAACGCCGGCCTGATGCGCTTGAAGATGCGCGGGATTGTCTCGACGTTGTGCGCGAAGACCTCGGGACGGGACGAGAAGACCTCGCCGAGCAGCTCGGGGTTGCCCGAGAAGTCGGGCACGAGGATCTCCACGCCGGTACCGGGCGACTGCCGGTGGATCTCGCGGATGGTCTCGGCGTAGAGCCACGCACCCTCGTCGGGCAGGTCGTCGCGCGCGACGCCCGTGACGGTCGAGTACCGCAGCTGCATGCGCACCACCGACTCGGCGACGCGACGTGGTTCGTCGATGTCGTAGTCGGCGGGCTTTCCAGTGTCGATCTGGCAGAAGTCGCAGCGCCTGGTGCACTGCGAGCCGCCGATGAGGAAGGTGGCCTCGCGGTCCTCCCAGCACTCGTAGATGTTCGGACAGCCGGCCTCCTGGCACACCGTGTGGAGCTCTTCGCTCTTCACGAGGTGCAGGAGCTGGCGGTACTCGGGGCCCATCTTCGCGTGCGTCTTGATCCACTCGGGCTTGCGCTCGATCGGCGTCTGGGCGTTGCGGACCTCGAGGCGCAGCATCCTGCGCCCCTCGGGTGGGGTGCTCATGCGGCGACCGCCGCCTCGGCCTCGGCGAGGAACCGCTGCGAGATCGGTGCGACCAGCTGCTCGGGCGTCACCTCGCGGCCGAGCTCACGGGTGATGGTCGTGACCCCCGCGTCTCGGATGCCGCACGCGACGATCCTCTCGTAGGGGTCGAGGGAGTTGCTGCAGTTGAGCGCGAAGCCGTGCATCGTGACGCCGTCGGCGACGCGGATGCCGATCGCGGCGATCTTGTTCTCGAGGCCCGGAGGGCCCACCCAGACGCCCGAGCGGCCCTCGACGCGGCGGCCGGCGACGCCGAGGCCTGCGAGCACGTCGATGAGGATGCCCTCGAGCCGGCGAACGTAGCCGACCACGTCGATCGGCTCGGCGAGCCGGAGGATCGGGTAACCGACCAGCTGGCCGGGCCCGTGCCAGGTGATCTTGCCGCCCCGGTCGACGTCGATGACGGGCGTTCCGTCGGTCGGTCGCTCATCGGGCGCGGTGCGCTTGCCGGCGGTGTAGACGGAGGGGTGTTCCAGGAGGATGACGGCGTCGGGGCGTTCGCCCGCGACGACCGCGCGATGGACGGCGCGCTGAAGGTCGAGACCCTCGATGTACGGCACGGAGTTGGCGCTTAGCCCCGCGACGACGAAGTCGAGCATGTCGACCAGTCTATGCGCGCCAGGGACGTGCCCGACTTGTCCTCCACATGCGGTCGACGGCGTGCTCCGCCACGACCCGTGAGCCCCGCGAGCGGTCGGCGCCGTGCGCCCTGGAGGATCTCGGCATGAGCCGCATACGCCGTCGACCCCAGGACACCGTCGTGCCGCCGCCTGCGCGCGTCGCGAGTCCGCCGCCGCTCACGGGCGGCCTCGTCGGATATCGGCTGCTGCGCCGCATCGCGTCCGGCGAGCGGGCTGACGTCTACCTTGCGGCGGCGGAGCCGGAGCATCCCGACGATCGTCCGGCGGACGGCCTCGCGGCGCCCGCTGATGCCACCGCGTCGGCGCCCGCACGCGGTGTGATGCCCCTCGTGGCCGTGCGGGTCTACCCGGCGCACGTGACCGGCGAATCGGTCGCGATCGAGATCGAGGCCATGTCGACGGATGCCGACGGTTGCCTTCCAGCCTTGTTCGACGTCGCCGGGCTCGACGACGGCCGATGCTGCCTTGCCGTCGAGCGCCTCCCGGGGCCGTCCATTGCACGACTGCTCACGGAACGCGCACTGACCGCGGGCGAGGCGGTCACGATCCTCGCGCCCATCACCATCGCGGTCGCCGATCTGGCCGCGCGGGGGTTCGTGCACACCCGACTGTCGGCCGCCGACCTGCTGCTCGATGATGGCGGGCGCCCGCGGCTCATCGGGCTCGGCGCGCTGCGCCGCCTGCCCGGACCCGAGCTGGCCGCGGAGCGCACGTCGCTTCTCCGAGCCGGGCACCTGGCCCTCGCGGAACTGATCGAGGAGGTCGCCGCCGTCGTGCGGCCCGCCGGCGCCCTCGACGCGGCCATCGACCTGATGCGGGGCCGGCTGGAGGCGCGGCCGTTCCTCCGCTGCGAGCCCGAGCTCGAGCGCCTCCTGTTCCGGGCCGCCACACCGGAGCCGATCGCCGGCGTCGAGGTGCGGGTGCGGGCGACGCGCGTCCCCGCCCGCGTCACCGCACCAGTTTCGCCGCCTGAGGCGGGACAGGACCACGTCGCCGGGCCGGAGGCGGGTGGCGCGCCGGCTCGGCGCCTCAGCGGGCTTCGGGCGTTCCTCGGCCTCGCCCAGCTGCCCACGGAACTCGACGAGCGCGTGGTCGCGGCGACGGAGGCGTCGCCGGCCGGCCGGTTGCGCAGGCGCGTCGGCGCCATCGTGCGTGCACGTCGTGGTGCACTCACGGTCGGCGGCCTGGTCGGTGGGGGAGCGCTCGTGCTCCTGCTCACCCTCGTGCCCCCGGCGACGGCCGGTCCAGCAGGCGAGGCCGGGAGTCCGGATGCCGCGACCGGCGACTGGAGCAGGAACGCCCCGACGCCGAGCACGACGTCAGCAGAGCCCTCCGCAGAGGCCGGAACCGCGGTCGGCGACGCGTTCGGCGAGGATGCGGCCGCGGCGGCGCGGGCGCTGCTCGAGCGTCGCGCCGAGTGCTTCGCGACGCTCGACCTCGCGTGTCTCGACGAGGTGGTGCAGCACGGCTCGGCCATCGAGGCGGACGATCGCGCGACGATGCACGCGGCTCGCGACGGCGCGCCACCGCCCGTCGACGCGTTCGATCCGTCGACTGCGGCCGTGACGGTCGAGATGGGAGATGCCGTGCTCGTCGAGGTGTCCCATTCGGAGGCCGGAAGCGAAGCGGCCTCGCTCCTCGTGGTGAGGGGCGAGGCCGGCTGGCGTCTGCGCGAGATCTTCGATTAGATGCCGAGCACCGACTCGAAGTCGCCCTCTTCCAGGCGCTCCTTGACCGCGGTCAGGAAGCGGGCCGCGTCGGCGCCGTCGATGATGCGGTGGTCGTACGACAGCGCGAGGTACACCATCGAGCGGATGGCGATCGCCTCGGAGCCGTCCTGGCTCACGACCACCGGCCGCTTCACGACGATGCCCGTGCCGAGGATCGCCGACTGCGGCAGGAACACGACCGGGGTGTCGAACAGCGCGCCGCGCGAACCGGTGTTCGTGAGCGTGAACGTGCCGCCCGAGAGCTCGTCGGGCTTCAACTGGTTGTTGCGCGTGCGATCCGCGAGGTCCGCAATCTGCGCCGCGAGACTGGCGATGTCCAACTCGCCGGCGTCGCGGATCACCGGTGTGAGCAGGCCGCGCTCGGTGTCGACCGCGATGCTCATGTTCTCGGTCGCGGGGTAGACGATGCTGTCTCCGTCGACGGTCGAGTTGATGATCGGGTAGGCGCGCAGGGCCTCCGCGGCGGCGAGGGCGAAGAACGGCAGGAAGGACAGCTTGTTGCCGGTCTTCTCGAGGAACGCGCCCTTGACGCGATCGCGCAGGCGTGCGACGCGGGTGACATCGACCTCGATGACGGTGGTGAGCTGCGCGGTCGAGGTCATCGAGACCACCGCGCGCTCGGCGACGACCTTGCGCAGGCGCGTCATCGGCACGGTGGTGCCGCGCAGCGGCGACGTCTCGAGCGGCGTGCGGGCCGGTGCCGTCGGCACGGCCGCCGGTGCGACGTGGGCCGAGATGACGTCCTGCTTGCGAATTCGTCCGCCGACCCCGGTGCCCGTGACGCTCGCGAGGTCGACGCCCTGCTCGTTGGCGAGCTTGCGCACGATGGGCGTGACGTAGCCGCTGGGGCCGGCGTGCGCCCCCGTCGCTGCTGCTGGTGCGGCGACCGGTGCCGGCGCAGCCGGAGCCGCAGTAGGCGCGGCCGGAGCGGCCTCTGGCGCAGGTGCCGGCGCAGGCGCGGCCGGCGCCGCGGCGGGTGCCGGCGCAGGTGGAGTAGCAGCAGGCGCGGCCGGCGCCACCTCGGGTGCCGGTGCCGGCGCAGGCGCAGTCGGAGCGGCCTCGGGTGCGGGTGTCGGCGCAGGCGGGGCCGGCGCCACCGGAGCGGCCTCGGGTGCGGGTGTCGGCGCAGGCGGGGCCGGCGCGGCCGGCGCGGCCGGCGCCACCGGAGCGGCCTCGGGTGCGGGTGTCGG
>NZ_BMMD01000019.1 GCF_014645655.1 Agromyces bauzanensis | reverse complement strand
CAGCCGTACAGGCGTTCCAGACGGAGCTCGGCGTCGAGCCGACTGGTGCGGTGGACGCTGCGACGATCGCCGCTTTCGAGCGCGCGATCGCCGAGCTCACCGCGGTGGACGCCTCGCCGAACCCATCCGCGACGCCGACGGACGCGCCCGCGAGTTCCTGATCCCCAGCCGGGATGGCGGCTACTCGAGCAGCTTGCACGCCACCGACACCTCGCTGCGCATGAGCGCGGCGATCTCGTCGGGGATGGGCGGGATCGCCTCGCGGGTCACGCCGGTCGAGGGTGACCAGACGAGGTTCACCTGCAGCGACTCATCCAACTCGGGGTAATCGCTGCGGTTGTGGCATCCGCGGGTCTCGCGCCGTTCGAGGGCCGCCTCGAGGGTCGCACGAGCGGCCAGCGCGGCCGACTTGAGGTCGAAGGCGTGCGCCAGGTCCTGGTAGCCGGCGATGTCGGGGTGGACCCCGATGTCGCTCACGCGTGCTTCGATCGCGTCGAGCTCGGCGAGCCCGGCGAGGAGGCCGGCTTGGTCGCGCACCACTCCGGCGTGCTCGGTCATGGTGTTGCGGATGGCGCGCTGCAGGGCGCGCACGTTCTCCGAGCCATCCGACGCGAGAAGCGAAGCGATCTCGTCGCGCGCGGTCTGCACGGCGGCCGCCGAGCGCTTCTGCGCTGCGAGCGAGGCCGAGTAGGACGCCGCGGCCTGTCCCACGATGCGTCCGAAGACGAGCAGCTCGATGAGCGAGTTGCCGCCCAGGCGGTTGGCGCCGTGCAGGCCAGAGGATGCCTCGCCGATGGCGAAGAGCCCCGGGACATCCGTGCCGTGGTCGTCGGGGCGCACCCACACGCCGCCCATCGAATAGTGCGCGGTGGGCGCGATCTCGATCGGCGACTTCGTGATGTCGAGCATCTGCAGCTCGAGCATGGTCTGGTAGACGCGGGGGAGGCGCGTCATGATCTTCTCGCGGGGCAGGTGCGAGACATCCAGCCAGACACCGCCATTGGGGGTGCCACGGCCCTCCTTGATCTCGGTGTACGCCGCGAGGGCGACTCGGTCGCGCGTCGACAGTTCCATGCGTTCGGGGTCGTACTTCGACATGAAGCGCTCGCCGAGGCCGTTGGTCAGGATGCCGCCCTCGCCGCGGGCCGCCTCGCTGATCAGGGTGCCCGCCGCGTTCTCGGGCTCGATGATGCCCGACGGATGGAACTGCACGAGTTCGGGGTCGCGCACCCGGCCGCCCGCCTCGACGGCGAGGCGCCACGAGTCGCCCGTGTTCTCGTCGCGCCGCGACGAGGTGCGCCGCCAGATGCGGTTTTGGCCGCCGGCGGCGAGGATGACCGCGTCGGCGTGGATCAGATAGCGCGTGCCGTCGTCGAGGTCGAAGCCGTAGGCGCCGAAGACCGCGCCGTCGTCGTTCACGAGGATGCGGGTGACATAGACCGTGTCGAGGATCGGCACGTTCAGCTGTGCGGCCCGGTTGACGAGCGTGCGCTGGATCTCGAGGCCGGTGTAGTCGCCCGCGAACGCCGTCCGCCGGTAGGTGTGGGCGCCGAAGAAGCGCTGCGAGATGCGGCCGTCGTGCTCGCGGGCGAACGGCATGCCGTAGCGCTCGAGATCCTGGATGCCGCGGGCCGCACCCGACGTCACGATCTCGACCGTGCGCGGGTCGGCGAGCAGGTAACTCTCCTTGAGGGTGTCGGCGGCGTGCTGCTGCCAACTGTCGTCGGGGTCCATCGTCGCGAGGGCGGCGTTGATGCCGCCCGCCGCGAGCGTGGTGTGGGCGTCGGACTTCGGCCGCTTGCCGAGCGCGAGCACGTCGACGCCCGCCTCGGCGAGCTCGATCGCGGCGCGCAGACCCGATCCGCCAGTGCCGATCACGAGGACGGTCGTGGAGACCTGACGTTCTGAAGCACTCATGCAGTCAACGCTAGATTCGGTGGTCACATTACTCCAATGCATCTTCACTGTGACGTCGATGCGCGTAGGCTATCGACATGAACCTCGACCAACTGCGCGGCTTCGTGGAGGTGGCTCGGTTCGGCAACTTCACCCGCGCCGCCGAGGAGCTGTACCTCGCCCAGCCGTCGCTGAGCCGCCAGATCGCCGCGCTCGAGCAGTATCTCGGCGCGGAGCTGTTCCATCGGGCCCGCGGCGGCAGCACGCTGACGGCCGCGGGCGAGTCGCTGCTGCCGCTTGCGCGCCGCATGCTCGCCGACGCGGAATCGGTCAGGCGCGAACTCGCCGAGCTTGCCGGCCTCGAGCGCGGCCGGGTGCGGCTCGGTGCCACCCCGACCCTCTGCATCAGCCTCGTCGCCGAGGTGCTCAGCGCGTTCCACGCGGAGCATCCGGCCATCGAACTGCACCTCTCGGAACAGGGGTCGCGCCGGCTGCTCGACGAACTCGCGAGCGGCGAACTCGACCTCGCACTGATCACCACGTCGGATGCCACGACCGCCGAACGATTCACCGTGACCCCGCTGCTCGTCGAAGAGCTCGTGGTCGTGTCATCCGCTGCCGCACCGCCGGTCACGACCCGCGACACCATCGGACTCGAGGATGTCGCGGGCCTGCCGCAGATCGTCTTCAGCTCGACCTACGACCCGCGCAGCGCGACCGACGCCGCGTTCCGCGTGGCGGAGCTTACGCCCGAGGTCGTGCTCGAGGGCGCGGAGATGGATGCGGTGCTGCGGTTCGTGGAACGCGGGCTCGGCGTCGCGATCGTCCCCGCGATGGTGCTCATCGATCGCCCAGGACTCCGATCCGTCCGGCTCGAAGGTCCGACAATCGACCGCACGATCAGCCTCGCTCGCCCCGCGGATGTCGCGCCGACCGCCGCGGTCGTTGTCATGCAGCGCACGATCGCCGACACCGCCACGGCGCTCGCGGCCCGAGCGGGGGAGACCATGCGACTCGCCGGTGCGAGCTCGTGACGCGCGGAGAGCCTCCCAGCGAGTCGAGCCGCCCCGTCGCGATCTCCACCACGCCGAGCGGATGCGAGCCGCGTTCGCGTCGATGCATGGGACGGCGGGCGGGTCGATGACCTCCGCGCTGACGAGAGCGGAGACGAACTCGACGTCCTTCGGGCTCGCCGACAATCAGGTGCAGTGCATGCGGTACCACGATCCGAGCCTGCGGCGTGCCGCCGCATTGCTCTGAGCGGAGGCGGTTGGTCGACGGATCTGGTGCGACGCACGACCGCGTGAATGTGCGCGGGACTCTGGCGGCGGCATCCGACCGATGGTAGGAACGTGCCCACGGGGGAAACGGGCACGACGACGGCCACGACCGCGCGGTACGCGCGCGGCGCACTCATCGCGACATCGGTCTCGGCGCTGGTGGCGAACGCGAACACATCGGCGGTATCGATCCTGATCCCCGCCATCTCCGAGGACACGGGGACCCCGACCGACACGCTGCAATGGGCGGTGACCGGGTACTCGCTCGTCGGCGCCGCGGTGATCGTCACGTCCGGCGCGCTCGGCGACGTGTTCGGCCGGCGGAGGATCTTCGTCGGCGGCTCCTGCTGTTCATCGCGTCGTGCGTGCTCATCGCGCTCTCGCAGGAGGGCCTCGGCGTGATCGCGGGCCGCTGCATCCAGGGCGCCGCGGGCGCGACGATCCTCGCGTGCGGCATGAGCCTGCTGTCGGCGTCGAACACCGGCAAGGCGCAGCTCCGGGCGGTGACACTGTGGGGCGCGGCATCCGCCGTGGGGGCTGCAGCCGGGCCACTGGTCGGCGGCCTGCTCGCATCGACGCTCGGCTGGCAGGGGCTGTTCTGGATCGACGCGGTGATCGCGGTCGCCTGCGTGCCCGTGACCCTGTTCGCCGTGAAGGAATCCAGCGATCCGACCCGGTCGCGGTCGATCGACTTCGCGGGCACGGTGCTCATCGCCCTCATCCTCGCGCCGCTCATCTTCGCGCTCACGAACGGCAGCGCGTGGGGCTGGGTGTCGCTTCCGACGATCGGATGCTTCGCCATCACGGTGCTCGCGACCTTCGGATTCTTCATGGTGGAACGGCGCGTGAAGGCACCGCTGCTCGACCTCGCTCTGTTGCGGAACTGGGTGCTCGTCGGCGCGACCCTGTCGATCCTGCTCGGATCCGGCACGGTGAACGCGATCATGTACGTGGTCAGCCTCTACTTCCAGAACCAGGCAGTGCTCGACATGGACGCCTTCCAGGCCGGCCTCGCGACCCTGCCGATCGCGGCCGCCGCCGTCGTGCTCTCGCCGCTCATCACGCCGGTCGTCGGGAAGATCGGCGCACGCACCACGATCGCGGTCGGCTTCATCATCATGAGCGTGGCGTTCGCCGCGCTCGCCTTCGTACAGGAGTCGTGGGCGTACGGCATGTTCGTGCTGCCGCTCGTCGGCGTGGCCGCCGGCATGAGCCTGCAGAACGGACCGTGCTCCTCGCTCTCGACGGCGTGCGTCGAACCGCGTGAAGTCGGCGCCGCGTCGGGCATCTCGAACATGGCCCGGTACGTCGGTGCGGCCGTGATGACCGCGATCGTCGCCTCGGTGTACGGCTCGGTCACCGCGAACCAGATCGCCGTTGGCGCGTCCGAGAGCGCCGCGCTCGCCACCGCGTTCTCGTGGTCGTCGATCGCCATGGGGATCTGGTGCGTGCTCGGCATCGCACTCGCCCTGCTCGTCGCACGGCAAGTGACCCGGAAGCCGGGCGAGTTCGAGTACGCCGCGGCCGCCGCGTCGACGTCGCACACGCTGACGCCGCCGGAGCGGATCGAGCCCGAGGCGGGAGCCACTGCCCCCGCGGGCGCCCGTCAGGGCTGACCCGAGTGGAGGCCGGCCCGACGCGGGTGCGGTCCCGACCGCGGCCGGGCATGTCGTCCATTCCGTCGTGCCGATTCGCCGTGCGGCGCGTACGCTGAAAGGACGGGTTCGGCGAGCACACCTCCGAGGAGAGAGCGACGGCGGACTCGGCAGGCAACATTCGAACCGACGCCCGAACGGAGCCGCTCACCGATGTCCTGGGGCGACGATTTCAATCCCGACGAGTACGGTGGGCAGCGTCCGGCTCGAGTTACCGGGCGTGCCGCGGTGTGGCCGGTCGCACGCCGTGTGCTCGGCTACGCCGGCGTGGTGGCGGGAGTGGTCGCGTTGGCGGCCGGTGCGGTCTTCGCGGTGAACCTGGCGGGCCTCTCGGCCAAGCCGGGCGGATTCGAAGCACCGCCGGCGAGGGGAGCGAGTGTCGCGCTGCCACCCATGATCCAGACGCCCCAGCACGACGAAACGCTCGGCGGTCAGTCCGAGTCGGACGAAGACTCGGCGGCCGTGTCCGACCCGGCGGCGTCGGACTCTGCGGTGTTGACCCCGCAGATCGACCCCGAATGGATGTCTCGGGTCGCCGCGGCCACGGACATCCCGGAACGCGCCCTGTCGGCCTATGCGTTCGCGCACGTCGCAATCGCCGAGGAGCAGCCGGAGTGCGGCCTCGACTGGACCACGATCGCGGCGATCGGCTCGATCGAGTCGGGCCATGGGAGCCACGGCGACACCGTCATCGATGAGCACGGGTACGCCCAGCCGGCGATCATCGGCCGGGCCCTCGACGGCAATGGCGTGGCGAGGATCGCGGACACCGACGGCGGGCTCTTCGACGGGGATGCCACGTGGGACCGGGCTGTCGGGCCGATGCAGTTCATTCCCTCGACCTGGGCGACGTGGGCGAGCGACGGGAACGGTGACGACGTGACGGACCCGAACCAGATCGACGACGCCGCCCTGGCGACGGCACGCTACCTCTGCGCGTCGGGGTCGATGACCAGCGCCGACGGGTGGCGGGCCGCGGTGTACTCGTACAACCACGACAACGACTACGTCGACAAGGTCGCGAGGGTCGCGATCGAGTTCATGGACGCAGTCGACTAGCCAGGCACGGTGCGAGAAGCTCACGGCGCGATGAGCGGCAACCTCGGGAAGTATGTCTCATAGCGGTGCCGGTCGCGCGTAAGCAGCACGTGTCCGGCGACGAGAGAGTGTGCGCCGATGTAGAAGTCCGGCAGAGGAGTCGGCCGCTGGCCTCCATTGCGGCGGTAGGCGAGGAACGCCTTGCCGGCGAGGAAGCCGGCAGGGTACGGAAGCGGCTCGCGTGTGAAGAGTGGCGCGGGAAGCAGGTTGTCGAGCTTCTCGATCTCGGTGAACCCCACCGACACCTCTGCGTAGACGATCGGGTCGATGACAACCGACGCGGCGTCGAGGGCTCGGGCGAGTTGCGCGCCTGACCAGGAAGCCCAGACTGGATCGTCGGTGAACACGTCGAGCAGGATGTTCGAATCGACGAGGACGCTCACGGTCAGACGCTCACGGTCATCCGTCGCGCAGCAGGCGCATGAGCTCATCGGTGGTGCGGGTGGTGCTGGCGCTGCCGCGCATGCGCGCGACCGCGCGCCTGCCTCTGCTGTCCGCGGCATCCGCGTGAACGATGCGCAGCGAGTTGCCGTCTTCGACGACCTCGACCTCGTCGCCTTCCATGAAGCCCAGGCGATGGCGGAGCTCGGCGGGGATCGTCACCTGCCCCTTGCTGTTCAGTCGCATGTGGACCTCCTTCCGTAATACATCCTACGTGTAATACATCCAACGCGCCTGTGGCGGCGCGCGTCGTCGTCGATGCGCTGCGACGCCGAGTCGATCCATCCGAAGCACAGCGCCTGGGGCACGGCCTGCTCCCAGGTCAGCGCTCGGTCGGGCACGTGCTTCTTGTGCAGGCCCATCCACAGCTCGGTCCCGGTGTCGTGGCTGGCTTCGAGCCAGGCACGGAACTCCTCGGGGCCCGAGAAGAAGATGGCCGGCCGCTCGGGCGTGCCACCGGCGTGCCGATCGTCGCGGTCATGGCACGAGTCTGCCAGCCGCCACCGACGAGCCGTCGGGGCACCGGAACGCAAGCGGGTGGTCGCATCCGATCCCGCGGACTACCGTGGAGGCGTGTCCGTTCCCGCGACTGATGCACGCACCGTTCACGCCGCTGGCGTGGAGCGCCTTCTCGAGAGCTACCGGGCGATGCCGCCGGCAGCGACGGTGCGGCTCGCGAAACCGACCTCGAACCTGTTCCGCTCGCGCGCGCCGGCCCACGGAGCCGGCTTGGACACGTCAGGGCTCACGCACGTCATCGCGGTCGACCCGGCGGCGCGCACGGCCGACGTGGCCGGTATGTGCACCTACGAAGACCTCGTCGTCGCGACGCTGCCGCACGGGTTGGCGCCGCTGGTGGTGCCGCAGCTGAAGACCATCACCCTCGGCGGGGCGGTGACCGGACTCGGCATCGAGTCGACCTCGTTCCGCAACGGCCTGCCGCACGAATCGGTGCTGGAGATGGACATCCTGACGGGCGCGGGCGATATCGTGACCGCCTCTCCACGCGAGCATGCCGACCTGTTCCGTGCGTTCCCGAACTCGTATGGCACGCTCGGCTACGCGGTGCGCCTTCGCATCGAGCTGGAACCGGTCGAGCCGTTCGTCGCGCTCACGCACCTGCGGTTCCACGCGCTCGCCGACCTGGTCGTGGCGATGGAGGACATCGTCGAGACCGGTCGCCTCGACGGGGTGCCCGTCGACCACCTCGACGGGGTCGTCTTCAGCGCCGACGAGAGCTACCTGTGCGTGGGCGTGCAGACCGCGACATCCGGCCCCGTCAGCGACTACACCCGTCAGCAGATCTTCTATCGCTCCATCCAGCACGATGACGGCGCGACGCACGACCGGCTCACCATCCACGACTACCTGTGGCGCTGGGACACGGACTGGTTCTGGTGCTCGAAGGCGTTCGGCGCGCAGCATCCGGTGATCCGACGGCTCTGGCCGCGACGACTGCGGCGGAGCAGTTCCTACTGGAAGCTCATGAAGCTCGAACGGCGATTCGACGTGGGTGATCGCCTCGAGGAGCTCAGGGGCCGGCCGCCGCGCGAACGCGTGATCCAAGACGTCGAGGTGCCGATCGAGCGGTGCGTCGAGTTCCTCGACTGGTTCCTGGCGAACGTGCCGATCGAGCCGATCTGGCTGTGCCCGCTGCGCCTGCGCGACGACGACGGCTGGCCGCTCTATCCGCTGCGGCCGAAGCGGACCTACGTCAACGTCGGCTTCTGGTCGACCGTGCCGGTCGGCTCGACCGAGGGGGAGACGAACCGGCGGATCGAGCGCAGAGTCAGTGAACTCGACGGGCACAAGTCGCTCTACTCCGACTCCTATTACTCGCCCGAGGAGTTCGACCGGCTCTACGGCGGCGACGCCTATGGTGCGGCGAAGGCGCGGTACGACCCCGATTCGCGGCTCCTCGACCTCTATGCGAAGGCGGTGCAACGACGATGACCACATTCAAGGACCGGCCGTCGGCAACGACCGAGACAGCGAAGGCGGCGAATGGGACGCGGGAGGAGCGAAAGCTCACCCTGGCCGAGATCCTCGAGCTGCTCGCCGAAGGTCGACTGCCGCTGAGGTTCACCGCCTATGACGGAAGTTCGGCGGGTCCGCCCGACGCACCGTTCGGGCTCGAGCTGAAGTCACCGCGAGGGACCACCTACCTCGCGACCGCGCGCGGCGATCTCGGGCTGGCTCGCGCCTACATCGCCGGCGACCTCGAGATCCACGGGGTGCACCCGGGCGACCCGTACGAGTTGCTCACGGCGCTCGCCGACGAACTGGTCTTCCGGATGCCGCCACCGCGGGCCATGGCCCGGATCGTGCGCTCCATAGGCGTCGAGCACCTGCGCCCGATCGCCCCGCCGCCCCAGGAGGCACCGCCGCGCTGGCGTCGCGTCGCCGAGGGGCTCCGCCATAGCAAGGCCAGAGACGCCGAGGCGATCCATCACCATTACGACGTCTCGAACACCTTCTACGAGTGGGTGCTCGGGCCGTCGATGACCTACACCTGCGCGTGCTACCCGCGAGTTGACGCCTCACTCGACGAGGCGCAGGAGAACAAATACCGGCTCGTGTTCGAGAAGCTGCGGCTGAAGCCCGGCGACCGCCTGCTCGACGTCGGGTGCGGCTGGGGTGGCATGGTGCGGTATGCGGCCCGCCGCGGCATCCGAGCCACCGGCGTGACCCTGTCGCGGGAGCAGACCACGTGGGCGCGGCACGCCATCGCCGAGGAGGGCCTGACCGAGCTGGCCGAGGTCCGCCATGGCGACTACCGCGACCTGGAAGCGGCCGGCTTCGACGCCGTGTCGTCGATCGGGCTGCTCGAGCACATCGGGGTGCGCAATTACCGGTCGTACTTCCGATTCCTGCGTTCCAGGCTGCGCCCCGGCGGTCTGCTGCTCAACCATTGCATCACCCGCGCCGACAACCGGTCGCGACCGTCGACCCGCGGTTTCATCGATCGGTACGTGTTCCCCGACGGCGAGCTCACCGGGTCGGGCCGCATCATCACCGAGGCCCAGGATGCCGGCCTGGAGGTGCTGCACGAGGAGAACCTCCGCCCCCACTACGCGATGACCCTGCGGGACTGGTGCGCCAACCTCGTCGAGCACTGGGACGAGGCGGTCGCCGAGGTGGGGCTTCCGACCGCCAAGGTGTGGGGTCTGTACATGGCCGGATCACGACTCGCCTTCGAGGCCGGCGGTATCCAGCTGCACCAGGTGCTGGCGGTCAAGACCGACGACCGCGGTGGTGTCGACGACCTCCCGCTGCGACCGTGGTGGACGCCGTAAGAGCTCAGAGGTCGCTTCGGAGTGCCCGGACTTCGGGTTTCGAGACGCTCGCTGCGCTCGCTCCTCAACCTGCAAAGCCCCGGCACAGACGCCGACTTGCCCGGCGCGCGGCATCCGCTTACTATCAATTGCGCGATATGTGAATTCCGAGTTCGATTATAGAACACGGGCAGACGCAGCCAGGGCGCCAGTACGCACAGTGAAGTGAGGAGTTCCCGTGCAGTTCCACCATCACGGTTATGTTTCCGAAGAGCCGCGGGTGAAGCCTGCTGCCGGGGTCGGGATCGACCGCCCGGAGGAGCTTCCCGACGAGGTCGACGTGCTGATCGTGGGCACGGGGCCTGCGGGCATGATCGCGGCGGCGCAGCTGTCGCAGTTCCCGAACATCACGACCCGCATCGTCGAGCGTCGCTCCGGACGGCTGGTGATCGGCCAGGCCGACGGCATCCAGGCCCGCAGCGTCGAGACGTTCCAGGCGTTCGGGTTCGCCGAGCGGATCATCGCCGAGGCGTACCGCATCACCGAGATGGCGTTCTGGAAGCCCGACCCCGCCGAGCCGTCGCGCATCGTGCGCGCGGCCGTGACCCAGGACGACCCGACCGGGGTCAGCGAGTTCCCCCACCTGATCGTGAACCAGGCGCGTGTGCTCGACTACTTCGCCGAGGTCGCGGCGCACTCGCCCACCCGCCTGACCCCCGACTACGGCTACGAGTTCGTGGGCCTCGAGATCGCCGACGAGGGCGAGTACCCGGTCACCGTGACCCTGCACCATACCGCGGGGAAGCACGAGGGCCAGCACCGTACCGTGCGCGCGAAGTACGTGATGGGCGCCGATGGTGCGCGCAGCCGGGTGCGCGAGGCGATCGGATGTCACATGGTGGGCGACAAGGCCAACCACGCGTGGGGCGTGATGGACGTGCTCGCGGTCACCGACTTTCCCGACATCCGCACCAAGTGCTCGATCCAGTCGGAGGCGGGCAACATCCTGCTCATCCCGCGTGAGGGCGGGTTCCTGTTCCGGATGTACGTCGACCTCGGCGTGGTGTCCGAAGACGACTACGGCGCGGTGCGCGAGACCCCGATCGAGGAGATCATCCGCCGGGCGAACGCGATCATCCACCCGTACACCCTCGAGGTGAGGAACGTCGCGTGGCATAGCGTGTACGAGGTGGGTCACCGCCTCACCGACCGGTTCGACGACCTCGTCGGCGACGCGGTCGGCACGCGCACGCCGCGGGTGTTCATCGCCGGCGACGCCTGCCACACGCACAGCGCGAAGGCCGGCCAGGGCATGAACGTGTCGATGCAGGACGGCTGGAACCTCGGCTGGAAGCTCGGGCACGTGCTCGAGGGCCGCAGCCCGGAGAGCCTGCTCAGCACCTACTCCGCCGAGCGTCAGGTGGTCGCGAAGAACCTGATCGACTTCGACCGGGAATGGTCGACCATGATGGCGAAGAAGCCCGAGGAGTTCGCCAACCCGTCGGAGCTCGAGGACTTCTACGTACGCACCGCGGAGTTCCCCGCCGGGTTCATGACCGAGTACACGCCGTCGATGATCATCGGCGTGGGCGCCCACCAGGACCTCGCGACCGGGTTCCCGATCGGCAAGCGCTTCAAGTCCGCCCCGGTCGTTCGGGTCGGCGACGCGAACCCCATCCACCTCGGCCACCACGCCACGGCCGACGGACGTTGGCGGATCTACGTGTTCGCCGACCAGGCACGCGCCGGGGAGGCATCCGCCGTCGCCGACCTCGCCGAGTGGCTCGCGACCGCGCCCGGCTCGCCGGTCACGGCCACTCCAGCCGGACTCGACCGCGATGCGTGGTTCGACGTGAAGGTGATCTACCAGCAGGACCACACGGGCGTCGATCTCGGCCAGGTGCCCGAGGTGTTCCTGCCCAAGGTCGGGCCGTTCCAGCTCACCGACTACGAGAAGGTCTACGCCGCCGACCCCGCAGACGACATCTTCGACCAGCGCGGCATCGACCGTGCCGGCGCTGTGGTCCTGGTGCGGCCCGACGGCTACGTCGCGAACGTCCTCCCCGTCGCCGCGACCGACGAGCTCGTCGCGTTCTTCCGGCCCGCCCTCAGCTCGACGGCACCCGCCACGGTCTGACGGGTCTCACACACCGGTGGCGGTGACGGATGCCACGTCGCATCCGTCACCGCCACCGTCATGATCCCGTCCACAGGGCGCGTCGGACGTCCCACGCCCTCGTGCCCGGAGCCGTACGATCGGGGCGGACCTCGAAGCCGGCGGTCGGCAGCTCTCGGCCAGGCCGAGAAGTCGGGTACCACGCTGTTCATCTGATGGGATCCGTGCCCGCGCCCCACGATCCGCCGCCCGCTCCGGCGACCGCCCCGCCGGGGTACCGTCGAGGTATGCCTCCCGACGTGAGCGAACGCGATGACGAGGTCGACCTGCTCATCGACGCGTGGTCCCGTCGGCTCCCCGATGTCGACCTGTCTCCGCTCGACGTGATGTCGCGCCTGCGGCGGGTGTCGAATCGCCTCGGCCGCCTGCGCGCGAGCGCCTTCGGCGGCGCGGGCCTGGCGGCGTGGGAGTTCGACGTGCTGGCGGCGCTCCGTCGGGAGGATGCCCCGCACGAGCTCAGCCCGGCACAGCTGATCGAGGCCACCATGATCGGCAGCGGGGCGATGACCAATCGCCTCGACAACCTCTCCCGCCGCGGTCTCGTCGAACGACGTCCGAATCCACGCGACGGGCGGAGCGTGCTCGTACGCCTCACCGACGACGGGGCGACGCGCGCGGACGACGCCATGCGGCGGCTCGCCGATCGCGAGGCCGAGGCCCTCCGCGGACTCACGCACGAGGAGCAGGCGACGCTCGCCCGGCTGCTGCGCCGCCTCGCAGAGGACCCCGAGTAGATCGCCGCGCGGGCGGCGCCGATGACCGGGCATACGATGGCAGTGTCACGCCCGATCCTCAGACGGGAGTCACCATGGTCCAGGTCCGCGTGCTCGGCGTTGCGCTCGATGCCTCCGGACAGCACATCATCCTCCTGAAGCCGCTGGGCGAGGAGGCGAGCGCGGGGCGCGTGCTGCCGATCTGGATCGGCTCGCAGGAGGCGACCTCGATCCTCATCGCCATCCAGGGCGAACAGGCGCCACGGCCGCTGACGCACGACCTCATGAAGACGCTGCTCGACACCGTGGGCGCGCGGGTCGAGCGGATCGAGGTGACCCGCATCGAGGACGGCACCTTCTATGGCGAGATCACCCTCACCACTCCGTCTGGCCCGGTCGTGCTCGATGCGCGTCCGTCGGACTCGGTTGCGCTCGCGGCGCGGACCGAGGCGCCGCTGTTCGTCGCCGATGCGGTGCTCGAGGAGGCGGGCATCCCCGCGGAGATGGTCGAGCCGCACACCGACGAGGAGGAGGCGCTCGACGAGTTCAAGAAGTTCCTCGAGGACGTCGACCCCGAGGACTTCCAGGGTTGACGTGCGGGTGAGGCATCCCGAGGCGCCCGCGCGCTCGCATCCCGAGGGGTCGACGGCGTGAGCTGGAGCTGGACGGTCGCGGGCATCGCCGTTATCGCGCTCGGGCTGTACGAGGTCTTCCACACGGTGCTGCACCCGACCGGCCGGGGACGCCTCACGCACCTCGTCGCCGGTACGACGTGGGGACTCTCGTCGCGTCTCGGCCGACGCGGACGCACGTTGGCCGGCCCGCTCGCCGTCGTCGCCGTGATCACGACGTGGACCGCGTTGCAGATCGCGGGCTGGACCGTCGTCTACCTTCCGCACGTGCCCGACGGATTCGCCTACAACACCGGTATCCGCCCCGACGCCTATCCCGCCGTGGTCGAGGCGTTCAACTATTCGGTCGTGAGCATGTCGACCCTCGGGCTCGGCGACGCCTATCCGACCGACCCGTGGTTGCGGATCTTCGCCCCGTTGCAGGGGCTGATCGGCTTCGCCCTGCTGACCGCGGCGGTTGCCTGGTTCCTCGAGCTCTATCCCGGACTCGGCCGGCGCCGCGCGCTCGCGCTGCGCATCGCCCTCATCCAGCGGGCCGACACCGCCGGGCACCTGCTCGACATGGAGGCCGGCACCTCCAGTGGCCTGCTCGACTCGCTCACCGCCGACCTCGCGCAGGTGCGGGTCGACCTGTGGCAGAACGCCGAGTCGCACTACTTCACCGAGGAGGCCCCCGAGGCCTCGCTTCCGGCGCAGCTGCCGTACGGCATGCACCTGGCGAGGCTCGCGCGCAGGTCGCCCGACCGCACCGTGCGCAACAGCGGCCAGATGCTCGAGGAGGCGATCGACGACTTCGCCGACATCCTGCGTCGCCGGTTCATCCCCCGGGGCGGCATCGGCACCGACGAGATCCTGCGCGAGTACGCCCGCCAGCACCGGCAGCGGCCGGCGCCGCCGGGCGTCGCGAACGAGCAAGAGACCTGAGCCTCGGGCTTCGGGCCATGGGGCAGAATGGCGGTCATGGATGCCGCGATCCCAGCCCTGACGGCGATGCCGTCGCCCAAGTACGTGATGTCGGCGGAGGGTCGGCGCATCGCCACCTACCTCTGGGGCGACGAGGATGCCCCGACGGTGCTGTGCGTGCACGGATTCGCGTCGAGCTACCGTGACAACTGGGTGAACACGGGATGGGTGCGCGACCTCACGCGCGCGGGGTTCCGCGTACTCGGCGTCGACCAGCTCGGTCACGGGGCGAGCGACAAGCCGCACGAGGCATCCGAATACGGCATGGACGCACTGGTCGGCGACCTCTGCACCGTGCTCGACACCTACCTGCTCGACACCGTGCACTACGTCGGGTACTCACTCGGCGCGCGGGTCGGCTGGCAGGTGGCCGTGCAGGCGGCCGACCGGGTCGACCGAGCGGTGCTGGGGGGCATCCCCGACGGGCGCTCGCTCGCGCGAATGCAGATCGAGCAGGCGCGTGCCTATGCCGAGCACGGCACACCGGTGCAGGACCGGGTGACGCTGAACTACGTGACGCTCGCCGAGCGTGTCGGCGGCAACGACCTGCTCGCACTCCTCGCGCTCGCCGAGGGCATGCGGCTGGGGGATGCCGACCCGGATCCGACGCATCCGCCGCTGCAGCCCATCCTCTTCGCCACGGGTAGCGAGGACGCGATCCTCCAGCAGTCGCGTGCGCTGGCGGATGCCACGCCGGCCGGTTCGTTCGTCGAGTTGCCGAATCGGCACCACTTCAATGCGCCGGGGTCGCGGGTGTTCCGGCAGGCGGCGGTGGAGTTCTTCACCTCGGGCGGCTGAGCTTCCAGGAGCGAACGTACGGTCGTCGTCGTCGGCGGCGTCAGGCCCGGGCTGATGCGCCGCTGCCGGTCCTCCGCGGTCGCCGGTGTCGTCACCGCGAGGCGACGACGTCTGGGCGGAACCCCCGCTTGGCCAGCTGGATCTGCTCGTAGACGTGGTGGCGCAGCTCGGTGAACCGTTGCATGGACCGCGTCTCGTTCGTCGATGTCTCACCGGCGAGTGATATCGGTCTGGAGGGATCCCGGGTCCAGAACGTGAACAGTCGGCCTCAGGCCGGGGATGTGGAGGGGGTGTGGAATCCCGGGCCCGTCCAGTCGGTTGCACCCGACATGAGAGCGATCGTCCACCGCCTGCCCGGAGATTCCTCGATGCTCGAGCTCACCGAGCGGGACATCCCCGAGCCCGGCTCCGGAGAGTTGCGAGTGCGCGTCGTCGTCTCGGGCGTGAACCCCACCGACTGGAAGTCGCGCCGCGGCACAGGCACTGCGGCCGCCGCGGCCGGCGAGAGCGTGCCGAACCAGGACGGCGCCGGCATCGTCGACGCGGTGGGCGAGGGTATCGCCGGATTCGCCTGGGGCGACCGGGTGTGGCTCGCGATCTCGGCGTGGCAGCGCCCGGCGTCGGGCACGGCGCAGGAGTTCACCATCACGCTCGCCGATCGGGCCTTCCCGCTGCCCGACGAGGTGACGTTCGACGTGGGGGCGAGCCTCGGCGTGCCCGCGGTCACCGCTCACCGCGCGTTGACCGTCTCGGAGGACGGCCCCGCCCGCCTCCACCCCGGCGCGCTGGCCGGGAAGACCGTGCTCGTCGCCGGGGGAGCCGGCGCCGTCGGCCACGCCGCGATCCAGCTGGCGCGCTGGGCCGGCGCGACGGTGATCACGACGGTGAGCAGCGCCGACAAGGGCGCGCTCGCCGAGGCCGCCGGCGCGCACCACGTCGTGAACTATCGCGAGACGGATGCCGCGGAGCGGATCCGCGCGATCGCGCCGGGCGGCGTCGACCTGGTCGTCGAGGTGGCCGCGGGCGCGAACGCCGAGCTCGACCAGGCCGTGACCCACGAGCGCTCGACGATCGCGAGCTACGGCAACGATGGCGGGGCGCCGGTGACCATCGACTTCGGCCGGGCGATCATGCACAACCTGCGCTACCAGTTCGTGCTCATCTACACGATGGGCGCGCGTGCCTGGGCCGCGGCAGGCGAGGACGTGACGGCAGCGGCCCGCGACGGCGCCCTGGTGATCGGCGATGGGGCGGGCCTGCCGGTGCACCGGTATCCGCTCGAGCAGACCGCGGCCGCCCACGACGCGGTCGAGGCCGGCACCGTGGGCAAGGTGCTCATCGACGTCGCCTCGCGCTGACGCGGCATCCGTTCGCCCGACCGCTTGACGCTGCCGGAGGCCCTGCGTATACCCATCCATATGGGGTGAATATCAACTCGATGCCGTGCTCAGCGCGGTGGCCGACCCGACGTGGCGGGCGATCCTCGATCGGCTGCGTGCCGCGACCGAGGCTTCCGGCATCGACGTATCCGACGCCTCGTGGCGCGGACGACGAGCGGGAGCGTGGGATGAGCAAGGGCGCTCAGAGCGGCAGTCGCACCGCGAACTCCGCCCCGCCTCCCGGCGCATGGCTGGCCGAGATCTCCCCGCCGAGGCGTCGGGCGAGCCGGGCCGCGATGCTGAGACCGAGTCCGGATCCCACGGGACGGCTCTCTCGGTAGCGCTCGCGCAGCATCCCGCGCTCGAAGGCCCGGTCGAGGTCGGTCGGGTCGAGCCCGGGTCCTGTGTCGCGCACGCCCAGCCGCGCGCGCCCGTCCCCTGCTTCGAGCATCAGCGTCACCGAGCCGCCGGCCGGTGTGACGCGCAGCGCGTTCTCCACGAGCCCGTCGACGAGCTGACGCAGGCGACGTTCGTCGCTCGAGACGACGATCGCGGCTCCCGGCGGGGTCTCCACCGAGAGCGCGATTTCGAGCCGGAGGGCTGCCGCGTGCCAGCCGCGCTCCGCAGCGTGGAGGAGCGCGACGAGGTCGACCGGCGCCGGGGCGACGGCGAAGTCGTCGGCCTCCATCCGGGCGAGCTCGAGCAGGTCGTTGACGAAGAGACCGAGTCGGTCGGTCTCGTGCAGCAGGGTCGCGCCGACCTCCCGGACCTCCTCGGCGGGGATGACGCCGTCGGCGAGGGCCTCGGCGTTGCCGCGCAGGGCGGTGAGAGGGGTGCGCAGCTCGTGCGAGATGGAGAGCAGGAACTCGCGCTGCCGTCCCTCGCTCGCGGCGAGGGCCTCGTCGAGGACGGCTAGGCCCTCGGCGACCTTGCGCACCTCGGGGATCGCCGGTCGCGGCACCGCGACGCCGCGCTCGCCGGCCGCGAGCCGGGACGCGGCCTGTGCCGTCGCGACGAGCGAGCGGGTGATCCGCCGCGCGAGGACGGCGCCGCCGACGACCGCCACGATGACCCCCGCGAGCAGCGCCGGCAGCACGCGAAGGACGAGCGCGCGGCTGGCCTCGTTGAGCACCGTGTCTGAGCGGGCGAGCACGACGGCTCCGTCGCCGACCGGCGTCCCCTCGAGGATCACGGGAGCGCGCCACCTGAGAAGGGTGTCCGAGACCTCCTCGCCTGCCGCGAGCCGTGCGTGCAGCTCCGGCGAGAGGTACTCGGCTGCGCTGCCCTGCACCGAGCCGTCGGAGGCGATCACGGCCACGAGGTCTCCCGTGAGCGCGACCCAGCGGTCGAGGTGGAGGGCCGCCGCGTCCAGGTCGTCGCCGACGGTGGCGAGCGCGAGCTGCTGATCGAGCTGGATGCGCGCCTGCGCCTCCACGGTCTGCCGCAGGACCTGGAGGGTGAGAAGTCCCGCGACCAGCGCGACGACGATCGTCGCGCTCACCACGAGCGCGGAGATGCGCGCCGCAAGGCTCATCCGGGATGCTCATCGGCGGTGTAGCCGACACCGTGCACGGTGCGGATCCCCGCAGGCGGGCCGAGCTTGGCCCTCAGCTGCGCGACGTGGACGTCGACCGTGCGCCCTCCCGAGTAGTCGGCTTTCCCCCACACCTGCGCGAGCAGCTCGGGCCGGGTGAAGACGCGCCCCGGCTGACGCACGAGAGCGAGCAGGAGGTCGAACTCCGTGGCGGTCAGATCCGCCGCGACGCCGTCGACCGTCACCCGCCGGCGGGTCGCATCCAGCTCGAGTCGCCCGTGGCGCCGCGACGGGCTGGTACCCGCACTGGCGCGTCGCAGGATTCCGGAGACCCGGGCGACGAGCTCGCGCGGCGAGAACGGCTTCGTGATGTAGTCGTGCGCTCCGAGCTCGAGTCCGCGCACGCGCTCGACCTCGTCGTCGTGGGCCGTGACGAAGACGATCGGGACCGGGTCGCCGACCTCCTGCAGCGCGGCGCAGATCGCGAAGCCATCCATACCCGGTAGCCCGATGTCGAGCACGACGAGTGCGGGCCGGAGCCTGCGGATAGCCTCGAGAGCCGCGACACCGTCCTGCTCGACGTGCACGCCGAACCCCGCCCGGTCCAGGTAGCGGCGCTCGAGCTGGGCGATCGCGATCTCGTCCTCGGCGATCAGCACGAGGCCCCGGGCGTCGGTCACGACTCCATCCAAGCGTCCCCGGACGCCGCCGTCCAGCGGGCCGACGGGTTTCCGCGCCCCCTGACAATTCTCGAACAACTCCCCGGCGACTTCTTGTGATACTTGTCAGGTTCGTCGCGATCAGCTTGACGAGCACTGCGACCCCGCAGAATCTGGACCCCGCACAGTCCGAAGGAATCTCAGATGACGACAACACCCGTTCGACGCGCCACGACGCCCTGGCTCATCGCGATCATCGCCGTGCTGGGGGCGGCGGTGCTCGTGCTCACGACGGCGCTGCCCACCCTGGCGATCACGACCGCCGCCGAGTCGGCGACCGCTCCGTGGCCGGCGGGGCTGCGCGCCGGTGCCGTTCGCGAGCTCCCGCCCGAACTGCGCGCCGACCTCCTCCGCATTGCCGACGCCCCGCCCGAGGAGCGCGCGGCGCTGCGCGCCGAGGTGCGGACGACGGCGGAGACCGGCGGATACGGCCCCCGCGTCCGACTGCTCGTCGAGACCCTCGACGCGCGCCTCGGCGAGCTGCCGGCCGAGCTACAGGCGGACATCGAGGCCCTCCGCGAAGCGGAACCGGAGGAGCGGCGCGCGCTTGCCCGCGAGCTGCGCGACGGCGTCCTCGCCGGCGAGTACGGTTCCGAGCTGCAGGAGAAGGCCGAGGAGCTGCGCGAACTGTTCGAGCGGGAGGGGCTGCGCGCCGTGCTCCGCTCGCTCGCGCTCGGAGCCGACCGGTGAGATCGCGCCGACCTCACGCCCTTTCGGCGATCTTGATCGCCGCCGTCCTGTCCCTCGGCGGCGCGGCCCCGGCGACCGCCACCGACAGCGCCGCCCCGCTCGATCTCGCAGGATTCGAGGGGCTGGCCGACGAGGGTCACGACGGCGCGGGCGTCGTCGTGGCCATCGTCGACACGGGTCTCGATCTGGAGCATCCCGCCTTCGAAGGCCGCGTGGTCGATGGCTGGGACTTCGTCGACGACGACGACGTCCCGCAGGACGGCAACGGTCACGGCACGCATGTCGCGGGAACCGTCGCGGCGGCGATCGACTGGGGCACCCCGTCGGGAGCGCCCGCCGCGGCGATCATGCCGGTCCGCGTGCTCGACGACAACGGAGCCGGCTCCCCCGAGCTCGTGGCACGCGGCATCCTCTGGGCCGCCGACCATGGGGCCCAGGTGATCAACCTCTCGCTCGGGGATTCCGGTGCCCTGGACCGTGTCCGCAGGAGCGGGCCCATCGGACTCGCGCTGCGCGAGGCCGCGGCGACCGCGGTCGTCGTGGTCGCCGCGGGCAACGACGGCCAGTACGAGCAGGTGTTCCGGGCGGGCGTCCCGGGTCTCGTGGTCGTCGCGGTCGACGGCTTCGGCGAAGCCGCTCCGTTCACCAACATCGGCGACGACCGCGCGGTCGCGGCGCCCGGCGTCGAGATCCTGTCGACGGCGCCCAGCTATCCGACGACGCTCTTCCCCGAGGGCACTGACGGGTCCGCGGTGCTCAGCGGCACATCGATGGCCGCCCCCTTCGTCGCGGCCGTGGCGGCGTTGCTCGTCCAAGCAGGGCTCTCGCCGGCCGAGATCCGGGACGCGATCCCCGCGACCGCCGCCAACCCGGCGGGCGATCCGCGGCTCGGGGCGGGGATCGTGAACGCGAGGGCCGCCCTCGCGACCGCGCCCCCGGCCGCGCCGACCCTGATGAGCTCGGCGGAGGAGGCCGTGGACGCGGCGGTTACCGAGCCGTACCTGTTCGTGCTCATCGCGGTGCTCGTCGTGTTCGTCGTTGTGCTCGTCGTGGCGCTCGCCGTGGCGATAAGGCGGGTCTGATCGTGGAACCGGCCGCGATTGCGACGGTGGCTCCCGCCGCGATCCGCGCGAGCGGGGTCTCGAAGACCTACCAGCTCGGCTCTATCGAGGTTCGGGCACTGCACGACGTCTCCCTCGAGGTGGCCGCGGGCGAGATGGTCTGCATCACGGGTAAGAGCGGCTCGGGCAAGAGCACCCTCCTGCGTCAGCTGAGCCTCATCGATCGTCCGAGTTCCGGGACGATCGAGCTCGACGGCGTCGATGTGTCGGGTCTCAGCGAGCGACGGCGTGCCGCGCTCCGGCTCGCGCGGCTCGGTTACGTCTTCCAGGAGTACGCGCTCATCCCCGAGCTCACGGCCGAGGAGAATGTCTTCCTCCCGGCGATGATGCTCGGAGGCCGCCGCGCCGACTACCGCGCGCGCGCGGCACAGCTGCTCGAGGGGGTCGGGCTCGGCGACCGGAGGCGGCATCGGCCGAAGGAGCTCTCCGGCGGCGAGCAGCAGCGAGTCGCGATCGCGCGGGCGCTGGTCAACACGCCCGCGATCGTCTACGCCGACGAGCCCACCGCGAATCTCGACTCGGTCTCCGGGAACGTCGTCATGGAGACGATGCAGCGTCTCAACCGCGACCTCGGCGTCACCGTGGTGTTCGTCTCACACGACCCGGACGACAGCCGTTTCGCGCGCCGGCTCGTCCTGCTGCACGACGGCGCGCTGATCGCCGAGCCCGTCGAGGTCGAGTCGTGAGCCCCGCGCGCACCGCGCGGGTCGCGGGCTTCCTCGCTCTGCGTTCGATCACACGCGGCAACGCCGGGGTGACGGCGATGGCGATCGCGATGATGGCGGTCGTCTTCGTGAGCGTGTCGTTTCTCCCCGCGCTCATCGGGGGTGCGACCGCCTCGATCGATCGCCAGCTCCGGAACACCTTGACGGGCGACCTGACGATCACCGCGGCAGAGGGCGTCGCGATCACCGCCGTCGACGCGTATCTGGCGGAGCTGCGCGCCGTCCCGGGTGTGCAGGCCGCGACCTCCGCCCGCCGGGTGGGGACCCAGATCGCCTTCGGTGACGAGTCGAACGCGTGGGGCGTCGACGCGATCGATCCGGTGAGCTTCGGCAGTGTGTTCAGCACCGCGCAGGCCCTCGTGGAGGGGGAGTTCCTCTCGCCCGGCGACATCGACGGAATCGTGCTCGGCATCGACATCGCCGGCGCCGACCGTGAGGAGTTGCGGGCGTACGCGAGCTCGTTGAAGTCGGTCCATGTGGGCGACCGAGTCGATGTCACGATGATCGGAGGAGCGGTCGAGACCTTCGTCGTGCGCGGGATCTACCAGAACAGCTTCGCGCTGAGCGATCAGGCGGCCTACATCTCGACCGCGGCCGCCGATGCCCGGGTTCCGACCGCCGACTTCGGCATGCAGGTCGAGGAGATGTACGCCGCCACCGACGAGATCGCCGCCGGGGTGGAGGAGGCTCGCGGGCAGGCTGCGAGCCTCTCGTCCGGCGCCGATGCGCTCGCCGAGGGGATCGCGGGACTGAAGCAGGGGGCCGACGAGCTGGCGAACGGAGTGTCGCAGGTCGCGGACGGGGCAGCGGAGCTCGCGGACGCCGCCACCGAGCTCGCGGCCGGCGCCGTCGCGCTGGCCGCGGCGACCGAGGGGCTGGCGACGACGCTCTCCACGCTCGCCGCAGACGCCGCCGGCTCGGCGGTCGCCGCGGCGGGCGCGGCCGCGAGCGGGACTCAGCTCGCCGCCGCGGAGGCCGCATCCCTGGCCGCGGCCTGCCCGGTCGAGTCCGACCCGGAGTTCTGCACCGATCTGGCCGCGCACGCTGCCGCGGTCCAGCTCGAGGCCGAGCAAGCGGCGGCGAGCGAAGCGCTCGTCACCGCGACGGCGACTGGCGTCTCCGCCGCCGCGACGGCGGCGGAAGAGCTCGCGGCGCGAGCGGGCGCGCTCGCCGGCTCGGTCGCCGAGCTCGCCGCGAACGCGGCGACGCTCACCGACGGGGCTCAGGCGATCGAGTCGTCCGCGCACAGCCTTGCCGCGGCCGCAGGCGAGTCCCATTCCGCGGCCCTCCGGGTCGCCGACGGCGCCGCCGGGATCGCCGAGGGACTGGCCGCGAGTGCCGAGAACGTCCCAGCCTCGGGTGAGGGGGAGCGCGAGGCGCTCACCGAGGCGCTGAGCGCCGGGGCTTCGGCCCCCGGGGCCGACACGGCGACGCGGATCACCGTGATCGGCGAGCCGGGAGTGTCCACCGCCGAGCTCACCGCGGCGATCGCGCCCCTCCGCGACGACGTCGAGTTCCAATCGCCGGAGCAGCTCGCCGCCGCGATCCAGGATCAGCTCGACACCTTCGAGCTCGTCGACGGCATCATGCGGTTGATCTCGCTCCTGGTCGCTGCGATCACGGTGTTCATCATCACCTATGTCGATCTCACGAACCGCCGTCGCCAGATCGGGATCGAGCGCGCGATCGGGATCCGGGCGAACGCGATCGTAGGCAGCTACATGCTCAAATCGATGATCACGGCGACCCTGGGGGTGGTCACCGGCGCCGCGCTCTTCGCCGTGGTGATCGTGCCGCTCGTCGAGCGCTTCCCCTTCGTGTTTCCCAACGGCCCCGTGACCCTCGTCGCCGACGTGGGGTCCTTCGTGCGCACCGCGGGCATCCTGCTCGTGGTCGCGGCCGTCTCGGCCGTCATCCCCGCTGTGCAGACGGTCAGGATGAAGATCCTCGACGCGATCTGGGGCGCCTGACCCATCGCGGGCGGCTACGCCGAGAAGCTCTGGCCCGATGCGGCGCCCTGCTCCCGCGCCTCCGTCGAGGCCCACTTGGCGAGGCCGGACGCCGGGCTGACCAGGTCAGGGCGACCCTGTACCGCGTCGAGCCCGATTGTCGACGGCGCGATCCGGCGGCGGCGCTGCGCGGCTGTTTCCACGACGGGAACATCGACGCGCTCATCCGCACGATGCCCACCATGGTCGACGCCGAGCATCCTGACCGCTTCCCCGAGCTGATCACGGTCGGCGGGCAGATCCGGGCCGAGCTCGCCGGCTCCCGCGGGCGCAGGAACGACGCCGCGGGGGCCGAGCGCGACCGTGTGCTGAGCGTGGGGCCGACCCCGCGGCTCTCGCTCCGCCGGTGCCTGCGCCCGGGGCCCGACTCGCCTCGAAGCACGGCCGATCGCGCCTCGACACGCTCGTCATCCCGGGTGCCGGGGGAGATCCGACACGCCGGGCTCTCTGCGGCGGCCGCGGCTCGCGTTGGCGGCGCGAACTCGAGCCGCCACGGCGAGGAGCCGCCGTCGCCGCGGGCACCGCGCCGGGCTCACGAAGCGCGGCGCAGCGGCATCCCCGCGAACTCCGTGCCCAGTCGGCTCGCCGCGTCGTGGGCCGCCGTTCGCCCCGGCTCGGCGTCGGCGACCGCGAGGTTCGGCCGGAACGCGATCGACGAGACATCCATGATCCCGGCCCAGCGAAGCCAGTCCTCGAAGTAGGGCTGCTGGAAGTCGCTGCCGAACGCCGCCGGGCGACCCTTTCCGTACACGGAGCTCGTGTACACGACGGCGGCGCGACGGCCCTCGAGGAGGCCCGTGTAGCCGGTCTCGGGATCGAACCCGAACACCATGCCGGGCTGGCTGACGACGTCGATGAACTGCTTGGCGATGTAGGGGACGCCCGCGTTCCACATGGGCAGGCTGAAGAGGTAGAGGTCGGCCGCCGCGAACCGTTCGAAGGCGACGCGGGCGCGATGCCAGGCGGTCTCCTGCGGGCCGGCTGGCTGCTCGCCGGCGAAGATCCGCATCTTGGCGCCGGCGCCGTCGGGGCCGAAGTCGGGCAGCGAGCCGTCCCACAGATCCCATTCGTCGACGGATGCCGCGGGGTTCGCCTCGCGGAACGCGTCGACGAACGTGCGGGCGATCGCGAGCGACTCGGAGGCCTCGCCTCGGGGCGAGGCCGAGATGTGGAGGAGGGTGGTCATCGTCTGATCCTTCCTTGCGTGCAGACGCACATATATCTGGGATGCTGGGAGTGTAACATGTACGTGCGCACGCACACAACCATGATACGATGGGCGCATGCCGAAGCCGAGCGACGCCGAGCGCACCTGGGAGGGGGTGCTGCGCCTGCACGCCGCGCTGCTGCCCCGACTCGACCGCGTGGTGGCGCGCGACGGCGGCATGCCGCTGGGCTGGTACGACGTGCTGCTCGAGCTCAACGACGGGGGCGGGCGATTGACCATGGGGGAGCTCGCCGACCGGGTCGTGCTGAGTCGCACCCGCGTGAGCCGGCTCGTCGACGAGCTGACCGCCGCCGAGCTCGTGACCCGGGAGCCCAATCCCGACGACGGCCGCTCGGCGTTCGCCGTGCTCACCGCCGAGGGGAAGCGCCGATTCCTCGCGGCGGCGCGCGTGTACCTGCCGGCGATCGAGCGGGCGTTCGCACCGGTCGACGCCGACCGGCTCGCCGAGGTCGCCGGGGGACTCGAGGCGGTGCTCGAGGCGGTGACGGGGGAGCCGGGCGCACGTGAACGTCGCGCCGGCCGGGAGCGCGGCTGATCGGGCACACGCCGGGTCGCGGCATCCGCTCGTCCGTCAGCCGCTGCGCTGCGGACCCGGCCGAAGCTACCCTGTGCGCATGGGCGCACGCCGGCCGGCGTGCCCACTCACGAGGGGGGACGACCGATGGAGGTCACCGACAACGGGCCCGAACCGAACGCGTTCGACATCGAGTCGGCGACGACGGAGAACGATGAGTATCGCACCGTCGCGTGGACCGGCAAGTACCTGCAGGTCACGCTGATGTCGATTCCCGTGGGGGAGTCGATCGGCCTCGAGGCGCACCCCGAGACCGACCAGTTCCTGCGGTTGGATGCCGGGCGCGGCCGGGTGAAGATGGGCCCGTCGAAGGACGAGCTCACGTTCCGGCAGGACGTGTGGGACGGCTGGAGCATCCAGGTGCCGGCCGGCACCTGGCACGATGTCGAGAACACGGGCGATGAGCCGCTGCGGCTGTACGCCATCTACGCGCCCGTGCATCACGCGCACGGCATCGTCCAGGAGACGGGCGAGGACGCCGAGCGCGATGAGGAGACGGGAGTGGACGAACCGCCATCGTGGAGCGTCCAGCCCCCGAAGTCCGATCCCGACCAGCACGCCTGACTCGGAGAGGATGCCCCGGCATCGGCCGGTAGTACCGGCGTCTCTGGTCGCCGCGTCGCGGGCCTGCGCCGCGCCGGATGCTGCCCGTCACCTGTTGAACGAGTGGCGGACCGCCCGATCGACACTCGGCGGGAGATCATCGCCGGATTGTCGCACCTCCGCGTCGACCGGTGTCTCGATGTCGAGAACGCGAACGCTCGGAGGACACATGAACGGGAGGACTCGGGCTGGTCTCGCCAACATGAGCGACGACGCCTTCGTCACCCACCGCAACCTGCTCACGGGTAGCCGCGGCGTGCCAATCGGTCATGCGGCTCCGCCGTGTCGAATCCGCCTGACGTGAGGCGGATTCGATACGAGCCACACGGCAGACGTGATGGTGCGATCCAGAGCTCGACGCGTGCGCGATCAGACCATCGAGCGCGTGCAGCGCCGGCGGACCGCGGCCGTGCTCGCGTTCCTGCAGAGTGCCGGCGGAGACTCCGCGTCGTAGGCTGAGGGCATCGATCATCCGCAACGGCGCGGGATGCCGCGCGAGGGGGTAGGCCAGATGGATCTCACGACCGAGGCGACCGAGGCGACCGACACGACCCAGCACGTCGTCACGACCGAGATCGAGAAGATCGCGCGCGCGTTCTCGAGCCACCGCTTCGATCAGGCGGTGCCGCACCTCACCGACGATGTCGTCTGGACGCGGGTCGGCGAGAAGCCGCTGATCGGACGGAAGGCCGTGAAGAAGGCCTGCGAGCGCACCGCCGCCGACCTCGCCGGCGTCACGACGGAGTTCCAGCGGTTCCGCACGGTGGTCGGCGACGAAAGCGTCGCGGTCGAAAGCCTGGCCAGGTACACCGGGGCCGACGGCGACGTCTCGATCGTCGCGTCGTGCGACGTGTACGACTTCGACGAGGAGCGCGTCACCGAGATCGTCTCCTACTTGGTGGAACTGCCCGGCTGACCCGTGCCGGTGTCGTGCCGAGCGTCCCCTGCTGTCCCGCGCGTCGACGTCGTTCGTCCCGACTGCCTCCGTGCATCGATGCGAATCGATAACGATTCTCGAGCGTCCATCGCCACGGGCCGATCGTCGCCGCGCGGCCGTCATAGGATTGCGCCACCCTAAGAAATCCCCCCAGAGAGGTCCTCAATGATGAGTGCACGACACCTGACCGCCGTTGCGGGCGGCTCGCTCCTCCTCCTCGCCCTTGCGGCATGTTCGCCGACGCCCTCGGGCGACACGGAGGCCGGCGGTCTCGTCGGCGCCGGCACCGGTGCCGACTGCGTCATCGAGGCCGAGATCCCCATCGCCGCGGCGTTCAGCCTCACCGGCGGCGCGGCGCAGTACGGCAGCAGCCAGAAGAACGCCCTCGAGATGGCGGTCGACGACCTCAACGAGGTGGGCGGAGTGACCTACGCGCTGACCGTCGAAGACGACGCGACCGATCCGCAGCAGGCGATCCAGGTGTTCGACGGGTTCATCAGCGACGGTGCGAGCATCATCGTCGGCCCGACGCTCTCCAACACGGCCAAGCAGACGGACCCGGTCGCGCAGGAGGCCGGGGTTCCCGTGCTCGGCGTGTCCAACACCGCCGCCGGCATCACCGAGATCGGCGACTACATCTTCCGGGACTCGCTCACCGAGGACGCGGTCATTCCGCAGACGGTGGCCGCCGCCGTCGAGAAGTACGGGCTCGAGAAGGTCGTCGTGATGTACAGCAACGACGACGCGTTCACAGAGTCGGGGTACCAGGCGTTCGCCGCCGCGCTCGAGGAGGAGGGCGTCGAGGTCATCGAGACGCTGACCTTCTCCAAGACCGACACGGACTTCCGCGCCCTCCTCGACAAGGCGAAGCAGTCCAGCCCCGATGCCCTCGTGGTTTCGGCGCTCGTCGAGGCGGCGGTGCCGCTCGTCACCCAGGCGCGTGAGATCGGCATCGACGCGCCGATCATCGGCGGCAACGGGTTCAACTCGCCCGCGCTCATCGAGGGCGCCGGGGAGGCGGCAGAAGGCGTGATCGTCGGTGCGGCGTGGAACTCCGCGTCCGACAACGAGCAGAACGTCGCGTTCATCGAGGCGTACACCGAGCGGTTCGATGGGGCACCCGACCAGTTCGCGGCGCAGGCGTACGCGGGCATGCAGATCATCGACGAGGCCGTTCGTGCGAACTGCTCGGGCGAGCGCGAGGACATCAAGGCCGGCCTCGGTGAGATCACCGACCTGCCCACTGTCCTCGGCGACGTCACGATCAACGAGAACCGTGACGCCGAGCATGAGGCGCTCGTTCAGGTGGTCGAGGACGGCAAGTTCGCCCTCCTCGACTGAAGCTCGCCGCGGCACGCACTCCAGCGTGAGCCGTGCGTCGTCGGATGGTTCGGCGGCGCACGGCTCGACATAGGGACGACATCATGCAGCTATTCCTCGATGGGATCTTCCTCGGCTCGATCTACGCGCTGTTCGCCATCGGGTTCACCCTCGTCTTCGGCATCCTCGATCGACTCAACCTCGCCCACGCCGCCGTGTTCTCCACGGGCGCGCTCGTGGGGATCGAGGTCGTCACACGATGGGGTGTCTCGATCTGGTTGGCCATCCCGATCGTCTTCGCGCTCGGCGCGTTGCTCGGCGTACTCATCGAGCGGATCGCCTTCCGGCCACTCGCCGGACGGCACGACGCGCATTTCGCCGGGCTGATCTCGTCGATCGCCCTCGGGGCCGTCATCCTGTCGGTCCTGCAGGCCCTCTACGGGGCGGACACGCGCCGCTTCCCGGCCGAGGCCTTCCCCTCCACCCGGCTGGAGTTCCTGGGTGCCACCTTCTCGCTCCTGCAGCTCATGATCCTCGTGATCAGCGTGACGCTCATGGTCGTTCTGACGTGGGTCGTCGCGAAGTCCAAGCTCGGACGCGGCATGCGCACGATCGCCGAGAACCCGCATGCGGCCGCGGTGCTCGGGCTGAACGTGGGGCGCATCAGCAGCACGACGTTCGCGATCTCATCCGCCCTCGGCGCGGTGGCGGGTGTGCTCTTCACGCTCAACGTGAACGCCGCCAACCTGGGAATCGGGCACGCGGTCGAGCTCAAGGCCCTCGCCGTGATCGTCCTCGGCGGGCTCGGTTCGCTGCCGGGCGCCCTCGTCGGGGGGCTCATCCTGGGACTCGCGGAGGTCTACGCGGTCAACACCGTGGGCAGCTCGTGGCGCGACATGGTCGCATTCGGCCTGCTGTTCCTCGTGCTCGTCATCCGGCCGCAGGGCATCTTCGGCGGTCGTAAGGTGCGTGAGGTCTAGGCATGTTCGAATACTCGTCTCTGCTCACCTTCATCGCGCTGACGGCGATCCTCGCGTACAGCTTCTACGCGGTGCTCATCGCCGGGCAGTTGAGCCTCGCGCAGGTCGGGCTCGCGTCGCTCGCCGCGTTCACGTCGTCACTCGTCGTCCCGAACGAGCCGCTGTTCGGGTTCATCCCTCCGCTCATGGTCGGCGTCGTGTTCGGCATGGCGGTCGGCGCCATCGCGGCATTCGTGCTCGGTCTGCCCGTCATGCGACTCCGCGGGGTGTTCCTCGCCATCGCCACGCTCGCATTCGGCGAGATGGTGCGGATCTTCCTCATCAACCAGTCGTGGACGAACGGAGCACAGGGACTCAGCTTCCCGAAACTCGTCGGCATCGAAACGGCATGGATCGCGCTCGCGCTGGTCGCGTTCTGGTTCTGGCGGCTGTCGGGCTCGCGCATGGGCCGGGCATTCGCCGCGATCCGTGAAGACGAGCTCGCGGCGACCACGATGGGCATCAACGTCCCCCGCTACCGCATGGCCTCGTTCGTCATCGCGGGCGCGGTGGCCGGCCTCTACGGCGTGCTCTTCGCGCACTTCACGAGGTTCGCCGACCCGAACCAGTTCTCGTTCGAGGCCGCCGTCGACGGACTCGTCACCGCCGTCGTGGGCGGCACGACGTTCTTCGTCGGGCCGCTGCTCGGATCCGTCTTCCTCTCCGCGCTTCCCGAACTCCAGCGAACCCTCGGCATCGACGCCGGCTGGATCCGTCCCGCGATCTCGGGACTCCTGCTGCTCATCGTGATCCTGTTCCTCCCGGGCGGGCTCGCCGGACTCATCCCGCGCCGAAGGTCCTCCACCCGTCTGGTGAGCGACCCGGCGGCACTTCCGCAACTCGAGCCCCTTCCCGCACGCGGCACGGAGGTCATGGCGCTTCGGGCGCTCGGCAAGTCCTACGGCGGCGTGCGGGCAGTGCACGATGTCGACCTCACGCTCGCCACCGGGGAGATCCTCGGCCTGATCGGGCCCAACGGGGCGGGGAAGACGACCCTCGTGAACATGGTCACCGGCGTGACCGTGCCGACGGGCGGATCGGGAACGGTGCTGGGCATCGAACTCGCTGCCAAGACGCGCGCGCATCAACTCGCACGCGCGGGCATCGCGCGCACCTTCCAGCAGATCAAGCTCTTCAATCGTCTCTCGGCCCTCGACAACGTGCTCGTCGGCGGCTACCGCATCAGTCGGAACACCATGCTCAGGCGGCTGGTGTTCCTTCCCTCCGCTCGCCGGTTCGAGCGAGAGGCGGCGGCCGTGGCATCCGCGCAACTGATTCGAGTGGGGCTGGGAGACAAGGCGACGACGGCGGCCGGAGACCTCTCGTACGGCGACCAGCGCCGGTTGGAGATCGCCCGCGCGCTCGCGTCGCATCCCACGCTGCTCGTGCTCGACGAGCCGGCCGCGGGCATGAACCACGTCGAGGCCGAGCGGTTGTCGGAGCTCATCCGTTCCCTGGCCGCCGACGGCGTCGCGGTGCTCATCATCGAGCACAACGTGCGGATGATGCTCGCCCTCTGCGATCGCATCACGGTGCTCAACTTCGGCGAGGTCATCGCGGCGGGCACGCCCGACGAGGTCGCGCGGGACCCGAGGGTGCTCGAAGCCTACCTCGGAGCCGAAGGGGATGCCGCAGCCACGGCCGCCGCGGAGGAACTCGCAGAGGTGGCGGCCGAAGCGGTCAAGGGCCACGACGGCGACGCGGCCGGAACGGAGGGCGCACGATGAGCGAGCCGATCCTCAGCGTCGAAGGCCTGCATGTGAGCTACGGGCGGGTCGACGCGGTTCGAGATGTCTCGTTCGCGGTCGAGCCCGGGGCCCTCGTCGCCCTGATCGGTGCGAACGGTGCCGGCAAGACGTCGATCCTCAACGCGATCGCGGGGCTCGTGCGCCCGCGGAGCGGCGCCGTGCGGTTCAACGGCCGGGACATCACCCGCAAGCCGGCGTACCGCCTGGTCAAGGCTGGCCTCGTGCAGGTGCCCGAGGGTCGCGAGATCCTCGGCACGCTCACGGTCGACGAGAACCTCAGCCTCGGCGGTTGGCATCGCAGCCGGACGATGGCCGGCAGCATCGCCGAGGTCTACGAGCGGTTCCCGATCCTGCACGAGCGCCGGAAGTTGCCGGCCGGCGCCCTGTCCGGAGGTGAACAGCAGATGCTCGCGATCGCCCGGTCGCTCGTGGCGAAGCCCGAGGTGCTGCTGCTCGACGAGCCGTCGATGGGGCTCGCCCCGAAGATCATCGACGAGGTCTTCGCGGTCATCGCCGAGATCCGGGCCACCGGCACCACCGTGGTGCTCGTCGAGCAGAATGCCCGACGAGCACTCGCGGCGGCCGATGTCGGCTACGTCCTCGAGACCGGCGAGATCACCCACTCCGGACCTGCCCGCGACCTGCTCTCCGATGAACGCGTGATCGAGGCGTACCTCGGGCTGAGCTGAGGGCAGCTGCCGCACTCGGTCACCGCCGCCGATGACCGCGACGCGCACGACGGACTACTTCACCGATGCCGGCCACCGCCTCCTGCACGCGGCGGGTCGCCAGCAGCGCCACGAGGTTCAACGGCCCGGGCGCGCGCAGGTCCATGGTGTTCGTCAGCGTCGCCCCGTTCAGCGTGACCTGGCCGTTCAGCTCCTTTCCCGACATCCCGACGAAGTGTTCATCCAGGGATTCATCCGGGTACTCCTATACGAGGAGCAGCCGACCGCCTGCGGAGAGTGTGTACCCGGATGTCACTCCCGTGCCACACTCGAGGAATCATCGCATTCCGCGGGGGTCGGAGGGAGGGCTGTGATGGTCAAGAACATCGTCATGTGCTTCGACGGCACCGGCGCCGAGGTGCGCGCGAGACGCAACTCCAACGTCGTGCTGCTCTATTCGATGCTCGACCTCTCGGATCCGTCGCAGCAGGTCGCCTACTACGATCCCGGGGTCGGGACCGAGGCGGCGGCGGGGGCGTGGTCGCCGCCGGCGCGTGCGCTCTCGAAGCTGCTCGGTCTCGCCTTCGGCGTCGGCATCCGCCGGAACCTCGGCCAGGCGTACCTCTGGTTGGCGGACCACTGGGCGCCGGGGGACCGGGTCTACCTCTTCGGGTTCAGCCGCGGGGCGTACACGGCGAGGGCGCTGGCGGGGATGCTCCGGACGGTCGGGCTCATCCGGCCCGGGTCGGAGAACCTCGTGAACTACATGGTGGCCGGGTACACCCGGCGACACCGCGACGAGCGGGACGAGGCGGGGCGGGCGTCGTTCTGGGGGGACGCCCACCGACTCGCGGCGGTGTTCGGCCAACCGGTGGACGACCGCGGCCGCACGACTCCGCCGATCCACTACCTCGGCCTGTGGGACACCGTGAAGTCCGTCGGGATCCTACGGTGGTCGGTGCACTGGCGGTACACGAACAAGCTCCCGACGGTCGACCGAGTGCGGCACGCCCTCTCCATCCACGAGTGGCGCCGGCCGTTCCTCCACGATCCGGTGACCGCCGGTCAGGAGAAGCCCGTGCTCGAGGAGGTGTGGTTCGCAGGCGTCCATTCCGACGTGGGAGGCGGCTTCGACGACGATCGCCTCAGTCGCATCGCGCTGAAGTGGGTGGTGGACGGCGCGATCGACAGCGGCATCCGGATCAGGTTCGAGAGCCACGAGGGGCGACACGGATACGAGCGCATCTGCCGGCTGGAGCCGCCGGACGCCGACGGAGCGGTGAATGGCATGAGCGGGTGGTGGCGGCTCCTCGGCGTCTCACGGCGGCGGATGCCGCCGACGGCCACCGTGCACTCGAGTGTGCGAACCCGAGTCGAGGGCGGGGCGGCCGACATCCCGGAGCTGTCCCCGACCGTGACGTGGGGCGACCCCGATTGGCTGGTGCCGAGATCGGTCACCGTTCCGGAATCGTGAAGCTCACCTGCGTCCAGCGCCCACCGGGATCGCTGGTCACCGCGTCATCGTCGATGACGTCGTCGGCCCGCACGATGTGGGCCGACTTCCCGGCGAGGGCCGTGATGAGGTCCGGCTCGGGAATGGTGTCGTCCCACGCCTTCACCGAGCCCCACGGCAGCATGGCGTAGAGGGGCTCGCGCCGGCTGTCGAGCACCTCCTCGACGAAGCGCCGAGGGGTGGCGTTGTGCGAGCCGTGGTGGCCGATCTTGTAGAACAGCAGGTGGTCGAGTTCGGCCCGAGCGTGCGGGTCATCCAGCACGTGTCGCCAGGCGCCCTCCTGCGAATCGCCCACGAAGAGCAGGCGCCGGCCGTTGACGTCGAGCACGAAGAAGACACTCGTGTTGTTGACCGACCGCTCCAGCACCGCGGCGGCGGCCAGCAGCGCATCGACCTCGGAGCCGAGATAGTCGAGCCTCGTCTTCTTCGCCGCCTCCAGCAGGCCCTCAGGGATCACCGTCGCGATGTCGCGCTCGTCGACGATGTACGGCTGCGCGAAGAGCGGGCGTGGGGCGCTGGTGACCGTCGGGTCGAGGTCGTCGGCGTAGGCGAGCCAGTGGTCCTTCTTGGGGGGATTCATGCGCTTGAGGTCGGCGGGGTCGCGCGAGGGGCCGAGCACCGAGACGGTGGCGCCCGGCACCGAGGTCGCGATCCGGTTCCGGATCGGATTCCGGTCCGGGAGGAATCGGACCGTCGGCGTGTTGGCGAATCCCGTGCCGTCGCCACCGAGGAGCCGCGTCATCGCCGCCAGGTTCGGGCCCTCGAAGACGGCGTTCATCGCGAAGTCCTCGGCGACCGCCCGGAACGACGAGTCGGAACCGGGTCGCCCGCTCGCCGCGAGCGCGCGGGTCGCCCTCGCGATCGCGGCGGCGCTCTCGTCCTGCTCGGTGCGAAGCGAGACCGCGTCGGGGTCGTCGGGATCCTCGACGAACGACACCCATACCTCGCCGACGTCGACCTGCGACCAGGCATCCTCGGCGAATCCGCTGACATGGTCGGCGTGCCGGTGCGTCGCGACGATCACGTCGACGCGGGGCGGAGCGCCTTCGGGTGCGGCCTCGAGCAGGTCCGACACGATGGTGTCGACGGTCTCGCCGATCTCGCGGCTGCTGCCGTCGATCCTCGGCCGGCCGTGCGCGTGCACGCCGCAGTCCACGAGCATGCGCCACGTGGTGCGGTCGTTCGCCACCGTGACGAGGAACGAGTCGCCGAACCCGACGGTGTACATGCGGATGGTGACGGATGTCGCGGCCATCGTCAGGTCCTCGCTTCGTCGTTCATGGCGGGTTGCCCTCGGCCGGAGTCCGTTGGGGGTCGCGGTTCGTCCTCCTCATTCGCGTGCAGCCGTGCGAAGTCGATGCGGAGGACCGACGGGGCGGTGAGCCACGCCGCGAGCGGGTCGTCGTCGGCGACGCTCCGGGCGAACTCGAGGATCGCCCGCATCCGCTTCCGGCCGGCTTCATCCTGCTGCTCCGCGAAGGCGCGAAGGGACTCGGGCAGGTCGGTCGTCGGGGTCGACCGCGGGAGCGGCTTGGGAACGATCGCCTCCACCAGTCCGTCCACCCTCGCGATGACCGTGCAGGCGGCGCGGAGCGGGACGCCCTTGAGGCCCTCCCGCGCCTCGAGGTCCTCCCGCCGCTGCATGAACTGCACCACGATGATCGGTCGCGGCTGGCGGTCGGCCGCCGTCAGGTAGGACACGTGCGCGCCGGTCATCGCGATCGGGTGCCCCGGATCCAACCCGAGCGCGTCGGCGTAGGTCCTGCTCCATGCCAGGAGGCTCTGCCTGATCCGTTTCCACGGGATGGTGCCCGACTCGCCGTGCACGTCCAGGTCGAGGGTGGTCGCGACGATCAGGCTCTCGAGGTCGGAGAGGGGATCGCCGGCCAGGGTCAGCGGCCCGCCGCCTGGGAGTTCGGGAGGCTGCGGCCACACCAGCGCCTCGTCGGCCAGGGAGGTCACCGCCTCGGGGAAGATGCCCCGCTGGCGGAGGGACTCGACCAGGGTCCCCCTGAGGTGCCCGGTGTCGGACGGGTAGAGCGAGCGGTCCGCCGTCACGATCGCGCGGACGACGTCGCCGAACGTGACGTCGACGACGGGCAGGTACTCGAACGCTCGCACGACCATGGAGAGCAGCCGGTCGGCGTTCCGTACGGCTTCGATGGTCACGCGATTCACGAGGTCGGGGTGGAGTGCGCCTGCGGGGAGCACGCCGGTGCCGCCGCTCGCGATGCGCCGGAGGTCGGCGATCCGCGACCTGTAGGTGTCGAGGAACGCCTCGAACACGGCGGTGACGAAGTACGCGCCCCGCTCATGCGGTTCGGTGGCGTTCGCGAACCCTTCGGGCGTGCGGGCCGAATCGATGGCCGTGCGCAGCGCCCCGCCCCGCGCGGTCGTGGCGCCGAACTCCTTCGCGAGATCGAGGATCGCGTCGGCCTCACGCAGCTCCGTCTGCGAACCGGCCACCGCCGCCGCGACGATCTCGGGGAACGCGAAGTGGTGGAAGAGCGCGACGAGATCGGCGAATGCCTCATGCCACGCGAACACGTCGGGATTCGTCGCCTCGGCGAAGTACCTCCGAAGGCGGTGGACGAGCGCGTGGGTCACCTCGTGCGCGATGATGTCGGTCGAGAGGCACGTGAACACGACCTGCTGGGGCAGGTTCGGGCCCGGGTTCTCGTCGGCAAGGAAGTACCCGAAGACCACGGCCCGCCGTTCGGGGTCGAAGTAGGCGTTGCGGCCCTCGAAGGCGTGCGGGATCAGGCGCAGCGGCTGGCTGCCGCGCCACTCGAAACGGCGGCCGAGGAACCGCTCGAACCGCTCGATGACGCTCATGGCGACGCCGTAGACGATCTGCTGGTGGGCGCGGGGATCGCGTTCCGATGGCGCCATGCCGCCCTGCGCCAGGAGTGCCGGGTGGTCGAGGTCGACCGGGTGGTACCACACGTGGCGTGTTGCGTCGTAGTCGACCACCTGGAGGAGCGTTCCCATGGGGCCCGGCTGCAGTCCTCGCTCGAACGGGATGTCGAGGGTCAGCACCCTTCCGTGGAGTCGGGTCGACATCGGATCGAACGCATAGGCGCGGAGCCGTCGCCGCTCCGGAAGCTGGATCGTGGGTCTGTCATTCGTCGGCAGCATCGACTTCCCCCTGAATCCGAGTGTTTCTCAGGATAGTTCCCTGCATGCGTTCGCGGGAACAGGGCACGCACTGAGGTCGAAGGTGCCCCGCCGCGCGACCTCGGCGAGAATGGAACCCGACGCGAAGGGGTTCCGACATGGGTGAGCAGGCGATCGGTTCGACGACGGATGCCACGACGCCCGCGGATCCCGCCGTCGCAGCCGCCCCGCACGAGCCCGGCCATCACGCGCTCGGCTGTACCGAGTGCTTCGAGGAGCTGCAGCGGAACCACGACTGGTGGAAGGCGCGGCCCGAGGGGTCGCGTCTCGTCGGCCTCGTCGTGCCTCGCGACGATATGCCGCCCATTCTCGAGCAGCGCAACGATCTGACGCGGTTCGGCGTGCAGATCCTCGACTTCCGTTACCCGACTCCCGATGCACCCGAGACCTGGGAACAGCGCCTCGCGCGCCTGTTCGAGACGCTCCGGGCCGGCGACGTGCTCGTCGTCGTGAACGAGCGCGCGCTCGGGCGAACGCCCGACGAGGTGGCGCGCACCATCCGCACGCTTCGTCGGCACAACCTCGTAGTGAAGGTGCTGAGCCACGGCGCGCCACATCTGGAGGACGCGCGGCCGTGACATCCGACCGCGACATCGCACGCTGGTGGCTGCATTCGCAGCTGCTCGCCTCCCCGCGCGCAGGCGCCGAGCAGGTGGTCTCCTCGCTCCCTGCCGTGCAGGCCGAGAACGCGTCGCAGTCCGCCGGAGCGGTGGCCACGCGAACGACCACGCCCCGGCAGGAAGACCTCGCCGCAGCGATCGCGAGCGATCGGGTGCTGCGGACCCACGCGCTGCGACCGACCTGGCACCGCTTCCTGTGGTGACCGTTCGGGGGGTTCGAATGCGGATGGCCGACAGCACGGCGATCGCGAGGCAGAGGACGGCGGTCGCCAGGTACGTTCCCGACCCGGCAGGGTCGTGGGCGATCAGGAGGATGGCGGCCGGCACGAAGCTTTCGCCGACGGCGCCGCACGCCACGAGCACTCCGGTCGCGCTCGCCGCTTCGGCGTCGTCGTGCCGGTCCAGCGCGAGGCCGATGACGAGTGCACAGCTCGGGGCGAGCGCGACGACGGCCAGGGCGATCGCGATGACGCCGAGCATCGGCGCGGACGGTGCGACGAGCGCGGCGACGCCGAGCAGCCCGGTCGCGGTGAGCATCGCGACCACCAGCGCGTTGCGTGGTGCGACCCCGCGTCGCAGCACGGCGGAGGAGGTGAACCGACCCACGGGGTGCCCGTCCGCCTCGATCAGCCGACCGAGCTGCTCGGTGCTCGGGAAGGGGGTGTACGACGCGGTGCCGTCGTCGCGGATCCGCGCAAGGAGCTCGCCGAGGCGCTCCTCGCGCTCGGCGGGCTGCTTCAGGTAGATGAGCTTGGGCATGTCGTGCGGGGCGAGCCGGTACTCGTCCTCGAGTCCCGAGATCTCCTCGCCGGGTGGCGACCCAGCCGTACTGCTGCCCGTAGGCCCCGACGAAGACGTCGCGCTGTTGGAGGTCGGCCCGATACAGCTCTTGCGGTGGGTGCGGCCGTGCCCCGACCCGCAGCCGCTGGTCGGGTGTGCGGATCGCGGATGCCGCGGCGCCGGCGTTCATGGCGACGCCGGCGGCTTCTCCATGGTGCATCCCCTCGGCGCCCCATGCACCTGATCGTGGGCGCCGATGGTCGGCGCCGCCAGACCCCGAGTCAGGGGGCATACATCGCCCGGTGTCGGGCACGGCTCGAGGCGATCCTCACCTCTGGCGAGCGGAGCTCGTCGGAGTACCGGAGCACGCATTCACCTCATGCCGCCCGGCTTACGCGGAGTTCGAATCGCGCCCGGCCGCCGAGTCGTGGGACTTGGGCCGGGTCGACATGCGGTGGCGGAATGAACCACACCTCAGCCGGGCTCGCCTGTATCCGCCACCCCTCGCGATGGATCATGTGGTGGCAGAAGCTGCAGAGCAAGACCCCGTTCGAGAGGTCGGTGGGGCCGGTATCGCGTTCCCACCAGTCGATGTGGTGTGCTTCGACATAGGCGATGTTCTGGCCGCACGAAGCGCAGCCACCGTCGCGCTCGCCGAGCGCGAGTCGTTGCGCTCTGGTGAACAGGCGGGCGCCCCTTCCGAGGTCGAGCGGGAGACTGTCCCCGCCGAGCACTGCGGGGATGAGTTCGGCGTCGGCCGCCATGCGGCGGGCCGTGCCTGCGGAGATGGGCTGATCGAGACCGTCGATGCGCGCGTGCCCGAGCCCGCTGACGAGCGTGTCGTGGTCGACGCGAACCACGACGGTGGTCTTCGCGAGCGGCGTGAGCGCCTGCGAGCAGCCGAGCGTATGGCGGGCGAGCGCGGCGAGCGCATCGACCTGGAGCTGCGGGATCGACCGTCGGTCGTCGACGATTGGGGTGAGATCGCCGTCGGTAGGTTCGCGTCGACGCAGCACGTCGCTGACGATCGCCTCGATCGCCGCCTTCACGGGGGCCGCGCTCTCGGGGTCGAGACGGGCATGCAGGTGCACCATGCCGCGGCCGTCTTCACGCATCGTCAGCGACCGCTCCATGCGGAGCAGGTCTTCACGGGGCTCGACGCCGTCGGGGTCGAGTCGCGCCTCGGCCTCGCGCACACCGCGCATGAGGGTCTCGAGCGGAACCCGCCCTGCCAGGTCGACGAGCGCCGCCTCGACGATGTCGACTCGGCTCGCCTCTGCCCTTGCGGATGCCCGGTCGAGCATCGAGGTGATTGCGGATGCCGCCTCGATACCGATCTCCGCCGTCTCCAAGGCGGCAGCGACGTGCGGATGCCGCGACGGCAGGTGCTCACCGCTGAACGTCTGGCGTTGCGCGGTGGCGGTTCCGACGGCAATCAGTCGCTGCGCATCGGAACGTGACGCTCCGGTGGACGCGGCAATGAGTCGCACGGGGTTGTGGAAACCCTGCGCCTTCGCCAACCCGGTGTCACCGAACTCCTGCCCGGACCGCTTCGTCACCTCGGCGGCGACCCTCGCGAGCACTACCTCGACGTCCCGCCGAACCTTCGCGAGCGCATCGGTGACCTGCATGAGCCCGGTGTCGCTCATCTGCTCCACCTCGACCTGCACGGCCCCGTGGATGGCACCCCCCGCCGGCATCGAGCCCGCCCACGCTCGGCGCAGCGCAGCGAGGTCGCGCTCGAGCGCGACCAGCGGCTGCAGCGTCTGCGTCTGCTCCGGATGCTCCGGGTGTTCCGGGTGTTCCGGGTGTTCCGGATGTTCCGGATGCGTGGGCTGTTCCATGCCTCCATCCTGCACCCACCCACCGACATCCGATCGAGCGAGGAAATCACACATGATCAGGACTTTGCCTGTGGGAAACTTGACGCACCCACCCACTGTGGAGGACAAGTGGCGCTCGAGGCATCCGTCAGTCCATGCGGGCTGCGGAGCGCGGGCGATCGTGTCGACACCATGCACGTATGGAGAGGGCCGCTCGACGCACACGCGGTGGCATAGTGGCGCGAACCCGCTGCCAGTGGTGCGCCCACCCTCGCCTCGAGGCGACGGATAGGTTCACGAGCACCACGGGCGGCCAGCCACGACGATGACCGCATGCGGGCGGTCGTCACGACTCGCGGGCGACCCGACGCCACGACCGCGAGGCATCCGGCCGTGCCGCCGGGCCGCGGGCCTCGCCGTCGCAGCGCACTACGATGCCCCACTCGTCGAGGGACGTGCCGGCCGCATGCAGTCGGTCGCGCAGTCGACGCACCGCCCTGGGCGTGGGTTCACCGCGCACGGAGAGGTGCGCCACGTGTGTTTCGACGATGGCCGCAACCGCAACCGGAACCACGAGCGGATGCGGGAGCCCGAGCCGCCGACCCATCGAACGGAACGACTCGGCGCCGAGTTCGGCGTGACCGTGCGGCGTAATCCGCCCATCCTGGCGTCGGTGGTCTGCGGCTTGCCGACGTCGTGGAAGAGGGCGGCGAGCACGAGAAGCTCCCGCCGCCCGGACCGCAGGTCGTGCTCGTCCGCGTAGACCGCCGCCAGATCGGCGGCCCACAGCGAGTGCACGAGCACATCCTCCTCGGGACCACCTGCGCTCAGCCCTCCGGTTCGAGGATGTCCCGTGCCGGCACGAGCGTCTCGGGCAGATCCGCATACCATGTCGTCATGGGTGCGGAGGAGTTGAGGTTTCAGGCGACGATCGGTGCGGAGGTCAAGGGCGAGACGTGGAGCTGCGTCGAGGTCCCCGGTTCCGCCGAGTTCTTCGGCACCGGCAAGACGGTGCGGGTCGATGCGAGCGTCGACGACGTGGTGCTCGAGAACGTGGGTGCGATGGTGACCGGAACCGGCGGCCACATGGTGTCCCTGAACGCCAAGGTCCGGAAAGCCCTCGGCAAGGACATCGGCGACCCGGTCGAGGTCACGATCACCAAGCGGTGATCCTCGGGCGGGTGGGTGTGCGGTGACGTTCCGTCGTCACGATCGGTGAGGGCGATCGCCGCGGCCCGCGTCCCGAACGCCGCATGCAGCAGCGGGATCACCGACGCCGCCATGAGCGACGGCTCGCGTCAGCGATCGAGCAGCCGCGCCGCGTACGCGTTGAGACTCGTGCCTTCTCTCATGGCCTCGGTCGCGAGCCTGCGATGCAGTGCCGGATTGGCGCGCAGGTTCACCCGCCCGGAATGCGCGCGGCCGTCCGCACTTGAATCCTCGCGGCGATCGGCGCAGAGTGAGAGGAGCGAGGGAGGCTCCCATGCGCAACTCGATGTACCCGGATGTCATGCCGATCCTGTCCGCGGGCCGGCACCGCTCGCCCCGACGCGGGGCGTGCTTCATGGAATTCGCGTCGTACCTTGCGGGCGAACGCTGGAGCGACCACCCAGCATGCACGCACGGCACCCTCGCGCATCTCGCCCGGATGGTGAACGACCTGACGAGTGACGCCGGACGAGCGCGGCTCGCACCGCTCATCCCGACGGTCGTCGGCCTGACGAGTGACGACCCGTTGCTCGACGTCCTGCTCGCCGTGCGGGCCGCCCACGCTGCATTGCCCATCGTCGCGGAGGAGCGCCAGCGATCGCTGGCCGTCGCAGGGCACGTCGCGATCTCCGTCCTCGAGGTACACAGCGGCGCGTTCGCCGCGGAGGGGAGGGAGTTGGCGGAGGCCGCCCTCCGCGCCGTCCCCGCCGCCGACGCATGGGCCACCAGGTTCATCGAGGAGGTCGGTCCGGCACGCCGCGCCGGAATGAGCGTCCGGCAGTGCCGGGACATCGTCACCGGCGCCGTCGACGGAATCGCGAGGGCGTGCGTCTGCGACGCCGACGATCGGCTCGTCTCGCTGCTCATGGCGGCGGTGTCGGACACGGCGCGCTTCGTGGGCGCGGAGCGTGCGGCGGCGGATGTTCCCGTCCGTGCGGACGCGCCCGTCGCGAGCTAGGGGCGTCGACGACACCATCGGAGCAGAGGGTCCGGCGTTCACCTCCGCGACCTTGAAGTCGAGGCTCGGTCCGCCGACGCGGGCGAGGAAGTTGCAGGCGATGGTCTCGGCGCCCACGATCACCTCGGTGGGCGCGCCGGGGAAGACCCCGCCGGTGTCGAAGTGGCCCGTGGCGTCTGCGGCGAGCACCGCGACCAGCCCGTCGAGGTCGCCGTCGGATGCCGCGGCGGCGAACCGCTCCGACAGCCGGCGGGCGGCGGCGGGATCGACCGAGAACCGCGCGGCGCCGTGCGCGGCGATCCGTCTGCGGGCGCGCGACGCGGACTGCCACGCGCTCGCCGGACTCACGCCGAGCGCGTCGGCGATGCGGTCGAAGTCGAGGTCGAACACGTCGTCGAACACGTCGTGGAGCAGGAACACCGTACGCTCGGCGGGCGTGAGCTGTTCGAGCACGACGAGCAGCGCCATCCGCACGGAGTCGTCGAGGATGACCCGGTCTGTCGCTGCGGGTTGCAGCGGTCGTTCTACGCCGAGCGACCTACTTGCGAGCCACCGCGGAATTCAGCGGCGGCCTGAGCTGCGGGCCATCCGGCGAGCTGTCATCTCCCGGTGAGCCGATCTGACGCTGGCCATGTCATCCGTACCGACAAGCCCTGTGGCGAGAAGTAGTGCGCCATCGACGTGTGCGACAGCCTCAAGCAAGGCGCCGGCCTTGAGGAGGTCGGCAACTCGGGACTTGATCGATCTCAATGCCTCGGCTCGCGCGGTGACGAGAGCGGGTGATGGCATCGCCCACCGGTCGGCTTCTCGGGGCTCCATCTTGAGGATGCCGCCGCCGTATGAGCGGCCAACCATTTCGGCGTTCAGCAGCGTGACCGAATTGAGGCTCGCAAGAGGCAGCAGTTCGCGAGCGAGTTCGCGGCTGTCGGGATTCAGATAAACGCCGTGCACGGAGTTCAAATGGTGCGCTCCTGCCCGATTGGTCGTGAGCCGAGGAGTATCGGCGTTCATGCAGGTGAGCAGCAGGTCGGCCGGCGGCACCAGAGGCACGCGGAACCAGGGGGTACGCACGCGGCATTTGTAGGCCTGATCGACCTCTGTGCGTTCACCGTGTGCGATGTAGTCGCGGGCAGCCGTCGAGACATCCGATGCCGAAGGACGAAACAACAAGGTCGCGCGACCGCGTCCATCCAGTTCGGTGAGCATTTCCTCGGTCAGCTCGAGTCCTCGAAGGTGAGAGCTGCCAGCGGGCGAGAGCTGCAGCAGTTCATGAGGGGCAAGGCCGAGCCCTTTCGCTTGAGCGCGGGTCAGCGCGAAGAATCGGTTGTTGCCGGTGACCATGCCGAGCGTCGTGTCGCCCCATGACTCGAGGTGGGTGAAATGCCCAGCCGCCGAAAGGGAGTGCAGTGGCTCGACGGCGTCGGGGCTGACGAGCAGTGAGGTCCATTTGTCCGACGGGTCGCTTGGTGTGAACGTCAGACCCGCACCGATCTCCGACAACTCGGCAGCGTTCTTGACCTCGTGGACGGTTGCGTGCTGTGCGGGCCCTTCGTCGAACCCGTCAGCGAGCAGCAGCACGACGTCAGCCTCGGCCTCAGGGAAGACCTGCTCTGTGAAGAGCACGAGATTCACGCGAGCGAATCGCTCGAAGATGAACTTCCGAACCGGCGCGGCGTAGTTGACGCTGAGGAGCTCCGCAGGCAGCACGAGACCGAGGCGCCCGCCCGAGCGAAGGAAGAGCGCTGAATGCACGGTGAATGCAGCCCAGCTCGAAGCCAGACCGGTGAGGTTGACACCCCCCGTGAACGCTGCCGCCCGCGCCCGCGCCCGCGATTCACCGGTGAAGTCCTGGTACCGGATATACGGAGGATTTCCGACGGCGGCGGAGTACTGGCCGGTGGGCTGAATGGCGAAGAAGTCGTCGACGATGATGTGCGGGATGCCACCCGCTGCCTCGACCCGGGCGCGCGCCACGGCGGCGCTGTGTGCATGGATCTCGGCACCATCAACTCGAGGAGGTGCGTCGGCGCCGAGTTCGCGCAGCCGCCGCACGGCCTCGACCAGGAACGCCGCGTCGCCTGCGGACGGCTCGAGCACCGTGGCATTCGCATCTCGGATTGCCCAGTCGGTGACGAACCTGGTGATCGCCTCGGGAGTGAAGAACGCCCCGCGCGCTTTGCGCACCTCCGCGGTGTCCTCAAGCGAGCGCTCCAGCAGTTCCTGCACGTTACTCATTCTTCCCTGCTTCCATGGGTAAGCGTTGTCGTGATGGGCAGGTTTCGGAACTCGGCACCGTTCGAAACTGTGTTCGATGATACGGGGGTCCGACGACAATCGATGCCAGCACGCCGCCACTGTGGATCCGGCGAGTTGATCCGTGTTGTCGGCCCGACCGGGCACACTGGCACGTATGGCCAAGACCGACTCGTTCAGCGTGTACGACGCGCCGCTCGCTGCTCGCCCGCCGACCGACCCCTGGGTCCATGCTCTCGGCGAGGCGGCGATGTACTCGCCCGACTACGAGTTGCTCTCGCGACTGCTCGGTATCCCGGTCGCCGCCGGCAAGGGGTCCACGACCGGGGCGTTGGCAAGCGGGGTGGATGCGTGGCTTTCCGCTGAGTTCCGGCGCGCCGGGTTCAGCGCCGACGAGGTATGGCCTCGGCCGTCCATCCCGCGGATCATGCCCCGAGACATCGCCATGCTGCTGGACGGCCTGCCAGCCAACCTCGCCGACGCGGTGCGTGAACGGCTCACATCGATCAAGTCGGTCGGGCCAGTCGATGCGCGCTATCTCGGACGCGCCTACGAGAAGCAGGTGGATGTCTCCATCTCACGTTGGGACCGAGGGCCTGAGATGCTGTTGAGCACGAAGACCCAGGTGTCGTCGTTCGGAAAGAACCTCGCCAACCGATTCGAAGAGGCCTACGGCGACGCGGGCAATCTACGAACCCGGTATCCACTCGCAGCAGTCGGATTCTTCTTCGTGCAGAGGTCGACGATCCTCGAGTTGGAGCCGGATGCGTTCGAGAAGACCATCGACATGATGCGCAAGTTGCGCGACACCGTCGGGCTCAACGGCTACACCGCCACCGGTCTCGCGTTGGTGTCGTGGGACGAGGCCGCTCCTGAAGCGGGGGTGATGGTTGAGCTCGATCGCGTACCTGCCGACGTGCGCCCGGAGCAATTCATGACACGGATGATTGAACAGGTGCTCAGTGCGACGCCCGTCAGCCAGCACGTAAGGCCGCGGGAGCTCATGGAGCGCCGGATCATACCTGTGGTAGAGGACGAGCCGGGGTCGGACACCTGATCCTGCCCATCGACAGGCCGGGTGCATGCGCACCTGGGCTGACGGATGCCTCGGGCCCGAGCCGTTCGGCAAGGTGGCGTCCGACGAATGCGGTGCCGCCGGTGATCGCGGTGCGCGGGCGTCTGGTCATTGAATGACACCGAGGCTCGCTACACACTCCACGGGTTGAGCAACGGCACCTCGAGTGGGGCGAAATCACGTACATTGCGCGTGACGACCGTGAGCCCGTGGACGGCGGCGGTTGCTGCCATGAGCGCATCTCGCTCCGGTCGTGGGTCCGGAACATGAAGGATTCCGGCGCGTATCGCCACCGTCGTGTCGATTGGAAGGATGCGGCCTGCGAATGCCGGCAGCACGCTGCCGTCGAGCCAGGCACGCAAGAGTGCTCCCTGCTCGGCATCGGCCCGTTCTTTGCGGCGCACGCCGATCTCGAGTTCGAGTACGGTGATCGCGCAGAGATGAAGCGTCTCGATCTCTTGTTCGGCGGCCCAGGCGATCACACCGGGGTCGGCCGTGCGCGCAGGCTTGCGCAACTCGCTGATCACGTTCGTGTCGAGCAGCCAGCTCACAGCTCGGGTACCCGGAGCTCGAGGTCGACTCGGGGCACCTCGAACGAGACACCCTCGCTCATGCGGAGCGCGTCGACGATGCCACCGCGCGGGCCCCTGAGCCGGGTGAACTCGCTCATCGACATCAGCACGAAGGACGGTCGGCCTCGGTCGGTGATGATCACGGGTTCGATCGCGGCGCGGCGTTTCGCGGCGGCGACATCATTGTTGAAGTCTCGTGAAGTAACGGTTGACATGGAGATCACCTCCGAGCGATCGAGCAGTTGTCATTGTAGCATCGTTGCCAACCTTGGATCGGTGTCTCGATGAAGTCGCGGATCAGCTCTTCGGCCGCCCACTTCGACCGGTCAGCTCGAGACGATGAGCGTCAGCTCGTCGCGCGCGAGGAGCGCCACCGGAATGCCAGCAGGACCCACCAAACCGGCAGAACGGCGCCGACGATGACGATCAGCGGGGCGATCGAGAACACCGCCGTCTGCGCCGGCCCTGGCGGAATCAGGAAACCGACGGTTCCCAGGGTCAGGCCGAGGAACTCGGCGAGCGCGAGCCAGCGCGCGAAGCGCAGCATCCCGCGCCCGAGGCGGCCCACGCGCCATGCTGTGTGCGCGATCACCCATCCCCACGCGACCAGCGCGAGGAAACCCGGCACCCAGGTCACGAAGGGAAACACGAGTACGAGCACCTGAGCCAGGCGCAGGATCGCGGCGAGTGCTGATCCGATCACGATGACGATGGACAGCGCGGTCAGTGAGAGCACGACGGCGTTGCGAAGGCGGCCGGCCACGAGGGCCATGGTGACCACCGCGGAGAGCGAGCCTGCGATGTTGAGCAGGTCCTGCGCATCGCCGAGCCATGAAAGCGGAAACACCCGCCCGCGCGTGGGGTCGGTGAAGAGGATGAATCCGAGAAGGCCGATGGATGCGAGCGCGAGGAACGTCCCGGTCAGCAACGCCCAGACACGAAGGCCGACGTCGGGCACGTCGGGAACGATGAACTCACCCTGCTCGGTCGCTCGCTCGGTCATGATCGGCCGCCTCCGGTTCCGCGTTGCCGCAAAGCTAGCGCATTGGAGGTGGCTCCTGAAGGTCGTCGTCGCGCTCACCCGCTGACCCGGCAGGTCGCGCCACCCGAACCAGCCGGGATCGGGCAGCGAGCCGCGGATCTGCTCGGCCGTGCACCTGCGCCGCGGGCGCAGGTCGTCGGGCACGGATGCCGCGGGCGGCGCGGCGTCCGTCACGCCCTTGGCGAGCATGCGCACCTGGGCCCAGGCCGTCTCGGTCGAATCGGGTGGTCACACGCTCTCCAGCGTGTCCGCATCGACGAGCACCAGGCGTCGCAGGAACTCCGGCGGAACCCGGTGCAGCTCCGGTGTGAGCGTGTACGGGCCTTCACCGACCGCCCACCGCCGGCGCAGTGTTCGTGTCGGGCCGTTCGCCCAGTCGGGAACCGGAAGGCTTTCGGCAACCAGATGGTGCGCGACGAGGGCGGCGATCGCGGCATCCCACTGCCGTGGTGCTCGTCGAGCAGAACGCCCGACGAGCACTGGCGGCGGCGCCGATGTCGGCTACGTGCTCGAGACCGGTGAGATCACCGATTCCGGTCCAGCCGGCGACCTGCTCGCCGACGAGCGGGTGATCGAGGCGCATCTCGGGTTGAGCTGAGGGGTCAGGTCGGTCACCACGACGCCGGGCACCACGTCAGGGTGCCCGGCGTCGTGGTTGCGGGACGTCTCAGCTCGGGTCTGTGACGTCCCAGATCTGCCCGTTGTCGGCACGGGTCAGGTGCCCGACCAGCCCTTCCGCCGAGGCCTCCGGGGTGAGCAGGCGCCCGGAGGCGTGGGATGCGACGAACCGGTCGTGGAGGACGTGGCCGACCTGGTCGGGGTCCTGAGCGCGGATCCATTCCTGCATGGCCGTGTCCACGGAGCCGGGCCGATACGCGTTGATCGTGACACCGGTGTCGGCGTACTCCGCCGCCATGCTGATCGTCTGGGTTTCAAGGGCGGCCTTCGTGGCGGCATACGTGCTGCCGCCGATCATGACTGCGGGGTGAGCGACGATGCCGCTCGACACGTTCACGACACGGCCCCACCCTCGCGCGACCATTCCCGGAAGCAGCGCACCGGTCACGAGCACGGGGGCGATGGTGTTCAACGTGAACGCGTCGAGCATGCTCGCCGCGGATCGGGTCGCGGTCGGCCCCAGCGGAGCGACCGTCGCGGCGTTGTTGATGAGGATGTCCACGTCGCCGATGGTCCCGGTCAGTTCTGCGACCACGTCGGCGATCTGCGTCGGATCGCCGAGATCCACCGGTCTCACGTGCGCCCTCGCCCCGGCGGCCTCGACCAGCCGTGCGGTGCCCTCCAGTTGCCCGGCCGAGCGGGCGAGCAGCGCGATCGTGGCGACACCGGCGCGCGCGAGGGCGACGGCGGTGGCGCGGCCGATACCTCGCCCGGCACCGGTCACGACCGCGGTGCGCCCTGCGAGGATGCCTCCCGGGTCGTCGATCGTCACAGGCTGAGCTCTTCGACTGCGCGGAGCACGGCGGCCGGTTCCGTGCGGGTGGTGTAGTCGGGGTGCACGTCGATCCACCGCAATACGCCTGCGGCGTCGATGATCGCGACGGTCGGCATCGGCAGTTCGATCGTGCCGTCCGCATTCACCGCAGTCAGGTCGAGACCGTGCTCGGCCTCCAGGTCGTGGGCGTACTCGGCGGGGCGGGTCAGGACCCCCAGGGCGCGGGCGATCTGATTGCCGGGATCGGAGAGGACCGGGAAGTCGAGGTCGTGCTTCTCCTGCATGGTCAGCGATCCATCGGGATGCTGCGGGCTCACCGCGATCAGCTTCGTGCCACGTTCGCGGAGCGCCGGGGCGAGTTCGTTCCGATACTTGCGCAGGGCCGTGTTGCAGTACGGGCACCAGGCGCCCCGGTAGAGCACGACGACTGCCGGGCCGCCGTCGCGGGCCGCGGCGATCGAGGTCGAGGTCCCGTCCGCTGCCAGAAGGGCGGCGTCCGGGAGGACGCTCCCGATCTGGGCGGACGACGGATGGGCCGCCCGCCGGAGGTCGCTCTGCTCGCGTGCGAACGCGTTGTCGGGGTCGGCCGTCGGGACTTGGCCGCCGGCATCTGCAATCTGGATCGTGGTGTCTCGCTCTTCCATGGCAGTAACGGTAAACAGAATCTGTTACCGTTAGCAAGTCCGAGTATTCCTCCGTTCGGAGGATTGCAGGGCACCCGAGGGAGAATGGTGTGATGACCTCCGCGCCCGAACCCGCCCACGGCGAAGAACGATGGCTGACGCTGGCCGCCGTCAATACTCTCGTCAGTGGCACCTTCGGCAGTTCCGACCGGGTCACTGACGAGACGGCCCTTGCCGCCTGGGTGCGGGAGCACGTCCCGCCTGCGATGCCGGCATCCGCAGTTCGGGCATCGCGGGAGGAGTTCGCGGCCGTCTGCACCGCGGCCCGCGAACTGCTGTCCGCGATCGGGATGGGCGCCCCTCTGCCCGCGGCCGCGCTGCGGCGAGTCAATCGCGCAGCGGCGCATCCGATGCATCCGGCCGTGAACGCGGCACGAGAACTGCAGCTCACCCCGGCACGGCCCGTCTCTCCCGTCGCCATGCTCGCCGCGGACGCGGTGCGGCTGATCGCTTCCGGCGATGCCAGCCGGGTGCGCACCTGCGCGGCGGTGGACTGCGACCGCATGTTCCTCCAGGACCACCGCCGCCGGATCTGGTGCTCAGCCCGCTGCGGCACTCGCATGCGGGCCCGGCGGCGTGCGGCTCGCCTCCGATCGCAGGTCGCCGTTCCTGCACAGCGCCGGCCCTGAGCTGCGGTACAGCCTGCTCGCTCCGGCCGCGCCTACGGTCCGACGAGATGGTGCCGAGCTTGTGGGCTCAATCGCGCCAGAGAGGGCGGAGTAGACGATCGCCGTGCCTACCGGCCAGAGGAGCATGCCGCGGATCCGGCGGATGATCGCTGCGCCGAGCAGCGTCGAGAGTGAAGCGGCTGGCAAGCGGTCGAGCGTTTCGGGCATCGGTGAATCTCCGGTCTCGTGTGGTCGCTGGCATCGTGGCAGCTGCTTCGAGGCAACGGTAATAGGCGAGCTCAATCGCTCATGACGGCCGCGAACTGCTTCGCGACCACCTTCGGTGCTGCTTCGACTTCGGGCTCAATCCAGGAAGCGCGCAATGGTGTCGACGCACCCGCGCGGGTCGTCCTGCCAGGGCGAGTGCCCGGCGTTCGGCACGACGGCGAACTCGCTGCGCGGGAACAGCGAGGCGTACGCCGCCGCGGGCCTGGGTGGGAGCGCGACATCGAGCTCGCCGGCGATGAGCAGCACGGGCACATCCAGGTGCGCGATCGCCGACCTCACCGCTTCCGGTTCGAGCGCGTCCGGCGCGTAGTACTCGGCCGCCGCTGCGGGGTTCGTGAGGCGCGCCTCGCGAGCAACCTGCGCTTGCTGTGCGGCATCCCATCGTCCCTCGGTGTCGGGCAGACGAGCACGAGGCGACGAAGCCGATCGCCGTACCGCACGGCGTACAGGAGGGCGAGCGCTGCACCGGCGGAGTGCGCGAGCAGGTCCATGCGCTCGAGCCCTAAGTGCGATCGCAGCGCCTCGAGGTCATCGACCTGCCGATCGACGCGATAGCTCGCGGCATCCATCGGTGTCTGAGAGTCGCCGGTACCGCGCAGGTCGAGCAACTGCAGGGTGCGTCGCTGCGAGAGGCCACCCAGGTCACCGAGATAGGCGGATGCCTTCGCGCCAGCTTGCGGCTGGTGCGCTCGACGTAGCGCAGGTGGGGGCGCGAGCGCGCCGAACTCGTCGTATGACGTCGGCAGGTCGCCCTTGCCGGCCACCAGCTGCGGCAGCCAGCGGGCGTAGAAGCCGCTTGCCGAAGCGGCGGCCTTCAGCTTGTCGGCCAAGTCCACGTGCGGATCGATCAGGTCGCCCGCGGCCTTGAGATGCGCGTCGACGGCCTCACGCGCGATCAGCAGGCGCATGATCTCCGACGAGCCCTCGAAGATCCGGTTGATCCGAAGGTCGCGGAGCGCCTGCTCGGCGCCGACAGCGCGTTCGCCGCGGGCGGCGAGTGACGCTGCCGTCTCGAAGCCGCGGCCGCCGCGGATCTGCACGAGCTCGTCGCCGATCCGCCAGCCCATCTCCGAGGCCCACAGCTTGGCGAGAGCCGCCTCGATACGGATGTCCTTGCGGTCCTCGTCGGCGAGCATCCCCGACAGGTCGACCACCGCCTCGAGCGCGAACGTCGTCGCGGCGATGAACGCGATCTTGTGTGCGACCGCGGCGTGTTCGCCGACGGGTCGGCCCCACTGCACGCGGGCATTCGACCACTCGCGCGCGATCTTCAGGCTCCACTTGCCCGCGCCGGCGCAAATGGCCGGGATCGCCAGGCGGCCGGCGTTGAGGGTGGTCAGCGCGATCTTCAGGCCTTCGCCCTCGCGGCCGATCAGGTTCTCGCGAGGCACGCGGACGTTCCGGAGCGAGGTGAGCCCGTTCTCGATCCCGCGCAACCCCATGAAGGCGTTGCGGCGGTGCACGGTGATCCCGGGAGCGTCGGCCTCGACGATGAACGCGCTGATGCCGCCGCGGTGTCCGTCGGACTTCGGCACGCGTGCCATCACGACGAGCAGTTCGGCGACCACTCCGTTCGTGGTCCACAGCTTGGTGCCGTCGAGCACGTACTCCGAGTCATCTTCGGTCGGCACCGCGGTCGCCCGCAGCCGCGCAGGGTCCGAGCCGACCTCCGGCTCGGTCAGCAGAAAGGCGCTGATGGCGCCTGTCGCGCAGCGAGGCAGGTACTGCCGCTTCTGATCCTCGGTGCCAGCGAGAACGAGCGGCTCGGGCAGGCCGACGGACTGATGCGCCGAGAGCAGTGCGCCGACGCTGGCGTTCACCGTCCCGATCATCGTCAGTGCGTGGTTGTAGTAGTACTGCCCCAGCCCGAGGCCGCCGTACTCGACCGGGATCTTCATTCCGAAGCAACCGAGCTCGGCGAGCCCCTGGAAGACCTCGTCGGGGATGCGCGCCTCCCGCTCGATTCGCGCGCTGTCGACGGTTCGCAGGTACGACTCGAGTTCGGCGAGGAACTTCTCGCCATGCTCGCGGCGCTCCGGTTCCGGTCGGGGGTGCGGATGAATCAGCGACAGGTCGAACTGCCCCAGGTACAGTCCCCTTGGCGAAGCTCGGCTTGCGCCACTCCTGTTCGCGCGCGGCCTCGGCGACGGCGCGCGACTGCTGCTCGTCGACGTGCGGCGATGGCTGCACCTCGACCTGGGAGACGGTGGACTCACGGATGGTGCTCACGCGTACCTCCTCGTTGAGCCCCAATCTACGCCGCCAGAAGGCGGACGCCACCGGACACTCGCCGACGGCCGGACTCTCGTCAGGCGTTCTCGAGTTCGGCGATCACGATCTTCTTCTGGCCCATCATCACCTGCATCTGCTCGGGCCGGCGGGTCAGTTCGCCCATGTTCGCGGGAATGATCTGCCAGCTGACGCCGAACCGATCCTTGCACCAGCCGCACTGCTCCGACGCGGGCACGTGCGAGAGCTTCGACCAGTAGTCGTCGATTTCGTCCTGGTCTCTGCACGACACGACGAAGGAGATCGACTCGTTGAAGGTGAAGAGCGGCCCGCCGTCGAGGCAGACGAAGTCCACCCCGTTCAGCGTGAACTGCCCGTTCAGCACCTTGCCCGACATCCCCTTGAAATGCTCGTCGAGCGACTCGTCGGGATACTCATCGATCCGGGTGATGCGGGAGTTCGGGAACACGTCGACGTAGTACTCCATCGCCTCGCGCGCCTGGTCATCGAACCAGAGACACGCCTGGATGAATGAGAGCTCGGCCATCGGCAACCCCTTTGTTCGGCCCCTTGAGTCGCGGGCCACGCTACGCCGATGCGTCGCCGGTATCGAGGGGTGAAGCGGTCGGATGCCGCGGCCGTTGCCGGCCCGCCCGACTCAGGCCGCCGACGTGGTTCGTCACGCACCCGGTCGGTCGCTCGCAGGAGGAAGCAGCGCGGCGATCAGCGTCTCGGCGAGCCAGGATTCGTAGGCCGCCTCGGTCCAGCCGCAGTCGGCGACGAGGGCCAGGTAATTCGCCTGGCCACAGACGGCGTACACGATGTCGCCGGCCCGCTCGGCGGTCACGCCGTTCCGCAGCACCCCCCGTTGCTCGAGCATCCGTCCGAGACCGTGCCGCAGGCCCTGCCGCCGCTCGTCGGCGATGTGCTCGCGGAGTCGAACCATCGAGTCGTCGCTGTTGGCGGCGGCGTCGAGCACCCGCAGGAGAGGGCCGACGCGAGACCAGATGCCCGGTTGCGTCGCTGCGTACAGCTGCAGCTGCCGGACCGGGTCCGTCTCCTCGTCGATCCGCCGGATCGCCGGGCGTTCGGTGACCGGGACCTCGGCGCGCTCGGCTCCGCCCGCCACGGCGGCCTGCACCGCGTCGGCGAGCAGGCCGGACTTTCCGCTCGCCGACCGGTACACGGTCTCGACGGCCACGCCGGCCTCGCCGGCGATCGCGGGAATCGTGGTTCCCGTGTATCCGCGTTCCACGAACAGCCACCCGGCGACCTCGACGATGTGCGCACGCGTGCGGGCCGCCTGCTGCCGCCGACGCGTCGCATCGTATCTGCGTCTTGACACGTCTGACATTAAGGAGAATGATACTGGCATCAATATAGATCGGGCAACGACGCTCCGATCGTTCAGGGAGGTGGCCGCAATGAAGGTCATCGAAAACCGCACCGAGGTCGCCCGCACTCCGCAGGAGGTCTTCGACTACGTCACCGACGCGGCTCGGCTCCCCGAGTGGCAACCGTCAGTCGAGGAGGCGGCGGCAGAGCCGCCGGCGATCCGGCAGGTCGGGATGCGGGGGTACGAGGTCCGCAAGGTGCCCGGCGGAGCGCAGAAGATCCGGTGGGAGGTCACCGAGTGCGAGCCCGGTGGGCGGTGGGCGATCGAGGGCATCGACGGGCCCGTGCGCGCACACGCCTCGATCTCGCTCGCGCCGCTCGACGGGAATCGCACGCAGGTCGACTACCGCATCTGGTTCGAGGGGCGTGGCATCGGCAAGCTCATCAGGCTGATGGCGACTCGCGGCGCGCGCACCGACGTTCCCGCGAGTCTCGAACTCCTCAAGCAGCGGCTCGAGACGGTCGGCGTCTGACCTCGGCGACGGATGCCGCATCCGCGCCGCCGTGCTCGGCTCGCGGTGACCGGGGTCAGCCGGCTGCGAGCACAACGTCGAGGCTGTCGCGCACGATGGCGAGACCCCGGTCGAGCTCCTCCTCGGAGATCGTCAGCGCAGGCAGGAACTTCAGCACCTCGTCGAAGGCGCCCGAGGTCTCGATCACGAGCCCGCGACGGAACGCCTCGGCCGAGATGCGACCCGCGAGCGTGCGGTCGGAATCGCACGCGAGGCCGTACATCAGGCCGCGGCCGCGGACGACGAAGCCCTCGTCGGGGTGATCGGCGGCGATGCGTTCGAGCTCGATGCGCAGCAGCTCCGACTTCGCGGCGATCGCGTCGGTGAACGCCGAGTCGGCCCAGTAGGTCTCGAGCGCAACGCGTGCGGAGACGAAGGCGAGGTTGTTGCCGCGGAACGTTCCAGTGTGCTGGCCGGGCTTCCACACGTCGACGTCGGGGCGCAGCAGCACGAGCGACATGGGCAGCCCCGAGCCCGAGATCGACTTCGAGACGGTGACGACGTCGGGCACGATGCCCGCGTCCTCGAACCCGAAGAACGCGCCGGTGCGGCCGACGCCGGCCTGGATCTCGTCGAGGATCAACAGGATGCCGCGTGCCGCCGTGATCTCGCGGAGGCGCTGCAGCCATGCCGCGCTCGCGACGTTGATGCCGCCCTCGCCCTGCACGGCCTCGACGATCACCGCCGCGGGCAGGTCGAGGCCCGAACCCGGGTCGTCGAGCATCTTCTCGAGCAGGTCGAGCGTGTCGATATCCGCTCCGAGGTAACCGTCGTACGGCAGGCGCGCGACGTCGTCGAGCCCGACGCCCGCGGCGCCGCGGTAGTGGCTGTTGCCCGTCGCGGCGAGTGAGCCGAGGCTCAGGCCGTGGAAGGCGTTCGTGAAAGCCACGACGGTGGAGCGGCCGGTCGCCTGGCGGGCGACCTTGAGTGCCGCCTCGACGGCGTTCGCGCCGGTCGGTCCGGTGAACTGCAGCTTGTGGTCGAGCCCGCGGGGTGCGAGCACGAGCCGCTCGAAGGCCTCGATGAACGCCTTCTTCGCGGAGGTGGCCATGTCGAGGCCGTGGATGATGCCGTCGCGCTCGAGGTACTCGATGAGCGCGCCCGTGAACACCGGGTTGTTGTGTCCGTAGTTGAGCACGCCGGCCCCGGCGAAGAAGTCCAGGTACTCGCGCCCGTCCGCGTCGACGAGGGTAGAACCGGTCGCGCGGTCGAACACGGTCGGGAACGAGCGGATGTATCCGCGCACCTCCGACTCGCGACGGTCGAAGACGTCCAGGGCTGCGCGGCTGCTCATGGCAGGCGTTCTCCTCTCGAGGCAGGGTGACGGTGAATCGACCCTACGTCCTCCGACCGGGCGTTCAGTTCACCCTCGGCGTAGCGAGTGCCGCGCTCTGCAGGCGCATGGCGCCCGAATCGCGCGATGATTGAGCGACAGGATCGCCACCCGAAGGAGCCGACGCCATGGCATTCGACACTCCGAACGGAACGCGAGGGGCACGCCAGCCGGGCCACAGCAGGATCGAACGCTGGGGGAACCAGCGGATGGCCGATCGCCTTCGTCGCAAGGGCGACCGGCGCGGGAACAAGCTTGTGCTCGTCACGGTGGGGAAGAAGACCGGCGTCGAGCGGATGACTCCGGTGCGATGGTTCCCCGGCGCGGGCGACACGAAGCTCATCGTCGCGTCGGCGAGCGGCGGCCCGCGGAATCCCGCGTGGTACTACAACGTCGCAGCCAATCCCGACCGGGTGCGCGTCGAGTTCGCCGGCCAGCGCATCGAGGTCATCCCCGAGCAGCTGCACGGTGCGGAGCGCGACGCGGCGTGGCGGCAGATCACGAACGCGGCCCATGGGTTCGCCAGGTACGAGCGGATCACGGACCGGGAGATCCCCGTCATCCGGCTCACCCCGCGGCCGGGCGCGCCGGTCAGTTGACCCTGAAGGCGGCGGTCCGCGTCGTCCTGCTCGGGTGCGATGTTCCAGCTGCTCGATGAAATGAGGACAACTCAAGCATTCCTTGACAGGCGGAATGGACGAGAGGAGGGTGTGCGAAGGGGGCGGGATGGCTTACGTCATGTGTGTCGAGAATCAGTGCCGGCCGACGATGCAGCAGGTGCGGCGGAGAAGCGCGTCGAGCTGAGCGGCGAACTTCGGTTCGAGCGAGGGTGCATCGAGGATCGGCGTGATCTCGATTCCGACCTCACCGGTCTGCATCGCATCAGCCTAGCGCGCGAGGGCGCAACGTAATTTGCCGCCCTGCGCTGAGATTCGCCTCCTCAGCGTCAGGGCGGTGCGCATCGCCGGCGCGGCAAGGTTGCTGCGGCTGCTGGCCTCCCCAGTGTGACGGCGCGATCTATCGCTCGATGAGGGTTGCTCGGTACGGTGTGCGCATGGGCTCGACCGAAGCGACGATCCGGGGACACATCCGCACCCCCGCCCATCCGCCTCTCAAGACTCATGGCGGCGCGCCGCGGCCCGACCCCCGGATCGAGGTCCAGGTCTTCCACGCCGCCGACGGCGTGTTCCGAACCACAGCCTCGATGGACCCCCACACCTGGGAATACATCGCCTCCGATCTTCCGACCGGCGACTACGTCGTACGCGCGCACGACACGAAGGGCGCCTACCTCGACACTTGGTTTCCGCGCTCGCCAACGCGCGACGGCGCAGAAGCGCTGCATGTCGAGGAGGGGATCATCTCGCCGCTGAACAAGGTGAACGTCGACTTCCACATGATCCTGGTGCCGCGGCTGGCGGGCCAGGTGCTGACCCTCGGCCCGCGCGCACCGCGCGACATCGAAGTGGTCGCCTTCGACGTCTCCACACGCGCGGAGGCAGGCAGGGTCACGGGCATCGACGACCGATTCTCGCTTGCACTGCCCATCGGGCGGTACGCCGTGCTGTTCCACGATCCCGCGGGCCACTTCGAGGATCAGTGGTTCTCGCTCGGCACCTCGCTCGAGACCGCAACTGTCGTCGAGCTCGGCGTCGATCTCGATGCCGCGCAGGTCAACGTCTTCCTGGTCGAGCGGGAGGAGCCGGCCGGCTCGCTGTCCGGGCGTGTGCGCGCGTCCGACGGGCTCCCGTTGGGTCAGGCCGAGCTCGTGGTTCACGACGAACAGCAACATCAGGTTGCGACGTCGGCGGCCGACGCCGACGGCGCTTTCCGGATCGACGGCCTCACACCCGGGCGCTACCGGGTCGCGGCGCACAGCCCGGACCACGCTTTCCTCCTGAGCTGGTTCGACCGCAAGTCGGCACTCGATGAGGCCGACCTCGTGACCGTGCGATCGGCCGCGGACACCGCGGGGATCGACATCGTCGTAACCAAGGTGGGTGGGTCTATCCACGGCCAAACCGTCGGGCCCGACGGCTCGCCGCCTGCCGTCGGCGTCGAGGTCCGCGCCGTACCGGCCGACCCGGCGTGGTCGCCCGTCAGCACGAACATTCGTGTCGACGGCAGCTACAAGCTCGAGCACCTCCCGCCGCACGACTACCGCGTGGTCTTCCTGCCAGCCTCAGCGCTGCTCGCTCCTCAGTGGTTCAACGAGGCGGCGAGTGAAGCGGTTGCGACCATCATCACGGTGTCCATCGGCACGGCGAGCGGAGGCGTGGACGCGCGGCTCCAGCCGCCAGGCGCCTCGATCTCCGGCACGGTGATGACAGGCGACGGCGGTGCTATCCCGGCGCGCGCCTGGGTATTCGCGTCGCGGCCCGACGGGACGTACGTCGCGCAGACCGTGATCGCTGCCAACGGCACCTACACTCTGTCCGATCTTGACCCGGGCAACTATCGCTTGGACGTCTTCCTCGACGATCCGTATGTGAAGACCTGGTTTCCAGGAGTCCCCTTTGAGGCGGACGCCGGCACCGTGAGCGTCGGCCTCAGTCAGGCGCGCACCGGCATCGATGTCAGGGTTCCCATTGGTGCCTCCATCGAGGGCCGCGTGACGACGACCGATGGGAAGGTTTTGCCTGCGCGGGTCACGGCCAGCGCAATCGGCGACGACCCGGAGAGCTGGGATGAGACGGAGGTCGCGGCGGACGGACACTATCGCCTCGACGGACTCGCTCAGGGCAGCTACATCGTCGTGATCACGGATCCCGGCGGCCGCTATGTCCGGCGCTGGTACCCCGCCGCGGCCGACGCCGCATCAGCAACGCGGCTCACGCTTGCGGCCGGGGAGGTGCGGGCCGGGATCGACGTCGTCCTGGAGGCTTCGGGCGTCGCCCTCACGGGGAAGGTCTCGACCTCCGACGCCCAGCCGCTCCCCGCCAATGTCCGCGCATACTTGGCGCTGCCCGGCACCGACGAGCCCGTCGCGAATACCATCGTCGCGGCGGATGGCAGTTACATCCTCCGCGGGTTTGGGGCGGGAACCTACGACCTGCACGTGCAGGACCACTCCGGCGAGCACGACGACGCACTCGTGCCGAACGTCGCGGTCACCGCCGCACTCGTCGATCTGGACGTCGTCCTCGCTGTGCGCGGCTCGATCGCGGGCATTCTCGCCACGTCTGACGGGAACGCGGTGCCGACGAACATCCTCGTCGAGGCATACGCCGCGAGCACCGGGGACCTCGCCCGACAGGTATTCGCAACTCCGGTCGCGGGGGATTACCGGATCGGAGGGCTGACCCCCGGAGATTACAAGGTCTTGGTCCGTCCGCTCGGCGACTACGCCGAACAGTGGTATCCGGCCAAGACCTCGCTCACGGATGCATTCGCGATCGGTGTGACCCAGGGACAATCCGTCAGCGGCATCGACATCACCCTGCTTCCCGAGTGACGGGGAAGCACGGCTCTTTCCCGCATGGTCGGGAGGTTCGGCGCCTCGACCCGGGAGATCGTTCCCGCCATGAGACTCGGGGGTGTCCGTGACCATAGCTTCGCGTCATGACTACTACACCTGTTGCTCCGGTCGTCGCTTCGACGCCTCGTCTCCTGCTGCTCGGTGGTGCCGGCCTCGTGGTCGGCGCCGCGCTCGAACTCGGGTCTGGGATCCTGCAATCCCTGTTGCCGCAGAGTGCCCTGGGCTTCATCCCTCCGATTGTGCTCGCGGTCGCCGCGGTGCTGCTCGCGCTGGGTGGAGTCGGCGGGCGCTCGGTGCTGGCGCGGATCGGCCTGTTCGTGTACGCGGCCGCTCACGTCATCCTGGTGATCGCGTCGATCGCCGCGATGACCGGCAATGTCATCGAACTGCTGTTCCCACTCGGCGGCACCCTGTTGACGCTCGGCATGCTCGTCGCCGGCATCGAGGTCGCCCGGGTCGGTGCCGTCGGCGGATTCGCGCGCTGGGGCCTGCTGCTCCTCGGCCTGTGGATGTCGTTCATCGATATCGCGACGTTCGCCGCTCTCGACCTCGGTGGGCTCGCCAACGCAGATGGGCCGGGCTTCATCGCTGGACTGGTCGGCGTCGTGCTGCTCGCGGCAGAAGGCATCGCGATCGTCGTGTTCGCGCGCGCTTCGCGCCGGTGACCCGAATCGCGTGACTGTGGAACACTGACTTCACCATGACTCAGCCTTCACCATGACTCAGCCCGTGCTCCGTGCCGTCGGCATCGCCGGCGGCACGGTCGCGGCCGCGCTCGGCATCGTGACGGTCACGTTCTTCGTCGCCAACGGTTGGACGCTGGCCGACGCGTTCGAGAGTTACGCGCTGAGCAACCTCGTCAACGGTGCGAGTCTCGCGATCTGCGGCACCCTGCTCGCGCTCGCCCGGCCTCGCAATGTGCTCGGCTGGTTGCTGCTCGCCGGCGGTCTCGCGTACCTGGTGTCCGCGGCGGCGGTCCCGACATCCGTCTACGCCGTAGACCACCGCTGGCCGGAGCAGTCGGTCGCGGTACTGGGCGGTCTGGGCGCCAGCGCGTGGAGCATCGCCATCGGCCTCGCGCTGCCGTTCGCCCTGCTCGTATTCCCCACCGGACGGCTCTCGAACGCGCCCGAGCGGGTCGCGGCGGTGATCGTCGGTCTGAGCGGCCTCGGATTCGTCGGCCTCTTCGGCGGAGTCTTCGCCAGGCTCGCGAATGCGCCGAGCGACGTGAATCCGCTCGGTGCGCCGGGATTCGAACTCCTCGCGGTGCTCTGGAGCGTCGTGAACATCGCAGCGACCATCATCTGGTTCGCCCTCCTCGCTCGCCTGGTCGTCGTGTACATCCGCGGATCCGAGACCGTGCGCCGCCAGGTGCTGTGGGTCGCACTCGCGGCCCTCGTCGCGTTCGTGGTTTCCGTGCCGCTCACGGTGTTCGGGCTGGGCGACAACACCCTGCTTCTCGTCTACACGCTCATCCCGGTCGCGATCCTGATCGCGGTGCTCCGGCACCGGCTCCTCGACATCACGCTCGTGTTCTCGCGGGCACTCGCATGGACCCTGCTCACCGCAGTCGTGGTGCTCGTCTACATCGGTGCGGTCGCGCTGCTGAGCCTTGTGCTCCAGTCGACGGTGAGCTCGATCGTCGTCGCAGTGCTGGTCGCGCTCGCGTTCGATCCCTTACGCAGGTTGCTGCAGCGGGTGGTCGACCGTCTGCTCTACGGGCGCCGATCCGAACCGGTGCACGTGATGCAGCTCGTGACACGGGAGGTGTCGAGCGGTGGGGAGTCGGCGGAGTTGCTCGGCCGGCTCGCGGCATCCCTTCGCCTGCCGTGGCTGTCGCTCGAGGTCGACGGCTTGGAGGCGGTGACGACGGGGAAGCGGGTCGAGTCTGTGGTGGAATTCCCGCTCGTGCAGGATGAGCGGCGGTCCGGCCGTCTCGTCGTCGGCGTGCGGCCCGGGCAGGCCGGCCTCACCCGATCCGACCGTGACGTGCTGGAGCTGATCGCACCAGTGCTTGCGTTGCTCGCGGGTTCGCGGCGACTGACGCAGGAGCTCATCGCATCCCGCCGGCGTGTCGTCGATGCCGCCGAAGCTGAGCGGCTGCGAGTGCAGCGCGAGCTGCACGACGGTGTGGCGTCGGCGATAACGGGGTTGTCGTTCAAGTTGGAGGCCGCCGCAGAGCTCGTGGACGAACCGGTTGCCCTCCGACCCGTGCTCTCGGCCGTGCGCACGGAAGTGGCCGGCATCCACCAGTCGATCCGCGCCGTCATCAACGATCTTCGACCCCAGGAATTGGACTCGGCCGGTCTGGTCGCAGCGCTCCGCCAGCGGACCGCGGCGATCTCGTCGGCCGGTCGACGAGTGGATGTGCTGCTGCGCGGCGGCAAGGACCTGCCGACGGTGTCGCCGAGCGTCGAGGCGGCGGCGTACCGGATCTGCACCGAGGCGGTGTCGAATGCGCTGCGCCATTCCGGCGGTGGCACGATCGCGGTGCACCTCTGGTCGGCCGGCGATCGCCTCATGCTGAAGATCACGGATGACGGCCGGAGTTCTGCTGGAGAGTGGAAGCCGGGGGTCGGCATCGCCTCGATGCAGGAGCGCGCCGAACTGCTCGGCGGCGAGTTCTCGGTGCAGCGGCGACCGGATGGCACGGATGTCTCGGTGGAACTGCCGTTGGTGGCGTCATGACGGTGCGCGTGCTGGTGGTGGACGACCACCCGATGGTGCGCGACGGGCTCGCCGCCCTGCTCGGGTCGGTGCCCGGCGTCGAGGTGGTCGGGTTCGGAGACTCCGGCGAGGCGGCAGTCTCCCTGGCGGACGAGCTCGACCCCGACCTCGTCGTGATGGACGTGTCGATGGCCGGCATCGGCGGTCTCGCCGCGACGAAACGCATCGTCGACGGGGGAGTGCGGGTGCTCATTCTCACGATGCTCGAGGATCCGGGCACGCTGGTCGCCGCGTTCCAGGTGGGCGCGAGCGGGTACCTGTCGAAGTCGAGCGGACGCGCCGAGGTCGCAGCGGCCGTCCAGGCCGTGCATGCCGGGCAACTGGTCGTCGGCAGTGCGCTGTCGGATGCCGCGCGGTCGCTGCTGGCTCGCGGCGAGGTCGGCGGCCGCGGCGAGTTCCCCGAGCTCAGCGCCCGACAGTTCGAGGTGCTTCGCGGCCTGGCGCGCGGGCTCGACAACGCGGCGATCGCCGCCGAGCTGGATGTGACGTCGAAGACGGTGGCGAACACCGTGTCGGAACTGCTCACCCGTCTGCAGGTGCCGACTCGGGTCGCGGCGGCGGCGGTCGCGCGAGAGCGCGGGTTGGGCGCGTAGGACTCCGGCGATGCCGCTCTCGAGAAGCAGGCGCCTGGTCAGCGCGTGACGAGGTCTCCCACGCGCTCGCCGGCGAGCAGGTTCGATACGAAACCGGCGATATCCCACTGCAGCTGCGGGTACGCGGCCGGATGCGGGCGCTCCGACTCGACGACGGCGGCGATCCGCTCGAGCGACGGCCGCACGAGCGCTCCCGCGGCCGCCGACCACCCGCCGAGGTGCGTCTCGAGGTCGCCGAGGGTGAGGTCGGCGTGCCGGTACACGCCGTTCACGGCCAGCGCCATCCAGCCGTCGTTGAGCTGGTGGCGCAGCGGCACGGTGTCGTAGGCGGGTGCCAGCGTGGCCGATCGGTCGAACGGATGCAGCAGAGCGAGGTTCTTCGCGTGCAGGTCGACGTTGCCGATCGCCACGGCGAGCACGACCGTCGTCGCGAGGCGTTCGACCGAGGCACGGCCGGCCTGCGATCCCACGAGCGCGCGGATGCGGTCGAGGGTCACCGCGCCGCCCTGTTCCTGGTACTTCTGGGTGCGCGAGATGCCGAGCGCCTGGCACATGTCCTCTTGGTGCACACGCCCGGTCGGGGCATCCGTCGACCGGTCGTACCGTTCGATTACGAGCGTCTGGATGCCGCCGAACTCGTCGATCCACGTGTCGTAGTCGAGAAGCCCGAGCGCGCGTGCGATGCGGGCCCCGTACTCCTCGTCGAAGACCATGGTCGGGTATCGCGCGACCTCGGGTTTCAAGATGTGCGTCGAGGGGAACCCGTCGTGCACGCGCTGCCACTCGCCGTCGATGCGGGCGAGCACGACTTTGGGTTGCACCCCGTTCAGCGAGGTCTTGCCCGTTGCGAGATCGTTGCCGAGCGGCAGGGCGGTCGGGCTCTGCATGAGCCGGCCGATCCCGGCTCGATCGATCGGGGTCGCGTAGGGCGTGCGCGGCTCGCCCGGCACCGCGGGATCGTAGATCTGCAGCGCACCCGCGACATCCCGCCCGTAGTGACCCAGCAGTCCGAGCACGTCGTACTCGGGCAGCCGGGCCTGAGCGGCGAGATCTGCGAGCAGGTCGCCTTCGGGCAGCAGTTCGGCGAAGAAGTTGCGACGGCGTGCGACGTGCGACCGATTCCCGAACGGCACGAGCGGCACGGATGTCGACAGCAGCGCACTGCCCAGCCCGAAGCGCTCGATCGCGCTGCCGGCCGCCTCGAAGTCGAACCGCCGCCAATCGGCACCGATGAGGCGGCCTACCTCGTGCCCGTACAGTTCGACAGCGAGCTCAGGCATCGTCGTCGCTCGCGATCGGAGGGTCGAGCTCGGCGTAGAGCCGCACGCCGGTCGCATCGAGCATCGTGAAGAGCCGTTCGGTGAGCTTGCCCGGCTTGCCCGCCTCCATCTCGGAGACCCACCGTTGCGTCAGCCCGAGCTCGGCGGCGAGTGCGCGCTGGCTCAGCCCGCGGGCGAGCCGGCCCTGCTGCAGCATCAGGCCCAGTGACTCGGCATTCGGCACACGTCCGCGGTAGGCCATCAAAGCTCCCTTCACTACGAATTCGTAGTCAGGATATCTCACTACGTTTTTGTAATCAAGTGTCTTGACTACGTTTTCGTGATCAGGGATCGCACATCTACACAGGCGCGCGGACGGTGACATCCGGCGGCGAACGGGGCATGCTGGGGCGCATGGGTAAGGTGACGATCTCATTCGAAATGACGCTCGACGGGGTGTTCGACCAGATGGAGCACTGGTTCGACGAGAACGATCCGGGGCTGCAGCGCGCCTCCGACGAGCTCGTCTTCGGTGCCGACGCGGTGCTGCTCGGCCGGGAGAGCTACGAGTTCTTCCGCGAGTACTGGCCCGCGCAGACCGATGACCGCGGCTTCGCCGCGCACTACAACGCGCTCCCGAAGTACGTCGCCTCGACGACGCTGTCTGGTCCGCTCGACTGGAACGCGACCCTGATCGAGGGCGACGTGGCCGACTACGTGCGAGGCCTCCGCGGCCGGTACGAGTCGATCATCTCGCATGGGTACGGCGGGCTGGCCGCCACGCTCGTCGACGCGGGGCTCGTCGACGAGGTGCACGCCGGCATCCATCCTTTCCTCGTGGGCAACGCCGAGGACCGTCTGCGCACGCCGCACCCGGTCGGCCTGCGGCTGCTCGGCGTGCAGGCCTACGATTCGGGCATCATCGCCGCCGAGTACGCGCCGGCGTCATCCTGAACGGGATGAGTCCGTAGGCCTAGCCGAGTTCGTCGCGACGGCGTGACAGATAGGTCGTCTCGGCGGTGTTGCCCGCGAGCGCGATGGCCCGGTCGTAGGCTGCGCGCGACTCCTCGCGGCGTTCCAGTCTGCGCAGCAGCTCGGCGCGAGTGGCGTGGAAGGCGTGATACCGGTCAACGAGTCCCCGAGTCGGTCGATGATCGCCAACGCGACATCCGGACCCTCGAGCTCCGCGACCGCGATGGCGCGGTTGAGGGCGACGATCGGCGAGGGGTCGATGCGGACCAGCTGATCGTAGAGGGCGACGACCTGCGACCAGTCGGTGTCACGGTACTCTAGCGCGTCGGTGTGCACGGCGTTGATCGCGGCAAGCAGCTGGTAACGACCGGGAGCGGCCCCGGAATCCAAGCGCTCGCGCACCAGCCGATGCCCCTCTTCGATCAGCGCGCGATCCCAGGTGTCGCGGTCCTGCTCGCCGAGGGGGACGAGCTCGCCGTCCGCTGAGACGCGGGCGGGGCGACGAGCCTCGGTGAGCAGCATCACCGCCAGCAGACCGGCCACCTCGCCGTCCTCCGGGAGCAGCGCGCGGATCAGACACGTCAGCCGAATCGCCTCGGCGGTCAGGTCTGGACGCACGGGGTCGGTGTCGGGGCCGGTCGCGAGGTAGCCCTCGTTGAAGACGAGGAACAGCACTGCGAGCACGCCGGTGATGCGCGCCGGCAGATCTTGCGCGGACGGCACCCGGTAGGGGATGCGGGCGGCCGCGATCTTGCCCTTCGCGCGGGTGATCCGCTGCCCCATGGTGCTCTCCTGCACGAGGAAGCCGCGGGCGATCTCCGGTACGGTCAGCCCTCCGACCATGCGCAGCGTCAACGCCACGCGTGCCTCCATCGCCAGGGCCGGGTGACAGCAGGTGAAGATCAGCCGGAGCCGGTCGTCGTCGATGGCGCCGAGCGGCTCGGGCGGGTCGTGGTCGGCGAGCATCAGCGCCTCCCGGTGCTTGTCGTCACGCTTGTGCTCGCGTCGGATCCTGTCGATTGCTTTGCGATTCGCGGTCGTGGTGAGCCACGCGCCGGGGTTGGGCGGGACGCCGTCGGCCGGCCATCGCTCGACAGCGGTCGTGAAGGCTTCCGCCGCCGCCTCTTCGGCGATGTCGAGGTCGCCGAAGCGTTTGGCGAGTGAGGCGACCACCCGAGCCCACTCCTCGTGGTGGGCACGGGTGATCGCCGCGCGCGCGTCGATCAGGCGCGCACGACCAACGGTCGCACCTCGAGCCGACGGTTGCAGGCCTTCGACCCCTCGGCCATGAGTGCGAGCGCGACGTCGAGGTCGGGAGCGTCGATGATCCACAGGCCGGCCATGTGCTCCTTCGACTCGAGGAAGGGCCCGTCGGTGAAACACCGGCTCCTCGCCTCGGCCGTCGATGACCGTCGCCGTGCTGGGGTCGGCGAGGCCGGCCGCGAACACCCAGTGACCGCCCGCCCGCAGGCGGCCATTGAACTCGCCGATCGCCACCATCTCCTCGGCGGTGCCCGAGTTGGTCTTGTCGTCGATCACGGAAACCAGGTACTGCATCTCACACCTCCACGATGTGGTTCACGGACATCTTGCTCGTGTGCTGCCTGCTACGCATACTGCGGGCGCCCGCCAAGCCGGTAGGTCTGCACCATGATGCCCGTCGGGAACCTGCGCGATTCCAGCAGCTCGAGAGCGAAATCCCTTCCCTCGTCGGGGAACAGCCGCGTGCCCGCGCCGACGATCACGGGGCAGACGATCAGAGTCATCTCGTCGACGAGTTCGTGTTCGAGCAGCCAGCGGATCAGCTGGCCGCTGCCGTGCACCTGCAGCTCGCCGCCCGGCTTCGCCTTCAGCTCGCGGATGGCCGCCTCGAGGTCTCCGGAGAGCACGGTCGTGCCGGCCCACTCCGGGTCGGTGATCGTGTTCGAGGCGACGAACTTCGGGCGCGAGTTCAGCGATCTGACGAACGGGTTGTCGAAGTCGTCGCGCACGCCCCAGTAGCCGGCGAACAGCTCGTAGGTGCGCCGGCCGAACAGGAACGCGTCGGCGCGCCGGTAGAAGTCGCCGATGTAGGCCTTCGACTCCTCGTCGCCCAGCGGCAGCGCCCACCCGCCTCGGTCGAATCCGGGGTCGAGCACCGGGTTGTTCCCACCGTTCGCCTGCATCACACCGTCGACGGTGATCTGCGTGTTGGTGATCAGCTTCATGATCGTGGTCCTTTCTGGGGGCGCCCCTCGCGGACGACCGCTCACCCTTGCTACGAACAGCGTCGCTCCGATCCGACACCACGCGCGGAAATGTTCGCGCGCGGGACGTCGCGGTCGTCTCCACGCACTCAGCCGCGGGGGCCGTGCCCGGTCGGCGAGCGGGCACAATTGGCGCATGGTCGAAATGTCCGATGACGACTTCGAGCGGATGGTCGCCGAGGTGTTCGACGCGCTCCCCGACGGCATGGTGCGCGGGGTCGAGAATGTCGCGATTCTCATCGAGAATCAGCCGTTGGGGGAGCGGCCCCGGCTGTTCGGGCTCTACAGCGGGCGTCCGCTGACCACGCGCGGGGTCTACGGCTTCGGCGAGCTTCCCGATCGCATCACGCTGTACAAGAACAACATGCAGGCGCACAGCGCCGACCTCGACGCGCTGCGCACCCGGGTGCGCATCACGCTCGTGCACGAGATCGGTCACTACTTCGGGCTCGACGATGCCCGGCTGCGCGAGCTCGGCTGGGCGTAGGGCGCCGCCGTCCCGAGATGGGCGGATGCTTCGGATGCCTCGGATGCGAGCGGCGGCGCCGCGGTCGGTGCGGTGATGGTCGGTGCGGTGTCGTCACACATCGTCGGAACGCACGATCCGGTCGATTCCGAGCCCGTCGAGTCGCTTCGGGTCGGCGAGCACGTCGAGGCCCGTGATGCGGTCGCCGTCGATCTCGAACGCCATGATCGACACGACGCGTCCGTGCATGACGGCGGCGACGCCCGGCCGGCCGTCGATGAGGATCGGCGTCGAGTGGGCGGCGAGGCGACCCGAGAGCACGGCCTGCTGGGCGATGGATGCCGCCCCCTCGACCAGTTGCGTGGACGTGCCGTAGTCGGCGCGGAGCACGGCGCCGTCGTCGAGCAGTTCGAGCAGCGCCCCGATGTTCCCGTCCTGGGCGGCCGCGAGCCACGCCGTCACGATGCGCCGACCGCGTTCGCGATCGGGCCGGGCGGGCTCCTCGGCCCCTCGAACCCGCCGCCGCGCCCGCGAGGCGAGCTGCCGCGCCGCCTCGGGTGAGCGATCGAGCACGTCGGCGATCTCATCGAAGGACTGGCCGAACACGTCGTGCAGCACGAGCGCGATGCGCTCCGCCGGGCTGAGCGTCTCGAGCAGCACGAGCAGGGCGACGCTGACCTGGTCGCTCTGGGCGACGAGGTCGGCGGGATCCGCCTCGGCGGCGACGGGTTCGTCGCGCCACGGTTCGACCTGCCACGAGTGCTCGCGCTTCCGGCGGGGTGCGCGCAGTTGATCGAGGCTGATGCGCGAGACCACGGTCGTCAGCCACGCCTCGAGGTTCTCGATGCCCGCGGCATCCGCTCGCTCGAGGCGAAGCCACCTCTCCTGCACGGCGTCGTCGGCATCGGCGCCGGAGCCGAGCAGCTGCGTGGCGATCGCGCGCAGCCGCGGTCGTTCGGTCTCGAACCGCCGGGCGAGAATTCTTCGATCGGTCATGTCACATCTCCTCGAGTTCGATCGTCGGTACGTCGACGAGGCAACGGCCTCGGATGTGACATGAGAGGAACTCCACCATGAACGCACCTCTGCTCGTGACCGGCGGCACCGGGAACATCGGCCGCCGTGTGGTGCCGCTGCTGCGCGAGGCCGGCCGCGACATCCGGATCCTATCGAGGCACCCCCGTTCTGCAGCGCCCGGCATCGAGCAGGTGGAGGGCGACACCGTTCTCGGCCACGGGCTCGCCGCCGCGCTCGACGGGGTCGACGTCGTGCTGCACCTCGCCGGCGGGGCCAAGGGCGACGACATCGCGGCCCGCAACCTGTCGGCGGCGGCGCGCGAGGCCGGCGTTCGGCACCTCGTGCTCATCTCGGTGGTCGGCGCCGACCGGATGCCGATCGGCTACTTCCGGGCGAAGGCGGAGGCGGAGCGCATCATCGCCGAGTCGGGCGTGCCGTGGACGGTGCTTCGCGCCGCGCAACTGCACGACTTCGTGCTGCCGGTCGCACGGAGCATGTCGCGGATGCCGCTGCTCCCGGTGCCCGGCGGCCTCCGGTTCGAGCCGGTCGACGGCGACGAGGCGGCGAAGCGGCTCGCGGAGCTCGCGCTCGGCGATCCGGCAGGCCGCGTCGCGGACATCGCCGGACCCGAGGTGCTCGACGTGCCGGCGCTCGTCGCGACGTTCACGGCCGCGACGGGCGCTCGACAGCGGCGTGGGCACCTGCCGATCCGTCTGCCCGGCGCCGTGGGTCGCGCGTACCGGGCAGGTGAGAACCTCGCGGGCGAGGGCGCGCTGCGCGGCGCGCGGACCTGGGCCGGCTACCTGACGGAACGCGACCTCGCGACGAGTGCCGGTTCGGGTGAGCGGCTGCGCGGAGTCAGCTCGTAGGCGCGTCGGCGGCGGGCGGCGACGACGACGGCAGAGGTGCTCTCCGAGCCCGCCGGAGGGGCTGGTGCCGTAGCCTCAGGGAAGGGCGCCGGTTCGACGGACGGCGGCTCACCCGTTGGTTCGCATCTGCACGACGGATGCCGGTGAGCGAGCTCCGAGCCAACCCCGGCCGCACAACTGGAGGCCACGATGAACACGCCTACCCCTTCACTCCTCAGACTCGGCGTGATGGTCACCTCGCGCAAGACCGACGAGAAGCGACTGCCGATACATCCCTCCCACCTCGAGCGGATCGACGCCGACCTGCGGTCGAACATGATGCTCGAGCGCGGCTACGGCGAGCGCTTCGGCATCTCTGACGCGCAGCTCGCTCCGCTGGTCGGCGCGATCGCCTCGCGCGAGGCCATCATCGCCGAGGCCGACGTCATCACACTGCCGAAGCCGCTCGCGTCCGATCTGACTGAATTCCGTGATGGGCAGGTGCTGTGGGGCTGGCCGCACTGCGTGCAAGACCGGGAGATGACGCAGCACGCCATCGACAAGGGCCTGACGCTCATCGCGTGGGAGGCCATGAACCACTGGAAGGCCGACGGGGGGTTCGGGCTGCACGTGTTCCACAAGAACAACGAGATCGCCGGGTACTGCTCAGTGCTCCACGCCCTGCAACTCTGCGGCTCGACCGGCGACTACGGTCGGCGGCTCAACGCGGTGGTCATCGGCTTCGGCGCGACCGCGCGCGGTGCGGTCACTGTGTTGAACGCCCACGGCATCCATGATGTGCGTGTGCTGACCAACCGCGACACTGCAGCCGTGGGCTCGCCGATCCCCTCGATCGACATCATCCAGTTCGAACACGACCCCGACGCCCCGTTCCTGAGCACCGTCAACACCGAAGACGGGCCGATCGCGCTCGCCCCCTTCCTCGCTGCGCACGACATCGTGGTCAACTGCACCCTGCAGGATCCGAACGCACCGCTCACCTACCTCCGCACCGAGGATGTCGCGGCCTTCCGCCCCGGCAGTCTCATCGTCGATGTCTCGATCGACGCCGGCATGGGGTTCGAGTGGGCACGGCCTACGTCGTTCGCCGACCCGATGTTCACGGTCGGTGATTCGACCAACTACTACGCCGTCGACCACAGCCCGTCGTACCTCTGGAACTCTGCGACTTGGGAGATCAGCGAAGCGCTGATGCCATTCCTCCGCACCGTGATGGAGGGCCCGGAGGCGTGGGCCGCGTCGGACACCATCAGCCGAGCGACCGAGATCGAAGGTGGCCGCATCCGTAACGACGCGATCCTGCAGTTTCAGGGGCGCTCGGCCGAGTACCCGTATGCTCCGCTCGCTACGTAGGCGAGAGTGATGTTGATCCTCGCATCGGCGAGCGCGCGCGCCATCGCACCGAACCTGCCTGGCGTTTCCACGTCGGGGTCGGGTGGCGTCGCCGCCCCGGTCGAGCATCGAGGTGATCGCGGATGCCGCCTCAATGCCGATCTTCGCAGCCTCCACGGCAGCTGCGACGTGCGGATGCCGCGAGGGGAGGCGCTCGCCGCTGAAGGTCTGGCGTTGACCAGGATGAGCCCGGGGTCGCTCGTCTGTTCCACTTCGACCTGTGCGGCCTGCGCGGGCGGCGGCGGGGTTTGTTCCATGCTTCGATCCTGCACCTACCCACTGACATCCGTTCGCGCACGAAAACCATTGATGATCAGGACTTTGCATGTGGAGAACTTCGCCCGACGGCCCGCCGTGGAGGATAAATCGCGCGGTCGAGGCATCCGCCGCCAGGGGCGCCCGATCAGGCCATTGACCGAGCACCCGATCACCCCCGCCCGCGCCGGCGGAACACCCCGGCGAACAGGGCGTGCAGGAGCGGGATCGCCGACACCGCGATCAGCACGCCGCCCCACACCGGCTCGTCGGGGCGAAGCAGGATTCCGCCGATGAACAGGCCGACGAACAGGACTGCCGAGGTGATGCGCCGGGCCATGCGCTCGAGGCTCGCCACCCGCTGCTCGAGCCGCGGCGAGTTCGCCACGAGGCGCCCCTCCTCGATGCGGTCCGCGAGCGCGTCGAGGCGCCGCGGCAGCCGCGCGGCCGTGCCGGCGACGGACAGCGCCTCCTGCCCGAGCGCCTGCACGAAGTTGCCGCGCTCGTCGCGGAGGAGCTGGGCGGCGTAGGGCTCGACGGCGTCCCACATGTTGAAGTCGGGGTCGAGCGAGCTGCAGAGGCCCGAGGTCAGCGACATCGAACGGATGACGAGCAGGAAGTTCTCGGGCAGCTGGAACGGCAGCGCCCGCATCACCTCGCCGAACTCGATCGCGAAGCTGCGCAGCTCGCGCTGGTCGATCTGCCGTACCTCGGCGAGGCCCATGCCCCCGAAGCGCGCGAACAGCTCGGACATCGCCCGCTCGAGTTCCTCCGTGTCGGCCGACGGCAGCAGGATGCCGACACCACGGATGCTGTCGACCAGGCGCTTGCCGTCACGAGCGGCGACCGCGAGCAAGAGCTGCTGCAGCCCGCGGCGCAGTCCGTCGGGCACTTCGCCCATCATGCCGAAGTCGATGAAGGTGAGCCGCCAGTCGGGGGACGCGGCGCGGGACGACCCGGGCGACGCGGCATCCGTCACCCTCGAGGCCGTCGACGAGGCATCCGTCACCTGCTCCACCGGCGTGACGAAGATGTTGCCGGGGTGCGGGTCGGCGTGGAAGAAGCCGTCGCGGAAGAGCTGGTCGAACATGACGGCCGCGAACTGCTTCGCGACCGCCTTCGGGTCGATGCCCGCCGCCATCAGGGACTCGCGGTCGTTGATCTTGATCGCCGTCACGTCGGCGAGCGTCAGGACGCGGCGCGTCGTGCGCTTCCGCACGACTTCGGGTGCGGCGACCCGCGGGTCGCCGGTGAAGCTCGCGGCGAACCGCTCGGCGTTGGCCGCCTCCTGCAGGTAGTCGATCTCCTGGAGGCTCGTGACCGCGAACTCCTCGACGAGCGACGGGAGGTCCACGCGGCTCGAGACGAACCGCACACGGCTGAGCCATCCGGCGACGCGGCGCAGCGCCGACAGGTCGACGTCGACGATCCTCTCGATGCCCGGTCGCTGCACCTTGACGACGGCCTCGTCGAGCCCCGTGTCGGCGGCGTCGATCGGCGAGAGCCGCGCGCGATGCGCTTGACCCAGGGATGCCGCGGCCAACGGTGTCGGGTCGAACCACGCGTACGCCCGCTCGAGCGGAACGCCCAGCTCGGCCTCGCCGAGGCGCCGGATCGCGTCGAACCGCACCGGCGGCACTTCGTCTTGGAGCCCGGCGAGCTCGCGCGTGATCTCGGGCGGCAGCACGTCGAGCCGCGACGAGAGGTATTGGCCGACCTTGATCATGAGGCCGCCGAGGTCGACCGCGAGCACGTGGAAGCGTCGGGCGATGCGGGTCAGCCGCACCGCTCGCCCGCGCGCCACGTACTTCGCGAAGCCGAAGCGAGGCAGAACGAGCTCGAACCACCACGTCTGCACGATGTGTCGCACGGCGAACCGCAGGATCCGCCGGTAGCGGGTGCAGCGCATTCGGGCGCGAAGCGGCACATTCCCCCGACCGATTCAGTCCGATCGCGGCTCGAGGTCGATGTCCGGCTGCGGGAGAGGAACGGCGGGCACCCCGACTCGAAGGATCATTTCGACCATCCGGATGGCGCGATCGGGAAGCACCTCGCCCGAATAGTGCTCCTCGTACAGCTGTTCGGCCTGGTCGAGCGTGGCGATGCCGCAGATCGCCATCAGCTTGGCGGCATCCGTGTCGTCACGGCCGGGACGATTGGCCTTGAGCTTCATCGCCAGGAGCGCTTCGGGTCGGGCGACCTCGATGATGACCGCGCCGTCGTCATGAAGAGTCGCCCATTCAACTGGTTTCGAACCGTACTCGGGGATGAAGCCTGCGGCCTTGCTGTTGAGCCAATCGTCGGGCCAACCGTTGGTGCGTGCGACCGCGATGGCCGCGTTCTCGACGACTTCGGGAGAGCCGATGAAATGAGCGTCGATATCCACGGTCGATTCGCGATCGAAGTAGCGAAGGGCGAGCGCGGCACCGCCGACGATTCGGATGCCGCTGCGAACGCCGGATTCCCGGAGCCGAGCGACGAGTTGACGCAGGCCAACCTCGAGCAGATCGCGATCGAAGCGGGTCATACGCTGCGGAGGGTGTCGGCGTCGATGAGAACGCGCCGTTCACGGAACGCCGCGGGGACGCGATCGAGCTCGGGCCCCAATGTGTAGGGGCCGACTCCGAACACCCAGGCACGCTTGAGAACGCGTGACGGTCGGTTCGCCCACTCTGGAACCGGCAGCTGCTCCGCCTCCAGGTGATGCGCAACGAGCGCGGCGATCGCGGCGTCCCACTGCTTGGAGCCCGTCGATTCGGGTTCGGTGATCGCCAGCGCGAACCGCACGGCACCGTGCTCGGCCGTCAGGTTGTCGTTGAACTGGATGAATCGTCGAAGTGCTCGCTCGGGTCGCCCGAACGCCAGGTCGGCTCGTATCTCGGAGGCGATGATGGCGGCGTCGTCTCGAAGCGTAGGGATGGCCACCAGACGGTGGCCGGCGCCCCGCAGGGCGCGCTCGACGGTGTCGAATGACGGGTTCTGCCGGTCTCCCTCGATGAGCGAGAGGTGCGACTGCGTCAGGCGTGCGCGACGTCCGAGGCTCGCCTGCGTGAGCCTTCGACTCTTGCGAGCCGATCGTACGAGAGTGCCAGCGGTCATGAAAAGCTCCAAAGATTCGATCTGTTGAATATTGTACCCCCGTATCCACCTTGGATCGACATTCGTCGTGATCGGGTCCGTGCAATTTGTGGGCCGCCGCTGCGTGATTCGCCCGTGATTCACCCGTTGCCCGTCGATCGCGGCGACGAGGATGTCGGTCCGCTCGCTCCTTCGCACGCCAGCGCGGCGCACGCAACGGCAACTCGCGAGCGAGTCGGGCATCACGCAGGCGGCCGTGTCGAAGGGGCTCCGCGAGATCGGCGAGGTCGCGCTTGCAGCGAGGCGTGGCTCCCTGCCAGCCGCGGAGCAACTCTGGGCGAAGTTCGTCGAGGAGTATCCAGGTGCGCGCGGCATCCGTTCGCACTGGTATTCGCTCGATTCGCCGGTTCGTCCTGACGTTCCGCACTTCTCGATCGCGTTTTGGGCCCCCGCTTCACTGGGCTTCGGTCGAGTTGTAGACGTTGGTGGGGATGTGTAGGAGGTCCAGGACCT
>NZ_BMMD01000018.1 GCF_014645655.1 Agromyces bauzanensis | reverse complement strand
CGACGAGCCCGCGAACGGGCCAGTTCAGCGTCCAGCGCCGCTTCAGCCACAGACGGCTGGTGACGCTCTTGGACGCTCTGGTGGGCACCGGGAAAGTGCCTCTGGCCGGAGTTCCGCGGGTGGTGGGCAAGCAGGTCCGAGTTTTCCGGGCGGTGACCGTGAGTATTCGGAGGCTTGAGGGCCACTGATATTGGGGTTCGGGGCCACCCGATATTGCGGTTCGAGGCCATCTGATATTGCCGGTGAGCGCCACCCGGTGGTGGTGGCGCTCACCGGCGGGCGGTTCAGCCCGCGACCGCGGTGTGTTCGCGCATGTTGGTGTTGCCGGTCTCGATCCAGATGGCGTTGTGGACGATGCGGTCCATGATCGCGTCGGCGTGGACTCCGCCGCCGAGACGCTGGTGCCAGTCCTTCTTCGCGTATTGGGTGCAGAACACCGTCGACGAGCTGTCGTAGCGGCGTTCGAGGAGCTCGAGCAGCATGCTGCGGACGTCATCGGTGGGCGGGTCAAGGAGCCATTCGTCGATCACGAGGAGCGTGAACGCGGCGTACTTCCGGAGCCATTTCTCCTTCCCGCCGGGCTTGTCCCTTGCCGCAGCCCAGGATTCTTCGAGGTCGGGCATGCGAACGTAGTGCGCCCGGTAGCGGTGCTGACACGCCTGCTTCGCCAGCGCGGACCCGAGGTAGCTCTTCCCGGACCCGGTGAATCCTTGGAACACGACGTTCTGCTGCCTGGTGATGAACTGGCAGGTCCCGAGCTGCGCGATCACGCCGCGGTCCAGGCCGCGCTGTTCGAGCATGTCGAGGCGGCGTAGGTCCGCGTTCGGGTAACGCAGCCCGGCCCGCCGGATCAGGCCCTCGACCTTGGCGTGGGTGAACGTGGCGTGGGCGTCGTCGACGGCGAGCTTGATCCGCTCCTCGAACACCATCCCCAACGTGAGGGTGTCGTCCTGGACCTCGATCGCGTCGACCAGCGACGACACCCCCATCTCCCGGAGTTTCCGTTTGGTTTCGGAGTCGAGGTGGCTCATCGGGTGCCTCCCGCGTAGTAGTCCGCGCCGCGGACATACCCCACCGGCTCCGCCATCGCTGGTTCGGCCCGTGGATTCCTGCCGTCGGGATGATCCTGGTTGGTCTCGAGGATGGGCCGCAGGTGCGCGTAACGCGGTGATCTCACCCGGGATGCCAACGCGACCCCGGCGGCGGCTTCGACGCGGGCGGCGGAATAGCGGCGGGTCAGCCGCAGCACTGCCAGGGCCGCGTCCAGGCCTTGCTCGTCGACGGGGACGGACTCGAAGATCCGGTTCACCACGACCGTGGTGTTCTCCCCGATCCGCCCCGCCCATTCGCGGACACGTTCGGCGTCCCATTGCCGGTAGCGGGGCCCATCGGGCAGATCGCTGTCGTGGGTGCGGTACTCGTTGACCACCCCCAGCCACGGGTGCGAGCAGATGACTGGTCAGTCGCTGATCGCCGGCGAAGATCTCGATCGTCGTGTCCGTGGCCCGCAGGTCCACGGCCCGGCCGATCTGCGGGTAGGGGACGGAGTAGAAGTTCCGCTCGAACACCACGTGCCCGTTGCGCTGAACCCGGCGCCCGTAGAACCATCGGGAAATCTCGAACGGAACCTGCGGGAGTGGCCGCAGCAGCGGCTTCTCCTCCGCGTCGAACACGCTCAGCCGGGACCCGGCGCGTTTCTGGAACGGCTCCGCGTTGTAAGCGACGACGCGCTCGTAGACCACCGCCCGCAGCTCCGGCAGCGTCGCGAACCGCCGGTCACGGAGGGAGGCGATCACCCAGGTCGCGATATTCCCGACGGTGTTCTCGACACTCGCCTTGTCCTTCGGTTTCTTCACCCTGCCCGGAAGCACCGCGGCGGAGTAGTGCGCGGCGAGTTCCCGATACGCGTCGTTGAGCACCACCTCGCCCTCCGCAGGATGCTTGAGCACCCCGGTCTTCAGGTTGTCGGGGACGACCCGTGGAACAGAACCCCCGAACCAGTCGAACATCGACACGTGCGCGCGCAGCCAGGTGTCCTGCCGCATGTCCAATGCCGGTTCGACGAACGAATACCTCGAGAACGGCAACGTGCCGACGAACAAGAACACCCGCGTCTGCGCCCCGGTAACCGGGTCGGTGAGCTGCATCGTCTTGCCCGACCAATCAACCTCGACCGTCTGCCCCGCCTTATGACCGACGCGGCACCGGCGCTGTGTATGTCGGGCGGTATCTCGCCCCAGCCCTCCAGTCTTGGCAGGTGCACGAGAAGCGTGGATCTGCTGCTGCGCTCGACGAGCGTGCCGATCGCGGACCGGCCGATTCCGATGATCAGATCACCCTCCCAATGCCCCGGGGATGGCGCGAACGGCAGCATCGGCGGGACGCTCGGGCTCCCGCCGCTGGATCACTCCACGATCGGCCGGACCCTGAAAAAGGGGGGCTTCGTCCTCACCTGAAGAAGTGCTGGACGATCCCCCCGCACGCCAGCGGTGAGTTCGTCGCCCGGATGGAGGACGTGCTGGAGGTCTACCACCGCCCCTTCGCTCCGGCGGTGCCGGTGGTGTGCATGGACGAGGAGCCCTACCAGCTCCTCGGACACGTCCGCGACCCGCTCCCTGCCCGTCCCGGGCACGACCTGAAGCAGGACTCGGAGCACGTCCGTCACGGCAACTGCTCGATCTTCGTGTGGACAGAACCCCTCGCCGGGAGGCGCCGGGTGAACGCCCGCCGGCAGCGGACCAGGGGCGACTGGGCGCACGAGATCGACCAGCTGCTCAGCATCGACTACCCCGACGCCGGGCGCGTCGTGCTCATCATGGACAACCTGAACACCCACACCCTCAGGTCGCTCTACGAAACGTTCGAGCCTGGGAAGGCCCGGGCGCTGGCCGAACGCCTCGAGATCCACTACACGCCCAAGCACGGCTCCTGGCTCAACATCGCCGAGATCGAGCTGTCCCGACTGACCCGGCAATGCCTGGACCGGCGCATCGACGACCTCGACCTGCTGAACACCGAACTCGCCGCCTGGCAGACCGCGACCAACGACGACCAACGACAAGTCGACTGGCGATTCAGCACCAGCGACGTCCGCATCAAACTCCGTCACCCATACCCACAACTTTAGACGCGACGGTCTGNCGATCCTCCGTCGACAGCGCGACAACATGGTCCTTGGGCCTGGGCATGACAGACGACTCCTCCCGATCAAGTATCAATCAGGACAACCCAATCCCAACATACACAACTAATTAGGAGCGACACGCTACTAGTCGGACGACGAGGGCTCGTAGTCTCGAAGTCCGCGAAGCACTGCGCGTAGGAACGGTAGGAAGCCTCCAGGGCCGCTGACGCGATCCTTCATGTGTACGGTCGTCGTCTCGCTCAGCTCGAAGATCTCGCGGACTATCTGGAGTCGGGTGTCCAGGTCGATGCCTGCCCCCATGAGGACGTGGTCGACCTTGCCCTGGGCGAATGCGCTGCGTACGTCGTCGATGCCGGTGCCCCCGATGAGCCGGAGGTCGGGCAGGGCCAACTGACGCTGGACGGTGTCGATGACGATTCCCGTCCGCCCGAGGAGCACTACTACGGTCTTGTCCATTCTTTGCGTCCCTCCAGTCAGGCAGGCATGCTCGGCTGCCATGCGGTCTGTGTGAGCCAGTCCCGCAGCCTGCGGAGCTCGGGGTGTCGCCGGCGCAGGGCCGGGATGTCGGCCTGGTAGCCGAAGTCGTTGAGCCACTCGGACATCAGGGCCAGGTCCTCGCTGAACCCGCGGATCTCGTCCAGGGGCTGCTGCTCATAGCGGGCCGGCATTGCCAGCGTCTCTCGAAACACCTGCGCGATCTGCGGTCCGGTGAGCTCGTCGCCAGCGAGGGCGATGGCCTTGCCGATGTGTTGCTCGGGTCGCTCGAAGGCGTCGGCGGCGAACACGCCGATGTCGGCCGTTGCGACCATCTGCAATGGCTTCGTCGGGCGCACAGCGAGACGCACGAGCAGCTCCCCGTCGACGGTCTGTGGCCGTTGGACGGTGGCGAAGTTGTCCATGAACGTCGTCGGGCGCAGCACGGTCGCGGGAACCCCCAGCATCCGCAGGTGCTGCTCGATCTGCCACTTGCTCTCGAAGTGGGGCACGCCGCTTTGCCGTTCGGCCCCGTCCACCGAGCTGTAGACGAGGTGTCCGACGCCCACCGCTGCCGCAGCCTCGGCGACCCGTTTCCCCCGGCTCACCTCACCCGTGACGCCCTCGGGCCCCATGAATGTCTGGACGCTGAAGACGGCCGCGGCGCCAGCCATCGCACTGCTGATCAACTCGGCGTCGTCGAGATCTCCCTCGGCGAGTCTCGCACCGCGCCGGGCGAGTGCCTGCGCGGCGGCCGAGCCTGGCGAGCGCGTCAGCGCCCTCACCTCGTGGCCCCCGCGGAGCAGCTCGCGAGCGACTGCGCCGCCCTGCTGACCTGTCGCTCCGATCACCAGGATCGGCCGGTTCGCCATGTGATCGCCTCCGTCATCGACTTCTACTGGATGCTACTCGCAACAGTAGCAATCTGCAACAGTTACTCTCCGCTACCATAGCCGCATGTCTCCTGTCACGCCGCGGCCGCCCTCGTTGTTGGCGCAGCCGGCCTACCTCGCCTCGCAGGTCTCCCGGTACGGCCGGCGCGAGTTCGAACGTGCGCTGGGCGAGCGTGGGCTAAGGCTCATCCACCACGGGGTGCTGACGGCGCTGGACGACTTCGGCCCGCTCGCCCAGCAGCAGCTCGCCGACTCGCTCGACCACGACAAGAGCCACCTCGTCCGCCACATCGACCACCTCGAGAGCCACAGCCTCGTCACGCGCGTCCCCGACCCGATCGACCGACGTCGCAACCAGGTCGCCATCACCGATGCCGGACGAGCTGTCCTGCGCGAGCTGCGCACGGCAGAGCGCCGCTCGCAGCAGGGACTCCTGGACGCACTCACACCCGAGGAGCAACAGGCCCTCGAGTCGCTGTTGCGCCGCGTCCTCGTCGCCAACGACAGCGTCCGCCTCGGCGCAAGACAGGAGGCCTGACCCAGCGGCCGATCTGCGGCTGGAGCATCAAGCCGCGGCGGCAAACCTCACGGGCTCACCGACCAGCAGCTCGACAAGGAGCCGCTGGTCGACACCATCAGCTGCGGCAGCTCGACGGAACCTTCGCATGCATCGACGAACGCGTCTACGCGGCCGTCGAGCACGGCGTCAAGGAACAGCTCTACTTCCGGCGCATCGCCGTCCCCGCGCTCGACGACCACAACGGCCAATGGGTCAGAGTCACCCGGCAGAAGTACTGCCTGACACCTCACTCGTGCTGTGCCAAGATCGACCGCCTTATCGACGACGAATCCATCTCATCGCCGACTCGCCGACTCGAATCATCGGACTGTTCGTCCTGGTCTTCGCGCAATCGTTGGTGAACTGCGTTCGGTTACGACAAACGGACGTCGTCGATGACGGAGTGAAGGTCGGACCACGTTCGGCACGACACCGATTGCACTCCCGACGCCGATCGCCGACCATTTCTGATGGTGAAGCGACAGTCGACGTAGGAGGCGTTATCGGCTCGACGTAGAATACTCACGCGACGGTGTGCGTCTTCCCGAGGTGACGATCCGGGTTCACGCCTGGTGAAGCGGATCACGGTCGCCGACAGCGAGAAGTTCCTCCGCGCTGAGCTCTCGGGCCGCGGTACCGCCACCCGTCCTCAGGCGATCGCCCAACGTGGCATGCCCGTCAGCGGCCCCCGAGGACGGACTCAGCCCGTCAGCTGGACTTGTCGACGGCCGCGCGACGACGGCGCGCGATCCCCCAGCCGATGAGCGCGAGCCCTCCGATTGCCGCGATCGGACCGAGTATCGCCCAGAGAGTCGCGCCGCTCATCGCCGAGCCGGGGAGGACATTGAGACCCTGCAGCGTCCAGACGACGCCGGCCAGGGTGAGAACGATGCCGCCTCCGAAGATCAGCCAATTCTTCATTTCTTGCCTCCCGCAGCTCGTCCGGACCTGCTGATCCGAACGTAGTCCCCGTTCGGCCGTTCCGGTAGCGGCAGCAATCGGCGCCATCAGGCGATCAGCTGGCGTATTCGGGCGAGTAGCGTGAGGCGGACCGATTGCCGCGGGTGCGTCTCGTAGTGTGGTGTCAATTCCCGCGAGGTCTATGTCGCGGCGGGAGGTGCACGAGGATCGTGGAGCGGCTGCGGCGTTCCACGAGCGTGCCGATCGCGGACCGGCCGATTCCGATGATCAGATCACCCTCCCAATGCCGGGGGATGGCGCGATCGGCGGCCTCAGCGGGACGCTCCGACAGGACGACAATCCGCGGTGACATGCCCTTGCGGCTTGTCCTGAGACCGTGCCCGGGGCTCCCGCAGCGCCCGGCCCGTACGCAAGCACGCAATCAGCTCCCGCTTGAGCGCGCCACGCCCTTGAATGAACAGCGACTGGTAGATCGCCTCGTGGCTGATGCGCATGGACTCATCATCGGGGAAGTCGACCCTCAGCCGGTGTGAGATCTGCTCCGGACTCCACGCCAGCGCCCACCGCCGGTCCTGCCGGTGCGGCCTGTTCAGCCCCTTCCACGGCAGCGGCTCAGGCCCGGTGACCATCGTGCCGTCGGGTCGGCGGACACCACCAGCGAGCCGCTCCTGGACGTATTCGCGCAACCTGTCGTTGCCCGCGAGCGTCGCAGTCTTCGGGCGCTTGGCGGCCTGCTGCGCCTTCCACTGCGGCCACCAGGGCACGGTATAGACGGGCTTGCCGCCCCTGGTCGCCGCGTTGCGGCGCAGCTCGCGTGAGATCGTCCCCGGGTCGCGTCCGATCCTGCCGGGCGATCTCGCGCACCCCGACCTCCTGGGCACGCAGCAACGCGATCTCCCCACGCTCAGCGAACGACAGATACTGGCCCGTGGGCTCGGCCAGACTGATCGGCGACATCCCGCCACCGTGACGGAACCAGCGAGACCCGACCGGCCACGACACACCGACGGCCTCCGAGGCCTCGACCGTCGTGACTCCCGACGCGATCCGCCGCCAGAAGTCTCGCTGCACCGCACGAGACGGCTCCGGCCGCCCCGGTGAACGCATCGGCGGCCGCAACGCCCGATCCGCCGACCACTGCCGCCTCGCACCCGCCGGCGCCTCCGGCATCTACTTCCTCGCACGCCCCATCGCACACCTCCGTGATCAAGGTGTTGCGACCACCAGTTGAATCCGCTCAACGAGTATCGACAGGAGTGCTCGACGGGCGAGGCAGTAGCAAGTGCGAAGCCGCGCTGCGCCCACGGCGAACAGCGGCCCGCGCGGCATCCGGAGTGTTTACGCTCGATGTATCGACGCCCCTGCCAAAGGGGTCGTGAGGAGTTGAGATGTTCGAGAGATTCACCGACCGAGCCCGTCGTGTCGTCGTCCTGGCCCAGGAAGAGGCCAAGATGCTGAACCACAACTACATCGGCACCGAGCACATCCTGCTCGGCCTCATCCACGAGGGTGAGGGCGTGGCCGCCAAGGCGCTCGAATCGCTCGGGATCTCGCTCGACGCCGTGCGCGAGCAGGTGCAGGACATCATCGGCCAGGGGCAGCAGCAGCCGACGGGCCACATCCCCTTCACGCCGCGCGCCAAGAAGGTGCTCGAGCTCTCCCTCCGCGAGGCGCTCCAGCTCGGCCACAACTACATCGGCACCGAGCACATCCTGCTCGGCCTCATTCGCGAAGGCGAGGGCGTCGCCGCCCAGGTGCTCGTGAAGCTCGGCGCCGACCTCAACCGCGTCCGCCAGCAGGTGATCCAGCTCCTCTCCGGCTACCAGGGCAAGGAGCAGGTGCAGGTCGGCGCGAACGACCAGCAGCAGCCGCAGGGCGGCTCGCAGATCCTCGACCAGTTCGGCCGCAACCTCACGCAGGCCGCACGCGAGTCGAAGCTCGACCCGGTGATCGGGCGCGAGAAGGAGATCGAGCGGGTCATGCAGATTCTTTCCCGCCGCTCCAAGAACAACCCCGTGCTGATCGGCGAACCGGGGGTCGGCAAGACGGCGGTCGTCGAGGGGCTGGCGCAGGCCATCGTCAAGAACGAGGTCCCCGAGACGCTGAAGGACAAGCAGGTGTACTCGCTCGACCTCGGTTCGCTCATCGCCGGTTCGCGCTACCGCGGCGACTTCGAGGAGCGCCTGAAGAAGGTCACGAAGGAGATCCGCACGCGCGGCGACATCATCGTCTTCATCGACGAGATCCACACCCTGGTGGGTGCCGGCGCCGCCGAGGGCGCGATCGACGCCGCGTCGATCCTGAAGCCGCTGCTCGCACGCGGTGAGCTGCAGACCATCGGCGCCACTACGCTCGACGAGTACCGCAAGCACTTCGAGAAGGATGCGGCGCTCGAGCGGCGCTTCCAGCCCATCCAGGTGCAGGAGCCGTCGCTGCCGCACGCGATCAACATCCTCAAGGGCCTCCGCGACCGCTACGAGGCGCACCACAAGGTGTCCATCACTGACGGCGCCATCGTCGCGGCCGCGAACCTCGCCGACCGCTACATCAGCGACCGGTTCCTCCCCGACAAGGCGATCGACCTGATCGACGAGGCCGGCGCACGCCTGCGCCTGTCGATCCTCTCGTCGCCGCCCGAGCTGCGCGAGTTCGACGAGAAGATCGCCGTCGTGCGCGCCGCGAAGGAGACCGCGATCGAGGAGCAGGACTTCGAGAAGGCCGCGTCGCTCCGCGACGAGGAGAAGAACCTGCTCGGCGAGCGCCTGCGCCTCGAGAAGCAGTGGAAGTCCGGCGACGTCAAGACCACCGCGGTCGTCGACGAGGGCCTGATCGCCGAGGTGCTCGCGCAGGCCACCGGCATCCCCGTGTTCAAGCTCACCGAGGAGGAGAGCTCGCGGCTGGTGTTCATGGAGAAGGCGCTGCACGAGCGCGTCATCGGGCAGGAGGAGGCCATCTCGGCCCTCGCCAAGACGATCCGTCGCACGCGCGCCGGCCTCAAGGACCCGAAGCGCCCCTCGGGCTCGTTCATCTTCGCCGGGCCTACGGGCGTCGGCAAGACCGAGCTCGCCAAGGCGCTCGCCGAGTTCCTCTTCGACGACGAGGCGGCGATGATCTCGCTCGACATGTCGGAGTACGGCGAGAAGCACACCGTCTCGCGCCTGTTCGGTGCCCCTCCCGGGTTCGTCGGCTTCGAAGAGGGCGGCCAGCTCACCGAGAAGGTCCGCCGCAAGCCGTTCAGCGTCGTGCTGTTCGACGAGATCGAGAAGGCCCACCCCGACATCTTCAACTCGCTCCTCCAGATCCTGGAGGAGGGCCGGCTCACCGACGGCCAGGGTCGCGTGGTCGACTTCAAGAACACCGTCATCATCATGACGACGAACCTCGGCACGAAGGACATCTCGAGCGGGCCGGTCGGCTTCGCGATCGAGGGCGACACCCGCACGGGCTACGACCTCATGAGCGGCAAGGTGAAGGAGGAGCTGAAGAAGCACTTCAAGCCTGAGTTCCTGAACCGCGTCGACGAGATCATCGTGTTCCCGCAGCTCTCCAAGTCCGAGCTGCTGCAGATCGTCGACCTCTTCATCAAGCGCCTCGGCGAGCGCATGCTCGACCGCGACATGACGGTCGAGCTCACCGTGCCGGCGAAGGAACGCCTCATCGAGGTGGGCTTCGACCCGGCGCTCGGCGCTCGACCGCTGCGCCGCGCGGTGCAGCACGAGATCGAGGACCGCCTGTCGGAGAAGATCCTGCACGGCGAGCTCAACTCGGGCGACCACGTGCACGTCGACTTCCGTGACGGAGAGTTCGTGTTCACCACGTCGCAGCGGGCGCTGCCCGTGGGCGTGGGCATCAACTCGGGCGCCGCGATCGGCACGGGCCCGGTGAGCCCCGACCTCGCCGCGGCATCCGGCGAGTAGAACGACACGAGTGGACACGGGGGCGGATGCTGCCGCATCCGCCCCCTCGCCCGCGCCTCTATGGTGCCCTCCCCTGATGCGCTTCTCAGGAAGCCGGCCGGAACTCCCGACGCTTCTCAGGAGGAAACGCCGTCGCCCGCTGCGACACGCCAGATATCTCCTGAGAAGCGGAGGTGCGAGGAGGGGGTGGGCAGGGTGGACAGGGGCCGGGCGAAGGTGCCGGGGCAGGCTGCGGCATCCGTCCTCGTCGTCTGCGTTTACGATGATCGGATGACCGACTTCTCGGTGCGCCGCGCGCGCACGAGCGACGTGCCGAAGATCCTCGCACTCGTGGAGCCGCTCGTCTCGCGACGCATCCTGCTCGGCAAGGAGCGCGTCGATCTCTACGGCGACGTGCAGGAGTTCCGCGTGGCCGAGGCATCCGACGGCACGCTCATCGGTGCGGGCGCGTTGCACGTGCTCTGGGAGGACCTCGGCGAGGTGCGTACGCTCGCCGTGGGCGAGCGCTGGCTCGGCCGGGGCGTGGGGCACGCGCTGCTCGACGCGCTCGAGGCGGACGCCCGCGAGCTCGGCCTCGAGCGCCTGTTCTGCCTCACCTTCGAGGTGAACTTCTTCGGGCGCCACGGCTTCGAGGACATGGGTTCCGATTCGGTCGACCCCGACGTGTACGCCGAGCTCGTGCGTTCGCACGACGAGGGCGTCGCCGAGTTCCTCGACCTCGCCCGCGTGAAGCAGAACACCCTCGGCAACACCCGCATGCTGAAGCTTCTCTGACAGCGACTCGGCACGCCGACCGGGTGCCGCCCGCCGGGGCATGCCGGTCGTACCCTGTGACCATGTCGACGAATCCCGCTCCGGCACCGCGGCAACCCCCGCAGGTGTACCGGCGGCGTCGGCTGATGGTGCTGCTCGGACTCATCGCCGTCATCGTCGCGGTCGTGCTCATCATCGTGCGGCCCGGATCGAGTGAGGGCGGCGAGCCGGATGCTCCGGGCGCGACGAACCCGCCCGTGACGACCGACGCCGTCACGACCGCGATCCCGACCGAGCCCACGGCCGCCGACGGGGACGCCTGCGCGGCGAAGAACATCGTGGTCGAGGCGGTCACCGACAAGTCCGGTTACGAGGCCGCGGAGCAGCCCCAACTGTCCGTCACGATCACCAACATCGGCACGAACATCTGCGTGCTGAACGCCGGAACCAAGGCGCAGGTGTTCACGATCACGAGCGGTGACGAGGTCTATTGGCTCTCGACCGACTGCCAGGTCGACGCGATCGACGCGGACGTGTCGCTCACGCCCGGGACACCGGTCAGCTCGAGCGTGCCGATCGTCTGGGACCGCACCCGTTCGAGTGTCGAGACGTGCGACGGGCCGCGCGAGGCGGTGCCGGCCGGCGGCGCGTCATATCACCTCTCGGTCTCGGTCGACGGGTTCGAGTCGGCCGCACGGAAGCAGTTCCTGCTCTACTGACGCGCATCTGCTTCGGGACTGGCGGAGTCCGGCATTCCGGGGCAGAGTGGGCCGTGGGAAGCATTCGGTCAGGAGCATGCGTGGGCGTCTTGGTGTACGACCGTGATTTCGAGGTGGACATCGAGGATCGCACGTTGGCGCACCTGCAGGTCGTGATCATCGACAAGCTGCGGCGCCAGGAGCGATTCCCCCTCGTCCTCGAGGACGGCAAGCGGGAGCGGGTCATCTGGATGACCCCCGAGACGCCGTTGCAGTTCGTCTACCACGGCAACCGCCACCCGCTGCTGAACCGGGACTGGCTCGAGAAGCTCGCGGAGGCGGCGGGATCCACCCGCGGACTCACCGTGCTTCCCGAGCCCCCGATGTAGCCTCACGTCTTCGCTCCCGCTGTGAAACGCGGGTGGGCACACCCGGTGAAGGCTTGATCGCCGAGGCCCCGGAGCGGAGACTCGTCACGCGCACATCGAAGAGGAAGCGCAGGCCCTCGATCGCGTGGTGGATCGCCTCGCGGAGCGGTTCCCCGGCGTTGACCGGGAGCACGCGGCGGCCATCGTCGGCGGAAGAGCACCTCGGGCTCCAGGGCCGACCGACTCGAGCGCGCCGAACTGCGTCGTGATGAGCTCGACCCCTCGGAGCGCATCGGCCTGCTGAACAGCGACCTCGGCGGCTCCTGGCGTACGGATGCCGCGGGTTCGCCAACCGCGGACGGACACCGGCGGGTGGCATCCGCTCGATACGCTGGGAGAATGGCGCAGCGCAGGAGACCCGGCACGTCCGCCGAGCCGATCGAGTTCCGCTCGCAGGCGCTCGCGGAGGCGCTCGAGCGGCAGGACATGGCAGCGGTGGCGCTTGCGCTGCGCAACGGCAACACCGTCGTGCCGCTCATCAAGCCCGGTCCGCGCGACACGCCGCTCGACGGCGGTGAAGTGTGGACCTATCGCGATCCCGACTCCGGCGAGGTCGCGCTCCTGCTCTTCAGTGACGCCGCGAACAAGCCGGCCAACCTCCCGCCCGCGGTCGGCCTGCAGAGCCCCGCGTGGCTGCGCTCGTTCCTGAAGCGGTACGAGTCGACGATCACGACGGTGTTCCTCGACATCGCGGGTCCCCACCCGATGCAGGCGCCGCCAACCGAGCTGCTCAGGGCGCTCGAGGCGTAGACGGACTCAGAAGGCCGCGTCGCGCTCGCGCTCGCGGCTCGATGCCGAGGCGATCATGGCACGCTCGACGGCCGCGTGCACGGTGCCGGCCTCCATGTCGAGGATCATCGTGTAGCCGAGTCGCCGCGCCTCGCTGCCCCGCTGCCGGGCCGACGTGACCGGCCGCACCTCGCCCGCGAGGCTGATCTCGCCGAACGCGGCGAGCTCGTGCGGCACCGCTCGGTCGCGCATCGCCGACGCGATGGCCACGGCGATGGCGAGGTCGGCGCCAGGCTCGGCGAGGCGAACGCCCCCGACCGTCGACACGTACACATCGTGCTCGCCGAGCTGCTTGAGGCCGGCACGGCGCTCGAGCACGGCGATGATCATGGCGACGCGTGACGGGTCGACGCCGTTGACGACGCGGCGCGGTTGCGGCGCCCTGGTGGTCACGACGAGCGCCTGCACCTCGACGGGGAGCGCGCGGCGCCCCTCGAGCGCGACGGTGACGCACGTGCCGCTCACGGCGTTGCGGGAGCGGCTGAGGAAGAGGCCCGATGGATCGGGCACCTCGGCGATGCCGTCGCCGGTCATCTCGAAGCAGCCGACCTCGTCGGTGGGACCGAATCGGTTCTTCAGGGCGCGCACGAATCGCAGCGCGGTCTGCCGGTCGCCCTCGAACTGGCAGACCACGTCGACGAGGTGTTCGAGCAGGCGGGGACCTGCAATCGTGCCGTCCTTCGTGACGTGACCGACGAGGAGCACGGGCAGCTGCCGCTCCTTCGCGACCCGGATGAGCGTGGATGCCACCTCTCGCACCTGGCTCGGCTGGCCGGGCAGGCCGTCGGAGAGTGAGCTCGACACGGTCTGCACGGAATCGACCACGAGCAGCTCGGGGGCGACCCGGTCGATCTGGCCGAGGATCGTGGCGAGGTCGGTCTCCGCGGCGAGGTAGAGCTCGTCGTGCAGCGCGCCCGTGCGACCCGCGCGGAGGCGCACCTGCGCGGTGGATTCCTCGGCGCTCACGTAGAGCACGCGTCGCCCAGTGGCCGCGACCCGCGCTGCCACCTCGAGGAGCAGCGTGGACTTGCCGACGCCCGGCTCGCCCGAGAGGAGGATCGCGGCGCCCGCGACGATGCCGCCGCCGAGCACCCGGTCGAACTCGCCGATGCCGGTCGCCCGGTGTGCCGCATCCTCGGTCTGGACCTCGGCGATGGGCCGCGCGGCCCGGGACGCGCTCGGCGCGATGGACTGGAGCGAGCGCACGATGCCGGTCTGCTCGGCCACGTCGATCACCGTGCCCCACTGCTGGCATTCGGCGCATCGGCCCGCCCACTTGACGGTGGTCCACCCGCACTCGGTGCAACGGAATGCGGAGGTGGGGCGGGCCATGAGCTGAGACTAGCCGCGTCCCAAGACATCCGATCGCACGGCGGCGGCGTGGCCGGGGGTCGGCTCCGGCGCCGGGGCATCCGCCGGGAACCTGGCATCGAGGTCGGCCACGAGCGCCGGCCGGAACGCCTCGGCCCACACCTTGTAGCCGTGGTCGTTGGGGTGGAAGAGGTCGTTGGCGAAGTGCGTGAGCATGCGGCGCACGCCCCGGAGCCGGGTGACGGTGTGCAGCGGCGCGACCGTGAGTCCGAACTCCTCGGCCACCGAACGCAGGATGCGGTTCGCCACCGCGACATTGCGCTCGTTGTGCGGGAAGTAGAAGAACGGCAGGTTGGCGACGAGCGCATGCGGCGGCAGGGCGGCGAGGATCTCGCGGACGCCACGCTCGAACGACTCGGGGTCCCACTTGGCGATGTCGTTCGCGCCGATCGCCACGGTCACGATGTCGGGCCGGAACTTCGCGAACTTCGGAAGCTGGTCGCGCACCGCGAGCTCGACCGTGGCGCCCGAGACGCTGAGATTCACGACGCGCACGCTGGGCCCGGTCGTCGCACGGATGTCTCGGGCCAGCAGGCCCACGTAGCTGCGGTCGGGGCGGCTCGCGCCGATGCCCTGCGCCGCGCTGTCGCCCATCGCGACGTAGAGCAGCTCGCCCGGGTGTTCGGCATGGTCGCGCCACCACTTCGAATGCACGGGGAGCGTTTCGTTGAGGATGGCCGAGTTGGCGGTGAGGCGCGCACGGAATCGCCGCCATGCGGCGCGCACGCCGAGCACGACGCCGGCGACGACGGCACCGACGACGGCGATCGGGATGAGGGCCGCGACCAGCCCCGGGCGATCCTCGGGCACGAGTGCGACGGTAGGGTGCGATGCTGAACGGCGGCTGAGCGGATGCTGCATGCCGGAGTGATCATCGGATGCCGCGTCGCCGCGGCATCCGTTCGTTTTGGATGATCCCCGGCGGTCGTCTAGGATCGATCCCGGTACCGTGTCCGAGCGGCCGAAGGTGCAACTCTCGAAAAGTTGTGTGGGTGAAAGCCCACCGTGGGTTCAAATCCCACCGGTACCGCCATGGAGAACCCCTGGTGAAACAGGGGTTCTCTGCTGTCCGGGATGCCTCATCCCCGTACGCTGGCCGCGTGGACGACACCGCACACCCGTCGCAAGACGATGGCGGCGTTCCGCAAAGGCGTTCCGCAAACACGAACCATCACCAGGTCGGCGAGCAGTCCTGGTTCCAGTGGAGTGCCGTCGCCCGAGAAGCCGGACTCGACCGAGGCGCGGTCACCGACTGGGCGGAAGCGGTCGCGGACGGCCTGCCGACGCTGGTCACCGCGGCCGCGTCGTCGCATCTCCAGACCGGCGACCTCCCCGCAACAGGGCGAACCCCCGACGAGCGCGAGCTCGGCCGGGGGCATCGTGACACCCTCCTCGGCGCTCACGGGCAGGAGTTGGGCTCGCCCTGACTGGAGGGCGGGCTCCAGGTGCAGTCTTCCTGCAGGTCCTGAGGCTCGGGGCTCTTGTTCTTGGTGTTTCCCTGGGTCTCGTCGGTGCTGGTGGATCCGACGCCGGCCTGGTTGTTCCCGGGCCCCTCGAATGTGCTGCACGTCACCGTACCTTGCACGCGCTCGCAGTTCTCGGGAAGTGGCGCCGCCACCGCACCCATCGCAGACGCGCCGACCAGGAAGCCGGTGAGTGCGAGGGTCGCGAGCATGTTCCGCATGATTCCCCCTTTGGAATACCGCCGGGCGTCGCTGCCCGGCACGCTCGGGGCGCGGGTCGCGCCCCGCTCCACGCAGAACGGAGACGGCGACGACTGGTTCGGGTTGCCGCGGGCCCCAAGAAAGCGAGGATTTCTCGAAAAATAGGTCCACCTCTCCCAGTCGACAAGGCCCCAGTGTGGGGGACCCGCTCCCCTCGTGCGGCGAACCACCGTCTCACCAGCCGCTTCGGGTGGGCGTGTGCCCATCCCGGGCCCCCTCGGGCATGGGCATCTCCGCACGCAGGCCGAGCAATCGGATGGGGCGTCGGGGCTCGATGCGGCCCACGAGGTCGAGGACGCGCGACATCACGACGTCGGGATCGGCGGTCTCGGGGATCCTCTTCGTGAAGACCTTCGTGATGAACGGCGCGTAGCGCACCTTGAGCGTGAGCCCGATCACGGGCCGGCCCTCGGCGGCGACGTCCTCGAGCACCCTCGCCGCGAGCTCGCGCACCGCCTCCTCGACCTGGGCGGGTTCGGTCAGGTCCCGCTGGAACGTCGTCTCCCGGCTGTGCCCACGAGCGACCCACGGCGTGTCGTCGACGACCCGGGCACCCTCACCGCGACCGAGCAGGCCGTACCACGGCCCCATCTTCGGGCCGAACTCGGCCGCGAGCACCGCGGGGTCGGCGGCCGCCAGTTCGGCGACCGTCACGATGCCGTGCGTGGCCAGCCGCCCCGAGATCCGAGACCCGACGCCCCAGAGGTCGACGGTCGGCCGGTCGCCCATGACCTCGAGCCAGTTCTCGGCGGTGAGCCGGAACACCCCACGCGGCTTGCCGAAGCCGGTGGCGACCTTCGCTCGCACGAGCGTGTCGCCGATGCCGACGCTGCAATGCAGGCCGGTCCGGTCGAGCACCGCCCGCTGCACCTGCCGGGCGTACGCCTCTGGGCCGTTTGTCCGCACACCCAGGAACGCCTCGTCCCAGCCGAGCACCTGCACCGTCGCGCCGGGTTGTGCGCGGAGCGTCGCCATGACCTCAGCCGATGCCGCCGTGTACGCCTCGGCGTCCACCGGCAGGATCACCGCGTCGGGCACCTTGCGCGCGGCGATGCGCAGGGGCATGCCCGAGCCGACTCCGAACTCGCGGGCCTCGTAGGAGGCAGTGGAGACGACCGCACGCTCCGTTGGGTCGCCCCGACCGCCGACGATCAGCGGTCTTCCGGCAAGTTCGGGATGCCGCAGCACCTCGACGGCGGCGATGAACTGGTCGAGGTCGACGTGCAGCACCCAATACTGGCGACGGCGGCTCACGCGACCAGTCTGCACTCGCCGGCGAGTGATCCGAAGGCGTACTGCTGAGCCCGGACGGTCGGCAAGGGGTTGCGGCGAATTCTCAGGTTGTGGTTTCGTGAGTCACCCCTGAACTGGGGACCCCTCAAGAAAAGAAGGAGCACACAATGGGTTTCCTTGCATTTCTCATCCTGGGCCTGATCGCCGGCGCAATCGCCAAGCTCATCCTGCCCGGCAAGCAGGGTGGTGGCTGGCTCGTGACGCTGCTGCTCGGTGTCGTGGGCGCCATCCTCGGCGGCTGGCTCGGCAGCCTCATCTTCGGGGTCGGCCTCCAGGACTTCTGGAACCTGACCACCTGGCTTCTCGCCATCGCCGGTGCGATCATCGTGCTGCTCATCTGGGGCCTCGTCACTCGCAACCGGAGCCGCACCACCTGATCCGGCAATGCGCACGCATCGAGCGGATGGCGGGACGCCCGTCATCCGCTCGATGCGTTCGCGGCACCCGCAGCCCGGCACGTACGCCGGCGACCGGCGGTGGGTGGTAGCGTGAGGCGCGTCGGCCCGAGTCGACCCGACCGGAGGGAGGCGACCGCGTGATCGAACTCGTCACCGCGCTACTCCGGTACCTGCAGGCGGCCGTCGAGGTCCACGTCGGCTCCGACGTGCAGGTGACGGTGCTCCTCGTCGGCGCGATCGCCGCCGCCGCCGCCGCGATCGCCGTCACGGCGTGGCGGAGCGTGCCGGCCCTCGTCGCTGCCGATCCGAGCGGCGCGTCGACGCGCCTCCGGCAGACGACCGACCTCGCACAGCTCATCTCGCAGAGCGACCCCGATGCGGCGGGTCGACCGCGCCCCAGGGCACCAGGACGCGGCATCCCGGCCGCGTAGCGACATCCGACCACGCACTGCACCTCGCTCGATCGGGGTGCCCGGTCGACGCACCGCTCCAGCGGCCAGACGGATCCCGCGTCCCTCCGACCGCAAGGAACACCACCGTGGACCCCTACCGCTTCCCGCCTGTCGCCGCGCTCCTCGATGGCGCGCATCACCTCCTCATGGGCCTCGCCGGCCTGCTCCAACCGTTCATCGGCGTGTCGAGCGCCGCCGTCGCCGTCGTGCTCGTGACGCTCCTCGTCCGAGCCGTGCTCATCCCCGTCGGGGTCTCCCTGGCGAAGGCCGAGCGCACGCGCGCCCGACTCGCACCCCGCCTCGCCGAGCTCCGCCGCCGCCACGGCACGGATCCCGAACGGTTCCAGCGCGAGACCATGGCGCTCTACGCGTCGCAGGGCGCATCGCCGTTCGCCGGCTGCATTCCCATGCTCGTGCAGGCTCCCGTCGTGGGCGTGATCTACGCCCTCTTCATCCTGCCGACCATCGCGGGCCACCCCAACGCGCTGCTCGAGCAGCAACTCGCGGGCGTGCCGCTCGGTTCGAGTCTCGCCGGCTCGATCGCGGCGGGCACGCTCGACCCGGCGTCGCTCGTCGTGTTCCTGGTCGTCGTCGCCTCGATCGCCCTCGTCGGCGAGGTCACCCGGCGCGTCTTCGGGACGCCGCAGCAGGGGGCGACGGATGCCGCGCCGGTGTCGCCGCTCGCAACCCGGGCGGCCGGGCGCCTGCTCGGCCTCCTGCCGTTCATCACGGCCGTCGTCGCGGTATTCGTGCCGCTCGCCGCCGCACTCTACCTGCTCGTGACGGTCGCGTGGACGCTCGGGCAACGCGCGGTGCTGCGTCGGGTGTTCCCGTTGGACGCGGGGTGAGGCTCAGGCGTCGGCCAACTCGACGAACCGGCGCAGCATCCGCTGCGATTCTGTGACGGATGCCGCGGCGAGCCGTTCGCTCACGGCACGCAACTCGCTCGCCGGGAAGTACCCGTGGTGACGGTAGACCTGCGCGCGCGCGACGAAGTCGCCCGCCGACACCTCGGGATGGAACTGGGTCGCGTACACGTGGCTTCCCACGCGGTAGACCTGCACGGGGCACGCAGCCGACGACGCCAGCAGCACGGCATCGGCCGGGAGACGCTCAGTGGCCTCCTTGTGGCCCACGAGCGCGTCGAACCGCTCGGGCAGCACCCCGACGAGCGGATCGGCGAGGCCGTCGGCCGTCAGCGTGATCTCGACCGCAGCCGCCTGCTCGCCGTGCAGCGTGCCGACGTGCCCGCCGAGCACGCGCGTCAGCACCCCGATGCCGTAGCACGTGAAGATCAGCGGATGGTCCCGTTCGAGCGCGGCCTCGGCGAGCCGTGCGAGATCGGCCTCGACCCGGCGCTGCACGGGGTGCTTGTGCGCGTCGGGGGTCGTCACGTTGTACGGACTTCCGCCGACGACCACGCCCGCGAACCCGTCGAGGCGCAGGACGCCGAGGGGTTCGACGTCGAGACGCAAGTGATCGAGTCGCGACGCGTCGACGCCCATCGCCCGGCGCACCGACTCATACTCGGGCCCGACCGCCTCGACCTCGGGTCGGACCGAGAGGAACAGGAACGGCCTCATCGCCCGCGGCCGCGCCTGCGCACCGACCGACCGCTGCGACCGGATGCCCCGCGGCGGGCCCTCGGGTCGCGCCGCGCGGGCCGTTCGCGACGCGCGGCGGGTTCGGTGCGAGCGGATGCCTCGGGCGCTGCGGCCTGGCCGCGGGAGCTGCGCGCCGTGCGCCCCCGTACGACAGCCACGAACTCCTGGATGTCGTCGTCGTCGCGCTCGACGCGCCAGACGAGCGCGATGCGAGTGGACGGGGCATCCGTCACCGGGATGGCGACCACGTCGCGGCGGTGGTGCAGTCGCGCGACGCCATGGGGGAGCAACGCGTGGCCGGTGCCTGCAGCGACGAGTTCGACGGTCGTCGCGGCATCGAGCTGCTCGGGTGCGACGGGATCGTCCTCGAGGTCGGCGAGGCTGAGCGACTCGGCCTCGGCGAGCGGATGGCCCTTCGAGAGCACGGCGACGGCGATCTCCTCCCAGAGCGGGATCTCGTGCAGCCCCTCCGAACCGACCGGGAGGCGCACGAACGCGACATCCGCATCGCCGCCGAGGAGGTCGTCCAGTTGAGCGGACTGTTCGGTGCGTACGGCCTCGAGCGGGAGATCGGGACGGCGCACGGCCCAGACGCGCAGCCACTTGGCGGGGCTCACCCCGGCAACGTAGCGGAGCCTCAGGACCATCCGATCAGGGTATCGGCTACGGTGTCAGGGTGACCCAGAGCCAGTCGATGAAGCCCGAGACCGCTGCGAAGAAGCTCGGCATCCTGCTCGAGGCCGCGCCGCCCGAGTTCCGCGAGGGCGTCGTCACGAGGGACGAGCTCAACGCGCTGCAGGAGGATCCTCCCGAGTGGTTGCAGGTGCTCCGCCGCGAGGGGCCGCACCCGCGCAGCGTCATGGCCGCGAAGCTCGGCATCTCGAACTCCGGCCTCGCTCGCGGTGGCGTCACCGACCCGCTCACGACCGTCGAGATCAGGGCGCTCCTCGCCGCGCCGCCGCAGTGGCTCGTGCGGGAGCGGGCGACGCAGGCGGCTGTGCGCGCCGAGAAGCGCCGCGTCGCCGAGCGCGACGCCGGCAGGGCCGCGAAGGGCGGCGGCGGCGTCTGACGCGCTGACGCGCTGACGCGCTGACGCGCTGACGCCTCAGGCGGCGCGCGAGTACCGCGCCCGCAGGAACGCGGCGATGTCGGCGAGCTCGCGCTCGGCGATCGAGTGGCCGAGCCCCTCGTAGATGCGCTCATCGAGGCCGGCGTGCTCGGGCAGCCACTGCTGCGTGCGGGCGATGTACTCGGCGGAGATCACGTCGTCGGACGTGCCGCGGCCCCAGAACACGGGTGTCCCGAGCGCCGCCAGACGGGCGTCGCCCTCGCGCTCGCCGGGGAGCGCGAATCCCGACAGGTTCACCGCGAAGCCGAAGCGCTCCGGCGCCCGGCGCAGCAGCTCCAGCGCCATCGCGCCGCCCTGCGAGAATCCGAGCAGCCCGATGGCGGGCGCGTCGGGCGCCGCCCGGTCGATCCACGCGAGGATCGCGTCGGTCGCGGCATCCGCTGCCTCGAGCGCACGATCGGCATCCTCGCCGAGGAAGGGGAACCACGCGTGCCCGTACCCCGTGAAGATCGGTGCGCGAAGCGACGCGATCGCGGGCTCGAGCGGCAGGTACGGCGCGAGCCCGAAGAGGTCGCCCTCGTTCGAGTTGTACCCGTGCAGCAGCAGCAGCAACGGCCGTCCCTCGCGGTCGGTTTCCGACGCCGACCAGAGCACCGCCTCGTCGTCGACTCGCACCTCGGCCATTGATCCTCCGCTCCGGACGGGGAGACGGATGCCACGAGCCGGCGAGTCCCGCACGCCCGTGTTCGAGCGTACCCGTCGATTCCGTGGCGCAGGCCGCGCGGTGGGGCAGAATCGAGGCATGAGCGTTCGCACCCCCGACCCGGATTGGAATCCCGACGACGAGCCCGTCGTGCGGCCGCCGGCGAACCCGGGATGGCTGAGCGATCTCGAGCTGGCCGAGATCCGCGGGCGGCTGCCGCTGCTCTACGTCGAGGCGGTGCCCGTGCGCGTCGACGGGGTCGGGCAGGTCACCGAGGTCGGCGTGCTCCTGCGCGCGAACGCCGTGGGCGAGATGACCCGCACGGTCGTCTCGGGCCGCGTCTTGTACGGCGAGACGCTTCGTGACGCGCTGTTCCGCCACCTCGAGAAGGACCTCGGGCCTATGGCGTTCCCGCTGCTGCCCGCGAGTCCGGTGCCGTTCACGGTGGCCGAATACTTCCCGCTGCCCGGCCTCTCGCCGTTCACCGACGAGCGCCAGCACGCCGTGTCGCTGGCCTACGTCGTGCCGGTGACGGGCACGTGCGAGCCGCGACAGGATGCACTCGAGGTGACCTGGATGACCCCCCTCGAGGCGGTCTCCGAGGGCGTCGCCGCCGAGATGGAGGGCGGCCGGGGCGTGCTGCTCAAGCAGGCGCTCGCCTCGGTCGGAGCGCTCCGCTAGCCGCCGAGCCATTCAGTGCCGGATGTCTCCGTTCCCGCGCAGTGTTCCCGGCGCAACGGGCACACCGGGTGGGAACGGAAACATCCGGTGACGCCGGCGCAGCTCGAGCGCCCGACGGCCGAGCCTCAGGCCAGCCCGAGGGTGTCGAGGAACAGGCGAGCGATCCGCTCGTCGTCGATCTCGAGTGCGACCTCGACGTTGGTCCACTCGCCGGGATGCGCCTGCACCATGCTCTCACCGCGCGACGGCTCGCGGAGGTCGACGAGCGTCTGGCCGCGCCCGTAGCCGGCGAGCTCGACGCGCACCGGCCGCACCTCGGTGCGCAGCGCCAGCGGATCGACGAGCGAGCACGCGGCGCCCGCATCGCCGATGAGACCTGTGTACCGGGCGCGTTCGTCCTCGGAGAGCACGACGCGGTGACCGAGGAGCGAACCGACCACCCGGCCGAGCGGGTCGTCGCCGTGCTGGAGGGCCACGGCCACCTCGCGGTCGACGGCGACCCGGTTGAAGACGTCGAGCCCGTACATGTAGGTCGGCACGTTCGAGTCGAGCACGATCGCCGCGGCCTCGGGGTCGTGCCACACGTTGAACTCGGCCACTGCCGTGGCGTTGCCCACGCTCGCAGAGCCGCCCATGAAGACGATGCGCTCGAGGTTGCCGACGACCTCGGGGTAGGTGCGCAGCAGCAGGGCGAGGTTGGTCTGCGGCGCGAGCGCCACGAGCGTCACGGGCGTGGGATGATCGAGGATGAGCCGGCGCATGAGCTCCACCGCCCCGGTCGAGGTGGTCCGGCGCCGGGTGGGCGGAAGCACCAGGTCGCCGAGGCCCGTCCGCCCGTGCACCTGTCTGGCCGCGCGCGGCGGTTCCAGTAGCGGCCTCACGGCACCGGCGGCGACAGGGAGGTCGGGTGCGTCCACCACGTCGAGGATGCGCAGCGTGTTGTCGACGACCTGCGCCAGCGGGGCGTTGCCCGAGACGCACGAGATGCCGAGCACGTCGACGCCCGGATGTCGCACCGCGAACAGGACGGCCAGGGCGTCGTCGACGCCGGTGTCGACATCGAGCACTATCGGGATGGACATCGAACCCTCACCGGACCAGGCGGACCTCGAGGATCTCCTCGCCGAGGAACTGCTGCAGCTGCTCGGCGCCGTCGGCGACGAATCGGTTGCGCTTGTAGAAGGCGTGGGCCCGGGGGTTGTCCTTCGCGACCCAGAGGTAGCCGGGGCGGTCGCCGCAGGCGGCGTCGAAGAGCTTCTGGCCGATGCCGGTGCCGTGATACGCGTCGAGCAGGTAGATGAAGTAGAGCTCCCGCTCGCGTGGCGGATTCTCGTCGCGCGCAGGTCCCGAGCCGACGAACCCGACGATCTCGCCGTCGACGAGCGCAGCGAACTGGTTGTACTCCTCGCCCCTGGCGGCCATGTGGGTCCAGAGCTCGGCCATGCGGCGAGGGGAGAGGTTCTCGAAGGCGGCTGCACTGATCAGGTGGTCGTAGGTCTCGTGCCAGCAGGTGGCGTGCACTCGGCCCAGGGCCTCCACATCCGAGTCTCGGATGGGACGGACGACGACGTCGGCAACAACTTCGGTGCTCATGTTTCGAGGCTAAGCCAGCACGCGCGCGACGCGAAATCGAGCGGCTCAGTGGCAGAACTCGCCGGGTTCGGTGTCAGCACGGTGCTTCCGCAGACCGGCCCGGCCATACGTTGATCAAGCCCGAGATCGCGAACGGGTTCGGCGAGCTGCGGCGCCACGGCGGTCGTCCTGATCGGGACGGCGGGGACGCCTCCCGGCCCCCGTCGTCATCGCGGGTGCGACGGCCTCGCGATCACCGACAACCCGTGGTCACTGGCGCGGGCACCCTCAAGGTGTGGCGCGGCGACACCACGAACGAGCTCAGCGCCAAGGTGCTGGGCTCGTCGGAGTGCCTCGACCTCGCGGCAACGTGAAGCCCCGCCGTCGACCATCGGGTCGGCGGCGGGGCCTCGTCGTGCCGGCGGATGCCGGCGGGGACTGCGGGCGGGCGTCAGCCCTGTGCGCGGCGGTTGTTGCGGGTGTTGCGCGACGGCGAGACGAGGCTGCCGACGCGGAGCGGCTGCTTCGCGGTGGAGCGAGCGGATGCCCCGCGCTGCGCGCCCGAGCTCTGGGCACCGCGGCTGTGGCCGGCGCCCTGCTTCGGGGCATGCGCCTTCGCCTCGGCCGGACGGCCCGAGCGGTCGCGACGCGGCGTCGCAGGCGCGACGTCCGCCTGACCGCCGCCGCCGCCGCGCCCGGCGCGCTTGCGCTGCGCGTTCGCGCCCTGCGACCGGCCGCCGCCCTGCTGCTGCGCCGCGGCCCTCGGCTGGGGCTTCACGTAGGGGGCGACCTCGCCGACGAGCGCCGCCACGGCGGGCGACGCGGCGGTCACCCGCTGCGGCGTCACGGTGATGGCGGCCTTGCGCAGGAGGGTCTTCAGGTCCTGCTTCTGCGCGGGCAGGCAGATCGTGACGACGTCGCCCTCGCTGCCGGCGCGGGCGGTGCGGCCCGAGCGGTGCAGGTACGCCTTATGCTCCATGGGCGGGTCGACGTGGATGACGAGCTCGACGTTGTCGACGTGCACGCCGCGGGCCGCGACATCCGTGGCCACCAGAACCTTGACCGAGCCGTCGCCGAACGCGGCGAGGTTGCGGTCGCGCTGCGGCTGCGACAGGTTGCCGTGCAGGTCGACCGCGGGGATGCCCTGCTCGGTCAGCTTCTTCGCGAGCTTCTTCGCGTGGTGCTTGGTGCGCATGAAGAGGATGCGGCGGCCGGTGCCCGAGGCGAGGGTGCGCACGAGCTCGTTCTTCTGGTCGTCGTCGTCGATCTCGAAGACGTGGTGCGTCATGGCGGCGACGGGCGAGTTCGCCTCGTCGACCGAGTGCCGCACCTCGTTCTGCAGGTAGCGCTTCACCAGCTTGTCCACGCCGTTGTCGAGCGTGGCCGAGAACAGCATGCGCTGACCGCCCTGCGGGGTCTTGTCCATGATGCGCGTGACGACCGGCAGGAAGCCGAGGTCGGCCATGTGGTCGGCCTCGTCGAGCACCGTGATCTCGATCGCGTCGAGGTGCAGGTGACCCTGCTTCATGAGGTCCTCGAGACGGCCCGGGGTGGCCACGACGATATCGACGCCGGCGCGGAGCGCAGCGACCTGACGCGTCTGGTTGATGCCGCCGAAGATCGTGGTGACCGTGAGGCCGTACGCCTTCGCGAACGGCTCGAACGTCTGCATGATCTGCGTCGCGAGCTCGCGCGTCGGGGCGAGCACGAGGCCGAGCGGGCGGCCCGGGCGACGCCTGCCGCCCGCGAGCGAGGTGCCGAGGCGGGCGACCATGGGCAGCGCGAACGCGATGGTCTTGCCCGAGCCGGTCTTGCCGCGGCCGAGCACGTCGCGTCCGGCGAGCGTGTCGGGCAGCGTGTCGACCTGGATCGGGAACGCGGTGGTCTTGCCGTCGGCGGCGAGGGCCGCGACGAGGGGTGCGGGCACGCCGAGCGCGCCGAAGGTGATGTCGGTCATGTTGCCTTTCAGGCAGGAACCCGTCGCTGGTCTGGGCAGGCGCGAGGCGCTGCCCGTCAGGCCCGGCGGTGGGAAGTGGCGAAGACGCCGGTCGGCGAATCCGTTCGCCGTATGGAGTCATCGGGCGCCCTCGTGAGAGGCCCTGCCCGGAAGCGTTCTACGACGCAGGCGGCGCGTCCATCGCGCTCGCCATCACCCACTGTAGCGGATGCCCCTGACAGAACGCCGTCAGCGCGGCATCCGCTCGCCCACCGGGATCTCGTCGCGCAGCGTGTTGCCCGCCTGCGCGAGCGGGCACGACCACGACGGGTCGTACGCGCACGAGGGGTTGTAGGCGAAGTTGAAGTCGATGACGAGCGAGTCGATGAGCACACCCGGACCGAGGTCGGCGCCCTTCACGGTGTCGAGCAGGTACCGCCCGCCGCCGTACGTGCCGCCGGGTCTGCCGGCGAGCCCGTCCTTCACCGGAAGGAACAGCCCGCCGCCGTACCCCGTGAGGCGCCACACGTCGAGCGTGCCGAGGCCCGGCACCCGGACGGTGCCGACGAGCGAGAACGGGATGGGGCCGTCGGTGGCGCTGTCGACCGTGATGCGCACCGGCTCGTCGGCACGCCGCACCTCGAGCTCGAACCGCCAGTCGGGGTCGTAGCGTGGGACGGTGAGTCCCGTGAATCTTGCCCGGTCGTCGGGGAGGAGCGGCGACTGCGGATGCCCCGCGAACAGCTCGTCGCGCCCAGATGCCCAGAGTTCGTGGCCGGCGGCCGGGTCGTGCACGCTCAGCTGGCGCACCCCCGAGTAGAGGCCGAACACCCGTCGGCGCCAGTCCGCGAGCTGGAGCGACCCGATCGAGTCGCTCACGCGGCCACCGTCCGGGTGGAGGCCGCGGCATCCGCGGTGCCCGGCGGGTCGTACGACCAGCCGGCGGCGAGCTGTCGCAGCCGCATGCCACGCCACTGCCAGAACGCCCAGGTCGGATACCACGCCACGACGTCGAGCGCGCCCGCGTGCGCAAGCAGCTGGTCGCGGTACAACGTGCGCCCGCCGGGCAACGGCGACACGGCCATGCGATGGTCCCAGCGATCGAAGAGCGTGAGCGGCCCGGTGAGCACGCCGCCCGCGTCGCGCAGCATGCGCACGCCGGTGGGCAGGCCGCCGGGGTAGCTCACGTCGACGAGCTCCTCGCCGGCCGGGAAGCGGCGGAACGCGAGGGCACGCACCCGGTGCCGTCCCTCGGGCCAGACGGTCGGCAGGCCCTCGTCCTCGAGCGAGGAGAAGTCGAGCCACGGGGCCACGACCTCGCGCAGCACGGCCGGACCCCGGAGGGCCCGCCATGCGGCATCCGGCGTGCAATCGAGCGTGAGTTTCAGGATGACCCGCATGTGCCGAGAGTAGGACGACCGGATGTCCCTGCCAAGCGCGTCCGGCGGATTCACGTGCGATGACACCCAGCCGGGTCGCACGCACACGGCCTAGACTCGCGCTCATGGCCGAAGGACTCTGGTGGCTGCCATCGTTCCTCGTGTTCGGCGCGGCCTTCGTCGCCCTCGCCGGCGGCGTCGTGGGAATCCGCCGGCTGGGAGCGCGCCGCGAACGGGCCGCAATCGAGTCGGGCCGCGAGCTCGAGGTGCGCGCGAAGGGACTCATCGTGCAGGCCGACACCGCCGTGCGCGACGCCGACGGCGAGGTGGCGTTCGCCGAGGCACAGTTCGGCGCCGCCGTGGCGCGCGACGTGCGCGACGCGCTCGAGACGGCACGGTCCCGGCTGCGCGAGGTGTTCCTGCTGCAGCAGCGTCTCGACGATGCCGGCCCCAGCACGGCCGCCGAGCGGCACCGATGGTCGGCGCGCATCGTCGACCTGTGCGAGTCGGCGCTCGCCGAGATCGGGCGGGCGGATGCCGCGCTCGGCGCGCGTCGTCGGGCGGAGCGCGCGGCGGGCGAGGGCGTGCCGGCCCTCAGGGAGGATGCCGCACGACTCGGCCGACGTCGCGACCAGGCCGCGGCGGCGCTCGAGCGGCTCGCCATGCGATTCGCGCCCGCCGCGCTCGCGGCCGCGCACGGGGCATCCGCACGCCTGGACGCGTCGCTCGCCGCGGCGTCGGCGTCGCTCGACGAGGCCGAGCGGCGGCTCGCGAACTCCGAACCCGCTGCCGAACTGCTGGCCATGGCCGCCGACGGTCTCGCGCGCGCCGAACGCGACCTCGCCGACATCGAGGGCGTCGAGCTGGTGCTCGCGACGGCGCAGGCCGACGCCGCCGCGTCGGCCGCATCGCTCGACGCCGAGCTCGAGGCGGCTCGTCGGGAGCGCGACGGGCAGGAGGATGCCGCGGCGCAGTCGGTGCTCGGCGGGGCGATCGGCGAGGCCTCGGCGGTGCTCGCCGCGCGTGCGGGGCAGGCGGGCGATCCGTTCGCCGATCGCGATCGCCTGCGTGCGGCCCGTGATCGGCTGGAGGTCGCCCGGGCCACGGCACGGAACGCGCAGGGCCGGCTCGACGGGGCGCGCGGCGCTCTCGGCGGGGCCATCGCCATCGCCGAGAGCCAGCTGAGGGTGGCGCAGGCGGCCATCGAACGCGGCGGTCGTCGGATCGGCGCGGATGCCCGCACACGCCTCGTCGAGGCCGAGCGCCATCTCGTGATCGCCCGACAGGAGCCCGACCCCGTGGCGGCGCTCGACGCCGCACGCCGGGCCGCGTCGCGCGCGAGCGACGCCGAGGCGCTCGCGATGTACGACGCCGGGGGCGGCGGTGGCCGTTAGCGACGCGATTCGTCACGAACGGATGCCTCGGCTGCCTGCCGTGTCGTGGCGGCGCTAGCCTGTCGCGGTGAGCGATTCGACGACGCCCTTCGGACAGGCGAAGTACCAGGTGAGGTTCGACCGGGGCGCCGCGGGTGCCGAGCGCGTCGTGCCCGGCGCGCACGTGGCCGTGCTCGTCGACGCGCTCTCATTCACGACGACGGTCGTGGTCGCCGCCGAGCATGGCTTCGCGACGCCCGTGGACGGCGCCGACACCGCTGCGCCGGGGGCATCCGCCGCGGTGCGGGCCGCGCTCGCGGCGGGCGACGACCCCCTCGTACTGGCGGCATCGCTTCGCAACCGCACGGCGGTCGCCGAGCGGATCCTCGCCCTCCAGGAGGAGCGGGGCGAGCGGATGCTCGTCGCGATCGTCGCCGCGGGCGGCCCCGACCGCCCCGCCATCGAGGACCAGCTCACGGCGGGCGCCGTCGTGGACGCACTCGTCGGCCTGGGCATCGATCACACCTCGCCCGAGGCGGCCGTCGCATCCGCGGCGTTCGAGGGACTGCGGCGCGCCTTCGTGCACCTGATCGGCGCCTCAGGTTCGGGCGTCGAGCTCACGGCGCGGGGTCGCAGGGACGAGCTGCGCCTCGCCACCCGGCTCGACGTCACTCGGGTCGTGCCCGAGCTGCACGACGGCGTGTTCCGCGCGTAGCGCGCGCCCGACTGCAGCACGCCCGGGCCGGCGGCTCAGGCCGCGGTCTCGACCGCCCGTCGGGCGCGGGCGCGGTGCGCGCGCACCTTGGCGCGATTGCCGCAGCGCTGCATCGAGCACCACCGCCTGGTCGCGGCGCGCGAGGTGTCGAGGTAGACGATCTCGCAGTCGCTGCCGCTGCACTCGCGGATGCGTCCGTGATTGGCGGGATCGAACAGGTCCACGGCGTCGCGCGCGATCGTGGAGAGCGCCTGCGCGACGGTCTGCACCGATCGCCCGGCCTGGCGCGAGCCGTCGGCGAGCACCGGGGGGATGTCTGGGGTCGCGGCGTAGAGGTTGACGAGGTCGATGTCGCTCGTGCGGAGGGTCTCGCCGTGGGCGGACGCCTGCGCCATGCGGCCGATGGCGTCGCGCAACGAGATCGCGTCGAACAGGTCGCGCGAGCGGGCGCTGCCGATCGCGACCGGGAAGCGATCGTGCAGCCACGACGTGAGGTCGTCGGGGGCATGCAGCCGCTCCCACGCGGGGTTGCCGCCGATGGCGCCGGTGTACGCGAAGTCGAGGGCGAACGAACCCGAGTCGAACCACCAGCGCACGCCTTCGGGGGAGGTGAACCACTGTCCGACGGGGATGGACACGGTGGAGACGGGCATGCAACCATCCTAGCCGGTTACGCGTGCCCTCCGCGCGATCCGACCGATCGCATGCGCCCAACGGCACGCCCGGTTGGGCGCGGTGGCAGCGGGTCAGCCTGCGGCCGCGCTCGCGGCCCGCTGCCGCACAGTGGCCGTGATCTCGCGATGGCGCCAGACGATGAGGTTCGCCCGGTCGAAGCCGCGCCGGCAGAGGCCGCAACTGAGGGGACGATTGGGTTCACGGTACCGGAAATGCTCGTGGCCCGCGGGGCACCGGCCGACCCAGGGCGCGAGCTCGTGCGCTACTTCGCCGTCGTGCGTGCGCTCGCCCACGTAGCCGAGGTCGGCCGCGATGTTCGCCCACCTCGGGCCGTGCCCCGCCCGGGGGCCGGCCACGGCGTGCGCGACCTCGTGCAGCAGGATCTGGTGGATCTCGTCGTCGTCGTACCGCGCCGCCAGGTAGCGCGACACCGAGATGCGCCTGGCCGTGTAGTTGCAGAGCCCGGCGCGCTTCTTGGCGTTGTCGAATCCGAAGCTCCAGACCTCGGCGTCGAGGTGCAGCACGATGAGGGCATCGGCCCACCGTCGAACCCGCTCCAGATCCGCCATGGGATGAGAATAGACCCGCCCGCCGACACGCGGGAGGCGGCCGTGGCCCCCGAATGGGGGAGCATTCGGCTAGGTCGGCGCGAGCCGCACGCGGTAGAGCCGGTCGTCGTCGCGCCCCGGCGATCCGCGCCCGTCGGTGTCATTCGAGACGAACCACAGCTCCCCGTCGGGCCCGGCGACCACGTCGCGCAGACGCCCGAGCTCGCCGGCGAACCACGCCGTCGCCGTGAGCTCGCCGCCGCCTGTCGCGGGCGCGATCGACCACAGCCGCTCCCCGCGGAGGGCGGCGAGGAACAGCGTGTCGCCCACGACGGCGAGTCCGCTCGGGCTCGCCTCGGCGGTGGACCACTGCAGCACCGGGTCGACGAACCGCGCGTCGCCGGCCTGGCCCTCCACGATCGGCCAGCCGTAGTTCGCCCCGCGCTCGATGCGGTTGAGCTCGTCCCACGTGTTCTGCCCGAACTCTGCCGCCCACATGCCGCCCCGCGCATCCCACGCGATGCCCTGGGGATTGCGGTGCCCGAACGACCACGTGAAGTTGCCGAACGGGTTGCCGGGCGCGGGCTGCCCCTCGGGCGTCATCCGCAGGATCTTGCCCGAGAGCGAGGCGACGTCCTGCGCGGCGTCCCGGTTGCCGGCGTCGCCCGCCGTCGCGTAGAGGAACCCGTCGGGCCCGAACGCGATCCGCCCGCCGTCGTGGTTGCCCGCCTTCGGGATGCCCGTGAGCACGTCCTCGGGTGCGCCGAGCGCGAGCGAGCCCGGTGCGCCCGTGAGCGGCATCCGCACGATGCGGTTGTCGGATGCCGCGGTGAAGTACGCGTACACGTACGCGGGGTGCTCGCCGTCGCCGGCGCGGAACGCGAGCCCGAGCAGCCCGCCCTCGCCCGCATGGGCGACGCCCGGCACGGTGGCCGCGACGCGGAGCGAGCCGTCGCCGCGCACCTCCACGATGTCGGCGGTGTCGCGCTCGCTCACGAGCACGCCACCAGTGGGCAGCCGCAGTATCGACCACGGCGCATCCAGCCCCGATGCGATCGTCTCGGGCTCGCCCGACGGCTGCAGCACGGGAGGCGGTGGCACGGGCGACGCGGGAGGCGGGGTGGCGGGGGTGCCCGCTGCGGGAAGCGGCAGGGGAGTCGGCGTGGGCAGGGGCGCTCCGGTGCAGGCGGCGAGGGCGAGGGCTGCGGCGATGGCCACGACGGATGCCGCCCGCCGGCCGCGCGCGCGGCGTCGCACCGTGCACGTGCCCGTCGCGTGCGGCATCCGATCCTCCCGTCCTCAGTGTGCGCCGGACGGCGGCAGAATGGGAACATGAGGCCCGCGATCGATCTGAACAGCGACCTCGGCGAGTCGTTCGGCGCGTGGCGCGTCGGCGACGACGAGGCCATGTTCCGGCTCGTGACGAGTGCGAACATCGCGTGCGGGTACCACGCCGGCGACCCCGTCACCATGGCCGCGAGCGCTCGCCTCGCGGTGATGCACGGCGTCGTGCTCGGCGCGCATCCGGGGTATCGCGACCGGGTCGGCTTCGGACGCCGGGCGCTCGAAACGAGCCCCGCCGAGATCGCCGCGGAGTTCCTCGCCCAGCTCGGCGTGCTCGACGGCATCGCGCGCGGCAGCGGCATCCGGGTGCGCTACGTGAAGGCGCACGGTGCGCTCTACCATCGGCTCGCCGCCGACGAGCAGGCCGCGCACGCCTTCGCCGAGGCGCTCGCCCGCTACGACGCGTCGCTGCCCATCCTCGGCCCGCCGTTCAGTGCGCTCGAGCGGGCGGCGGATGCCACGGGCCTCCGCTACGCGCGTGAGGCGTTCGTCGACCGCGGGTACGTCGCCGACGGCTCGCTCGTGCCGCGCGGCGAGCCCGGGGCCGTCGTCGACGACCCGACGGCCGCGTCCGACCGTGCGCTCGAGCTCGCCGAGACGGGCGGCATCACCGTCGACGACGGCAGCCGCCTCGAGCTCGCACCCGACTCGCTCTGCATGCACGGCGACACCCCCGGAGCCGTCGAACTCGCCCGCGCCGTGCGCGCCGCGCTCGAGGCGGCCGGCGTCGAGCTCCGGTCGTTCGCATGAGCCGGCGGCTGCTGCCGAGCGGCGACTCGGCGCTGCTCATCGAGTGCGACAGCCTCGAGGAGGTGCTGGCACTGCACGACGCGCTCGCCGCAGATCCGCGGCCGGGCGTCGTGGAACTCGTGCCGGCCGCGCGCACCATCCTCGTGGCGATCGATCCCGCGGTGATCCCGCTCGAGTCAGCCGCGACGTGGGTGCGCCGCATCCCCGCCGAGGCCGGCTTGCGCTCAGCGGGCGCCGCCGCGGAACCCGTGACGATCCCCGTCGCCTACGACGGCGACGACCTGGCCGCGACGGCCGCGCTCCTCGCGGTCTCGACCGAGGCGCTCGTCGCCCGCCACGTCGCCGCCGAGTGGCGCGTGGCGTTCGTGGGCTTCGCGCCCGGATTCGGCTACCTGGTGAGCGACGACTGGCCCTTCGAGGTGCCGCGCCTCAGCGCTCCGCGCACTCACGTGCCGCCCGGAGCCGTCGCGCTCGCGGGCGCGTTCGGCGGCGTGTACCCCCGGCAGAGTCCGGGCGGGTGGCGGCTCATCGGCCGAACCACTGCCGAGCTCTGGAACCCCGAATCCGATCCGCCGGCACTGCTCGCGCCCGGCCGACGGGTGCGGTTCGAGGCGGTCGGCGCCGGATGACCCGCCTCGTCGTCGAGCAGCCGGGCGCGCTCGCCCTCGTGGAGGACCTCGGGCGACCGGGGTTCGCGCGGCTCGGCGTCGCGGCATCCGGCGCCCTCGACCGGAGCGCCCTCGCGCTGGCGAACCGGCTCGTCGGCAACCCCGACGGCGCCGCGGCGCTCGAGCTGCTCGTCGGCGGGTTCCGTGCCCGGTTCGATGGCGGCGGCTGGTTCGCCGTGACGGGTGCGTGGGGGAGCGTCCGCCTCGACGGGCGAGTGATCGCGCCGTACACCGCGGCCCGCGCCCGCGAGGGCTCGGTGCTCGAGGTGGGACTCGCCGAGCGGGGCATCCGGTACCTGCTCGCCGTGCGCGGCGGGTTCGACGTGCCGCCGGTGCTCGGCTCGCGCTCCCGCGACACCCTCGCCGGCATCGGCCCCGAGCCCGTGCGGGCGGGCGACGTGCTCGAGATCGGTGCGGAGCCCGCGGCATCCGTGCCGGTCGTCGACGTGGACGTCGCCTTCCCGCCGCCCGCGAGCACCGTGACGCTCGCGCTCCGGCCGGGCCCCAGGGCCGACTGGTTCACGGATGCCGCGCGGCAGGCGCTCTTCGACGCGGAGTGGCGCATCTCGGAGCAGGCCGACCGCATCGGGGCCCGGCTCGTGGGGCCGGCTCTCGAGCGTCGGCAGCAGGGTGAGCTTCCGAGCGAGGCGACGGTGCCGGGCTCGATCCAGGTCGCGGGTGGTGGGCAGCCGACGATCCTGCTCGCCGATCGCCCCGTGACGGGCGGGTATCCCGTGATCGCGATCGTGGCGCCGGGCTCGCTCGACGCCGTCGCGCAGCTCCGCCCGGGGCAGGCGGTGCGGTTCCGGCACGCGTGAGCCTTGCCGCGGACGCCCCGCTCGCCGGGTTCGCCCCGCCCGCTGAATTCGTCGAAGCGTGCGCCCCCGGTCGCCGCGGCTCGCCGGGTCAGCGCGGCTCGCCGACCCTGATGAGCCCCGACTCGTACGCGAACACCGCGATCTGCACCCGGTCGCGGGCGCCGAGCTTCGTCAGCAGCCGGGAGACGTACGACTTCACCGTGGCCTCGCCGAGGTGGAGGCGGCCCGCGATCTCGGCATTCGAACGCCCCCGGGCGATGAGTCGCGCGACCTCGGTCTCCCGCTTGGTGAGCTCGGCGAGCAGCCGGCCGAGGGCCTCCTCCGTCGGTTGGTGGGCCACGTAGCGGTCGATCATCCGGTTGATCACCGCGGGCGCGAGCATGGCATCGCCGGCCGCCACGACGCGCACGGCGTTCACCAGTCCGGTCGGCGAGATGTCTTTCAAGAGAAACCCGGATGCCCCGGCGCGGATCGCGCCGTACACGTGCTCGTCGAGGTCGAAGGTCGTCAGCGCGATCACGCGAGGCGCCGGGTCGAGCGTCGCGATCAGGCGGCGCGTCGCCTCGATGCCGTCGAGCCGCGGCATCCGCACGTCTATCAGAACGACGTCGGGCCGGGTCGCGGTGGCACGCTCGACCGCCTCGAGCCCGTCGGCGGCCTCGCCCACGACGTCGAATCCTGCGCGCTCGAGGATGAGCCGGAACCCGGCGCGCACGAGATCCTGATCGTCGACGACGAGCACGCGGATCGCGGCATTCGGTGTCTCATCGGCGATGGGGTCGGTGGGAGTCATGCCGCCGCCCGCGGGATCACGGCGCGAACGCGGAATCCATCGACGGATGCCGCGGCCTCGAGCCGCCCGCCGTAGACCGCGGTGCGCTCCCGCATGCCGATCAGACCGTGGCCGGAATGCCCGCCGTCAGCGTGCCCGACGGCCGCGCGCGTCCTGGTGATCCCATCGGCCGCGAGTGCCGTGCCGTCATCGTCGACCTCGATCGTGAGCGTCTCCGGCACCGCACCGCACCGCCACGCGTGCGCGGCGGGCATCGGAGTGCTTGCGCACGTTCGTGAGGGCTTCCTGCACGATGCGGTAGGCAGTCAGCCCGAGCCCGGGCGGCACGTCATGCGGAGTGCCCGACACCTCGAAGTCCACCTCGAGACCGGTGGCCTCCGCGGCCGCGACCAGTTCGCCGATCGCGGTGATGCCGGGCTGCGGTGCGAGACCGTCTGCGGCATCCGACTCCCGAAGGAGCGAGACGACGCGGCGGACCTCGTCGAGCGAATTCGCGCCCGCCACCCGGATCGCGGCGAGCGCCCGGCGCACGTACTCGGGGTCGTCGTCGACGACCTGCTCGGCGGCTCCTGCCTGCACGACCATCACGCTCACCGAGTGCGCGAGGACGTCGTGCAACTCGCGTGCGATCCGCGTTCGTTCCTCCGCAACGGCCGCGCGGGCTTGCTCGCGCGACTCGGTCTCGGCAGCGTTCGCCCTCATCGCTGCTGCCACGGCGCGTGCCTCCGAGGTGCGAAGTCCCCAGCCTGCGGCGAACGCGATGACGCACACCGTCCAGTGGAAGGCGATCTCGTCAACGCTCTGGAGCACCGGCAGGAAGAAGTCGGCAAAGAGGAGAGCGACGGCTGCGGCGCCGGCGCCGATCCAGGGCAGGCGGCCGCGACCGTGCCTCGCGAGGCTGTACAGGGCGACGATGAACGGAACGAGCTGCCCCCAGAAGAGCGACTGCATCTGCCCGAGTGTGAGCACGCCCATGGCGAGCCACACGGCGAACACACCGGGCAGGAGCCACGTGTGCAACCGTCGTTGCGAGAGCAGCCCCGCGGCGAGCACGATGCCGAACGAGCTCACCACCGGCGACCCGTCGCCCATCACCGACTCGACGAACCCGAAGGCCTCGGCGATGCCGGCCGCGGCGAGCGCGAGCGCGAGCGCGGCGTCTTGCACTCCGTGCCAGAACCGTCGGCGCTCCATGGCCTCAACGAAGCGGGCGCCGGCGACGGTGCGCGTCATCCCACGGTCGACGGTGGAATCGCCCGTGGTCGATGCCATGCCGACGGAAGGCGCCGACATCGCGACCCCGGGCCGATCCGCCCACCCGGAGCGTGCTCCTAGTGTGGCGGCACGCCCGGCAGAAGGCCGGTGTCATCAACCGAAGGAGTCCTGATGTTCCGCCTCGCCTCATTCCATCGCCTCACCACGGCCATCTGCCTCGCGCTGTGGGCCGTGCTGTCGGTCGTGTTCGTCCTTACCGCGCCGCCGCTGGACGGCTCAGGTGATGCCGCCGCGGTCGCCGCGAGCGCCGCCCTTTCGGCATATGCATTCCTCGGAGCGCAGGCCGCTCTCGTCATCGGCATCATCGGAGTGGCGCACCTGCTGCGCAACCGCACGCCGGTGCTCGCGCCGATCGCGGCGGCACTGACCGTGCTCGGCGCGTTCGGCCATGCGGCATACGCCGGCATCTCGCTCGTGCTCGCCGGCGGGGCCGAGGGTGCGCCGGTCGCCGTCGAGGCCGCCGTGCAGGGACCTGCCACCGCGCTCTCGATGGTGAGCCTCGTCGGCACCGTCGTCGGCGTCATCCTCCTGGCGATCGCCCTCTTCCGTGCGAAGCTCGGCGTGGCCTGGATCGGCATCGTGCTCATCGGCTGGGTCGTCGTCGAGTTCCTCCTGAGCGGTATCGGCCTCTGGGCGATGCTCGGATCCGCGGCGCTCCTCCTCATCGGCTACGGCGCGCTCGCCGTGGTGGTGTTCCGCAGCGACCTGCGCGATTGGATGACGGCGAAGGAGGCGGATGTCGCCGCGCAGCGCGCCGACGAGCCCGCGAACGCGGACGTCTGACGTCGCCGCTGAGCTCGTCCCGGTCGCCGATTCCGCTCCGGTCGCTGAGCCTGTCGATGCGGCCGGGGCCCAGGCGTCAAGCGCCGGGCTTCGTCATGAACACCGAGCGCGACGGCGGCGGGGAGGGGACGGCCGTGGCATCGGTCACCACCGGTGCGTTCGCCGTGAACCGGCGCAGCTCATCACCGACGACGAGCTTCGCCGGTGCGGGGTCGCTCGCGAGGCGCCGCGGCATGCCGGCGAACGGCAGCTCGTGGTGGGAGGCGTACACGACGACGTTGCCGAAGCGCCGGCCCTTCAACATCGACGGGTCGGCGGCGATGGCGACATGCTCGAAGACGTGCGCGAGGGTCGCTACCTGCGACCTCGCGAACGCGAGCCCTGCGCCATCGGCGACGTTCACCGCGACGATGCCGCCGGGCGCGAGTCGGGGAGCGACAAGTCCGTAGAACTCGACCGAGGTCACATGCGCGGGCGTGCGCGCGCCCGAGAAGACGTCGACCACCACGATGTCGACGGCGCCGTCGAGCCCGTGCGGCAGCTTCTGCAGCACCTCGCGCGCGTCGCCGTGCCGCACGCGCACCTGGGCGCCGCGCGGCAGTGGCAGGTGCTCGCGCACGAGGTCCACGAGCTCGGACTCGAGCTCGATCACCTGCTGCCGCGAGCCCGGCCGGGTCGCGGCGACGTACCGCGGCAGCGTGAGCGCCCCGCCGCCGAGGTGCACAGCCGTGATCGGCTCGCCCTCGGGCTTCACGAGGTCGATCGCGTGCCCGATGCGGCGCACGTACTCGAAGCCGAGCCAGTCGGGCCGGTCGAGCTCGACATGCGACTGCGGCGTGCCGTCGACGTAGAGCGTCCACGAACCGGGCACCTGCCGGGACTCCTCGAGCCGGGCGAGGTGGCCGCTCACGGCGAGGGGGCGTTCGAGGTCTGACACGGATGCCACGCTACCCGCGGTTCGCCGCGGGCTGGGCGACGCGGCATTCGGTCGCCCTCGGCGCAACCGGAGGCCCAGGACGATTCCGGCCCCGGCTCAGCACACGCCCCAGAGCGCGGCGTCGAGCCGGTCGCGGGTGAGGGCGGCCACGGGGAACGGCCCCGCCGCGTTCATGCGCTCCTCGAGACCCGGGGACAGCCCGTCGGGCCCGGCCACGAGGATCGCGTTCCCCTCGTCTACGCCAGACAGCACCCCGGGGTCGGCGGCGACGAGGAGCTCCGCACCCGGGTCGGCGCGGGCGAGGGCGCGAGCCTGTGCACGCAGCCGGGTGAGGCCGGGCGCATCGGCCACGTTCACGACGACGAGGCCGCGGGGAGCGAGGAGCCCGAGGCATCCGGCCATGAACGGCACCTCGTCGACGAACGCCGGCGCGTCGAGCCGGGAGTAGAGGTCGACCACCACGACGTCGACCGGCGGCCGGGCAGCGAGCGCGGCGACCGCGTCGCGGGCGTCGGCGATGAGCACCTCGATTCCGGATGCCGCGGGCAGTGGCAGTCGTGCGAGCACCGTGTCGATCAGCTCGGCATCGTGGTCGACCACCACCTGCGCCGATCCCGGGCGGGTGGCGGCGACGTAGCGAGGGAGCGTCAGCGCCCCGCCGCCGAGGTGAACGACGCCGATCGGATGCCCCGGCGGACGCACCGCGTCGAGCACGTGACCGATGCGCCGCACGTACTCGAAGAACAGCCGCCGCGGCTCCGTCGGGTCGACGTGCGACTGGGCGGTGCCGTCGACGAGCAGCGTGAGTCCCGGCGATGAGAACACCTCGGGCTCGAACGAGACGCGGGGCTCGGTCATGCCTGCATCGTGCCACGAAGGCCGCGGGACGCGGCATCCGTCGACCGAAAACTGGGCTTATACCCGAGATTCGCGAAGAGGTCAAGAATCGACTGGACATGTCGCGCACTGCGGCATATAGTTAACCTTTGCGCTCCCAGACCCACCATGCCTTCATATTGCGGTCGGCCTTGCGTGCCGGGGGATTTTCCCTCGAGCATCCGCAAACGTCTGAGGGGTACCACTCTCCGCTACCGACAGTGAACCGGCCCGACGGGGCCGATGGAGGTTATTCACTTGGCTGCTGCGCGTAACGCGACCATGCCCACCCCCAAGAACGGACGCGGTGCAAGCCGCCTCTCGTTCGCAAAGGTCACCGACACCCTCACGGTACCCGATCTGCTCGCCCTCCAGACGGAGAGCTTCGACTGGCTGGTCGGCAACGACGCGTGGAAGGCGCGCGTCGAGGCTGCGGTCGAGGCAGGCCGGCAGGACCTGCCCGAGACCACCGGCCTCGAGGAGATCTTCGAGGAGATCTCCCCCATCGAGGACCTCGGCGAGACCATGCAGCTCTCGTTCACGAACCCCGAGCTCGAGCCGCCGAAGTACACGATCGATGAGTGCAAGGAGAAGGGCAAGACCTACTCCGCTCCGCTGTACGTCAACGCGGAGTTCATGAATCACCTCACGGGTGAGATCAAGACCCAGACCGTCTTCATGGGCGACTTCCCCCTGATGACCCCGAAGGGCACCTTCGTCATCAACGGCACCGAGCGCGTCGTCGTGTCGCAGCTCGTGCGTTCGCCCGGCGTCTACTTCGAGCGCACCCCCGAGAAGACGAGCGACAAGGACATCTACTCCGCGCGCGTCATCCCGAGCCGCGGTGCCTGGCTCGAGTTCGAGATCGACAAGCGCGACCAGGTCGGCGTGCGCATCGACCGCAAGCGCAAGCAGTCGGTGACCGTCTTCCTGAAGGCCCTCGGCCTCACGAGCGAGGAGATCCTCGAGGAGTTCGCCGGCTACGAGTCGATCGCCCTCACCCTGGAGAAGGACAACATCCTCACCAAGGAGGAGGCGCTCAAGGACATCTACCGCAAGCTCCGTCCGGGCGAGCAGGTGGCCGCCGAGGCCGCGCGTGCGCTCCTCGACAACTTCTACTTCAACCCGAAGCGTTACGACCTCGCCAAGGTCGGCCGGTACAAGATCAACAACAAGCTCGGCCTCGAGGCGCCGCTCACCGACTCGGTGCTCACGGTGCAGGATATCGTGGCCACGATCAAGTACCTCGTCGCGCTGCACGACGAGCGCACCACGCTCCCGGGTCGCCGTGGTGGCAAGGACGTCGAGATCCGTCTCGACGTCGACGACATCGACAACTTCGGCAACCGTCGCATCCGCGCGGTGGGCGAGCTCATCCAGAACCAGGTGCGCACCGGCCTCAGCCGCATGGAGCGCGTCGTGCGCGAGCGCATGACGACGCAGGACATCGAGGCGATCACGCCGCAGACGCTGATCAACGTGCGACCCGTCGTCGCCGCGATCAAGGAGTTCTTCGGCACCTCGCAGCTGTCGCAGTTCATGGACCAGAACAACCCGCTCGCGGGCCTGACCCACAAGCGCCGCCTCTCGGCGCTCGGCCCGGGCGGCCTCTCTCGCGACCGCGCGGGCGTCGAGGTCCGAGACGTGCACCCCTCGCACTACGGCCGCATGTGCCCGATCGAGACGCCGGAAGGCCCGAACATCGGCCTCATCGGCTCGCTCGCGTCGTTCGCGCGCATCAACTCGTTCGGCTTCATCGAGACGCCGTACCGCCGGGTCGTGAGCGGCAAGGTCACCGAGCAGATCGACTACCTCACGGCGATGGAGGAGGACGACTACATCGTCGCCCAGGCCAACGCGCCGCTGAAGGCCGACGGCCACTTCCAGGAGGAGCGCGTCCTCGCCCGCAAGAAGGGCGGCGAGGTCGACCTGTTCCCCGCCGACGAGATCGGGTACATGGATGTCTCGCCGCGCCAGATGGTGTCGGTCGCGACCTCGCTCATCCCGTTCCTCGAGCACGACGATGCGAACCGCGCCCTCATGGGCGCGAACATGCAGCGCCAGGCCGTGCCGCTGCTGCGCAGCGACTCGCCGTTCGTCGGCACCGGCATGGAGGGCTACGCGGCCGTCGACGCCGGTGACGTCATCACCGCCGACAAGGCCGGTGTCGTCGCCGAGGTCTCGGCCGACTCCGTGACCATCCAGCTCGACGAGGGCGGCACGCAGACGTACTACCTGCGCAAGTTCGACCGCTCGAACCAGGGCACGTCGTACAACAACCGCGTCATCGTCTCGGCGGGCGACCGCATCGAGGCCGGCGAGGTCGTCGCCGACGGTCCCGCGACCGACAACGGCGAGCTCGCGCTCGGCAAGAACCTGCTCGTCGCGTTCATGCCGTGGGAGGGCCACAACTTCGAGGACGCGATCATCCTCAGCCAGAACCTCGTGAAGGACGACGTGCTCTCGTCGATCCACATCGAGGAGTACGAGGTGGATGCGCGCGACACGAAGCTCGGCAAGGAGGAGATCACGCGTGATCTCCCGAACGTCAGTCCCGACCTGCTCGCCGACCTCGACGAGCGCGGCATCATCCGCATCGGCGCCGAGGTGCGACCCGGCGACATCCTCGTCGGCAAGGTCACGCCGAAGGGCGAGACCGAGCTCTCGGCCGAGGAGCGCCTGCTCCGCGCCATCTTCAACGAGAAGAGCCGCGAGGTGCGCGACACGTCGCTGAAGGTGCCCCACGGTGAGCAGGGCACGATCATCGGCGTCAAGGTGTTCGACGCGCAGGACGGCGACGACGAGCTCGGCTCGGGCGTCAACCAGCGCGTGGTCGTCTACATCGCCCAGAAGCGCAAGATCACCGAGGGCGACAAGCTCGCCGGCCGCCACGGCAACAAGGGCGTCATCTCGAAGATCCTGCCGGTCGAGGACATGCCGTTCCTCGCCGACGGCACCCCGGTCGACGTCATCCTCAACCCGCTCGGCATCCCGGGCCGCATGAACTTCGGTCAGGTGCTGGAGACCCACCTCGGGTGGGTCGCCAAGCAGGGCTGGAAGGTCGAGGGCAACCCGTCGTGGGCCAAGAAGCTCCCGAAGGACGCGCACGAGGCCGCTCCGGGCACCAAGGTCGCGACCCCGGTGTTCGACGGCGCCCTCGAGGAGGAGATCGCGGGTCTGCTCGACTCGACGCTGCCCAACCGCGACGGCGAGCGACTGATCGACTCGAGCGGCAAGACGCAGCTCTACGACGGTCGTTCGGGTGAGCCCTTCCCGTACCCGGTCTCGGTCGGCTACATGTACATCCTGAAGCTGCACCACCTCGTCGACGACAAGATCCACGCGCGCTCCACGGGCCCGTACTCGATGATCACGCAGCAGCCGCTCGGTGGAAAGGCCCAGTTCGGCGGCCAGCGCTTCGGCGAGATGGAGGTGTGGGCCCTCGAGGCCTACGGCGCCGCCTACGCGCTGCAGGAGCTCCTCACGATCAAGTCCGACGACATCCTCGGTCGCGTCAAGGTGTACGAGGCCATCGTCAAGGGCGAGAACATCCAGGAGCCCGGCATCCCGGAGTCCTTCAAGGTGCTCATGAAGGAGATGCAGTCGCTCTGCCTGAACGTCGAGGTCCTCTCGGCCGACGGCACGGCGGTGAGCCTGCGCGACACCGATGACGAGGCCTTCCGCGCGGCGGAGGAGCTCGGCATCAACATCTCCGCGCGCTTCGAGTCGTCGAACATCGACGAGATCTGAACCCGGCCAGAACGACGACTGAGACTTTTCTAGGAGAGAAATTGCTCGACGCAACCACTTTTGACGAGCTTCGCATCGGTCTGGCCACCGCCGACGACATCCGTCGTTGGTCCTACGGCGAGGTCAAGAAGCCCGAGACCATCAACTACCGCACGCTCAAGCCCGAGAAGGACGGCCTCTTCGGCGAGCAGATCTTCGGGCCCAGCCGCGACTGGGAGTGCGCCTGCGGCAAGTACAAGCGCGTGCGCTTCAAGGGCATCGTCTGCGAGCGCTGCGGTGTCGAGGTCACCAAGTCCTCGGTGCGCCGTGAGCGGATGGGCCACATCGAGCTCGCCGCCCCCGTCACGCACATCTGGTACTTCAAGGGCGTGCCCTCGCGCCTCGGGTACCTGCTCGACATGGCGCCGAAGGACCTCGAGAAGGTCATCTACTTCGCCGCCTACATGGTGATCGACGTCGACGAGGAGGGCCGTCACGCCGACATGCCCGGCCTCGAGAACGAGCTCCGCCTCGAGATCAAGACGATCGGCGACCAGCGCGACGCGCGCATCGCCGAGCTCATGGCGCGCAAGGAGGCCGAGCTCGCCGGGCTCGAGGCCGAGGGCGCCAAGAGCGACCAGCGCAAGCGCGCCGAGGCCGCCGCCGACAAGGAGATGGCCGGCGTGCGCAAGAGCGCCGACGAGCAGATCGCGCACCTCGAGCGCGTGTGGGAGGACTTCCGCACCCTCAAGGTCGGTGACCTGAAGCCCGAGGACTCGGTGTTCCACGAGCTGCAGGACCGCTTCGGCATGTACTTCGAGGCCTACATGGGCGCCGAGGCCATCAAGAAGCGGCTCGAGGCCTTCGACCTGGCCGCCGAGGCCGACGACCTGCGCCTGCAGATCGCCGAGGGCAAGGGCCAGAAGAAGATCCGCGCGATCAAGCGCCTGCGCGTCGTCAGCTCCTTCCTGCAGACCGGCAACTCGCCGGCCGCGATGGTGCTCGACGTCGTGCCGGTGATCCCGCCCGAGCTCCGCCCGATGGTGCAGCTCGACGGCGGCCGGTTCGCGACCTCCGACCTCAACGACCTCTACCGTCGTGTGATCAACCGCAACAACCGCCTGCGGCGCCTCCTCGACCTCGGTGCGCCCGAGATCATCGTGAACAACGAGAAGCGGATGCTGCAGGAGGCGGTCGACGCGCTGTTCGACAACGGTCGTCGTGGTCGCCCGGTCACCGGTACCGGCAACCGCGCCCTGAAGTCCCTGAGCGACATGCTCAAGGGCAAGCAGGGTCGCTTCCGCCAGAACCTGCTCGGCAAGCGCGTCGACTACTCGGGCCGTTCGGTCATCGTGGTCGGCCCGCAGCTGAAGCTGCACCAGTGCGGCCTGCCCAAGCAGATGGCGCTCGAGCTCTTCAAGCCGTTCGTCATCAAGCGCCTCATCGACCTGAGCCACGCGCAGAACATCAAGGCCGCCAAGCGCATGGTCGAGCGTTCGCGTCCGCAGGTGTGGGACGTGCTCGAGGAGATCATCCGCGAGCGCCCCGTGCTGCTGAACCGCGCGCCCACCCTGCACCGCCTCGGCATCCAAGCGTTCGAGCCGCAGCTCGTCGAGGGCAAGGCCATCCAGCTCCACCCGCTCGTCTGCGCCGCGTTCAACGCGGACTTCGACGGCGATCAGATGGCCGTGCACCTGCCGCTGTCGGTCGAGGCGCAGGCCGAGGCCCGCATCCTCATGCTCGCGTCGAACAACATCCTGAAGCCGTCGGACGGCCGTCCGGTGACCCTGCCCTCGCAGGACATGATCATCGGACTGCACCACCTGACGACGCAGAAGGACGGCGCCGCCGGTGAGGGTCGCGCGTTCTCGTCGATCGCCGAGGCGATCCTCGCGTTCGACCAGAACCGTCCGGGCGAGATCGCACTCGACCTCGGTGCGAAGGTGAAGATCCGCCTCGAGGGGCTGCACTTCGCGGAGGGCGGCGAGCCCGAGGGCTTCGAGGCGGGCAAGCCGTACCTGCTCGAGACCACGCTCGGTCGCGCGCTCTTCAACGAGGCGCTGCCCGAGGACTACCCGTACTTCAACGCGCAGGCCGGCAAGGGCCAGATCTCGCAGATCGTCAACGACCTCGCCGAGCGCTACCCGAAGACGGAGGTCGCCGCGACCCTCGACCGCATCAAGGACGCCGGCTTCCGCTGGGCGACCCGCTCGGGCGTGACCGTCGCGCTCTCCGACATCGTGACGCCGCCGAACAAGGGCGAGATCGTCTCGAAGTACGAGAAGCAGGCGGCCAAGGTGCAGTCGCAGTTCGAGAAGGGTCTCACGACCGACCTCGAGCGTCGCCAGGAGCTCATCCAGATCTGGACCAAGGCCACCGACGAGGTCGCCAAGGCCATGCAGGAGAACTTCCCGACCGACAACACCATCAACCGCATGGTCACGTCGGGCGCTCGTGGCAACTGGCTGCAGGTGCGCAACATCGCCGGCATGCGAGGCCTCGTGAACAACCCGAAGGGTGAGATCATCCCGCGCCCGATCATCTCCTCGTACCGCGAGGGCCTGTCGGTGGCGGAGTACTTCATCGCGACGCACGGTGCCCGCAAGGGCCTGGCCGACACGGCCCTGCGCACGGCGGACTCGGGCTACCTCACGCGTCGTCTCGTGGACGTCTCGCAGGATGTCATCATCCGCGAGGACGACTGCGGCACGAACAAGGGCCTCGACCTGCCGATCGCGACGACGGATGCCTCGGGCAAGCTCGTGCGCGACCCGAACGTCGAGAACTCGGTGTTCGCCCGTTCCCTCGCGGCCGACGCGGTCGACGCGAAGGGCGAGGTCGTGGCGGAGGCCGGATCCGATGTGGGCGACGTGCTCATCAACGAGCTCATCGCGGCGGGCGTCGAGACGATCAAGGTCCGCTCGGTGCTCACCTGCGAGTCCGCGGTCGGCGTGTGCGCGAAGTGCTACGGCCGTTCGCTCGCGACCGGCAAGCTCGTGGACATCGGCGAGGCCGTGGGCATCATCGCGGCCCAGTCGATCGGCGAGCCCGGCACGCAGCTCACGATGCGTACCTTCCACACCGGTGGCTCGGCCTCGGCCGACGACATCACGCAGGGTCTTCCCCGCGTGCAGGAGCTTTTCGAGGCCCGCACCCCCAAGGGTGCGTCGCCCATCGTGGAGGCCGCCGGTCGCATCACGATCGACGAGACCGAGCGACAGCGCAAGGTCATCCTCACGCCCGACAACGGCGACGAGCCGATCGCGTACAACGTGCTCAAGCGTTCGACGCTGCTCGTCGAGGACGGCCAGCACGTCGAGCTCGGCCAGCAGCTGATCGTCGGCACCGTCGACCCGAAGGAGGTCCTCCGGGTCAAGGGCGTGCGCGAGGTGCAGAAGCACCTGGTGGACGGCGTGCAGGACGTGTATCGCTCGCAGGGCGTGCCGATCCACGACAAGCACATCGAGGTCATCGTGCGCCAGATGCTGCGCAAGGTCACCGTCGTCGACCACGGCGACACCGACCTGCTCCCGGGCGAACTCGTCGATCGGTCGAAGTACAACGAGATCAACCGCGCCACGCTCACCGAGGGCAGGAAGACGGCCTCGGCCCGCCAGGAGGTCATGGGCATCACCAAGGCCTCCCTGGCGACCGAGTCGTGGCTGTCGGCCGCGTCCTTCCAGGAGACGACCCGCGTGCTCACGCAGGCCGCCATGGAGGGCAAGTCCGACCCGCTCGTCGGCCTCAAGGAGAACGTGATCATCGGCAAGCTGATCCCCGCCGGCACCGGACTGCAGAGGTACCGGAACGTCGCGGTCGAGGCCACGGAGGAGGCGAAGGCGGAGCGGTACCCGAACCGCATTTTCGCCGACGACGCGGCGTTCGCCGAGGGCGACCTCAGCTTCGTCGACTTCGACGCGTTCTCGAGCGACGACTTCACCCCCGGCAACTACAGCTGAGTCGCCCGCGGCGGCCGACGCTCGCGAGGGCAACCCGAACTCGGGCCGCCCTCGCGAGGACAGACCGCCGCGACACGACCGAAGGGCCCCGGAGCGATCCGGGGCCTTTCGGCGTCTCCGGGGCATCCGGATGCCACGTGGCCGCCCGCAACCGTGCGCGAAGCGCCGCGCGGCTGCCCGGAATGGCTTGCCGGCGTTGTTACAGTGGCCACAATCGCGGGTGCGACGGCGCCCGGAAGGAGCGCGACATGAGCAGCACGACTCCCGGATCCGAGCCGGAGCGCCCGCACGACGCGGGCGGGCTCGAGCCGCACGCGGACGAGCACGAGGCCGATCTCGCCGACCGGGGCCTGTCGTCGCCCGCCGCCGAGCCGGCGGCGCCGGTCGATGCGGCGCCTCCGGTCGATGCATCCGCCGCCGACGCATCCGAACCCGGCGCGTCCGAACCGGTGCCGGAAACCATGGAGGAGCCGCTCGACTCGCCCGACGCCACCGCCCGGCTCGACGCCGCCGTCGAACGGGCGAACGCCACGCCCGAGGCATCCGACATCCACGACGCCGGCGGGTCGGGCGACGCGGTGCCCGAGCCGGTGCCGGCCGACTCCGTGCGTCGTGAGACATACGTGCCGGCCGCCTCCGTCGCGGCCCCAGGCATCGCGGCGGGATCCGCCACCCTCGCGCCGGAGCCCGAGACCACCCCTGCGGTCCCGGCTCCCGCCCCGCAGACCATCTACGTGCAGGCGCCGACACCGCCCAAGCCCCGGGGCAACCGCGGATTCGGCGTGCTCGTGGCCCTCGTCGGCACCGTCGTCTTCGCGCTCCTCTACGCGGGCGTCGCGTACCTGCTCCTGCTCGGACGCGGCGACGCCGCCGAGGCGACGGACGCGTTCGTGGAGTTCCTCGCGAGCCCGGTGTTCTGGGTGCCGATCCTCGCGTTCTTCGTGGGCTTCGCGCTGCTCGCCGCGATCGTGAACCGTGGCGCGTGGTGGGCCTACGCCGTGTTCGGCCTGCTCGTCGGCGTGCTCGTGTACTTCGCCTACGTGGGTGGTGCCGTGCTCACGGTGCAGGCGTGGCGGCTCGCGGTCGGCGACGCGGCGGACTTCCTACGGCAGCGCTGGCTCGACCCCTTCGCGATCGTGGCGTTCGTCATCGCGCGCGAGATCCCGATCTGGCTCGGCGGCTGGATCGCGGCTCGTGGCCGCGCGGTCACCGAGCGCAACCGGGTGGCGCGCGAGGCGTACGACCGCGAGATCGCGGCCGGGCCGCAGCCGCGCTGAGCTCCGTCGGCGTGTCTCACCCGGTGCGGGTGAGACGCGCCGCAGCGCGGCCGTGCACACCCGAGGGGGTCGGCGCGTGGGTGCCGCCCGAGCTCGTGCCTACCGGCGCCGGGACGGTTCCCGTGGCCTCGGCGGCCTCGGCGGCTCCCACGACCGTGGCCGCACCGCCGGTGGCCGCACGGCCGGCCGCGGCGATCGACCGCTGCGCGACACCGACACGACCATGGCGCCGTGCCGCCGTGCGCGAATTCGCGATCACGCCCGTGCCCGGCGCACCGCGCCGCGATCGTGCTGCCCTCGAGCGACCCGGCGATCGCCGCCGGTCGGCTCAACTACGTGTTCGACGTCGACGGCGTGCGGTCGCGGTCAGCGGCACCGGCGACAGCGCGCGCGACGCCGGCTACATGGCGCCGTTCCTCGACGAACTGGTGCGCGGCATCCGGGTGGGGGCTTCGCATGACCGGCACGGTGACGGATGCCGCTCGCGTCGCCGCCGAACGGGCGCGCACGATGCCGCTCACCCCGGTCGACCCGCCGGCGGCCGTCATCCGGACGCTCGAGGATGCGGCGTTGTCGCGCATCGACGTGGAGGCGGCTCGCCGGCTCGTCGACCTCGGCCGCCGATTCGATCGCACCGTGAGTCGGCTCCGGCAGGAACTCGCCCGACGCCAGGATCACGCCGAGGAAGAGCCCGTGCCTCGCCCCGCGTGGGGCTGGGACGCGGTCGGGTTCCTGCTCGCGCTGATGGCGGCTCCCCTCCTGCTCGCCGGCGCGTCCGAGGGCGGCCACGGCGGCGCACGTGGTGGGCGCGCTGCGCGCCCCGCGGCGACGGGTCGAGCGTCGCCTCGTCGCGCCACCTGGTGCTGCCCGGGCGTAGTCTCGGAGGATGCAGGAGAACGGGCGGAGGGCCTGGCCGGTGGCCGGATTCGCCACGGCCCTCTACCTCGCATTGGTGGTGGCCGCCTACGGCTTCGTCAGCCTCCTCACCGACGCGGAGGTCATCTCTAGGGAGGACGCCGGCCGTCTCGTGGGACCTGCGATCGTGGGGGCATCGGCGCTCGCGGTGCTGCTGCACCTCGGCCGCGCGCTGCGTCGCCCCGAGCGCGTGCTCGCCGGCACCCTGCTGGCCGCGGTCTGGGCCTGGGTCGCCGCGGTCGTCGTCGCGGTCGTCGGCTACGCGATCGCGACGGGCACGGTGCTCGCCAGCCTCATCTTCGGCCTCGGGTTCGGCGGCGGCTGGTTCGGCCTGCTCCTCCCGGCGTGCGCGGCGCTCGTCGCATGGCTCGCCCTCCTCGTCGCCCGCGCCCAGTCGGGCGGCGTCGAGCGACCGCGATGGCCGTGGGAACGCGACGACGAGGAGTGACGGATGCCGCGCCGGCGCGCCAGTCCGTCCAAAGGTCGAGGAGGTCGAGAACGCCGCGCAGTATCGTGATCGCGTGGAGGGATCGATCGAGGCGCGCGTCAGCCACGAGGTCGACCGCTGGCTGGCCTGGCTGCCGAGGTGGCGGCCGGGCACCCATCGCGCGCGCGTGCGCCTCTGCACCCGCTGCTTCGGCTCGCCCATCCTCGCCGCCGCAGGCCTGGACGTGGACGTGCCGCACCCCGTCCAGCACGCGTTCTCGATGCGCATGAAGGGCGTCATCGACGTTGCCGTCGACGACTACACGGCGCGGAACCTCCCGATGCTGCACGCCGAGATCCGCCTCGCCGAGGAGCGCAAGGCCCGGCGCCCGTACCGCGCGGGGGAGGGGCTGGACCCCGAGTTCCTCGGGCTCGACCTCGATCCCGAGCCGGTGCCCGACCAACCCTTCCTGTTCACGCTGACGGGGCTCGAGGCGGATGCCGCCGCCGAGCACGACGAGCCCGCGCCCCGCCCGTTCACGTTCGAGGAGAAGGAGGCGCTGCGCGAGGAGGTGCGGCTCGCCGACGAGTTCGCGAAGCAGCTCGGCCGGCGCATCTGCGTCGAACTCTCCCAGCACCGCGAGCGCATCCGCAGCGCCGTGGTCGCGTACGTCGAACCGCAGGTGGAGGAGCTGCTGGCCGACCTCGACCGCGAACTCGACTCGCCGGGGTGGCCCGGCTAGGTGTTCTTCCTAATGACGTTGTGGACGCGTCCGAATCGGCCGGGGGCTCCTCTACCAGCGGTGGCCGAGACGCCATGGCTTCCGCCGTCGGAGAACACGGGCTCATGGCATCCATCGTCATTTGACCGCGAGGTTACGCCGCATTACCATTGATCGGGTGTGCGCGTTGACGCGTGCTTGAATCGTGCCTGCCGGAGCTTCGCCAGATGGCGACCAGCATGCCACGCCTCGAGCTCGTAGCAGGCGCACACTCGCAGGGCACCTCGTCGGTCGCCCCCACGGCATACCCACCACGCAACAGGCGCTGCGGTTCTGCAGTGCCGGTGGGTCGTGATGTGAAATCCATCAACGCTGTCACCGTGCAGCACAAACAAGGAGAAGCAGTGCCAACCATTCAGCAGTTGGTCCGCAAGGGTCGCTCGCCGAAGGTCACCAAGACCAAGGCTCCCGCCCTGAAGGCCAACCCCCAGCAGCGCGGCGTGTGCACGCGTGTGTACACCACCACCCCGAAGAAGCCGAACTCCGCGCTCCGCAAGGTGGCACGTGTGAAGCTCTCGAACGGCACCGAAGTTACGGCCTACATCCCCGGTGAGGGCCACAACCTGCAGGAGCACTCGATGGTGCTCGTCCGCGGCGGTCGCGTGAAGGACCTTCCCGGTGTGCGCTACAAGATCATCCGCGGCGCGCTCGACACGCAGGCCGTGAAGAACCGCAAGCAGGCTCGTAGCCGCTACGGCGCGAAGATGGAGAAGAAGTAATGCCTCGCAAGGGACCCGCTCCGAAGCGCCCCGTCGTCGCCGACCCCGTGTACGGCTCGCCGGTCGTCAGCCAGCTCGTCAACAAGATCCTGATCGACGGCAAGAAGGACCTCGCGCAGCGCATCGTGTACGAGGCGCTCGAGAACGTCGCCACGAAGTCCGGCCAGGACGCCGTCGCCACCCTGAAGAAGGCGCTCGACAACGTGCGTCCCACCCTCGAGGTGCGCTCGCGGCGCGTCGGCGGTTCGACCTACCAGGTCCCCGTCGAGGTGAAGCCGCACCGCGCCAACACCCTCGCCCTGCGCTGGCTCACGAGCTACGCCAAGGCTCGTCGCGAGAAGACGATGACCGAGCGTCTCACCAACGAGATCCTCGACGCGTCGAACGGCCTCGGTGCCGCGGTCAAGCGCCGTGAGGACACCCACAAGATGGCCGAGTCGAACCGCGCCTTCGCCCACTACCGCTGGTAGTCGATGGGCGGATGCCGCCGCTGAGGCGGTCCCTGAGCCCGCCGAAGGGCGGCATCCGTCCACTCCCCCTTCCACTCCTGACTTCCCCGGAGGAACCCCCGTGGCACAAGACGTGCTCACCGACCTGAGCAAGGTCCGCAACATCGGCATCATGGCGCACATCGATGCCGGCAAGACCACCACCACCGAGCGCATCCTGTTCTACACGGGCGTGAACCACAAGATCGGCGAGACCCACGACGGCGCCTCGACGACCGACTGGATGGAGCAGGAGAAGGAGCGCGGCATCACGATCACGTCGGCCGCCGTGACCTGCTTCTGGAACAAGAACCAGATCAACATCATCGACACCCCCGGTCACGTCGACTTCACGGTCGAGGTCGAGCGCTCGCTCCGCGTGCTCGACGGCGCCGTCGCCGTCTTCGACGGCAAGGAGGGCGTCGAGCCCCAGTCCGAGACCGTGTGGCGCCAGGCCGACAAGTACAACGTGCCGCGCATCTGCTTCGTCAACAAGATGGACAAGCTCGGCGCGGACTTCTACTTCACCGTGGACACGATCATCAAGCGCCTCGGCGCGAAGCCGCTCGTGCTCCAGCTGCCGATCGGTTCGGAGAGCGAATTCGTCGGCGTCGTCGACCTCATCGAGATGCGGGCCCTCGTGTGGCCCGGCGACGCCAAGGGCGACGTGACGATGGGTGCGAAGTACGAGGTGCAGGAGATCCCCGCCGACCTCAAGGAGAAGGCGGAGGAGTACCGCCACGTGCTGCTCGAGACCGTCGCCGAGACCGACGACGCGCTGCTCGAGAAGTACTTCGGCGGCGAGGAGCTCACGGTCGCCGAGATCAAGGGCGCGATCCGCAAGCTCACCGTCAACTCCGAGATCTACCCCGTGCTCTGCGGCTCGGCATTCAAGAACCGCGGCGTGCAGCCCATGCTCGACGCGGTCATCGACTTCCTGCCATCGCCGCTCGACGTGCCGGCAGTCGAGGGTCGCAACCCTCGCAACGAGGACGAGATCATCGAGCGTCACCCCGACGCCAACGACCCCTTCGCGGCACTCGCGTTCAAGGTCGCGGTGCACCCGTTCTTCGGTCGGCTCACCTACATCCGCGTGTACTCGGGTCACCTCGACTCCGGTGGCCAGGTCATCAACTCGACCAAGGGCAAGAAGGAGCGCATCGGGAAGATCTTCCAGATGCACGCCAACAAGGAGAACCCGGTCGACTCGGTCACCGCGGGCAACATCTACGCGGTCATCGGACTGAAGGACACGACCACGGGCGACACCCTGTGCGACCCCGACAAACAGGTCGTCCTCGAGTCGATGACGTTCCCGGCCCCGGTCATCGAGGTCGCCATCGAGCCGAAGACCAAGGCCGACCAGGAGAAGCTCGGCACGGCGATCCAGAAGCTCGCCGAGGAGGACCCCACCTTCCGCACCGAGCTCAACCAGGAGACCGGCCAGACGGTCATCAAGGGCATGGGCGAGCTGCACCTCGACATCCTCGTCGACCGCATGAAGCGGGAGTTCAAGGTCGAGGCGAACGTCGGCAAGCCCCAGGTGGCCTACCGCGAGACGATCAAGCGCGCGGTCGAGAAGCACGACTACACCCACAAGAAGCAGACGGGTGGTTCGGGCCAGTTCGCGAAGATCCAGTTCGCGCTCGAGCCCCTCGAGATCACGGCCGACAAGACGTACGAGTTCGAGAACAAGGTCACGGGTGGCCGCGTTCCGCGCGAGTACATCCCCTCGGTCGACGCCGGCTTCCAGGACGCCATGCAGTACGGCATCCTGGCCGGCTACCCGATGGTCGGCGTCAAGGGCATCCTGCTCGACGGCGCAGCCCACGACGTCGACTCCTCGGAGATGGCGTTCAAGATCGCCGGCTCGATGGGCTTCAAGGAGGCCGCTCGGAAGGCGAACCCGGTTCTGCTCGAGCCGCTCATGTCCGTCGAGGTGCGCACCCCTGAGGAGTACATGGGTGACGTCATCGGCGACCTGAACTCGCGTCGCGGTCAGATCCAGTCGATGGAGGACGCCGCCGGCGTGAAGGTCGTGCGTGCGCACGTCCCGCTCTCGGAGATGTTCGGCTACATCGGCGACCTGCGGTCGAAGACCTCGGGCCGGGCCGTGTACTCGATGGAGTTCGAGAGCTACGCGGAGGTCCCGAAGGCTGTCGCCGACGAGATCGTCCAGAAGAACAAGGGCGAGTAGCCCTCCGACGCACGAGCCAACCGGTTCGCGTAACATGTCAACACAACCCCGTAGCACACCGGTCGCAATCCAGCGCCCGGGGTTCCTACACGAGTCCTGAGGAGGACCCACAGTGGCTAAGGCCAAGTTCGAGCGGACCAAGCCGCACGTCAACATCGGTACGATCGGTCACGTCGACCACGGCAAGACGACGCTCACCGCAGCGATCTCGAAGGTCCTGGCAGACAAGTACCCGTCGGCCACGAACGTGCAGCGCGACTTCGCATCGATCGACTCGGCTCCCGAGGAGCGCCAGCGCGGCATCACGATCAATATCTCGCACGTCGAGTACGAGACGCCGAAGCGCCACTACGCGCACGTCGACGCCCCGGGTCACGCCGACTACATCAAGAACATGATCACCGGTGCTGCCCAGATGGACGGCGCGATCCTCGTGGTCGCGGCGACCGACGGCCCGATGGCCCAGACGCGTGAGCACGTCCTGCTCGCCAAGCAGGTCGGCGTGCCCTACCTGCTCGTCGCGCTGAACAAGGCCGACATGGTCGACGACGAGGAGATCCTGGAGCTCGTCGAGCTCGAGGTCCGCGAGCTGCTCTCGAGCCAGGGCTTCGACGGCGACAACGCGCCGGTCGTGCGCGTCTCGGGCCTCAAGGCCCTCGAGGGCGACGAGAAGTGGGTCCAGTCGGTTCTCGACCTGATGGACGCCGTCGACGAGTCGATCCCCGACCCGGTGCGCGACAAGGACAAGCCGTTCCTCATGCCCATCGAGGACGTCTTCACCATCACCGGTCGCGGCACGGTCGTCACGGGTCGCGCCGAGCGCGGCACGCTGAAGATCAACTCCGAGGTCGAGATCGTCGGCATCCGTCCGACGCAGAAGACCACGGTCACGGGTATCGAGATGTTCCACAAGCAGCTCGACGAGGCGTGGGCCGGCGAGAACTGCGGTCTCCTGCTCCGTGGCACCAAGCGTGAGGACGTCGAGCGCGGCCAGGTCGTCGTGGCCCCGGGCTCGGTCACCCCGCACACCATCTTCGAGGGCACGGCGTACATCCTCTCGAAGGAGGAGGGCGGCCGCCACAACCCGTTCTACGCGAACTACCGTCCGCAGTTCTACTTCCGCACCACCGACGTCACCGGCGTCATCACGCTGCCCGAGGGCACCGAGATGGTCATGCCCGGCGACACCACCGACATGACGGTCGAGCTCATCCAGCCGATCGCCATGGAGGAGGGCCTCGGCTTCGCCATCCGCGAGGGCGGTCGCACCGTCGGCGCCGGCACGGTCACGAAGATCATCAAGTAGCACCAGTCCCGCCGGATCCGTCCGGAACGGGAACCGGCAGGGGTCGGGCCTTCGGGCCCGGCCCCTTCGTCGTGTCCCGGGCATCGCCCCCGCACTCTGCGCCAGTTGTGCGCGGTCCGCGCCATCCCGCCTGGCGCAGACCCCGCGCAAGTGGCGCGGGGTCAGCGCGGGCTGCTGCGCAACGGATCTTCCGCCGCCGCGCAGGGGTCGTCCGTGCGCCCCGAGATCCAGGCGCTGCGTGCGGTCGCGATCGGATGCGTGCTCCTCTATCACTTCTGGCCCGCGGCGCTGCCCGTCGGCCTCGTCGGTGTCGACGTCTTCTTCGTCGTCTCGGGCTTCCTCATCACCGGGCTGCTGGTTCGCGACGCAGAGCGCCACGGTCGCGTGCGCCTGAGGCAGTTCTACGTCCTGCGCGCCCGCCGCATCCTGCCCGCAGCCATGGTGGTGCTCTCGGCCTGCGCGGTGGCCACGCTCCTCTTCGTGCCGCTCGCGGAGTGGCGTCCGTTCCTCCAGCAGACCCTCTCGAGCGCCCTCTACGTCGAGAACCGGCACCTCGCCCGCGACTCCCAGATCCCGGCCAGCGCCGATCTGGAGTCCACGCCGGTGCAGCATTCCTGGTCAGTTGTCGGTGGAGGAGCAGTTCTACCTGATCTGGCCGCTCCTCATCATCGGCGCGCTCTGGCTGGCCACTCGCTCAGGGCGTCGCCGCGTCCAGTCGCTCGCCGCCGTACTCGTCGTGATGACGGTGGCGTCCTTCCTGTACGGAACGCTCCGCACCATGCACGACCACAACCTGGCCTACTTCTCGACGCTCGCGCGCGGGTGGGAGTTCGGCGTGGGCGGGATACTGGCGCTCCTGTCCACGCTCCATGGCGAGCGGCTGCGCCGAACCCGCGCGGCAGCCGGCTGGGCGGGGCTCGCCGCGATCGCGATCGCGACGCTCATGTTCACCGACGTTGACCGGTTCCCCGGCACCATCGCGCTGCTGCCGGTGCTCGGCACGGCGGCGATCATCTGGGCCGGGATGCCGCGGGCGGCCCTCTCCCTCGCCCCGGTCGCCGCGCTCCCGCTCGTGCAGTGGTTCGGTGGCATCTCATACTCCCTCTACCTGGCACTGGCCGATCGTCATGTTCACGCCGTACATCACGGGCCGGCCGAGTCAGGCGCCCGTCATGGTGCTGCTGCTCGTACTGTCGATCGCGGTGGCGGATGCCTTGCCGGATACGCCGTGGAGGAGCCGCGCGGGCACCTGTGCCACCACCGTGGCGACGGCTGAGTCTCGACGCCGTCGATCATGGCGTCGAGTTCGATGCAAGTCTCCACACTGCGGGCCACGATGCATCCGCGCCGGATCGCCTTGTCCATGAGGTCGATGAGCGTCGCCCGGTCGTCGGGCTCGAGGTGCGAGAGATCGACGAGAAGCTCCTCGTCGATGCGGCGGTAGCGATTCTCGTCGCGATCCGACCGGTCGTGCGCCCAGACGGTCATCGCGAAGTCGTCGCCGAGCCGGCGGGCGACCACCCGGTCGGCGCATGCCGGCGCAGCCGATGAGCGCCAGTTTCAGCAGCTCGCCGGCGTGAAGCAGCCCTCGGCGTCGGCTGGGCCGATGCGCACCGTCGAGCCGCGCTCGTTCCGGCCCTCGTGGGTGCGCGTGCCGGTGCGGACGACCGAGACGCTGCCCGGTCCGATCCGCTCGCTGACGCAGTGCGCGCGCTCGGCCGTCGGCTCGTCGGGCATGGATCCCCCTGTCGTCGTCACCCTCCGATTCCATCACGCGGGACGTCGCAGCGCTGCTCGGGCTGCGACGTTCCTGCGAGCCGGGGCGGGCGCGACACGCCCGGGTTGCACGGAGCCGCCGACTGTGGCAGACTCGTTGAGTTCAACCTTTGGAACGGCGTGCCCTGCTGCGTGCCGTTCCAATCACTGCCAGGCAGTGCATAGCCACCGGAAGCCCTCTCCACCAAGGTCGGGAGCCCCACGGGTCAGGCTAGGCCGCGGGCAGCAGAACGCACAACCGACCACCACTTCGAGCATGGGCCTGTGCCTGCAAGAACACAGCCACGCCCGTTTCGCGAGGGCGACACGCCCGAGCGCGGGGGTCGGGAGGTTCATGGGTCGAGCGTGCCGAGGCCACCGCGCGAGCGGGGTGGTTTCGACAGGCTCGATCACGGCCTTTGACAGAAGAACAGTGGTGCTTCACACGAAGTGGCTACGCGGCGTCCGATGCCCTCGGAAGGGGTAAGACGCCTTGACAGAGAGAGAGTTCGAGATGGCGGGACAGAAGATCCGCATTCGACTGAAGTCGTACGACCACGAGGTCATCGACAGCTCGGCGCGCAAGATCGTCGACACGGTCACCCGCGCGGGTGCCACGGTCGTCGGCCCCGTGCCGCTTCCGACGGAGAAGAACGTGGTGTGCGTCATCCGTTCGCCCCACAAGTACAAGGACAGCCGCGAGCACTTCGAGATGCGCACCCACAAGCGTCTCATCGACATCGTGGACCCGACGCCCAAGGCCGTCGACTCGCTCATGCGTCTCGACCTCCCCGCCGACGTCAACATCGAGATCAAGCTCTGAGGTAACCCATGTCCACCGCTACCAAGAACGTGAAGGGTCTGCTCGGCACCAAGCTCGGCATGACCCAGGTGTGGGATGAGAACAACAAGCTCGTCCCCGTCACCGTCATCGAGATCGCGCCCAACGTCGTGACCCAGCTGCGCACCCCCGAGAAGGACGGCTACACGGCCATCCAGATCGCGGCCGGCGCCATCGACCCGCGCAAGGTCAACCAGCCCGCGTCGGGCCACTTCAAGGCCGCCGGCGTCACCCCGCGCCGTCACCTCGCCGAGGTGCGCACCGCGGACGCCTCGAGCTACACGCTCGGCCAGGAGCTCACGGTCGACGGCACCTTCGAGGCCGGCCAGCTGGTCGACGTCGTCGGCACGTCGAAGGGCAAGGGCTTCGCCGGTGTCATGAAGCGCCACAACTTCAAGGGCGTCTCCGCCTCGCACGGTGCCCACCGCAACCACCGCAAGCCCGGCTCGATCGGTGCGTCGTCGACTCCGAGCCGTGTCTTCAAGGGCATGCGCATGGCAGGTCGCATGGGTGGCGAGCGCGTGACCGTACTGAACCTCCGCGTGCACGCCGTCGACGCCGAGAAGGGACTCCTGCTCGTCAAGGGCGCGGTTCCCGGTGCGCGCGGCCGTCTCGTTTTCGTCCGCAACGCAGTGAAGGGGGCGTAGTCCATGGCTACCGCGACCAACACCATCGAAACCCTCGACGTCACCGGCAAGAAGTCGGGCACGATCGAGCTCCCCGCCGAGCTCTTCGACGTGCAGACCAACGTGCCGCTGATCCACCAGGTCGTCGTCGCCCAGCTCGCCGCCGCGCGCCAGGGCACCCACAAGACCAAGACCCGCGGCGAGGTCTCCGGCGCCGGCCGCAAGCCCTTCAAGCAGAAGGGCACGGGCCGCGCCCGCCAGGGTTCGATCCGCGCGCCGCAGATGACCGGCGGTGGCATCGTCCACGGCCCGCAGCCGCGTGACTACTCGCAACGCACCCCCAAGAAGATGATCGCCGCGGCCCTGCTCGGCGCGCTCTCCGACCGCGCTCGCGGAGGCCGCATCCACGCGGTCGAGTCGTTCGTCAGCGGCGAAGTCGCGAAGACCAAGGACGCGGTCGCGCTGCTCGCCGGCATCGCGCCGTCGAAGCACCGGCTCGTCGTGCTCACGCGCGACGACGAGCTCTCGGAGCGTGCGGTGCGCAACATCCCGACCGTGCACGTGCTGCCGGTCGACCAGCTGAACGCCTACGACGTGCTCGTCTCAGACGACATCGTCTTCAGCACTGCCGCGCTCGAGGCGTTCATCGCCGCGAAGCAGTCGAAGAAGGAAGAGGTCTCCGCATGAGCGCCGTCCACGACAAGGACCCGCGCGACATCATCATCGCGCCCGTCGTCTCGGAGAAGAGCTACGGCCTGATCGACGAGGGCAAGTACACGTTCATCGTGGACCCCCGCTCGAGCAAGACCGAGATCAAGCTCGCGATCGAGAAGATCTTCAACGTCCAGGTGGCGTCGATCAACACCCTCAACCGTCAGGGCAAGACGCGTCGCACCCGCTTCGGGATCGGCAAGCGCAAGGACACCAAGCGCGCGATCGTCACACTCAAGTCCGGCTCGATCGACATCTTCACGGCTGTCGGCTAGGGAGCAGAGGAACCTCACTATGGCTATTCGCAAGTACAAGCCCACGACCCCCGGTCGTCGCGGTTCGTCGGTCGCCGACTTCGCTGAGATCACGCGCTCGACGCCCGAGAAGTCGTTGCTCCGCCCGCTGTCGAAGACCGGTGGCCGCAACAACCAGGGCCGCATCACGACCCGTCACATCGGTGGTGGCCACAAGCGCCAGTACCGCGTGATCGACTTCCGTCGCAACGACAAGGACGGCGTGCCCGCCAAGGTCGCGCACATCGAATACGACCCGAACCGCACCGCTCGCATCGCGCTGCTCCACTTCGTGGACGGCACCAAGCGCTATATCCTGGCGCCGAACAAGCTGCAGCAGGGCGACGCGATCGAGTCGGGCCCGAACGCCGACATCAAGCCCGGCAACAACCTGCCGCTGCGCAACATCCCCACGGGTACCGTCGTGCACGCCATCGAGCTCCGCCCCGGCGGCGGCGCGAAGCTGGCGCGCTCGGCCGGTGCGTCCGTCCGCCTCGTGGCGAAGGACGGCCCCTACGCGCAGCTCCGCCTGCCCTCGGGCGAGATCCGCAACGTCGACGCGCGCTGCCGCGCGACCGTCGGCGAGGTCGGCAACGCCGAGCAGTCGAACATCAACTGGGGCAAGGCCGGCCGCAAGCGCTGGAAGGGCGTGCGCCCGACCGTGCGCGGTGTCGCGATGAATCCGGTCGACCACCCGCACGGTGGTGGCGAGGGCAAGACCTCGGGTGGTCGTCACCCGGTCAGCCCGTGGGGCCAGTCCGAAGGCCGTACCCGTCGCCCCAACCGGGAAAGCGACAAGCTCATCGTTCGCCGGCGCACCGTCGGCAAGAAGCGCAAGTAGGAGTTGTAGAAGATGCCGCGCAGTCTCAAGAAGGGCCCCTTCGTCGATGACCACCTGCTTCGCAAGGTCGTCACGCAGAACGAGTCCGGTTCCAAGAACGTCATCAAGACCTGGTCGCGCCGATCGATGATCGTCCCGGCGATGCTGGGTCACACGATCGCCGTGCACGACGGTCGCAAGCACATCCCGGTGTTCGTCACCGAGACCATGGTGGGTCACAAGCTCGGAGAGTTCGCCCCCACCCGCACCTTCCGTGGACACGTGAAGGACGACAAGAAGGGCCGTCGCCGCTGACGCGGTGACGTGAAGGAGGAGAAGAAATGGTGGAGTCGATCGCACGTGTGCGACACATCCGCGTCACCCCCCAGAAGGCTCGCCGCGTCGTCAATCTGATCCGCGGCAAGCAGGCACAGGAGGCGCTCGCCATCCTGAAGTTCGCGCCCCAGGGCGCGAGCGAGCCGGTGTACAAGCTCGTCGCCTCGGCCATCGCGAACGCTCGCGTCAAGGCCGACGCCACGAACACCTACCTGGACGAGCAGGACCTCTACATCAGCCGTGCATTCGTCGACGAGGGCACCACCCTCAAGCGATTCCAGCCGCGCGCGCAGGGTCGTGCCTTCCGCATCAACAAGCGAACGAGCCACATCACCGTCGTGCTCGCCACGCCCGAGGAGGGTACGAAGTAATGGGTCAGAAGGTCAACCCGTACGGCTTCCGTCTCGGCATCACCACCGACCACGTGTCGCGGTGGTTCTCCGACTCGACGAAGCCCGGACAGCGATACGCCGACTACCTCGCCGAGGACGTCAAGATCCGTCGCCTGCTCCAGACGTCGCTCGACCGCGCGGGGGTCTCGCGCATCGAGATCGAGCGCACCCGTGACCGCGTCCGAGTGGACATCCACACGGCGCGTCCCGGCATCGTGATCGGCCGCCGCGGCGCCGAGGCCGAGCGCATCCGCGCCGACCTCGAGAAGCTCACCGGCAAGCAGATCCAGCTCAACATCCTCGAGGTGAAGAACCCCGAGGCCGACGCCCAGCTGGTCGCTCAGGGCATCGCCGAGCAGCTCTCCGCCCGCGTGGCGTTCCGCCGCGCGATGCGCAAGGGCCTGCAGGGTGCGCAGCGCGCCGGCGCCAAGGGCGTTCGCATCCAGGTCTCCGGCCGCCTCGGCGGCGCCGAGATGAGCCGCTCGGAGTTCTACCGCGAAGGCCGTGTGCCCCTGCACACGCTCCGCGCGAACATCGACTACGGCTTCTACGAGGCGAAGACCACGTTCGGCCGCATCGGCGTGAAGGTCTGGATCTACAAGGGCGACATCACCAACAAGGAACTCGCCCGCGAGCAGGCTTCGCAGAAGCCCTCGCGCGGTGACCGCAGTGACCGCCCCCGTCGTGCGCCCAGGGCGCAGGAGCCGGTGGCAGCAGGAGTTGAGGCATAACCATGTTGATTCCCCGTCGAGTCAAGTACCGCAAGCAGCACCACCCCGGTCGTTCGGGTCACGCCACCGGCGGCACGAAGGTCACCTTCGGCGAGTTCGGCATCCAGGCCCTGACCCCCGCTTACGTGACGAACCGTCAGATCGAGTCCGCTCGTATCGCGATGACGCGTCACATCAAGCGCGGCGGCAAGGTGTGGATCAACATCTATCCCGACCGACCGCTCACGAAGAAGCCGGCCGAGACCCGAATGGGTTCCGGCAAGGGCTCGCCCGAGTGGTGGGTCGCCAACGTCAAGCCGGGTCGCGTCCTCTTCGAGGTCTCGGGCGTCTCCGAGGAGCTCGCTCGTGAGGCCATGACCCGTGCCATCCACAAGCTGCCCCTCAAGGCACGCATCATCAAGCGCGAGGAGGGCGACGCATAATGGCCGTCGGAACGAAGGAGCTCGCGCCGAGCGAGCTCGACACCTTTGAAGACGAGCGACTCGTCGACGAGCTGAAGAAGGCCAAGGAGGAGCTGTTCAACCTGCGCTTCCAGGCCGCAACGGGTCAGCTCGAGAGCCACGGCCGCCTGCGTGCCGTCAAGCGCGACATCGCCCGCATCTACACGGTCATCCGTGAGCGCGAGCTCGGCATCCGGGCCACGCCCGCGCCGGTCGAGGCGAAGGCGGCGCCCGAGAAGAAGACCAAGAAGGCCAAGGCCGAGGCATCCGCTGATGCCGCAGCCGAGGCAGAGACGAAGGAGGCCTGAACATGGCTGAGACCGAGAAGGCCACGGCCGAGGTCGCCGAGACGGCCTCGCACCGCCCGTACCGCAAGGTGCGCCGCGGCTATGTCGTGAGCGACAAGATGCAGAAGACCATCGTCGTCGAGGTCGAGGATCGCGTGAAGCACCCGCTGTACGGCAAGGTCATCCGCCGCACCTCGAAGGTCACGGCGCACGACGAGCAGAACACCGCGGGTATCGGCGACCTCGTCGTCATCACCGAGACCCGGCCCCTCAGCGCCACCAAGCGCTGGCGCCTCGTCGAGATCGTCGAGAAGGCCAAGTAAGCCACGCGCTTGCTTGAGAGAAGGAGTTCGAAGTGCTTCAGCAGGAATCACGACTCAAGGTGGCCGACAACACCGGCGCCAAGGAGCTGCTCACGATCCGCGTGCTCGGGGGTTCCAAGCGCCGCTATGCCGGCCTCGGTGACACCATCGTCGCGACCGTCAAGGACGCGATCCCCGGCGGCAACGTCAAGAAGGGCGAAGTCGTCAAGGCCGTCATCGTCCGCACGGTCAAGGAGACGCGTCGCCCGGACGGCTCGTACATCAAGTTCGACGAGAACGCCGCGGTGATCCTCAAGAACGACGGCGACCCCCGTGGCACCCGCATCTTCGGACCGGTCGGCCGCGAGCTGCGCGACCGGAAGTTCATGAAGATCATCTCGCTGGCACCGGAGGTGCTGTAACCATGGCCAACATCAAGAAGGGCGACCTCGTCCAGGTCATCTCCGGCCGCAGCCAGGCCCGCGGCGGAGACCGCGGCAAGCAGGGCAAGGTCATCGAGGTGCTCGTCGCCGAGAACCGCGTCGTGGTCGAGGGCGTGAACTTCGTCACGAAGCACGTACGCGTCGGCCAGACGCAGCGCGGCTCGAAGACGGGCGGCATCGAGACGCACGAGGCGCCGATCCACGTGTCGAACGTCGCGCTCGTCGACCCCGAGACGAAGAAGCCGACCCGCGTCGGCTTCCGTACCGAGACCGTGACGAAGGACGGCGTCTCCAAGACCGTCCGCGTCCGCTACGCCAAGAAGTCAGGTAAGGACCTGTAATGACCGATACGGCAACGCAGGCTGGCGCTGTGCCCACCAAAGCAGCCCAGCCGCGACTGAAGACCAAGTACCGGACCGAGATCGCGAATGCCCTCACCGAGGAGCACGGCTACACCAACGTGCACCAGGTTCCGGGACTCGTGAAGATCGTCGTGAACATGGGCGTCGGCGAGGCGGCCCGCGATGGCAAGGTCATCGACGGTGCGATCGCGGACCTCACCAGGATCACCGGGCAGAAGCCGCAGGTCACCAAGGCCCGCAAGTCCATCGCGCAGTTCAAGCTGCGCGAGGGCCAGCCCATCGGCGCGCACGTGACCCTGCGCGGCGACCGCATGTGGGAGTTCCTCGACCGCCTGCTCTCGCTCGCGCTGCCCCGCATCCGCGACTTCCGGGGCCTGTCGGACCAGCAGTTCGACGGCACCGGCAACTACACCTTCGGCCTCGTGGAGCAGTCGGTGTTCCACGAGATCGACCAGGACAAGATCGACCGCGTCCGCGGCATGGACATCACCGTGGTGACCACCGCCAAGAACGACGACGAGGGCCGCGCGCTGCTCAAGCAGCTGGGCTTCCCGTTCCGGTCGAACACGTCCGGCAATTGAGCCCCGGATGCCGCGGGCGACGAGTTCGCGGCATCCGACCCGGGTCCTGGCATCCGCCAGGTCCCAGCCACCACAGGTCATCACTCGTGTAACGGGTGCTGAAACCTGGTGAACGTAAGGAACCATTCGTCATGACGATGACCGACCCGGTCGCTGACATGCTGACCCGCCTGCGCAACGCGAACTCGGCGCACCACGACTCCGTGTCGATGCCGCACTCCAAGCTCAAGGCGCACATCGCCGAGATCCTCAAGAACGAGGGCTACATCGCGAGCTTCGAGGTGACCGACGCGCGCGTGGGCAAGATGCTCACACTGCAGCTCAAGTTCGGCCCCAATCGCGAGCGCTCGATCGCGGGCATCAAGCGCGTTTCGAAGCCCGGCCTCCGCGTCTACGCGAAGTCCACCGAGCTGCCCAAGGTGCTCGGCGGCCTCGGCGTCGCGATCCTGTCCACCTCCAGCGGTCTGCTCACCGACCGTCAGGCCGAGAAGAAGGGTGTGGGTGGGGAAGTCCTCGCCTACGTGTGGTAGTTCCATGTCACGAATCGGACGACTCCCCATCGACATCCCCGCCGGTGTCGACGTCACGGTCGACGGCTCCGCCGTCACCGTCAAGGGCCCGAAGGGTGAGCTCTCGCTCACCGTCGCGTCGCCCATCGAGGTGAAGATGGAGGACGGCCAGGTCCTCGTCACCCGCCCCGACGACGAGCGCGAGTCGCGCTCGCTGCACGGGCTCACCCGCTCGCTCATCGCGAACCAGATCATCGGCGTGACGCAGGGGTACTCCAAGGCCCTCGAGATCGTCGGCACCGGGTACCGCGTCGCCCAGAAGGGCTCCGCGATCGAGTTCGCCCTCGGCTTCTCGCACCCGGTCACGGTCGAGCCGCCGGCCGGCATCACGTTGTCCGTCGAGGGCAACAACAAGGTCACGGTCGCGGGCATCGACAAGCAGGCCGTGGGCGAGGCCGCCGCCAACATCCGCAAGATCAAGAAGCCCGAGCCGTACAAGGGCAAGGGCATCCGCTACGCCGGCGAAGTCGTTCGTCGCAAGGCCGGAAAGTCAGGTAAGTAATCATGGCTGTGAAGACCAAGACGGCTGCGCGCACGCGCCGCCACGCCCGCCTTCGCAAGAAGATCGTCGGCACCGTCGAGCGCCCGCGCCTCGTCGTCACGCGTTCGGCCCGTCACGTCTTCGTGCAGGTGGTCGACGACGCCGTGGGCCGCACCCTGGCGTCCGCCTCCACCATGGAGGCCGACCTCCGCGCGTTCGATGGTGACAAGACCGCCAAGGCCAGGAAGGTCGGCGAGCTCGTTGCCGAACGTGCGAAGCAGGCCGGCATCGAGTCGGTCGTCTTCGACCGCGGCGGCAACAAGTACGCCGGTCGCGTCGCCGCCATCGCCGATGGCGCGCGAGAGGCGGGGCTGAGCCTGTGACCGACAACAAGAAGGAGAACGAGGTGGCTGCAGTGGCAGAGGCACCCGTGGAGACCGCCGCCGCGAGCGAGTCTCCCCAGAACGAGCCGCGCGAGGCCCGTCGTGGCAGCCGCGACCGTGGCCCGAGCCGCGACCGCGGTGGCCGTGACGCCGAGAAGAGCCAGTTCCTCGAGCGCGTCGTGACCATCAACCGCGTTTCCAAGGTCGTCAAGGGCGGCCGTCGCTTCAGCTTCACGGCGCTCGTCGTCGTGGGTGACGGCAACGGCCTCGTCGGCGTCGGCTACGGCAAGGCGCGCGAGGTCCCGACCGCGATCTCGAAGGGCGTCGAGGAGGCGAAGAAGAACTTCTTCCGCGTTCCCCGCGTGGGCGCGACCATCCCGCACCCCGTCCAGGGTGAGGCGGCCGCGGGCGTCGTCCTGCTCCGCCCGGCGTCGCCCGGTACCGGTGTCATCGCCGGCGGTCCGGTCCGTGCCGTGCTCGAGTGCGCCGGCATCCACGACGTCCTGAGCAAGTCGCTCGGCTCGTCGAACACCATCAACATCGTGCACGCCACGGTGGAGGCCCTCAAGGAGCTCGAGGAGCCGCGTGCGGTCGCCGCGCGCCGTGGCCTCGACTACGACGAGGTCGCCCCCGCCCGTCTGCTGCGTGCCGAGGCCCAGGCGGCCGAGGCTGCCGCAGCAGCGAAGGCGGGTGCCTGATGGCGAAGCTCAAGGTGACCCAGATCAAGTCCAAGGTGAGCGAGAAGCAGAACCAGCGCGACACGCTGCGCAGCCTCGGACTGAAGCGCATCGGCGATTCGGTCGTTCGTGACGACACCCCGCAGAACCGCGGCTACGTCAAGACCGTCGCCCACCTCGTGAAGGTTGAGGAGATCGACTAATGGCAGAGAACGAGAAGGCCGCCGGGGCCGCCGAGCCCGAGAAGGCTCCGGCGAAGAAGGCGCCGGCCAAGGCCGCCGCCGCGAAGGCGCCCGCCAAGGCCGCCGCGGCGAAGGCGCCGGCCAAGACCGCCGCGGCCAAGGCCGACGACGCGAAGGCCGAGAAGGCCCCCGCGAAGAAGGCTGCCGCCAAGGACGCCGTCGAGGCCAAGCGCGAGCCGGTGCTGAAGGTGCACCACCTGCGCCCCGCGCCCGGTGCCAAGAAGGACAAGACCCGCGTCGGACGCGGTGAGGGTTCGAAGGGCAAGACCGCCGGTCGCGGCACCAAGGGTTCGAAGGCCCGCAACAACATCCGCCCCGGCTTCGAGGGTGGCCAGCTTCCATACCACATGCGTGCGCCGAAGCTGCGCGGCTTCAAGAACCCGTTCCGCGTCGAGTACCAGGTGGTCAACCTGGCGAAGCTCGCCGAGCTCTACCCGAAGGGCGGCGACGTCACCGTCGCCGACCTCGTCGAGAAGGGTGCCGTCCGCAAGAACGAGCGCGTGAAGGTGCTCGGCAACGGCGACATCCAGGTGAAGCTCAATGTCGCGGTCGACAAGGTCTCCGGCTCCGCCGAGCAGAAGATCGTCGCCGCAGGCGGCTCGGTCAAGTAGGCCGAAGCCCACCGGATCGCCCGAGCCTGTCGGGACCTCGCGTATGATTCACGGGGGTCTCGACAGGCTCGAGTCGCATCCTGCCCCATTCGGCAACAGCGCAACACGCTCCCACACGGAGTGACAGGAGGACGAGTGTTCAACGCCATCGGGCGGATCTTCCGCACGCCGGATCTTCGCCGCAAGATCGGGTTCACGCTGGGCATCGTGGCCCTGTTCCGGCTCGGGTCCTTCATCCCGGCGCCCTTCGTGGACTTCGGGAACGTGCAGGCGTGTCTCGCGGCGAGCCAGGGGGCATCCGGCCTCTACGAGCTCGTCAACCTGTTCTCGGGCGGCGCGCTCCTCCAGCTCTCGATCTTCGCGCTCGGCATCATGCCGTACATCACGGCTTCGATCATCGTGCAGCTGCTGCGCGTCGTGATCCCGCACTTCGAGACCCTCTACAAGGAGGGCCAAGCCGGCCAGGCGCGACTCACCCAGTACACGCGCTACCTCACGATCGCGCTCGGCGTGCTGCAGTCGACGACGCTCATCACCGTCGCCAGGTCGGGCGCGCTGTTCCCCTCGGGCGCCCCCGAGTGCTCGCAGCTCATCACGAACGACGCCTGGTACGCGGTCCTGCTCATGGTCATCACCATGACCGCCGGCACGGGCCTCATCATGTGGCTCGGCGAGCTGATCACCGAGCGCGGCATCGGCAACGGCATGTCGCTGCTCATCTTCACGTCGATCGCGGCGACCTTCCCCGGCTCGCTCTGGGCGATCGGCGTGGCCCGCGGCTGGGACATCTTCGCGCTCGTGCTCGCCGTCGGCCTGCTCATCGTCGTGGCGGTCGTCTTCGTCGAGCAGTCGCAGCGACGCATCCCCGTGCAGTACGCCAAGCGCATGGTCGGCCGGCGCACGTACGGCGGCAACAACACCTACATCCCCATCAAGGTGAACATGGCCGGCGTCGTGCCCGTCATCTTCGCCTCGTCGCTCCTGTACCTGCCCGCACTCATCGCGCAGTTCAACCAGCCGGCGGCCGGCGAGGAGCCGCAGCCGTGGGTCGTCTGGATCACGAACTACCTCACTCAGGGCGACCACCCGCTCTACATGCTGCTGTACTTCCTCCTCATCATCGGGTTCACGTACTTCTACGTCGCCATCACGTTCAACCCCGACGAGGTCGCCGAGAACATGAAGAAGTACGGCGGCTTCATCCCGGGCATCCGGGCCGGGCGCCCGACGGCGGAGTACCTCGACTACGTGCTCACGCGCGTGACCCTGCCGGGCTCGCTCTACCTGGGCCTCGTCGCGCTCATCCCGCTGATCGCCCTCGGACTGGTCGGGGCCAACGCGAACTTCCCGTTCGGCGGCGCGTCGATCCTCATCATCGTGGGCGTCGGCCTCGAGACCGTGAAGCAGATCGACGCACAACTCCAGCAACGGCACTACGAAGGGCTCCTCCGATGACCGTTCGACAGGCTCACGGCGCCGCGGCATCCGCCTCGGCACGTCTCCTGATCGTGGGCCCCCAGGGCTCCGGCAAGGGAACGCAGGGCGTGCTCGTCGCGAAGGCGTTCGGCGTGCCGCAGGTGGCCACGGGCGACATCTTCCGCGAGAACGTGTCGAACGGCACGGAGCTCGGCAAGAAGGTCCAGGCCATCATCGAGTCGGGCGACCTGGTCCCCGACGAGCTCACGAGCGAACTCGTCCGCGACCGCCTCGAGCAGCCCGATGCCGCGCGCGGCTTCCTGCTCGACGGGTATCCCCGCAACCTGGGCCAGGTCGGCGACCTCGACGCCTTCCTCGAGCCCCGCGGGGAGGCCCTCGACGCCGTGATCGAGCTCGTGGTGCCCCGCGAGGAGAGCATCGCGCGCATCACCCAGCGGGCGGCACAGCAAGGGCGCAGCGACGACACCGAAGAGGTCATCGCGAACCGCCTCGACATCTACGAGCGGGAGACCGCGCCGATCCTCGACGTCTATCGAGCGCGGGGCATCGTCGACGAGGTCGACGGCGTCGGCACCCTCGAGGAGGTCACCGACCGCATCTTCGCCGCCCTCGCGAAGCGAGACCTGACCGCGGACGCGCACGACGGCGGCAACGGCGCGGCGGCCTGACGCCCCGTGTTCCGTCGGTCGCTGTACAAGTCTCCGGCCGAGCTCCGCTCGATGCTCGTGGCGGGCTCGGCGACCGCGGCGGCGCTCACCGAGGTCCGGCGAAAGGTCGCGCCGGGCGCCACTCCGCTGGAGCTCGATGCCGCCGCCGAACGTGTCATCCGGCGCCTCGGGGGTCGTCCGAACTTCCAGCTGGTACCCGGCTATCGGCACACGCTCTGCGTCTCCGTCAACGATGACGTCGTGCACGGCATCCCGGGCGAACGGCCGTTCCGGGCGGGAGATATCGTCTCGGTCGACGGCGGCGCCGACGTCGACGGCTGGAACGGCGACGCGGCGTTCACGGTCGTGATCCCCGACCCAGCACGTCCCGAGGTCGTGGCGGCCAGGGAGAGGCTGTCGAAGGTCACCGAGCAGTCGCTGTGGCACGGCATCGCCGCCCTCGCGACGGCCCGCCACCTCAACGAGGTGGGTGCGGCCATCGAGGACCACGTGCTCGGTGAGGGGGACGCCTCGACGGGCTCAGGGCAACGGTACGGCATCCTCACCGACTACGTCGGTCACGGCATCGGACGCGAGATGCACGAGGAACCGCCGGTCTTCAATTACCGCGTCGACCGCCGCGGTGCCGCCGTGCGACCCGGACTCGTGGTCGCGATCGAGCCCATGATCGTCGCGGGTGCCGTCGAGACCTTCGTGCGCGACGACGACTGGACGGTGACGACCGCCGACGGCGCGGATGCCGCGCACTGGGAGCATACGGTCGCCGTGCACGACGACGGCATCTGGGTGCTCACCGCACCCGACGGCGGCGCCGCCGGGCTCGCTCCACTCGGCGTGGATCCGGTGCCGATCCCCTAGGACGGGCTCGACGCGCTCAGCTCAGGACCCGTGCGGTTCCATGAGCCGCGCGAGCTCGGCGAGCAGGCCGGGATAGTCCTCCGCCCCCTGCACCAGCCGCTGCACGTTCTCGCGCTCCGAGAACGCCTCCACGAACTGGTCGAAGACCTCCTGGAATTCGGCCCGTCCGCTCTCCGCGAACGCGATGAGGGCGACCACGTGCACGTGCGCACCGCCCCAGTCCACGGGCGTGTCGTCGACGGCGATGGCGATGGCCGTACGCCGGGCGGACATGGTCATCGCGTGCGGCACGGCGAGGTGCTCGGTGAAGGCCGTCGACGAGAGCCGTTCCCGCTCGAGGGCTCCCTCGACGTACGCCTGGTCGATGACGCCCGACGAGATCATGCGGTCGCCGAGGTGCCGGATGACCCCTTCCCGGTCGAGGCCCCGCATGCCGCGCACGAACAGCTCGGGCGCGATGTACCGGGAGAGCGAGGCGGCCAGCCGCATCCGCCGTCGGGCACTACGCACGCGCGACACCTCGGCCCGGAAGCGCTCGAGATCGTCCTCCGTAGGGAACGGCGAGACGATGACGAGGCGCCCGACGGGGGCCGTGGGCGCGAGCACCGCCACCACGAGGTCGGCCGACCCCACGTCGTCGCCGGCCACCACCTCCACGTCGTCGTCGACCGCGGCGCGCACCCGCTCGGCGAGGGCGGTGTGCACGTCATGGTAGGCGGGCGCCGAGACGGCCACCCGCACCACCTCGCCGCGGGAACGGCGCCGGTCGAGGTAGGCGCCCACGTGCACGGCGATGTAGGCGATCTCGTCGTCGATCACGGCGATGCCCTCGGAGCGGGCGAGCTCGCTCGCGATGTACACCGCGAGCTCGTAGATGAGCGGGTAGGCGGCCTTGATCGACGTCGTGAGCGGATTGCGCGAGAAGGGCGGCCCGGAAGCCCGCGATCTCGGGGAACGCGGCACGCAGCTCGTCGAGCTCGAGCATGCCCCGCGCCGACTCGTCGCGGAGGAGCGCGCCGAGGAGCCTCCGTCGCGCCGACTCGGGTCCCTCCAGGGTGATGCGGGACCCTGGCGCACGAGCCGGAGCCCGGTGCCCTCGAGCCGGGCGCGCACGCGGGCGAGGTCCGCCTCAAACGTCGAATCGCTCGCATGGTTCGCCGCGGCCGGCTCGTAGACGTCGAGGCCGTCGGCGGCATCGATGAGCGAGCGGATGACGCGGGCTGCGCGCACCCCGGGCGTGACTCCACGACCGTGCCGCCGGCGTTCGCCTGCGCGGTGTAGTTGCGGATGGTGCGCGTCGTCACCCCGAGTCGCTCGGCGAGCTCCGACGCCGTCGTCCACATCTCGGCAGGGCCGAGCGCGTCGACGAGTCGCTGCCATCTCTCGGCCACTGCAGCTCCCGGTTCCGCCGGCGCACCGCGACGCCGTGCGCTGCAGCCAGTCAATCACCACGGCCCGCGTCGTGGCCCCTTCCGCAGTCCGTTTTCCGGGGGTGTTGAAACGAATCGGGTGGAGCGGCGGCGGGCGGCGCGGGCAGAATTGAGTCGATCGCGGTTGGACGCCGCGGCCGAACGATCGACGAGGACCGGGCGATGGCCGGGCGAGGAGGCGTGGTGGTGCGCATCATCGTGGTCTGCGGGGCGGGCGCCTCGAGCACCTTCGTCGCGCACCGGATCCGCAGGGCCGCAGCGGCCCGTGGCGTCGACGTGCGCGCGACCCCCACGAGCGAGTCCGGGCTCGAGCAGGCGCTCGCGAATGCGGACGTGCTCCTCGTCGGACCGCACCTCGGCGACCGCGTCGGCCTCCTGCGCGAACGCGCGGCGGCGGCATCCGCGCTGATCGTGATCCTTCCCGAGGGCGCGGCCGCCGCGGCCGACGGGGAGGACGCCCTCGACCTGGCTCTCGAGTTCGGCGGGGCCGGATCATGACGCCGCGCGCGCCGCGCGCCGCGGTGGTCACCGATAGGCCCGCGGGCTATGGTGAGCGAGGGAACGGAAGCCAGCGACGGAGACCGGAATCATGGTGGAACGCACAGTTCGAATCGGATCCACGCACGGCCTGCACGCTCGGCCGGCGAAGCTCTTCACCCAGGCCGTGGCCGCCTCGGGTACCCGGGTCATGGTGCAGACGACCGGTGGTCCGGCCGTCAACGCGGCCAGCATCCTGGCCGTCATCGCGCAGGGGATCGACCATGGCGACGAGCGGGCCGTGCTCGACGAGCTCGTCGAGCTGCTCAGCACCGACCACGACGAGTAGCGCCTGGCATCCGCCCATGCAATCGGACCTGGAGGGCGAATGATGGAGATCACAGGCACGGGCATCGGACAGGGCGTCGCCGTCGGACCGGTCGTACGCATGGCCGAACGACTGCCGGAACCGGTCGACCGGCCGAGTCACCTCGATCCCGAGCGCGAGGGCGAGCGGGCGAGGGGGTCGCTGTCGGTCGTCGCGGCGGAGCTCGCCAACCGCGGCGCGAAGGCGGGCGGCGCGGCGAAGGACGTGCTCGAGGCGCAGGCGATGATGGCCGAGGACCCGAGCATCATCGACGAGGTGACGAAGCTGCTCGCGACCGGCAAGACCGCCGAGCGCGCGGTGTACGAGGCGTTCGCGGCGTACCGCGACCTGCTCGTGGGCATGGGCGGGTACATGGGGGAGCGGGCCGCCGACCTCGACGACATCTCCCAGCGCGTCATCGCGCACCTCCTCAAGCTGCCGGCGCCCGGCGTTCCGAACCCCGGGCACCCCTTCGTGCTCGTAGCCCGCGACCTCGCGCCCGCCGACACCGCGATGCTCGACCTCGACCAGGTGCTGGGGCTGGTCACCGTCGGCGGCGGCCCGACCTCGCACACCGCGATCCTCGCCCGCGAGAAGGCGATCGTCGCCGTCGTGGGGGCGGCGGATGCCACGGCCCTGGCCGACGGCGACACCGTCGTCGTCGACGCGGCGGCCGGCCTCGTCGTCTCCACGCCCACGCCCGAGCAGCTCGCCGACGCGAACGCGCGGATCGCGGAGCGTGCGGCGTTGCAGGCCGCGCCGGTGACGCCCGGCGCCCTCGCCGACGGCACGCCCGTGCCGCTCCTCGTGAACCTCGGCTCGGCCGAGGGCGCCGTGGAGGCGCTGCGGCTCGGTGCCGAGGGCGTCGGCCTCTTCCGAACCGAGTTCCTCTTCCTCGACCACAACACGGCCCCGAGCGTGCGCGACCAGCAGGAGCACTACACGAAGCTCCTCAGGGCCTTCGCGGGCAAGAAGGTCGTCGTGCGCGTCCTCGACGCGGGCGCCGACAAGCCGCTGTCGTTCCTCAACGCCGCACACGAGGAGAACCCCGCACTCGGACTCCGCGGCATCCGTGCACTGCGCCATTCCGAGGTCATCCTGCGCGAGCAGCTCACGGCCCTCGCCGCAGCGGATGCCGCGACCGACGCCGAGGTGTGGGTCATGGCGCCCATGGTGGCGACCGTCGAGGAGGCCCGCTACTTCTCGGCCCTCGCGAAGGAGCTCGGCATGCGGGTGGCGGGCGTCATGGTGGAGACGCCGTCGGCCGCGCTCATCGCCGACCGCGTGCTCGCCGCGTGCGACTTCGCGTCGATCGGCACGAACGACCTCACCCAGTACACGATGGCCGCCGACCGACTGCTCGGCACCGTCGCGAACCTGCAGGACCCGTGGCATCCTGCCGTGCTCCGCCTGGTCGGCGACGTCGGCGCGGCCGGAGCCGAACTCGGCAAGCCCGTCGGCATCTGCGGCGAGGCCGCCGCCGATCCGCTGCTCGCCGTCGTGCTCGTGGGCCTCGGCGCCACGAGCCTGTCGATGTCGCCATCGGCACTCGCAGATGTCCGCGCCTCCCTCGCGCGGTACAGCCCGGATGACGCGAAGGCGCTCGCCCGGGCAGCCCTGGCCGCTGAGGGAGCGGCCGAAGCCAAGCGGGCGGCCGAGGCCGCCGCATCCGAGATCACCGCGTCGCGGGCCACCGCGTCGTGAACACGAGAGGGGCAACACCGTGACAACGACGTCTGGGGGAGCGAAGCGGCCGGGGGAGCACGCGTCGCCGTCCGGAGGTTCGGTACCTTCCTCAGCGGGAATGAAGAAGGCGGTGAAGATGCCCCACGGGCCTGGACGATGAAGCGACTCGACGCGCTCTGGGACGGCAAGATCCGCGCCGGGTTCGGGATGCTCGTCAACATGTGCGAGCGGTCCGAGGCATCATGAACGTGCTGTCGGCCGCGGTGAACTGGCTCGTGGAGACGAACCTGCTGCCGCTCACCAGCATCATCATCGAGCCCGCCAAGGTGCTCTTCCTCAACAACGCGATCAACCACGGCGTGCTCACGCCGCTGGGGCTCAGCGAGGCGGCGGAGGAGGGGTCGTCGATCCTGTTCCTGCTCGAGGCGAACCCCGGACCGGGCGTCGGCCAACTGCTGGCCTTCACGTTCTTCGGCATCGGCGCAGCACGCGCGTCGGCGCCCGGCGCAGCGGTCATCCAGTTCTTCGGCGGCATCCACGAGGTCTACTTCCCGTTCGCGCTCATGAAGCCGGTCCTCATCGTCGCCCTGATCGCCGGCGGCATGACGGGCGTCACCACGAACATGCTCCTCGGCGGCGCGCTGCGGGCACCGGCTGCTCCGGGCAGCATCATCGCGGTGATCGCACAGACGGCGCCTGGGGCGTATGTCGCGGTGATCCTGTCGGTGATCCTGTCGGCCACGGTCACGTTCGTCATCGCCGCGGTCATCCTGCGGGCCACCCGTGGTCGCGACCTCGCGGCCGAGGCCGACCAGTTCGCGGCGGCGGTGGCGCAGACCGAGGCCAACAAGGGCAAGTCCTCGGCGGCCATGGACGCGCTGCGCGCCGAGACCGCGGGCGAGGACGAGGCCGAGGATGCGCTCGACCGGCTCGAGACCGAGGCCGAGACGGCCGGACGGCTCCAGGGCGGCATCGTCCCGACGCATCCCGTGCACAACGTCGTCTTCGCCTGCGACGCCGGCATGGGCACGTCGGCGATGGGCGCGAGCGTGCTGCGCAACAAGATCAAGAAGGCGGGCATCGAGGATGTCACGGTGACCAACTAGTGTCGTGCGCCTGAAATTCTCTGGTTAAGTTGTAGAATGGGGTATGCCGAGAACGGGACGCCCGAAGGCCGAGTTGATTCTGAGTGATGAGGAGCGGGAGC
>NZ_BMMD01000017.1 GCF_014645655.1 Agromyces bauzanensis | reverse complement strand
GCGTGATCTGGCGCTGCTGGCAAGACCACACCACCTACAACCCCCAACTCCACGGAGGCGCCATGCAACAAATCGCCGCCTGAGGTTGACCTAGGGAATCTCATCGCCGCTCCTTCCGTGGCATGGTCTGCCGAGAGGCTCCGCTCACCCCGTCACCCGAAAGCCGCGATCGCCGGCAGGGTCGAGCGTCGAGACCTCGGTGCGGTGCACGACTGCACCCGGCGGGCCCTCGGCGAACCACTCGAGCATGCCGGCGACGGATGCCTCGTCACCCTCGATCTCGGCCTCGACGGTGCCGTCGGGGCGGTTCCGCACCCAGCCGGCGACGCCGTTCCGCGCGGCCTCGAACCGCGCCGAGTAGCGGAAGCCCACGCCCTGGACCTCACCGTGCACGATCACCCGCCTCCGGATCATGTCCCCAGCGTATTCGCACGTCTCGAACGGCCGCGAGCGGTCGGAGGTGGGGGGACGAGGCGAGCCACGCTGCGACGGACCGTGGCGAGTACCGTCGATTCAGCGACCGCGCCGGGCGTATCTTGAGGGCCCATGGGGGAGATGAGCGACTACATCGCCCGGCTCGATGGCCCCGAGCGCGACCTGATCGAACGCATCCGGGCTCGGGCGGTGTCGCTCGTACCCGACGCCCTCGAGGGCATGAGCTACGGGATGCCGGCACTGCGCTCCCGGGACTCGCCGCCGCTCGGCGTGATGGCGACGAAGGACCACATCGGCCTGTACCCGTTCAGTCCGCCGGTGATCACCGCGGTCGAGGCCGAGCTCGAGGGGTTCTCGCGGTCGAAGGGCACGATCCGGTTCACCCCGGAGCATCCGCTGCCCGACTCCGTCGTCGACCGCATCGTGCTCCTGCGACGCGACGAGTCGACGCCGCGAAGAAGCGCTGACGACGACGAAGGGGCGGGCGCCGGATGTCCCGGCCGCCCGCCCCTCGTGGTCGCGCGTCAGCGCTTGGTGATCGTCCAGGTGCCGTCGGCGAGCGCCTTGTCGGGGTGCTGCACATTGAGGAACAGCGTCTTCGGGTCCTTGCCGAAGTAGATGCCCGAGATCTCCGCGCCCGTGTCGATCAGCGACGCGAACTGCTCCACCTCGTCGGCGGCGCCGTCCTGGTCGTTGTCGCGGCTCGCGGCCCACACGTCGGAGAGGTAGTTGTCCTCCACGACCCAGAGGCGGCCGTCGGGGCCCTGAGCGAGGTTGTCTGGGTTGTTGAACCCGGTCACGCCGGCCTCCGCGTCCTCGACCGGCGTGTTGACGCCCTTCTCGACGAACGAGGTGAGCTCCTGCTTCGCGAGGTCGATCGCGACGACCCGGTCTTCCGAGGTGTTGGCCACGTAGAGCACGTTGCCGATGACCTCGACGTCCTCGGGACGACCGAACTCGGTCGCGTTGACGTCGTTCGCCGCCTCATCGGCATCGACCACGACCTGGTCCATGTCGAGCGCGACCCACTCGAAGGCGCCGACCTTCTGCTGGTAGGTCTCCGAGTCCCACAGCTGCTCGGCGTCGCTGAGGCCCGTGAGCTTCAGTGCGTAGAGCTGGCCGTCGGAGAGGTCGCCGCGCGTGGTCGGCTCGAACTTGAAGATCGAGCCGCCGTTGAGTTCGTCGATGACGAAGACGGTGCCGTCGCCGAGCGCCTCGATGCCCTCGTGGCGGAGGATGCCGACCTCGGGCCGTTCCTCGATGCGAGTGACGACGGTCGGGTCCTCGGGGTCGAGGAAGGCCTCGAAGAGGCGTCCGCCGGCGGTCTCCTCGGCGAACAGCAGGGTGCCCCACGGGGTCCAGCGAAGGCCGTCGAGCCGGCGCCAGCCGGCGTCCTGCGCGATGACCTTGGCCTCACCGGTCTCGAGGTCGACGACCGAGAGCGAGCCGTTCGAGCCCACCTCGTGCGTTCGGTAGAGGTAGCGGCCGGCCTCGGGGCCGGTCTCGTTGACGGTGTTCATGTCGGTGAGGTCGTCGGCACCGGCGTAGATGTCGAGCACGGTCTCGTCGGCCACGAGCTGCTGCGTGAAGCCGTCGGGGATGACGAACGGCTCGGTCCAGTCGGGCGTGGCCGTGGCGTACGGGGTGCCGTCGATCGGGTCGAAGCCGATCGGGCCGTTGGCGGCGGAGGCCGCCCCGGCGGGGATGAGGGCGAAGGCGGTCGCGCAGAACGCGGCGCCGGCGATGGTACGAATGCGCATGTCAAGTGCTCCGTATTCGGTTGGGATGAACACGCTCAGGTTAGGGAGCCGAGGGTGTCGCGACCGTTCCGTCGGGTGAGCAGCGGCTGATGATTCGATGAACAGGACGTGACGTCCGGCGGCGACTGCCGAGTCGAGCACGGATGCCGCGGCGGGCCGTGCGCGCGTAGCATGACCGCCATGGGGGAACCGACGAGCGACGACGCGAGGTACGATACCGACACCGCGCTGCTCGGCCGCCCGGTCGATGAGGCGCTGGCCGACGCCCTCGTCGACGTTGCGGCCCGCGTCGCCGACGGGGCGGTGGCCGACTACATACCCGAGCTCGCGGGCGCCGACCCCGGGGCGTTCGGCATCTCGATGGCGAGCGTGCTCGGTCGCGTCTACGGAGCCGGCGACCGCGATGCGCTCTTCACGATCCAGTCGATCTCGAAGCCGTTCGTGTACGCGCTCGCCCTCGCCGAGCTCGGCCCCGAGGAGGTCCTGCGACATGTGGGCCTGGAGCCGAGTGGAGAGCCGTTCAACGCCATCAGCCTCGACGAGGACGGCCGGCCCGCGAATCCGCTCATCAACGCCGGCGCCATCGTGACGACCTCGCTCATCCCCGCCGCCGGAGCCGACGAGCGGTTCGCGCGGCTGCGCGACACGCTCTCCCGTTTCGCCGGCCGCGAGCTCGACCTCGACGAGGCGGTCTACCGCTCGGAGGCACAGACCGGACATCGCAATCGAGCCCTCGCGGGTCTCACCCTCGCGGCGGGCGTACTCGGCACCGACGATGTCGACGACGCGACCGACCCGTACTTCCGCCAGTGCGCGCTGCTCGTGAGTACGACCGACCTCGCGCTCATGGGGACGACGCTCGCGAACGGCGGAGTGCACCCGCTGACGCGCGAGCAGGTCGTCGACGAGATCGTCGCCCGCGACACGCTCTCGCTCATGGCCACGTGCGGCATGTACGACCGCTCCGGAGCATGGATCTTCCGCGTGGGCATGCCCGCGAAGTCGGGCGTAGGCGGCGGTATCGTCGCGGTGAAGCCCGGAGAGTTCGGAGTGGGGGTGTTCAGTCCGCCGCTGGATCCTGCCGGCAACAGCAGCCGGGGCGTCGCCCTTCTCGAGATGCTCTCGGCGCGGTCGGGCCTGCACATGTTCGACCACACCGCCAAGCCTCCATCGCCCACCGGCGCCGTCACCGTCGACCGCGCGACCGCGAGCGTGACGATCGCGCTGCGCGGTGAGCTCGACTTCCTGGCGGCCGAGCAGGTCGTGCACGACGCGGGCCGACTCCTCGAGCACACCGGCGCGACGACACTCGGCCTCGACTTCGAGGACGTCACGCGGGTGGCGCCGATCGCCGAGCGGCTGCTCGCGGCGACGGTGCGCGAGGCGGATGCCGCGGGCATCGAGGTGCGCGTGCTGAACGCCGAGTCTCTCGAACTCGCGCCCGGCCTCGGCATTCGCTCGTCGGGAGCGAGGTGACTCGTCCGGCGCCGGATGGCGACCGCCGCCCGTGCACAGAATGACCCATGCGCCCCGCGGGGGAAGATGCGGAGTTCTGCCGACGCGGCGAACGGATGCCCCGCCTACCGTTCTGGGCATGGACATCCCACTGATCGCCGGCACGGTCTCGGCCGTCGTGTTCGCGGTCAGCAACCTGCCGATGCTGCGCAAGGCGCTGCGCACCCGGGATGTCTCGTCGTACAGCCTCTCGAGTATCGCGATGATCAACGCCGCAAACGCCGTGTACTCGGTCTACGTGTTCAGCCTGCCGGTCGGTCCGATCTGGGCGCTGCACACGTTCTACGTCGTCTCCTGCGCGATCATGCTCGTGCTCTGCGCGGCACAGCGGGGCAGCTCCGCCGGACGACGGCGGAGCAGGACCCCGGGCACCGAGTTCGCACGTCGGTCCGGATCGCTCGTCGACCAGATCACCCTGCCGCGGCGCGACGAGGTCGACTCGTCGGAGCAGCGCTGAGGGACTGCGGCGTTCGCTCGACTCCGCACGTCCGGCGCGTCGCCACGTTGTCAGCGTTGCGGGGCGAAGCTAGCCTGAGGGTGGGCCGAACGCGGGCGCGCAGGCGCCACCCGGATCCGACGGCTCGTGGAGGCGTCATGGACGCGCCGACCGCCCTCGATCGGGGCCGTGCTGCATATCAGGGACATCACTGGAGCGAGGCCATCGCGGCGCTCGACCAAGCCGAACACGAGAACACGATCGCTCCCCAGGACCTCGAGCACCTCGCCACCGCCCTCCTCCTGGTCGGGCGCGCCGAGGACGGCGTCGACGCCCTGACGCGTGCGCATGAGGCGTTCCTCGGAGCCCAAGACGTGGTCGGTGCCACACGATGCGCTGCCTGGCTCGGAATGCACCTCATGGACCTCGGCGATCGCGCGCGCAGCGCCGGATGGTTCGCGCGTGCCCAGCGGCTCGTCGAGCCCGGTCCAGCATCGGGCCCGGGCGAGGGGTTCCAGCTGATACCCGAGGCCCTCGGCGCACTCTACACAGGAGACGGAGCCCGCGCCGCCGTCGCCTTCGAGCGGGCGGCGAGCTTCGCGCATCGGCTCGATGACGCCGACCTCATGGCGTTGTCGCACCTCGGGCTGGGCCAGGCGAAGATCATGATGGGCGACCCAGCGGCAGGGCTGATGCTGCTCGACGAGGTGATGGTCGCCGTCACCGCCGGGGAGATCTCGCCCATTCCGTCCGGCATCGTGTACTGCACCGTGCTGCAATGCTGTCGTCTCACGTTCGATCTGCGTCGCGCCCACGAATGGACGCGGGCGCTCGACCACTGGTGCGAGGCGCGACCCGACATGATCGCCTTCAGCGGACAGTGCCAGGCGCAGCGCGCAGCGCTCTTCATCCTGCACGGCGCGTGGGTCGACGCCCTCGCCGCGGCAGCGTCGGCGCGGGAACGGGCGGCACGCGGTGATCACGACGGCCAGTTCAGCGCCTGGTACCAGGACGGCGAGGTGCGTCGGTTGCGCGGGGAGCTCGACCTGGCGGAATCGTCGTACGAGCGGGCCGCTCAGACCGGATACGAACCCCAGCCCGGGCTCGCGCTGCTCCGTCTCGCCCAAGGCGAGACGACTCTCGCCCAATCGCTCATCCGAGGTGCCATCGACCGCGCTGACCCGTCCGAACGGCGGTGGATGCTCCCCGCCGTCGTCGAGATCGAACTGGCCGCCGGCGACGTCACCGCCGCGCGGACCGTCGCCGACGAGCTGGATGCACTGCAACGGACGAGCCCGATGCCCATGATGCAGGCCATCGTCGACCAGGCCGAGGCCGCGCTCCGGCTCGAAGAGGGTGACGCGCGCGCCGCCCTTGTTCAGGCGCGGCGCGCGTGGACGCGTTGGCGAGAGCTCGACGTGCCCTACGAGGCGGCACGATGCCGGGTGCTGGCCGCGGGTGCCTGCCGCGTGCTCGGCGACGAACCGTCGGCATCGATGGAACTCGACGCCGCACGTTCCGTCTTCGTCGGCCTGGACGCCAGGCAGGCGCTCGGCGCCGTCGAGGTGCTGATGGCTTCGGAGCCGCCTGGACGGGCCGGGGGATTGACCGCTCGCGAGGCAGAGGTGCTGCGTCTGGTGGCGGCGGGGAAGACGAACCGGCTCATCGCGCTCGACCTGTACCTGAGCGAGAAGACGGTCGCCCGCCACCTCAGCAACATCTTCGCCAAGCTCGGCGTCTCGTCGCGATCCGCGGCGACCGCCTACGCCTATCGGCACGGGATGGCCGACTGACGGCCTCTGCACAGAACTTCCCACGCTGTCGACCGAGCGGATGGGTCATCCGCCCGACGCCGCCGACCCCCGCGATTCCTATCGTCGGCACCATGAACAGCAACGTTGAGAACGCAGCGGGTCGGATGCTGGACACCGTCGTCATCGGTGGCGGACAGGCCGGACTCGCGATCGGATACCACCTGATGGCGCAGCACCGCGACATCGCGATCCTCGACGCACACGAACGCGTCGGCGATGCGTGGCGCCTGCGCTGGGACTCCCTGCGCCTGTTCACGCCGGCCAAGTACGACGGACTCGCGGGGATGCCGTTCCCCGGCGATCGACTCGGCTTCCCGACCAAGGACGAGCTCGCCGACTACCTCGAGACGTATGCCGCGCGTTTCCGGCTGCCGGTGTACACCGGCGTTCGCGTCCAACGACTCCGACGCGAAGACGGCCACTTCGTCGTCTCCTCGGGGCGAACGCCGCTGGAGGGCGCGGAACGTGGTCGTGGCAACGGGAGGATGCGGCGCACCCGACGTGCCGGAGTTCGCTCGGGGGCTCGGGGCATCCATCCTCCAACTGCACTCGAGCGAGTACCGCAATCCGGGCCAACTCAGGCCGGGGCCGGTGATCGCCGTCGGGGTGGGGAACTCGGGCGCCGAGATCGCCCTGGAGCTGAGCCGCACGCGCCCGACGATCCTCGCCGGGACGCCGTCGGGCGAGCTGCCGGTGCGTCATGGACGAACGGCGGCCCGGTTCGTGCTCCCGGCCATGCGGTTCGCCGGATTGCACATCCTGACGCTCGGTACGCCGGTAGGGCGAACGGTGCTTGCCAAGGCAGGCTCGAAGGGGACTCCGCTGATGCGCACCAGGACGGCGGACCTCGAGGCTGCCGGCGTGCTGCGCGTCGCCCGCGTGACGGGGACCCGCGACGGGAAACCGGTCGTCACCGGAGGCGACGTGCTGGACGTGGCCAACGTGATCTGGTGCACGGGGTACCGCGACGACCTTCGCTGGATGGACGTGCCGGCGTTCGATGACGAGGGGAGGCTCGTGCAACGCCACGGCGTCGTCACCGCGGTTCCCGGCCTGTACGTGCTCGGCCAGGAGGGGATGCACAGCGTGATGTCGGCGACGCTGCCCGGTGCGGTCAGCGATGCGGCCTTCCTCGCGCGACAGATGGGGGCGAGCCGCCGAGCGTCGGAGCCGAAGCCCAGGTCCCTTCGCCCTGTCGCAACGGTAGTCCGACGGCACCTCGCCCCGGACATCAGCGGGCGACGGGATGGACGCGAGTGCAGAGGTCGGTTGTTCACCGCGGCGCCACCCGCGCTTCGCGGCGCCGTCGCCTGCCGTGCCTACTGTGACGCTCGCCCTGACGTATTCACCCCGACCCAGCATTGGAGCCCGTCATGTCGTTGTCCAGAACCCAGGAATTCGTGGGGGTCGCCGCGGTCGCGTTGGCCCTCTTCGCGTCGGCTGCCGCCCCGGCTCAGGCCGCTCCCGGATCGTCGCATGCCCCGCAGGACGAGTCGTTCAGCTTCGCCGTGATCGGCGACGTGCCCTACGGCTCCGCCCAGATCGCCCGGTTCCCCGCCATGGTGTCGGAGCTGAACGAGCAGGAGGACCTGCGCTTCGTCTCGCACGTCGGCGACATCAAGGCGGGCTCGGCACTGTGCACCGATGAGTACTTCGCCGCGATCAAGGCCCAGTTCGATCGCTTCGAGGCACCGCTGGTCTACACCCCCGGCGACAACGAGTGGGTGGACTGCCACCGGACCAACAACGGCTCCTTCGACCCGCTGGAACGCCTCGAGGCGTTGCGTTCGGTGTTCTTCTCGGACCCAGGGAAGACCCTCGGGGCGAACATGCCGGTCGACGTGCCCGATTCGGCCCTGCCCGAGAACGTCAGGTTCGGCGTGCAGCGCGTGGCCTTCTCCGTGCTGAACGTGCAGGGATCCAACAACTCGCTGATGCCCTGGACGGGTCTCGGCCTGTCCGTACCCACAGCCGCCCAGCTGCAGGAGGTCGCCTCCCGGACCGCGGCGGACGTCGAGCAGCTCGAGCGTACCTTCGCCGACGCGAAGCGCACCAATGCGCGGGCAGTCGTCATCATGACCCAGGCCGACATGTTCGACCCGTTCCTGCTGCAGCTCGGGGCCGCCGAGCACCCCGAGTTGGTGAGCGGGTTCCTCCCCATCGTCGACGCGCTCGCCGAGGGTGCTCGAGGCTTCGGCGGCGAGGTCTACCTGTTCAACGGTGACAGCCACGTCTACACCGACGACTCGCCGCTGGCGGCCGGCTCGCCCTGGCTGGAGATCTACGGGCAGGACGACGTCGACTCTCTTCGCCGGGTGACCGTGGAAGGCGCGGCGACATCGAACGAATGGCTGCGGGTCTCCGTGCAGCCCAACTCCGGCCCCGGCGAAGGCGTGCTCTCCTGGGAGCGCGTGCCCTACACCGGCTCCTGAGCGTGAACGCTCCGCGTCCGGAACAGGAGCCGGATGCGGCGCGAACGCGAAAACAGGGGCGGGCGACCTGTTCCGGTCGCCCGCTCCTGTCGTCGCACAGCGCGGGTGGCGCGGGCGTCAGCCGATGCGGATCATCTTCTTGTTCACGAACTCGTCGGCGCCGAGGCGACCCATCTCGCGGCCGGTTCCCGACCGCTTGACGCCGCCGAACGGCAGCTCGGCGCCGTCGGCGAGCACGAGGTTCACGAAGACCATGCCGGCCTCGATCGCGTTCGCGACGCGGTCGGCCTGCTCGGGGTCGGTCGTGTAGACGTAGGAGCCGAGACCGAACGGGATGTCGTTGGCGATGCGCACCGCGTCGGACTCGTCGGCGGCGCGGTACACCTGTGCGACGGGGCCGAAGAACTCCTCCTTCGACGCGGGGTTGTCGCTCGAGACATCCGTCAGCACCGTCGTCTGGAAGAACGCGCCGTCGCGGGTGCCGCCATGCACGAGCTTCGCGCCGTGCTCGACCGCGCGCTTCACCTGCTGGTCGAGGCCCTCGGCGGCCTTCAGCGACGACAACGGCCCGAGCGCCGAGTCGCTCGAAGTCGGGTCGGTCGCCTCGACCTCGGCGATCTTCGCAGTGAACTTCTCGAGGAACGGCTCGTAGAGCTCGTCGACCACGATGAAGCGCTTCGCCGCGTTGCACGACTGGCCGCTGTTGTCGAGGCGCGCATCGACGGCGTTCTGCACGGCCGCGTCGAGGTCGTCGGTGGAGAGCAGGATGAACGGGTCGGATCCGCCGAGCTCGAGCACGACCTTCTTGAGGTGTCGTCCGGCGATCTCGGCGACGGCCGCTCCGGCGCGCTCCGAGCCGGTGAGCGAGACGCCCTGCACGCGCGGGTCGGCGATGACGGTCGCGATCTGGTCGTGCGTTGCATAGATGCTCACGTACGCGCCCTCGGGGAAGCCCGCGTCGAGGAAGATCCGCTGGATCGCCTCGGCCGACTCGGGGCACTGCTCGGCGTGCTTGAGCAGGATCGTGTTGCCGATGATGAGGTTGGGACCTGCGAACCGGGCGACCTGGTAGTACGGGAAGTTCCACGGCATCACGCCGAGCAGCACGCCGAGCGAGTTGCGGCGGATGACCGCGGAGCCCTCGCCGGCGAGCAGCCGCACGGGCTCGTCCTCCAGGAACTCGGCCGCGTGGTCGGCGTAGTACGTATAGATGTCGCCGGCGAAGTCGGCCTCGCCGAGGGCCTGCTCGATGGGCTTGCCCATCTCGCGCACGATGATCTCGGCGAGTTCCTGGCGGCGCTCGACGTGCAGTTCGCCCACGCGACGGATGAGCGCGGCGCGCTCCTCGACGGTCGTGGACTTCGACCAGGTGCGGTGCGCTTCGTCGGCCGAGGCGATGGCCGACTCGAGCTCCGAGTCGGTGATCGTGGGGTACGTCGTGAGGACCTCACCCGTCGCAGGATTGGTCACGGCATAGCTCATGGGGCTCCTCTGGGGCTGAGTGCACCTCGAACCCGCCGACCGGTCGGCGACGACGGTGCACACCTGTCACCAGCCTAAGCGGCGACCGGATGTTCCGGAACCGACGCGGTGGCGGATTCCCGGCGTGGCTTCGACGGGGTGTACAACCGCGGCGCGAGACCCGCTCGGTATGGTGGCGAGTGGTCGAGCCGAGGAGGACGAAGTGGGTCACGGCGTGCTGGGCGACATCCGCGTCGCCGACTTCTCCCGGGTGCTCGCCGGCCCCTACGCGACGATGCTGCTCGCCGACTTCGGCGCCGACGTCATCAAGATCGAGGCGCCGGCGGGCGACGACACCCGGCACTGGGCGCCGCCCGTCGACGCCACCGGTCGCGCCACGTACTTCGGTGGCGTGAACCGCAACAAGCGGTCGGTCGTGCTCGACCTCGCGGATGCCGCGGGGCTTGCCGAGGCGCGCCGGCTCGCGACATCCGCCGACGTGGTCATCGAGAATTTCCGCCCGGGCGTGATGGCACGGTTCGGACTCGACCACGAGGCCGTCCGCGCCGTGAACCCTGGGGTGGTGTACTGCTCGATCACCGGGTTCGGCACGGGCGAGGGCACCGCGCTCCCCGGGTACGACCTGCTCGTGCAGGCCGTCGGCGGGCTCATGAGCATCACGGGCCCACGCGACGGCGAGGCGTCGAAGGTGGGGGTCGCGCTCGTCGACGTGCTCGCCGGCCAGAACGCCGTCGCCGGCATCCTGCTCGCGCTGCGGGAGCGCGACCGCACCGGTGAGGGCCAGCTGGTGGAGGTGAGCCTCCTGCAGAGCCTGCTCTCGGCGCTCACGAACCAGGCCTCCTCGACGCTCGCCACGGGAACGCCGCCCCGTCGCATGGGCAACCAGCACCCGAGCATCGCGCCCTACGCCGTGTTCCGTGCCGCCGACCGCGACCTCGTCATCGCGGTGGGCAACGACAAGCAGTTCCGAGCCCTGGCCGAGGTGCTCGGCGCGCCCGAGCTCGCCGACGACGCGCGGTTCCGGGGGAACGCCGCCCGCGTCGCGCATCGCGACGAGCTGCGCGCGGCCATCGAGCAGGCGCTCGCCGCGGCATCCGAAGCGCACTGGGTCGACGCGCTCACGCGCGCGGGCGTGCCCGCCGGGATCGTGAACGACGTCGCCGAGGCCATCGCGTTCGCCGAGTCGCTCGGCCTCGAGCCGGTCGCCGAGATCGAGGAGGCGGATGCCCCGGCTCGGCCGGGTCTCGGGACGCTCGCTGCGCTCGCCCCTCGACCTGCGCAGGCGCACCGCTCGATCGCCAACCCCATCGGGCTCTCCGCATCCCCGGCCGATTACCGCACCGCGCCGCCCGCGCTCGGCGAGCACGGTGGCGCCGACTGGCTCCCGCGCGCTCGGCCGCTCGCCCGGCCCCAGGACTCATCACCGAAAGGGCCCCGATGACCGACGGAACCGTCACCCCCCGCATCGACGCGGTGTTCGACCTCGACGCGCAGCTCACCGACGAGGAGCGCGAGTGGCAGCAGCGTGCCCGGCGCTTCGCCCAGGAGCGCATCCTGCCCGTGATCGAGGACCACTTCGAGCGGAAGCACTTCCGCCGCGAGCTCGTGCGCGAGCCCGGCGCGCTGGGGTTCCTCGGCATACCCCTCACGGGCTACGGATGCGCCGGGGCCGGCGCCGTCTCGTACGGGCTCGTGTGCCTCGAGCTCGAGGCCGCCGACAGCGGCTGGCGCACGTTCGTCTCGGTGCAGGGCTCGCTCGCGATGAGCGCGATCCACAGGTACGGCTCCGAGGAGCAGAAGCAGCGGTGGCTCCTGGGCATGGCGAAGGGCGAACTGATCGGATGCTTCGCGCTCACCGAGCCGCAGGGTGGCAGCGACCCCGCCGCGATGTCGACGATCGCGCGCCGCGACGGCGACGAGTGGGTGCTCGACGGCGCCAAGCGCTGGATCGGGCTCGCCTCGCTCGCCGACGTGGCCGTCGTGTGGGCACGGGTCGAGGACCCGTCGGGCGCATACGGTGAGGGCGGGCACGCCGTGCGCGGGTTCCTCGTGCCGACGCCTACGCCCGGGTTCACGGCGACGCCCATCGACGGCAAGCTCTCGATGCGCGCTTCGGTGCAGTGCGACGTCGACCTCGACGGGGTGCGCGTGCCCGCCGACGCGATGCTGCCCGAGGCATCCGGCCTCCCGGGTCCGTTCGGATGCCTCAATGAGGCGCGCTACGGCATCGTCTGGGGCGCCATGGGCACGGCCCGTTCGTGCCTCAGCTCATTCAGGCCAAGCTCGCCGACATGTTCGTCGAGGTGGAGAAGGGCATCCTGCTCGCGCTCCACCTCGGGCGGCTGAAGGAGCGCGGCGCGCCCACGCCCGCTCAGATCTCGGTCGGCAAGCTCAACAGCGTGCGCGAGGCGCTCGACATCGCGCATCAGGCGCGCGCGATCCTCGCGGGCGACGGCATCACGAACGCGTTCCCCGTCATGCGGCACGCCGCCAACCTCGAGTCGGTGCGCACCTACGAGGGCACCGATGAGATCCACCAGCTCGTACTCGGTCGGGCGCTCACCGGACTGAACACGTCCTGACCCGATCGTGAATTCCGCGATCGCGGAGTTCCACCAGCACGCTCGCGGAGTTATGGTGGGCGTGCGTTCCCAACGAAGGAGAAACGATGAAGGCAATGGAGCCTCGTCTCACCCGCGCCGTGGTCGAGTGGACCGGATGGGGCACGACGCCCCGCCCGGCACGAGACGACGCGCGCGTCATCGCGCGATTCGGCGGCGAAGCCGGACCCGCGCTCGCAAAGGCCGCTCGCCGACTCGAAGCGGACTTCAGCGCCGACTCGGCGCAGTTCCGGGCGAAGCATCCCGAGATCGGGGGCGACGCGGTCGACGCGCTCGCCTGGAGCTCCGCGTACGGCCGCTGACCCCGGGGGTTGACGAGGGCCGACTGTCCTGCTGGACGGTCGGCCCTCGTACTGTCCTCGATCAGTTGATGCCGGGGATCACGATCCAGTGGTTCACGAGAACGAACCAGATGGCGATCACCACGATCGCCGCGATCGTCACTCCGCGGCCGGTGCGGCCGCCCGCGAAGAGGGCGACGACGAGCGCGATCAGTGTCGCGACGCCGAGCACGACCGACCCCCACGGGACGGGCACGAAGAACGACAGGATGAACAGCGCCGCGACGATGATCTCGATGACGCCGACGATCGTGTTGCCGCCGCGCGCGCGGAGACGCCAGATTCCGCCGACGAGCGCGAGTGCGCCGCCGATGACGCCGATGAGGACGAGCAGGGTGAACGTGATCATTGGGGTTCCTTCGGGTTGGTGGGGCGAGCACCGCGACGCGGGAGAGGACTCCCGCGACGCCGCCAGACTAGTGGCGTTTCGAGGCCGGGCGCGAGGGGTTGCACGCCGCGGGCTGAGCCGGTATGCCGCGGTTGGAATGTGCCCGTCGGAGCCGCCAACCGCCGACCGGTCGGCGATATCCCGTCAACTGCAGGGGAAATCGGACGAATGTCACGCCAGTGAGATGCAACGTGGAGTCGCGCGGTCACTCGCGGGTCGCCCTCGTGATGAACTCGTCGCGCTGGAGCGACCGGACGAAGCACCGGCACCCTGTCTACGTCACGAACGGAGCACCCCACCCATGTCACGCGTCCGCACCGTCCTCGGCCTCGCCGCCCGTTCTGCTACCACGAGGACGGCTCGGGCGACCTGGTCGGGTACGACGTCGAGGTGGCCCAGGCGGTCGCCGAGAAGCTCGGCCTCGAGACCCCCGACTGCGGCATCCTGTCGTTCGCAGGCGGACCGGAGATCGACTTCTCGAAGCCGATCGCGAAGTCCGCACGATTCGCGATGCGCGACCGGTCGGCCATGGTGTTCCAGCGGCACGACCTGTTCCCGCGCATGACCGTGATCGAGAACGTCAGCGAGGGGCCCGTGCGTGTGCAGCGCGTGCCGAAGGCGCGGGCGACCGCCGAGGAATCCGCCCTGCTCGACCGCGTCGGGCTCGCCGAGAAGCGCGACGCGTACCCGTTCCAGCTCTCGGTCGGGCAGCAGCAGCGCGTCGGCATCGTGCGAGCGCTGGCGCTGAGGCCCGACCTGCTGCTGTTCGATGAGCCGACGAGCGCGCTCGATCCCGAGCTCGTCGGAGAGGTGCTGCAGGACATCAGGGAACTCGCCGACGAGGGCTGGACCATGGTCGTCGTGACGCACGAGCCGCAGTTCGCCCGGCAGGCGGCCGACGAGGTGCTGTTCCTCGACGGCGGCGTCGTGGTCGAGCGTGGGGCCACCGGCGACATCTTCACCAAGCCGGCCGAGGAGTGCACCCGCCGCTTCCTCGACCGCATCCTGCGTCCGCTCGACTGAGGGCAGGACTCGGCGGGTGCCGCCGGCCCGCGCCGCCGCCCCGAAGGTCGCCACGGGGCTCCGCATGGGGCAGGGCGTAGCGTTGAGGCATGCCTGCTCGCAGCCCGGGAGACGTGCCCTGGGGCTGGCAGGCCAGACGCGCGCTCGGCGTCTTCCGCGTGGCGGTCGCGGTGGTCGAGATCGTGGCGATCGTCGGCAACTACCAGTACGTGCTCGGCTTCCGGTCGTTCGCGACCGCGAACTTCTTCAGCTACTTCACCGTGCAATCGGCGTTCGCGGCCGTCGCGACCCTCCTGATCGCCGGCGCGTTCGCGCTCCTGGCGCCGAGCGATCCGCCGTGGCTCGGCATCCTGCGCACGATCGTGACGGTCTACGTTCTCGCGTCGGGCATCGTGTTCGGGCTCATCGTCTCGCAGGCGTCGACGCGCGACTACCGCGTCGACGTGCCGTGGTCGGACACCCTCCTGCACTTCGTGGTGCCCGGGCTCGCGGTGCTCGCGTGGACCAGCGACAGCGTCATTGGCCTGAACCCGCGGGTGCCGTGGTCGACCGTGGGCTGGGTGCTCGTCTACCCGTCGATCTGGCTGGCGTACACGCTCGTGCGTGGCGCCGACGTCGGGTGGTACCCGTACTTCTTCCTCGACGTCGCTCAGGTCGACGGACCCGTCGGCGTCGCACTGTACTGCGCGCTGGTGCTCGTGATCTTCGTCATGCTCACCGCGGCGCTCGTCGCGATCAACCGGCGGCTGTGGCGAAGGGCGCGAGCCCGGGCAGAACCGCCTCCCGGAACTCCCGATCGCTCACCTGCTCCAGTCGCCGAGCCTGCTCGGCCGCGATGAGGCCGACCAGCACGGGCTCGCCGGTGCCCGACGCGACGCCGACGTCGATCCACAGGCCCACCGCCGGAACCCCGCCCACGGTGCTGAGGAAGACCGGGGGCTCGGCCGGCTCGTCGCCGGGCCGCGCCGTGGCAGGCGCGGGCGACCGCCAGAACGCCTCGTCGAACCGCATCCGCACGGTGTCGACGACTCCCATGCCGAGGGTCGCGACAGCGCGCTGGTGCAGGAGCGGCAAGGCGGGCTCGAACGCGATCGTGTCGGTCTGCAGCACGCCGAGCGGCACCGTGACGACCGCCCGGTCGGCGCTGAGCGACTCGCCCGAGTCGAATCGCAGGCCCACGCGCTCGTCGTCGTAGGCGATGCGCACGACCGCGCTCGACAGCACCACCTCGAGCGGCTCGGCGAGCGAGGTCAGCCAGTCCGAGAGCGCGCCCGTGACGAAGGCCACGGATGCCTCGGCGCGCGCCGCGTCGAACCGCTGCGCCGAGACGGTGGTCGGCAGCGCGCCCGTGGCGGGCTCGACACCGCTCGCGAGCGAGTGGCGGAGCCAGTCCGCGGGCGTTGTGCCGTCGGCGGCGGGCTCGTCGGGCAGGGGCAGCACTCCCGACGTCGCGAGCGCCGTGGCGAGCGAGACGTCCTCGGAACTGCCCTGCGCCCAGGCTTGGGCCGCCGCGATCGCCTGCCACCCGGCATCCGACGGCTCCACGGCCGTGCCGTCGAGCGTGCGCACCAGCGTGCTGTCCGGCGTCGGACGCACGTCGACGCCGGCCGCGGTGAGCGCCAGCTCGAGACCGGCGTCATCCCCGATGAACATCGCGCCGAACTCGGCGGTGCCGTCGCCGGAAGGGTCTTCGACCGTGTCGACCCGGCCGCCGATGCGGTCGCGCGCCTCCAGCACGATGACCTCGTAGCCGGCGTCCAGGAGCTCTCGGGCGGCCGTGAGCCCGGCGACGCCCGCGCCGATGACGGCGACGCGCTCGCCCGGGCTGCCCGGGCGCATGACGTGGGCGGCCGCGCGCAGGCCGGAGTCGCGTGCCCCCTGCAGCGTGCCCGGGGCATCCGTCGAGCAGGCCTCTCCGGCGAAGACCAGCCGATCGCTCACCGGCTCGCCGAGCGCCTCGCGAAGCTCGGGGGTGGAGCCCACGGCGTCGAAGCTGAAGGCCCCGCGTGCGAACGGGTCGTCGGCCCACCTCGAGCGCTCCATCGCCGTGGGTTTGGGCACGCCGGGGATCGGCGACGGGGTGGCCGCGCGCGTCGGCGTGGGTTCCGGCGGCGGCCACGTGCAACTCGACAGGGCGACGGCGGCGATCCCCGACAGCGACGCAGTGAGGAAGGTTCGCCGGGCCATGCCGCCGGACGCCGCCCGAGAGTCCATGGGACTCAGGCTAGCTTTTGTGCGGCTTCGCCGCGCGGGTGGGCGCGGGCGCTCTCCGGAACATGCCCGCCGCCGAGCAGGCGAAGGACGTCTACGCGGCGCTCACTGTCGGCCTGACCGGGCACGATCCATGGCCACGCGCGCCGCTCGAGGCTTCGGCCAGTACAGCGGCTCGCTCGGGCCCTCGAGCGGGTCGGGGATCGATGGGCGCTGCTCATCGTTCGCGACCTGCTCGTCGGGCCGCGGGCGCTCCCGCAGCCGCGCCGCGCGGTGCCCGACGTCGTGCCCGAGGCCGTGCTCGAGCTCGCCGTCGAGCCGGCGGGCTTCCGCGACCTCGTCTCGGGCGCGCGGGGCCGTCGCCTCGAAGGGACCGCCAGTGGGCGTCACCATCCTCGACGGAGGGAGCGCCCTGCTCGAGCGCTTCCGGCTGACGTTCCGCATCGCCCCCGTCGCACCGCCGACCGGCGCGGCGAGCGAGGTGGGCGACGCGGCATCCGCCGCCTGACGCACACGGGCCGGCCGTCAGGGCGTGACGTACACCTTGCGGAGCGTCCGGCGCACGGTCCACACGGTGCGCATGCCCGACTCGAGTCGAACGACCGAGCCCGGGGTGAGAATGATCGGGTCGGCGACCGGATGCTCGAACTCCACGGTCGCGGCGCCCGCGAGTACGACGAACACCTCGTCGGCCTCGACGTCGTGCATCGCGCCGGGTGTCATCTCCCAGACCGCCACGGTGCGACCGTCGGACTCGTCGAGCACGAGATGGCCGGTGGTGGGGAAGCCGTCGACGACCTGCTCGGGGTCGACGCGAACGTGCTCGAGGGCGATGGACGCGGCATCCGCGATCACGCCCGGATGCAGGCGGGGCGCATCGGTCACGAGTCGAATCCCAGTCCGAGCGCGTCGAGGGTCTTCAGGAGCATGTTGCGCCTCCCCCTCTCGTGATCGGCGCGGTCGAGCGACCAGCGGGTGGCGTTGATGCCGAGGGCGGCGGCCGGCTCGGGCGGGAACGGCAGCGGTCGCTCGCGCACCATGCGCAGGCGGGTGCGCTCGTTGTCGCGCTGCTCGAGCCGGTCGAGCATGACCTCGGCGGCGAACCGGGCCGCGGCGACGCCGAGACCCGTGAAGCCCGCCGCGTACGCGACGCGGCCGTCGCGGGCCGTGCCGAAGAACGCGCAGAACCGCGTGCTCGTGTCGATGGCGCCAGCCCACTGGTGCGTGAAGCGCAGGCCCTCGAGCTGCGGGAAGGTCGTGAAGAAGTGGCTCGCGAGCCGCTCGAACGACTCGGGTCGGCGCTCGTACGCCGCGCGAATGCGTCGGCCGTAGTGGTACACGGCGTCGTAGCCGCCGAAGAGGATGCGATTGTCGCGCGAGAGCCGGTAGTAGTGGAACTGGTTCGCGAGATCGCCGAGGCCCTGCCGATGCGACCAGCCGATCGCCTGGAGCTGCTCGTCCGTGAGGGGCTCGGTCATCAGCGCGTAGTCGTACACCGGCACGGTCATGAGGAGATTGCGCTTCAGGAGTGTCGGGAACACGTTCGTGGCGAGCACGGCTCGCTGCGCGACCACCCGGCCGTGCTCCGTGACGATCGTGACCGCGCCCGTCGAGCCCGGCGTGTCGATGCGCCGCACGGGGGACCCCTCGTAGATCTCCACGCCGAGCTCCTCCGCGACGCGCGCGAGCTCGACGGCGAGCTTCGCCGGATGCAGGAGCGCGCTCGTGCGCGTCTCCCACACGGCGGCGAGGTACGTGGGCGAGTCGACCTCGGCACGCACGCCGGCCTGGTCGAGGAACCGTACCGAGTCGTCGCCCCGCGCTGCGGCATCCGCCACCTGCTCGTGCAGCCACTCCACCTGGTGCGGCTCGACCGCGAGGCTCAGTGACCCGTTTCGCTCGAACTCGACGTCCATGCCGTATTCGGACTCGGATGCCTCGATCGCGTCGAGGTTCTCGAGCCCGAGGCGGTCGAGGGTTTCCAGCTCCTCGGGCCAGCGGGCGAGGCCGTTCTCGCGGCCGTGGGTGAGGCTCGCCTCGCAGAAGCCGCCGTTGCGCCCGGAAGCCGCCCAGCCGACGGTCTTCGCCTCGACGAGCACGACGTGCGTGTCGGGATTGCGGCGCTTGGCGAGCACGGCCGTCCACAGGCCCGTGTAGCCGCCGCCCACGATCACGAGCTGGGCGACGCGGTCGCCGGTGAGCTTCGGGCGCGCCTGCTTCGCCTCGGCGGCGAGGTCGTCGAGCCAGAAGACGCGCTGCTGGGTGCCGGCGAGCGAGTGCTCGATGACGGATGCCGGTGGCCGGCACCGTTCGAAGACGGTCGTTTCCACAGTGTTGTTCCCCTGACGCGGACGTGTCCTCCCATCCTCCCGCGTGAGGTGCGGTCGCCGCCAGCCGTGCGGGGTGCGCCAGTTGGGTGCGGAGCGCGCCAGTTCGAGTGGCGCGCGGGGTGCGCAAGTGGCGCAGCGCCGGGCGGGCGGCGCGCAGTGCGGGCGGCCGCGCGTCAGCGCGGCGCGTGCGCCTCGAGGAACTGGTACACCTCGGTCTGGTCGACGCCGGGGAACGTGCCCGTCGGCAGCGCGGCGAGCAGCGAGGTCGGCGTGCGCGCGGCCGGCCACGAGGCATCCGCCCACTTCTCCGACAGCTCGTCGGGTGCGCGACGGCAGCACGACTCGTCGGGGCAGCGCGAGACCGTGCGGTGGGGCGTCTCACGCCCGCGGAACCACTTCACGTGCTCGAACGGCACGCCGACCGACACGGAGTACTCGCCCTCCTTCGCCTTCTCGATGCGCGAGGTGCACCAGAAGGTGCCGGTGGGGGTGTCGGTGTACTGGTAATAGGGGTTGAAGCGGTCGTCGATGTCGAACACCGTGCGCGCCGTCCAGTTGCGGCACACCGTCGTGCCCTCGACGGCGCCGAGCGCGTCGCTCGGGAACAGCACCTTGTCGTTCTCGTACGCCTTGATGATGGTGCCCGACTCGTGCACCTTCATGAAGTGCACCGGGATGTCGAGCCGCGCGGTTGCGAGGTTCGTGAAGCGGTGCGCCGCCGTCTCGTACGAGACCGCGAAGTGGTCGCGGAGCTCCTCCATGGAGATCCGGCGCAGGTTCTTCGCCTCGGTGAGGTAGCGCACCGCCGCCTGCTCGGGCAGGAGGATTGCGGCGGTCAGGTAGTTCGTCTCGACGCGTTGACGCAGGAAGTCGCCGTAGTTGCGCGGCTCCTCGTGCCCGAGCACGTGCGATGAGAGCGCCTGGAGGATGGGCGAGCGCGAGTCGTGCGACGTCATGTTCTGCGTCGGCAGGTAGATGCGTCCGTTCAGCTTGTCGGTCACGGTGCGCGTCGAGTGCGGCAGGTCGCCGACGTAGTGCAGCGAGAAGCCCAGGTGCGACGCGATGTCGGCGACGAGCTGGTGCGACACCGGACCGCCCGTGTGGCCCACGGCCCCGAGCAGCTCGGCGGCCTTCGCCTCGAGCTCGGGGTAGAAGTTGTCGCGTGCGCGCATCTCGGCGCGGAGCTCGACGTTGGCGCGGCGAGCTTCCTCGGGCGTCGCCGCGCGCTCGCGATGCAGGCGGTCGATCTCGTGGTGCAGGGCGAGGATCGTCTGCAGCGTCTGGTCGCTCATGCCCTTCGCGACGCGGAACGGGGGCAACCCGAGCGCGGCGAACACCGGCCCGCGTTGGGCGCGCTCGACGGCGATCTCGAGTGCGGCGCGCTCCGACGGGGCATCCGCGCGCAGCAGGTCGTCGACCGTGGTGCCGAGGGTGAGCGCGATCGTGCGCAGCATCGAGAGCCGCGGTTCGCGCTTGCCGTTCTCGATCGCCGAGACCTGCGACGGGGCGCGGTCGATGGCGGCGGCGAGTTCGCCGAGGGTCATCCCAATGGCGGTGCGGCGCTCGCGGATGCGACGGCCGAGTGTCAGCGCGTCGACCCCATCGCCTTCGTCCGAAGGCTCGACGGTCACCGCCGCAAGGGCCGTGCGAGCGATGGGATCTGCGATGACCATGTTTCGATGGTCACACGGCCGAGCGGATACCGCAAACCGAAGAAGTCGTGAAATTCCGCATGATTCGGCGCCCGCACCGGAATTCTGGCACGATCGCGCGAAGTCGTCCGCGAAGAGACCGAGAAGTTCCGCGAGCCGGTCGTCTTCCAGCGCCCGCGGTCATACGCCTCGGTTCGCGCACTCGCAAGTCCCTACTCCGGGCTCGTCGAGGCCGGACATCACGTCGTCGCCGCCATGCGCTGCGCCGCCACCGCCATCCACACGGCCGCTCCGGCCGACGGGGCCCCAGAGTTCAACGCGTCCGTCATCGACACCGTGATCGGCTCGTTCGCCGGAACCGGCAAGCAGTTCGTGCTCACGAGCGGCGCCTGGATCCACGGGGCGGGCACCGACATCCGCGACGACGACGCGCCCGACCCGCCGGGCTCGTCGCCTGGCGGGTGGCGCAGGAGGACCGCCTGCTCGCATCCGTCGTCGTCGCCACCGTGCTGGTGCCGTGCATCCTCCACGGGCACGGCAGGGGCGTAGTGAGCCTCGTCACCGACGGCCCGAGCGCGGCGAACGGCGCGCTCACGCTCATCGGCGACGGCGCGCAGCACTGGACCTGGGTGCACGTCGACGACCTCGCCCGGCTGTACCTGCCCGCGGTCGGGCATCCCGAGTCGCTCGGTCGCCTGATCGGCTCCGACGGCAACCCGACGAGCGTGCGCGCGATCGCCGAGTCCGTCGCGAGACCTGCCGAGTCCGTCGCGGGACCCGCCGAGTCCGTCGACGCTGCGCGGGCCCGCTCCGGGCCGCGTTCGCCGACGCCCACCTCCTCGACAAGCGAGCGCGGGGCGAAGGCCCGCTCGCTCGGCTGGGTGCCCCAGCACACGAGCGTGCTGGAGGAGGTGCAGACGGCGCGTCCGGCCGCGGCCCAGTTCCGCAGCGATCGGCGGCCGAGCCGTCGCCGACCTCGAGCGCGTCGTCCCGGCAGTGCCTCGCCCGACCAACGCTTCGCTTGAGCGTCCAGTTGTTCTGTGTCGCAGAAATACCGCGAAAGTTCACCATCGGATCGGCGCTCGGGCATGCCGCGCAGCCCGCAGCATGGATGACACGGGACCCGGGAGACGCCGAATCAGACGCCGAGCGGGCACACCGAGACATCCGCACCGCTGCACCGAAGGAGCACCACGATGAGCACGAACCGCCCCGGAGACCAGACCCAGACCGCTGCCGAGCTGCAGTTCGAGTGGGACGCGGACCCCCGCTGGGAGGGCGTCCGTCGTGACTACACCGCCGAGGACGTCATCGACCTGCGCGGCCCGGTGCGCGAGGAGCGCACGCTCGCCAAGCGCGGCGCCGAGAAGCTCTGGGAGGACATCCAGAAGAACACCGGCACCGCGTTCGCGCCCATGGAGGACCCGGAGTGGTCGGCCGCGCTCGGCGCCCTCACCGGCAACCAGGCCGTGCAGCAGGTGCGCGCGGGCCTCAAGGCCATCTACCTCTCGGGCTGGCAGGTCGCCGCCGACGCGAACCTCTCGGGCCAGACCTACCCCGACCAGTCCCTGTACCCGGCGAATTCGGTTCCTGCCGTGGTGCGCCGCATCAACAACGCGCTGCTGCGGGCCGGCCAGATCGAGCAGGGCACCGACGACCGCGATTGGATGGCACCGATCGTGGCCGACGCCGAGGCGGGCTTCGGCGGGCCGCTCAACGCGTATGAGCTCATGGGCCAGATGATCGAGGCCGGTGCGGCGGGCGTGCACTGGGAGGACCAGCTCGCGAGCGAGAAGAAGTGCGGCCACATGGGCGGCAAGGTGCTCGTCCCGACGTCGCAGCACATCCGCACCATCAACGCGGCGCGTCTGGCGGCGGATGTCGCGGGCGTGCCCACGATCATCATCGCCCGCACCGACGCCCTCGCGGCGACGCTCCTCACGAGCGACCACGACGAGCGCGACAAGCCGTTCGTCACCGGCGATCGCACCGCCGAGGGCTTCTACGAGGTGCAGAACGGCCCCGAGCCGGTCATCGCCCGCGGCGTGGCCTATGCCGAATACGCCGACATGCTGTGGGTGGAGTCGGCAGAGCCCGACCTCGACCTCGCCCGCCGGTTCGCCGAGGCCGTGCACGCGAAGTTCCCCGGCAAGCGCCTGAGCTACAACTGCTCGCCGTCGTTCAATTGGAAGCGCCACCTCGACGACGACCAGATCGCGAAGTTCCAGCGCGAGCTCGCGTCGATGGGTTACGCGTTCCAGTTCATCACCCTCGCGGGCTTCCACGCACTCAACCACTCCATGTTCACGCTCGCCAAGGACTACAGCGAACGTCACATGAGCGCCTACGTCGAGCTCCAGGAGGCGGAATTCGCCTCGGAGGCATCCGGCTACACCGCCACGCGCCACCAGCGCGAGGTCGGCACCGGGTACTTCGACCGGATCGCCACCGCGCTGAACCCTGACAGCGCCACCCTCGCACTCGTCGGATCGACCGAGGAAGAGCAGTTCTGAATCCGGTGGTCGAGTAGGCGCCAGCGCCGTATCGAGACCCTTCGAGGTCTCGATCCGCGCTTCGGCTACTCGACCAGCGATACCGAAGGAGACACGACCATGAACCCCACGACCGGCTCGACCCTCGAGCGAACGGATGCCGCGGCATCCGGATCCACCGGCCGCGCCGTGAGCGAGCCGAAGCCCGCGACCGGCAGCTTCCAGACCGTCGAGCCCCGCATCGAGGTCATCGCGCCGCTCGGCGAGCGCTACGACGAGATCCTCACGCCCGAGGCGCTTCGGTTCCTCGCCGACCTGCACGACCGCTTCGCGCACACCCGGCATGAGCTGCTCGCCGTGCGGCTGCAGACCCGCGTGGACGCGGCGAACGGCCGTGACCCGAAGTTCCTGCCCGAGACCGCATGGATCCGGGAGGACGCGTCGTGGCGCGTCGCCGGGGGTGCACCGGGCCTCGAGGACCGCCGGGTCGAGATCACCGGCCCGACCGACCGCAAGATGGCGATCAACGCGCTGAACTCGGGCGCGAAGGTCTGGCTCGCCGACCAGGAGGACGCGACCAGCCCCACCTGGCAGAACGTCATCGAAGGGCAGCTGTCGCTGTACGACTTCGTGCGCGGCAACCTCGAGTACGCGAGCCCCGAGGGTAAGGAGTATCGCGTCACCGCGGCCGAGACGCCGACCATCGTGATGCGCCCGCGCGGCTGGCACCTCGTGGAGAAGCACCTGCAGTTCCACGACCGGGCCGGGCGCTCGATGCACGCGTCGGGGTCGCTCGTCGACTTCGGGCTGTACTTCTTCCACAACGCGAAGGCGCTCATCGAGGCCGGCCGCGGGCCGTACTTCTACCTGCCGAAGCTCGAGTCGCACCGCGAGGCGAAGCTCTGGAACGACATCTTCGTGTTCGCGCAGGACGCGCTCGGCATCCCGCAGGGCACCGTGCGTGCCACCGTGCTCATCGAGACGATCCAGGCCGCGTTCCAGATGGACGAGATCCTCTACGAGCTGCGCGACCACTGCGCGGGGCTCAACGCCGGACGCTGGGACTACATCTTCTCGATCGTGAAGACGTTCCGCTCGCGCGGCCGCCGCTGGGTGCTGCCCGACCGCAAGCAGATCACGATGACGGTGCCGTTCATGCGCGCCTACACCGAGCTGCTCGTCGCGACGTGCCACAAGCGCAGTGCGCACGCCATCGGCGGCATGAGCGCGTTCATCCCGAACCGGCGCGACCCCGAGGTGACCGAGCGCGCGCTCGCCGCGGTCGCCGCCGACAAGCGCCGCGAGGCGGGCGACGGCTTCGACGGCACCTGGGTGGCGCACCCCGACCTCATCCCCACGGCGCGTGCGGAGTTCGACGCGGTGCTCGGTGACCGGCCGAACCAGGTCGACCGCCTCCGCGACGACGTGCACGTGACCGCGGCCGACCTGCTCGACATCCCGTCGGCCGGCGGCGAGGTCACGGAGCACGGCGTGCGGGACAACATCTCGATCGCGATCCGCTACATCGAGTCGTGGCTGCGCGGCACGGGAGCTGCGGCCATCGACAACCTCATGGAGGATGCCGCGACCGCCGAGATCTCGCGTTCGCAGGTGTGGCAGTGGCTGCACGACAACACCGTGACCGCCGAGGGCACGCGCATCGACCAGACATCGATCGTGCGCCTCATGGCCGCGGCCGTCGCCGGGCTCCCGCGCTTCGAGGGCGACCGCTTCGACGACGCCATCTCGGTGTTCCGCAGCGTCGCGCTCGAGCCGGAGTTCCCGACGTTCCTCACGATCCCGGCGTACACCAGGTTCCTCTAGGCCGCGGCCGACACACGGCTACGGCCTGAGCAGGAAAATGGGCGCCATCCCCTCCCTCAGGGCGGGATGGCGCCCATTCGCCTGCGTCCCGGGTGCCGCGTGCGTCGGATGCCGCGGGCGTCGGATGCCGCGGGCTCGCCCCGTGGCATCCGCCCGTGCTCAGCCGACGGCGAGCTCCACCCGTTCAGCGCAGCGGCACTCCGACGTCGCTGCCGCCCTCGGGGGTCAGCCGCGCCTGCATCTTCACCAGCGTGGGCGCGGGCGCGAAGCTGCCGGCGAACAGGGCCTCGCCCTGCCGGAACCACGGTGACCTCGCGATGAGCTCGGCCGGCGCGTAGCCGAAGTAGGTGCCGAGCTCGGCGAGGTCGATCGGCGACGACATCTTCATGAGCGCGAGGTTGTCGCACTGGCTGATGATGCCGGGATGCACCTTCGACGGTCGCTGGGTCGAGAGCAGCAGCCACAGCCCGAACTTGCGGCCCTCGGCGGCGATCTGGATGAGGCGCTCGCGCACCGCCACGGCGAGCGCCGAGTCGAGGGTCGGCGAGGCCAGGTTGTGCGCCTCATCGATCACGAGGAGCACTGGGCGTCGTTCCTCGCGGCGCTCCCAGAGCTCGTCCAGCACCGAGAGCGCGACGACGAGGTGCTGCTCGGGCGATGAGAATCCGCCGAGGTCGAGCACCGTGGCATCCGGCCGCTCGTCGATGACCTCGGTGGCCGTGGTGCGAGCGCCCGCCCAGACCTCCCAGTCCAGGACGCCGAGGTTCTCGAGTCGGAGTGCCAGCCGGTGGTGCGCGGGGTCGCCCGACTCGTGGAGCGCCGGGGTGATTCCAGCGATCTCGGTCGACTTCAGCAGGTCGCGCAGGTGGATCAGCGAGTTGAACTCGTCGCGATCGGCGACGGGGTCGAGCTGCAGCACGGCCGCCTTCGATGCGATGGGCATGGTCATGAACCGCGCCCGCAGCGGCTCGGCGCCTTCGACGTTCGGGCGCAGTACCCGCACGTCCCGCTGCGCGAGTGCCTCGGCGGTCGGTCCGATCGCGTCGGGGTTGAGCTCGCCGAGGCGCACGAAGTCGGAGTTCGGGTCGAAGATCACGATCGGCAGCGCGGTGTGCGCGAGGACCTGCTCGAGCACGACGCCGAGGGCGTAGGTCTTGCCCGACCCGCTCTGCCCGCACCAGAACGTGTGACGGTTGAAGCGATGGGGGAGTAGCCGCGCCGGGCCTCCGGGCTGGGTGAGTGCCGTGCCGACTTCCAGCAGGGCGCCGGTCGTGCGATGCAGCACGTCGAGCGTGTCGAGGTCGGCCGGCTCGATGCGTGCCCGCTCGAACGCGAGACTGCTGCGGGCGTCGAGGCGGCCCTCGACGAGCTCGCCGAGGAGGCGTCCGCGCAGGGTCGGCGGTTCACTCTCCGACCGCGCCTCGACGAGCGCGAGCTGCCTGACCCCGTCGCCGGCCGCGATGACGAGGGAGCCCGCCACGACGTGGGAGCCCGAGGCATTCGCGACGCTGAAGGAGCGCCCGTCGTCGGAGCGTGCGATGATCTCGGTGATGTCGGCCCCCATGGTCACGATCCTGCCACTCGGGCTGGTCGTGCCGCGAGAATGGGTGAACGTGTCCGCCTTCAGGATCGCTCATCCGCTGACGGTTGCCTCCCCCCGAATCCCTGACTAAGGTCAGCGATATGAGTGCACCGATCGATGCCGAAGCTGTCGCGAGCGTGCGCGCGTTCAATCGCGCGGTCACGACGCGCATCGGCGCCCTGCGGGATCACCACCTTGGCGGCGGCCGCTCGCTCGGCGCATCGCGGGTGCTGTGGGAGGTCGACGGCGACGGCGTCGACGTGCGCGACATCCGGGAACGGCTCGAGCTCGACTCGGGCTACCTCTCTCGGCTGCTGCGCTCGCTCGAGCGCGAGGGACTCGTGACGGTCGCGGGATCGCCTGCTGACCCGCGCGTGCGCAGCGTGCGCCCGACCGACGCGGGCCGCGGCGAGCGAGCGGAGCTCGACCGGCGCAGCGACGAGCTCGCGGCCTCGCTGCTCGCCCCGCTCAGCGACGGGCAACGCCTCCGACTCATCGACGCCATGGACACCGTCATGCGCCTGCTCGACGCAGGGCTCGTCGAGGTCGAGTCGGCGGATGCCGCATCCGACGACGCTCGCAGGTGCCTCGCCGCCTACTACGACGAGCTCGCGCGGCGCTTTCCCGACGGCTTCGATCCGGGTCAGAGCCTGCACCCCGACACCCACGAGTTCACGGAACCGACCGGGCTGTTCGTGCTCGCCCGACTGCACGACCGCGCGATCGGCTGCGGCGCCGTACTGTTCCAGGAGGACGGGCGCGCGTACCTCAAGCGCATGTGGGTCGACGAATCGATGCGCGGCACGGGCGTGGGTCGGCGCATCCTCGATGCGCTGGAGCAGGCGGCACGCGAGCACGGAGCGGCATCCGCGGTGCTCGAGACGAATGAGACGCTCACCCAGGCGATCGCCATGTACCGGGCGTCGGGCTACGTCGAAGTCGAGCCGTTCAACGACGAGTTCTACGCCGACCTCTGGTTCGCGAAGCCGCTGGCGTAGGGTCGGGGTCCCGGAGCGGACGGTCTCGAGGACCCCCGAGTTGTCGCGTTTCGGTCACGTTCACCGCGACGCTCTTGCGGGCGGGGCTTGCGGGATAGCGTCGCCCTGGGTCCAGCGACCACTGACGACGTCTGCGTGCTCGACGTGCATCCGAGCCTCCTCGTGGCCGGCATCGCGTAGACGTTCACGCATCGAGTGCTCGATGAACACCGGCACAGGCCGGTGACAGGCGGGTGCTTGGACGCTGGACGGTCAGAGGTTGCACACCGCACCGGCGCCGGTCTCCTCGACGAACGAGCGGATGACCCGGGCTGCGGGTCCCCGACGCAGCGCCAGCGTGGCGCCGAGCGCCTCGCGACGCCGCCAGGTCTCTGAGTCCGCCGTGCAGCCACCACTTCGCGGCCGCGCCGAGCGGACGGATGCCCGGCGAGACCTCGTCGAGCAAGACACGTACACGCACACGACGGCGGCGATCGGTGGCGGCAGCGAGCGCCGGGTGGTCGGCGACGCGCAGGTCGTCGCGGAACCACACGATCGTCGGGGCGTCGGCCATGCGGCGACCCGAGCCGACGGCGTCACGGGTGCCCGATCTTCGCTCACGGTTCGCAGGAGATTCGCCGATTGGCAGGACTCCGGGGTCGGTATCGTCCTGCAGATCGTGCGAAGTCCGTCGCCCGGATCAGGCGACCCCGGATGCCCCGGGTGCCGTGCTCCCAGCGGATGCCGCATGCGGAGCCGCTCGCGCCGCCGCTCGCGCGATCGCCCACGTCCCGAGCCCCGACACGAGGAAGATCGCGGCGAGCACCGCCCAGCCCGCGAGCCCGAGCGTGAGCGCCGTCGACGTCACCACGAGGGGCGCGGCGAGCGCGCCGAGCGAGTACCCCATCGAGAAGACGCCCTGGTAGGTGCCGGCCCGCACCGGGTCGGCGAGCTCGAAGCTGAGCCCCCAGCCGCCCGCCTGCGAGAGCACCTCGGCGAATGCGTGCGCGAGCGCCGCGACCACGATGACGGCGATCGCGAACCCGACCGAGAGGCCGGCGGCCGACGCGTACACGAGGCAAGCGGCCGCCATGAGCCACGCCGCCATCGCGGAGACGCGACCCGCCTTGCGCGGGTCGTGCGTGCCGCGCGAGAGCGGCACTTGGAACAGCACCACGACGAGGGTGTTGAGGATGAGCACGGCCGCGACGAGCACCTCGGGCGCCGTGGTCTCGTTCGCGATCCAGAGCGGCACGCCCACCTCGCTGACGCCGAACTGCATGCCGAAGATCGCGCTGAGGGCGGTGAGCGCGAGGTAGCGCGGGTCGCGCCATGGCGAGTGCGCGCGAAGGGCGCGCCGTTCCGAGCGAGCGGATGCCGCGACATCCGTCGACCCCGTCATGGTCGTCACCGATGCGCTCAGCGGCGCGCTCGGCGCGTCGACGGTGGCGGGCAGGCGCACGAGCAGGGTGAGGCCGAGCAGGTACATGACGCCGGCGCCCGCGATGATCCAGCGGTATGCGTCGGCCGTGCCGGCCACGAGGGCGAGCGCGCCGAGGCCCGAGCCGACGGCGATGGCCGCGTTCGTGACCGTGCGGAGCACCGCGCGGGCGTGCACGCGGCGCTCGCCGTGGAACGCTCGCGCGATGATCGCCATGCGCGTCGAGTTCGACGCCTGCTCGAACGCGCCGACGACCACGGCGATGACGAGTGCGGTGGCGAAATCTTGTGCGAACACGTAGCAGATGAGGCCGATGCCGTCGAGCGCCGTGAACACCAGGAGCAGGCGCCTGGCGCTCATCCGGTCGGCGAGCCATCCGCCTGCGAGCGACGAGAGCACGCCCGCGGCGCTCGCGGCGGCGAACACGATGGCCACCTCGTGCGCGGCGAGTCCCACGATGAGCGTGAAGTAGAGCACCGTCACGGTGAGGGAGACGCCGCGGCCGACGCGGCTGATGGCGGTCGAGACGACGAGGATGCGCAGCACGGGGTCGTCGACGGATGCCGCGAGCCGTCGCACCAGCCCGGTGCGCGCGGGCGGGGCATCCACTTCGGTCGAGGCCTCGTCGGCAGCGGCTGCGGCGTCGTCGAGCTCGGGCTCGATGACGGGGCGGGTGCCGGTGCCGGTGTCGGTGACGGGGGAATGGCTGTTGCTCACGGATCCGTTCTCCCAGACGGGGCGGGGCAACGAAATCGATGTAGCGTAGTGCTACATGTTGCGCTACCTGTTGACCGAAGACGACGTGGGCGCCGTGCGGTTCGGCATCTCGCCGCTGAGCGAGCTCGCCCTCTCATTGCGCGCCATCCAGTACCCGGCCCGGTTCCCGCTGCAGCTCGGCTGGCTTCGCAGGACGGAGGCGGCCCGGGCGCGACTCGACCTGCGGACCCTCGATGGCCTCATCAACGAGCGCATGTGGACCCCCGACTTCCTCAACCCGCGGCCCGAATCGCCGTTGACGCGCATCGAGGACGAGTTCGCGACCCTCCTCGCCACGCCGTCCGGGGCGGTCCGGGCCGACCTCATCGCCGTGCACGGCCGTGTGCCCGACGTGTTCGCGGGGGCGACGAGCCCCGCACTCCGCCGCATCGTGCGCGCCCTCCGGCAGCTCTGGGAGACCTGCTTCGAGCCGTACTGGCCCCGCATGCGCGCCGTCCTCGAGGCGGACATCGTGTATCGGGGCCGGCAGATCGCGCAGGCCGGCGTGGCCGCCATGCTCAACGGCCTCTCGTCGCGCATCTCGTACGAGCACGGCGTCGTGTCGGTGCAGCTCTCGGACCCGCGCGACCGCACCTACCCGATCGACGGCAACGGGCTCACGCTCGTGCCGACGCTGTTCACGAGGCGCGCATCCGCTCCCGTCGGCGAGGGGCCGCCCATGATCATGTACTCCGCACGAGGTCAGGGCGCGCTGTGGGAGGCCGAGCGCATCGCGAACCCGGCCGCCGTGGCCGCCTTGCTCGGCGAGACGCGGGCGCACCTGCTCGCCGACCTCGGCGACCCGGCGTCATCGACCGAGCTCGGGGTGCGGCTCGGGGTCACCGCCTCGGCTGTCAACCAGCACCTGCGCGTGCTGCGCGACGCGGGGCTCCTCGTGAGCACGCGGTACGGCCGCAGCGTGCTCTACCTGCGAAGCGAGCTCGGCACCGCGCTGCTGGAGACTCGCGCCGGGTAGCCCCCCGCCGGGGAGCCCGCGCCGGGGAGCCCCGCGCCGGGGAGCCCCGCGCCGGGTAGGCCCCCGTCAGCTCGCTGAGACCGGAAGGGGGTGCCAGGACTCGTGCGCGACGGCCGCCGCTCCCTCGACATCACCGGCGGCGCACAGGCGGATCGGCTCACCGCGGCGGTGAAGTGGTCGATCGCCTCCCGAACGGCAAGCTCGTGCATGGCGGTGACGACGTCCCGCGCGTCCCGGGTCGCCCGCACGTCGAGCGAGCTGACGACCGTCGACCGTCCGGGACGGGCGACGCTCACCGGAGAGGGCCCTCCGAGGCCGCCCATCGCGGGCGTCCCGCACCGGGTGGGCCCCGCGCCAGTATGCTGCACTCAACTGCGTCGCGGGCGGGTGCCGAGGCGACGGGAACGGGGTTCCGGTGAGACGACTGTTCGGGGTGCTGCGGGTGCTCGCGGCGGCGGCGATCATCGTCGCGGTCGCGGGCCAGTTCGCGCAGAGCTGGTCGATGGTGCCCGACCAGGCGTTCTTCCTCGTGAACTTCTTCAGCTTCTTCACGATCCTGTCGAACGCCGTGTCGTCGATCGTGCTGCTCGTCGGCGCGTGGATCGCGTTCACGAGACCCGCCGACACCGTCATGTTCAACCTCGTGCGTGCGTGCGTCGTGACCTACATGGCGACGACGTTCGTCGTCTACAACCTGCTGCTGCGCGAGATCTCCCTCGACCAGGCGACCACTGTGCCGTGGTCGAACGAGATCCTGCACGTGTGGGCCCCGCTCTACCTCGTGCTCGACTGGGTGCTCGCACCCGGGCGACGGTACGTGGAGTGGCGGCGCATCTGGACCATCGCGATCTTCCCGCTCGCCTGGGTCGCCTACTCGATGATCCGCGGCGCCGTCACCGGCTGGTACCCGTACCCGTTCCTGAACCCCGCGCAGGAGGCCGGGTACGGCGGCGTCGCGGTGTACGTCATCGCGATCGCCTCCTTCATCCTGCTGGTCGGGGCCGGCATCATCGCGCTCAGCCGCACGCCGTGGCCACACGAGCCCGTGGAACCAGCGAGGCCCTCCGAGGCCGCCGAGCACGCCTCGGCCTGACCCTGGCAGGGTGAGGTGCATGAGCGAGCGTGCGACCGTCGAACCACTCGACCGGCTCATGCGCCAGGCGCGACGGGCGAAGGAGTTCTATGCGCCGACCATCGACCCCGCGGCATCCGCTCGCGCCCGGATCGAGGCGGGCGATTTCGTTCGCGATCACCACGCGGAGCTGCGGGCGGATGCCGCAGGCCGAATCGTCGACCCGTCGACGCCCGGTCTCGCCGACGAGCCCCTCCCCGTCTGGACGTACTGGGAGGGGCCCGAACGCGACGCCCCGCCGCTCGTGCGCGCGTGCCTTGCGCAGCTTCGCCGCGTGCATCCCGATGCGCGGATCCTCGACGCCGCCGCGGCGCGCGAGCTCGTGCCGCTGCCGCGCCTCGTCGAGGGCAGGCTCGCCGACCGTCCGGCGCACCGTTCCGACCTCATCCGCGTGTCGCTCCTCGAACGCCACGGCGGCATCTGGGTCGACGCCACCGCGTACGTGCCCGCCCCGGTCACCGACCCAGTGGCCGAGAAGCTCCGCGCGGGCGCGCTCTACCTGCGCTGGGGCGGGCAGCAGATCTCGAACTGGTTCATCGCCGCACGCCGGGGCAATCCGCTCATCGCGCTGCAGCGGGCCGCGCTCACGGCATGGTGGACGGAACGCGACGAACTGCCCGACTACTTCCTCTACCACCGGCTGCACGAGGCGCTCGTCGCCGAGGACGACGACGCGCGTCGCGTCGCGAAGCGGATGCCGCGCCTCAGCACGATCCCGAGCCACCTGCTGCAGCTGGCGATGCTGCGGCCGTACGACGCCGAGCTGGTGCGACTGATCCTCGGCGCCGCGATGGTCCAGAAGCTGAGCTACAAGTACGACACCGACGCCGTGCCGCCCGAGTCGATCCTCGCACGGCTCCTCTCGCACGGCCTGCACGACGCGGCGGGCGACGCGGCCAAGGTGTGAGCGACTGCCCCGGGCTCTGCCTCAGACCCGGCTCAGCCAGCGCGCCACGCGCTCCTGCAGCGCCGCCGCCTGTGCGGCCTGACCGTCGTCGCGGCCCGGCACGAGTTCCATGGGCATACGGAGGCCTCCCGCCCACTGCTCGGCGACCGCGACGGGATGCACGGGGTCGCGCACGGCGCCGACCACGAACGAGCGGATGCCGCGGGCCCCGAGTCCTGCGAGCTCGGCCTCGGCATCGAACGCGCGATTGCGCGGGACCTCGACAAGCCGCATGGCCCGGCGGGAGGCATCCGGCGCCTTGAACTGTGCGAGGAGCGCCCGGCCGCCGGCCGGTGACATTGCGGCGACCCGCTGGTAGATCGCCCGCTCCCGGAACTCCGCGGCGCCGGCGGGCCCCGCGTCGGCGAGGATCTGCCCGATCACGGGGAACGGTCGCAGGTGCTCGGGAAGCGACCGGTCGTCGAACGCCGGCCGCACGAAGACCGCGCGCGCGACGGGCAGCAGGCCGGCGAGCGCGATGCGCAGGGCGATCGCCGCGCCCATCGAGATGCCGATGATCGTGACCGGCTCGGCTGCCGCGCGCCCGCCGCGCCGCGCGTCGGCCATCGCCGCGGGCACCTGCTCGCAGACCTCGGCCGCGAGGCGGTCGATCGCGAAGTCCGCGGGCTCGCCCACCGCGAGGAAGCCGCCGTGGGCCCGCACCTCGGGGGCGATGACGACCTCGTCGGCGCCCGAGACCTCCTGCACCATCGACTCGAACAACCCGAGCGGCTGGCGCCGGTCGGCGCCGAGTCCGTGCAGCAGCACGGTCGTCACGCGAGCGCTCCGGGGCGGTAGATCGCGCGGGCGTCGGGCACGGGGTCGCCGTTCGGCCGCAGGGCGGCGAGCAGCTCGTTCGCGAGTCGCACGAGGATCGCGATCTGGTCGTCGTCGCGGTCGACCCACCGGCACTGCGGTTGCGCACCGACCGGCACGAAATCCTCGTGGTGCTCCCACACGACGAGCGTGCGCTCGGCGCCGAGCACGTACTGCTGCCACCAGACCTGGCGGAGGTAGGTGCGCGGGATGGCCCGCCACGGCCGCGACGTCGTCTTGATCTCGCACAGCTCGAGCACGCCCTGCGGCGTCACGCGCAGCCCGTCGGGCGTGGCGAGGTGACGACGGTCGCCCTCCGCGTGGAACAGGAGCGTCGACGGGGTGATGCCATGCTCGCGGTTCGCCCACCCGGCGATCACGGGTTCGCGCGTGCGACCGTGGTCGGTGAACCGGCTGCCGCCGAATCCGCGCGTGCCGTGCAGCTTCTCCCACGCCGCGGCACGCACCGATGCCCTGGACGCCAGCTTCGCGGCATCCGTCGCCGTCACCCCACGGGAGCGGGCCCGCAGCCACGCGACGCGGTCGCTCGCATCCGCGACGATCCGCGTCTCGTGCGGATGCCGGATGGGCGTCGGCGGCCGGTGCGCCTCGGTCGCCGCGCCCTCCAGGTCGAAGAGGGCGAAGGGAGTATCGGGCACTCCCAGAGCGTACCGCGCACCTGCCCCGGCGCACGGGGCGACGCGGCGTCTCGGAGGTGTTCGCCTCAGCGGCGACGAGGCATGATGGTCGGCAGGGACGCATCACCGGGGGACGGCACGACCCGCCAGGGGAGGCGAGATGACGGATGCCGAGATGACGGATGCCGCGATCCAGTGGCTTCTCGACGAGCACACCGACGTGGCGGTGCGCTACCAGGCGCACCGGGACCTGCTCGGGCACGACGATATGGACCTCCGCCGGCGCATCGCGTCGGAGGGCGACGGCGCGGCGCTGCTCGCCGCGCGCGGCGCGAACGGCCATTGGGGGCGCGGGTTCTACCAGCCGAAGTGGACCTCGAGCCATTACACGCTGCTCGAGCTGAAGAACCTCGGGCTGCCGCCCGACACGCCCGCGCCGCGGGAGACGGGCGCCAGGATCCTGGCAGAGGAGCGCGGGCGGGACGGCGGCCTCAACCCGAGTCGCACCATCGGGCAGAGCGATGTCTGCGTCAACGGGATGGCCATGAACTACCTGAGCTACTTCGGGGCCCTCACCGACGACCGCGCGGGCGTGGTCGACTTCATCCTCGCGCAGCGCATGGCGGACGGCGGGTTCAACTGCCGGTCGAACCGCTCGGGCGCCACGCACTCGTCGGTGCACACCACGGTGAGCGTGATCGAGGGCATCACCGAGTACCTCCGCCATGGGCTCCGGTATCGCGCCGATGAGCTCGCCGCGGCATCCGCAAGCTCCGTCGAGTTCCTGCTGCGGCACCGGCTGTTCCGCAGCGAGCACACCGGCGAACCGATGCACCCGGAGTTCACCAGGCTCCACCATCCAGCGAGCTGGCACTTCGACATCCTTCGCGGCCTCGATGCGCTGCGGGATGCCGGCATCGCATACGACACGCGAATGGACGACGCGATCGAGATCCTCCGGCGCCGTCAGCGCGACGACGGGCGCTGGGCGGCGAGCAGCGCCTATCCCGGGGCGACGCACCTGCCGCCGGTCCGTGCCGGCCGGCCGCACCCGTGGGTGACCCTCATCGCGCTGCGCGTGCTGGCCGCGTACGGGGCATAGTTTCCCGCCGGGAGTTTTCTGTTCCCGCCCACGTTCCCGATGGTGAGGCCGTGGTCGCGCCGGAGGCCTCCGAGCAGGTCCATGATCTCGCCGCGAGTCCCGTCGTCGAGGTTGCCGGTGGGTTTGGCGGCCAGGAGAACGCCGGGCGACTTCACTTACGCAGATCGCTCGGCATTCGCCCAAGGAACTCATAGGGAACGCATAGCGGACTGCGGATACTGGGAGCATGAGCACGAGTCCGACCACCCAGCACCGTGCCTCGCAGATCACCAAGGGCGACGGGTCCATGGTGCGCGTGCTCGTCGTCGACGACGAGCACTCGCTCACCGAGCTCCTCCGGATGGCGCTCCGCTACGAGGGCTGGGACGTGCGCACCGCCGCCGACGGGTTCAGCGCGGTGAAGATCGCGCGCGAGTTCCGGCCCGACGCGATCGTGCTCGACATCATGCTCCCCGACATCGACGGGCTCGAGGTCTTGCAGCGTTTGCGCGCCGACGGCACCGAGACGCCCGTGCTCTTCCTCACCGCGAAGGACTCCCTCGACGACCGCATCGCGGGCCTGACCGCCGGCGGCGACGACTACGTCACCAAGCCGTTCAGCCTCGAAGAGGTGGTCGCGCGCCTGCGCGGACTCATCCGTCGCTCGACCCTGACCCTCGCGCAGGCGAAGGACCCGGTGCTCGCCGTCGGCGACCTCACGCTCGACGAGGACTCCTACGAGGTCGCTCGCGGTGGCACGCCCATCGAGCTCACGGCCACCGAGTTCGAGCTGCTCCGCTTCCTCATGCGCAACTCGCGCCGCGTGCTCTCGAAGGCGCAGATCCTCGATCGGGTCTGGTCGTACGACTTCGGGGGCCGGGAGTCGGTCGTGGAGCTCTACATCTCCTACCTGCGCAAGAAGATCGACGCCGGTCGCGAGCCCATGATCCACACCGTGCGCGGCGCCGGATACATGCTCAAGGCCGCCGGATGACGAAGCCGGGCGACCCCGGCCACGCCACAGCGACGCGCGAGGAGGCGACGGCACGCGTCACGGCTCCGGCCGCAGGGGCGGTGACGGATGCCGCGCTCCCGCGTCACCCGATGACCCTGCGCCGGCGCCTGCTCGTCATCGTCGCGGCGTTGCTCGTGGCCGTGAGCGCCGTCATCGGCATCGCGACCGTGGCGATCTTCCACGGCGCCTCGGTCGCACGGCTCGATACCGACCTGGGCGAGGCGTTGTCGCGCGCGGAAGTCGGCATCTCCGAGCAGCCGCCGGGATTCCCGGGTGACCCCTCCGCCGAGCCCGGGCTGATCCTGAACGTCCCCGGGCAGGCCGCGGGCACCCTGGCCGCGCTCGTGCCCGACGAGGGCGAGGCGACCGCGGGCTACATCACCGAACGGGGGCGGGTGCTCCCGCTTCCGGGTGAGCTCACGGGGTCACTCGCTGCGGTGCCCGTCGACGGCGAGCCGCACTCGATCGACGTGCCGCAGCTCGGCGACTACCGTGCGCTCGCCACCGTGCGCCCGGAGTGGGACGGCGTCGCCATCGTGCTCGCGCTGCCCATGGCCGACCTGAACGCGCAGACGACGCAGCTGGCCTGGACGGTCGCGCTCGTCGCGCTCGCGGGCCTCGCCGTCGCGCTCGCGATCGGCTCCGCCGTCGTGCGGCGGGCGCTCAGCCCCCTCGCCGACGTCACGGCGACGGCCCAGCGCGTGTCCGAGCTGCCGCTCGACCGCGGCGACGTCGCGCTCGCCGAGCGCGTGCCCGTCGACGACGAGCGCACCGAGGTGGGACGACTGGGCACGGCGTTCAACCGCATGCTCGGGCACGTGGCATCCGCCCTCTCGGCCCGCGAGCAGAGCGAGCAGAAGGTGCGCCGCTTCGTGGCGGACGCTTCGCACGAGCTGCGCACACCGCTCGCGTCGATCCGCGGCTATGCCGAGCTCACGCGCCTGCACGGCGGCGAGCTCCCGCCCGACGTGGTGCATGCGATCGGGCGCATCGAGTCCGAATCCGTGCGCATGACCGAGCTCGTCGAGGACCTCCTGCTGCTCGCCCGGCTCGACGAGGGTCGCGAACTCGCGGCGTTGTCCGTCGACCTGCGACAGTTGGTGGTCGATGCGGTCGGCGACGCCCAGGCCGCAGCCCCCGACCACGACTGGCGCGTCGTGGTGCTCGACGATCCCGTGACCGTCATCGGCGACGCGTCGCGGTTGCACCAGGTGCTCGGGAACCTGCTCGCGAACGCGCGAGTGCACACGCCCGAGGGCACGAAGGTCGTGGTTCGCCTGCAGCGGGTGACGGATGCCGCGCGCGATCGCGTGCGCCTCACCGTGACCGACGACGGCCCGGGCATCGACGCCGACGTGGGCGAGGACCTGTTCGAGCGATTCGTGCGCGGCGACGCCTCCCGTTCGCGCCGAGCCGGGAGCACGGGTCTCGGACTCGCCATCGTGCGTGCCGTCGTCGAGGCGCACCGCGGCACGGTCGCCGTCGAGACCGAACCCGGTCGCACCGAGTTCACGGTCGACCTGCCCGTCTGAGTCGCGGGTCCACGCGGGCGGCGCGAGAGGCGGGAGCACGAGAGCGCGGGACGGGAGCACGACGGGACGGGAGCACGACGGGACGGGAGCACGAGAGGATGCCGAATGCACCGTTCCTCGGCCGGCACGGTGTCTTCGGCATCCTCTCGGCGCCCGAGCGGGTGCGGCGCGTGAGATGGGACGCGGCGTTCCGCCCTCAGCCCTCGTCGGCTGAGGCCGCGTCGGGCGGGTCGGGCCGCTCGGCGAGCACGACCTCGCTCGTCAGCCGGCCGAGCAGCCGCGCCAGCTGGTCGACGTCGTCGGCCGCCCATGTGCGAAGGCTCCCGTAGAGCTGTCGCTGCATGCGCGAGGACTTCTGGCCGACGCTCTCGATCGCCTGCGGGGTGGGTTGGATGATCCGCGCGCGACCGTCCTTCGGGTCGGCCACCCCCACGGCGAGGCCGAGCGACTGGAGGTGCCGGGTCTGGCGGCTCACGACGCTCTTGTCGATCTCGAGCTCGGCGGCGATGGCCCCGGCGTGCATCGGCCCGCGGCGCACGATCGCCGACAGGATCTTGTAGCCCACCGGCTGCAGATCGGTATGCACGGCCGCAGCCGCCTCCTTCCAGACGGCCCGCACCCGGACGAAGAGCAGCCGGAGCTGCTCCTCGACCGAGGCGATGTCGTCGTCGGAGGCCGTGCGCGGCGCGGCCGTGTCGGAGGTGGTCATGGAGTGATCCTAAAGTCCATCGGCACGTGGATCGCGGGTGGTGACGGATGCCTCGCCCACCGTCTCGCCCTCCGTCTCGAGGGCGCCGGTGGCGGGGTCGTGCGTGAGGCCGACGGGGGTGAGGGCGACGGATGCCGCGGCCGTGTCGATCACGGCGTCCTCAACGTCCTCGAACTCCCGGACGTGCTCCTCGTGCTGCTCGGACGGGGTCGCGCTCGTGGCACTCGTGGCATCTGCCCGCTCGTCGCTGCGCGCTCGCTGGATCGCGTTCTGGGTGCCCAGGCTCACGTTGGGGAGGAAGAGCACCGCGACGAGCGTGACGATCGCGAGCGGCACCGCGGCGAGGAACACGCTGCCGATGCCGGCGCCGTATGCCGACTCGACGATCACCCTGAGGAACCCGGGCAGCTCGCTGATCTGGGGGATCGTGCCGTCGCCGAGTGTCCGGGCGGCCTCAAGCTGCTGCTCGGGCGAGAGTGCGTCGATGCCCGTGGTGATGTGCTCGGCGACGACAGTGCCGAGGATCGAGCCCATGACCGCGACGCCGACGGTGCCGCCGAGGCTGCGGAAGAACGTCACCGCGCTGGTGGCCACGCCGAGGTGCTTCACCTCGGTCGTGTTCTGCACGATGAGCACGAGGTTCTGCATGAGCATGCCGACGCCCGCGCCGAGCACGAACATCGAGACGCCGACATACCAGAACTCGGTGTCGTACTCGAGTCGCGACAGCAGGATGCTGCCCGCGATCATGAACAGGCTGCCCGCGACCATGAAGCCCTTCCACCTGCCGCGCCAGCTCACGAGCGCGCCGATCACGGCGGAGGCGATGAGCACGCCCGCCATCATGGGAATCGTGAGCAGGCCCGACTCGGTAGGTGTCGCGCCGCGCGCGAGCTGCATGTACTGGCTGAGGAAGATGGCGGTGCCGAACATGGCGACCCCGACGGAGATCGAGGCGATCACGGCGAGGGTGAACGTGCGGTTCCGGAACAGGCCGAGTGGGATGAGGGGCTCCTTCACGCGCAACTCGACCACGATCGCGATCGCGAGGAGCAGCACCGCGCCGCCGACCATGGCGAGGCTCGGCACCGAGACCCACTCGAAGTCGCTGCCCGCGAACGTCACCCAGAGCAGCAGGAGCGAGACCCCAGCCGAGATGAGCACGATGCCCAGGTAGTCGATGGAGACCTTCTGCTTCGGCCGCTTCGGCAGGTGCAGCGTGCGCTGCAGCAGCACGATCGCGACGACGGCGATGGGGAGGCCGACGAAGAAGTTCCACCGCCAGCCGAGGCTGTCGGTGATGACGCCGCCGAGCAGCGGACCGCCGACCGTGGCCACGGCCATGACCGCGCCGAACAGCCCCGCGTACCGGCCGCGCTCGCGCGGGCTGATGATGTCGGCCATGACGATCTGGCTGAGGGCCGCGAGTCCGCCCGCGCCGATGCCCTGGAAGACGCGCATCGTGATGAGGGTTGCGGGGTCCTGCGAGAGCCCGGCGATCGCCGAGGCGGCCACGAAGATCACGAGTGCGAGCTGCAGCAGCAGCTTGCGGTTGAAGAGGTCGGCGAGCTTGCCCCAGATGGGCGTCGACACCGTGGTCGCGAGCAGTGTCGCCGTGATGACCCACGTGAACGCCGACTGGTCGCCTCCGAGGTCGGAGATGATGACCGGCAGCGAGGTGCCGACGACCGTCGTGGCGAGCATCGACACGAACATGCCGAGCAGTAGGCCCGACAGGGCGGTGAGCACCTCCCTGTGGGTCATCCCGTTGTCGGAGAGTGCGGCGGACGCGGCATCCGTCGACGTCGAAGCGCGAGCACGAGAAGGGTTGGCCATGTGACTCCAGAAATGATCGATGTCGGTCAACCATAGTCAACTAGTGGACCGATATCAACTATTCCCATCGCGCACGGGACCTTGCCGAACGCTCCGCTCCGAGGTCGGATGTCGCGTCGCCGGAGTTCACCCCACGACGGCGACGGCTTCGATCTCGACCAGCGCCTCGCCTCGCCCGAGGCTCGCGACGTTGAGCACCGTGACGGCCGTCGCGTGTCGCCCCCACACCTTCGCCGAGGCGGCATAGCCCTCGATCGGGTCCTGGCCGGCCGCGAGATAGATGGCGAGTCGCACGACATTCGTCTGGTCGGCGCCCGCCTCGGCCAGCACCGCGAGCACGTTCCTCAGCGCCTGCTCGGTCTGCGGGCCGAGGCCGCCTTCGACGATGGCCCCAGAGGCATCCGTGCCGTTCTGACCGCCGACGTAGAGCGTGTCGTGCGTGCCCCGCACGAGGACGCCCTGGCTGAACGCGGGGCTCGTGAAGAGGGAGGCGGGGTTGAGGTGCGTGATCTCCATGGTTCCGTCATACCGCCCGCGACCGACGTTCGGCCTTGGGGCTCCGCCGGCGCGGGCAGGTCAGGGCGTCGTCGCAGGAGCCGGCGGCGGGGTCACCGTCGTGTACCAGAAGACGTCGGTGTCGGGAGGGGGCGGGATCGGGGTGCCGCTGCCGTCCTTGATCACCTGGTGCACGAGCTTCCACTCGGTACGTGTGGCGGTGACCGTGACGACTGTGTCCAGTCCATCCTTGGACCGCCTGACCGAGAAGTCGAAGGAGGCTGGGCGTCCGGACGCGTCCCTGGCCGCCTGGATGGCCGCGGCATCGTCGGGCGGCGCCTCGATGCTGATCACGCTCTCCACCGCCTGCGCGGAACCGTCGACGAGCTTCTTGTAGCCGAAGGTGTAGTCGAAGTCGGCGCCGTTGCGCACCCGCTTGATGAACGTGATCGACGTGGCACCCTCGGTCTGCGCGAGCTCGGCCAGCTGGGTTGCGAAGACGAGCTTGAAGTCGGCGTCGGTGGCCTCGGCGATCGACCCCCGGTACGCCTCGAACGGCACCGCGTCGAGGCTCTTCGACGCCGTGGCCGCGACGCGGGTCCATGCCTTGGCGTCCATGTTCGGGACGTGGGCCGAGTACTTGGTCTTGAACTCTGCGGCGAGGGCCTTCCGGGTGAGGGACTGCGTGCCCGGCTTCTCGACGTAGTACTCCGCGAGGTGCTCCCTGCCGCCGCCGAACTCCTGGGCGTGCGTCGACCCGGTGACCGCGGCCCGTCCGCCGAAGACATCCTTGAGCACGCCGACCATGCGCGTGCTCCGGCCGATGTTGCAGCCCTTGATCACGATCTTGGTCTGGTCGTCGATGACCTCCGCGGGGACGGTGGTGAGCTTGCCCTGCTCGGCGGCGTCCTTGGTCGTGTCGTACTGCGTGGGAGTTCCGTTCGTCTTGCTCATGGGCAGTCTCGTGTGGGGTGGCGCATCGGGCGTCACGCCGAGGTCGAACATGAGGCGGCCGTCGGGATGGCCGTGGGAGACGATGAGGAGCAGGTCGATCGGGTTGCCGTCGGCCGTGACGGTGGAGAGGACGGCCTCGAGCGTGGTGACGCTGACGATGTGCGCGTTCGCGACCGAGCCGTACCTGGCCTGGTAGAACGTCTCGGCGTGCGTGAAGAAGGGGTTCTTCGAGCCCGGTGGATCGGCGCCCATGATGAAGACCCACGTGTGACGGGGCTTCGGAGGCGAGGGCGCCGCGGTCGGCTGCGCCGCTCCGGCATCGTCGCGCTGCAGGCGCAGGAGGGAGCGGTCGACCAGTCGCGCGACCGAGGCGTTGCCCGCGAGGCGGGCGAGCGCGACGAGGTCATGGTCGGGGCGCACCGCCGACGGGTCGGACGCGCGGAGCACGCCGAGGTGACCCGGGGAATGCGCCGCCGGGCCGGCGCCGGGCGCGGCCGCGCGAACGGCGTTTTGCGCAGTCGGTCGCGCGTCCTCTCGGCGCATGTCCTCTGCCATGGTCTCCGGCCGGCATCCTTTATCGGCGGCTCCTCACGACAGTATGCCGCTACGCCCGCGGGGGCCGGGTCACCGCGGCGGGATGGTGCCCCTTCGGGCAGTCGCCGGGCGTCGTCGACCGGTGATTTGGCCGCTCGCGGGGCATCCGTTATCCTGTACTGAGCCGAAGACCGCTGGTTGTCGTGCGCGCACGGTGTTGAAGCATCGGGCGAGACGACCGAAGTCTTGCGAAAGCAAGTGCCCGCGCAGGTGTGACGAAGACTTCCCGATGGATCGGGCCGAGCTCCGCGCAACTGCGCCGGAGCTCTTTTCTTTCGCTCCTTGGCCGCGTTCATGAGAACCGCCCAGCGCTCCGAGGCCGTGCACCGCCACCGCGATGCATGTTGGAGACACAAGGAGTGGCCATGGCGAACAAGGAAGCCTCGGTTGCCGAACTCACGAACCTGTTCGAGAGCTCGACCGCCGTTCTGCTGACCGAATACCGCGGCCTCGCAAGTCCATCAGTGGGGACGCGAGCTACGCCGTGGTGAAGAACACGCTGACGAAGATCGCGGCCAACAACGCCGGGATCTCCTCGTTCGACGACGAGCTCAAGGGCCCGTCGGCGATCGCGTTCGTGCACGGCGACCCGGTCGCCGTCGCGAAGTCGCTGCGTGACTTCGCCAAGGCGAACCCTCTCCTCGTGGTCAAGGGCGGCTACTTCGATGGCAAGCCCCTGACCGCCGAAGAGGTAGGCAAGCTGGCCGACCTCGAGTCCCGCGAAGTGCTGCTGGCGAAGCTCGCCGGCGCCTTCAAGGCCTCGCTGTTCGGAGCCGCATATCTGTTCAACGCACCGCTCTCGAAGGCCGTTCGCACGGTCGACGCGCTGCGTGAGAAGCAGGAGTCCGCTGCGTAGGCGCGAGCCTCCCAAGCGGTGAGTAACCAGGAAATCTAAGGAGAAGAATCATGGCGAAGCTGTCCACTGAGGAGCTGCTCGAGCAGTTCAAGGGCCTGACCCTCATCGAGCTCTCGGAGTTCGTCAAGGCGTTCGAGGAGACCTTCGAGGTCACCGCGGCCGCCCCCGTCGCCGTTGCCGGCCCCGCTGCCGCAGGCGGCGGCGCCGCTGCCGAAGAGGTCGAGGAGAAGGACTCCTTCGACGTCGTCCTCGAGACTGTCGGCGACAAGAAGATCCAGGTCATCAAGGTCGTGCGCGAGCTCACCTCGCTCGGCCTCGGCGAGGCCAAGGCTGTCGTCGACGGTGCTCCCAAGGCCGTGCTCGAGGGCGCGAACAAGGAGACCGCCGACAAGGCGAAGGCCGCCCTCGAGGAGGCCGGCGCGACCGTCACCCTCAAGTAGTCGCAGCCCGCGCGAGCGGGTTCGCAGCTCGAGGTGACGCGCGTCACCTGACCCACGGATGCCCCGTGGCCGATCGTCGGCCACGGGGCATCCGTCGTCTCCAGGCCGGCTCAGCTCGCCGAGTCACGACTTGTGGCCGGAGGACTGGCACGCGTGCGGCCACTTCGCGTGAGTCGACGTGACGAGGGCCATGCGGGACCGTCGGCGAAAGATCGATAGCTGACCTATATGCTGCTGGGATGACCGCTCCAGACCTTCCCGGCGTGCTCGGCGACCTCGTCGCCGTCAACCACCGGCTCACGCGCCTCGCCGCCACCGCCACCGGAAGCACCGAGTCGTCGGCCGTCTGGCGCACCCTCAGCGTGCTCCGCGACGTGGGTCCCATGCGGCTCGGCGAGCTCGCGAGGGTCAGTCGGGTGAGCCAGCCCACCATGACGAAGCTCGTGCACGCGCTCCACGAGCGCGGCTGGATCCGGCGCATCGCCGACCCGAGCGACGCCCGAGCCTGGCTGATCTCCGCCGATCGGCACGGCATCGCGGCGCTCGACGCGTGGCATGCCGAGCTCGTCGGCGCCCTCGCGCCCGCCTTCGCCCACCTCGACCGCGACGAGCTCGCCACCCTCGCGAGGGCCGTCGAGATCGTGCGGGCGCAACTCGAGCGGGTTCGCGATGCCGCCACGACGGGAGCGGCCGCGTGAGCGCGGTGCAAGGGTCATACGCGTCGATCCTGCGTCAGCCGAAGGCCGTGTGGGCGGTCGCGTTCTCGTGCGTCATCGCGTTCATGGGCATCGGCCTCGTCGACCCGATCCTGCCGGCCATCGCCCAGAGCCTCGAGGCGACGCCCACCCAAGCCGAGCTCCTGTTCACGAGCTACCTCCTCGTCACCGGGCTCGCGATGCTCGGCTCGAGCTGGGTCTCCAGCCGCATCGGGGCGAGGCGCACGCTCATCATCGGGCTCGGCATCATCGTGGTGTTCGCGGCGGCGGCGGGGTTGTCGCAGAACGTCGAGTCGGTGATCGGCTTCCGTGCCGGGTGGGGGCTCGGCAACGCGCTCTTCGTCTCGACTGCGCTCGCGACCATCGTGGGCGCGGCATCCGGAGGCTCCGGCTCGGCGATCATCCTCTACGAGGCGGCACTCGGCCTCGGCATCGCCGTGGGACCGCTGCTCGGGGGGCTGCTCGGCCACCTGAGCTGGCGCGGACCGTTCTTCGGCACCGCCGTGCTCATGGCGATCGGCCTCGTGGCCATCGTGGTCTTCCTGCAGGACGATCGCGAGGCAGCAGGCAAGGCCCGACCGCAACCCACGCGCCTGTCGGCGCCGCTCCGCGCGCTCCGCCAGCCCGCCCTGGCGGTGCTCGCCGCCGCGGCGTTCTTCTACAACATCGGCTTCTTCGTGCTGCTCGCGTACTCGCCGTTCCCGCTCGGCTTCGACGCCATCGGCCTGGGCCTCACGTTCTTCGGCTGGGGTCTCGCGCTGGCGATCACCTCGGTGCTCGTCGCCCCGCTGCTCACCGCACGGATGCCGCGCACGCGCGTCCTGTGGATCGTCCTGCCGCTCCTCGCGATCGATCTCGCGGTCGCTGGTCTCGTGATCCATGAGGCGGCGGCGCTCGTCGCCTGCATCGTCGTGGGCGGACTCGTGCTCGGCGTGCTCAACACGGTGCTCACGGAGTGCGTGATGGAGGCCACCGACCTGCAGCGATCAGTCGCGTCGAGCGCGTATTCGTCGGTGCGGTTCCTCGGGGGCGCGATCGCCCCGCCGGCGGCGGCCGAGCTCGCGCGCCTCATCTCCCCGTCCGCGCCCTACTTCGCCGCGGCCGGATCGGTGCTCGTCGCGCTGGTCGTGGTGCTCGCCGGGCACCGCGCGCTGCGGCGCGTCGACGATGGGCCCGAGACCGCCCTCGTCGAAGCCGAGGCGGTGGGCATCGGCGACGCGAGCTGAGGACCGCCTCCGCGGCCTCGATCAGCGGGGTGCGGCCGTGGTGCTCGAGCGCACGACGAGGCGCGTCGCGAGCGGTGTCCACTCGACATCCGACTCGGCGCCACCGGGATCCTCCAGCGCGCTGGGCCCCTCGCCGAGCATCCGCATGACGCGCGCGACGGCGATGCGACCCTGCTCGCCCGGATACTGCTCGACGGTCGTGAGTCCGAACAGCTCGGCGTACTCGTGGCCGTCGATCCCCACGATCGAGAGCTCCGTGGGCATGGGGATGCCGAGCCGCTCGGCCGCCCGCATCGCCCCGAAGGCGATCTCGTCGGATGCCGCGAAGATGGCCGTGGGCCGGTCGCCCGGATGCCCCAGCAGCTGCAGGGCCGCGGCGTACCCGCCGGGCAGGCTCATCTCCGCCTCGATGACGTCGTCGATTCCGCCCGCAGGAGCGAGTTCAGCGACATCCATCGCCTGGAGGAAACCGGCACGACGCAGGCCCTGCACGCTCCTGGCGGCCGCGCCGGAGCCGGCGCCCGCGAGATGCGCGATTCGGACGTGGCCGAGCTTCAGGAGGTGTTCGGTGGCGAGGGATGCCGCGGCGCGATCGTCGATGGCGAGCCGTGGGGCCCCCGGGGCGGTGCCGCCGAGGGCGATGATGGGCTTGCTGCGCCGCGTGATGACCTCGACCTCGCGCTCGGTCAGGTCGACGCCCACCGCGATCACCGCGTCGACGCGCTTGCGGGCGAGGAAGAAGTCGAACACGCGGTCGCGGTGGGGCCCCGACTGGGCGAGGTTGTACAGCGTGAGGTCGTAGCCCGCCGAGAGGAGCGACCGCTCGATGCCCTCGAGCACCTCGCCGAAGAACCAGCGGTTGACGAACGGGATGACGACGCCCACGTTCTTCGTACGCCCGGTCACCAGGCTGGCGGCGTCGGGCGAGGCGATGTAGCCGATGCGCGCAGCGGCCGCCTCGACGCGGCGTCTCGTCTCGTCGGCGACGTACCCGCGACCGGTGAGGGCGCGCGAGGCCGTGGCCTTGGAGACTCCCGCGAGGCGTGCGACGTCGCCGATCGCTGGCATCAACGCCTCCCTCCATCGGGCAGCTCCGATGCCGAGTGTAGTGCGATTCCCACGGAATGTGGAACCGTTTCCCTAAGGGACGAGGGACTGCACGCGACATGGACGACGTACCCCGTGGGAGCGCTCTCTCTCCGGATTCGCGGGCTCTCTGCGCGCGGTGTCTGAACCGTGACCTCCCATCACTTGTGAGGATCGGCCCGTTGTCCTACCGTGGACGCTGGAACCGGTTCCCGGCTTCGCCTTGCATCACACTCAACGAGGAGAAGACATGAGACTCACACGGCATCGCCGTTGGATGGCCCCGGTCGTGGCGGCCGCGGCGATCGGATTGGCACTCACGGCCTGTACCGGCGACATCGCCGATGAAGAGGCGGCCGACGTCGACTGCGGCCCCTACGAGGAGTACGGCACGTTCGATGGCGCCGAGGTCACCATCGGCGGCACGATCCTCGACCTCGAGGCCGACCGCCTGGTCGAGTCGTGGTCCGACTTCGAGACCTGCACCGGCATCTCGGTCGACTACCAGGGCTCCAGCGAGTTCGAGGCCCAGATCGCAGTGCTCGCCGAGGGCGGCAACGCGCCCGACGTCGGCATCGTCCCGCAGCCCGGCCTGCTCCAGCGGCTCGCCGTGGGCGGTTGGCTCATCCCGGCCTCCGAGGCCGTCGAGGCCAACGTCGACGAATGGTGGTCGGAGGACTGGAAGCAGTACGGCACCCACGACGGCACCTTCTACGCGGCTCCGCTCATGGCGAGCATCAAGGGGTACGTCTGGTACTCGCCGGCCGACTTCGAGGAGAACGGCTACGAGGTCCCCGAGACCCTCGACGAGCTGAAGGCCCTGTCCGAGCAGATCGCGGCCGATGGCGCCCACAAGCCGTGGTGCGTCGGCCTCGAGTCGGGTGACGCCACCGGCTGGCCCGGCACCGACTGGGTCGAGGACTACATGCTGCGTCTCCACGGCGCCGACGTGTACGACCAGTGGGTGACCCACGAGATTCCGTTCAACGACCCGCAGGTCTTTGATGCGTTCGAGGCCGTCGGTCAGTACCTGAAGAACGACAAGATGGTGAACGGCGGCATCGGCGACGTCTCGACGCAGATCACGGAGGCCTTCCAGACGGCTGGCCTGCCGATCCTCGACGGCGAGTGCTCGCTGCACCACCAGGCCTCGTTCTACGAGACGTTCTGGAACCCCGAGGGCGGCGACGAGAACACCGTCGCTCCCGATGGCTCCGTGTGGGCGTTCCTGCTTCCGCCCGTCGAAGCCGGCGGAGGACTGAACGTCACGGGCGGCGGCGAGTTCCCGGTCGCGTTCCGCGACGCCGAAGAGGTCGAGGCCTTCCGCGCGTACCTCTCGAGCGACACCTGGGCCAACAACCGGGTGAGCCTCGGCGGCGTCATCAGCGCGAACAAGGGGCTCGACCCCGAGGTCGCGTCGAGCGAGCTGCTGACGCAGTCGATCGAGATCCTGCAGGACCCCGAGACGACGTTCCGCTTCGACGGATCCGACCTGATGCCCGGCGCCGTCGGTGCCGACTCCTTCTGGAAGGGCATTGTGGCGTGGGTCAGCGGAGAGGGCACGCAGCAGGTCCTGAACAACATCGAATCGAGCTGGCCGGCGAGCTAGTAGCGATCGGCACGCCACAGGCGGCATGATCGAGGGGCGGGGTTTCGAAGACCCCGCCCCTCGGCACCCCTGATTCAACGACGAACACGGGAGGCACAGATGACCACGGCCGATCTGCTCGGCAAGCTCCTGCAGGTGGTGATGGGGCTCGCGGTGTTCGCCGCGGTCGTCGGCCTCCTCATCTTCTTCATCGACAAGGCGCCCAAGCGGGGGCGCGACTACTGGCAGCTCGTGGGCTTCCTCGCCCCGGCGATGATCTTGGTCGTCATCGGTCTCGTGTATCCGGCGATCCGCACGAGCATCCTGGCGTTCCAGGATTCGAGCGGTGACTTCTCGTGGGACAACTTCATCTGGACGTTCACGCAGCCGACCGCCATCCGCACGCTCATCAACACGATCATCTGGGTGGCCCTCGTGCCGACGATCGCGACCGTGGTCGGGCTCGCATACGCCGTGTTCATCGACCGCTCACGCGGCGAGCGGTACTACAAGGCGATCCTGTTCATGCCCATGGCGATCTCCTTCGTCGGCGCCGGCATCATCTGGAAGTTCGTCTACGAGTACCGCTCGGGCGACCGTGAGCAGATCGGCCTCCTCAATGCCATCGTCACCGCGTTCGGCGGCGACCCCGTGCAGTGGCTGCAGACCGATCCCATCAACACCATCCTGCTGATCGTGGTCATGATCTGGATCCAGACGGGCTTCGCGATGGTCGTGCTCAGCGCCGCAATCAAGGGAATCCCGACCGAGCAGATCGAGGCCGCCCAGCTCGACGGCACGAACGGCTGGCAGCGCTTCACCAACGTCACGGTGCCCGGCATCCGCGGTTCCCTCGTGGTGGTGCTCACCACGATCTCGATCGCCACGCTGAAGGTCTTCGACATCGTGCGCACCATGACCGCGGGTAACTTCAACACCAGCGTCATCGCCAACGAGATGTACACGCAGGCGTTCCGGGCGAGCGAGGTCGGACGTGGATCGGCACTCGCGCTGATCCTCTTCGTGCTCGTCCTCCCGATCATCATCTACAACGTCAACGTGCTTCGCAAGCAGAGGGAGATCCGATGAGCAGCGTCGCCCCGGCCGACCTTCCCGTCGCCAAGAACCTCGGTGCGATCGAGTCCACCGAGATCGCCCCGACGAAGACCGGCCGCGTGAAGAAGCGGCTGACCTCGCGCACGGCCACGGTCCTCTCGCTCATCATCGCGGTCGCCTGGACGATTCCCACGTTCGGCCTGTTCATCTCGTCGTTCCGGCCGGCGGAGCTCATCCGCACGACCGGCTGGTGGACCATCTTCCAGAATCCCGGCTTCACGCTCGACAACTATCGGGATGTGCTGTTCTCCACGTCGCAGTCATCGCCGCAGCTCGGCGCGTACTTCGTGAACTCGATCGCGATCGCGCTGCTCGGCACGCTCATCCCGCTGGTGTTCGCGTCGATGGCCGCGTACGCGTTCGCCTGGATCAAGTTCAAGGGCGCGAACGTGCTGTTCATCTTCGTGTTCGCCCTGCAGATCATCCCGCTGCAGATGGCCCTCGTGCCCCTGTTGCAGATCTTCTCGACCTGGCTGCGACCGATGCAGGCGTGGCTGCACGACGTGATCCCGATCATCCCCGAGCAGAACTACGCGCCCGTGTGGCTGGCCCACGCGATGTTCGGCCTGCCGCTCGCCATCTTCCTGCTGCACAACTTCATCTCGGAGATCCCGAACGATGTGGTGGAGGCAGCCCGTGTCGACGGTGCCACCCACGGGCAGATCTTCTTCCGCATCGTATTGCCGCTGGCGGTGCCCGCCATCGCGTCGTTCGCGATCTTCCAGTTCCTCTGGGTCTGGAACGACCTGCTCGTGGCCCTGATCTTCTCGGGCGGCACGCAGGACGTCGCCCCGCTGACGCAACGATTGGCGGAGCTCACCGGCACGAGAGGCCAGGACTGGCAGCGACTCACCGCGGCCGCGTTCGTGTCGCTCGTCGTTCCGCTCATCGTGTTCTTCAGCCTGCAGCGCTACTTCGTGCGCGGACTCCTCGCGGGGTCCACGAAGGGATAGCGCCGACCGCCGAGACGGGCAGGGGGAGACGGATGTCGCGGGCGGGGGCCCGTGGCATCCGCTCTGCCTCCCGCATCCACGCGGCGCTCGCACGGCGTATCGGCGCTCGGCCGGTGGGTACTCGTGGGCCGTCGTCACGTGACGAGCACAGCGGCACCGAGGCCGAGCAGAAGCAGCGCCGCTGCATCGAGGCCGTGACTCACCCCCGCATCGTCGCGGACCTCTCGCGCCAGTCTACGGGTGGGGCATGTTCAGCGGCGGAGGGCTTGACGGATGTCGCCAGGAGCGCCCTTGACCTGCTGGGTCCGTAACTTGTACATTGGTGTTCGAGTAAGGGGGATGCGTGGCACGCAGCACCACCCAGCCGACCGCCAGACGCGCTGACGCGCGGCGGAACATCGAGGCGATCCTCGATGCGGCGGCGATCAGCCTGAGCCGGGACGCCGAGGCCAGCATCGCCGAGATCGCACAGGCGGCGGGCGTCGGCAGGGTCACGCTGTACGGGCACTTCTCGTCGCGTGCCGAACTCATCGACGCGGTGGTCGCGCGCGCGATCCAAGAGGGCGACGCGGCGCTCGACGCGCTCGACCTGAGCGGCGACGCGCGTGGGGCACTGGTGCGCCTGATCGAGCGCAGCTGGCTGGCCCTCGTCCAGATCGGCTCGCTGGTGACCGCCGCCGAGTCGGCACTGTCGCCCGAGCGGATGCACGAGCTGCACGAGCGACCCGCGTCGCGCGTCGAGCGGCTGGTGCAGCGAGGGCAGGCCGAGGGGGTCTTCCGCACCGACCTTCCCACGTCGTGGCTCGTGGGCACCCTGCACCGGGTGATGCACGGCGCCGCGGCCGAGATCGAATCCGGCCGTCTGGCTCACGACGACGCGGCATCCGTCATCGCGGCGACCGTACTGGCCGCGTACACCCCGCCGGGCGTGGCGGTTCCACCCGCGGACACGTGGGCTCGGTCGTGACCGTCGCCGAGCCCCGCCCGTGCTGCACGACGTGGTCAGTTCGACGTCGAGGTCGGGGCAGGCACCGATCGTGAAGGTCTGCGTGTCGACGAACCGAGGATCGGTCTCGCCGACGGCGGTGTACCGGATGGTGTAGTCGCCCGGGTCGAGCGCGACGTCGGCCTCGAACACCTCCCCGGTTGCGGCGGGTGCGGCGACGCCGACCGCACCCCAGTTCGGGGCGCTCCCGCAGGCGGACGCGTCGCACCCGCCGCATAGGGTGAATGCATGAGCATGCACGGTGGTGGGAGGATGCCGCCGCCAGGGTCCAGGCCCGGCGGCGCGAGGGGCGGCGGGCCGCGCGGCCGCATCTCCAGCGGTGACGTCGAGGCGCAGCGCGCCGAGAACGCCGAGGCACCGAAGATCCCGCACCTGCTCCGCCGCATCACGGAGCTGTTCACGCCGCACAAGGCCGCCCTCGTCACGACCGTCGTGCTCGTCCTCGTGGGCGCCGCACTCAGCGTGATCCCGCCCCTGCTCACGCAGCGCGCATTCGACGACGGCCTCTTCCCGATCGGCCCCGACGGCGAGGCGACCGGCCCGAACCTCCCGGTGCTCGGCACGGTCGTCGCGGCCATGATCCTCGTCTTCGTGGTCTCGGCGCTGCTCGGCGTCTGGCAGACGTGGCTCACCGCGACCATCGGCAACAAGGTCATGGGGGCGTTGCGGGTGCGCCTCTTCACGCACCTGCAGGCCATGGAGCTGAGCTTCTTCACGCGGACCAAGACCGGGGTCATCCAGTCGCGCCTGCAGAACGACGTGGGCGGCGTGGCATCCGTGCTCACCAACACCGTCTCGAGCGTGCTCGGCAACACCGTCACGGTGCTCGCGGCATTCGTTGCGATGCTGCTTCTCAACTGGCAGCTCACGATCATCGCGCTCATGCTCATGCCGTTCATGGTCATCGCGCAGCGGCGCGTCGGCCAGGTGCGCGCCCGCATCGCCGGCAAGACGCAGGAGTCGCTGTCGGAGATGACGGCGATCACGCAGGAGACCCTCAGCGTCTCGGGCATCCTGCTCTCGAAGAGCTTCACACGCCAGCGCAGCGAGATCGATCGCTACGCCGACGAGAACCAGAACCAGATCCGACTGCAGGTGCGGCAGCAGATGACCGGGCAGTGGTTCTTCGCGATGGTGTCGATCTTCATGTCGTCGATCCCGGCGATCGTCTACCTCGTGTCCGGGTGGCTCATCGGCGGTGGCGGCGCCGACATCACCGCCGGCACGATCGTGGCGTTCACGACCGTGCAGGCACGTCTCCTCTTCCCGCTCATGGGGCTCATGCGGGTCGCCCTCGACCTGCAGACCTCGAGCGCGTTGTTCGCGCGCATCTTCGAGTACCTCGACCTGAAGCCGGCGATCACGGATGTCCCGAGCGCCCGCGACGTGGCATCCGGCCCCGCCCTCGGTCGCGTCGAGTTCGACGACGTGACCTTCCGCTACCCAGACGCCGACGGCGACTCGCGTCCCACGCTCGACGGCGTCAGCTTCACGATCGAGCCGGGCCAGTACGCCGCATTCGTGGGGCCGTCGGGCGCCGGCAAGACGACGGTGTCGTACCTCGTTCCACGGCTCTACGAGGCATCGGGCGGTGCCGTGCGCTTCGCGGGCGACGACGTGCGCGAGCTCCGGCAGGAGTCGCTCATCTCGCACATCGGCATCGTCAGCCAGGAGACGTACCTCTTCCATGCGTCGATCGCCGAGAACCTGCGGTATGCGAAGCCGGATGCCACCGATGCCGAGCTCGAGGCGGCGGCGCGCGCCGCGAACATCCGCGAGACGATCGCGTCGTTCCCCGAGGGGTACGACACGGTCGTGGGGGAGCGGGGCTACCGCCTCTCGGGCGGCGAGAAGCAGCGCATCGCCATCGCGCGCGTGCTGCTGAAGGACCCGGCGGTGCTCGTGCTCGACGAGGCGACGAGCGCGCTCGACACGATCAGCGAGCGGGTCGTGCAGCAGGCGCTCGACGACGCCTCACGCGGGCGCACGACCATCGCCATCGCGCACCGCCTGTCGACGGTGGTCGCGGCAGACGTGATCTTCGTGATCGTCGGCGGCCGCGTCGTCGAGCAGGGCACGCATGCCGACCTCATCACGGCCGGCGGCGTGTACGCGTCGCTGTACCGGCAGCAGGAGGAGCGCCCGGTCGTCGACGCCTGACGCCCACCTCCTCGACCAGCGGGCGCCGGAGCGGCCGTGCGTGCGGCGAGCAGCTCCTGCATGACCGCGATCTCCGAGGTCTGGCTGGCGACGACGGATGCGAACGCATGGGCTGTGAGAAGGCTCCGCGTGACGGGCATCCGACCGGAATGCAGCATCTGCGAGGTCGGCAGCAGTCGTCGAACGTGCTGCATCCCGGCAGCGTCGCGTCTGCGGCATCCGCGCGACTAGGCTGGGCGCGTGAACTCTTCCATGTTGTGTTGTCGTCGCTGAGACAGGCGACCCCTTTCCAGCGTCGCGCACCGCATCCTGCGCCCAAGACGCACTGACACGAGGAACGAACACAGCATGAAGTACGCAGAGACCATCGTCGATCTCGTCGGCAACACCCCGCTCGTCAAGCTGCACCGCGTCACCGAGGGGGTGACGGATGCCACGGTGCTGGTGAAACTCGAGTACCTGAACCCGGGCGGCTCCTCGAAGGACCGCATCGCGGCCCGCATCATCGACGCGGCCGAGGCGGAGGGCAAACTCAAGCCGGGCGGCACGATCGTGGAACCCACGTCGGGCAACACCGGCGTCGGGCTCGCACTCGTCGCCCAGCAGCGCGGCTACCGCTGCGTCTTCGTGTGCCCCGACAAGGTGGGTGAGGACAAGCGCAACGTGCTCACGGCGTACGGCGCCGAGGTCGTGGTGACGCCGACGGCCGTGGCACCCGACAGCCCCGAGTCGTACTACGGCGTGTCCGATCGCCTCGCCCGCGAGATCCCGGGCGCCTACAAGCCCGACCAGTACTCGAACCCCAACGGCCCGCGCTCGCACTACGAGACCACCGGCCCCGAGATCTGGCGCGACACCGACGGCAGGGTCACGCACTTCGTCGCCGGCGTCGGCACGGGCGGCACCATCACGGGCACCGGCCGCTACCTGCGCGAGGTGTCGGGCGACACGGTGCGCATCATCGGCGCCGATCCCGAGGGCTCGGTGTACTCGGGCGGCACCGGACGCCCCTACCTCGTCGAGGGCGTGGGCGAGGACTTCTGGCCCACGGCGTACGACCCGTCGGTTCCGCACGAGATCATCGCAGTCAGCGACGCGGAGTCGTTCGAGATGACGCGCCGCCTGGCCCGCGAGGAGGGCATCCTCGTCGGCGGGTCGAGCGGCATGGCCGTGGTCGCGGCGCTGAAGGCCGCGGCATCCGCCGGTCCCGACGACGTCTTCGTGGTGCTGCTGCCCGACGGCGGTCGCGGCTACCTCGGCAAGATCTTCAACGACAAGTGGATGCGCGCGTACGGCTTCTCGAACGCGCCCGAGGGTGACACCGTGGCCGAGCTGTTGGCCGCCAAGGCCGACCGCACGCCGCCGCTGCTCTACGTGCGTCCGAACGACACGATCCGCGATGCCATCGACACCATGACCGGGGCGGGCGTGTCGCAGCTGCTCGTGCTCACCACCGAGCCGCCTGTGGTGCTCGGCGAGGTCGTCGGAGCGCTGCACGAGGAGGAGCTGCTCGACCTCGTGTTCTCCAGCAGGGCGAAGCTCACCGACAAGGTCACGACCGTCATCGGCGAGCCCTTGCCCCAGATCGGCGTGAACGAGCCCGTCGCCGCAGCACGTGCGGCGTTCGCGACGGCCCCCGCCATGCTCGTGACCGACGGCGGCAAGGCCCTCGGCGTCATCAGCCGCTCCGACCTGCTCAGCTACCTCTCGGCCTGACGGCCGCCTCGGGCGGGATGCGCCGCGGCGGCCGTGCCGGCACCCGCGGCCGGTAGCAGTCCAGAATTCAGGAACGGGTCGGCGCCGAGGCATCCGATCGACTCGCAAACAAGCCCACAGACTTCACAATCCAATGGGAAGGCAATGAAAGACATGAACACTCCTGAATTGCGCACGGAGCAGCGGCACGACGACGCACGCTTCGACACCCGCGCCATCCACGCGGGGCAGGCGTTCGACCCGACCACCGGCGCGGTCATCCCGCCGATCTACCAGACCTCGACGTTCGTGCAGGACGGCATCGGGGGCCTCCGCGGCGGCTACGAGTACTCGCGCAGCAGCAACCCGACGCGCACCGCGCTCGAGACCCAGCTCGCGGCGCTCGAAGGCGGCATCCGCGGCCTCTCGTTCGCGTCGGGCCTCGCCGCCGAGGATGCCCTGCTGCGCACCGTGCTCGCGCCCGGCGACCACGTGGTGATCGGCAACGACGTGTACGGGGGCACGCACCGGCTCGTGCGTCGCATCTTCGGCGGCTGGAGCATCCGTCACGCCACCGTCGACACGAGCGACCTCGCCGCCGTGCGCGACGCGATCGAGCTCGGCACCACCAAGGTGCTCTGGGTCGAGACGCCGTCGAACCCGCTCATGAAGATCTCCGACGTCGCGGCGCTCGCCGAGCTCGGCGACGAGGCGGGCGTGCTGGTCGTGGTCGACAACACGTTCGCCTCGCCCGCGCTGCAGCAGCCGCTCGCGTTCGGCGCCGCCGTGGTCGTGCACTCGACGACGAAGTACCTCGGCGGCCACTCCGACGTCGTGGGTGGCGGGCTCGTGTTCGCGGCCGGGCAGGAGGAGCTGGCCGAGCGCGTGACGTTCACGCAGTTCGCGGCCGGTGCGATCTCGGGTCCGTTCGACGCGTTCCTCACGTCGCGCGGCATCAAGACCCTCGGCATCCGGATGCAACGGCACAGCCAGAACGCCCTGGCCATCGCGCGGCGCCTCGACGAGCACGCGGCCGTCGAGCGGGTCTACTACCCGGGGTTGGAGTCGCACTCCGGACACGAACTCGCCGGGCGCCAGATGTCGGGATACGGCGGCATGCTCTCGATCGCGCTCGCCGGCGGAGCACCGGCGGCGCGCCGATTCGCGGAGTCGACGTCGCTCTTCCAGTTGGCCGAATCGCTCGGCGGCGTGGAGTCGCTCGTGAACTACCCCTCGGACATGACGCACGCGTCGGTGAAGGGCACCGAGGCGGAGGTGCCCGACTCGATCGTGCGCCTGTCGGTGGGCATCGAGGACGTCGACGACCTGCTCGACGACATCGACCGGACGCTCGCGCGTCTGTAGCGGCATCCGCTCGTTCGCAGCCTGACGACCTTTCGTGCGGTGGAGGACCCCGGCGAACGGTCGTGAGGCGGTACCGGGTCGTGGCGCGGCGGACGGTGGGAGAATCGAGGTGACGGCGCGCGGCACGTCACCGGCGCCGGGGAGCTGAGCTCATGACCACTGGCCTCATCGTCACCCTGATCATCGTGGGCGTGCTCGCGATCGTGCTGTTCTTCATGTCGGTGAAGATCGTGAAGCAGTACGAACGCGGCGTGGTGCTCCGGTTCGGCCGGCTGCACAACGTGCGGGATCCGGGCATCCGCTTCATCGTCCCGATCGTCGACGTGATGATCAAGGTGTCGCTGCGCATCGTCACGCTGCCGATCCAGTCGCAGGGCATCATCACGAAGGACAACGTGACCGTCGGCGTCTCGGCCGTCGCCTACTACCGGATCATCGATCCGGTGAAGTCGGTGATCGCGATCGAGGACGTCAAGTCGGCCATCGACCAGATCGCCCAGACGACGCTCCGCAGGGTCGTCGGGCAGCACCACCTCGATGAGACGCTCTCCGACACGGCGGCCCTCAACGGGAACATCCGCGAGATCCTGGATGTCACGACGGCCGACTGGGGCGTCGAGGTCACGCTCGTCGAACTGAAGGACATCCTCCTCCCCGACTCGATGAAGCGCGCCATGGCGAAGCAGGCGGAGGCGGAGCGCGAGAAGCGCGCGAAGGTCATAGCGGCGGAGGGCGAGGCGCTGGCCGCGTCGCAACTCGGCGCCGCGAGCGACACGATGATGGCGCATCCGCTCGCCCTTCAGTTGCGCACGCTGCAGACGCTCGTCGAGGTCGGCGTCGACAAGAACACGCTCGTGGTATTCCCGGCGCCGCTCATGAGCGCGATCGGGGAGGTGGTCAACTTCCTGGATCGGGAGGCCGCGACGTCGCAGGTGCGCGGCCACGGATCGGTGCCGGTGCGAGCGGGTTTCGAGACGCCTCCACCGTCGGCGCCTCGACCCGCGGGGTCGGCTTCTCGACCCTCGGAGCCGACGGTGGCAGGATCTTGACGGAAGCCGTCAGACCTGCCAGCGGTGCGTGTCGGTCGGATCCCCCAGAATGAGCGGGTGACTCCGAACCAGACGGGCGCGCCGGCCGGCCCGCAGCGCCAGGGCGGCACCCTCGGTCTCGGGCAGGGCACGGCGCTCTACATCGGCAGCGTGCTCGGCACCGGCATCCTCGTGCTGCCTGGCCTCGCCGCCGCCGCGGCCGGCCCGGCCTCGATCATCGCCGTGGCCGCGGTGCTCGTGCTCTCCATCCCGCTCGCCGGCACGTTCGCCGCGCTCGCCGCGCGCTACCCCGATGCCGGCGGAGTGGCGAGCTTCGTGCGACGCGCCCTCGGCGGAACGGCCGCGCGCATGACCGGCTACTGGTTCTTCTTCGGCGTGTGCGTGGGCGCACCCGTGCTCGCGATCCTGGGCGGCGAGTACGTCGTCGCGGTGCTCGGGGTCGACCGCGCCGCCGTGCCGGTGATCGGCTTCGCAGTCCTCGTGCCCCCGTTCATCGCCAACTGGTTCGGCGTCCGCGTGGCCGGGTGGGTGCAGTTCGCGCTCACGGGACTGCTGCTCGCGGTCGTGGTCGGCGTCGTGGCGGTCACGTTCCCGGCAGTCGACGCCTCGAACTTCCAGCCGTTCCTGCCGAACGGATGGGGCGGCGTGGGCCTCGCGATCAGCCTCTTCGTGTGGGCGTTCGCCGGCTGGGAGGTCGGCACCCATGTCGCGGGCGAGTTCGAGAACCCACGCCGCACGATCCCCATCGCCACCGGCATCGCCATCGTCGTCGTCGGCGCCGGGTACCTCGCGTTGCAGGTCGTCACCGTCGCGGCGCTCGGCGACCGGGCAGGCGAAGGGCAGGCGCCGCTCGTCGATCTCGTCGAGACGACGGTGCCCGGCGTCGGGCCCGTGTTCGTCGCGATCATCGCGGCCATCGTCACGTTCGGCGTGATGAACGCCTACCTCCCGGCATTCGGCAAGCTCGGAGCGGCGCTCGGCCGCGACGGCGACCTCCCCCGTTTCTTCGCGAAGGGCGCGGCCGACGGCGAGATCCCGCGTCGCGCGCTTGCACTCACGGGCCTGCTCATCATCGTGTACTTCGGGCTCATGCTCCTGAACGACCTCGATCTCACGGCGTTCATCCTCATCCACACGAGCAACATGGTCGCGATCTACGCCCTGGGCATGCTCGCCGCGACCTTGCTGCTGCGGCGCTGGAGCTTCGGCTGGTGGCTCGCGGTCATCGCGACGATCATGACGGTCGGACTCCTCGTGCTCGCCGGGGCGAACCTCGTCGTGCCCCTCCTGCTCGCGGCGGCGGCGGTGCTTGTCACGGTCGTGCGGAGGCTGCGCAACGGTCCCGCGGATGCCGCGGCGACGCCGGTCGAGGCCGGACCAGAGCCGGAGCCCGCGCTGACCGGCTCCACCACCACCTCCCGCGGGCGGTAGTCCGAGTGACCGAGTATCGCGCTCACTTCGACGCCGAGATCGACTTCGTGAACGGAGGCGGGTTGCGGGCCGACGGCTTCCGGCTCGATATCCCATCGGCCGACACCAACGACGCCGAGATCGCCGTACTCCTCGTGCGGCACCTCGGGCTCGCGCTGGTCGGACGCGTCGCACTCTCGAACCTCCAGGTCGTCGAGGAGCCGCACCGTGGCTCGCGCGGCATGGCCGACACCGGCGCGGCCGGCCACGCGGCATCCGCTGCCCCCGGCGCCGAACGCGGCGAGCTCGTCGACCTCAGCCACACGATCCGGGCCGGACTCGTGACCTATCCGGGCATCCCGGCGCCGACCGTGACCCCGCATCTCACGCGCGAGGCGTCACGCGAGCACTACGCGCCCGGCATCGAGTTCGCGATCGACCTCATCACGATGGCGGGCAACACGGGCACCTACCTCGACAGCCCGTATCACCGGTACGCCAAGGGCGGCGACCTCGCGAGCCTCTCGCTGGAGACGCTCGTCGGGCTGCCCGCCGAGGTGTTCCACCTGACGGATGTCGCGAGCCGCGGCATCCCCGCCGAGGTCTTCTTCGATCGCGAGCTCGCAGGCACCGCGGTGCTGCTGCACACCGACTGGAGCCGCCACTTCGGTGCGCCCGAGTACGCGCACGGCGCGCCCTTCCTCACCGAGGCGGGCGCGCGGCACCTCGTCGGCGCAGGCGTCGGGCTCGTGGGCATCGACTCGCTCAACATCGACGACACCGAGTCGGGCGGCACGCGGCCCGCGCACTCGATCCTGCTCGCGGCGGGCGTGCACGTGGTCGAGCACCTCACGGGGCTCGACCGCCTGCCTGCGCGCGGAGCCCGCTTCACGGCGGTGCCGCCGCGCGTAGAGGGCTTCGGCACGTTCCCGGTGCGCGCGTTCGCGGAGCTGCCGGTGCGATGAGCGCATCGCACCTCTACCGCGCTGCCGAGCGGCATCGGCCGCCGCCGCCGAGCCGCGTCACTCCTCCCACCTGCGCGGTCCCGCGCCGGTCGCGCCGAGGGTGTCGTCGGGGTTGCGGAGCCGGCACGTCCTGAGGCTCAGGCAGCCGCACCCGATGCAGCCGTCGAGGTCGTTGCGCAGGTGCTCCAGGTCGGTGATGCGCGCGTCGAGAGCGGCGCGCCAGTGGCGGGAGAGGCGCGCCCAGTCCGCCTTGGTGGGCGTGCGCCCCGCCGGAAGCGACTCGAGCGCCTCGCGGATCTCGGCGAGGGGGATGCCGACGCGTTGCGCCACGCGGATGAACGTGACCCGGCGCAGCGCGTCGCGGCGGAAGCGGCGATGATTGCGGTCGTCGCGCTCCGATGCGATGAGCCCCTCGCGCTCGTAGAAGTGGAGCGCCGAGATCGACACGCCGCTGCGGGTCGACAGCTCGCCGACGGTGAGCATGACATGGCCGGCGGACTCGAGCTGCGGCATCCGCCCTCCTTCACCGGGTCGTCGACCGTCGTCGCGTTCGACGGCCCTTTGGCCTCAACCATAGTTGAGGTCATACGCTCGACCGCATGACTGTTGACGGAGCGAACCTCGCCGGCGAGATCCCGGTGCCGGTTCGAGAACGGGTGCTCGGCCCCACCTACCGGTGGGTCAGCGTCGGCATGTTCACCCTCGTGTTCCTGGCCGCCTTCGAGGCGATGGCCGTGACCGCCGTGATGCCGGCGGTCGCCGCCGACCTCGACGGCCGGTCCCTGTACGCGCTCGCGTTCGCCGGGCCCCTGGCGGTGAGCGTCATCGGCATGATCGTCGCGGGCAACGCCGCCGACCGCGGCGGCCCGCGCCTCGCCCTCTACACGTCGGTGGCACTGTTCGTCGCCGGGCTCCTCATCGCCGGCACCGCGACCGGCATGTGGCAGCTCGTCATCGGCCGGCTCGTGCACGGGCTCGGCGGCGGCGGGCTCACGGTGGCCCTGTACGTGATCGTCGCGCGGGTCATCCCGGCGGCGCTGCAGCCGAGCCTGTTCGCCGGGTTCGCGGCCGCGTGGGTGGTGCCCTCGCTCGTGGGGCCGTTCATCTCGGGCGTCGTGGCCGACAGCGTCGGCTGGGAGTGGGTCTTCCTGGGCGTCGTCGGACTCGTGGTGCCGGCGCTCGCGATGGTCGTGCCGAGCCTTCGCCGCATGAGCATGGACGCGGCCGAGCAGCGACCGCCGTGGCGCATCTCCCGCATCGCGTGGGCCACCCTCGCGGGCGTCGCGGTGCTCGTGCTGAACCTCTCGAGCGAGGCATCCGGATGGGCGGGCTGGGCGCTGCCCCTCGCCGCGGTCGTGGTCATGGCCGTCGCCGTGCGCCCCATGGTGCCGAGAGACACCCTCCGCGGCGCCCGCGGGCTGCCCGCGACCGTGCTGACTCGCGCCACGCTCTCGGGGGCGTTCTTCGGCGCGCAGGTGTGTACCTGCCGCTGTTCCTCACTGGCGAGCCCTACCTCCTGAGTACGGCGATGGCGGGGCTCGTGCTCACGCTGAGCGGCGTCGCCTGGGCGATCGCGTCGCAGGTGCAGGGACGCAACCCCGAGCGCCTCAGCCACGAGCTGTGCCTGCGCATCGGCCTCGGCCTCCTCGGCGCGGCCATCGTGGGCTCGCTGCTCGCGACGCTGCTCGTGCTGCCGCCCTACGTCTTCATGATCACGTGGGCGCTCGCCGGCGCCGGCATGGGCATCATGTACCCGCGCACGACCGTGATCGGCCTGCAGTCGTCGAGCCTCGAGAACCAGGGCTTCATCAGCTCGGCCATGACGGTCGCCGACGCGCTCGGCGCCGCCGTGACCATCGCGCTCACGGCCATCGTCTTCGCGCTCCTGCTGCCCCTCGGCACCGTGACCGCGGTGGCCGTCGCGATCACCGTCGCGCTCGGCGTGTGGGCGGCCGGGCTGTTCACGGGGCTGCGCGCCCACGTCGAGGCACCCGAGGCCGTGGCCGTCGAGATCGATTGAGCACCGCCGCAGCGCAGCGGGATGCCACGAGCCGACGTCGCGGTGCACGGTGCGCGCCGCGCAACCCGCGACGCGCGACGCGTCAAGTCGTGGCAGTGGCATCCGTCGCCGCCGTGCGTGAGGATGGAGGAATGACCGCTCCCGAGTACTCGCTCCGCGACGGCAACCGGATCCCGGCCATCGGGCTGGGCACCTACGGGCTCAACGAGGAGGCGGGTGTCGAGGCGATCGTCTCCGGCATCGCCGACGGGTACCGCCTCATCGACACGGCGTACAACTACGGCAACGAGGAGGTCGTCGGTGAGGCCATCCGCCGCTGCGGCGTCGATCGCAGCGACCTCGTGATCACGACGAAGCTGCCCGGTCGGCACCACGGCTTCGACGAGACGCTCGCGAGCCTCGACGAGTCCCGCCATCGCCTCGGCCTCGACTGGGTCGACCTCTACCTCATCCACTGGCCGAACCCGCGCATCGACAAGTACGTCGACAGCTGGCGCGCGATGATCCGCCTGCGCGAGAAGGGGCTCGTGCGCTCGATCGGCGTCTCGAACTTCACGGCCGAGATGCTCGAGCGGCTCGAGCGCGAGACGAGCGTGGTGCCCGTCGTCAACCAGGTGGAGCTGCACCCGTACTTCCCGCAGGAGGAGTTGCGCGCCTACCACGATGAACACGAGATCCGCACCGAGAGCTGGAGTCCGCTCGCCAAGCGCACCGAGCTCCTGAAGGAGCCCGTGGTCACCGCCATCGCCGCCGAGCACGGCGTCTCGCCTGCGCAGGTCGTGCTGCGCTGGCACGTCGAGCTCGAGTCGGTGCCGATCCCGAAGTCGGCGCACGCCGAGCGTCGGCGCGAGAACTTCGACGTGTTCTCGTTCAGCCTTTCGGGCGACGAGGTCGAGGCGATCTCGGCACTTTCGCGCGGCCGGCTCTCGGGCGGCGATCCCGACTCGCACGAGGAGTTCTAGCCTGGGTGCCCCTTCCCGGGGCGCCTGTTCGAGGCTGAAAATGGGGTGCGGCCGTCCGGTTGACGTCGTTGTTTCTATGGTCCTTGAGGCCGTGTTCTAGCCGGATGGTGGGAGCCGCGTGTTGGGCACTTTCATTGTCGCCAGCCGCCGTGAGGCGGGTGAGCACGAGGATTAGATTCGTTGTTCTTGCCTTGCCGGTTCCCCCGGGCGGTCGCTTCGTGGAAGCTGTCGATCAGAAGGGACGTGAGAACAGTGTTTGCGCAGTCCGAGGATGACGAGCAGATCATCCAACGGGTCGCGGCGTTGGACATCGGCAAGGCCGAGGTGGTGTGCTGTGTCCGGTTGCCCGCACCTGCCGACGGGAAACGCCGAGTGCAGGAGGTCACGACGCATTCGACGATGACGAGGTCGTTGACCGAGCTGGCGAACAGGCTGGTGGAGCTGGGGATTGAGCGGGTCGTGATGGAAGCGACCAGCGACTACTGGCGGCCGCCGTTCTACCTGCTGGAGGCGCACGGGCTTGAGCCGTGGCTGGTCAACGCGAAAGACGTGAAGCATCTGCCGGGGCGTCCGAAGACGGACGTGCTGGACGCGGTATGGCTCTGCAAGGTCGCGGAGCGGCAGATGCTCAGACCCAGTTTCGTGCCCCCACGTCCGATCCGCCGGCTGCGGGATCTGACCCGGTACCGGATCGCCCTGGTCGGCTCGCGTAACGCGGAGAAGAACCGGGTCGAGAAACTCCTCGAAGACGCGTGCATCAAGCTGTCCGTGGTCGCGTCCGATATCTTCGGGGTCTCCGGGCGGGAGATGATGGCCGCCCTGATCGCCGGGGAGCAGGACCCCCGCGTGCTCGCGCAGATGGCGCGGTCCAGCATGCGGCGCAAGATCCCGCAGCTGGAGGAAGCGTTCACCGGCCACTTCGACGAGCACCACCGGTTCCTGCTGGAACGCATGCTGGGCCGGATCGATCAGATCGACGGCGATATCGCGGCCGTGGATGAGCAGATCGACGAGCACATGGTCCCTTTCGGTGACGCGGCCGCCCGGCTGGACGAGATCCCCGGGATCGGGGCGACGGCGGCCGCAGCCATCATCGCCGAGATCGGCGTGGACATGACCCGGTTCCCCACCCCCGGGCATCTGACCTCGTGGGCGCGGTTCGCGCCCGGGATGAACAGTTCGGCCGGGAAAGACAAGGGCAACGGTGCCACCGGGCACGGGAACCGCTACCTCGCCAGAGCCCTCGGCGAAGCCGTCGTCGGCGCGAGCAAGACGAACACGTTCCTCGGCGCCCGCTACCGCCGGCTCGTGCGCCGCCGCGGGAAGAAGAAGGCCCTCGTCGCGGTCGGCCGATCCATCCTCGTCATCATCTGGCACCTCCTGAGCGACCCGGACGCCCGCTACCAAGACCTCGGACCTGACCACCACGACCGGCACGCGAATACCGAGACCATCAAACGAGCCCACGTCCGTCAGCTCGAAGCCCTCGGCTACCACGTCACCCTGCAACCCGCCGCCTGAACCGCACCGTCACACACGATCCCGGCTCCGCCGGGAGCCTTCGGCCTGCCCGGGCACCACCCATTTTCGGATTAGGGGCCGCGCATGCAGATGCGGGCTTGGCAGACCAGCGGCGACGGCGAGCTCCACGAGGTCACGCTGCCGAGGCCCGAGCCCGGGGCCGGCGAGATCCTCGTGCGCGTGACGGCGTGCGGCGTGTGCCGGACCGACCTGCACGTGCGTGACGGCGACCTGCCGCCGCACCGCTCGCCCGTGGTGCCGGGCCACGAGATAGTGGGCGTGGTCGAGGCGGTCGGCGACGGTGTCGGCTCGTTCGCGCCCGGCGACCGGGCCGGTATCGCGTGGCTGCGCAGCACGTGCGGGGCCTGTCGATGGTGCCGTCGCGGTGCCGAGAACCTCTGCGCCGAATCGCGCTACACCGGGTGGGACGCCGACGGCGGCTACGCCGACTACACGGTCGCGCCCGCAGCATACGCGTACCACGTGCCCGACCTTCCCGACGAGCAGGTGGCGCCGCTGCTCTGCGCGGGCATCATCGGCTACCGCGCGCTGCGTCGCGCGGCCGTGCCGCCGGGCGGGCGCCTCGGCATCTACGGCTTCGGTGCGAGCGCCCACATCACCGCGCAGATCGCCATCGCACAGGGCGCCGAGGTGCACGTGCTGACCCGGGATGCCGCGGCGCGCGAGCTCGCCCTCGAGCTCGGTGCGGTCTCGGCCGGCGCGGCAGACGCCGCGCCCCCGGTGCCGCTCGACTCGGCGATCCTGTTCGCTCCGGCGGGCGAGCTCGTGCTCGTGGCACTGTCTGCCCTCGACCGCAACGGCACGCTCGCGGTGGCCGGCATCCACCTCAGCGACATCCCGTCGCTGCAGTACCAGGAGCACCTGTTCCGCGAGAAGACGCTCACGAGCGTCACGTCCAACACGCGCGCCGACGGCGAGGACCTCCTGCGCCTCGCGGTCAGGCTGGGCGTGCGCGCCACCGTGACGCCGTACCCCTTCGACCGAGCGGATGCCGCTCAGCGACCTCGCGGCCGACCGCGTGCACGGCGCGGCCGTGCTGACCTCCACCTGAGTCACGAGTGCGGCCGACGCGGCCGGCGGGCGCGGAGGTGCTTGTCGAACGCGTCGACCGCGATCAGGATCGGCATCGACGCGATGGCGACCACCCACCCCCAGAGCGGCGGGTTCTGGTGTCCGATCGCCATCGCGATCGGCGGCACCCAGAGCACCACGAGCGAGAACGCCAGCTCGATGGCGGCCGCGGGGATGAGCAGCCGGTTGGTCGTCCAGCCGAGGGCACCCGGCCATTTCGTCGACGAGCGGCAAGCGAACGCGTTGGCGGTCTGCGCGGCCACGACCGTCATGAACGCGGCGCCGGACGCGGCCATCAGGTCGGCCCCGGTGGGGAACGATTCACCCGGTCGCCAGCCGAGCGCCACCAGCGATACGACGAACGCCACCATGGTGAGTGCCGCCTCGAGCGGCCCGAGCACGCCGAAGGCGCGCCGCAGCACGGTGCCGTTCATGAGCCGGCCCCGCACGGGCGGGCCGTCGAGCAGGTGCTTCGCCGGCGGCTCGGCGCCGAGCGCGACCGCCGACAGCGTGTCGGTGCCGAGGTCGAGCGCGATGATCTGCAGCACGCCGAGCGCGAGCGGGAACTGTCCGCCCGAGAGGGCCCACACGAGGAACGGCGTGAGCTCGGCGACATTGTCGGTGAGGTGGTAGGTGAGGAAGCGGCGGATGTTGACGAAGGTCGCGCGGCCGTGCTCGATGCCCGCGACGATGCCGGCGAACGAGTCGTCGAGCAGCACGAGGTCGGCCGCCTCGCGCGCCACGTCGGTGCCCGACCGGCCCATGGCAACGCCGATGTCGGCCTCGTGCAGTGCGGGGGCGTCGTTCACGCCGTCGCCCGTCATCGCCACGACGTGCCCCCGCGACCTCAGCGCGCGGGCGATGCGGAGCTTGTCCTCGGGTGAGACCCGGGCGATCACGACGCCGTCGTGATCGAGCAGCGCCGCGAGGTGCTGCTCCTCTGCGGGCAGGTCGGCGCCCACGAGCACGGGGGCGCCTGGGAGCCGCAGCCCGACCTCCTCGGCGATGGCCGTGGCAGTCACCGGGTGATCGCCCGTCACCATGGCGACCCTGACCCCCGCCCGCCGACAGGCCTCGAGCGACTCCCGCACGTCGTCGCGGGGAGGATCCTCGAGCCCGACCAGGCCGAGGAGGCGGAGGCCCTGCTCGCATTCCTCGAGGGTCTGCGGCGTCCGGCCGTCGCGGGGAGCGGATGCCACGGCGAGCACGCGCAGCCCGCGAGCGGTGAGCTCCTCGAGCGCCCGGTTCGCGTCGGGGTCGTCGCCGCACAAGGGGAGCAAGCCATCGGGTGAACCCTTCACCACGACCTCGTCGGCGAGCACCACGGCCATCCGGCGCCGCCGGGGGTCGAACGGGAATCGAAGCTGTGCCGACACGTCGGCTCGGTCGTCGAGCGTGTCGAAGCCGAGGCGCCGCGCGAACGCGTCGAGGGCTGCCTCCATTGGGTCGCCGTGGGCGCGCCACTGGCCGCCGACCTCCTCGGCATACCCGGTCGAGCACCGGGTGCCGGCGATGGCGAGCGCCCGGATCGGATCCGGGGCATCCGGCTCCGACCATCGCAGCTGGCCGGTCGGCTGGTAGCCGGTGCCGTCGACCGACACCGAGCCGGCCGGCGTCCACGCCTCGACGACGGCCATCTCGTTGCGGGTGAGCGTGCCGGTCTTGTCGGTGCAGATGAAGGTGGTCGAGCCGAGCGTCTCGACGGCCTCGAGGTTGCGCACGAGGATCCGGCGCTTGGCCATCTGCTCGGAACCCCATGCGAGCGACAGCGTCACGGTGGGCAGCAGCGCCTCGGGCACGAGGGCGACGGTCACGCCGATGGCGAAGACGAGGGCGTCCTGGATCGGGTTGCCCACGAGCACCGAGACGAGCAGGAACACAACGCCGACGATCACGGCGATCGCCGCGGTGAGGCGCACGACGCCGCGCAGCCCTCGCGTGAGGGGCGTGTCGGGCTTGGTCGTGGAGGTGGTCAGGCGTGCGATGCCCGCGAGCCTGGTCGCGGCGCCGATGCCCGTGGTGACGGCGCGTGCGTCGCCCTCCACCACGAACGTGCCGGCGAAGAGCCGCTCGCCCTCGGCGACCGAGGCCGCGACGCTCTCGCCCGTGAGCAGCGAGGTGTCGACGAGCAGCCGGTTCGCCGTGACGACCGTCGCATCGGCCGGGACTCGATCGCCGGCCTCGAGCAGCAGCAGGTCGCCGACCACCACGTCCTCGGCCTCGATGACCCGTCGCCTCCCGTCGCGCCAGACCGACACGCGAGTGGGCAGCAGTGCCTGCAGCCGATCGGCCGCCCGGTCGGCGCGGGCCTGCTGCACCGCGGCGAAGACCGCGTTGAGCACGATGACTGCGACGATCGCGATCGAGAGCGCGGGCAGTCCCGCGAACAATGCCAGGACGGCGGCGACCCAGAGCATGATCGCGAAGAAGTGGACGATCTCGCCGAGCAGCCGGCGAACCGCCGACGGACGCCGCGCGGCGGGCAGCCGATTGGCTCCGCCCTGCTCACGCCGCGCGCCGGCCTCAGCCGTGGTCAGCCCGGGCGCCACGATCCCTGACATGGCCGCTCCCCTCAGTGTCAGCGTAGGGGCTGTCGCCGTCTCGTGCCGTTGCGGGCGGTCGGCGTTGGGGACGAACGAGTGAGCGATTCGATGACGAACGACGGACCGGGCGGGTCCGCTCACGTCGCTCATCGCGTCTGCGGTGCTGTTCGCCATCGGCCTGATCATCGCCGGCACCACCCCGAGCATGGTGGTGTTCATCGCAGGGCGGCTCGTGCACGGGCTCGCGTGCGCCGCCGTCTCGGTGCCGCCGTACGTGACCGTCGCCCGAGTCTGGGCGCTGGGCTGGCGCTGGGTGTTCCTCGGCGTCATCGGACTCATGCTGCCGGCCGCCGCGACGATACTGCCGCCCATCCTGCGCGTGCGCGACCGGGTGCGAGGTGACACCTCCGTGGAGTGGAGCCTCGCACTCACCGGGGCGGGCGTGAGCTGGGCCGCGGCATCCTGGCTCCTGGCCGACTCGGCGACCGGGTGACCATCGCGCCGTCGGTGCAACTCGGCACGGGGGTCCCTTCGCGTTGTCGACATCGGTGACGGGGACGAAGATGAGCTCGATCCTCCAGTTCTTGGGATGCCTCCTCGATACAGTGTGCGGGGCGATCCGTTTCGCCGGATCACATGCCACCAGCATCCGCACCATCCGGTCGGTTCTCGTCCGGATGGGCAACGCTCACCTCGTCACACCACCCACGCAGACGGAGGCGCCATGGATCTCGGTATCCACTACTGGAACTTCACCCACCCCGACGGCGACGCCGCCATCGCACCACACCTCGCCGACACGGCGAAGGCGGCGGATGACGCGGGCCTCGCGCTGTTCTCGGTGATGGACCACTTCTTCCAGATCGACCAGATGCTCGACGCGGAGGACCCGATGCTCGAGGCGTACACCGCGCTCGGCTTCGTCGCCGCGCACACCACGCGCATCCCGCTCTCGACGGTCGTCACCGGGGTCACCTACCGGCATCCGGGCTTGCTCGCCAAGACCGTCACCACGCTCGACGTGCTGTCCGGCGGTCGGGCGTGGCTCGGCCTCGGCGCTGCGTGGTACGAGCGCGAGCACCTCGGCCTCGGCGTGACGTTCCCGTCGTTGTCCGAGCGGTTCGAGCGCCTCGAGGAGACGCTGCGCATCTGCCTGCAGATGTGGGGCGACGACGATGGCGCGTTCGAGGGCACCCACTACCGACTCGCCGAGACGCTCAATCGCCCCCGGCCCCTCGGCCGGTCGCATCCGCCGATCCTCATCGGCGGGACCGGCGAACGCAAGACCCTCCGCCTCGTCGCGAAGTACGCGGACGTGTGGAACGTCAACGTGACCGAGCCTGACGAGATCCGGCACAAGATCGACGTGCTGCGCGCGCACTGCGACCGCGAGGGTCGCGACATCCGGGACATCCGCGTCACCGCGCAGGGTGGGCCGCTCGACCCGGCGGCGGATCCCGACGGGTTCCTGCGCCACGCGGAGGAACTCGCGACGCTCGGCGTGCAGCACATCCAGGTGCGCGTGCAGCAGCCGGATCCCGTCGGCTTCGTCGGTCGCGTGGCCGACGACGTGCTGCCTCGCCTGCGCGACATCCAGCCGGTCGGTCTGTAGCCGGATCGGCGCCGGATGTTTCCGTTCGCGCGGAATGTTCCCGGCACAACAGGCGCACCGCGCGCGAACGGAAACATTCGGCGGCGGCGTCCCGCGGATGCGAGGATGGGACGCATGGCACTGCACATCACCGGGGATCCTGCGGCCGACCGGCTTCTCAGCGACGACGCGTTCGCCCTGCTCGTGGGCATGCTGCTCGACCAGCAGGTCGCGATGGAGACCGCGTTCGCGGGGCCCGAGAAGATCCGCGAGCGCACGGGCTCGATCGATCCAGCGGACATCGCCGCGTACGACCCCGTGGCGCTCGTCGAGGCGTTCAAGCAGACGCCGGCCGTGCATCGATACCCGGGTTCGATGGCCGGACGCGTGCAGGCGCTCGCCGCGGTCGTGCGCGACGAGTGGGGCGGCGAAGCATCCGCCATCTGGTCCCGGGGCGACCCCGACGGCGCCGAGGTGCTCAAGCGGCTCAAAGCCCTGCCCGGATTCGGCGAGCAGAAGGCGAAGATCTTCCTGGCGCTCCTCGGCAAGCAGTGCGGCCTCGAGGCGGCGGGCTGGCGCGAGGCGGCCGGACACTACGGCGACGACGGTACCTTCGCCTCGGTCGCCGACATCGTCGATCCCGAGTCGCTGGCCAGGGTGCGCGCCACCAAGCAGGCGGCGAAGGCCGCCGCGAAGTCCTGAGTCCGCGCCGCCGGTGCGGATGTGACCCGCGCGCTGCCGCGCCACTTGGTCGCCCGCTGCGCCACTTCGACTGGCGCAGGGGCCGCCGAAGTGGCGCAGCGGCGGTCGCCCTCGAGAAACGTGCTCTCGCTCGCCGGGGCGGCTCGAACTCGGGCCGCCGCCGCGGAGACGGTCCGCCGTGGCGCCGCGGGTCTCGCGCGGCCGCCCGTCAGCCGACGAGGAACTCGGCGATCGCGAGCGCCATCGTGCGCGGCTCCCACTGGTGGTTCGCCGCCGGGATCGTGCGCGTCTGGGCGTCGGGCATGGTCGCGACGATGGATGCCGCGGCCGACGTCATGATGGGCAGCGTCTCGTCGCCCACCAACGCGAGCGTCGGCTGCGTGATGCCGGCGAAGAGCTCGGCGCGCGGGGCGGACTGCGTCCAGGCGAGGGACTCGGCGTCGGGCTCGAGGCTCGGGGCGATGGCGACCATCGTCGACCAGGCGGGGCTCTGCTTCGCGCCCTCCAGCCACTCCCGCGGCATGTCGCTCATGTAGAACTCGATCGTGCCCTCGTGGTCGCCGGCGGAGAGACACTCGCGCAGGCCCGCCAGGTACTCGGCGCCGCCCACGCCGCCGTCCTCGTCGAGCGGGATCTCGAAGAACACGAGCTTCGACACCGGCAGGCCCGCCGCCGCCGCGGCAAGCGCGATCGAGCCGCCCGAGGAGTTGCCGAACAGCGCAACCGCGTCGTCGGCGCCCTCGGTGAGCTTGTCGCCGAGTGCCCGGAGGTCGTCGATCGTCTGGGCAAGGGTGATGGGGGCATCCGCCGCGCTCTCGCCGCGCCCGCGGCGGTCGTAGTTGACGACTGTGAACCCGTGTTCGGCGAGGTGGTGCGCCATCTCGACCGTCCCGGGGTTGAAGGCGCGGAACTGCATCGCACCGCCGACGAGGATCACGGGCGGTCCCGACCCCTCGACGTCGTACGCGATGCGCGCGCCGTCGGCGGAAGTCACGTACACGGTCATGCGGCCACCCTTGCGTCGGACCACAGGCTACGCGGGCCCGGTGACATCCTCCAGCGTCCCCGATCTGGGGCATCCGGATGCCGCTCCGACACGCGACCCGACGCCCCCAGCGATGTCGGTGGGTGGTGGCAGTGTTGAGGTCACAACACCATATGTAGGGATCGGTGGGGCGCTTCGCCCCAAGGGTTCGTGCAGCGGCATCCATGCAACTCCGTGCGACACGCCGCGACACGCCGCGACACGCCCGACATCCGTCCACAGGCCCACGAGATTCCGATCTCACAGGCTGTGGATAACACGGGTGTCATTCGCGAGAATCCGCCGATCGCCGCGACATCCGCCATCCACAGCCGGTGGAAGCACCAGTGGATAACTACACGGATGTAACTACATCATCTTGTGGCGGTTCAGTTCCACAGACACTAGATGTAGTATTGAAGAACCGAATCAGTTACACCGGGGGCGGGCTGCTCCGAGCTCGAGAACAACGAGGGGAAACCATGACGGTCACGGTCTACACCAAGCCTTCCTGCGTCCAGTGCAACGCCACCTACCGGGCGCTCGACAGCAAGGGCATCGAGTACGAAGTGCTCGACGTCACTGCCGACGAACACGCCCTCGCGCAGGTCAAAGAGCTCGGGTACCTGCAGGCCCCGGTCGTCATCACCGATGAAGACCACTGGTCGGGCTTCCGTCCCGACAAGATCGCCGAGCTCGCCTCGCGTCTCGCCTGATGTCTACCCCGGCCTGACCTCGAGCGGCACCGTCCTCGAGATCAGGCCGGCGGTCATCGGGAGTACCACCCCATCACCTCCTCGATCGGCAGCAACCCCGACCATCACGGGATTCCGGCGAAGGATGCATCATGACGAATCTCGTCTACTTCTCAAGCGTCTCGGGCAACACCGTGCGCTTCATCGAGAAGCTCGGCCGCCCCGCGGCCCGCATTCCGCTGCGCGCGCGTGACGAGATGCTGCGCGTCGAGGAGCCGTACGTGCTCGTCGTGCCCACCTACGGTGGCGGCGACGGCAAGGGTGCGGTTCCCAAGCAGGTCATCAGGTTCCTGAACGACCCGCACAATCGCTCGCTCATCCGCGGCGTCATCGCCGCGGGCAACACCAACTTCGGTACGGCCTACGGACTCGCCGGCGACATCATCGCCGCGAAGACCGGGGTGCCGCACCTCTACCGCTTCGAAGTATTCGGCACACCCGACGACGTTCGCGCCGTCGACGAGGGATTGGACGCATTTTGGCGAACACAGCAGGAACCATGGCACGCGACGCAGGCGGGGCATCCGCAGCACCTGACGGCGTAGCGCTGATGAACGCTCCGCGCACCAGCGTGGCGATGGACTACCACTCGCTCAACGCGATGCTCAACCTCTATGGGCCGAACGGCGAGATCCAGTTCGAGAAAGACAAGGAAGCCGCACGCGAGTACTTCCTGCAGCACGTCAACCAGAACACCGTCTTCTTCCACTCGCTGCGTGAGCGCCTCGACTACCTCGTCGAGAAGGAGTACTACGAGAAGGAGGTGCTCGACATGTACTCCTTCGAGTTCATCCAGAAGCTCAACGACCTGGCGTACTCGAAGAAGTTCCGCTTCGAGACGTTCCTCGGCGCGTTCAAGTACTACACGAGCTACACGCTGAAGACGTTCGACGGCAAGCGCTACCTCGAGCGCTTCGAGGACCGCGTCGTGATGACCGCGCTCGGACTCGCCCAGGGCGACGACCAGCTCGCCGTCGACCTCGTGGAGGAGATCATCGGCGGCCGCTTCCAGCCGGCCACGCCCACCTTCCTCAACACGGGCAAGGCGCAGCGCGGCGAGCTCGTCTCGTGCTTCCTGCTGCGTATCGAAGACAACATGGAGTCGATCGCGCGCGGCATCAACTCGGCGCTGCAGCTGTCGAAGCGGGGCGGCGGTGTCGCGCTCTCGCTCAGCAACATCCGCGAGTCGGGTGCGCCCATCAAGCAGATCGAGAACCAGTCGTCGGGCATCATCCCCGTGATGAAGCTGCTCGAGGACTCGTTCTCGTACGCCAACCAGCTCGGCGCACGTCAGGGCGCCGGCGCCGTGTACCTCAGCGCGCACCACCCCGACATCATGCGGTTCCTCGACACCAAGCGGGAGAACGCCGACGAGAAGATCCGCATCAAGACGCTCTCGCTCGGTGTCGTCATCCCCGACATCACGTTCGAGCTCGCGAAGAACAACGAGGACATGTACCTGTTCTCGCCGTACGACGTCGAGCGCGTCTACGGCAAGCCGTTCGGCGACGTGCCGATCACCGAGCACTACCGCGAGATGGTCGACGACCCGCGCATCAAGAAGACGAAGATCAACGCGCGCCAGTTCTTCCAGACCCTCGCCGAGATCCAGTTCGAGAGCGGATACCCCTACATCGTGTTCGAGGACACGGTGAACAAGGCCAACCCCATCAAGGGCCGCATCAACATGTCGAACCTCTGCAGCGAGATCCTGCAGGTGAACACGCCGACGACGTACAACGAAGACCTCTCGTACAACCAGATCGGCAAGGACATCAGCTGCAACCTCGGTTCGCTGAACATCGCCCTCACGATGGACAGCCCCGACTTCGGCAAGACTGTCGAGACGGCGATCCGCGGCCTCACCGCGGTGTCGAACATGTCGCACATCTCGTCGGTGCGTTCCATCGAAGACGGCAACGACAAGTCGCACGCCATCGGCCTCGGGCAGATGAACCTGCACGGCTACCTCGCTCGCGAGCGCATCTTCTACGGCAGCGATGAGGGCATCGACTTCACGAACATGTACTTCTACACGGTGCTGTTCCACGCGCTGCGCGCCTCGAACACCATCGCCATCGAGCGCGGCGAGACGTTCGACGGCTTCGAGGACTCGAAGTACGCGTCGGGTGAGTTCTTCGACAAGTACACGGATGCCCCGTGGGTGCCCGTCACGGCAAAGGTCACCGAGCTCTTCGCCGACGCCGGCGTGCACATCCCCACGCAGCACGACTGGCAGGAGCTGAAGGCCTCCATCCAGGAGCACGGCATCTACAACCAGAACCTGCAGGCGGTGCCGCCGACCGGCTCGATCTCGTACATCAACAACTCGACGGCGTCGATCCACCCGATCGCGTCGAAGATCGAGATCCGCAAGGAAGGCAAGATCGGCCGCGTGTACTACCCGGCGGCGTTCATGACGAACGACAACCTCGAGTACTACCAGGACGCCTACGAGATCGGCTACGAGAAGGTCATCGACACCTACGCCGCAGCCACGCAGCACGTCGACCAGGGTCTCTCGCTCACGCTCTTCTTCAAGGACACGGCGACCACCCGCGACATCAACAAGGCGCAGATCTACGCGTGGAAGAAGGGGATCAAGACGATCTACTACATCCGCCTGCGCCAGATGGCCCTCGAGGGCACGGAGTTGGATATGTGCGTCTCGTGCACACTTTGATGAGTATTTCTCACTTGCGGATGTCTCGAACGAAGGATTAGACGGATGACCCTCACCGACCCGGTCAACTCGGCCAAGAACGACCCGGCGCACACCGGCGGCAAGCTGAAGCTCGTCGATCACGTCAACGCGATCAACTGGAACCGCATCCAGGACGACAAGGATCTCGAGGTGTGGAACCGCCTCGTGAATAACTTCTGGTTGCCCGAGAAGGTGCCGCTGTCAAACGACGTGCAGTCGTGGAACACGCTCACGCCCGAGGAGCGGACCCTCACCATGCGGGTGTTCACGGGGCTGACGCTGCTCGACACGATCCAGGGCACCGTCGGTGCGGTCTCGCTGATTCCCGACTCGCTGACCCCGCACGAGGAGGCGGTGTACACGAACATCGCGTTCATGGAGTCGGTCCACGCGAAGAGCTACTCGTCGATCTTCTCGACGCTGAGCTCGACGAAGGAGATCGACGACGCCTTCCGCTGGTCGGTCGAGAACGAGAACCTGCAGAAGAAGGCCGCGATCGTCATGGAGTACTACCGTGGCGACGAGCCCCTGAAGCGCAAGGTCGCCTCGACGCTGCTCGAGTCGTTCCTCTTCTACTCGGGCTTCTACTTGCCGATGTACTGGTCTTCGCGGGCCAAGCTCACCAACACGGCCGACCTCATTCGCCTCATCATCCGCGACGAGGCCGTGCACGGCTATTACATCGGCTACAAGTTCCAGCGCGGGCTCGAGCTCGTCGACCAGGCCAAACGCGACGAGATCAAGGACTACACGTTCTCGCTGCTCTACGAGCTCTACGACAACGAGGCGCAGTACACACAAGACCTCTACGACGGCGTCGGCCTCACCGAAGACGTGAAGAAGTTCCTGCACTACAACGCGAACAAGGCCCTCATGAACCTCGGCTACGAGCCGATGTTCCCGAAGTCGGTCACCGACGTGAACCCGGCGATCCTCTCGGCGCTGTCGCCGAACGCGGATGAGAACCACGACTTCTTCTCGGGGTCGGGGTCGAGCTACGTGATCGGCAAGGCCGTGAACACGGAGGATGAGGACTGGGACTTCTGAGGCCCTTGATCTAGCCGGGAGCCCGTAAGGGCTCGTGAGAGGCCCGGGTCTGCAGGTTTCTGCAGTCCCGGGCCTCTTTTCGTGCCGACTTCGAATGGACAGAGGAGGACGGAAGTGAACATCAGGCCACGGGGGGTGGCATTCGCACACCTTCCCGGTGAAATGGGGTGGCGCTTCGCAGGAAATCTTGCTGCCACGTGCCACCGAGGTCGTGCCATTGCGTGCCACAGAAGGCGTCTCTGAGCGGCCGTAATCCGTGGAAGTCCGCGGATCAAGAGGCGGGGAGGGATTCAGTGGCACGCAACGGCACGCCGGTCCACGGGAGTCCGTTCGAGGCCAGGGGAGGACACGATGAGCGCGTCGAAGAAGTCGGAGAGTGCGTGACGCTCGAGGCATGGGGGAGCCTGCGGAACCTCCCTTCGGGGCGTGGGCAGGCCCGCTATCCGGGACCGTATGGCGAGACTAACACGGCGAGGACGGAGGACGACAAGCCGCTTACGTTTCTGACCAAGACGGACGCCCGGGCATTGCTTGGCGCAGGGTATACGAGGATCGCGCGGTCTGTTGGCTCGCTGAGTGCTCCGAACGTTGGCTTGAGCTGGTGCAGACTGGTGCAGATACGGCCGACGCGGGGCGGTAAGACGCGCGCCGTCGGAACCGTTCGCTCATACAAGTGCGAGGTCACGGGCTATCTCGTGCCTGAGTTCGGAGATACACCCGTCCGGGAGATCGATGTAACCCGGATCCCTCTGATGACTGATCGCTTTGGACCAGGTCCCGTCGCCGCTGAATCCGAAGTCAAAGTCAATCGGGATCACACGGCAGGTCCTGATAGTGCTCATGATGGTCCTCCGGCAGGCAGCCAGAGACGGGATCATCCCGGCGGCACCCGACATCACGATCCCTCGCCAGGAATCCGCACGGCATGACGCCGACCACGATCCGAGCGAGAACTGAGCGTCCCCAAGCTCATGGGCGAACGGCTCCGGAACCACCTTCGGCAGGCCAAGGCGCCCGTGATCCCGGCCAGCGTCTGCGGAAACGTGCCGCTGTCCAACACGCGGTGGGGGTACATCTGGGCCGACGCATGAGAGGCAGTAGCTGGCCTGCGGGCTCGGTTTCGGTTCCATGATCTCCGGCACACTGGCTTGACGATACTCGCTCAGGAAGGCGCGAGTCTCGCGACGCTCCCGCTGTAGCCGTCATCGGACCTGGCTGATCCCGCGTTCACGAGCGGCACCGTGCCATCGAGGGGTGCCGCCGCCGATGGTCTTATCTGTGGACGTGTCCGGAGACACGAGCTGTCGGCATACTTGACACGGATGTCGGAATATCCGACAATTGTTACATGGCAAAGCAAGCAGCCGCCGCTCAGACGGCATCGGGACGCCCCACCGCACAGGGTGCCTCGGTCTCGACTGGCGAAGTCTTCGATCTCTACGGGATGCCGATGACCGTCGACGCTGCCCGGTCGATGACCGCCGCGAGCGTCATATCGGCGATGTCGAAGGCGCTGTCCAATCTCCGCCGTGTCGCGGATCCAGCGGCGATCGCCAGCGCTGGGTCGGCTCTGGATTCGCTGGAGGTCATCTGGCTGTTGGCGAAGTTCGACAAGCCGTTCGGCCGCCAGCTCATCGATGTGACGAAGGTGGACCGCCATCGGTGGTCGAACCTCGCCGACGTCGCAGGGCTCGTGCATGAGTCGATTGGCAGCGCATCGTGAGCCGGCCCCTGCCGCCGGCCCGCGGCATCTCCGAGGCCTGGGTGGAGGTCCTGGAGGCGATGAACGCCGAACCCGATGGCACGGCAACGAACGTTATGGTCACCATCCCGGCACCGAGTTCGGCTGATCAGGTCGCGGTGCGTCGCGTGCTCGACGAGGAACTGCGAAAGCGCGGCAATCACGAAGTGTCCACGGTCGCCAACACGCTGTTCCCATCGGCGTTCTACATGCCGCCGGACTTCGCGTGGTCGCCGGAGCTGCCGCAGGCTCAGGTCGACGAACTCGATGCTGCGGCGAGCAGCCTGTATGCCGAGTACCTGGAGATTCTCCCGTTGCTCACGCGTGTCCAGGCGAACAAGGGCGGCACTTACTTCTCGAGGATGATCGCGTGGCCCGGCAAGGTCGGACCCGGCACCAATCAGTTGCACGAGCGGGTCACCTACCTACGCTCAGAACTGACCCACGGACGACGCACATCGAACGCCAGCGACCTGGTCATCGCCGGCGATGGGGAAGGCGTCGGCATTCAGGAGTACGCGGCCACCGATCGCCGAACGCGCGGATTCCCCTGCCTGGTTCACATCGACCTGAGCGTCCACAAGGGCACCCTCGCGCTCACCGCCATCTACCGGCACTGGCACCTGATCACCCGCGCCTACGGCAACATGCTCGGCCTCGCCCGGCTCCAGGAGTTCATGTGCCAGCAGACCGGACTTGCCGTCGGTGAACTTGTTGTCATTGCCGGGTACGCCAACGCCGAGCACAGCGAGTACGGCGGCAGGTCCGGTGTCACCGCCCTCCTCGAGCGAGCCCGCGCGCTGCCCGACACCCCCGAAGACGAAACGGCGGCAGCATGAAGCCGCCGCCGCCGCCTCGTGTCGGCGTCGACCTCGCCGCACTCACCCGCTTGCAGGCCATGATCGACGACGACCCGGCGTTCCTGCCCACCGCGTGGACAGCCCGCGAGCTCGCCTTCGCGGATGGCGACGTCGCCCGGCTCGCCGGCCGATGGGCCGCCAAAGAAGCCGTGATGAAGGCCCTCGGCAGAGGGATCGGGCGGATCTCCCCACTGGACATCGAGGTTCTCGACGACGAAGACGGCGCACCCCGGGTGACGCTTACCGGCACCGCCCTGGAGCGCGCGAGTGAACTTGGGATCGCCGACTGGGCGATCTCGCTCAGTCATGAAGGCGGTCTCGCGATCGCCTTCGCCATCGCCTCAACCCCAACCCGAGGGCGATGAGAGTAGAAGGAGGAGACGTTGTCTGACACCGTCAACAGCAACGAAGTCACGGTCGTCGCAGGTCGCCTGCGGGAGGCCCGCGAAGCGCTCGGCTTCACCCAGGAGGAAGTCAGCGGTGCGCTTGGCATCCCACGCACGAGCGTCCACGCTATGGAGGTGGGTAAGCGCAGCGTCAGCGCGCTGGAACTGCGCCGACTCGCTCGCCTCTACCGTCGCCGGGTCGAATGGCTCCTCGGGGAGGATGCCGAACAAGCGAGCGCCGACAACGCGCTGCACCGCGCGACCCAAGCGCTCTCAGAGGAGGACAAGGAACAGGTCCTCCGGTTCGCGGAGTTCCTCGCCGCAGGATCACCACGACGCGGCGATGACGGACCATCGGCAACGATCGGGTGATGCCATGACCACGCGAGCCGCCGGGCGGCTCGCCGCCGTCCAGGCGGCCGCGCGCGCCCACAACGATCTCTCCATCGACCCGACGCGACCCATCGATCCGTTCGACGCGATCAACACGCTCGGCCTCGAGTTGCAGTTCCGTCCGATGAAAGAGCTTCTCGGCGCGATCGTGCCCGGCGACCCGGCCGGTGTCCTGATCAACACCGAACGCCCGGCATCAGTACAGCGGTACACCGCCGCGCACGAGATCGGCCACTGGTACCTCGACCAGGCCGCGTTCGCACTCGACACCGAAGAACACGTCGAAGGGCACCCGCACGACGCCCGCGAACAGAACGCGCAGTTGTTCGCCTCGCACTTCCTCATGCCGCTGGACCTCGTCTACGCGACCGCCGCACACCATCGACTCCGCAAAGGCGATACCGCGACCGCCCTCACTGTCTACGAAATATCCAGGGACATGCACGTCAGCTACAGCGCCGCCGTGCATCACCTCGCCAACATCAGATTCATCTCCTTCGGCAACCGAGACCAACTCCTGAGAAGCCGGCCGGCGCAGCTCAAGCGTCTCCTGACCGCTGGACGACCCCCGACCAACCCACGCGGAGACGTCTGGACCCTTGGGGGCGACGTCACCGACGTCGAGGTCTACGTGGGCGACGAGGTCATCATCACACTCCCCGAGAACCCGAGCACCGGTTACCGGTGGCTGGACAACGATCAGCTCCACCCCTCCAAGCCGCGGATACTGCCCACCGGCTCACCAGCGAAACTCTCATCGCGAGCCGACGCCGGCGTCGGTGGGCATGCCGAGGTGATACCCCTCGCCATCCAACAAGAGTCGGCGCACGTGCTCGCTCGGGTTGCCGATCGCAGCGCCCCTGCTGCACCGGTCTCCGGCGAACCTCCCCTGGTGGGTGGGCCGACGATCCGGCGTCTTGGCTACAGTGCGCAGGAGGCCGGGCAGGAGTCGGTCGATCTCGCTTACGCGCGACCCTTCGAGTCGGAACGACCGATCGATCGCGTCACGATCCGTGTCACCGCACGCGCAATGCCCGACGTTGAGTTGCGGGCCCGGCGCATCCAGGAGTTCCTCGACGAGGAAGCAGCCGAGCGGAACTCGCCATCGTGACGGGGCGTCCAGATGTCGACTTGCGCAGCGCCCTCGGCCCGGATGTGCTCGACCAGCAGCATCGACCGCTCTGTGTCGCTTTCGCTGTGTCGGGCGCCCACGAAGCACACCGACCCTTGAACGGAGCCATCCAGGAGCACCTCGCACCCGAGGCGATCTGGTGGCATTGCAGCTCACTCGGCCTCACCTCCGACGCGGGCATGCTGCTCATGGACGCGGACTCCGCACTGCGCGGCCCAGGACAGCCCGACCTCGCGACGTGGCCGTACGACCCGACGCTGGGTGAGGCAACCGAAAACCCGCCCAACGGACTCACCCCACCTTGGAACCAGGCAGAACTCGCTCCGCTGCCGCTCGCTCACGACGGGATCGAGGACCGCATCGAGGAGAGTCTGGAAGCCGGCAGCCCGGTCGTGCTGATCATCGAGGTCACCGACGAGTTCCGGATGCCGGACGAAGACGGCGTCATCGCGGTACCCGACATGCGATCCGACGAAGGCGGCTACCACGCCGTCGTCTGCGTCGGCGCCTTCACCCATCCCGACCACGGCCGTCTGCTCCTGATCAAGAACAGCTGGGGAACCCGATGGGCCTTGGACGGCTACGGCGGGCTGCCCGTCGAGTATCTGATCGCGTTCGGAGCGCAGGCCGCGCTCGTTCGACCAGGAGGAGACCCGAACCCATGACCGTCACGCTCACGCAGGGCGCCGTTATCGTGCTCGAGGGACTGGACAAGGCTGGCAAGTCGACGCAGATCGATCGACTGCGCAGCCAACTCCCAGCCGCCGACACGACGTTCGCGCACATGCCCAGCGGCTTCACCAGGTTCAGCACCGACGTGTACAGCATGCTCGAGGACCCGCAGCGCCGACCCACATCGGGCTTGGCGCAGCAGCTGGCGCACTTGGCGTGCCACGCCGAGAATATGCCGGCCCTGGTGGACGCCGTCCGGTCGGGAAGTCTCGTCCTCGACCGATGGTGGTGGTCGACCCTCGCCTACGGGTGGTACAGCGGAGCGCTCGAAAGCACCGAGTTCACCCAGACCCAGTTCGAGTCCCTCGTCAAGGCCGTGTGGGCACCGATCACCGCCTCGGTGGTCTTCGTGTTCCGGACCCCGCACGAGCATGACGCCAACAATCGCGAGGGCATCGCCGGTGGGTACACCGCCTTGCTATCCCAGCACCCGGACCTCGCGGTCGAAATCCCGAACCTGAGCGCCGACGCGACCACCGAGTTCATCCTCAACGAACTCGATGTGCGTGGCCTCACGCGGACCACCGTACCAGTGACACCGTGACGCGCTATCGGAACGCGGGGGAAGCGTTCACCACGCTGCTGCGGGAGATCGTCGACCACGGACGGGTCGTCGACGTCCGCGACCGTCAGACGCGGGAGATCTGCGCGCAACTGATCGAACTTGAGCAACCGAACGAACGCCTGCTGTTCGTTCCCGGACGCAACAACAACGTCTTCGCTGCGATCGCGGAAGCGATGTGGGTGCTCGCCGGCCGCAATGATCTCGCTTACCTCACTCCCTACCTCAAGCGCGCGCCAGAGTTCTCCGACGACGGGATCACCTGGCGGGCCGGGTACGGACCCCGACTTCGGAACTGGAACGGGACGGACCAACTGGCGGAGACCGTGCAACTGCTGCGCCGCGACCCGAACACGCGTCGGGCAGCGCTCATGCTCTTCGATCCCGATCGCGACTTCGTGCAGAGCAACGACATCCCGTGTAACAACTGGCTGCACTTCATCGCTCGCGACGGCCAGCTCCACCTCCACGTGGCAGCTCGCAGCACTGACGTCTGGTGGGGCTTCTCCGGGATCAACGCCTTCGAATGGTCGCTGCTGCTCGAGATGATGGCCCACTGGGTTGGCCTCGACACGGGCCGACTCGCGTTCTTCATTTCCTCCCTGCACCTCTACCAGCGCCACGACCAGCAGGCCGAGATCGTGCTCCGCAACACGTCCGCTCCGCACTACCCATCTCTCGGTTCCCCCCGCTTCGCAACCCCCTGGGAAGAGTTCGACAGCGAACTCGGCGAATGGATGACGATCGAGGAACAGCTCCGCGGCGGCGCGAACCTGGACCGGATCGCCCACAGCCTCACCGACCCGCTCATGCACGGCTTCCTGCAGATGATCGACCTGTACTGGAGCTTCCAGAGACAGGGAGACACCTCGTCCGTGCGTCACAAGCTGGAGCAGCTCGGGGACAACGATCTCCGCCACGCTGCCAGGCAGTTCCTCGACCACCCGACCTCGTAGTCATCCTCTGGCGCCGGGATTACGCAGAAACGAGATCGCCTCGCAGGGCACCGGCCCGCTCATTGATGCCCCACTTAGGCGGAAAGTACGGGGCAGCCGGGGACCCCTGCGGGGTGAACTGCTGCTTGATCCTCGTCCGACCGCCAACCCCACGCGCATCCGGATGAGCGACGCGCGCGTACTTGTCCGTTTCACAGAACAAGTTCTGGCAGTCGATCAACGTCAGCCGGCGGCCGAAAAGATCCTCGAAGACCAGGTCGTGTCGCTCGAACTCCTCCTCCTGGTGGTCGACCATCCACCGGATCACATCCTCCGCGGGAACCGTACCCAGCCCCGGGAAGCACTTCGCGATCCCGCTTCGGGCCCCAGGCCCAGGCACCACGAAGTCGTCCTCCTCGAAGTCCAGCAACGTCGTGTAGTTCAGATCGATCGCTAGCTGATACGACAGGAACGGCCCCAGCGACGGGTAGGACGCGATCACCTCGTACACCTGCTGCAAAGAGTCCGCCGTGCCGAGTTTCTCGACCACACCGGACCGCAGCATGTGCTGGATCAAGAGAAGGTGATTGCGATGCTTGCGTTCGGCACCAAACGGCGGCGGCGGCACGATGTACGCGGCCGAGTAGACCCGGTGCCCATCAGCAAGCAGACCGCTGAGCACCCGGTCGTAGGACTCCACGTCGAATGTGTCGACACCGATCTCCCCGACAGCTGCCTCCAACGCGCCCCAGGTCGATGGCCTGTTAAAGAACCGGTACAGCAAGACGCGCAAGACCAGATCGTCGCGAGACTGCGACCCGGCGTAAGCGACCCGGATGAGGTCCTGCGAGACACGGTCTGCGGCGCGGTAAGCGTTCGTGAAGCGGAACTTTGTCAGAATCGGGTCGACCGTCCAAGGACTCGGCGTTCCGGCGAGGCGGCGGTGGTAGACCCGCTGTCTTTCTGCCGCGAAGAACCAGTAGCTCGCGAGTACGTCCGACGCCTGCACGTCGGCGTTGCCGATCCGAATGTGGCGCATGAACCGTTCTCCATCTACGAAGTAACCCCTCGCAACAAGGTTCTCATTGACCACTACCATCGTCGCGCCGAAACACGGTGCACAGTGCACCGCAGGACCGAGTAGCAGGGCCGCGCCTGCCCTGAACAGCGCCAATCTCACTGCAATTATCTCGCGGGTCGGCGAGACGCGCGTTGCGACCAGCCCGGGGTCCACCAGGCACTGGCACCGCACGCGTCGATAGCATCGGCGTCAACGGACGTCTCCAATTCATGCAGCTGAATGGATTCAGGGTCGCTGCCGAGTCTGGTTGTCCGATCGACGATATGCGCCGTCAATTCCCGCAGACGATGGAACCCCCTGCGGTAACCCGCGACGCAGGAAAGGTGCCGGGAGCCGACGCGGCCGCACGATACAGTTGGCGCCCGCTTCCTGCGGGGGTCGCCCCGATGACACGACACCTCCTCGGTCAGCGAGTCCAGAGGGGTGCATGCACTAGGGGATCGAACCGTGCGATTCAGCTCGGCGGGTCGTTGACGATGAAACCGAGATCGTCGAGGCATCCGCGCACGTGGAACCGGTCGGTACCTCTGCGGGCTCCTATCGCAAGGAACCGACAAAGATGTCGGCGCCTCGAAGGGGGGCGTAGTGAACAGGAAAGGCGATGAAGTTAGCGGCCGCGAGGAGGAGAATCACGGTTCCGACTGAGCACACCCGCATCATGACGGTGCCGGTCCCGTCTCGGAGCCTGCGGCGCGCCAACACGAGGAAGCGGAATCCAGTCAGACCTCCGGCGGAGTTGACGATGAGGTCGGTGATGTCGGTGCTCCCGACCGCCAGAACGTGTTGGGTGACCTCGAGGGCGAGGCTCGACCAGGCGACGACGACGGCGTGATTCCACCAGCGCCACGATGGCGCGAGGAGTCCGAGATAGAGGCCGTAGGGAATGAAGAGCGCGAGGTTCGCGATGACCTCGAATGGTTCGCTGGCGCCGTCCTCCGCCGTCGGCGCGAACGGGACGAGCTTGATGTGGCGTAGCTCGCCCTCGCCGACATACGGCGGCTCGAGCTTCCACAGCACGATCCAGGCGAGCAGCACGAGGTAGACCACGAACAGCGCGACGAGCCGGCCGCGTCCGCTCGCGTCGGGGGAGGCCGGACGGAACGGCTCCTGCCGCGGCATCCGAAGCCCTGTACCGCCGGTCATTGCTGCATCCTCGGGTCCTCGGAGGGGTCCGTATACGTCGCAGGGCAACCGTGATCGACGGCTGCGGTGCGCAGCTCGTAGTGCCAGGGCTCGTTGTCGTAGATCTGGCACAGCCCGTACTCGGCACCGCGCTCGGACAGCCACGCCGTGGCATCCAGTTCCCCGATGTCGACCGCATCTCCCGACACGTGCGAAGACGTCGCCGAGGTGGCGACCCATCGGGCAGCTTCCTCGCGCGAGCCGTACTCGGCGATCGCCTCCTGAAAGAGCTCGTCCTGGTACTCGGGTGAGCGCCAGCCACTGTTGACGACGAACGGGACTCCGTCGCCCGCGGCATCCGTTGCGGCCTGACGGAGGGCCTCGAGCAGCGCTGGGTCGAGGTTGGCGACAGCAGGAACCCCGTCTTCGAAGACCGTGACGCCGTCGGCCACCCGGCCGCTGTCGTCGAACGCCGCACGATACTCACCCCGAGGGGGCGCTGCTGAGGCAGCTGACGCGGACAGTGACGGTGATGCCGACGACGAGCTCGGAATCGTAGAGAAGCCAGCGGCGGTGATCGCCGCGACGACGACCAGCAGGCCGACGACGAAGAGGCGGCGCATCCAAAACGTCGATGTTCGCGCTGGTCGATTTCGGTTCATGCCGCCAGTCAAGGCGGCGGGGTGTTGCCAGCGCGTATGCGGGTTTCCATATGCCGGCGATATGCCCGGGTTCGTAGCATGACAGCATGCGCGTGTTGATCGTCGAGGACGAGCCCTACATGGCGGAGGCCATCCGCGATGGGCTGCGCCTCGAGGCGATCGCGGCCGACATCGCCGGCGACGGGCACACCGCGCTCGAGCTGCTGAGCATCAACGCCTACGACATCGCGGTGCTCGACCGCGACATCCCGGGGCCGTCGGGTGATGAGATCGCCGAACGCATCGTCGCGTCGGGCAGCGGAATGCCGATCCTCATGCTCACCGCCGCCGACCGGCTCGACGACAAGGCCTCGGGCTTCGAACTCGGGGCTGACGACTACTTGACCAAGCCGTTCGAACTTCGCGAGCTCGTGCTCAGGCTCAGGGCACTCGACCGCCGGCGCGCACACAGTCGGCCGACGGTGCGCGAGCTGGCCGGCCTTCGGCTGGATCCGTTCCGCCGCGAGGTCTACCGCGACGGCCGCTACGTCGCGCTGACCAGGAAGCAGTTCGCCGTGCTCGAAGTGCTCGTCGCCGCCGAAGGCGGCGTCATCAGCGCGGAAGAGCTGCTGGAACGGGCGTGGGATGAGAACGCCGACCCGTTCACGAATGCCGTACGCATCACGGTGTCGGCCCTGCGCAAACGGCTCGGCGAGCCCTGGGTGATCGCCACGGTTCCCGGTGTCGGCTACCGCATCGACGTGGGCCCGAACGCCGCGGGGGCAGGGGACGAGAGTGGATAGGGCGCGCGGGGTGAGCGTTCGCCTCAAACTCACCCTCAGCTACGCGGGGTTCCTCATGGTCGCGGGGGTGCTCCTGCTCGCCGTCGTGTGGCTGTTCCTCCTGCGTTACGTGCCGGCCAGCGCGATCGAGACGACCCTTGGGTTCATCCCCGGCCGTGACGATCTCATTCGGGCATTCGCGCCGCCGGCCGCCTGCGCGCTGTTCTTCCTACTGCTGTTCGGCCTGCTCGGCGGGTGGATCCTCGCCGGCCGCATGCTCGCCCCACTGACTCGAATCACGGATGCCACCCGCCGGGCCGCGAACGGATCGCTCTCGTATCGCATCGAATTGGAGGGCCGCAACGACGAGTTCCGCGAACTCGCCGACAGCTTCGACGCGATGCTCGCACGGCTCGAAGCGCAGGTCGCCGAACAGCAGAGATTCGCTGCGAACGCCTCCCACGAGCTGCGGACTCCGCTGGCGATCACGCAGACGCTGCTCGAGGTCGCTCGCGACGACCCGAACGGCGTGAGCGCAGAGCTCCTCGAGCGCCTCCACGCCGTCAACGCCCGAGCGATCAGCCTCACCGAAGCGTTGCTCCTCCTCAGTCGCGCCGATCAGCGGTCGTTCACCCGGGAGGACGTCGACCTGTCGTTGCTCACGGAGGAGGCCGCCGAGACACTCCTGCCCCTCGCGGAACAGCGTGGCGTGACCATCGAGAACTCCGGCGACGTCACGCCGACCATCGGCTCGCACGCGCTCCTGCTGCAACTCACCACGAACCTCGTGCACAACGCGATCGTGCACAACCTGCCTGAAGGCGGCACCGTGTGGATCAGCACCAGCGCCCGCGACACGAGTGCGGTGCTTACCGTCGAGAACACCGGTGCGAAACTCACTGCGGGGCTGGTCGCGACCCTCACCGAGCCGTTCCAGCGCGGCACCGAACGCATTCACACCGACGGCGCTGGCGTCGGCCTCGGCCTGGCGATCGTGAAGAGCATCACGGATGCCCATAATGGAACACTCACCCTCACCCCACGCGCTGCCGGTGGGATGAGCGTCACGGCGGTACTTACTGCAGCGTAATGCACCGAATCTGGAGGGCCCTGCGCGCCTCGGTAATCGATCGAGCGGGTCCGCGCGCTGTGCGCCGAGGGATCGGGACTGAAGTCACACGCCGCGACCCGCGCTGGTCCATGATGTGAGCAAGTTCCAGCTCATGATCGGGGGGATGTGCGTGAACAGGGATCGCGCGAGGATGCCGGGGCTCCTCGCAACTGCAGACCTCGTCGAGGCACAGGCGGCCCTGGCCGCGGCCGAGGCGGGGCCGTCTGGCACACCCTCGGTCGCCGTGCCGACCGTGCCCCCGACCAGCACGCCGCTGGCGCCGGCGGCCTCCGTCGATCGGGTGAAGCAGGCCGACGCCGACTTCGAGGCTGCGCAAGCCGCCGTCACCGAGCAGACAACCCTGGCCGACGCATCCGAGCAGTTCAACAGCGCGGTCGTCGCGCTCGAGATGGCGTGGCTCAGGCTCTTCGCCGATGCGGGATGCCTCACCGACGACCAGCAGGTGCAGGCCGAGGCAGCCGTCAGCTCGTACACGTTCGCGCTGCAGCAGGACCTCGCCACGGCCGGGTACTACGCCGGTACGGTCGACGGCGTGACGGGGCCGGTGACCGTGCAGGCGATCGAAGACCTCCAGGAGGCGAACGGGTTGCCGGTCACGGGCACGGTCGACAAGGCGACGGCTGCAGCGCTGCAGGCCGAACTGGTGGCGCTCGGCGGCGCTGCCGCACAGGAGTCGCTGACGTCGACGGCTGCCGTGCAGCA
>NZ_BMMD01000016.1 GCF_014645655.1 Agromyces bauzanensis | reverse complement strand
CGAGCCCTCGAAGCCGACGGCATCCTCACCCGCCACGACTGGCACCCCGAATGGAACTACACCCTCAACCCCACGACACGCACAGATTAATCATTCGCGAGCCCTAACCGCAGGATCCCGGCGTTGTTCACGAGGATGTCGATGCCGCCGAGCGCCTCGATCGCCTCGCCGACCCTCAGCCTCGTGTCGGACTCGTCGGCGAGGTCGACGCGGTGGAAGGTTCCACCGATGCGCTCGGCTTGCGCCCGACCCGGCTCCTCGAGCACGTCGAGCACCGCGACGGAGGCGCCCTCCGACGCGAGCCGGGCGGCGATCGCCGCGCCGATCCCGCGGGCTCCGCCGGTGACGATGGCGCGGCGACCGGCGAGCCGGACGCCGGCGGGGGAGAGAGGGACGTCCATCTTGCGCACTCCTTCGATGCCGGGATCGTCAGCCCGGCAGGCGCTCGGCCGTCCAGCCGTCGCGGGTGCGGGTGTACTCGACACGGTTGCTCGGGCCGTCGGCGTCGCCACGCCAGAATGTGATCCGGCGAGGCACCACCCGGAACCCGATCCACGTCGGCGGCGCCGCGAGGGTACCCTCGGGATGCGCCCCAGCGGACGCGGCCCACGCGCGTCGCCGTTCGGCGGTGCCGAGCCCGGCGAGTTCGGGCGAGTTCGACCAGGCGAGCAGCTGGAGGTACCGTGAGCGCGCCCGGTACGCGGCATCCGCCTCCGCCGTGGAGGCCCGCTCGGCGTCGCCGACCACGGTGAGCTGCCGGCCGAGGTCGACCCACGCGAACGCGAGCGACACCCGGGGGTTCGCCGCCAGCTCGCCGGCCTTCCGGCTGCGCGCATCGGTGTGGAAGTACAGCGCCTCGCCGTCGAACTCGCTGAGCAGCACGTTGCGGGTGTGGGGGTACCCGTCGGCGCCGATCGTCGCGAGCGTCATCAGCGGCCGGAGCTCATCGGTGTTCGCGGGGAACCAGAGGCCGAGCAGTTCCACCGGGTCGGCGAGCGTCTCGTCGGGGTCGGGCTGGTCGGTGCCGAACGTCTGCGTGCTCGTGACGATGATGCGGCCCGCCTCGTTCACCGCTCGGCCCTCCGGGGCCGGAACCGCGCGATCTCCTCGAGCGATCGCGCGCTCTCCTCGACGGCGGTCTCGAAGATCTGCGCCCCGCGCTCGGCTGTCGCTGCGGTCGGATCGCCGATCACGCCAGAGGGGTCGAAGTCGTCGCTCAGCCAGCCGAGGATCACCGGCGTGGAGTGGAACCCGATGCGCGGAACCTCCGCGAGGTGCTCGGGCACCATGCGCCGGGCGTGCGAGAGGTCGACGAGGTCGGGGCGCAGGTGCAGCATGAGCGACGTCTCGCCGTGCCCGCCGTGGATGCCCATGTCGAGTTCGTCGGGCCCCGCGACGCCGTCGCCAGCGGGCACCGGGTAGCCCATGAAGAAGGTCTGCAGGCCGAACCGACGGCGCAGCTCGCGCAGCGCCACCTGCAGGAGGGCGACGTTGCCGCCGTGGCCGTTGAGGAACACGAGCTTGCGCGCGGGCGTCGTCGCGATCGACCGGCCGAGATCGACGAGCGTGGCCATGAGGGTCTCGGCCGTGAGCCACATGGTGCCCGGTGCCCAGCTGTGCTCGTCGGACTTGGTGTAGGCGAGCGGATGCAGCAGCCACGCGTCGACGCCGCGGTCGACCGCCAGGTCGACGGCCGCCGTCGCAACGGCCTCGGCCATGATGCGGTCGGTGGCGAGCGGCAGGTGCTCGCCGTGGTGCTCGATCGCGCCCGTCGGCAGCACGAGCACGGAATCGGACGTGAGGATGCGGGCGACCGCGGGCCCGGCGAGTTCCTCGAGCAGTCGGCTCACGCGGACGCACCGCTGACCATGAGGGGGTTGCTCTCGGCCGTCGCGGGAGTCGGCGCGGGCAGCTTGCCGGGATTGAGCAGCGCGAGCGAGTCGGTCTCGGCCTTGAGGTCGCGGGTGCGCTCGATCTCGACGTCGACGAACCACTGGTGCGGGTTGTGGGTGCTCACGCCCAGCTCGTTGAGGGCCGAGAAGCCGGCGACCACGGCCTCCTCGCTCTCGTACTCGCCCGCGAGCATGCCGATCGGGCGGCCCTTCTGGGCCTCGATGTGCAGCATCCCGCCGGGGTAGACGGCGTGCACCTCGTCGATGCGTTCGACGAGCGCGTCGCCGCCGACCTCGACGTGGAAGTACCTACCCGGGTAGGCCTTCTGCAGCCACTCGATCGGGTGATTGTACGAGATCATGCTGAGCCGCATGATCTCCTGCGCGCCCTCGCGCACCTCCTCGACGACGCCGCCCGCCGATTCGACGAGGGCGGATGCCGCGGCGACCGTCCGGGCGTCGAGGATCGTCCGCAGGCTCGCGCGACCCTTCGGGATGCCGGTGTTGGACGGCAGCGCGTCGGCGAGTTTCGGCAGGTCTGCCGACACGAGGCGCGGCGTCGGCTCGAGCCCGCCCACCCGCATGACGACACCGAGGGCGTCGTGGAAATCGTCGAAGCTCGCATAGAACGCGCGCCACTCCTGTAGCGGCTCGAGCTGCACCGTCGCACGGGCGATGATGCCGGCGGTGCCGTAGTTGTGGAGGTAGGGCTGGGCGGCTTCGCCCTCGACGTGCACGAGCTCTCCGTCGCCCACCGCGTGCACGACGTCGAGCGCGACGACGAACGGGCCGCCGGCGATCACCCCGTGCGCGATCGAACCCGTGCCGCCCGACCCGCCGGCGAGGAACCCGCCGATGGTGCTCTGCGCCGTCGAGGGGTACATGAGCAGCTGCTGGTCGATCGCCCAGGCCTGGTTCTCGATCCTGGCGAGCACCGCGCCGGCCTCGGCGGTGACGTACCCGTCGCCGATCTCGACGATCGCGCGGGCCCGACTCGTGTCGAGCACCAGCCCGCCGGCCATGGGGATGCCTTGGCCGTAGTTGCCTGTGCCCTTGCCGCGCGGAGTGATCGGCACGCCGTGGCGTGCCGCCGCGGCGACCACCTGCCCGATCTGCTCGGCGTTCGCCGGGTAGGCGACGACGTCGGCCAGCCCGAGCGGCAGCTTCGCCGAGATGACAGGTGAGAGCCGGCATCCGTCGACGGAGGCGCGTTCGCGGGTTGCGAGGTCGATGCTCACGCCGCGCTCGCCGAGGAGGGCGGTCAACTCGGCGACGAGTCCGGCGAGGTCGGGAGTCGGGGTCATACGTGTCTTCCTTCGAGGCGGCCGGGGAACCGGGAAGTCTGCGGGTCGGGGAGGCGACGGATGCTGCTTCCCCGACCCGTGACTCGGACTAGAAGCCGAGGGACTCGTCGATGAACTCGTTCGTGTAGATGTCCTCGGGTGCGAGGTCGGCCGGGATCTCGAAGCCCTGCTGCTTGTAGATCGGAACGACGATGTCGAACAGCTCCTGCACGCGAGCGGCGTCGAGGTTGCCGATGGTCTCGTCGGGGCCGTTGCCGATGAGTTCGCTCACCATCGTCTCGACGGAGTAGTCGGCGACGTCCTGCGAGTAGACCCAGCCCGTGTCGTACGCGTCGACGAGTTCGAGGATCAGCTCGTTCGTGGCTGCCGGGTCGGCGTAGTAGTCGAGTTCGGCCTGCTGGAGCACCGGAACGAGCCCGGCGAGGCAGTCGGAGTACTCGGTGACGTTCTCGGGCTTCAGCGACATGACCGCCGCGTACTTCGGGTAGCCGGCATCGTTGATGAGCTCGTAGTCGACGGGCTTGCCCCACTCCGAGACCTCGTTCTCGTAGATGAACGGCTCGGCCGAGGCGAAGCCCTGTTGGGCGATCTTGCCGCCCTCCGACACGAACACGGCGGGGCTGCCGTCGTAGGTGGCGTCCACCTGGTCGGCGCTGAGCACGCCCGCGCCCACGAAGTAGTCGATGTAGGTGCCGCCGGGGAAGACGCGGATGGTCGCGCCGGTCTCACCGAGGTCGGCGATGCCGGTCACGTCGGGGTAGGTCTCGGGGTCCCACATGATCATCTGCGGGTCCTTCTCGAGCGGGGCGAAGACGCCGACGGTGGGCAGGTCGCTCGCGTGCGCGATCGCCTCGTCGGTGCCGACGTACGCCATGAAGATGGTGTCGTCGTTGTACATCTGCGCGTTCGGCTGCGTGAAGCCGGTTGCGGGACCGCCGGCGAGGATCGTCACGTCGACGCCCGTGTACTCGTCGCCGGCCATCAGCGGGCCCGTGACCGACTTCACCGAGTCGTCGATCGTGTAGCCGTCGCCGACGAGCTCGTAGAGGTGGCCGTGCTCGGCCTCGGGATTCCAGTCGGTCTGGATCCTGATGTCGGCGGGGCACCCGGCGGCCGCCAGGTCGATCGAACCGACCTCGAGGTCGGCTGTGTCCGCCCCGGCGTCGTCGCTCGCGGGGCCGCTGCAGGCGGTGAGGGCCAGGCCGCCGGCCATGAAGCCGGCGACCAGGGTCGCTCGGGTGGTGGTGATTCGCATGGGATCTCCTCTGGTGGTGGGGGTGGTGCGGGCTGTGGTGGGGTGGTGCGGGCTGTGGTGGGGTGGTGCTGGAGTGGTGGGTTCGCTGGGCCTGTCGAAGCGAGCGTGCCGTGCACGGCATCCCGTCGACGGGCTCGTGGACCTCAGGTCAGGCGAAGTCGTACCACTTGCCGACGACGCGTCTGCCGAGCCAGCCGAAGAACCAGAACACGACGACGCCGAACAGCGACGCGAGGATGATCGCGGCGAACAGCGCGTCGGATTCGAGGCGGGCGGTGTACTTCGAGATGAGCGCGCCGATGCCCGGCGTGCCGCGCTGGAAGAAGAAGTCGCCGACGATGGCGCCGACCACGGCGAGACCGGCCGAGATGCGCATGCCCGCGAAGATCGCGGGAAGCGCGGCGGGGAACTGCAGCTTCTTCAGCACGATCCAGCGGTTCGCGCGCTGCAGCGTGAACAGCTCCCGCTGGGCGGCGTCGATCGACTGGAGGCCGAACAGCGTGTTCGAGACCATCGGGAAGAGCGCGATCAGGATTGCGACGATGACACGGGCGAAGAAGTCGAAGCCGAACCAGAAGCCGATGAGCGGCACGAGCGCGAGGATCGGGATGGTCTGCAGGATCACCGCATACGGGTAGAGCGAGCGCTCGATCCACTTCGCCTGGTTCATCGCGATCGCCCAGACGACGCCGAGCACGATCGCGACCAGCAGGCCGGTGAGGGCGACGGTGGCGGTGTTCCACAGGGCCTCGTACATGTCGGGCGCGACATCGGGGTCGAAGTAGACCGCGAGCACCGCATGCGGCGGCGGCATGAGGTACGACTTCGATGGGTCGAGGAGCACCGATCCGACGAAGTACCAGCCCGCGATCATGAGGATCGCCACGGCGACGGGCGGACCCCAGCTCGCGATGCCGCCACGTCGGCCCCGGCGCCTGAGCGGCACCGGCGCGACCGTGGTGGGCGCGATCTCCTGCCCGGCCTCGCGGTGCTCGATCATGCCCTCGGTGCTCATGCGCCGTGTCCCGCTCGGAGTGCGTGCGAGACCTCGCCGACGAGGGCGGCGAACTCGCCCGTGTAGCGGATGTCGGGATCGCGCGGCATCGGGAAGGGCACGTCGAACGTGTCGACGATGCGCCCCGGCCGGCCCGACATCACGACGACCTTCGTCGAGAGGTAGACGGCCTCGCTGACGGAATGCGTGATGAACAGGCCCGCGAACTGCTGCTCGACGAAGAGCTTGAGGAGTTCGTCATTGAGGTACTCGCGCGTGATCTCGTCGAGGGCGCCGAACGGCTCGTCGAAGAGGAAGAGCTCGGGATCGAGCGTGAGCGAGCGGGCCAGCGACGCGCGCATTCGCATGCCGCCCGAGAGCTGCCGTGGCAGGTGCTTCTCGAAGCCCGAGAGGCCGACGAGCTCGATCGCCCTGCGCGCCTTCTCGCGTCGCACGGCCTGAGTGTCCCACTGCAACTCGGCGAGCAGCTCGACGTTGGCCTGCACGTTCCGCCAGGGCAGCAGGGTCGGATCCTGGAAGACGTAGCCGACGCGACCCGTGTTCACGGTCGCGGTGCCCTCCGACGCCGTCTCGAGACCCGACGCGATGCGCAGGAGCGTGGACTTGCCGCAGCCCGATGGGCCGACGACCGTGACGAACTCGCCGCGTCGCACGGTGAGGTCGACGCCCGAGAGCGCGATCGTGCCGTTCGGGTAGGTCAGCTGCACGTGCTCGAAGTCGATCAGCGTGGGCGTGGGCGTGGGCGTGGGCGTGGGCGTGGCGGTGGTCGTGCTCGTGATGGCGGGTGCGCGTTCGGTGGTGGCCATGCGCGTCTCACCCCTTTCCGATGAGGGCTGCGGATTCGTTGCGGCTCGGCGCCGGCACGGTCGTCGGCTCGGCGATCTGGTAATGCACGGTGCTGCGGGCGACGATGCGGCCCGAGTGGATGACGATCCGGTCGACGGATGCCTCGGCGATGACGGCCCCGAGGCTCGCGCCGCGCACCGCCACGAACTCGGCGGCGGCGCCCGGTTCGGCGCCGGCACGGGGCATCCGCATGATGTCGCGAGCACCGTTGGAGACGAGGTGCCAGGCCTCTTCGAGCCCGAGGTGCCCTGCGATCACGAGCAGTGCCGCCGTCTCGAGGGCGTCGCTGCGGCCGAGCGGGTTGAACGGGTCGCGCACGTTGTCGGCGCCGGCGCCGACGATGACGCCCGCATCGATGAGCGGACGCAGGGCGGTGAGCCCGCGCGGGGTGGCGACCGGATGCTGTCGGCCCTGCAGGTAGAGGTTGGTGATCGGGAGGCTGACGACGCCGATGCCGGCCTCGACGAGTTCGGCGATGACCTCGGCGAGCTCGTCGGCGGGCAGGGTGCCGAGTCGCACGCTGTGGCCCGCGGTGCGCACGAGGTGCTCGGGCCAGCCGCGCACGATGCGGGCGAACTCGCGCATCGTGACGGGGCCGTCGAGCGCCTCGTCGGTGTGCAGGTCGACCCCGATGCCGCGGCGCTCGGCGATGGCGAGGAGCCGGCGGGTCTCATCGTGCGCGTCGTCGGCGAGGTGCGGCGCGCCGCCCGCGAGATCGAGCCCGCGGTCGAGTGCGCCCTCGATGGTCGCGTCGTCCATGCCGACAGGAGGGAGGGCCACGAGTTCGAGGTCGATGAGGCCCGCGAGGTCGTCGCGGAGCCGCACGAGCGCGTCCACTCCCCGGTACGGGCGTTCGCCCGGCAGCAGGTTGACGTGGCTGCGGATCGCCGTGGTGCCCGTACGGAGCAGCTTCAGCGCCGCGTCGCGCGCGCGGCCGTAGATGTCGTCTTCGCTCAGACGCTCCTGATAGGCGTGGAAGGACTCGATCGCTGCGGCGAGGTCTCCGAAGGGCGGGTTGATCATGTCCCATGTGAGCGCCTTGTCGAGGTGCGCGTGCGGCTCGGCCGCGGCCGGGAGCAGCACGTATCCGTCGAGATCGACGACGCCCGCGGCATCCGTCACCGTCGCCGTGCGGGCAGGCAGCACCCGGGCGACCGTGTCGCCGTCGAGCACGACGTCGGCGGTGCGACCGTCGACGAGGGTCGCACCGCGGAGCACGGAGACGGGGTGTGGGAGCACGCGGTCGGGCCTCCTCGCGGTTGGCGGATTCGGCACTGTATCCGGCGAACGAGTGTTGATAATGTGAACATTCCCGAGCGTACGGACGGCCCGTTTCAGCGCGGTAACCCGGATGTTTCAGTCGCGAGAAGCGGAGCGTCGCGAGCGCGGCGGCACGCAGGAGGACGGAGATCATGGACGCCCAGGTGGACCGCCAGGTCGAACTCGTCGGCGCGCGAATCCGCAGCCTCCGGCGTGCCCGTTCGCTCACGCTCGTGCAGCTGGCCGAGCAGTCGGGGCTCTCGCATCCGTTCCTGAGCCAGGTCGAGAACGGCCGTGCCCGCCCGAGTTTCGCCTCACTCGACCGCATCGCACGCGCGCTCGGCACCACCCAGGTCGAACTGTTCGCCGTGCTCGCCGAACCCGGTCGCAACACCACGCCGACCGAGGGCGCCGTCGTCATCGACTCCGGCGCCGTGTCGGGACCGTTCGCGGAGGGCACCGCCCGCGTATTCGAGACCGGCGCGGTCTCGTTCACGCCCATGGAGATCGTGTCGAGCGCCCGGGACTTCGGCGAGTACTTCGTGCACGACGAGGAGGAGTTCTGCTACGTGCTCGAGGGTTCCGTCGAGGTCGACCTCGACGGAGAGGTCGTGCCGTTGCGCGCAGGCCAGGCCATCTACTACCGGGGCGGGGTGTCGCACCAGTGGCGATCGGCCGACGGCGGAACCTTCCGGTTGCTCTACGTGAAGCAGCGCCTCCAGGGTGCCGGTCCAGAGCGCGCATGACGATCGCACCCGAGTTCGGCGTCGTCGTGCGCGCGAAGACCGCGATAGCCGACGGCGTGGTGCGCATCGACCTGGAGCGCGACCCGCCCGAGCGCTCTTCAGCTCCTGCAGGAGATCTGGTCCCATCCCGCCTGGGGCGGGCATGTGGCCCATTCTCCTGCAGGAGCTTCAGCTTCTCCCGGGGGGAGCCCAGGTGAGGGACGGGGGAGGCGCCGTCAGCGGCCGACGCGGGCGTGCAGGTCGCGCACGAGGTCGCGTTCGTCGGCCGTGACGAGCGCGTAGTCGCGCACCACCACGCGCCCGGCGACGATGACGTGCCGGGGTCGGCGCCCGGGCGACGCCCACAACAGTCCCGCGACGGGGTCGGCGACGCCCGCATCGGCGACGCCCGCGACATCCCACACGCACACGTCGGCCGCCGCGCCGGGCCGAAGGTGGCCGAGCTCGGGCCGGCCGAGCCCGAGCGCCGACCCTTCGGTGGCCATGCCGAGCACGTCCTGCGCGACGAGCGCCGGCCCGCGCAGCCCCGAGACCTGCATCGCGAGGCGGGCGTCGGCGAGCAGGTGCCCGGCGTCGTTCGAGCCGCCGCCGCTCGTGCCGAGCCCCACGATCACGCCCGCGTCCCGGAGGGCGGCCACCGGTGCGACACCCCAGCCCATCATGACGTCGCAGCCGGGCGCGTGGGTGGCGGTGACGCCGGATGCCGCGAGCCGGGCGATCTCGTCGTCGGTCGCGTCGCACAGGTGCGCGAGCGTCACGTCGGGCGCGAGCCAGCCCCATTCCTCGAGGAGCTCGAGGGGGCGACGCCCGTACCGCTCGAGCGCGACGGCCACGTCCACCTGCTCGTTCGACTGCGTGCGACGACGCAGGTCGTGCCGCGCGGCCACCTCGCCGAGGAGGCGGAACGTCGCCTCGGAGTCGCTGTGCACGCCGGCCGGGCCCACGGCGAGCTGCAGCATCCCGTCGCGGGAGACGCCGCCGGGTCCGAGCGGGAGGGCTTGCGCGATCGCGTCGGCCGAGGCCGCGGCCTCCTCGGGGTCGTCTCGCGCGGATCCGCGGACGAAGGCGATGCGCGCGCCAAGGGAGGCCGCGGCATCCGTCACCGCCTTCGCGATGCCGACCGTGTCGGCACCGCTCGGCCAGGTCAGGTGGTGATCGGCGACGGTCGTGACGCCCGCGAGGAGGCCCTCGGCGAGGCCGACCCGCGCCGCGACCGACGTGAGCCCGGGGTCGATGCCGGCGGCGGCGTAGGCGGCCGCCATCGTCGGCAGCCAGGCCGACATCGGGACGCTGCGGGTGCCGGGCAGCGTGCGGAACGCGCTCTGCAGCAGATGATGGTGGGCGTTGACGAGTCCGGCGGTGATGACGCATCCGGTGGCGTCGATGCGCTCGGGCGCCGCGCCGGTCCCGTCCACGACGACGCCGCCGGCGAGGTGCAGGTCGCCGGTGCGCACGGTGGCGGCGTCGACGAGGATCGCCTCTGCGCCGCTGAGGGTGAGCATCAGCCCTGCACCCGGCTTGCGTGACCGACGATGGTCACCACGATCGTGATGACCGCCGAGATCGCCACGCCGAGGGCGATATGCGCGTTCAGCGCCAGCGCGCCGGCGGCGGCGCCGGCCCCGATGAGCGCGATCGCCCCGGCGCGCCGCCGCCACGGGTGCGCTTCGACTCGGGAGCCGAAGACCGAGTCGGCCGCGAGCCCCGTGATCGTCGAGGTCACGACGACCGTCGTGACATCCTTCACCGCGATATGGCGGGCGGCGCCCGCCTGTGCGCCCATGGCGAGGCCGAGTGCCGTGGTGACGGCGAGCAGCACGGGCTGGGCGGGGTCGTCGAGCGTGATCATCACGGCGCCGGATGCGACGAGCACGAGTGCGACGATCGCGAAGACGACGGTGGTGCGCAGGCTCCACCCGGCCGCGAGATCTCGGAGGAGTCGCCCGGCCACCGCGGCGCCGAACATGAACCCCGCGAGCGCGAGCACCGGGCCGGCGATCGGCAGCCCGTCGGCGCCCGTGAGGGCCATGCCTAGGATGACGATGTTGCCTGTCATGTTGCCCGTGAACACGCGGTCGAGTCCCAGGTAGCCGACCGCGTCGATGACGCCGGTCGAGAAGGTGAGGGCGAGCATGAGGCCAAGGTGGGTGCCGGCGGGATGGCGGCGCAGCGTCGAGATCAAGGGACTCCAAGAGGGGGCGGCCCCGTGTCGACACCGTCGGCGAGCACCCGGGGGGACTGGGCGGTACTCTCGACCAGAATGACACAGGTCCGGTCGGGGCCACACGCGGACGGGGTGCTGGATGGGCGGATTTCGGGGAGTGCTGCAGGCGGGCGAGGGCGTGGGCGATGCGACCTACCTGCCGGCCGAAGCCGCGGCGCTCGGCTGGGGGCGGCTGCCCGCGCGCGGCGACTCGCCCGTGCTCACCGTCGACCCCGGCGACGAGGTGATCATCGACACGCTGAGCCACGAGGGCATCCTCGAGGACCAGGGCCGCGACCCGGTCGCGTTCTTCGCGGCGCACGGCGTGCCCCGCGAGCACGTGCTCGACGAGGCCGTCGCGCTCGCGGCATCCGACCATCCGCACGACCCGGCGACGGACGGACCGCACGTGATCACCGGGCCGATCCACGTGCGTGGCGCGCGGCCCGGCGACCTGCTGCGCATGACGGTGGTCGACGTGACGCCGCGGGTGCCGTACGGCGTGATCTCGAACCGGCACGGGCGCGGCGCACTGCCGGGCGAGTATCCGCAGCGGGCCGGCAATGTGAGCGTGTTCACGCCGATCGAGCAGGATGCCGCGGGGCGCTGGTTCGGCGCCCTGCCCCTGGTGGAGGGCGGCGAGCGCAGCGTGCACTTCCCGCTCGCGCCGTTCCTCGGCACCATGGGCGTCGCCGTGGACGCCGATGAGCGCCCGCACTCGGTGCCGCCCGGCCCGCACGGCGGCAACGTCGACATCAACCTCCTCACCGAGGGCGCGTCGCTGTACCTGCCGGTGCAGGTGCCGGGCGCGCTCGCGTACGTCGGCGACCCGCACCTCGCGCAGGGCGATGGCGAGGTGGCGCTCACGGCGCTCGAGGCGTCGCTGCGGGCGACCATCCGGTTCGACGTCGTGCCCGCCGAGACCGCGGTGCGCGAGTTCGGCGAGGTCGCGGGCCCGCTCGCCGAGACGAGCGAGTACCTCGTGCCGACGGGCCTCGACGCCGATCTCGACGTCGCCATGCAGCACTGCGTGCGCCAGGCGATCGGCCTGCTCGGCGCCCGCTACGGCATGGCGCCGCACCTCGCCTACGCGTATCTCAGCGCGGCGACCGACTTCGACATCTCGCAGGTCGTCGACGTCGTGAAGGGCGTGCACGCGCGCATCCGCACGAGCGACTTCCGGCTCGTGCGGCGGGGCGGGGGTGCCGCGTGACCGAGCGGATGCCGCGGCCGCACGCCGCGGGCGACGGCGAGGTGCCCGTCTTCCTGCCCGACGGGGTCGAGGCGCCGGCTGGGCTCGTCGAGGCCGCGCTGGGGTACGAGGCGGCCCTCATGGCCGACGACCTCGAGTCGCTCGCAGAGTACTTCGCGCCGGGGCCCGACACGCTGCGTGGCGATGAGGGCGGACTCCTCGTCGGACACGACACGATCACGCGGTTCCGCGGGCGGCGCGGCGGGGCGCCACAGCGGCGCATCGAGGCGCTGCACGTGCGGCCCATCGACGACGACCACGCGTGGCTCGCGGCGGTCACCGCCCCGCTCGGCGGCGGTCGCGGGCTCGTCGGCCAGCTCTGGGAACGCCGCGACGGCGCATGGCGCATCTCGGCCGCGCACGTCTCCGCGCCGCCGCGGGCCATGGACCCGAGGGTGTGGCGCGTGGTCGGGGATCCGCTCCTCGGCCCGACCGGCTCGGGCCCGCTCGACGGGCACACGATCGCCGTGAAGGACGTCATCGCCGTCGAGGGGTTCGCGCTCGGCGCGGGCGTGCCCGCATACCTCGCGGGCGCCGCCCCCGCGCCCCGGTCGGCGCCCGTGCTCGATGCGCTGCGGGCGGCCGGGGCATCCGTTCGCGGCATCGCGCAGACCGACCAGTTCGCCTACAGCATCGCCGGGCGCAATGCGGCCTACGGCACCCCGCCGAACCCCGCGGTGCCCGGCGCGATCTCGGGCGGCTCGTCGAGCGGCCCGGCATCGGCGGTGGCCATGGGCCACGCGACCATCGGGCTCGGGACCGACACGGCGGGGTCGATCCGCATCCCCGCGTCGTACCAGGGCCTCTGGGGGCTGCGCACTACGCATGGCGCCATCAGCGTCGACGGCGTGCTGCCGCTCGCGCCGAGCTTCGACACGGTCGGCTGGCTCACGCGTGACGGTGAGACGCTCGCCGCGGTGACGCGAGCGGCGTTCGAGCGGATGCCGCAGCAGCGCGTCGATGCCGTGCGGCTCGCGACGGCGGCGCTCGAACTGCCGGCGCTCGACGCACCAGCCCTCGTGCTCGCGCCCGCGCTCGCCGACTCGGCGACCCCCGAGGTCACCCGAGCCTTCGCGGCCGGGCTCGACGCGCTGCGTTCGTCGGGAGGGCGCGTGGACGTGCTCGACGACGACGCGCTGGTCGCCGGCGCGCTCGACGAACTGTACGAGGCGTTCCGCACGGTGCAGGCGGCCGAGGCGTGGGCGCAGCACGGGTCGTGGATCACCGCGCACCCGGGCGCACTGGGCGAGGACATCGCGGCACGCTTCGCTTGGGCGGCCTCCGTCACGGCCGACGCCGAGGCCGCGGCTCGCGAGCGCCTGGCCGTGGCGCGCACCGCACTCGACGCCGCGCTCGGCGACGCCGTGCTCGTGCTGCCGTCCGCGGCATCCGTCGCCCCACCCGTCGACGCGGCGGGCGCCGAAATCGAGGCGATCCGGGCGGCGACGCTGCGCATCACGACCGTCGCCGGCGCGACGGGCCGGCCCGCCCTCTCGGTGCCCGGCCTCATGGCCGGCGGCGCGCCCATCGGCGTGTGCTTCGTCGGGCCGCGCGGCACTGACCTCGGCCTCGTCGAGCGCGCACAGGAGTGGGCGACGGCACTGAAACACGGCTGAGTCGTCGCGCCGACCGCGAGATGTTCCCATGTTGTTGTGGATACGGGTGGCGGGGAGCCATACCGTGCGTGGGAGTTCCGGACTTCGGTACGGACTTCCTCAGTTAGGAAGTCGGTGAGGAGGTCGGTTCGTCGTCCTCGAACAACGGTGTCTGGAGGCCGAGCGGGGTCAGGCGATAGCGGTTGTCACGGCGGCCGCGGCCGGGGGCTGTCGACTCGATGTGTCCTTCGTTCTTGAGCGTTCGCAGCCAGTGTTCGGCGGTCTTCGAGGTCAGATCGAGCAGGTCGCTGACTTCGCTCTTGGACAGTTCGCCGTGAACTTCCAGGAGTCTCAGGATCTGGCGGCGGCGGTTCGGGCGTGGTCGTTTGCCGCCTTCGCGCACGCTCGTCGCAGAGTTCGAGAGCGTGTAGCTTGCGCCACGCTTCAGTCCGGTCTGGTCGATGAGTTCGCGTGCGACGAGGTCTTGAAGCTCCTTCGTCGCGCGGTTGCTGTCAGCGATACCGGTTGCTGCCCGGTACCGCGCGTTGGTCATGGTCTCGCCGTGCCGCATGAGCGCAAGTCCAACGCACTGGGCATCGGTGAGGCCATCGCGGCCGAGCAGCTGGAGCCAGGTGAAGGTCTCCTCGTCGAGCAGCGTGTGGTTGGGGAGCGTCACTTCGAATGAGGTGGTGCCGTCCTTGAACCGCGGCGGGCTCATCCCGGCTTCGCGAAGCGCTGCAAGCATGGTGCGGATTCCCGAGCCGCGGTTCTCGCAGACAGTGCGGTCTTCACCGGGGATCTGCACGTCTTCGAGCATCTTCAGCAGCGAACCGTTTCGTGCGGAGGACGTGCCCTCATCGCCGAGATGCTCGACGTCGACCGCTCCGAAGAGGCCGCCGGGGTTCATGATGCGCAGCCGGTCGGGATACATTTCGATCTGCACCTGCGTACCGCGGGAGCCTGGGGTGAGATCGCGGTGAACGAGCGCGTTGACAACCGCTTCGCGTAACGCTTCGGGCGGGTATTCCCAGGTATCGCGCCGTCCGGCGCCGACGATGAGCGCACGTTTCTTCATGTTCCTCTGTACGACCCTGAGCGCTTCTTCGACCATGACTGGGATCGGTCCGTCGATGCTTGCGTTATCCAGGAATCTGAGACCGGCCGCGTCACGCACGCCCGTGATCGTCGGGTAGGAGACGAACGTCACGTCGAGTTGCGGGAAGAACTGTTGCGGGTAGCGTCCCAGCGCGAGAAGTCCGGCGAGTGTCGGGTGATCTGCCCCGTCGGAGCCTCTGGCGATCACTTTGGTCATCCTGAGGATGACGGCGTCGGCCTCATCCGCGAAGATGCGCGCGTTCGTTCCTGCACGTAGGCGGCTGGTGTACCTCGTGACTTCCGCGGTATCGAGGTCGTCAATAGTCGCTTCGAGGACGGGTTCATGGTCGAATGTGGGCTGACCGCGGTCGGCCACGAGTTGGTGCACCTCCTCCGCGGTGAGTCGTCGGTCGTCGTCGCCGACCCGGATGAAGGCGCCGCGGTCCAGGCCGCGTGACTTGACGTAGCAAGGCTTCTGGTTGCGCGGGAGTTCTGGGATATCGGCGATGACCAGCGTCTGCCCGTCGACCTCGGCGAAGTCGATTTCTGGCACCAGGGGCGGCACCATGTCGTCGCGTGCCCACGACGCGAAATCGGCCATGATCTTCGTCGGCTCGCGGACTCCAACTGCAGTGAAGTTGCCGCCCTCATCAAGGCCAAGGATGATCGTGCCGCCGCCAGGTGTGTTCGAGAACGACGAGAGCGTCTCCAGCACGGACTTGGGAAGGGCGGTCTCGGCTCGTTTCGCCTCGATGGAGGTCGCCTCGGCGCCGAACTTGCGCAGGGCTGCCACGACCTGAGTGGCGTCGTTCATCGGCCACCTCCTCACACGGGCAACAGATTAGTATCTTAGCCCATTACGTTAGGATATAGTGACGCTCGGTTAGGATGTTGTCAACCGGGCGAACTCGGTTCCTGATGGCTGCCGCTCCTCGGGCGCGGAATCGACGACGCGGTAGCGTCGGTGCGGCCCTCGTCCAGCACGCACGCACAGCAGTGGGCAACGGCACTGAAACACGGCTGAAACCGTCGCGTCGTAGCCTGACGCCCTGAACCGCAGATCCAGGGAGTCACATCATCGCCGTGCCCATCGACCCGCCGGCCCGCCTTCTCATGGGGCCGGGCCCCGTCAACGCCGACCCGCGCGTGCTGCGCGCGATGTCGGCGCAGTTGGTGGGCCAGTTCGACCCGTTCATGACGGCGACCATGAACGAGACGATGGAGCTCTACCGGGGGGTCTTCCGCACCCGCAACGAGGCGACGCTGCTCGTCGACGGCACCTCGCGGGCGGGCATCGAGGCGGCCATCGTGTCGCTCGTCGCCCCCGGCGACCGCGTACTCGTGCCGATCTTCGGCCGGTTCGGGCACCTGCTCGCCGAGATCGCGCGGCGTGCCGGGGCCGACGTGCACACCCGCGAGATCGAGTGGGGCGGCGTGTTCTCCGTCGGCGCCATCGAGCGGGCGATCGTCGAGGTGCGGCCCGCGCTCCTCGCCATCGTGCACGGCGACACGTCCACCACCGTGGCCCAGCCGCTCGATGAGCTCGGCGCGATCTGCGAACGCCACGGCGTGCTCTTCTATACGGATGTCACCGCCTCGCTCGGCGGCAATCCCTTCGAGCTGGACGCGTGGGGCGTCGACGCCGCGACCGCCGGCCTGCAGAAGTGCCTGGGCGGCCCGTCGGGCAGTGCGCCCATCAGCCTCTCGCCGGCGGCCGTCGAGCGCATCGAGGCGCGGAAGAGCGTCGAGGCCGGCATCCGCGCCGACGGCGACGCCGTGCTCGACGAGCCGATCCGCTCCAACTACCTCGACCTCGGCATGATCCTCGACTACTGGGGCGAGCGGCGGCTGAACCACCACACCGAGGCCACCACGATGCTCTACGGCGCCCGCGAGTGCGCCCGGCTCCTCCTCGAGGAGGGCATGCATGTCGCGATCGAACGCCATCGGCTGCACGGCTCGGCGATGCTCGCGGGCGTCGAGGCGCTCGGCCTCGACGTCTTCGGCGACCGTGCGCATCGCATGCACAACGTCGTGGGCGTGCACATTCCCGACGGCGTCGACGGCGAGCGCGTGCGCCGGGCGCTGCTGGAGGACTTCGCCATCGAGATCGGCACGTCGTTCGGGCCCCTGCACGGCCGGATCTGGCGCATCGGTACCATGGGGGTCAACGCCAGGCGGGACGCGGTGCTCACCACGCTCGCCGCGCTCGAGCAGGTGCTGCGGGCCGAGGGACATCCGCTCACCGCCGATTCGGGCGTGGGCGCGGCGCGCGACGTCTACTCGGAGACGGCGGCATGACCCGCGCGCCCGGCCCCGGATCGCTCGCGGCGGCCGAGCGCGTGATGCAACGATGCGACCGGCTCGCCGAGATCTCGGGGAGCCCCGACCTGCTCGAGCGCGTGCACCTGTCGCCTGAGCACCGGCGGGCCAACGAGCTCGTCGCCGAGTGGATGACGCAGGCCGGCCTCAGCACGTGGCAGGACGCCGGCGCCAACCAGTGCGGCCGCATCGAGGGCGCCGAGCCCGGACTTCCCGCCCTGCTCATCGGCTCGCACCTCGATACCGTGCGCGACGCGGGCCGCTACGACGGCATGCTCGGCGTGCTCCTCGCCGTCGAGGTCGCCGCGCGGTTCGCGAGTCGCGCCGCCGAGCTTCCGTTCGCGCTCGAGGTCGTCGGCTTCTCCGACGAGGAGGGCACCCGGTTCGGCAACGCCCTGCTCGGCAGCCACGCCCTCGCCGGCACCTTCCCCCCCGAGTGGTGGGGGCTCGCCGATGGCGACGGCGTGACCCTCCGGCAGGCGTTCGCGGACTTCGGCCTCGACCCGGCCCGCATCGGCCGAGCCGCCCGCCGGCCCGAGTCGCTCATCGGCTACCTCGAGGCGCACATCGAGCAGGGCCCGTACCTCGAGGAGGCCGACCTCCCCCTCGCCGTGGTCACCTCGATCGCGGGGGCGCGGCGGTTCGAGCTCACCATGACCGGGGTCGCCGGGCACGCGGGCGGCACGCCCTACGAGCGCCGCCACGACGCGCTCATCGGGGCGAGCGAGCTCGTCGTGGAGGTGGAGTCGGTCGCCCGGGCGAGCGGCGTGATCGGCACCGTCGGGCGCATGCAGGCCTTCCCGGGCGGGGTCAACGTGATCCCGGGCCGGGTCGAGTTCAGCCTCGACCTCCGGGCCTCCACCGACCACGAGCGCGACCGCGTGCTCGCCGAGATCATCCGCCGAGCGAACGTGATCGCCGAGCGGCGCGGGTTGCGCTTCGAATCCACGGAGATCTACCGGGCGGATGCCACGGCGTGCGCGCCATGGCTGCAGGACGCGATCGCGAGCGGCATCCGCCACGCCGGCAGCGAGGAGCCGATGGCCATGTGGAGCCGCGCCGGACACGACGGCATGGCCGTGAGTGCGGTTGCCGACGTCGCCATGTTGTTCGTGCGCTGCGGCCGGGGTGGCATCAGCCACTCTCCCGACGAGATCGTCGACGTGCGGGATGTCGCGGTCGCCCTCGACGCGTACGAGGCCGCCGTCGTCGAGGTCGCCGAGCGCGTGCGCGCCGAACCCGGCCGGCTCGGCTCCGACCGACTCGGGGCGGCGTGATGGAGCAGAGCCTGCGTGAGGCGATCCTCGTCGACTACGCCCGGCGACGACCGGGTTGCGGTTTCGATGGTGCCGGCTCACGGGTGACGGATGCGACGGCAGTGCGTTCCGTGCACCGGCGCAACCCGCTCTGCGGTGACGAGGTCGTTCTGCGGCTCGAGGTCGCAGCGGGCGACGCGACGATCACGCACCTGCGTTGGGACGGCCGCGGGTGCATCGTGTCGCAGGCGTCGGCGGCGATGCTCGCGTCACGTGCCGAGGGGATGACGGCGGCGCAACTCCAGCGCCTCTCGCGGGAGGTGCACGAGCTCATCGTCGATCAGTCCGGCGCACCCGGCGACATCGACGAGAACGACGACCTCGCGACGCTCGCCGGCATCGGCCGCTTCCCGCTCCGGGCGCGCTGTGCGGCGCTCGCCTGGGACGCGCTCGATGAGGCGATCGGGCGCGACTCGGCACCGGTCACCGGTCACGATCGAGGCCCGGAGTGAGGTCGCCGCACTCGACGGCGGCGACGCGGTGCTCTGAGAGGTATTCGTTCGCCCCGGTGTCACCCGAGACGCTCGCCGTGACCGCCGGCCAGTGCGACCGGCCGATGAGCACCGGATGTCCCGGCCGGCCTCCGAACACGGCGCGCACGAGCGCCGTGGCGGCATCCGGTCCAGCCCGATCGAGCACCCGTCGACCGACGCTCGCCGGCAGGTCGGGCAGGTCGACGAGGCTCACGAGAACGCACGCGGCGTCCGTCGACTCGGCGAGCCCGAGCCCGGCGCGCAACGACGCCGACAACCCCAGCGACCAGTCCGGTGCCACCACGACCCGGGCGTCGTGGGGCACGAGGGCGCGAGCCGAGTCGGCCTCGGCCCCGAGCACCACGGCGACATCGCCGCAGCCGGCCGCACGGAGCATCCGGCAGCCGAGCGCGACCCACGGCTCGCCCGACGCGTCGTGCATCAGCGCCTTGGGCCGACCCATGCGGGCGCCCGCGCCGGCCGCGAGCAGCAGACCGAAGGGTCGGAGGATCATGGCTACAGTTAACCGGAGCCGCCCGGCGCGGCAGGCAAGGAGCACGACGTGAGCGACCGAACCGAGGCCGGTGAGCGATTCCGAGACGAGCTGCGCGCGTGCCTGCACGTCGAGCGCTGGGTCGACGAGGTGGCGGATGCCGCGCCGTACGCCTCGCTCGATGCGCTCCTCGCCGTGGCGTCGGCGGCTGCGACGCCCCTCACCCCGGCCGAGATCGACGAGGCGCTCGCGGCGCATCCGCGCATCGGCGAGAAGCCCGCCGGCGACGGCGCCGCGGCGCGGTTCTCGCGCGCTGAGCAGTCCTCGGCAGACGCCGGCGACGCCGAGCTCGCCGCCGCGATCGTAGCCGGCAACCGCGCCTACGAGGAGCGGTTCGCCAGGGTTTTCCTCATCCGCGCCGCCGGGCGGTCGCGGTCGGAGATCCTCGCCGAGCTCGACAGGCGCCTCGCACTCGATGGCGCGAGCGAGCTCGCCGTGGTGGGCGAGCAGCTCCGCGAGATCATGCTGCTGCGGCTCGAGAAGCTCTTCGCGGATGCCGCGACCCCGATCAGTGCGCCGGCATGAGCGCGCGCAGCCACGTCACGAGCCACGTGCTCGACGCGTCGCTCGGCCGGCCCGCGGCCGGCGTCGCGGTGCGGCTCGATCGGCTCGACCGTCTCGCCGACGGCGGCTGGTCGCCGGTCGCCGACGAAGTGACCGACGCCGACGGCCGGGCGTCGCAACTCGGCCCCGAGGCGCTCGATCCCGGGGTGTACCGGGTCGTGTTCGACACCGGCGCGTACTTCGGCGATCGGCCGACGCTCTACCCCGAGGTGGTGATCGTGTTCGAGCTCGCCGAGGCATCCGAGCACTACCACATCCCGCTGCTGCTCAGCCCGTTCGCCTACTCGACGTACCGGGGGAGCTGAGCGTCGGGCTGCGGTGTATCCGATTCCCGGAATGACGAGCGCGATCGGCCACGACGTTGCGGCGTCCGGGTTCAGTTCGTGCAGCGCGGTCATCTCGAGACGGTACCGCACCCTGGAATGGTCGCAATTGGGGCTCGCTCGCGATGGTCGCTCAGATGCACGTGACCAGGCGGCCGTCGGCAGACGGCCGTCCGACACGTGCGATGACGGAGTTCGCCAGCGCCGTCAGTTCTGCCTCGCCCTCCAGTTCCACTGTGAGGCGGCGGCCGGCGAGACGATGGAACTCCGACCGTCACGCAATGACCGACGGCCTGATGGCACCGGGCCTTTCCGCGGATTGCCATCTCGCCGGAACCTCGGTACCGGGGTGCCGAAGTGCCCGAGTGCCGAAGTACTGCGCCCCGAGAAACGGATCACATTCGCCGACGCGAACCAGGATCAGCTCGACGAGCCCGGGCCGGGACCCTGGCGCAGATCGCGAGAACGGAATTCGCTCAGGCCCCGCCCAGCGCGCCGCCACGCTCCAGCAGCACACCCCGCGGTTCGTCGCCGACCGGCCGCCCGCGCAGCCATGTGCCCGCGACGACGCCCCGCAGCCGCGCGCCCGCGTAGGCAGACACCGGATTCCGGTGCGCGAGCGCGGCCGGCTCCACGGTGAACTCCGCGTCGGGGGCGAACGCCACGAGGTCGGCGTCGGCGCCGAGCGCGATGCCGCCCTTGCGCTCGAGCCCGACGAAGGCGGCGGGCGCCGATGACATCCAGCCGAGCACGCGGTCGAGAGAGATGCCGCGTCGGGATGCCTCGGTCCACACGTTGGCGAGGCCCAGCTGCAACCCCGAGATGCCGCCCCAGGCTCGGCCGAAATCGCCGTCGAAGCCGAGCTTCAGCTCCGCCGTGGCCGGCGAGTGGTCGGAGACGACGAGGTCGATGGTGGCGTCGAGGAGCCCCTCCCAGAGCCGGTCGCGGTTCGCCTCGTCGCGGATCGGCGGGCAGCACTTGAACTCGGTGGCGCCGTCGGGGATGTGCTCGGCGTCGAGGGTGAGGTAGTGGGGGCACGTCTCGACCGTGACCCGCAGCCCCTCGGCCTTGGCGTCGGCGATGAGTGGCAGGGCGGATGCAGACGAGAGGTGCAGGATGTGCGCGCGTCCACCGGTCGCCCGGACGCCGTCGATCACGCGCTCGATCGCGGTGAGCTCCGCCTCGGGCGGCCGCGACGCGACGAACCGTCGATAGCTCGAGCCGCCCGCGTTCTCGTGCGCGGCGAGCACGGCCGGGTCCTCGGCGTGCACGATGAGCAGGCCGTCGAACTCGGCGAGCTCCTCGAGGGCCGACGTGAGGCCCGCCGGGTCGAGGTGAGGGAACTCGTCGACGCCCGAGGGCGCGAGGAAACACTTGAAGCCGAACACGCCCGCGTCGTGGAGCAGGCGGAGGCGGCCGGAGTTGCCCGGCACGGCGCCGCCCCAGAAGCCCACGTCGACGAACGACTGCGTCGCGGCCGCAGCGCGCTTCATCGCGAGGGCGTCGGGGTCGATCGTGGGCGGGATGCTGTTCAGCGGCATGTCGAGGATCGTCGTCACCCCGCCTGCGGCCGCGGCCTGTGTCGCAGAGGCGAAGCCCTCCCACTCGGTGCGGCCGGGTTCATTGACGTGCACGTGCGTGTCGACGAGGCCCGGGATCAGCCGCTCGCCGGGCGGGATCGTCACGCGAGACCGTGCCCGCAGCGGTGCACCCACGGGCTCGATCGCGGCGATGAGGCCACCGCGAACGCCGATCGCCGCCGAGCGGAAGGCGCCGTCGACGAACGCGGCCCCGGTGTCGACGACGAGGTCGAAGTCGGGATCGAGGTGGTCGCCCGGTGACGTCATGGTTCCTCCTGCTGCGACCGTATCAACGCCGGGTTTCCGGCTCGTTGCGCGTGGCGACGGCGGCCGGCGGCGTCCGAACGCCGACATATGATCGACCTCTCGACGAGGGGACGGAACATGCTCGAACTTGCCGCCGAGATCGGCGAACGCCTCGCGCGCGGCGAGCGGTTCGCGCTCGCCACGGTCACGGCCGTGGCGGGTTCGGCGCCGCGTGCCCCGGGCGCGTCGATGATCGTGGACGCCGACGGCCGGGTCACCGGCAGCGTTTCGGGCGGCTGCGTCGAGGGCGCGGTGTACGAGCTGTGCGAGCGGGTGCTCACGGGCACCGGCGTCGAGCGCGGGCGCTTCGGCATCGACGACGAGAGCGCCTTCGCGGTGGGGCTGGGCTGCGGCGGCGAGATCGACGTCTTCGTGCAGACGGCGGATGCCACTCGCTTCGCAGCCGCCCCCTTCGAGCGTGCGCGCTCCGGCGCGTCGAGTGGCCTCGCGGTGCTCGTCGCGGGCCCGGGGCAGCTCCTCGGCCGGGTCGTCGTGCCGGGTTCCGCCGACATCCTCCGGGACGCCGACCTCGCGGCATCAGGTGTTCGCGGTCTGACGGCGGCCCGCATCGACGCCGAACTCGACCGACGCATCCGATCGGGTCGGTCGGGGCTCGTTCGCCTCGACTGCGAGGGCGACGAGCTCGCGTTCTTCTGCGAGAGCCGGCTCGCGCCGCCCCGCATGCTCATCACGGGGGCGGTCGCGTTCGCCGAGGCGCTCTCGGCCGCCGCGGCACTGCTCGGCTACCGCGTGACCGTGTGCGACCCGCGTCCCCTGTTCGCGACGCCCGAGAGGTTCCCCGCCGCCCACGATGTCGTCGCCGGCTGGCCGGTCGATCTCCTCTCCGAACTCGACGTCGACGAACGCACGGTCGTGTGCGTGCTCGGCCACGACGCACGCAGCGACATCCCGTTCCTCGCCGCAACCCTCGCCCTGCCCGTCGCCTACGTCGGCGCGCTCGGCTCGCGTCGCACGCACGAGGAGCGACTGCGGTTGCTGCGCGAGGCCGGCGTCGGCGACGCCGAGCTCGCCCGGCTGCACTCGCCGATCGGTCTCGACCTCGGCGCCGCGACCCCCGAGGAGACTGCGGTGTCGATCCTCGCCGAGATGATCGCCTCGCGTTCGGGCCGCGACGCGCGCCCGCTCAGCGCGACCACGGGACCGATCCACGCCCGGCCCGAGCACATGGCCCCTGCGGCATCCGGGGGCGCGTGACTCCGAGAATGTTCACAGGGGAAACATTCTCGTCATAACCGTTGGGTTCACTGGATCTCGGAGGGGGGATCCATGGACCTCGACATGATCACCACGTACCGGTTCGCGCGCACGCGCGGCGACCTTCGGCTCCGTCAGTCGGAGCGCTTCGTCGCCGGCGGCACGTGGATGTTCTCCGAGCCGCAGCTCGACGCGACCGGGCTCGTCGACCTCACGACCATGGGCTGGCCCTCGCTCGAAGCGAATGACCAAGGACTCCGTATCGGCGCCACCTGCACGATCGCGGAACTCGCCGCGATGCCGCGGCGCGACGGCTGGACGGCGCAACCGCTCTTCCTCGAGAGCGCGACGGCGCTGCTCGCCTCCTTCAAGGTCTGGAATGCCGCCACCGTCGGCGGCAACGTCTGCCGGTCGTTCGCCGCGGGCGCCATGATCTCGCTCGCGGTCGCCCTCGACGGCGTCGCCGTGATCTGGACGCCCGACGGCGGCGAGGTGCGGATGCCGGTGGAACGCCTCGTCACGGGCAACGGCACCAACCTGCTCGAGCACGGCGACGTGCTGCGCGCCATCGAACTCCCCGCCTACGCGCTGCGCGGGCGTACCGCCTTCCGCAAGATCGCGCTCGCCGAGCTCGGCCGGTCGGGCGCCGTGCTGACCGGCCGCGTCGACGACGACGGGCGGGCCGTGTTCGGCATCACGGCGGCGGTCACGAGGCCGGCCGTGCTGCGGTACGACCGGCTCCCGGCTGCCGCGACCCTGCGAGCCGACGCGACAACCGTCGACGGGTACCACACCGACCCGCTCGGCGCCGCCGACTGGCGACGCGAGGTGAGCGCGGTGCTGCTCGAGGAGATCCGGCAGGAGCTCGCCGCATGAGGTTCAGCGTCAACGGCCGCGAGCAGGAGGCCGCCCCCCGACCAGGGCAGTGCCTGCGCACGTTGCTGCGCGAGCACGAGCACTTCGAGGTGAAGAAGGGCTGCGACGCGGGTGACTGCGGCGCCTGCTCGGTGCTCGTCGACGGCGAGCCGGTGCATTCCTGCATCACCCCGGCGCAGCGCATCGACGGCCGCTCCGTCACCACGGTCGCGGGCCTCGGCACAGCCGACGACCCGCACCCGATGCAGCAGGCGTTCGTCGACCACTTCGGCTTCCAGTGCGGCTTCTGCACGCCGGGCATGATCGTGACCGCCTCGACGCTGGACGCCTCGCAGCTCGACGACCTGCCACGGCTCATGAAGGGCAACCTCTGCCGCTGCACGGGCTACCGGAGCATCCGCGAGTCGATCGCTTCCGGCGTTCGCGGAAGCGAGGCGGATGCCGCCCGCCCCCGCCGCGCGCGCAACCTCGGGTCCTCGGGCGCCGACGACCGGCCGACATCGCTCATCGGGCACTCGCAGACGCCGCTGGCGGCGCATCGCGTGGTGACGGGGGCCGAGCCGTTCACCTTCGACACGATGCTCCCCGGCGCCCTGCACCTCCGGGTGCTCGCGTCCCCGCACGCGCACGCCCGCATCCGCTCGATCGACACCAGCGCGGCGCTCGCGGTCGAGGGCGTAGAACTGGTGCTCACGCACGAGGATGCGCCGGCCACGCGCTTCTCGACCGGCCGCCACGAGCACCGCACCGACGACCCCGACGACACGCGCGTGCTCGACGACGTGGTGCGCTTCATCGGGCAGCGCGTGGCCGCGGTCGCCGCATCGACGGTCGCGGCCGCCGAGGAGGCCTGTCGCCGCATCGTCGTCGACTACGAGGTGCTGCCCGCGGTCTTCGACCCCGAGGCGGCGCGGGCGCCCGGTGCTCCGCTGCTGCACCCCGACCGCACCCCCGACGACCGCGTCGACGAGGCCCACCGCAACATGGTCGCGGCCCTGCACGCCGGCTTCGGCGGCGACGCCGACGCGGCGCTCGCGGCATCCGACGTCACCGTGTCGGGCAGCTGGCGGACGCAGCGCGTGAGCCACGCCCAGCTCGAGACGCACGGGTCGCTCGGCTGGCTCGACGACGAGGGCCGGCTCGTGGTGCGCACGAGCTCGCAGGTGCCGTTCCTGGTGCGCGACGAGCTCTGCCACGTGTTCGCCCTGCCACAGGAGCGCGTGCGCGTGTTCACGGCGCGGGTCGGCGGCGGGTTCGGCGGCAAGCAGGAGCTGCTCACCGAGGACCTGGTGGCGCTCACCGTGTTGCGCACCGGCAGGCCCGCCGCCTACGAGCTGAGCCGGCACGACGAGTTCGTGCGCACGACCGTGCGGCATCCGATGCGCGTCGCAGTGTCGCTCGGGGCTTCGCGTGACGGGCGGCTGACCGCCATGAAGGTCGACGTGCTGAGCGACACCGGCGCCTATGGCAACCACTCGCGCGGCGTGATGTTCCACGGATGCACCGAATCGATGAGCCTCTACTCGAGCCCCGTGAAGCGCGTCGACGCCGAGGTCGTCTACACGAACAACGTGCCGTCGGGCGCCTTCCGCGGCTACGGCCTCGGCCAGGTCATCCTCGGGGTCGAGTCCGCGATGGACGAGCTCGCGATCGAACTCGGCATCGACCCGTTCGAACTCCGCCGCATCAACGCCATCCGCGAGGGCGAGGTGCCGCTCGGCTTCGAAGGCGATCCCGAGCCCGACATCGTGCCCGGCAGCTACGGCCTGGACCAGTGTCTCGACCTCGCCGAGCAAGCCCTGCGCCGCGGCAACGCCGCCGCGGCACCCGAAGGCGGGCGCTGGCGGGTCGGCGAGGGCATGGCGGCATCCATGATCGCCACGACGGCGCCGCGTGGGCACATCGCGAAGACCTCGGTACTGCTGCGGCCCGATGGCACGGTCACGCTCGGCGTGGGCACGAGCGAGTTCGGCAACGGCACCACGACGGTGCACGCGCAGATCGTCGCCACCGACCTCGGCACCACCGTCGACCGCATCCGCCTGCACAACTCCGACACCGACGGGGCTCGGTACGACACCGGTGCCTTCGCGTCGGCGGGCACGACCGTGGCGGGCAAGGCGCTGCACTCCGCCGCGCTCGCCCTGCGCGGCATCCTCGTCGAGACGGCCGCCCGCATCACGGGCACGGATGCCGCGGCGTGCACGCTCGGCGTCGACGGCGTACGTGCGGGCGGCCGGCTCGTGTCGTTTCCCGAGCTCATCGCCGCCGCACCCGACGAGCACCGGCACGGGGACGGCATCCGCACGCACGGCGACGAGTTCGGCGAGCAGCGGTCGCTCGCGTTCAACGTGCACGCCGTGCGCGTGGCCGTCGACGTGCGCACGGGCGTCGTGCGCATCCTGCAGTCGGTGCAGAGCGCCGATGCCGGCACCGTGATGAACCCCGAGCAGTGCCGCGGGCAGGTCGAGGGCGGTGCCGCCCAGGCGATCGGCGGAGCACTCTACGAAGAGGTCGTGGTCGGTGCGGACGGACGCGTGCAGACGCCCGTCTTCCGTCTGTACCGGGTTCCCCAGCTCGCCGACGTGCCCGACACGGAGGTGCTCTTCGCCGTCACGAGCGACGACCTCGGCCCGTTCGGGGCGAAATCGATGAGCGAGAGCCCCTACAACCCGGTGGCGCCGGCGATCGGGAATGCGATCCGCCGGGCGATCGGCGTGCGCCCGTACGAGACGCCGTTCTCGCGCGACCGGGTTTGGCGACTCGTGCACGAGGCTGCGGCGTCCGACCCCGCACGTGTCGACGCGGCATCCGACCGCGTGGCATCCGACCCCGCTGCGTCCACCACATTGCCCGCCGCGGACGCGGAGAGTGAGCCGATCGACGCCTGAGCAACCAGAAGGAGCAAGATGGCCATCATCCTCGGAGACCACCAGTACGGCAAGGCGGAGAACCGGATCGTGCGGATCGTGCGCGACACGCCGCGGCACGAGATCCACGACGTGAACGTGTCGACTGCGCTGCGCGGCGACTTCGCACCGGCCCACCTCGTCGGCGACCAGTCCAACGTGCTGCCCACCGATTCGCAGAAGCAGACCGCATACGCCTACGCGAAGCGCCTCGGCACAGCGTCGATCGAGGAGTACGGGCTCTCGCTCGCGCGACACTTCGTCGACGACGTGCCGCCGGTCGCCGCCGCCCGCATCGAGATCGAGGACTACGCATGGGAGCGCGCGCTCGTCGACGGCGTCGAGCACGACCACACCTGGGTCCGGAAGGGACAGGAGGTGCGCACCGCGTCGGTGACCGTGGAGGGCAGAGGGGACGCCCAGCGCACCTGGATCACCGGCGGGCTGAAGGACCTCGTCATCCTGAAGTCGACCGGCTCGGAGTTCCACGGCTTCTACGAGGACGAATACACGGTGCTCGAGCCCACGACCGACCGCGTGATGGCGACCTCGCTGGTGGCGACATGGCGGTTCACCACCACCGAAGCCGACTGGAACGCGGTGTACGCCGGGGTCAGGTCGCTGCTCGTGCGCCAGTTCGCCGTCGTGCACTCGCTGGCGCTGCAGCAGACCCTCTACGAGATGGGCAAGGCGGTGCTCGAGGCGTACGACGTCATCGCCGAGGTGCGGCTCTCGGCGCCGAACAAGCACCACTTCCGCTACGACCTCGAGCGGTTCGGCATCGAGAACGACAACGAGGTGTTCCACGCCGACGACCGGCCGTACGGCCTCATCCAGGCGAGCGTCACGCGTGACGACGCGCCCGATGCGGGTCCCGCCTGGCGCCGGCAGGACGCGTTCGCCTGAGGCGAGCGTCCGGGTCCGACGCCCGGCCGCCGGACCCGGTGAGCCGAGCTACGGCACCACGATCGCCCGCCCGCGCAGCGTGCCCTCGTGCAGCCGGCGGTACGCTTCGGGCGCATCGTCGAGCGAGAACACCTCGGTCTCGACGTGCACGAGGCCGGCGCGGGACAGGTCGAACACCTCGAACAGCTCCGACCGCGAGCCCCAGTACGGCGCCCGAACCACCGAGTCGTAGGGGGCGGCGAGCAAGCCGCTCGGCAGGGTGCCGGCTCCTACGCCCACGAGCACCACGTCACCCTCGACCGCGACCATGTCGTGGCTCGCGTCGAGTGTCGGCTGGATGGCGACGAAGTCGAACACCGCAGTGGCGCCCCTGCCGTGCGTGAGCTCGCGTACACGCTCGGCGGACTCGCCGTCGGAGGGGAAGACGTGGTGCGCGCCCACCTCCGTCGCGAGCTTCAGTTTCTCGACGCTCACATCGAGGGCGATCACCATCGCGGGGGTGAGGGCCCGCAGCATCTGGATCGCGACGTGGCCGAGCCCGCCCGCGCCGATGACGACCGCGGTCGAGCCAGGCACGAGCTTCGGCAGCGACATCTTGATCGCGTGATAGGGAGTCAGCCCGGCATCCGTCAACGCCACGTTCGCGACCGGGTCGAGGTCGCCGATCGGCAGGAGGTGCCGCGCGTCGGGCACGAGCATGTACTCCGCCATCGAGCCGGGTGCGCCGAGTCCCGGAGGGGCGATGCCGAGCTCCGCCGCACGCGGGCAGTAGTTCTCCTTGCCCTGCGCGCACTGGTAGCAACGCCCGCAGCCTTGGGGCCCGTATACCGCCACGGATTCGCCCAGCGCGAGTCCGGTGACGCCGTCACCGAGCTTGTCGACGACGCCGACGCCCTCGTGACCGAGCGTGAGTGGGAGTCCCCACCCGTACTGGTCGGCGGGCAGCCCCATGATGAAGCTGTCAGAATGGCAGGCGCCTGCCGCGGTCACCTTGAGCCGCACCTGCCCCGGACCCGGTTCGGGTGTCTCGACCTCGACCACCTCGGGTTCGGCGCCGATCTCGCGGTATTGCAGTGCCTTCATGTCCTCGTGCTCCGTTCGTTTCGGCGGGATTCGCCTGCGGCCCCAGTCTGCACGGTCGGGGCGACGGATACCGCGACGAAAGTCCCACCGTCGACGCCCGCACACGGCAGGCTGGGGTCATGAGCGGATATGCGAATCCAGACCGGCCCGACCTGCGGCTGAGCGACGCCGAGCGCGACGAGGCCGTGGGGCAGCTCGCCGACGCGCGCACCGTGGGACGGCTAGTACCAGGAGCGCGCGAGCGCGGCGCGGTGAGCCGTCACCAGGGGCGACCTCATGCCGCTCTTCGCGGCTTCGCGTGGTCCTGGCTGTGGTTCTTCCTCATCCCGGTCGTCGCGATCATCATCTACGGCCCGGGTGGTGGCGGCCGCGGCTCCCGGGACTAGGCTTCCGGTCCCTCAGTCCTTCTTCACGGCCTTCGGGCGGATCCGGACGCGGTTGCCGCCGGTCTCGTCGAGTTCGACCACGCCCGCACGCGACTTCACGAAGTCGGTGAACGAGGCGAAACCGAGCCGGCGCTCCTGGAAGCCGGGGTCCATGCGGAGCATCTGGTTCTTCACGGCACCGCTCGCCTGCCACTCCTGGTCGTTCTTCGCGCGCAGCAGCTCCAGGGCTTTCAGCAGCAGGCGCCCGGGGTTGCGCGTCGTCGCCGTCGTCGCCTCCTCCGATTCGGGGCTCGTGCGACGTGCGGTCGACTTCGCAGCCTTCCCCACGGCGGTCTCGGTGGCGGGTTGGTTGGTCGGCGGTTCGGCCCGCCTCGATTCCGCGAGTTCGGCGACGGTCGCGTCGACTCCCGCTCCCTGCTTCGGCTTCCCCTCGCGCGACGACGCACGGCGCGATCGAGCAGGGGCGGATGCCTCGGGCGCCGCCGCCGGCTCGACCGGCGTCTCGACCGTTCCCGCCTCGTCCTCCTCGACCGCGGCATCCGTCGACAGCAGCGCGTCGTAGTCGGCGAACTCGTCGCACGACGCGGTGAGCGCACGGCTCGTGCCGCCCGACACCCCGATGCCCACGACGTAGCGGCCGAGCCGCTTGCACTTCTGGGCGAGGGCGACGTAGTCGGAGTCGCCCCCGACGATGACGATGTGGGTCAGGTCCTCGATGCGAAACATGTCCTCGACCGCGTCGACGGCGAGGCGGATGTCGGCGCCGTTCTTCGTCGCCGACAGTGGGAACAATTGCACGAGGTCGACCGCCCGGTCGATGAGTTGGCCGCGATAGCTGGCGTTCACGGGCGTCGACCAGTCGGCGTACGCACGTGAGATCGCGATCGTGCCGAACGTCGCGGCGAAGTCGAGCACGGCGTCGATGTCGACCGTCGCCTTCTTCAGGCGCGCGGCGGCCTGCGTGCCGGGCGAGACGGTCTTGGTGCGAGACGTGTCCTTGCGGTACGCGCCGTCGCCGTGCAGCTGGTCGTAGCGCGAGATGACGATGTTGTCGAAATCGAAGTACAGGGCCACGCGGGGTTCTGTCGAGGCGGGCATGTCGACCTTCCGTTGCTGGGCGTCACCTCGATCGTAGGCCCGCGGGTTGAGGAGCGTCCGGCGGAACGCCACCGCCCCATGTTTCCGTTCGCGCGTGCGGTGCCCGCCCGGAGGGGCACGCGGCGTACGAACGGGAACACGGGACGAGAAGCGCGCTCCGACGGTCGGACGCTCAGCCGGCGGATGCCGCGGCGAGCTCGCCCCCGGCGCGCACGCCGGCGGCCTCGAGCACCTCGAGGAACGCCTTCATCCACGTGCCGTTGTCGGGCCACGCGCGGGCCGTGACGAGCTTGCCGTCGACCACGCCGCCGCCGTTCTCGAACACGCCGCCGGCCGTCTCGACGTCGACGGCGAGCTCGGGGTATGCGGACGACGTGCGGCCGTGCAGCACCCCGGCGGCCGCGAGCAGCAGCGGTCCGTGGCAGGTGGCCGCGACCGGGGCATCCGTCTCGAAGAAATGACGCACGATGCGCTTGGCGTCCTCGTTGTTGCGGATGTACTCGGGCGCGCGACCGCCGGGCACCACGATCGCAACGTAGTCGGCCGGGTCGACGTCGGCGAACGCGACATCCGCCGGCCAGGTGTGGCCGAGCTTCTCGGTGTACGTGTCGAAGCCGTCGACGAAGTCGTGCACGACGAACTGCAGCTTGCGCGCCTCGGGTGCGCCGATGTGCACCTCGAAGCCCGCCTCCTGCAGGCGGTGGTAGGGGTAGAACACCTCGAGGGTCTCGGCGGCGTCGCCGGTGAGGATGAGGATCTTCGACATGGGTACCTCTCTGTACGTCGGGCCTGCGTGGAGCAGGCGGAGGGGAGCGGGCGAGCGGATGCCGCGGTGCCCGCGATCTCCACCCTGCGCGCCGGCGCCGCGGGTGTCACGCCCGCTTCGCACTATGTGCGAATCCCGGGGGAGGTTCGCTCGCTCGGTCGGCCCGCGACGGCGACGCGACCGGCGCCGCGGCGTAGCATCGGCGTCATGAGCGCAGTGGAGCGCCGAAGCGGCGCGGGCATCCAGTCGGCCGAGCGCGCGCTGCGCATCCTCGAACTCGTCGGCGCCGCGCCGACGGGTCTCACCGCCGCCGAGATCGCCGAGCGGCTCGGGCTCGGCCAGTCGACCGCCTACCGGCTGCTCGCCACGCTGCAGCACGAGGACTACCTGACCCGCCAGCCCGGCGAGCACCGCTACATCCTCGGCCGCTCGGTCGACCAGCTCGGACGCGCGCTGCAGGTGCAGCTCGTCGCGACCGACCCCGTGCGAGCGGTGCTCCGCGCCCTGCACGACACGGCGCACGCGCCCGCCTACCTCACGGTGTTCCGTGGCGACGACATCGCGGTGGCGCACATCGCGGACTCGCCCGAGCACCCGCGCATCGGCCAGCTGCACGTGGGCTTCGCCGAGGCGTCGCACACGACCGCGTTCGGCAAGCTCATGCTCGCGTCGCGCGACGACGCTGCGGTCGCACGGTTCCTCGAGAAGCGCGGCGCCGCCAGGCTCACGGCGGCGAGCGTGACGGATGTCGCGACGCTGCGGGAGCAGCTCGACGAGGTGCGCGCCCAGCAGCTCGCCGTCGAGGTCGAGGAGTACCTGCCGAAGCTCGCGTGCATCGCCGCGCCCGTGCGCAGCCCCGCCGGACGCGTCGTCGGCGCCGTGTCGGTGTCGGTCTCGGCGAAGGACCTGCCGTCGCGGGCGTGGGAGCTCGAGCGGGCGGTGCGCCGTGGCGCATGGCAGGTGTCAGCGCGCGTCGCCGGCTGAGTCGCCACTCCCTCAGCCCATGTTCCCGTTCCCGCACGGGGTGTCCATCCGGCGGGGCACGTGGCCCGCGAACGGAGACATGGACGCGTCACCCGCTGCCGTAGGTGTGGGAATACCCATACATGAGGTGATGCGGGAATATGTCCACATCCCGGATTGTGATGATATTCTCACATCGTACGTTGTGTGGATATTCCAGCATTGGGGACTCTCATGCCATCCGTTGACATTCGGAAGCCTGCCGACCTCGGCCAAACCCTGCGAGCTGCCCGCGAAGCACGCTCGGTCACGCAAGAGGAACTCGCCTCCGCGCTCGGGTTCTCGAGGTACTACCTCAGCGAACTCGAGAGTGGGAAGCCCAACATGTACGCGACCCGCCTGTTCCGCGCGTTGCGTAAGCTCGGCGTTCGTGTCACGGTGAGCTTCGATCTGCCGAGGGCTCGAGAGAGCCTCGATGGCTGATCGGCTCGAGGTGTACCTGCACGACAACCGGATCGCAACCGTTGCCCGCGCACCAAGGCGAACCCGCGAGTTCGTGCAGCTCACGTGGGCCGAAGACTTCGAGTCGAGCGCCGTTCGGCTGACCGAGAGTTTCGCGGCGATTCCCGGTCGCGCCCCTGCGGTGAACCTCGTCTCGCGGTTTCTCGGCGGGTACGCACCCGAAGGCAATCAGCGCAGAGCGATGGCGGCTGAGCGAGGGATCCATGAGCGAGATCTCTTCGGGCTCCTGAGCGAGTTCGGCGGGTCGATCGCCGGCGCACTGACCTTCCGACTTCCCGACGAACCACAGCGGTACGAACCGTCGTACGAGGAGTTGTCGGACGCAGCACTCCGCAGACTGATGAAGAAAGCGATTGAGGACCACGACCAAGGCATCCGTGACGACAGCCGGTCGATGATCCAGGGCTTTCAGCCGAAACTACTCGTGGCGAAACTCGGGGACAGCGACTGGTTGCTGCCCCGTGGGCGGGCCCACTCGACGCACATCCTGAAGCCGCAACTCGCCTCCCGGCCGCACAAGGTCGTCGACGAGTTCTACAGCCACGAGCTCGCCCGGCACGCGGCACTCGCAGGCTTTCGCAGCGAACTGCTCACGGTCGGCCCAACTCGCTATCTCGCGATCGAGCGGTTCGATCGAGTCGTGGCCGGTGCCACCGTGCACCTCGTCCACCAGGAGGATGCCGCTCAGGCGCTCGGCCTGGAATGGACCGATGACGAGGCGAAGTTCCAGGACAGAACTCGTCAGAACAGCCCCGAACGTCCGAGTGCGTACCGGATCGCGGAGATGGTCGCCGGGCTCGGCGACGATGCGGTACTCCATACCTGGTTGCGGCAACTGATCTTCCGTGTGCTCGTCGGTGACAACGACGGCCACGCGAAGAACGTCGGCATCCTCCATCTTCCCGGAGAGGATCGACTCACCGACCTGTACGACGCCGTGCCGAACCTGCATCAAGAGGGTCGGATCGACTGGACGATGGCGTTCGCGATCGGCGGTGAGTTCGACCACCGCAAGGTCAGCGTCGATCGGATCGCGGAGGAGGCCCAGTCGTGGGGCGTGCTCGGGCGATCGGCCATCGAGACGACGATCGCGGACTCACTGGCGCGCTTCACGGATGCGCTCAGCCACGTGAGAGTCCCGCGCGGTGTATCGCCGGGACTCCGAGATGCGTTCGAATGGAACGCGTCTCGACTGGTCGACGGAAAGCAGATCAGCGAGCGGCGGCACTGAACAGAACCATCGGGTCTGGTGAACAGGTCAGTCGGTGGCGGGCGCGCACCCACCGCCGGCGTTTCCGTTCCCGCGCGACGTGTCCATCCGGCAATGCACGTGGCGCGGGAACGGGAACATCGGGCACGTTACGCCGCCGCCGCGGCCACGACGTTGTGCAGCTCGTCGGCGTCGACGCCGAGCCGCCTGAAGCCGGCGCCGAGGTTCGTGAGCAGCACGAAGCACACTCCTGCTGACGGCGTGATCCAGAACTCGGCTCCCGCCCAGCCGCCGTGGCCGAACGTGTCGCGGGCGAGCAGCCCCTGGGCCGAGTTGCGCAGGTTCCACGTGAAGCCCCAGTCCTGGCCGCGGCTCTCGACGTAGGGCTCGAGCTTCGGCAGCCCCGCGGTGAGCGGGCGCAGCATGGCATCGTACGTGACGGGTGCGACGCCGGAACCCGGATGCCGCAGCGTCGCGAACCGGGCGTGGTCCACGCCCTGCTCGGCGGCGTCGACGGGAGCGTGCGACGACATGTCGGCGTCGAAGGTGATGCCCGGGGCATCCGCTCGCTCGCCGACGACCGCGACCGCCCGCTCCCACGGCGCACCGCTCGCGTGCTCGATGAGCGCCGCGACGCCCTCGAACGCGATGGACGAGTATCGCGACATCGTGCCGGCTGCGAAATCCCGGCCTGGTGCGAGGAGCGAGAGCCGCAGCCCGAGTGGCGTCTCCATCGGCGGCTCGGCGATGCCCGAGGTGTGGCTGACGAGGTGGCGCAGGCGCACGACGTCGTCTCGATCCGACCCGAACTCGGGCACGGCGGCGGTGAGCGGCGTCTCGGGCGTGAGTCGGCCCTCCTCGACGAGCCGCAGGGCGGTGAGCCCCATGATCGGTTTCGTGGCAGAGAAGAGCGGGTAGTGGTCGTCGACGGATGCCGCGCGCCCGCCCTCCGACCCGAACGCGTCGAGCGCGACGACTCCCTCGGCGGTGGCGATGCCGAGCACGGCAGTCGGCAGCGGTCCGTGCTCGACGTGACGGCGCACCCAGTCGAAGGCGTGGTCGAAACGGGGCATGGGATCCTCTCTCGTGGTGCGGTGGCGGTCTGCTCGCGAATTCCGAGGATGAGCAGCGGGTCAGCTGCGCAGCACGACGTTCACGGGTTCGTCGCCCCGGAGCATCCGCTCGATCTGCTTACGCAGGAGCCGCGCCATTCGGGGCATCATCGCGCTCGACGCGCCGCCGACGTGGGGCGAGATGAGCACGTTCGGCAGCGCGAACAGCGGATGGCCCTGGGGCAGCGGCTCGGGGTCGGTGACGTCGAGGCCGAACCGCAGGCGACCGGATGCCGCCTCCGCGAGGATCGCCGCGGTGTCGGCGATCTTTCCGCGGGAGATGTTCACGACGAGGGCGCCGTCGGGCAGCGCCGACAGGAACGCGCCGTCGACAAGGTGCGTGGTCTCCGCGGTGAGCGGCACGCCGACGATCACGATGTCCACCCCGGGAAGGAGTGCAGGGAGCTCGTCGATGCCGTGGATGTGCCCGGTGTCGTCGTCGCGTGCCCGCGAGGCGACCCGCACGAGCTCGACCTCGAACGGGGCGAGCCGGGCCTCGATCGCGCGGCCCACCCCGCCGTAGCCGAGCAGCATCACACGACGGTCGGCGAGGCTGGCGTGGAGTGCGGGCGCCCAGCGGCCCTCGACCGCGCCGCGCACGAAGCCGGGGATGCCGCGCTGCACGGCGAGCGTGAGCGTGAGCGCGAGCTCGGCCGTGGAGGTCTCGTGCACGCTCGCCGCGTTCGCGTAGACGTGACCGGGCGGCAGAGCGGGGGCGATGTCGTCGTAGCCGATGGACTGCGCCTGCACCAAGCGCGTCCACACGTGCTCGAGTGCGCCGAGGAGGCGCGCGGTGCCCATGTAGGGCGGCACCACGATATCGAGGTGGTCGGCGGGCGGCGGGGTCGAGAGGTCCCAGACGACGACGTCGACGCCCTCGGGCACGCCGCCGGGGCCGTGCGTGAGGGCCTCCCGCAGGGTCTCCCCGGGCACGGACACGAGCAGGCGGGATTCGGTCATGCCGCCATCCTTCCAGAGCGACATCCCGATCCGTGGGGCGAGCAGAGACCGGCGGCGGGATCTCGGCCACGCGTCGGCATCACGGCAGCTGCGCGACCTGTGCGCGGATGATCCGTTCCACGACCTCGGCGGAGACGTTCGGCCCCTCGGGTACCTTGTCGAACCCCTTCAGGAGGCCGTCGACCGCGAGTGACGCGATGCCGTGGCTCAGCGTGCAGAGCTGGAGGAACACCGTCTCCACGTCACCGCTGATGTCGCCCGCGGCGTGGACCTCCATCACCAGCGCACGGAGACCATCGAGGGCTGCACGCCGCGCGCGGTCGAGGCTGTCATCCCCCGCCGCTGCCGACGGGGTTCGGAAGATCGCATCGAAATGGGCCGGATGCCGCTGGGCGAACGCGACGAACTCCATGGCGTCGGACACGAGTCGCTCACGTCCGGGCAGCTGTGCGTCGCGTTCCTGCGCGACGCAGAGTTCGTCGTCGAGGAGTTGGAGCCCCTCGAACGCCAGTGCCCGGATCATGCCGTCCCGGCTGCCGAAGAAGTGCGTGGGCGCCGCGTGCGAGAGTCCCGCATGGCGGGCGACCTCGCGGAGGCCGACGTTGCTCACGCCCTGTTCGCGCGCCAGCTCCTCCAGGGCTCGGAGGAGCGCCGCGCGGCCGGGGGAACCGGTGCCCTGAGCGGCATCCATCACCGACGTTCCGGTCGTCGCCACTGCCGCGTTTGCGGTCTCCGTCATCCTGCCTCCATCCTGCCTCTTGACAATGTAAAGCGATCGTCACTACCCTGCTTTACATCGTAAAGCCTTGACAATGTAAAGCGGAGGTGCAACATGGTCGACATCACGAACGAGGACGTCTGGCAGGCCATCGCCGAGGAGAACTTCCTGGTGATCGGGATGGTGTCCGGCCGCGGCGAGGCGCGCACGGCCGGGGTCATGCACCACGTGCACGACGGCGTCATCTGGTTCACCACCAACGACCGGGAGTGGAAGGCGCGGCACATCGCCGCGAACCCGGCGGTTTCGGTCACCGTGCCGATCGCGAAGCGGGTGCCGTTCGTGCCGTGGGTGAAGATCCCGGCAGCGACGATCACGTTCCAGGGCGTCGCCGAGACGATGCCTGCTGCCGACCTTCCCGGTGACGTGCGCCGCGCGCTCCTGCATGGGCTCGAGGTCACCGACGGCGGCGAGCGCGGCGCCCTCATCGCCATCGCCGTGCGGCCGACAGGCGACTTCGTCACCTACGGCGTCGGGGTCTCGGTGCTGGGCATGCGCGACACCGAGGGCGCTCGCGGGCGCGTGCCGGTCGCGGCATCCGTCGTGGCCTGAGCGCGCGGTGCACCTGAGCGCGGGCGGTGCGCCTGCTACCGTGGCGGCCATGGGAGAGGACGAGGCGGCCGTCCGGGCCTGAGCTCCGACGGACCCGCTCGCGCGACGAGCAGGGCCGCGCACGCCGTGCGCGACGACCCGATCGGCCCGACGACGAGTGCGCAGAGGCCCTGAAGGAGCGGCAGCACCGCGAGGCCCTGCTCGATGAGCGTGCCGAGGTCCCCGCCCGAGCCCTTCACCCCGATGATGCGCAAGGTCTGTGGTGTGGGTGCCGCGGACTCGTCCGGTCGGTCGAGATGCCCGTGCTCGATCACGAGCGGTCTGCTGTGGCATTCGCGTCGGGCAGGGCGAGTCCGGCACCGGGCACCGGCCGCACGGCGAGCATTGTCGGGTGGTCGATGAAGGCTCCCGCGGGTACGGCGACGGATCTCGCCGACGGAGCGCGCGTCTCCTGCGCGACCTCGGGTGTGGCGCCGGGCGCAGGCGCCCCGCCGGCGGAGTCGATGATACCTGCCCACGGCGACGCTCGCCACGACCAAGTTACCGCAGGGTGGTGATACATGCCCGCCGCCGTGCCCCTGGGTGAGCCCGCGGCCGCGCACCGTGCCGGTTGCCTCGTTCGCCTGCCTGTGGGTCTGGAGTTCTATCAGGTTCGCACGGGATCGAGAAGGCGCATGTGGCGAGTGACACCCGCCATTCGCGACCTATCGAGAAGCGATGTACCCCCAGTCCGGCCCCGTCGCCTGAACCCACGCCGACATCATTCGTGAGGTGCCCAGCGTGCCCTGCCACGCCCCGTCGGGTCAAGCGACCGCGTGACGAGGTGCAGGCACTTCAGCGCCGCGGCGTCGTTCGGGGAAGTGTCCTCGCGCACGCACGGCGCGCCGGTAGGGCCGGGACCCCGGCTGGCGACGATCCCCGGGATCAGCCCGCACCTGGCCGAGTCGATCCTCGCCGAAACCGGGACCGACATGACCACGTTCCCCACCCCGGCGCACCTGAAAGCGGCACCACGCCCTCCCACCACCGCATCTTCGCGTCAGACAAGACGACGGGCCTGACTGCCGGCAGGGCTACCGCCGCCGGGGCTACTGCTGGGCGGGTGCTGACTCTACGGTCTGCACCCACAGCTCCCCCTCGGCGTACATGGCCCGCATGGCCTTCTTGTCGAACTTGCCGACGGAGGTCTTGGGAACCTCTTCAACGAACGCCCAGTGTTCAGGCAACTGCCAATGGGCGAACTCGCCGGACAGGAACTCCCGCAGTTCCTCGGGGGTGACTGAATGCCCGTCGCGCACGACGACAGCGGCCAGCGGGCGCTCGCTCCACTTCTCGTCGGGCACGCCGATCACCGAGGCCTCCAGCACGGCCGGGTGGCCCATGAGGACGTTCTCCAAGTCGACGGACGATATCCACTCTCCACCGGACTTGATGACGTCTTTCGACCGGTCGGTTATGGTCACGTAGCCGTCGGGGGTGACGGTCGCGATGTCCCCTGTGCGCAACCAGCCGTCGTCGAACTCCTCGGCGATCTCCTCTGGTGTGGCACGGAAGTAGCTGCCGGTGATCCAGGGGCCGGCGAGCTCAAGCTCTCCCTGGGCCTTACCGTCCCAGGGCTGCGAGGATCCGTCGGCGGCCACGATTCGAGCCTGGACTCCGACCGCGAGTCGGCCCTGGGTAACCCGGTAGCGGAACGCCTCCTCGCCCTCCACCCCAGGCGGGGGCACGGCCACGCTGGCCAACGGAGACGTCTCGGTCATGCCGTAGGCATGCAGCACCTGGATGCCGTGGCGCTCGTCGTACGCCCTCATTAGCGCCGGCGGGCAGGCCGCACCACCGACGAGCAGTGCGCGCAGCGAGGAAGTGTCAACCTCGTGGGTGTCCAGGTGGTTGAGCAGGCCCGCCCAGATGGTGGGCACCCCGCCGCCTGTGGTCACCCGCTCCTGCTGGATCATCGCGGCGAGGGGTTCGGCCTGCAGGAACCGGTCCGGCAGCACCAGGCTCGCCCCCATGGCGAGTGCTCCGTGCACCAGGCCCCACGCGTTGGCGTGGAACATGGGGACGACGGGAAGCACCCGGTCGGTCGGCCCGATCCCGATGGTGGATGCCAGACCGAGCTGCAGGGAGTGCAAGAAGATCGACCGGTGGCTGTAGACCACACCCTTCGGCTCTCCGGTCGTACCGGACGTGTAGCACATCGCCGCGGCCTGGGTCTCGTCGAGCCGCGGCCAGTCGTAGGTGTCGGGCTGGTCGCCGATGAGCTGCTCGTAGTCGTGCACCTCACGACCTGATGCGTCCAACGCCGCCCGCACTTCGGAGGGAACCGGCCCGTTGACCACGACGTGCCGGACCGTGCTCATCTCGGGCAGCAGTTTGGCGAACGCGGGTGCCAGCGAGTTGTCGACGATGACGACCTGATCCTCGGCATGATTGGCGACGTATACCAACTGCTCCGGGAACAGCCGGATGTTCAACTGGTGCAGCACCGCACCCATGGAAGGAACGCCGAAGTACGCCTCGACGTGCTCGGAGTTGTTCCACATGAACGTCCCGACCCGCTGGTCGGGGGTGACGCCGAGCTTGGCGCGCAGGGCATTGGCCAACCGGGCGGTGCGCCGACCGAGTTCGGCGTAGGAGACCCGGCGCGGCCCGTCGGCCGTCCAGGTCACCGCTTCGCCGGTGGACCCGTGCAAACGGGACGCGTAGGTGAGGATCTCGGAAGTCAGCAGGGGCCCCTGCTGCATTGTGCTGTGCACGGAAATGTTCCTCCTCGTTGAGGCGTCGATGACGAACCTGGATACGCCACCAATATACACTTCGCCGGGGTCGCTGCGGGCCGGGCGGGAACATCACCCGGGACGAGCATGACAGTCGCCCCGCATCCGGCCACCCCGCCGTCGCCGGTGGCTCTGGTCGCGGGCGTCGGTACGCACAAGCACACGCACCAGGCCGCGGTCTCGGTCCTGGCCGGCACGGACACCGCGATCCCGGAGACTGGTGACGGTGCTGCCGAGTCGATGCGGATCCTCATCGGTGAGCGCCGCTCGGCTGCGAAGACGCGGGCGCAGGTGATGAACCAGATCCATGCGTTGCTGATCACCGCTCCTGAGCCGGCAGACGTCGAAGCGGCTCGCGGTCCGTCACCTCACGGTGCAGTCAGAGATCGACCTCACCGAACAGCAGCTGGACGCACCGGTCCGTCAGGTGAACCCGACACTGCTGTCGCTCGACGGCGGTGCGGCCGGACTACGGTGATACGTTCGCGACGTCGGTCGTGAGCCTTGTCCCGCTCTTCCTCGCGTTCCTCATCGGGCAGCGTTACCTGATCAAGGGGTTCGCGACCACCGGCATCAAGTAGCCGATGCTGCCTCGCAGCGGCCGCCCGTCTCGCAGTGGGCGTCCGTTTCGCGACGCCCGGACTGCGGATGCTCCGTCAATCGGTGCAACGGCTTCGGCAGCGGGATCGGCGTGGTGAGCGCCACCTCCTCCGAGAAGTCCGCCGGGACGAGTCGGTCGGTCGGGACCGGTGGCACGAGCGTGCGATCGCGATCCCGGACGCGCTGCTCGGCGGCCACGTCGCGAACGACCTCGACGGGCTGGGTGGCGATCGCGGCGAGGGCCGCCGTCGGGGCATCCGCGAATCGGACGACCGGCCGCCACCGGTTCTGCGGATGCCTCGTCAGGTGCATGCCCCGCGCGACGATGAGCCAGCCAAGGCCGATGAGTGCGGCCACCGCTCCGGACGCCGCGGCCACGCCGAGCGCCCATCGGGGTCCGAACGCGTCGGCAACGGCGCCCACGATGGGAGCGCCGACCGGGGTGCCGCCGACCATGACCGCCATGTACAGCGCCATGACCCGACCGCGCAGGGCGGGGTCGGTCGTGGACTGCACGTAGCCGTTCGCCGTCGTGAGGACGGTCACCACGCCGAGCCCGATGAGCACCATCGAGGCCGCGAAGGCCCAGAAGGTCGGCATCAGCGACGAGATGAGCGCGGCCAGGCCGAAGAACCCCGCGGCGATGATCACCACGCGCAGGCGGGCGCGGTCGCGTCGTGCCGCGAGCAGCGACCCGGCGAGCGATCCGATCGCGAGGATCGAGGAGAGCAGGCCGAACTCGCCGGCACCGCGACCGAATTCTACCGCCATCGTCGACGCGAAGATCGGGAAGTTCATGCCGAAGGCACCGATGAGGAACACGATCACGAACACGACCACGAGGTCGGGCCGGCCGGCGAGGTACCGGAACCCGGCGACCAGTTGCCCCCGCTGCCGCGGCCCCCTGACGTGCTGCCGCATGGAGTCGGTGCGGAGCAGGGCGAGCGCGCCGAGCATCGCGAGGAACGTGGCCGCGTTGGCGATGAAGACCCAGCCCGAGCCGACGACCACGATGAGCAGGCCTGCGACCGCAGGGCCGATGAGCCGCGCGGAGTTGAACGACGCGGAGTTCAGCGCCACGGCGTTCGACATGTGCGAGTCGGACACCAGGTCGGTGACGATCGTCTGGCGTACGGGCGTGTCGACGGCGCTCACGACGCCGAGTGCGAGCGCGAAGGCATAGAGGTGCCAGAGCTGGGCGACACCCGTGACGAGCAGCACGCCGAGCGACAGGCCGAGCAGCATCATGGCGCCCTGGGTGAACATGAGCGTGCGTCGCCGGTCGAAGCGGTCGGCGATGAGGCCCGTGACCGGAACGAGCAGGAGCTGGGGTGCGAACTGCAGGGCCATCGTGATGCCGACGGCGAAGGCGTCGTTGTCGGTGAGCTCGGTGAGCACCACCCAGTTCTGCGCGGTCGCCTGCATCCAGGTGCCGACGCTCGAGACGAGGGCGCCGATGAACCAGATGCGATAGTTGCGCACGGCGAGGGAGCGGAACATGGCACTCATCGGGTGGCGAGTCCTCCCATCAGTTCGGTGGCACGGGCGAGGATGGCGCGATCCTCCTTCGAGAGTTCACGGAGGCGCGTGGTGAGCCACGCGTCGCGCTTGGAAAGCGTCTCCCGCACGACGTCGTGGCCCGCGTCGGTGAGCGCGATGTTGGCCTTGCGGCGATCGATCTCGTCGGCGGTGCGGGCGAGGTAGCCCGACTCCTCGAGGCAGTTCACGGTGCGGTTCATCGACGGCGCCGACACCCGCTCGCGCTCGGCGAGCTCGGTGAGGGTCTGGCTCCCGAAGCGAAAGAGCCCGCCGAGCACGGAGAACTGGGCGTCGGAGAGCGCCTGGTCGGCCTTCTGCGCGCGAAGCCGCCGGGACAGCCGGAAGGTCGCCATGCGCAGTTCGGTGCTGAGTTCTGCGATGGTGGCCATGGATCGTTAGGCTAGCTCATTAGGCTTGCTAAGTAAAATTGCCGGCCGAGCCGGGCGCTCTGGACCGAGGATCTCGATCACGGCCTGCGCGTGTCGGGGGTCGAGCTGCGCAATCCCTTCGAGGGCTGACCGTCGGTCGTCGGATGCCGCCCGCACGACGCATGCCCGAAACACCGCGGTAACCGGCGGCTGGAAGCCTTCCGTCATGGGCACCCTCTTCGACGGCTACGCCACGACCCGGTCGGGCCGGACGCGTCGGCGCGCGAGCCGCCCGTGGGATGAGATGTTCCCCGCCGACGCGGTGAGCGTGCGCGAGCCCTACCGCGAGCTCTATCCCGCGCTCGCCCGGATGTCGCAGGAGGAGCTCCGTGGCCGCACCGACGCGCTGGCGAGCTCGTACCTCGCGCAGGGCGTCACGTTCGACTTCGCCGGCGAGGAGCGGCCGTTCCCGCTCGACGCCGTGCCGCGCGTCATCGCGGCATCCGACTGGATGCACGTCGAGGCCGGTGTGGCGCAGCGGGTGCGGGCGCTCGAGCGGTTCCTCGCCGACGTGTACGGGCCGCAGTACGCGGTGCGCGACGGGGTCATCCCGGCGGCGCTGATCAGCTCGTCGACGCACTACCACCGCCAGGCCGCGGGCATCGTGAGCGCCAACGGCGTGCGCATCCACGTCGCCGGCATCGACGTCATCCGCGACGAGCAGGGCGCGTGGCGGGTGCTGGAAGACAACGTGCGCGTGCCGAGCGGGGTGAGCTACGTCATCTCCAACCGCCGGGTGATGGCGCAGACGCTCCCCGAGCTGTTCGTGTCGATGCGGGTCCGGCCCGTCGGCGACTACCCGAACCGGCTCCTGCAGGCGCTCCGTGCGAGCGCACCCGAGGGCGTCGAGGATCCGACGGTCGTCGTGCTCACGCCCGGGGTGCACAACTCCGCCTATTACGAGCACACCCTGCTCGCCCGGCTCATGGGCGTCGAGCTCGTCGAGGGGCGCGACCTGTTCTGCTCGGGCGGGCGCGTGTGGATGCGCACGACGGCCGGCCCCACACGCGTCGACGTGATCTACCGCCGTGTCGACGACGAGTTCCTCGACCCGCAGCAGTTCCGGCCCGACTCGGTGCTCGGGGCCCCGGGCCTCATGCTCGCCGCCCGCCTCGGCCACGTGACCATCGCGAACGCGGTGGGCAATGGCGTCGCCGACGACAAGCTGGTCTACACGTACGTGCCCGATCTCATCCGGTACTACCTCGGTGAGGAGCCCCTACTGCCCAACGTGCACACGTGGCGGCTCGAGGAGCCCGACGCGCTCGCCGAGGTGCTCGACCGACTCGACGAGCTCGTCGTGAAGCCCGTCGACGGCTCGGGCGGCAAGGGCCTCGTCGTGGGTCCGGATGCCTCGAAGTCGACGCTCGCCGAGCTGCGCGGGCGCCTGCGCAAGGACCCGCGCGGCTGGATCGCGCAGCCCGTCGTGCAACTGTCGACCATCCCCACGCTGGTCGAGGACGGCATGCGCCCGCGCCATGCCGACCTCCGCCCGTTCGCCGTGAACGACGGGAACGACGTGTGGGTGCTGCCCGGTGGGCTCACGCGGGTCGCGCTCCCCGAGGGCCAGCTCGTCGTGAACTCGAGTCAGGGCGGCGGTTCGAAGGACACGTGGGTGCTCGACCGGGAGCTCGCGACCGGGCCCGTCGCCGTGGCGGGTGCGCACGCCCGAGGTGTCGGCGCGCTCGTCGCGGACCAGGCCGCGCCGGCGACCGCCGCGGAGCCAGTCGTCGCCTCGACGGGGCCCGACCCAGGCCTGCACCTGCCCGAGTCGTCGCCGCAGGACGAGGAGGAGCCCGCCCAGCAACAGCAACAGCAGCAGCAGCAGGTCCGGTGGTCGAGTAGCGCGCGCAGCGCGCGTACCGAGACCAGATCACCAGATCTCGGTACGGCTGCCTCGCGGGCCCCTCGACCACCGATGGCAGGGGAGGTGACGCCATGCTGAGCCGCATCGCCGAGTCGCTGTTCTGGATCGGCCGCTACATCGAGCGCAGCGACGGCACCGCGCGAATCCTCGACGTGCACCTGCAGCTGCTCCTCGAGGACCCGTGGATCGACGAGGACACCGCGTGCCGCTCGCTCCTCTCCGTCATGGGCAGCGAGGCGAATGACGATGTCGCGCTCGGACGCGACGACGTGATCGCGCTGCTCGCGGTCGACCCCACGCACCCCGCGTCGATCGCGCACTCGATCGCCGCAGCCCGCGAGAACGCCCGGCGCGCCCGGGAGATCGTCTCGACCGAGCTGTGGGAGGCGCTGAACCAGACGAACGCGCGGATGCCGCGGCGCATCGGCCACGACAAGACGCACGAGTTCTTCCGTTGGGTGCGTGACCGCGCGGCGCTCGCGATCGGCGTCGTCGATTCCGCGACGAGCCGCGACGAGGCGTGGCACTTCTTCGCGCTCGGCCGCGCCATGGAGCGCGCCGACATGACCGCGCGCCTGCTCGCAACCCGCTCGCTCACCGAGGCGAGCGGGCCGAGCTGGACCACGATCCTGCGCAGCTGCGGCGGCTATGAGGCGTACCTCCGCAGCTACCGCGGGGTGCCGTCGTCGCAGTCGGCGGCGGAGTTCCTGCTGCTCGACCGCTTGTTCCCGCGCTCGATCATCTCGAGCGTCATCCGCGCAGAAGAGTCGCTGCGCGAGATAGACCCGCGGGCCGGCAGGGTCGGCGTGACCGACCAGGCGCGGCGACTGCTCGGCCAGATCCGCTCCGAGCTCGAGTACCGTCCGATCGCCGAGATCCTCACCGACCTGTCGGCATACATGGAGCACGTCCAGACGGTGACGTCGTCGGCGAGCGAGGCGGTCCGGCAGCGCTACTTCCCGTCGAGCGTGGTGCCGGTCTGGATCGGGGAGGTCACGTGAGCCGCATCCGCATCGTGCATCGCACGGGGTTCAGCTACGCCGAGCCCGCGACGGCGTCGTACAACGAGGCGCGCATGCTGCCGCATTCGGGCGGCGAGCAGTTCATACTGCAGGCCGGGCTCGACATCCGTCCGGGCGCGACGCAGCACTCGTACCTCGACTACTGGGGCACGCGCGTCTCCACGTTCGAAGTGCTCACGCCGCACCGCGAGCTGTCGGTCACCGCGACGAGCCTCGTCGAGGTGCGTCCGGCGCCGGTGCGCCGCATCGAGCTCGGCTGGCGCGAGCTGGCCGCGGCAGCGACTTCCGCGGTGGGCCTCGTCGAGGCATCCGGCCTGTCGACGGCGACCGCGCCGCCCGCCGAGGTGGCCGCGCTCGCCCGCGAGATCCGCGACGAGGGCGCTCCGGTCGGCGAGACGGCGCTCGAGATCTGCCGCGCGGTGGGCAGCGGCATGGAGTACGTGCGGGGGGTGACCGGCGTGCACTCCACCGCTGGCGAGGCGTGGGCGGAGCGCAAGGGCGTCTGCCAGGACATCGCGCACGTGGCGCTCGGCGCGTTGCGGTCGGTCGGGATCCCTGCGCGGTACGTGTCGGGTTACCTGCATCCCGATCCGGGCGCGGCACTCGGCGAGACCGTCATCGGCGAGTCGCACGCGTGGGTGGAGTGGTTCGCGGGCGACTGGCGCGGTTACGACCCCACCAACCTCGCCGAGGTCGGCGACCTGCACGTGCTCGTCGGGCGTGGCCGCGACTACAGCGACGTGCCCCCGCTGCGAGGGGTTTACGCGGGCCCCGGGGCATCCGAGTTGTTCGTGTCGGTCGAGATCACGCGGGTCGGCTGAGTCGGCGGCCCGGCACGTTCGGAACCGAGGGGATGCCGCGACTGCCACAATGGCCGCATGCCCACGTTCACCGACGACCACGGGGTCCGCATCCATTACCAGTCGTGGCGCGTGCCCGACCCGACCGCCGTGGTGCAGCTCGCGCACGGCATCGGCGAGCACATCGGCCGCTACGCCGAGCTCATCCAGGCGCTGAACGACGCCGGGTACTCGGTGTGGGCCGACGACCACCGGGGGCACGGGCAGACGGGCTTCGAGCAGCACGGCGGCGACCTCGACCGCATGGGCCAGCCGGGCCCGGGCGGCATGCGGGCGGCGATCGCCGCCGTCGAGCGGTTCACCGAGGTCATCCGCGAGACCGAGGGCGACGACGTGCCGCTCGTGATCCTCGGGCACTCGTGGGGCTCGTTCATGACCCAGCACGTCGTGAACCGGCATCCCGGAAGCTACGACGCCGTCGTGCTCACCGGCACCGCCTGGCTGCAGCTCGGCTACACGAACATCGGCGACCTGAACAAGCGCTTCGCGCGACCGGGTGGCACCGCCGTCGAGTGGCTGAGCCGCGATCCCGATGTCGCGGCGGCGTGGGAGGCCGACCCGTACACGACGAACCGCACGCTGCAGCAGCTGTTCGGCTGGCCGCAGTCGTTCACGCTCATGACGCGGCCGTCGAAGCGCATCCCGAGCGAGCTGCCGCTGCTCATCATGATCGGCTCCGACGACCCGGTCGCGGGCGAGCGCAGCGCGCTGCGGCTGCTGCAGGACTACCAGCGGCGGAGCGGGCTCGTCGACGCGCAGCTCATCGTCTACGAGGGGGCCAGGCACGAGGTCTTCAATGAGACGAACCGCGCCGAGGTGCGCGCCGACCTCATCCGCTGGCTCGACGAGCGGTTCGCGGTCGACTGATCGCCTGCACCCTGAGCTTCGCAGGAGAACGGCCGATTCACCGGAGCGAGTGCGAGTTCACCTCCTGTGAACCCTCCGGTTTCCTGCGCGGGCATGGACAGCGCCCCCGTCGCGGCATCCGGCGACCGTAGGCTGGACCTCATGCACGGTGAGTACAAGGTTCCCGGCGGCAAGCTCGTGGTCGTCGACTTCGACGTGGTCGACGGCGTCATCCGCAACCCGCGCGTGGCTGGCGACTTCTTCCTCGAACCCGACGAGGCGCTCGACGACCTGAACCGGGCGCTCGAGGGCCTTCCCGCGGCATCCGACGCCAAGCAGATCGCCGCGGCGGTCACGAAGGGCCTGCGCCCCGACGCGGTGATGCTCGGCTTCTCGGCCGACGCCGTCGCGGTCGCGGTGCGACGCGGGATGACGGATGCCACGACCTGGTCGAACTACGAATGGGAGCTCGTGCACGACCCCGCCGTGGCGCCCCGACTGCACCTGGCGCTCGACGAGGTGCTCGCCACCCGGGTCGGCGAGGGGCGGCGCAAGCCCACGCTGCGCTTCTGGGAGTGGGAGGAGTCGGCGGTCGTGATCGGCTCGTTCCAGTCGGTGCGCAACGAGGTCGACCCCGACGGGGCCGAGAGGTACGGCTTCGAGGTCGTGCGGCGCATCTCGGGGGGCGGCGCGATGATGATGGAGAAGGGGAGCGTCGTCACCTACTCGCTCTACGTGCCCGCCGAGCTCGTGCAGGGCATGAGCTTCGCCGACTCGTACGCGTTCCTCGACGACTGGGTGCTGCAGGGCCTGCGCTCCATCGGCGTCGAGGCGACGTACCAGCCGCTCAACGACATCGCGAGCCCTGCCGGCAAGATCGGCGGAGCCGCGCAGAAGCGACTCGGCTCGGGCGGAGTGCTGCATCACGTGACCATGGCGTACGACCTCGACAACGAGAAGATGCTCGAGGTGCTGCGCATCGGGCGCGAGAAGATCAGCGACAAGGGCATCGCGTCGGCGGCCAAGCGCGTCGATCCACTGCGATCGCAGACGGGTCTGCCGCGCGCCGAGGTCATCGAGGCACTCAAGCAGACATTCACGGGACTGTACGGCGCGATGCCCGGATCGGTCACTGCGGATGAGCTCGCCGAGGCGGAGGAACTCGTCGCGTCGAAGTTCTCGACCCGGGAGTGGCTCTACCGCGTGCCCTGACGGGCGGGCGCGACGCTGCGCGCTCCGGTGGACGATACCTCCGAGGCATCCGGATGCCTCGTCCACAACCCGCGAGGAAGGCTCAGCCATCCCCGGTACAATCGCCGGGTGGATTGGTGGATCTGGGTCGGCATCGCCGTGCTCGTCGTCGGCGGCGCATGGCTCGCCGTGCGACGCGGGTGGATCGACCTCTCCGACAAGACCCGCCGCGGTGGCGGCGGCGTCATGATGATCGGCGACGAGGTGTTCGCGCCCCGCAAGCACGAGGCGCAGGCTGAGCTCGACCGCCAGAGCCGCCTGCCCGCGCCGGCACCGCTGCCCGGCGACGGCGACAAGGGAATCGCGTTCGCCTCCGACGGCGCCGACGACGAGCACCCCGATCGATTCCGCGGGCGCATCCGGCTCGACATCGATCGCGGCTGAGGGGCTCCGCGGGTCGCGGGCGCCGTGTTCTCAGCTGAGCGGCAGCACGCCCTCGAGCCCTGCGCCCCACGCCTTCGCGCGTTCGAGCTCGCCGTCGGCGATGGGTCCCGAGTAGCCGTGCACGCCGAACGTCTCGGGCTTGGCCGCGGGCCGGAACCCGAGCGCGACGAGCTTCTTCATCGCCTTCTTCGCGGCGGACCCGGGCAGCCGCGGCGAGACCGTGCGCGTGTCGAACGTCGCCACCGCCACGGCGCTGCTGGGAGCCGAAAGTCGCTCGATCCACTCCCGGATGCCGCTCGCGGGGATCCGCGTGGCGCCCTGCTGGCGCGCCGACTCGCGGGTCGACGTGCTCGACATCGAGAACGCGTGCGTCGGCCCGCCGACCACCAGCAGGTCGACGTCGTCTTCGATCGCGGGCGGTGCGGATGCCGCATCCACGACATCGACCGTCTCAGCCCCGATGCCCGCAGCGATCTCGCGCGCGATCTGCTCGGTGTTTCCCCAGATGGACTCGTAGACCACCATCACTCGCATGTCGGACCCCCTCCCGCGCCACCCTACGCCGACCGCGCGATGAGGTGAACCCGCTGGCAGACTGGAGCCGTGGCATCCGACGAACCCGACCGCATCATCCACGCTGAAAACCTCGACGTGCTGCCGACCCTGCCCGACGGGCGCTTCACGCTGGTGTACCTGGATCCGCCGTTCAACACCGGGCGCATGCAGGCGCGGCGGGCGACGCGTCACGTGCGGGTCGCGGCGACCGCGCTCGCCGCGGGCTCGGATGGCGAGCAGGTGACGGATGCCCCGCGCCCCGCGGCATCCGGAACCATCACCGGCTTCCAGGGCCGCCAGTACGAGCGCATCCGCGGCGACCTGCTGCGCTACGACGACCGCTTCGAGGACTACTGGGCGTTCCTCGAGCCTCGGCTCACGGAGGCGTGGCGCGTGCTCGCCGACGACGGCACGCTCTACCTGCATCTCGACTACCGGGAGGCGCACTACGCGAAGGTGCTGCTCGACGCGCTGTTCGGGCGGGAGTGCTTCCTGAACGAGATCGTGTGGGCCTACGACTACGGCGCCAAGGCGAAGCGCAAGTGGCCGACGAAGCACGACACGATCCTCGTGTACGTGAAGGACCCAGCCCGCTACTGGTTCGACTCGAGCGCCGTCGATCGCGAGCCGTACATGGCGCCCGGGCTCGTGACGCCCGAGAAGGCCGAGCTCGGCAAGCTGCCGACCGACGTGTGGTGGCACACGATCGTGTCGCCGACCGGGCGCGAGAAGACGGGGTACCCGACGCAGAAGCCCGAGGGGATCCTTCGCCGCATCGTGCAGGCGTCGACGCGCGAGGGCGACTGGGTGCTCGATTTCTTCGCGGGGTCGGGCACGACCGGCGCGGTCGCGGCGACGCTCGGCCGGCATTTCGTGCTCGTCGACGAGAACACCGAGGCGATCGAGGTCATGCGAGCCCGGTTCAAGGATGTCGCGGGCGTCGAGTTCACCGCGGGTTGATCTCACGGATGTCGCGAGCAGCCGAAGGGCCAGCGCCCCCGCGCCGGCCGGGGTCGGTGCTCAACCCACCTTCGTCCAGTCGCCGCAATCGCTGGACCTGAAGTCCTGCCCAGCTGCCACAGTGACGGTGATGCTGCCCATGGTGCCGTAGTCGTTCTCCACGATGTCGGAGTAGTTGGTTCCCGAGACGGTGACCACCCAGTAGCAGCTGCTCCCGGTGGCGTCCGCCTGGTACGTCCCCGCTTCCATGGTCGAGCCCACCGTGTAGACGTACCCGTCCTTGAGCGTCGTCGCGGCGACCCGCTCCTCCGTCGTCGAGATCTCGGTCTCGCGCCGGTCGAGTTCCGCTTCTCGCGTGTCGACCGCGCCTTCACGCTCGATGAGGTCGAGCTCACGGTCCTTGTAGGTCTCGAGCTGACCGCTCAGGCTCTCGGCGCGGTCCTGTTCGCTCTCGAGCGCCTCGCGAAGCTCCGTGGTCTCGTTCACGCGCGTCACGCTGAGTGTCACGACCGCGACGAGGGCCACGACGGCGATGACACCGGCCGCGATCAGCGCCAGGAGCAGCGGATTCCACGACTTCTTGCCGGCGAGCTGACTTCCCGCCGGCACCGCGCTCTGGTCAGCCGTGGCCTCCCCGGACATCAGCCGGCCACCGTTGAGAAGATGGCCGCGCCGTATTCGAACGGCGTCGGCGCGATCGACACGGTCACGTCTGCGGCATCCGCCAGCGAGTACGCCATGGTCCACGAGAACGACTGCCCTGGGAGCACGTCGGCGTTGCCCCCGAAGGGCTCGAGCGCCACGGTGTCGTTCGACAGGTCGGTGATCGACTCGCCCTTCACTCCTCCCGAGGTGACTTCGGGCATCGAGAGCAGTTCGATGGTCGCGTCGCTGCCGTTGACGACCGTGAAGGTGATGGTGACGTTGTTCGGTTGTGTCGCGCCGGCCGCGTACTGCGACGGAGTGTAGGGCGCCGGGGCAGCGACGGTCAGGGCGACACCGTCCTCGTAGGTGAAAGTCCCCCCGAACGGTGTCACGTCGGGCTGCGCCGGCGCCGGTGCGTCGGATGCCACGGCCGCGGGCTCGTCGCGCGAGGTCGTCGCTCCGCCGGTCTGTGCGCACCCGGTGAGGGCCAGGCCGGTGAGCAGGATGGCGGCGGCGGTGATGCTGATGCGAGTGTTCATGAGTGGTTGCCTTTCACTTGGTTGGGTTGGGAGTGTGTCGCGGGCGAGCAACGCCGGGTCAGCCGGTGAACTCGATCACGATGTCGAGGCCGTTCGAGGGGTGATAGCCCCACGACGCCGAGAGGTCGTCCCACTCGGCGGTCTGGCGCCCATCGAGCGCGCGGGTGCTGTCCATGCGAGTGATGACGCTGTCGGGCACGTCGAGTTCCACGAGCACGCAGACGACGTCGGTGAGTTCCGCCCCGCTGGTTTCATCGCCCTCGGTCTGCAGCGACACGCTGTCGCCGTCGTCGCCCACGACGATCCAGGCGTTGTCGGCGACATCGCAGGTCTCCACGGCCCTCGTGATGGGACTCGGGGTCACGGCGGCCGTGATGGCACCGAACAGCGGCCCCGCGAGTGCGCCGACGACGACGCCTGCGATGAGACCGATCCCGATGCCGGCTGCTCCGAAGGCGAGATGTCGCGTACTCGGGGTGCCTGCGTCCGGCGGCGTGCCCGGAACAGCAGGATCGGCGATGTCGGCGCGCTTGTCGGGTTCAGCCTGAACGTCGACCTGTGGATTGGACTCTTCGGTCATGATGGGTTCCTTCAGAACCGCGGTAGCTGCAGGAGGTTGTCGGTCTCCCGCCCGTCGGCGACGGTCGTGAGATGGCGCCGGCCGTTGATGCCGGCGCGGGTGATCACCAGCGCCTGGGCTCCGGTGACGTCGTGGCGGCTGTAGATGACGGTGCCGGCGTCGATGGCGCGAACCATCGCGTCGGTCGACGCGACCGTGAGCGGCCCGGACATCGTCTTGGAGTACTGCACGGCCGTGATGTGCTCGCTTCGGAGCCCGGGCGACTGCACCCTGACTCGACGGATGAACGGCATGTTCTGGCTCCTTCGTTCGGCGTTGGGGACGTCGTTGAAGGTAGAGCGGAAGAGGCAGCAGTCGGCGCGAGGCATCCGATAAGAGGAGTTATCGGCGATGCGCCGCGAGTGCGACGGCAGGACCCGCTATCGTGACGCATGCCGGGCCACGCGACTGGCCCCGATCGACGAGCGGAGGCGGCCGATGACCACTGTCGCAGAAGCGACCGACCTTCGAATCGGCCTCGCCGACATCGCACGGCTGGCCCGCGTCCAGCGCGCCGTCGTGTCGGTGTGGCGCAAGCGGTTTTCGAGCGGCCCGGGCGCGTTCCCCGGCCCTCGCGAGACGAAGGGTGGCATCGAACTCTTCGACGCCGTCGCGGTCGCGCGCTGGCTGGTCGACACCAATCACGGAAACAACCCAGACGCGCTCACCGAGGCGGCCCTCTATGCCAGACCTCAGGGGTTCGATGGTTCGTACCTCGACGTCATCACGTCCCTGCTCGCCCTTCGAGCCGCGCACGGGTCTGAACTCGGGGCGCTGGCGCGGGACGACCTGATCGATCTCGCTGACGAGACCGATCCCGACGACGAGGCGTTGTTCCGCGAGCTCGATCGCGTCAAGTCGGGCCTCGAGCGGATGGCGCGGCACGCCGATCAGCTCGTGGAGGCGGCATACGGGGTCGCTCCGGCGTTCGAGCACACGCTCGTCGCGCACCGGCGTTCGAGTCGCGATGACGGGAGATCGGAACTCGCCGCCGAGGCCGCATCGCTGTGCGCCGAGATCGCGATCGAGCTCGCCCTGACGAATCCGCTGGCGGATGCCGCGGCACCGCGTTTCGCGGATCCCACCGGCGCGTGCGCCGATCGGCTGATCGATATCGTCGACCGGCTGACGGATGTCGCCGACCCGGTCGTGATGAGTGCCGACGGCGACACGTCGGCGGCGAGGCTCCTGCGCCGACGCCTGCTCGCCCATGGCGTTCCGCGAACCGGACTCGCCGTCGACGCCGTCGGCGACTTCCAGGTGAGCGGACCGGTCGTGAACGTGGCGCAGTACCCCTCACCCGATGGTGGGGCGCTCGACGCCATGGCCACACTGTCGGCCGTCGACCAGATCGCACTGCAGATGGATGCCGCGCAGCGAGCGGTCGTGGTCGCGCCGTCGTCGGTGCTCGTCGACGGCGGGCTCCAACCGCAGGCGGCCGCCCTCCGCTCGCAGGTGCTGCGCACCGATCGGGTTCGAGCGATCGTGCGGCTTCCGGCCGGACTCCTGCCATCGGCGCCGCGCCAGCACCTGGCGATCTGGGTGCTCGGACCGGCGCACGAGGGCATCGCCATCGCCGATCGTTGGACGATGCTCTCCGATCTCAGCACGTTCGAGCTCACGCCGGTCGTGCGCGCCGATCTCGTCGGCGATCTCGCCGCGGCCATGGGCGACCGGCAGGCGGTGCATGCGCACTCGTTCACCTTCACGCGCGTGACTCCCACCAGCAGGGTGCTCGCACGCTCCGGCTCGCTGCTCGATGCCGGCGGGTCGCTGCGCCATGCCCCCGAACGGGCCAAGGTCGACGCCGAGGCATCCGCTCGCTTCGATCAGATCGTGGACGATCTCGGCGCGGATTCCGTGCCGACCTCCCTGCGCGCGGCTGTGCCCTCCGCTTCCCCGACTCGCGTGCCGCCGGCGACACTCGCCGACCTGGTGCGTGAGGGCCACGTACGTTACGTGCCTGGCTCGCGACTCGATGTCGGCGACCTCGCGGCCGACGACCGTTCGGGATTCACCGTGATCGGCCCCGAAGAGGTGCGCGGCGAGCGCACGCCGGGCGACCGGCGGATCGACCGACTTCGCCTCGCCGCGACATACCCGTCGGCGCGTCTCACCGAACCCGGCGACGTCGTGTTCCTGACCGGTGCCGAGCCCGCCGCCTGGGTGGACTATGACGGCTCATCGGTCGTGATGGCGCCCGCCCGCGTGCTGCGCATCAACCGCGACGATGACGCAGGCCTGCTGCCCGACGTCCTCGCCATGGACATCGCGCGAAGCGCGCCCGCGACGCCGTGGCGTGCATGGACGGTGCGCCGCGTCGCGACCGACCAGCGAGCGCCGCTCGCGCGCGCCCTCGCCGACCTCCGCAGTGCTCGCGCTGAGGCGCTGCAGCGGACCGCCGGGCTCGAGGAACTCGAGCATCTGATCGTGGCGGGAACGACCGCCGGAACGCTGACCCTCACCGAACCGCTGGCCGAGTAGCTCCGCGAGCAGCGTCGCGCACCGAGACCAACCGAAAGGAACCCAATGCCCCCGAGAACCAAGCCCGCCCCCGCGACCCCCTCAACCATGAAGGAGCTGAAGGACACGCTCTGGAAGGCCGCCGACAAGCTGCGCGGCTCGATGGATGCGTCGCAGTACAAAGACGTGATCCTCGGGCTCGTGTTCCTCAAGTACGTGAGCGACGCGTTCGACGAGCGCCGCGGGCAGATCGCAGCCGAGCTGCGCGCCGACGGCATGAACGACGAGCAGGTAGCGCAGCTCATCGACGATGTCGACGAGTACACCGGTCGCGGGGTGTTCTGGGTTCCGGATGCCGCGCGCTGGGGGTTCCTCGCCCAGAACGCGAAGGGTCTGCCTCCGACAGGTGGCGAGCCGGCGAAGTCGATCGGTCAACTCATCGATGAGGCGATGAACGCGATCATGACCGCGAATCCGTCGCTCGCGGCGACGCTGCCGCGCATCTTCAACCGCGACAACGTCGACCAGCGCCGCCTCGGCGAGCTCATGGATCTCCTAAATTCGGCGCGGTTCACCGGCGACGGGGCGAAGCGCGCCCGCGACCTGCTGGGCGAGGTCTACGAGTACTTCCTCGAGAAGTTCGCGCGTGCCGAGGGCAAGCGGGGCGGAGAGTTCTTCACGCCGGCGGGGGTGGTGCGCGTGCTCGTCGAGGTCCTGGAGCCGACGAGCGGCCGCGTCTACGACCCGGCGTGCGGGTCGGGTGGCATGTTCGTGCAGGCCGAGAAGTTCCTCGAGGCCCACGATCGCGAGGGCAGCGACATCTCGGTCTATGGGCAGGAGCTCAACGAGCGCACCTGGCGCCTCGCGAAGATGAACCTCGCAATTCACGGCCTGAACGGCAACCTCGGCCCGCGTTGGGGAGACACGTTCGCTCGTGACCTGCACGCCGACATGCAAGCCGACTACGTGATGTCGAATCCGCCGTTCAACATCAAGGACTGGGCGCGCAATGAACAGGACCCGCGCTGGCGCTACGGCGTGCCGCCCACCCGCAACGCGAACTACGCGTGGATCCAGCACATCCTCTCGAAGCTCGGCCCAGGCGGGCAGGGCGCCGTGGTCATGGCGAACGGCTCGATGTCGTCGAACTCGGGCGGCGAGGGACAGATCCGGGCGCAGATCGTCGAGGCCGACCTCGTGTCGTGCATGGTCGCGCTGCCCACGCAGCTGTTCCGCTCGACCGGCATTCCGGTGTGTGTCTGGTTCTTCGCTCGCGACAAGGCCGGCGGCCCGGGTGGTGCGATCGACCGCACGGGCCAGGTGCTCTTCATCGATGCCCGAAACCTCGGATACATGGTCGACCGCGCCGAGCGCGCGTTGAGCGACAGCGACATTGCGAAGATCGCGAACACGTTCCATGCCTGGCGCGGCACGAAGTCGATCGCTGAGCCTGTCGAAGCGACGGATGCCGCGCTGCCGGCGTACGCGGACGAAGCAGGGTTCTGCTACTCGGCGACGCTCGACGAGATCAAGGCTGCGGACTACGCGCTGACGCCGGGGCGATATGTCGGCGCAGCGGAGGTCGACGACGACGGGGAACCGATCCAAGAGAAGCTCGAGCGACTGCAGAGCGAGCTCCTCGCGCAGTTCGCGGAGTCGGAGCGGCTCGCGAGCGTCGTGCGGACACAGTTGGGGCGCGTTCATGTCTGAGTGGCCGCTGGTTCGCTTGGGTGTTCTGGTGACCAAGATAGGATCCGGGGCAACACCTCGTGGTGGCGCCAGCGTCTATCGCGAAGAAGGCATTTCGTTCATTCGCTCGCAGAACATCCTCGACAACTCAATGCTCCTTGATGGAGTCGCGCGCATCACGGATGAGGCGGCCGACGCGCTTAGGAGTGTGACTGTTCTCGCCGGCGATGTACTTGTGAATATCACGGGTGATTCGGTTGCGCGAACGTCACTCGTCGACCCTGCTGTCCTGCCGGCGCGCGTGAATCAGCACGTCGCTGTCATTCGGACAAACGGTCGTCTAGATAGTCGATTCCTTCAGAAGTACTTGGTGTCGCCGAGAGGGAAGACGGCACTAATGACCCTTGCGACCGGCGGTGCCACGAGGAAGGCGCTCACCAAAGCGCACCTTGAATCGCTCGCTATTCCACTTCCCCCGTTGGGCGAACAGCGCGCAATCGGTGAGGTGCTCGGCGCCCTCGACGACAAGATCGCCGCCAACACCAAGCTCGCCGCCACCGCGCGTGAACTCGCACTCGCAATGGTGCCGGTCGCGGGCGATCGGGCACCGGTGCGGGAACTCGCGACTCTGCAGAAGGCGCAGATCGATCCGGGAACGCTAGGCGACGAAGCCGTAGATCACTACAGCCTTCCGGCGTTCGACTCAAGGAATGGCCCGGAAGTGGTCAAAGCTACCAGCATCAAGAGCAGCAAGTTCGTTGTGTCGGAGCCGTCTGTGCTGATTTCGAAGCTCAATCCTAGGTTCCCTCGCGTGTGGGACCTCGCGCGATTGAATGGGCGACGGGCGCTGGCGTCGACCGAGTTTCTCGTCCTGGAGCCGCGTGGGATATCGACTTCTGTTCTTTGGAGTCTTCTTGCCCAGCCGTCGTTCGGTCGAGCTCTCGAGTCGAAGGTCGCGGGTACTTCAGGCAGCCACCAGCGGGTGAAGCCGATCGAGGTTCTCTTGGCTGGCGTGTCCGACCCGCGCGGCTGGCCCGATGAGTCGCGGGCAAGCATCGAGTCACTCTCATCCGCGGCTTTGGCGGCCGACGCGGAGAACCGAACCCTCGCAGCTATCCGCGACGCCCTTCTCCCGCAACTCATGTCCGGAGGACTCCGTGTTCGGGACTTCGAAAGGGTTGCCGATGGGACGTAGCGGCAAGTTCAGTAGGCGGAACGACCGCGAGGCCAGGCGGGCAGCCCAGCAGCAGATGGACGCGAATGACGCGCCCGCGATCTGGGAACGCCCGCCGAAGGAAGAGTGGGATCCACCGTCCGAGTTTTCGGTTGCTCTCTCGGCGACGAGCCGACTCTTTGTGCGAACGAACAACTACCGGGGCAAGTGCATCGATTTCGCGATCTGTCATCAGGTCGGCGGGCCGTACCGATGGCGCGACATCTTCCGAGTAGACTCCTCGCACGACACCGTCCACCGTCACGACCTCACCAGGGGAACCGACCAGCGAGAGACCATTGAATCGATCAACGGGCCGCTAACGGTCGACCGACAGTACACTGAACAGTACGACTTCATGCTTGCGACGTGGGAACAACGAGAGAGGGAGCAGGGAGATGGCCGAGTCGATGAGCGCTGAGCGGCGCCAGCTAACGGCCAAACTCCTCGGTACGATCACACGGCTCGGCATCGATCGTCATCTGAAAGTGACCGGGGTTGATGGGTCGAAGCCAATCGTAATTGCATTCGGCGACGAGTCGATCGGTGACGTGTTCGAGCGGGTTGCATGGAGCGCCGGTTTCGCGAACGTATTCGTGGTGATGTCCGATGATGACATTGCGCTTGTGAGTGTGCTTCCACCTGCATCATCTCTCGTCGAGCGTGAGTCGGAGCCGCTTGAACTGCTGAGCCCAGACAGTCCGATCGAGATGCTCGTCGAGGCGAGCCGCAAGGTGGAGGGCGGGGGATTCAATATTCGCATTGCGAAGTCGACTGCGAAGATCGACGCAGTCGAAGACGCGGCAAGACTCGTCGGGGTGAGCTGATCCTGCTCACGCTGGCGTGCGGTCACCCCATCGCGCCATGGCGTCGCACAACTCGCGGCGCGGTTTCAACCCGCCGCCCTGTGTGTCGGCGATGTGCGCGGTAAGGCCGTCGAGACTGGCGCCGAAGGTGTTGGCGTCATTGGCCGCTTCGGCAGCGAGAGCATCCTCATAGCCCGTTCGCTGTCGGACAAGGTCGCACTGAAGGTCGCTGAGGGTGCGCTCTGTCGGCGCGGGGACGGCGAACAGCGCGAACCGGGATCGTCCGGTGCCCGAATAGTTCCCGCGGACGGCGCGCTGCTGGTGGTATGTGCCGTACTGGGTCGCGAAGTGATTGCTTGCTTGTTCGTTGACAGAACGGTGTCAACGACGCCCGGAGCCGCGAGATAGCGGGCGGAATATGCTTGCTCGGTAGTTTCTCGCGGCGGGTGGTGGCCTCCGAACATTGTGATCGATCGCGAACTTCCAATTCTGTGCGCGATCGATCACAATGGGTGAAGTGCGCGAACGCGCACGTCGTCGAAGGAGAACGTATGCGAGTTCGAAGCGTTCTGGAGGTGGGGGCTGCGGCGCGCGACCGCCGGGAAGCGCTCGGCTGGTCACAACAGGCGCTCGCCGAGCGTGCAGGAGTCACGCGCGAGTGGGTCGTGCGTTTCGAAGGGGGCAAGGCGTCGGTCCGCCTCGACCGCGTCTTCGACATCATCACTGCCCTCGGCCTCGTCGTCGACCTGCAGGAGCGTACCTCGACCGAGCCGGGCGGCCGTTGATGGCACGATTCCCGAAGCTCAACGTCTACCTCGACGGCGACTTCGTCGGGGATCTGCGCCAGACCGACGCGGGCGCCACGACCTTCACCTACGACGACGACTACCGACGCCACCCGGAGGCGACCCCGCTGTCGCTCTCGATGCCGGTGTCGCGTGCGAGCCATCCGCCGCGCGCTGTGGTGCCGTTCCTCCAAGGGTTGCTGCCCGACAGCGGCGGCAAGCTCAGCGAACTGTCGACGGCGTTCCACACCTCTGCGCTGAACCCGTACGGGCTGCTCGCCTTCGTCGGCCGTGATGTCGCCGGGGCGGTCCAGATCCTTCCTCCCGATGAATCGGCGCGTGACGCCGGCCCGCGCGAGGAGCGCGTCGAGGCGCTCTCCGCCGACGCCGTCGCCGACCTGATCGATGACCTCATCAAGAACGCCGACACATGGGGCACGCGTGATGTCGCCGGCCGGTGGAGCCTGCCCGGGGCGCAGCCGAAGGTCGCGCTCTTCCGGAGCATCGACGGTGAGTGGGGCATCCCGCTCGATGCGACGCCAACAACGCACATCCTGAAGCCCGCTGTTCCTCCCTTTATCGAACACGACGTGAACGAGTACGTGACGATGCACGCGGCGGCGCATCTCGGGCTCGACGTCGCCGACGCCCAACTCCTGACCACGACCCGAGGCGACCGCGTGTTCGTCTCGAAGAGATACGACCGCGAGGTCGTCGACGGGGTCTGGCGTCGCCGGCACCAGGAGGACTTTTGCCAGGCGCTCTCCGTCATGCCTGCCCAGAAGTACCAGTCGGACGGTGGCCCGGGCTTCGCACGCATGGCTCAGCTCATCGACACCTTCCCGAACGTGGAACAGCGACGGAGAAGTCAGCGACGGATGTTCGACGCGATGGTGTTCAACGTGTCGGCCGCGAACACCGACGCGCACGCGAAGAACTACTCGATCCTGCTGGACGCCGAGCGCGCGGAGCTAGCGCCGCTCTACGACCTGGGTACTCACCTCGTGTACCCCGCGACACGACCGCTCGCGTCGGCGATGAAGGTGGGTGACGAGTACCGCCTCGACGGGATCGGCATCCGCGACTTCGTCGCCGTGGGTCGGAAGCTCCGCATCCCCGCCGACGAGGCTGAAGCGCGAGCGTTCGAAATCCGGGCGGGACTCGCGGACGCCTTCGCCGCTGCCGCTCAGACCATCGCGTCGAGCACCGAGCGGGCGATCGCTGACCGGATCACCTCGGCGGTCGCCGCGCACGCATCAAAGCGCGGATGGATCGACCGATGAACGGGGTTATCAGCGGGCACGCGTCGCACTGCGGCATCCGCTCATACGCTGGCATCACGTCGCCGACAGGGGGAACGAACACGTGACCGGATTCTCAGAAGCCGAATGGGAGCAGCTCGCACTCGACACGCTCGCCGAGCCGCTGCTCTGGCGGCCCGCGGCCGGTGAGGCCATCGCGCCGGGCGCCGACGAGCGCGACTCGTGGAGCGAGCTGCTGATCCGGCCGCGCCTGCTCGCCGCGATGCAGAAGCTCAACCCGGCCGTGCCGGCGACGTACCTGCTGCAGGCGCTCGCCGAGGTCGTCGCGCTGAAGTCGCAGGACCCGATCGCTGAGAACCACCGCATCCACGAGATCCTCGTGGGCGGCTATCGGCTGAGTTACCTCGATGCCGACGGCACCGAGCACAACCCGACTATCCGGCTCGTGAGCGCAGACCCCGACGAGAACGACTGGCTCGCGGTCAACCAGGTCACCATCCGGCAGGGTGACCGCACCCGTCGCTTCGACCTCGTGCTCTTCCTGAATGGCATGCCTGTGAGCATCATCGAGCTCAAGAAGGCCGGCACCGAGCGGGCGGATGCCACGTCGGCGCACGCGCAACTCACCACCTACCTGCGCGAGTTCCCGATGGCGTTCCGCTTCTGCGTGTTCGTGCTCGCGAGTGACGGGCTCGAAGCGATCTACGGCACGCCGTTCACGCCGCTCAACCACTTCTCGCCGTGGAACGTGGACGACGACGGCGAACCCGTGGAGGCGAACCGGCAGGTCGATGGCGAGACCATCTTCGCGCTCGAGGACGCGCTCAACGGCCTCTACAACCACGAGCGCTTCCTGCAGCTCATGCGCGACTACACCGCCTTCGACGAGGGCGACGAAGGGCTCGTCAAGCGCATCGCAAAGCCGCACCAGTACTTCGCGGTGTCGAAGGCGGTCGGCGCGACCCGGCAGGCCGTGGCATCGAACGGCAAGGCCGGCGTCGTCTGGCACACGCAGGGCTCGGGCAAGTCGATGGAGATGGAGCTCTACACCGCGCTCGTCATGCGCGAGCCGGCACTGAAGAACCCCACCGTCGTGGTCATCACCGATCGAAACGAGCTCAACGGGCAGCTCTACGCCGGCTTCGACCGCAGCCTGCTGCTGCCCGAGAAGCCCAAGCAGATCCGCCTGCGACGCGAACTGCGCGAGGAGCTGACGAACCGCACCACCGGCGGCATCTACTTCACGACCCTGCAGAAGTTCGGGCTCAGTCAGGCCGAGAAGCAGGCCGGTGTGGAGCATCCGCTGCTCTCGAACCGGCGCAACATCATCGTGGTCGTCGACGAAGCCCACCGCAGCCACTACGACGACCTCGACGGGTATGCGCGTCACCTGCGTGATGCGCTGCCGAACGCCACGCTGATCGCGTTCACCGGCACGCCGGTCTCGTTCGACGAACGCAACACGCGCGATGTGTTCGGCGAGTACATCGACATCTACGACCTCAGCCGGGCAGTGGCGGATGGCGCGACCGTGCCCGTCTACTTCGAACCGCGCCTCATCAAGGTGCGGCGGGCCGAGGAACTCAGCGAGGAGGAGATCGACCTCGCCGCCGACGAAGCCACCATCGGGCTCTCCGACGTGGAACGGGCTCGGCTCGAGGCATCCGTCGCCGTCGTCAACGCCGTGTACGGTGCGCCCGAGCGGCTCGAAGCGCTCGCCGCCGACCTCGTCGCGCACTGGGAGGAACGACGTGAACGGATGCGGCCGTTCATCGGCGGCCCGGGCAAGGCGCTGATCGTCGGCGGCACCCGCGAGATCTGCGCGCGGCTGTATGGCCAGATCGTGAAGATCCGCCCCGACTGGCACTCCGACGACCTCACCGGCGGGCGTATCAAGGTCGTCTACTCGGGCACGCCGTCGGAGAAGTCGCCGGTCATCGCAGCGCACGTGCGCCGCGACAGCGCGAACGCCGCCATCAAGGAACGCCTGCGCGACGTCGACGACGAGCTTGAACTCGTGATCGTCAAGGACATGATGCTCACCGGCTTCGACGCCCCGCCGCTGCATACGCTCTACCTCGACCGGCCGCTCAAGGGTGCACTGCTGATGCAGACGCTCGCCCGGGTGAACCGCACCTTCCGCGGCAAGGAGGACGGGCTGCTCGTCGGGTACGCGCCGATCGCCGAGAACCTCAGTGCCGCGCTCGCGGAATACACGGTCACCGACCAGAAGACGAAGCCGGTCGGGCGTGACATCGACGAAGCGGTCTCGCTCGCGGTCGAGCTCGTCGAGCGGGTGCGTGGCCTGGTGGCTGGCGTCGACTGGCGGGCGAAACTCGCCGCCGGCGGACCGAAAGCGTACCTCAACGCGGTGAGCGGCACAGTCGCGTATCTGCGCGATCTGCAGAACCTGCTCAACGACCCGAAGCTCGAGGGCGAGACGCTCGCCGCCCGCTACCGCCGCTACTCGGGGCAACTCGCCAGGGCATGGGCACTCGCCTCGGGACAATCGACGCTCGTGAACTACCGTGAGGAGATCGCGTTCTACGAAGAGGTGCGCGTATGGATGGCGAAGTTCGACGCCGCCGAACGCAAGGCCTCGGGTCAGCCGATTCCCGAGGACATCCAGCGTCTGCTCGGCAGTCTCATCGCGCAGGCGACGGATGCCGGCGACGTCGTCGACATCTACGAGGCCGCGGGGATGCCGCGGCCGTCACTGTCGCAACTGACGCCCGAGTTCGCGCGTCGCGCCCAGCAGGCACGCAACCCGCAGCTCGCGATCGAGGCGCTCCGCGACCTGCTCCTCGAGGAGTCGGCCGCGGTCTCGCGAGGCAATCTCGTGCGCGAGCGCGCGTTCTCGGCGCGGATCGCCGAGCTCATGAACAAGTACACGAACCAGCAACTCACCTCGGCCGAGGTCATCGCCGAACTCGTCGAGCTGGCGCGCGAAGTGGCGGCGGAGGGCAACCGCGGGCAGCACTTCTCGCCGCCGCTCAACGACGACGAACTCGCCTTCTACGACGCCGTCGCCCAGAACGAGTCGGCGGTCGAGATCCAAGGTGAGAGCGTTCTCGCCGAGATCGCTCGCGAACTCGTCGCAATCATGCGCCGTGACGTGCGCACCGACTGGACCGTGCGCGCCGATGTGAAGGCGAAGCTGCGCTCGTCGATCAAGCGCCTGCTCGTGCTCAAGGGGTATCCGCCCGACAAGCAGCCCGAGGCCATCAAGCTCGTCATGGAGCAGATGGAGTCGATGGCGCCGCGGTACTCAGAGGAACGGAACGCGTGAACCGAGACGGGGCCCCGCTCCGCCGAGACGGAGTTCACGTATTGATCGTTCTCTCAAACAGCGGTATAAACAAGCCATGGAGTCAGCAGAGCTCCCGGTCGCACGACTGACCTCCGAGCTGTTCAAGGCGATCGCCCACCCGGCGCGAGTTCGGGTGATCGAAGTGCTCCTGCGCGGCGAACGCTCGGTCGGCGCTCTCGCCGAAGCGCTCGGCATGGAGATTTCGCACCTCTCGCAGCAGCTGGGCGTGCTGCGCCACGCGAACATCGTCGACAGCCGGCGTGAACGCTCGTCGGTCATCTATTCGATCCGTGACCCGCGGATGTCGCAGCTGCTCGCCGTCGCCAGGCAGCTGCTCACCTCCACCCTCGAAGACTCACGCGATCTGCTCATCACGATCGAAGACCTGGAGCGGCCGACGGCAGCCTCCCGCAGCGGCGCCGAGTCGTCGCGGTGACGACGTCGAAGCTGATCCGGCTCATCGCCCGGACCGGCCGGATCGCGGAGCCGGCGCCGGAGGCCGCCGGCGAGCGCCACGCCGGTGCGCGGGCGCTCCGCGGGAGCGTTCACGTGCGCTATGTCGACGTCGGCGGAGCGACCGACTGCGCCATGGAGATCGCGGCGGCCTTCGGGCCCGTCTACGACCTCGAGCGCTACGGGGTCCGGCTCGTGGCATCCGCCCGCCATGCCGACGTGCTGCTGGTCACTGGAGTCGTCACGCGCAACATGCTCGAGCCGCTCCTGCTCACCGTCGAGGCGACGCCCAGGCCGCGGCTGATCGGCGCGGTGGGCGACGCCGCCATCGGCGGCGGGCCGTTCGTCGGCGGGTACGGGGTCGCGGGCGTGGTCTCCGACTTCGTTCCTGTCGACTTCGAGATTCCGGGCAGCCCGCCCGAGCCGGCCGAGATCGTCGCGGCACTCCGCAGGATCTCCGGCCGATGACGCCCGTGTACTGGGGGTTGCTCGCCGAGATCGTGCTCGCCGGGGCGGCAGCCGCGTTCGCGTTCCTCCCGGGCGAACGAGCGCGCTCCCGGCTCGCCGGGGGCACGTGCGCGGCGCTCGGCGCTGCGGGAGTCGTCACCGGGGTGCTGGCCATGACGGGCGGCGCGGGCGGGCTCGAGATCGCCGTCGCGGTGCCGGTTGAACCCCTCCGGTTCGCCCCCGACCCGCTCGGCGGGCTGTTCATCGTGCTCGCCTCGTCGGTCGGCCTGCTGATCTCGCTCGCCGGTGCTGTCTCGGTGCACGGAGCCGCGGCCTCGCGCACGGCCTGGCTCGCGCTGCCGCTCTTCCTGGTCGGCATGCAGCTGGTGCCCGCCGCGGCCGATGCACCCTCGTTCCTGCTGGTGTGGGAGGCGATGGCGCTCGGCTCCACGATCCTGCTCCTCGCCGGGCACACCGCCAGCCGACGGGTGAGCTCGGCCACCGTCTGGTACGCGGTCATGTCGCAGCTGAGCTTCCTGCTGATCGTCGCCGGCTTCGCGGTGCTGTCGGCAGCGGCAGGCGGAACGAGTTTCGCGGCGTTGTCCTCGGTCTCGCCGACTTCGGCGCCGGCGGCGGTCGCCGTCGTGCTCCTCGTGCTCGGGTTCGGGAGCAAGGCGGGTCTCGTCCCCCTCCACGTGTGGCTGCCGCGTGCGCATCCCGAGGCACCGAGCCACGTCTCGGCGGCGATGAGCGCGGCGATGGTCAAGATGGGGGTGTACGGCATCCTCGTCGTGGTGGTGCGACTCGTCCCGGGCGGACCGGACTGGTGGGGGATCCTCCTGCTCGTGCTCGGCGGCGTCTCAGCGGTGTACGGCATCCTGCAGGCATCCATCGCGAGCGATCTCAAGGTGCTGCTCGCGTACTCGACCACCGAGAACGTGGGCCTCATCGTGCTCGCGATCGGTGCGTCGGTGCTGCTGAGCGCGCATGGAGTGGATGCCGCGGCCGGCTGCGCGCTCGTCGCGGCGCTCCTGCTCGCCGTCAGTCACGCCGTGTTCAAGGTGACGCTCTTCCTCGCCGCGGGCTCGGTGCTGCACGCCACAGGCGAGCGCAACCTCGACCGGCTCGGCGGACTCGGACGACGGATGCCGTGGACCGCCGCCGCCTTCGGCATCGCCGCCCTCGGGGCCGCGGCACTGCCGATCAGTTCGGGGTTCGTCGCCGAATGGATGCTCCTCCAGTCCCTCGTGCACGGCACCCGCGTCGACGGGGTCCCGGTCTCGGTGACCGTGTCGATCGCCATGCCGCTCGTCGTTGCGGTCGTCGCGCTGACCGCGGGACTCGGCGTGCTCACCTTCGTGAAGGCGTACGGCATCGGCTTCCTCGCCCGTCCGCGCTCGGCGGCCGTCGCCGAGGCGCACGAGTCGCCCGTGCTCGTGCGCGTCGTGCTCGTGATCGCGGCGGCTGGGGTCGTGCTCCTCGGCCTTGTGCCGGGTCCGCTCGCGACCGCGGTCGCGTCGGTGCTGCCCGGCGGTCCCGAGGCCGTCGTCGCGACCGCGGGACTGCTCGGCGTCGACCTCGTCGCATTCGATGCGATCCTCGACCCCGTCGCCCTCGTGCTGCTCGCCGGGGTGCTCGCCACGCTCGTCGTCGCGGCGACGGTGCAGGCGGCGTGGCGACATCCGCAGCGCATCGATGCCTCGGTGTGGGGCGGCGGGGGCCTGCGCGCACAGCCGCGCATGCAGTACACCGCGACCTCGTTCGCCGAGCCTGTGGTGCGCGTCTTCGACGACGTGCTCCAGCCGGCCAGAGACGTCGAGGTAACCCATGCGGGGGAGTCGCGCTACCTCGTGAACCGCGTGACGTTCAGCCAGAGTGTCACCGACCTCGTCGAACGCGGTCTCTACCGGCCCGTGCTCAGGGTCGTCGATCGCTTCGGGGTGCTCGCCCGGCGCATTCAGAACGGCAGCATCCACCTCTACCTGACGTACTCGTTCATCGCGATCATCGTCGTGCTGGTGGTGGCGACGCTGTGAACCTCGTGACCGTGATCGTGACCCTCGTGCAGGTCATCCTCTTCGCAGCGCTCGCGCCGCTGCTCGTCGGGGTGATGCGCCAGGTGCGCGCGCGCCTCGAGGGCCGCGCCGGAGCCGGTGTCTGGCAGCCGTGGCGCGACCTGCGCAAACTGCTCGGGAAGGAGCCGGTGCGAGCGCGAGGCAGCAGCTGGATGCTGCGGGCCGGCCCGCTCGTGCTCGTGCTCTCGAGCCTCGTGCTCGCCGCGCTGCTGCCGCTCGTGACGACGGTGGCCGAGCGACTCGTGACCGGCGACCTGTTCGTCGTCGTCTCGGTGCTGCTCATCGGAGCCGTCGCCCTCGCACTCGTCGGGCTCGACGCGGGCACGGCCTTCGGCGGAATGGGCTCGAGCCGCCACATGACCGTGCTCGCGCTCGTCGAGCCCACGCTGCTGCTCGCGATCTACGCGCTCTCGATCCCGACCGGCAGTTCCGACATCGCGACGATCGTCGAGGCGAGGCTCGAAGATCCCTCGATCATCGTCTCGCCGGTCGGCCTGCTCGCCATGGCGGCCCTGGTCATCGCGGTGGTCGCCGAGACCGGGCGGCTGCCCGTCGACAACCCCTCGACCCACCTCGAGCTCACGATGATCCATGAGGCGATGCTGCTCGAGAGCTCCGCGCGCGACCTCGCATGGCTCGAGTTCGGCTCATGGCTCAAGCTCGGCGCGCTGCTCGGGCTCGTGGGCAACCTGCTCGTGCCGTGGGGAGTCGCGACCTCGACGGACGCGCTCCCGGTGCTCGTCGGCGCCGCAGCGGCGGGGGTGAAGGTCCTCGTCCTCGGGGCCCTCCTCGCCGCGGGCGAGGTGCTGCTCGCCAAACTGCGCCTCTTCCGGGTGCCCGAACTCCTGGCCGGGTCGTTCGTCCTCGCCTTCCTGGCCGTCGCCGTCTCGGCCATGGTGTCGTGAGGTGAGCCGATGACCGAGTCGACGTATGCGGAGCTCATCGGCCTGTGCGCAGGTGCGCTGCTGCTCACCTCGGTGCTGACCGTGTGGTATCGGTCGCAGCGCGCCTCGATCCGGGCGCTCGCACTGCAGGGGGTCGCACTCGCCGCGCTCGTCGCCGTCGTCGCCGTCGACCGCTCGGAGGCGGAGCTCATCGTCGTGGCGGCGCTCGTGCTCGTGCTCAAGGGCATGGTGCTCCCATGGGTGCTCTCGCGGCGCCCCGCGCCGGCGACCGGCGCGCCTGCGCCGCCGCAGCGTGGCGCCGGCAGCGCAGGCGACCACGGCGCAGGCGACCACGGCGCAGGCGACCACGGCGCAGGCGACCACGGCGCAGGCGACCACGGCGCGGAGACGCCCATGCTCAACCCGGTCGCCACGCTCGTGGCCGCAGCGCTGCTCGGGATCGTCGCCTACGCCGTGATCTGGCCGCTCGTCGCCGGCAGCGCGAGCCCGGCGGCGCACGCCGCGCCCGTCGGCATCGCGATGGTGCTCATCGGCTTCCTCGTCCTCGTCACCAGGAGGCGTGCGATCTCGCAGCTCGTCGGGTTCCTCGCGCTCGACAACGGCATCGCGACCGTGGCGTTCCTCGTCTCCGGCGGCGTGCCGATCCTCATCGAGTTCGGGGTGTCCCTCGACATCCTGCTCGTCACGCTCATCCTCCAGGTGTTCTCGCGCCGAATGCGCGCGGTGTTCGGTGACACCGACGTCGATCGCATGAGGGAGCTGCGCGACTGATGACGTACCTGCTCCTGCTGCCCCTGGTGCTCCCGCTCGGACTCGGGGCCTGCACGCTCTTCCCGCGGCTGCGCCGGCTGCGCCGGTATTCGGGAGTGATCGCGAGCGCGGTGATCCTCGGCGCAGGGGTCGCTGCGATCGGCGTGAGCGCCGGGGGCGACGCGCTGCTCGGGCTCGGCGGCATCCTGCGAGCCGATTCGCTCTCGTCCTACATGCTGGCGGTCGTCGGCGCGGTCGCCCTCGTGGCGACATGGGGAGGCCTGCGGCCCGAGGAACCAGCCGGGCCGCTGCCGGCCGGCTCGCCGCCGCGGGGGATGTACGCGGCGCTGGTGTGCGTGTTCCTGTCGTCGATGTCGCTCGCATTGCTCGCCGACAACCTCGGCGTCATGTGGGTGGCGATCGAGGCGACCACGATCGCGACCGCCTTCCTCGTCGGCCACAACCGCACGCGCCGATCGCTCGAGGCGGCGTGGAAGTACGTCGTGCTCGCGCCCGCGGGCGTGGCGATCGCCTTCCTCGGGATCGTGCTGATCTACGCCGCCTCGACGGGCAGCGAGACACCCACCCTGTCTTGGATCGGACTCACCGCACTGCCGCTCGACCTCGACCCGGGGCTCGTACGAGTGGGCGCAGCGCTCGCGGTGCTCGGCTTCGCCACGAAGGCCGGGCTCGCGCCCATGCACAGCTGGCTCCCCGACGCGCACAGCCAGGCCCCGTCGCCCGTCTCCGCGCTCATGTCCGGCGTGCTGCTCTCGGTCGCCCTGTACGCGATCCTGCGTGTGCAGGCCGTCGCCGACGCCGTGATCGGGCCGGAGTTCCTGAGCGCGCTCCTCGTCGCCGGGGCACTGCTCTCGCTCGCGGTCGCGGCCGCGCTCCTCATCCGGCAGCGTGACTTCAAACGGATGCTCGCCTACTCGAGCATCGAGCACATGGGTGTCATGGCGCTCGGCGCGGCGATCGGCACTGCCGCGATCCCGGCCGTGCTGCTGTACGTCCTCAGCCACGGGCTCATCAAGGCGAGCCTGTTCGTGCTCGCGGGGCGACTGCTCGCCGTCGAGGGCACGTCGACGATCGCGGAGGTGCGGGGCCTTCTCGCGCGGCGTCCCGGCATCGCCGTGCCCTGGCTGGTCGGGATGACGGGACTGCTCGGATTCGCGCCGTTCGGCATCTTCTTCGCCGAGGTCGGCGTGTTCTTCGCCGGGTGGGACGCCGGGTTGGGCGCTGCGGTCGCAGCGGCGCTCGTGCTCCTGCTCGTGGTCTTCGCGGGGCTCGTGCGACTGACCGTCGGCATGGTCTTCGGCCCCCGGGGGCGCGAGGCTGCGGCGGAGACCGCGGTCGCGACGGGGGCCGGGGAGCCGGCGGGCGAGCCGGAGGGCCCCGACCGCGCCGCGCACGGACCCGCCCTTCCGATCGCGCTGGCGCTCGCCGCCGCCGCGATCATCCCGTTCCTGGCCGACCCGATCGGCTCGGTGCTCTCGGACGCCGCAGCAGCGTTGGCAGGCGTTCGATGAACGCGCGGCAGCCGGCGGCGGTCAGCCGGGCGGTGGATCGCCTCGATCTCGTGCGCGAGGCATCCGCGCTGCTCGATGCCGGTCGGCGGCTCGCGATGATCGCGTGCCATGACGACGATGGGATGTTCCGCATCGTCTACCTCTTCGCCGGCGAGCCGGGCGCGGGCGACACGGGCGCGGGCGACTCGGGAGGCACGGGCACGGCCCGTAGGGGCCCCGTCGAGCTCGTGGTCGCCGTCCCCGCGGACGACGCGTGGGTGCCGAGCCTGGCCGCGCTGAGTTTTCCCGCCGGCCAGTTCGAGCGCGAGATGTTCGACCTCTACGGGGTGCTGCCCCGCGACCACCCGCTGCCCCACCGACTGCTTCGCCACGCGCACTGGCCGCACTCGTGGCATCCGATGCGCAACGACGCCCGGGTGATCCCGCCGTTCGCCCCCGACACGGCCGCGTACCCCTTCGTCGAGGTCGAGGGCGCGGGGGTGTACGAGGTCGCGGTCGGACCCGTCCACGCCGGCATCATCGAGCCGGGACACTTCCGCTTCTCGGTGGTCGGCGAGACGATCGTGCGCATGGAGACCCGGCTGTGGTTCCTGCATCGCGGCGTCGAGAAGCTGTTCGAGGGGCGGCGGCCGGAGGATGCGATCGCACTGGCCGAGCAGATCACCGGGGACACGTCGGTTGGGCATTCGCTCGCCTTCGTGATGGCCGTGGAGACCGCCGCGGGCGTTGAGGTGCCCGACGACGATCGGCTCGTGCGCGCGCTGCTGCTCGAGCTCGAGCGCATGCACAACCACGTCACCGATCTCGGTGCGCTGGCCAACGACGCGGCGTTCGGCATCGCGAACATCCATGCGCAGCGCATTCGCGAGCGGCTCATGCGCCTCGATCGTGCGGTGGCGGGCCATCGTCTGCTACGCGGATGCCTCTCCATCGGCGGCGCGCGGCTGCGATCGCTCCCCGACCCGGCGGCCCTGCTCGCGATCGCGCACGAGGTCGCCGAACTGGTCGAGATCACGCTCACGCACCCGGTGGTGCTCGACCGCTTCTCCGGCACCTCGCAGCTGCATGCGGAGCAGGCCCGCGGCGTGGGCACCCTCGGCTACGTCGCACGCGCCTCCGGCGTCGATGTCGACGCGCGTCGCGAGCTGCCGTTCGCCGAGCTGGGCGACTCGTTCGAGGTCGTCGTTGAGACGGGCGGCGACGTCCTCGCGCGCTATCTCGTGCGCGCCCGCGAGTTCGGCGTCTCGGCCCGCGTCTGCGCCGATCTCATCGCGCGGCTGGGTGGATCGACCGGCCGCGGCGCGGCGCTCCGGCCCGCTGCAGCGGGCACCGGTGCCGCCTTCGTCGAGGCGTGGCGCGGAACGCTCGTGCATCGCGTCGAGCTCGCCTCGGACGGCCGCCTCGCGCGCGTGAAGATCGTCGACCCGTCGTTCCTGAACTGGCCGGCGCTGCCCATCGCGCTCGCCGACACGATCGTGCCCGACTTCCCACTCACCAACAAGAGCTTCAACCAGTCGTACGCCGGCAACGACTTGTGAACCAGGTCGTGCGCGGCGATATGATGGATTTGTGAACCCATCCGACGACTCCTACACCGATGCCGAGGGGGAGGAGCCGAGCGACTTCTCCGGCTCGCAGCGACCTCTCTACGCCATCAAGGCCAACCTCTTCAAGGGGCTCGCGCATCCCGTGCGCGTTCGCGTGCTCGAGGTGCTGTGCACGTCGGACGAGGTCTCGGTGACCGAGCTGCTCGATGACACCGGCCTCGAGGCGTCCAACCTCTCGCAGCACCTCTCGGTGCTCCGTCAGAATCACCTCGTCGTAGCCGAGCGCCGTGGCAGCCAGGTCTTCTACGCCCTCGCATACCCGCAGGTCGCCGACCTGCTGCGCCTGTCGCGCTCGCTGCTCGCCGAGATCCTCCAGCAGACGAAGCAACAACTCGTCTCGACGACGAACCTGCCCGCCCTTCCCCCGCGCACCCGCGCACAGGAGAAGTGACACTCGTGAACGGAATCGAACGCGTCACCTCGCTGCTGCCCAGCAGGAAGGACTACCGCTGGATCCGCCGCACCTGGCGCGGCGACCTCCTCGCGGGAGTCACCGTCGGCATCGTGGCGCTGCCGCTCGCCCTCGCATTCGGCGTGAGCTCGGGCGCGGGTGCCGCGAGCGGACTCGTGACGGCGATCGTCGCCGGTCTCGTCGCGGCGGTCTTCGGCGGATCCAACATCCAGGTCTCCGGTCCGACGGGCGCGATGGTCGTCGTGCTCGGCCCGATCGTCGTGAGCCACGGCGTCGGCGTCGTCGCGCTCGTCAGCGTGCTCGCGGGCATCGTGGTGCTCGTCGCGGGGATGCTCAGGCTCGGCCGTGTGGTGTCCTACATCCCATGGCCCGTGATCGAGGGCTTCACGCTGGGCATCGCGATCATCATCTTCCTGCAGCAGGTGCCCGCCGCGGTCGGCGCGAAGGCGGGCCCGAGCACCAATTCATTCCTCGCCGCACTCGAGTCGCTCCGCGGGATCGACTGGTCCACGGCGTGGTGGTCGATCGGCGCCGTCGCGGTGGTTGCGATCATCATGACCTTCGGGCGATTCGTGCACCAGCAGTTCCCCGGATCCCTCGTCGCGATCGTCGTCGTGGCCGTCATCGCGACCGTGGCGGATCTTCCGCTCGCCCGGATCGGAGCGCTGCCGAGCTCGCTGCCGAGCCCGCTCGTCCCGTCGATCGACTGGGCGAGCGCCGGCTCGCTGATCGGCCCCGCGCTCACGATCGCGGCGCTCGCCGCGATCGAGTCCCTGCTCTCGGCGCGGGTGGGGTCGACCCTGGCCGACACCGGGCCCTACGACGCCGATCGAGAGCTCGTCGGCCAGGGTCTTGCGTCGATGGCCTCCGGGTTCTTCGGCGGAATGCCCGCGACGGGAGCGATCGCACGCACGGCCGTCAACGTGCGCAGCGGCGGTCGCACGCGCGTCGCGGCGATCGTGCACGCGCTCGCACTGCTCGCCGTGGTCTACTTCGCGTCGACCGTCGTGTCGCAGGTACCGCTCGCAGCGCTCTCAGGAGTGCTCATGGTCACCTCGACGCGCATGATCTCAGGCGCGACCATTCGCAGCGTCGTGGGATCGGGCCGGTCCGATGCCGCCGTGTTCATCGTCACCGCGCTCATCACGGTCTCGTTCGACCTCATCGTCGCGGTCGGCATCGGCATCGCGTTCGCGGCGTTCTTCGCCCTGCGGACCCTGTCGAGGTCCGGCGGCGTGCATCGGGAGGAACTCCCGGGTGCCGCTCAGCCCGGTGACGAGCACATCGCGCTGTTCCGCCTCGACGGCGCGCTCTTCTTCGGTGCCGCGGAGCGCATGCTCGATCGTGTCGGCCGCATCAGCAATGTGTACGTCGTCATCATTCGGATGTCGCAGCTCCAGCTGCTCGATTCGACGGGCGCGCGCGTCATCACCGAGATGGTGCACGCTCTCGAGCGTCGTGGGATCACCGTGCTCGTCAAGGGCATCCAGCCGCGGCACCTCAGGCTCGCCGAGCGAGTCGGAGTGATCGACTCACTCCGGCACACGAACCACCTGTTCGACGAGCTCGACGCGGCGGTCGAGCACGCCAGAAGCCACGTCGGGCGAAGCCTCGCCGCCGAAGAGGCTGCGCTCGAAGCCGCGGAGCGGGAGGCGGCCTGACTCGCTGCGGCGGGCAAGAGCGCTGCGGCGGGAGTCACGCCGACGCCCGCACGACGAGCCCCGTCGGCAGGATCGTCTGGTGCGGCACGTCCTCGTCGCCCTCGAGCAGGCGGATGAGCACGTCGGCCCGGCGAGGGCGGCGGGGCTGTCGTCGAAGCCGACGATCGCGACATCCTCAGGTACCCGCAGCGCGCGGTCGCGCAGCACCGTGAGCACGCCCGTGGCCATGAGGTCGCTCGCGACGAAGAGCGCGTCGACATCGGGGGCGCGATCAAGCAGGCGCCGGGCGGCCTCTGCGGCGCCGGGCGCGGTGAAGTCGGCGGTCTCGACGAGGTCGTCGGGCAGGCCCGCCGCGCGCACGGCGTCGTGGAAGCCGTCGAGCCGGTCGATGCCGGCGGGCATGTCGATCGGCCCCGTGATCGACCCGATCCTCCGACGCCCGTGCTCGATGAGGTACCGGGTTCCGGATGCCGCGGCCGCCCGGTTGTCGACGTCGACGAAGTCGTCGTCGTGGTCCGAGTCGCGGGGGGCGACCGCCGAACACGAGCGGCACGGCCGGTCGGTAGCCCACGAGGATGCCGTCGCCGACGTGGGCCGTTCATGGGCGGATGCCGCGGCGCGCCGGCCTATGCCGACGCGCGCCGCACGAGCCGCGTCGGCATGAGGTTGCGGTGCGGCACTTCGGCCTCGCCGGCGAGCATGCGCAGCAGCAGGTCGGCCATCTCGAAGCCCATCTGCTCCGACGGCTGGTGCACGGTCGTGAGCGGGATGGCCGACGAGCTCGCGGCGGGGCTGTCGTCGAAGCCCACGACGGCGACGTCCTCCGGCACCCGTCGCCCGCGTTCGCGCAGCACCGAGAGTGCGCCCGTCGCCATGAGGTCGCTCGCGACGAACAGTGCGTCGAGGTCGGGCACTCGGTCGAGCAGGCGCCGGGTGGCGGCGACGGCGCTCGCGACCGACCAGTCCCCGGTCTCGACCGCGTCGGCGGGCAGCCCGGCCACGGCCATCGCGCGCCGGAACCCCTCGAGCCTGTCGACTCCGGCGGGCATGTCGAGCGGGCCCGTGATGGTGCCGACGCGGTGGCGGTTGATGGCGATGAGGTGCTCGGTACCCGTCATGCCGCCCTCGACGTTGTCGACGTCGACGTAGATCTCGTCGTCGGACTCGTGCGAGGGCCGGCCGCCGAACACCATCGGCACCGAGTCGAAGGCCTCCCACAGCGCGTCGTCGCCCTCGTGGTGCGACACGACGAGCGCGCCGTCGACCACGCCCGAGCGCAGGTAGCGCAGCGCCTTGCGGCCAGGGTCGTTGGTGGCGACGAGGAGGTTCAGCAGGTACTCGCTGTCATCGAGGCGTCGCGCGATGCCCTGCACGACGGCGGCGAAGTACGGATCGCCGAAGAACCGCGTCGTGTCCTCGGGCACGACGAGCGCGATCGCCTGGGTCGTGCGGCTCGCGAGCGACCGGGCCGCGCGGTTGGGCACGTAGTTGAGCTTCGCGATGGCCGCGTTCACGGCGCGCGCGACGTCGGGACTGACCTTCGGCGATCCGTTCACGACCCGGCTCACGGTCGCGCGCGAGACCTTCGCCTCGCGCGCGACCGCTTCGAGCGTCGGTGCGGCGGGCCGTGCGCGAACCCCACACGCTTGCATGTCCGCCAGTCTATTTCGGTCGCGCTCCCGCCGCCCGTCCGGGGAGGCTGGGCGTACACTCGTACGGTGTCAGCGAGCCAGTATCGAGATCCATCCGATCGCGCGAGGCAGAACCGTCGCCTCGCGATCGCGATCTCGCTGAGCCTCGTGCTCGTCGCCGTCAGCGCTGTCGTGATCGGCATGGTCGCGGGCGCGGCGCCCGACGACCGCCCCGCCGCTGACGCCACCGAGACGCCGACGCCGCGCCCCGAGCCCGCCGTCGAGCCGCCGCCGGCCTCGATCGACACGTTCAACCGGGCTGCCTACTCGATCGACGACCCCGCGAGCATCTGGGTCGTGGTGAACAAGCTTCGTCCGATCAATCCCCAGGAGTACGAACCGGCCGACCTCGTGGATGTCCCCGTCGAGTACACGAACGAGCCGCTGCTCCGGCAGGAGGCATCCGACGCCGTGGTCGCGATGTTCCAGGCCGCGTTCGACGAGGCGGGCCTCGAGCTGGCCTCCAACAGCGCGTACCGCTCGTACTGGGCGCAGGACAGCATCTACGACGGCGACGACCTGACCACGGCCCGGCCGGGGTTCAGCGAGCACCAGACCGGGCTCACGATCGACATCGGCCCGCTGTCGGGGGAGTGCTCGCTCGACGAGTGCTTCGCTGAGACACCTGAGGGCATCTGGCTGCGCGACAACGCGTGGCGGTTCGGCTTCATCCTCCGGTATCCGGCCGACAAGACCCCGGTCACCGGGTACTCGTTCGAGCCGTGGCACTTCCGCTACGTCGGCGTCGACCTCGCCACCGAGATGCGCGAGACCGGCGTGACCACCCTGGAGGAGTTCTTCGGCCTCCCGCCCGCTCCCGAGTACGGCTGAGCGGATGACGCAGCCGAGTGTCGAGCGGATGCCGCGGACCGAGCGGATGCCGCGTCGCGGGGTCTCCCTCACGGTGCTCATCGTCAACCAGCTGCTCGCCGGCGTCGGCGTGGCATCCGGCATGGCGCTCGCGGCCATCCTCGTCGCCGACCTCACCGAGGTGACGGCCATGGGCGGCCTCGCGCAGTCGTCGAGCGTGCTCGGCGCCGCGCTCGCGGCCGTGCCCCTCGCGCGTCTCGCCGTGCGCGCCGGACGCCATGTGGCACTCGCCACCGGCTACGCGTGCGCGTTCGCCGGCGCCGTGCTCGTCGTCGTCGCGGCAGCGAGCGGCTGGGCGCCGCTCGTGTTCGTGGGGCTCGCGGGGTTCGGCGCCGCGGCGGCCGCGGGGTTGCAGGCCCGGTTCGCAGCGACCGAGATCGCCGCACCGGGCTTCGAGGCCCGGTCGATGTCGCTCGTGCTGTGGGCCACCACGATCGGATCGGTGGCCGGGCCTCTGCTCTCCGACGTCGGCGACGAGTTCGGCCGCTCGTTCGGCCTGCCCTCGCTCGTCGGCCCGTTCCTGTTCTCGGCGACCGCGTTCGCCCTGTCGGGGATCCTCGTGGGCGCGTTCCTGCGCACGCCGCGGGCGGGCCACCTCGAGACCGACGACCGCGCTGCCGCCGCCCCACCGGCCGAGGAGGCGAGCGGCGCCGATCCGCGGGTTGACGCGGCGAGCGGCGCCGTCTCGAAAGCCGCCCCTGCGCCGGCGCGCGTCGGCGCCTGGCAGGCCCTTCGCACGGCGGTGCGGAACCCGACGGCCCTCGTCGCGATCCTCGCGATCGTGTGCTCGCACACCGTCATGGTGGGCGTCATGGTCATGACACCCATCCACATGACCCAGCACGGCCTGTCGATCGCCCTCGTCGGCATCGTCATCAGCATCCACATCCTCGGCATGTACGGGGCGAGCCCGCTCATGGGCTGGCTCGTCGACCGCATCGGCTCGATCCGTGTCATCGCGATCGGCGCCGCGATCCTCCTCACCGCCACGATGATCGGCATCCTGGCGCCCGGCGACGACGTGCTGCTCGTGCCGCTCGCCCTCGGACTGCTCGGGCTCGGCTGGTCGGCCGGGCTCATCGGCGGGTCCACGCTGCTCACCACCACGGTCGACGAGCGCCTGCGCGTGCCGCTGCAGGGTGCGACGGATGCCGCGATGAACGTCGCGGCCGCGGCATCCGCGGCGCTCTCGGGGCTCGTGCTCGGAATCGGCGGATTCGCGGGGGTCAACGTGGTGGCGATCATCGTGCTGGTGCCGCTCGCGATCGCCGGACTGCGGCTCTCGGTGCTGAGCCGGCGCGCCCCCGCCTGATCCACGGCCCGCCGCTCGCGGTTCGGTTCGCCGCTGGCGCCGGTGCCCGTGGCGTGCGCGAACGCGCTCCCACGGTCCTCCCAGCCGGGCACACCAAGGACGCGGACTACTGGGACGCCGACACGGCTCTCGCCACAGGCGGCGGCTCGATCACGTACTTCTCGATCCGCTGAGCGCCTGGCCCACGACGACCTTCGCCTCGGCCTGCACCTTCGCCAGGTGCTCCGGCCCCTTGAACGACTCGGCGTAGATCTTGTACACGTCCTCGGTGCCGCTCGGGCGTGCCGCGAACCACGCGTCGGCCGTCTGCACCTTCACGCCGCCGATGGCCGCGTCGTTGCCGGGCGCGTGCGAGAGCTTCGCGGTGATCGGCTCGCCGGCGAGCTCGGTCGCGCCGATCTCGTCAGCCGTGAGCTTGCCGAGCGCCGCCTTCTGTGCGGGCGTGGCCACGGCGTCCGTTCGCTCGTAGGCCGGGTCGCCGAAGCGCTCGACGAGTTCCCCGTACAGCTCCGACGGCGACCTCCCAGTGACGGCGCGGATCTCGGAGGCGAGCAGGCACAGCAGGATGCCGTCCTTGTCGGTCGTCCACACCGTGCCGTCGAACCGCAGGAACGAGGCGCCCGCGCTCTCCTCGCCGCCGAACCCGACCGAGCCGTCGAGTAGCCCGGGCACGAACCACTTGAACCCGACCGGCACCTCCCACAGCCGCCGGCGCAGGTGGTGGGCGACGCGGTCGACCATCGAGCTCGACACGAGCGTCTTGCCGACCGCGGCATCCTTCCGCCATCCGCCGCGATGGCCGAAGAGGTATTCGATCGCCACCGCGAGGAAGTGGTTCGGGTTCATGAGCCCGCCATCGGGCGTGACGATGCCGTGCCGGTCGGCGTCGGCGTCGTTGCCGGTGAGGATGTCGTAGTCGCCGGCTCGGGTGAGCACCGAGGCCATCGCCTGCGGGCTCGACGGGTCCATCCTGATCTTGCCGTCCCAGTCGAGCGTCATGAACGACCACGCCGGATCGACCAGCTCGTTCACGACCGTGAGGTCGAGGTCGTAGCGGTCGCGGATGGCGTCCCAGTAGTGCACGGATGCCCCGCCGAGCGGATCTGCGCCGATGCGGATCTTCGCGCGGCGGATCGCGTCGAAGTCGATGATGTTCTCGAGGTCGGCCACGTACTCGCCGCGGAAGTCGTACGTGTCGACACCGCTCGGCTCGGCCTGGTTCACCTCGTGCAGGCCGCTGGCGATGAGCTCGTTCGCCCGGTTCGCGATCCAGCTCGTGGCATCCGAGTCCGCCGGTCCGCCGTGCGGGGGGTTGTACTTGATGCCGCCGTCCTGCGGCGGGTTATGGCTCGGCGTGATGATGATGCCGTCGGCCTCGCCCTGGGCCCGCCTCGCCGGATCGTTGTTCCATTTCAGGATGGCGTGCGAGAGGGCCGGCGTCGGCACGAAGTCCTCGAACTCGTCGGAGAGGGCGCGCACGCCGTTGCCGACGAGCACGTCGAGCGCCGTGGTGAGCGCCGGCGCGCTGAGGCCGTGCGTGTCGGCGCCGATGAAGAGCGGACCCGCGATGCCCTGCGCCGTTCGGTAGTCGACGACCGCCTGCGTGATCGCGAGGATGTGGTGCTCGTTGAAGCTCGTCGTGAACGATGAGCCGCGGTGGCCCGAAGTGCCGAACACGACCCGTTGCTCGGGCACCGCGGCATCCGGTTGCTGCTCGTAGTAGGCCCTGACGAGGGCCTCCACGTCGATGAGGTCGGACTCGGTCGCCGGGGTTCCCGCTCGCTCGTGCATATGCACCAGTCTGCCCCGCTGCCGCTCTGGCTTCCACAATTCAGGAACTCGGCTGCGCGGGTCGAGGAACCCACGTCCTCGATTCAGGAACGGGAGGCTCAGGCTGAGGATGCCCTGTCCACAATTCAGGAGCGCTTGACCCATCCCACGCGGTCACGGGGAAATCTGGAAGAGGAGACGGCGCCGCGCCGTTGCGCTCCTGAATTCTGCACCGCCGCACTCCTGAATTCGGCACAGCCGCGCTCCTGAATTCTGCACAGAGATCAGAGGAGCGCGTGCACCCCGGATGCCACGGTGAAGATCGCGAGCCCGGCGAGCGCGCCCACGACGGTGCCGTTGATGCGGATGAACTGCAGGTCGCGTCCCACCTGCAGCTCGAGCTTCTCCGTGGTCTCGCGCGGGTCCCACCGCTCGACGGTCTCGGTGATCACGCCGGCGATCTCGTGGCGGTAGCTGCGGACGAGGTACGCCGCGGCATCCGTCAACCACTCGTCGACCTTGGCCACCAGTTCGACGTCGGTCGTGAGCCGGGTGCCGACCTCGATGAGCGCCTGGCGCAGGCCGGCGCGGAGTTCGCTGCCGGGGTCGGCGAGCGCCGTCTCGAGCGTCGCCTTGATGCTCGCCCATGCCTCCCCGGCGAACTCCCGCACGCGAGGGCTCCCGAGCAGGTCTGCCTTCAGCTGCTCGACGCGCGCGATCATCTCGGGGTCGTGCTGCAGGTCGTCGGTGAGGTCGGCGAGCCACCCGTCGATGGCCCCGCGAAGCGGATGCCCCTGATCCTCACGCACCGCCCGCACGAACGCGAGCACCTCGCGGTAGGCGCGATCGTCGACGAGTCCGCCGACGAAGGACGGCACCCATTTGGGCAGGCGGGTCGAGACCATGCTGCCGAACGCCTCGGGATGCGCCGCGAGCCATCCATCGGCCTTCTCGAGCAGGGCGTCGACTGCCGCGCGGTGCTGACCGGCGGCGACCAGGCGCGTGCCGATGCGGCCGATCGCCGGCGACCATTCAGGCTCGAAGAGGTGGCGGCGTGCGAGCTTGTCGATGACGTCCTCGACGTCGTCGTCGCCCAGCAGGGCCAGGATGCTGCGCCCGGCGACCGCGGTCTCGGCCGTGATCCGGTCGGCGTGCTGGGGCGTCGCGAGCCAGTCGCCGAGTCGGCGGCCGATGCCCATCGAGCGGAGCTTGCCGAGCACGACCTCGTCGGAGAGGAACTCGTTCTCGACGAAGGCGCCGAGGCTCGCCCCGATCTCGTCCTTGCGGCGCGGGATGATCGCGGTGTGCGGGATGGGGATCCCGAGCGGATGCCGGAACAACGCGGTCACCGCGAACCAGTCCGCGATCGCGCCGACCATCGCACCCTCCGATGCGGCACGCACGTAGGCGAGCCACGGTATCTCGTCCTGCAGCGTGAACGACACCGCGAACACGACGGCGGCGGCGAGCAGCAGCCCGAGCGCGACGCGCTTCATCCGTTGCAGCGCGGCCAGCCGTTCGGCGTCGGTCGGCAGCGCCCGGCGCTCCTCGATGATCGTCATGGCCCCTCCTCACCTGCGGGGTTCCGTACGGCATCGACGCTAGCCGCTCGTCTCCGGCACGGTGGCTAGGCTGGCTGCATGACGGATGCCGCGCCCACACCCCCCGAGGAGACCTACTCCTACCTGGGGCCGGCCGGCACCTTCACCGAGGCCGCGCTCAAGCAGGTGCCCGAGGCCGTCGGCAAGCACTGGCGGTCGGTGAACAACGTCGGCGAGGCATTGTCGGATGTCACGAGCGGCCGCTCGACCGCCGCGATGATCGCGATCGAGAACTCCATCGAGGGCGGCGTCTCGGCCACGCAGGACGCGCTCGCGACCGTGCCCGGCCTGCGCATCGTCGGCGAGTACCTCGTGCCGGTGAACTTCGTGCTGGTGGCGCGACCCGGCACGGCGCTCGCCGACGTGCGCATCGTCAACGCGCACCCCGTGGCCTACGCGCAGTCGCGCGGATGGCTCGAGCGCGAGCTCCCCGACCACGGGCACATCCCGTCGTCGAGCAACGTGCAGGCCGCCTCCTCGCTCTTCGAGCCCGACAGCAATGCGGATGCCGCGGTCGCGCCCCCTGGCATCACCGAGCACCTCGACGTCGACGTGCTCGCCCGCGACATCGGCGACAACCCCAATGCGGTGACTCGGTTCGTGCTGGTGTCGCGCTCACGGGTGCTCGCGGCGCCGACGGGGGCCGACAAGACGAGCCTGATCGTCGAGCTGCCCACCGATGAGCCCGGTGCCCTGCTCTCGTTGCTCGAGCAGTTCTCGACGCGCGGCGTGAACCTGTCGCTCCTCGAGTCACGACCCATCGGCGACGCGCTCGGCCGCTACCGTTTCGTCGTCGACCTCGACGGCCACATCGCCGATGAACGCGTCGCCGACGCGCTGCTCGGCCTGCGCCGCACGAGCCCGAACGTGATCTTCCTCGGCTCCTACCCGCGCGCCGATCGGCGCGAGGTGTCGTACCACTCGAAGTACGACGACGAGATCTTCATCGAGGCGCGCGACTGGCTGCGCGGCCTGTTGAGCGGCGAGCCCGACTGAGGCTGCCGCGGGCGTATCGGAGAGGGGGAGGTGTGAGCGAGGCGAAGACTCCGCGGATCGATCCGCGCTTCGACCCCCGCTTCCAGCGGGGCTATGTTCCGGATGCCGCGGCTGGAGCCGCCGAGGGATCGGTCATCGCCGAGGCTCCGGACGCGCCGGTCGCGCTGACGGCGCCGACGGCCGGGCAGGTGGCGGCCGCGCCGATGGGGTCGCCCGCGACATCCGACCCCGCCTCCATTCCGGGCGGCCTCGCGGCCGTCGAGGCCGATGGCCGGGCCGCGGAGACGCTCGCTCACGTCGCACGCGCAGAGGGGGAGCGGCTGCAGGGCGGCGAGACGTCCGCTCGCATGAATGCCCGGCAGCCGTCCGTTCCCGACGACGAGCCGGGGCTCGCCGCGCTCTTCGAGACGCCGAGTCCCGAGCGGCCGTCGAGCATCGCGCCGTGGTTCATCGCGGGCTGGGGCGTGGCCGTGGTCGCGTCCGTCGTCGGCGTCGCGCTCTGGTGGTCGTCGATCGTGAGCCAGGACTTCTACTCCGGCCCCAGCAACGAGTCGGATCGCTGGTTGCAGCTTCTCGGCTGGATGGTTGCGCCGTCGCTCGTCGAGGCCGGCCTGCTCGGCCTCGTCGCGATGCTCGTCTGGACGGGCGTGCGACACGCGCGCGGCTACGAGGAGCCATCGTGATTCCGGGCCTGTTGCGGAACCCGGCCGCGATCCTGCTCGCGGTCGCGGTGGTGCTGTCGGTGATCGCGGCGACGTGGGCGCTCGGCGTCGTCGTCGACTACCAGGGCAGCTCGTGGCAGGGGGAGCCCACCGAGGAGCAGCTCTGGGAGGAGCGGCTCATCCAGGCCGTGCAGTCCGTCCCCCCATGGGCGACGATGCTCGGCGTCTCGGCGACGCTCGGCATCATCATCGTCGGGGCAGCGTCGAGCCGACCGGGCCGAGGCCGTTACCGCTCCACGCGCACGATGAGCGCGGCCGGGTCGACCGCGAACCGCGCCGCCGTCACGACGCCGAACTCCTCGCCGTCGATCTCGACCTCCTGGGGCTCACCCTCGATCGAGACGTCGACCGACCGGCCGCGCGAGTAGACGATCTCGCGCCGGCGGTTGCCGCCGGTGAGGTCGATGAGCTGGCGGCCGATCGCCGACTTGGCGAGCACCCGGTTCTCCCACGCGACCTTGCGCCATATGAGCAGCCAGCCCCAGGCGTTGCGGGGCTGCAGCCGCACGACGTCGAGGTGCCCGTCGTCGAGCTCGGCGTCGGGGATGAGCTCGAGATTGCCGGGCAGGTAGCCGAGGTTCGCGATGAGCATGCTCGAGACGCGCGAACGGCGGGGGCGCCCGCCGTCCATGCGGTGCACGGCGCGGAAGGGCTTGGACGCGGGGATCGCGCGCAGCCCGGCGTCGACGTAGGCGAGCCACCCGACGCGCCGTTTCAGCTCGGGGTTGGTGGTCGCGATCATCGTCGCGTCGATGCCGATGCCGCTCATGACGAGCGACACGTGCGACTCGATGCTCCCGTCGGGCCGCGTGAGGTCGGCCACGAGCACGTCGACGGCGCGATCCAGGCCCGAGAAGGCGAGCACCACCGCATCGAACTGGTCGTTCACGGGGATGCCGAGGTTGCGGGCGAACAGGTTGCCCGTGCCGAGCGGCACGAGTCCGAGAGGAATTCCCGTGTCGCGAAGGGCCGCCGCCACCGCCCGCACGGTGCCGTCGCCCCCGACCGCGATGACGAGGTCGACTCCGGCCGCGAGCGCCTCGCGCGCCATGCCCTTGCCCGGGTCTTCGGCGGTGGTCTCGAGCCACAGCGATGGTGCGAACTCCTGGAGGCGCTCGGCGCGGGCGACGGCGTCGCGCAACTCGTCGAGCCCGCCCTTCGTCGGGTTGAAGATGACCGCGGCCCTCGGACGCCCGGCCGCGGCATCCGTCAACTGGTCGTTCGCACGCGCCGTCACGAAGCCAACGGTATTGCATACGCCCCGGCGACGAACCGCTCGGGGCACGCGGACGCGACGGATGCCCCGACTAGACTTGCTCGGGTGATCGACCCTGTGCTGCTCCGCGAGAACCCCGAGCTGATCAAGCGTTCGCAGGAGCTGCGCGGCGAATCCACAGCGCTCGTCGACGCGGCCGTCGAGGCGGATGCCGCGCGCCGCACGGCGATCGCCGTGTTCGAGTCCCTGCGTGCCGAGCAGAACGCGTTCGGCAAGCAGGTTGCGCAGGCACCGAAGGTGGCGAAGGCCGCCCTCCTGTCGGAGGCACAGGAGCTCGCGGCGCGCGTGAAGGCCGCGAGCCAGGCCGCGAACGACGCGGATTCCGAGTTCATCGAGGTCGTGCAGCGCATCGGCAACGTCGTCATCGACGGCGTGCCCGGAGGCGGTGAAGACGACTACGTCGTGCTCAAGGAGGTCGGCGACCTCCCGGCGTTCGGGTTCGAGCCCCGCGACCACCTCGAGATCGGCGAGCTGCTCGACGCCATCGACATGCAGCGCGGCGCGAAGGTCTCGGGTGCGCGCTTCCATTACCTCAAGGGGATCGGGGCGCGGCTCGAGCTGGCGCTCATGACGATGGGCCTCGACCGGGCGCTCGCGGCCGGCTTCACGCCGCTCATCACCCCGACGCTCGTGCGGCCCGAGATCATGCAGGGCACCGGATTCCTCGGCGCGCACTCCGACGAGATCTACTACCTGCCCGACGACGAGCTCTATCTCACGGGCACGAGCGAGGTCGCGCTCGCCGGCTACCACGCCGACGAGATCCTCGACCTGTCGAGCGGCCCCACCCGGTACGCGGGCTGGTCGACGTGCTACCGGCGCGAGGCGGGCAGTGGCGGCAAGGACACCCGCGGCATCATCCGGGTGCACCAGTTCAACAAGCTCGAGATGTTCAGCTTCGCGTTGCCCGACGACGCCGAGGCGGAGCACGAGCGCCTGCTGACCTGGCAGGAGGAGATGCTGCAGAGCCTCGGCCTCGCCTACCGCGTCATCGACGTCGCCGCGGGCGACCTCGGGTCGAGCGCCGCGCGCAAGTACGACATCGAAGCGTGGGTGCCGACGCAGGGGGCATACCGCGAGCTCACGTCCACCTCGAACTGCACGACCTTCCAGGCGCGTCGCCTCGACATCCGTCACCGCACCGACGGCGGGAAGACCGCACCCGTCGCCACCCTCAACGGCACGCTCGCCACGACGCGCTGGATCGTCGCGATCCTCGAGACGCACCAGCAGGCCGACGGCGCGGTCGTCGTGCCCGAGGCATTGCGCGGCTACCTCGGCGGCGTCGAGGTGCTGGAGCCCGTCGCACGGTGAGCGAGCGGATGCCGCGGGCCCACGCCGCGCCCGAGCCCTGGCTCGTCGCGCTCGACGTCGACGGCACGATCCTGCATGAAGACGAGACGATCGACGAGCGCGTCGCCGAGGCGGTCACCTCCGCGGTCACCCGCGGACATGAGGTCACGCTCGCGACCGGCCGCTCGTGGGCCACCACCGGCCCCGTGCTCGAACGCCTCGGCCTCGCGCCCGAGTACGTCGTGTGCGCCAACGGTGCGATCACGATGCAGCGCGACGATGCGGCATCCGAGGGGTACGTCCGCGCACACGTCGAGACCTTCGACCCGACCGCGGTGCTCGAGCGCATCCGCACCCACCTGCCGAGCGGGCGGTTCATGGTCGAGGTGCCCGACGGGTTCCGCTTCTACACCGAGGGCATGAGCGACTGGAACCTCGACAACGCGCAGCAGGTCACCTTCGAGGAGCTGCTCGACCGGCGGGCGACGCGCGTCGTCGTGATCTCGCCCGACCATGAACTCGAGGAGTTCCTCCGGCTCGTCGACGACATGGGCCTGCACCAGGTCAGCTACTCCATCGGGTGGACGGCTTGGCTCGACATCGCGCCCGACGGAGTCAGCAAGGCGACGGCGCTCGAGCGCGTGCGCGGTTGGCTCGACGTGCCGCTCGACCGCGTGATCGCCGTCGGCGACGGCCGCAACGACATCGAGATGTTCACCTGGGCGAGTGCCGCCGGACGCGCCGTCGCGATGGGGCAGGCGCCCGACGAGGTGCGTGCCGCCGCCGACGAGGTCACCGCCGACATCCATCACGCCGGCCTCGCCGCGGTGCTGGACTCGTTGCCCTGACCGGCATCCGGCACCCCCACAGGCGCGCCGGATAGGATCGTGCGCGACGGAAGGGGGCACCGTGGGCCAGCCGGGCATGCGCGGATCCACGGTCGAGCCTCCCGTCCCGACCCGGCACGGACGGATGCCGCGGCACGACACCCGGATCACCGCCGCGAAGATCGCCGCATCCGTCGTCGGCGTGTTGGCCGTGAGCGCCACGGCCGTCGCAGCCTACGCGGCGATCGACCTGCTGAGGTCGGTGAGGCCCCCGGTCGAACTGCAGAGCGAGAAGATCCTCGAGGGCGTGCCCGACATCGGCGCCATGGAGGGCGGGCTCAACTTCCTGCTCGTGGGCAGCGACAAGCGCCCCGACGACGGTGCGTTCGGCGACCCCGAGGAGGAGTCGGCCGTACTGAACGACGTCACGATGCTGCTGCACATCTCGCAGGACCACTCGCACGTCGAGGTCGTGAGCTTCCCGCGCGACATGCTCGTGACGGTGCCCGAGTGTCCGGATCCCGAGGATCCGGCATCGATGCTGCCCGAACTGTACGACACCAGGATCAACGAGGTGCTCTCGTGGGGTGGGCTCGGCTGCGTCGCATCGACGGTCGAGCAACTCACCGGCGTGCAGATCCCGGTCGGCGGCATCGTCGAGTTCTACGGCGTGGCAGCGCTGTCCTCCGCCGTCGGCGGCGTGGAGGTCTGCGTCGCCGAGCCGATCAGCGACGACTACACCGGTACGTACCTCGACGCCGGCACGCATTCCCTTTCCGGCATGCAGGCGCTGCAGTTCCTCCGGGTCCGCCACGGTGTCGGCGACGGCAGCGACCTTGGGCGCATCTCGAACCAGCAGACGTTTCTGGCCTCGCTCATGCGCACCCTGCAGAGCTCGGGCACGCTCGGCGACCCGGTGAAGCTGTACTCCATCGCGAAGGCCGTGCTCTCGAACATGACGCTGTCGACCGTCCTGCAGAACCCGGTGCAGCTGGTCTCGATCGCGAGAACCCTGCAGGACGTCGACCTCTCGAAGATCGCGTTCGTGCAGTATCCGACCGCCTACACCGACGACTTCGGCGCCGTCTACCCGACGGAGTCGGCGACCGTGCTCAATGCCGCGCTGCAGGCCGACCGTCCGGTCGCGATCGATCCCAACGCGACGGCCAGCACCGATTTCGGAACCGTCGCCGACCCGAACGCGCAACCCGCGGAGCCGTCGCAGCCCCAGACGCCGGCGACCGCCGACCCGTCGGCGACGCCCGCGCCGGAGGCTCCGCCCGCCGAGGTGCTGCCGGGCGACATCACCGGACAGACCGCCGCGGAGGTGCGCTGCTCGAGCGCGAACGAGGGTTGACGACCTCAGCACCCTCACAGGCGGGGCTGGAAGGCTCCCGTTGAAATGCGCTTCGGCTAGAATCGGGGCCTGCCGCACGTCGCCGCCCTGAGACGGGCATCGCCGTGCGCTGAGGAGGGCTGTCCGAGCGGCCGATGGAGCTGGTCTTGAAAACCAGTGGGCAGCAATGCCTCGTGGGTTCGAATCCCACGCCCTCCGCGTACGCGCACGATTGACGACGACTTCGAGAGGAACCCGGTTGAACCACGACCTGCGCCACAGCTCACGTCGCACCGCGAAGGCCGCCTCCGTCGCCCGCCACGGCCGCCTGAAGCGGCACAGCAGCTGGCAGACCCTCGCCAAGATCGTCGGTTCCATCGTCGCCGTCGCGCTCGTCTCGGGCTCGGCCGTGGCCGCATACGCCGCGTTCGATCTCGCCGCCACCGTGAAACCCACGCTGACACTCGATAACGAGGAGGTGCTCGAGGGCGTACCCGACATCGGCGCCATGGAGGGCGGCGTCAACCTCCTCATCGTCGGCAGCGACAGTCGCGAGGGCCAGGGCACGGCATTCGGCGACCCCGAAGAGGAGACCGCGGTCCTCAACGACGTCACCATGCTCCTGCACATCTCCGAGGACCACTCGAACGCCTCGGTCGTGAGCTTCCCGCGTGACATGCTCGTGGACGTGCCCGAGTGCGCCGACCCCGAGGATCCTTCGGGCGATCCCCTCTGGGAGCTGTACGACGTCAAGATCAACAGCGTGCTCTCGCACGGCGGACTCGGCTGCGTCGTGAAGACCGTGGAGGCGGAGCTCGGCATCACCATCCCGTTCGCGGGCATCGTGCAGTTCCTCGGCGTCGCGGGTCTCTCCGAGGCGGTCGGCGGCGTCGACGTGTGCGTCGCGGAACCCATCGAGGACGAGTACACGGGCACCTTCCTCGACGCAGGCACCCACACGCTCTCCGGCATCGCGGCCCTCCAGTTCCTGCGCACGCGCCACGGCGTGGGCGACGGCAGCGATCTCGCGCGTATCTCGAACCAGCAGGTGTTCCTTTCCGCTCTCGCGCGCAAGCTGCAGGGAGAGGGCACCCTCGCCGACCCCGTACGGCTCTACTCGATCGCCAAGGCAGCACTCTCGAACATGCAGTTGTCCAGCAGTCTCATGGACCCGACACGAATGATCTCGATGGCCAAGGCGGTGAACGACACCGACCTCGGCAAGATCGCGTTCATCCAGTACCCGACGGCGTACGTCGACGGGGGTGGCGCTGTCGCTCCGACCGACTCGGCGGAGTACGTGCGCACCGCACTCCAGAGCGACCTGCCGGTCGCGTTCGACCCCGCGGCTCAGGAGTCGGCCTTCGCGTCGGCCACCGATCCGAACGCGGCGCCTCCCGTGGAGGTACCTCCCGAGGAGGTCCCGGCCGAGGAGACGCCCACCGAAACCGCCGCGCCGGCACCCGCCGCGGAGGCGCTCCCAAGCGACGTGGCGGGCCAGACCGCCGCCGACGTGCGCTGTTCCGCGGGTCGGACGCTCGACGACCAGTACGAGTAGCGGCGTCCGCTCGGATTCGTCCGAGCCGCTCGATGCTTCTCGGATCTCCCTCGAATCGTCATCGACGGCATGTGCGGGTTATGATGACATTCGCGTGTGCGCGCAAGCGCACCGCGAGGAGACGTCGCATAGTCCGGTCGAGTGCACCACCCTGCTAAGGTGGAGTCCCCGTAAGGGGACCGAGGGTTCAAATCCCTCCGTCTCCGCGCTTTCAGTGTGGTTCAGGGACGTTCAGTGAGGTTGAGAGACTTTCGCCGACATTTGCAGTCTGACTTGGGCTGTCTCGATCTCCATTGTGCTGAGCTTTCTGCATCCGTTGGCCTCTCGGATCCGCGCAGATTGCTCAGCTGCTTGAAGTTTGCGTAAAGGAGACCGAGGGACACGCTCCCTCCGTCCCCGACCCGGTCTCTGGCCGGATGATGCGGCAGACTTGGATCGTGTCGCGGCGGAAGAAGAAGCCATCGGGGAACCCTGCTCGTCGCGGGCTGTCGTTCCAGGAGCGTGTCGTTGTCCGTCAGTTCGAGCGGTGGATGACCGAGGCGGAACTGACGTTCACTGAACATCGTGTTCGGCGGAGAGCCGCTCGTCCGGTCGATGTGGGAGTTACCTGCGCTGACTGCGTGGTGGGAGGCGTTGCGAGCAGCTGATCTCATCGAAGTGACCCGCACTCGCGTACGGCAGGGGCATGCGACATCCGCCTGGCTCACCGACGAGCTGCCCCCGGCTCGAAGAGGCGGGTGCACTGGTGAGCGTCCTCTCCGCGCAGCTGCTCACCTTCGCACGACAGGCGAGCCGGATGCCTGGGCCAGCGCGCTCGCGCGACTCACCGTGGTTCAAGCGATCGAGACGCTCGAACCCGGCGCCGTGGATGCCACACTCAACCTTGATCCACCGGTTTGAGGGGACGGGTCGGGGTGTGGTGGAAGAAGAAATGTCCTTCTGACGTGGGAAAATGGTGGTTGCTTAGATCACCGGTTGCCACGTTTGGAAGGACACTTCTCAGGTGCGAGTCTCTCATGTTCTGTCCCCGGTTTTCGATGACCCGAACCTCGTGTCGGCGGCCGGGCTGGTGCCGGTGCTGGAACTGGCCGAGCAGTGCGGGCTGAGCGAGTTGCTGCGGGAGCATTTGACGATCCCGTCGCCGAACCGGACGGTCAAGGCCCGCACGGTGATCGCGGGGCTCCTGGCCGGCGCGGACGATACCGACGGGCTCGACGTGCTGCGCTCGGGCGGGATGAAACGAGTGGTCGCCGGGGTGCGGGCGCCGTCGACGGTCGGCACCTTCCTGCGGAAGGCCACGCACGGGCACGTCCTGCAGCTGGGTGCGGTGAACCGGGGACTGTTGGAGGGCCTGGCCTGCCACGTGCCTTCCCTGGTCGGCTCGTCGAACATGGTGCTGATCGATCTGGACGACACCATCCGCGAGGTCCACGGCTACCAGAAGCAGGGCGCCGCGTACGGCTATTCCGGTGTCAGGGGACTGAACGCACTGGTGGCGGCGGTCTCCACCGATCACAGCCTGCCGGTGATCGCGGAAGCCGGGCTACGCAAGGGGAACGCCCGTTCCGGGGACTCCCGGGATGGTACGCGTCCCGCGCCCTTGCCACGATCGGGCAGGATCGTCCCGAACCGGCAGGTCCTGACTCGCGGGGACTCCGCGTTCTGCACCCACGCGCATGTGGCCGCCGTGATGGACGCGAGAGCGTGGTTCTCGTTCACGATCCCGCAATGGGCGACCGTGCACGCCGCGATCGCGTCGATCCCGGAGAACGCGTGGATCCCGATCGAGTACCCCGAAGCGGTCTGGGACGATCAAGCGGGCGGGTGGGTTTCCGACGCGGAAGTCGCCGAGACCGCGTTCACCGCGTTCACATCCCGCAAGAACGACGAACAGGTGCGCTGCCGGCTCGTGGTGCGCAGAGTCAAACGCCTCAGCGGCAACATCAAGCACGGGCAGGACACCCTGTTCGACACCTACCGGCATCACGCGTTCATCACCAACTCCACGCTGAGCACCGTCGAAGCCGACCGCCGCCACCGCGGCCACGCCGTGATCGATTATCTTGATGTCGGAGTTATGCCGATGTTGTGCGGGAGCGCCTGATCAGGGGCATGTTCGGGTCGGATAGTTCGGCATAACTAGGGATAGTTGCATGCT
>NZ_BMMD01000015.1 GCF_014645655.1 Agromyces bauzanensis | reverse complement strand
TCTGCCACCACCGAATCCACCGCGAGGGATGGGACATCCACGCAACCCGAACCGAAGTCTGGTTCACCCCACCACCGCACATCGATCCCGTACGAACACCCCGACCCGGCGGACGGGCGCGATTCGCGCTGCCCGCAACCCAGTCGGCCGCATGAGACCCGGCGCGAGGAGGTGAACAGTACGTTCCTCGACGCCGATCAGGTGCGTGCGCTGCTCGCCGTGAAGCTCGCGCCCGGCTCGTGGCTCACGGGCATCCCGGTGCCGGATGTCGCGGCGGTCGCGTCCATCCGCGCTCCCGACAGCGAGAACGACGCGACCTGGATGCACCTGCTCGCCGCAGGCGTCGCGGCGGTGGTGGTGATCCCGCGGCTCGTGCTCGCACTCGTGTCGGGACTTGTCGAGCGGCGCCGGGCCGCCCGCATCGCACTGCCGCTGACGGATCCCTACTACCGCCGACTGGTTGCGCGCTCCCTCGGCCGTTCGGGGCGGATCCGCGCCGTGCCGTACAGCCACACCCTCACGCCCGAGGCGCGGGGCGGGCTCGACGCGATCCTCGCGCGCACGTACGACCGGCGCCGGGGTCACCATCGAGGCGCCCGTCGCGTGGGGCGATGACGAAGCGCTCGCGAACCTGTCGTTCGCACGGATGGCGGCCGCCGAGGAGGTCGTCGTCCCCCTGTCCGGCCTCGCCGCGACGCCCGAGCGCCAGGCGCAAGGCGAGTTCCTCGACGCACTCGCCGCAGGGGCGGGCTCGGGGCATCCGCTCACCGCCCTCGTCGACGAGCCGGGCCTGCTCGACGAGCTCTACCCGGGTGCACCGCGCTCCGCGGGTCGAGGAGAACGCCCAGCACCGCGCCCGCCGGTTGGGGGGCGCGCCCGCGTCGTCTCGAAACCCGCCTGGCCCGCAGCCGGTTTCGAGACGCTCCTGCGTCGCTTCTCAACCCGCGGGCGTCAGGCGTGCATGCGAGCATTGGGGGCATGCCCGCCGACCGCTCGCCCAGACCGGGCGTCAGTGCAGGCGGCACCGATTGGCGCAGCGCGCTGGCCGGGCTCGCACACGTGCGAGCGGATGCCGCAGCTCCGGGTTCCGGCGGCTCGACGCGCCCGCTCGGGCTCCAGTTCGAGCTGCGTCGGCGCGTCGAGCGCCGGAACGGCGAGTGGCGCGGAGCGCGCGACGAGACGGCCCGGCGCGCGGCATCCGTCGACCGACTCGCGGTGCGGCCGGTCGCCCAGGGCGCCAGGGGTACCTGGGTGAAGGACGGCCTGACCTGGCAGAACATCGCCTACCAGGCCAGCGCCGCGGGCGTCGACCCGTCGCAGTCGCGATGGTTCGCGCAGTTCGCGATGCTGAAGGGCACGACGCCCGCGGTGTACCAGTACGGCTCCGAGTGGATCACGCTCGACGAGTTCGAGAGCCCACTGCTGTGGGGGCTGCTCGCCGAGGCGGGGCGGCTCGGCATCGCGCTCGTCGGGTCGGATGTCACGCCCGACGTCGTGCTGCGCGGGAGCGCCACGGTGGGGCTCGACGCGAGTCTCGCTGGCAGGTCACCCCTCGTGCCCGGCGGTCTCACGCTCGAGCCGACGGTCACGATCGACGACGAGGAGCACCCGGTCGAACACGTGCGGCCGATCGCGTGGCACGGCGTCTACCGCTCCGACTTCGATGCCGGGGTGATCGAGCTCGCTCCGGTCGCCAACGGCGAGCTCACCCCGGCGCAGCGCGCACTGATCACGGCGCCGCCCGAGCCGATCCACGTGCCGGCTGCCGAGGTGTCGACGTTCCTGCGCGGGCACTTCCACACGCTCGCCCGGTCGCTTCCCGTCGTGAGTCTGGATGGCAGCTTCGAGGCGCCCGATGTCCCGCCGGCGACACTCGTGCTCGAGGCGGCGTTCGAGCCGGGCGACGTGCTGCGCCTCGCCTGGCGGTGGGAACACGCTGGCGGGCGCACGAGCCCGGTCGAGGCATCCGAGGCATCCACGACCGCTGCCGCCGACGACCCCGAACTCGACGACGACCTCCTGGCCCGCGTCGCCGACGAGCTCGGGTGGGTGCCGCTCGACGCGATCATCCTGCGGGGCCTCGACGCCGCCGAGTTCACGGCCGAGCGGATGCCGCGACTCGAACGCTTGGCCGAGCGCGGCGGCCTGCGCATCGATGTCACGGGCGAGCGGCCCGACTACCGCGAGGTGACCGCCGCACCCGAAGTGCGCGTCACGACGGTCGAGTCGCGGCAGCGCGACTGGTTCGACCTCGGCGTGTGGCTGACCGTCGAGGGCAAGCCCGTGCCGTTCATGCCGCTGTTCCGGGCGCTCGCGAAGGGGCAACGCCGGCTGCTGCTCGTCGACAAGAGCTACCTGAGCCTCAAGCTGCCGGTGTTCGACGAGCTGCGCGACCTCATCGAGGAGGCGGGCACGCTCGCCGAATGGGAGACGGGCCTGCGCATCCACCGCACCCAGACGAGCCTCTGGGCCGATTTCGAGGACCTCGCGGATGTCTCGGTTCCCGCGCGCGCCTGGCGGGCGACCATCGCGGGGCTCGAAGGGGGCGCTGTCGAGGAGGTTCCGCCGCCCGCAGGCCTCGCGCTGCCGCTGCGGGCGTACCAGCTCGCGGGGTTCCGTTGGCTCGCATTCCTGTGGCGGCATGGGCTCGGCGGCATCCTCGCCGATGACATGGGGCTCGGCAAGACGGCGCAGACGCTGTCGCTCATCGCGCATGCGGTCGAGGAGTCGGAGTCTCGAGACGCGTCCGGCTCCGCCGGGCGCTTCTCGACCCGCGGAGGCGGCGCGCCGTTCCTCGTCGTCGCGCCCACCTCGGTCGCCTCGAACTGGGTGAGCGAGGCCGCGCGCTTCACCCCGGGGCTGCGCGTCGCGACGGTCACGGCCACCGAGGCGAAGCGGCGCGGTCGCATCGCGGATGCCGCAGCGAACGCCGATATCGTCGTCACGACGTACTCCGTGCTGCGCCTCGAGGCCGACGCGTTCGCCGCGATCGAGTGGGGCGGACTCGTGCTCGACGAGGCGCAGTTCGTGAAGAACGCTGCGACGAAGGTGCACCAGGCGGCCCGCGACATCCGGGCGCCGTTCCGGCTCGTCGTCACGGGCACGCCCGTCGAGAACAACCTCAGCGAGCTGTGGGCGCTGTTCCACATCGTCGCTCCGGGGCTGTTCCCGTCGCGTCGGGCGTTCGACGAGCGCTACCGGCGGCCCATCGAGAACGACGGCAACATCGAGCGGCTCGCGCGGCTGCGCCGACGGGTCCGTCCGCTCATGCTGCGGCGCACGAAGGAGCTCGTCGCGCCTGAGCTGCCGCCGAAGCAGGAGCAGGTGCTGCAGGTCGAGCTGCATCCGCGGCACCGGCGGCTCTACGACACCATGCTGCAGCGCGAGCGGCAGAAGCTCCTCGGGCTCATCGACGACCTCGACCGCAACCGCTTCATCGTGTACCGCTCGCTCACCCTGCTGCGCATGCTCGCGCTGGACGCGACGCTCATCGACGAGGAACGGTACGCGGGAATCGCGTCGGCCAAGCTCGACGCGCTCTTCGAGCAGCTCGACGACGTGCTCGGCGAGGGGAATCGGGCGCTCGTGTTCAGCCAGTTCACGTCGTTCCTCGGCCGGGCGGCTTCGCGCTTGGATGCCGCAGGGGTGCCGTATGCGTACCTCGACGGGTCGACGCCCGCTCGTCGACGCGACGCGGTGATCCGGCAGTTCCGCGAGGGCGAGGCATCGGTGTTCCTCATCAGCCTGAAGGCGGGCGGATTCGGGTTGAACCTCACCGAGGCGGACTACGTGTTCCTCCTCGATCCGTGGTGGAACCCGTCCAGCGAGGCGCAGGCGATCGACCGCACGCATCGCATCGGCCAGGCGAAGCAGGTGATGGTGTACCGGCTCGTCGCCTCGGGAACGATCGAGGAGAAGGTCATGGAGCTGAAGGCCCGCAAGGGCGAACTCGTGGCGTCGCTCCTCGACGACGAGGGGATGACGGATGCCTCGCTCACGGCCGACGACCTGCGGGGGCTGCTCGCGGACTGAGCGCGCGATGCGGGTCGCCGAACCGGTCGCCGGTGCCGGCCTTCGGCCGACCATTCCGCTCGCGGACGAACGTTTCCCGTTCTGCGACCCGGTGCCGGAGCGGTCGAGGTGCCGGGGTGCCGGGGTGCCGAGCTGCCGGAGTGCCGGGGTGCCGGGGTACCGAAGTGGGGTCACTTCGCAGACGAAACTGTCGCTCGGATTCGGTGACGCGAACGACACATCGCGTGGCGGTCGGGGAGACCGCGCGTTCAGTCCGCAGCGCGGTCGCGACGAGCGCGGCGCGACGACCGCGGCTCGTCGAGCCCGATGTGCACGCGCGTGCGCTTGCGTTCGAACACGATGAAGCCGGCGCCGAGCAGCCACAGCGGCACCTGCGTGAGGAACGCCATGCGGAATGCGTCGAGGCTGTAGGTATCGGGCGTGCCGGCGCCCTGCACGTCCATCGCGATGCCGATGAAGAGGATCGCGAGCAGGGCAGCGAGGAATCCGCCGACGTTCACGATGCCGGTCGCCGTGCTGAGTCGGTGGCTCGGATTGAACGTGCGCGCGTGATCGAACCCGATCATCGATGCGGGCCCGCCGGTGCTGAGCGCGAGCGCGAGCACGAGCAGCAGCCAGAGTGGCGCCGCCCCCGGCCAGGCGATCACCGCGAGCCACGCAAGCACCTGGATGCCGATGATGGGCAGCACGAGCATCCGCGACCGGCGCATCGGGTGACGGCTCGAGAGCATGCCGATGACGGGTCCGGTGAGCATGCCGAACACCACGTAGACGCTGAACACGAGGGACGCCATCGCGGGCGTCAGCCCTTCGCCGACCGTGAGGAACGGGAACCCCCAGAGCAGGATGAACGCCGTGCCCGAGAACGGCGCCGTGAAGTGCGACCAGAACGCGAGCCGCGTCGCCGGGTGCGCCCACGACTCGCGGAAGCCCACCCGCAGGTCGGCAGCAGAGGTCACGACGTGCATCGCTCCCGTCGCGGTGTCGACCGAGACATCCGCCGATCGATCGGGCGGATGGTTGCGGATCACCGCGAACGTGAGCAGCGTGAACAGCACCCCCAGTCCGGCAAGGCTGCCGAACGCGACGCTCCACGTCGTCGCGTGCAGGAGCGCCGCCATCGGCAGGATCGCCAGCAGCTGGCCCGTCTGCCCGACGATGCCCGTGAGCTGCACGAGCAGCGGCGCCTGCCGCTCGGGGAACCACACCGCCACCACGCGCAGCACGCTGGGGAAGATCGCCGCGTCACCCGCGCCGACGAGCATCCGCGCGAGGATCGCCGTGCCCACGTCGGGCGCGAACGCCATGACGAGCTGCCCGACGGCCATGAGGAACATGCCGATGGTGATCATGGGCCGCGCGCCGAACCTGTCGAGCAGGAGCCCGACCGGGACCTGCATCGCGCCGTACACGAAGAGCTGGATGACCGCGAACATCGACAACGTCGAGGCATCCGCGTCGAACCGCACCGCCGCGTCCACACCGACCGCCGCAAGCGAAGTGCGGTTCGTCACCGACAGCACGTACGCGGCGACGCCGACGCCCCACACCAGCCACAGGTGCCACGGGCGCACAGGCGGGAGGGCAGTCGTCACGGAACCTTCAGGGCGGAAGTGGGGAAGGAGAGGCGGAGTGGTCGACCGGCGGCGACCGGACCGCAGGCTTGCGGCCACCGGGCCGCGGGCTGCGGCCACTGGACCGCAGGCTGCTCCCAGCCTAGGCGACGCCCGTACACGAACGAGCGGATGCCCCGGTCGGGACATCCGCTCGTTCGATCGCGTTCGCGTGCTCCAGGCGTCAGGAGAGCTCGGCCTCGGCTGCCTCCTCCACGACCTCCTCGAGCGTCCTGATCGGGCCGGTGAGCACCTCGCCCTGCTCGGCGGCGAGCTCCGCGTCGACGTCGTACGCCGCCTGCTCGAACTGCGAGTCGTAGAGGCGGTGGTACGGGCCCTTCGCGGCGATGAGCTCGTCGTGCGTGCCCTGCTCCACGATGTCGCCGTGCTCCATCACGAGGATGAGGTCCGCGTCGCGGATCGTCGAGAGGCGGTGCGCGATCACGAACGACGTGCGGCCCTCGCGGAGCGCCGCCATCGCGTGCTGCAGCAGCAGCTCGGTGCGGGTGTCGACCGAGGAGGTCGCCTCGTCGAGGATCAGCACCGAGGGCTGCGACACGAACGCCCGCGCGATCGTGACGAGCTGCTTCTCACCGGCCGATACGTTCGACGCCTCCTCGTCGAGCACGGTGTCGTACCCGTCGGGCAGCGAGTGCACGAACCGGTCGACGTACGTCGCCCGTGCGGCGTCGAGGATCTCGTCCTCGGTCGCCGACTGACGCCCGTAGCGGATGTTCTCCTTGATCGTCCCGGCGAACAGCCACGGGTCCTGCAGCACCATGCCGGTGCGGGCCCGCACATCGCGACGCGTGAGCGACGCGATGTCCTGGCCGTCGAGGAGGATGCGACCGCCGTCGAGTTCATAGAACCGCATGATGAGATTCACGAGCGTCGTCTTGCCGGCACCCGTCGGACCCACGATCGCGACGGTCTGCCCGGGCTCCACCCGGAACGACAGATCCCGGATGAGCGGACGCTCGGGCGTGTACGAGAACGAGACGTTCTGGAACTCGATCGTGCCGGTGCTCCGCACGGGCTCGAGCGCGTCGGAGGCATCCGCCTCCTGCTCGTCGGCGTCGAGGAGCTCGAAGACCCGCTCGGCCGACGCGGTGCCCGACTGCACGACCGCGGCCATGCCGCCGAGCTGCGCGAGCGGCTGCGTGAACTGCTGCGAGTACTGGATGAACGCCTGCACGTCGCCGAGGCGCAGCTGCCCGCCCGCGACCATGAGGCCGCCGAGCACCGCGATGCCCACATAGGTGAGGTTCCCGATGAACATCATGCCCGGCATGATGATGCCGGCCAGGAACTGGGCCTTGAACGCGGCCTCGTAGAGCTCCTCATTCTCGGCGCGGAACTTCTCGCTCGCGTCGCGCTCACGGCCGAACACCTTCACCAGCGCGTGCCCCGAGAACGACTCCTCGACGCGGGCGTTGAGGCGCCCGACCTTCCGCCACTGCACCCCGAAGGCGGCCTGCGACTTCGGACCGATCAGGCCGAAGATCACTCCCATGAGCGGCAGCGACACGAGCGTGACCAGCGCGAGCTGCCACGAGATCGAGAACATCATGATGAGCACGCCGACCACGGTGAGCACGCTCGTGAGCGCGCTCGAAAGCGACTGCTGCATCGTCTGCGTGATGTTGTCGATGTCGTTCGTGACGCGCGAGATCAGCTCGCCGCGCTGTACGCGGTCGAAGTACCGGAGCGGCAGGCGGTGCACCTTCGCCTCGACGTCCTCGCGCAGGCGCCACATCGCCCGCACCATGATGAGGTTGATCACGTAGCCCTGGATCCACGAGAGCACGGATGCCCCGACGTACAGGAACATCGCGATGATCACGACCTGGCTGAGCCGCACGAAGTCGATGCCCTCACCCGGGACCAGTGTGGCGGCCCCGACGATGTTCGCGAGGTCCTGCTGGCCGGCCGAACGCAACTGCTCCACGACCTGCGCCTGGGTGACGCCCGCCGGCATCTGCGACGAGATGAAGCCCTCGAAGATGATGTTCGTCGCCTCGGCGAGCACCTTCGGCGCGATGACCGTGAGCACCACGCCGATGGCGCCGAGTACAGACGCGAACGCGAACGGCCACTTGTAGGGGGCGAGCAGACCCAAGAGCCGCCGGAAGCTGGCGCCGAAGTCCTTCGCCTTGCCCAGAGCCACGGCGTTCCAGTCGCCCGAGTTGATGCGCGCCTCCTCGGCGAGCTCGTGCTCGATGCGCTCCTCTTCGGTCATCGGCTTCGGCTCGGCCTCGCGGCCCCGGCCGCGCGCACCCGCGCGCCCGCCCCCGCCGCGCCCGCCGCGGCCCCGGCCGCCCGCCGCACCCGGTTCGGTCTTCTCAGGTTCGGTGCTCATGCGCCGTGGCCTCCACTCCGAGCTGCGATTCGACGATCTCGCGGTAGGTGGTGCTCGTCTCGAGCAGCTCCTCGTGCGTGCCGACACCGACCATGCGGCCGTCGTCGAGCACGATGATGCGGCCGGCATCCGTGATCGTCGAGACGCGCTGGGCGACGACGATCTTCGTCACGTCGGGCAACTCCCGCCACAGCGCCTGTCTGAGTCTCGCGTCGGTGGTGAGGTCGAGCGCCGAGAACGAGTCGTCGAACACGAGCAGGTCGGGCTGGTGCACGATCGCCCGGGCGATGGCGAGGCGCTGCCGCTGGCCGCCGGACACGTTGGTGCCGCCCTGCGCGATGCGCGCGTCCAGGCCGCCCTCCATCTCGGCGACGAAGTCGCGGCCCTGGGCGATCTCGAGCGCGTGCCACAGGTCGGCGTCGGTGGCCTCCTCACGGCCGAAGCGGAGGTTGGATGCCACGGTGCCCGCGAACAGGAACGGACGCTGCGGCACGAGGCCGATGGTCTTCCACAACCGCTCGAGGTCGGCCTCGCGCACGTCGACGCCGTTCACCAGCACCGCACCGCCCGTCACGTCGAACAGCCGCGGGATGAGCGAGACGAGCGTGGTCTTGCCGGCGCCGGTGGAACCGACGATCGCGACGGTCTCACCGCGCTCGGCGCGGAACGAGATGCCCTCGAGCACCGCGTGCTCGGCGCCGGGATAGGCGAACGCGGCATCCCGGAACTCCACGGTGCCCGGGTCGGGGAATTCGGACACGGGCTCCGTCGGCCGCGAGAGGGTGGACTCGCTTGCGAGCACCTCGGCGATGCGCTCGGCCGACACCGCCGCCCGCGGGATCATGATCGTCATGAACGCGGCCATGAGCACGCCGCCGAGGATGATGCCCACGTATTGTATGAACGCGAACAGGGTGCCGATCTGCACGTTGCCCTCGTCGACCTCGATGGCGCCGAACCAGATCACGCCGATGACGGTCAGGTTGAGCACGAGCATGAACAGCGGGAACAGCGTGATGAACAGCTTTCCCACGCGGCGCCCGACGTCCATGATGTCGGTGTTGGCGCCACGGAACCGCTCCTCCTCGATGCGCTCGCGCACGAACGCGCGCACCACGCGGATGCCCGTGAGCTGCTCGCGCAGGATGCGGTTCACGGCGTCGAGCTTCTTCTGGTAGGTGCGGAACAGCGGCACCATGCGCGACACGACGATCGCCGCCACCAGGAGGATCGTGGCGACCGACACCCAGATCAGCCAGCTCAGCCCGACGTCCTGCCGCAGCGCCATGATGATGCCGCCGATCGCCAGGAGCGGCGCGCTCACGAGCATGGTCGCCCCCGTCATGGCGACCATCTGCACCTGCTGCACGTCGTTCGTGTTGCGGGTGATGAGCGAGCCCGGCCCGAACTGCGACACCTCACGCTCGGAGAACGCGCTCACCTTGTCGAACACATCGTTGCGCACGTCGCGGCCCACGCGCATCGCGGCCTTGGCCGCGAAGTACGTCGCGATGATGGCCGCGGTGATCTGGGCCAGCGAGATCGACAGCATGAACACGCCCGTCGACCAGATGTAGCCGGTGTCGCCCTTCGCGACGCCCTCGTCGATGATGTCGGCGTTGAGGCTCGGCAGGTACAGCGAGGCGAGGGCTGAGGCGAACTGGGACACCAGAACGCCGACGAGTAACCAGAGATAGGGCTTCACGTAACGGATGAGGAGTCTGCCGAGCATGTTTCTCCGTGAGGGACGTGGGTGTGCAGTGTGAAGGATGGCGTGCGGGGGAAGGTCGACCGGCGGGGCCGGAAGGCCGGGCTCAGCGATGCACCCGCACAGTCTGCATCCGACCGGATGCCGCCGACATCCTCCGGTGGGTGGATATCGCTCAGGGCGGAATCGGCAGTATCAGCTGTCCGGGCCATCATGGGCGAGGCGATCGCCACCGCGTTCCTCCGTGCGTACGCCCCCTGAGCCCGGAAGACGCACGACGTCTACCCGCGCCGCCGCCCGCCGACGAGAATGGCTCGCGGAGGTCGACGATGACGAGCACGCATGAGATCCTCAACCAGGCGCCGCCCCGCGAGGGCGTCGACGAGTACGCCGCGAACGTGCCGCTGGTCGAGGCGGTCGCGCGGTGGGGCCGTCGGGGCCCGGATGCCGCGACCGGCGACCTGCACGCGATCGGCTCCCTCGTGGGCTCGGCGGCGTTCCAGCGCGACGCCGAACGCGCGAACACGCAGCCGCCGGTGCTGCGCACGCACGATCGGTGGGGCCGACGCGTCGACGAGGTGGAGTACGACGACGCGTACCACCGCATCATGGCCGCCGCGGTGGATGCGGGCGCGCACACGTCGGCGTGGGCCGATCCGGGGCCGGGTGCGAGCGTCGACCGAGCCGCGGCGTTCTTCCTCTTCGCGCAGGTCGAGCCGGGCCACTCCTGCCCGGTGTCGATGACGCACGCGGTGGTGCCGGTGCTCGAGCTCGCGGCATCCGGACTCCGCGACGGCTGGATGCCGCGGCTGCTGAGCCGGGAGTACGAACCCGACCTCGGCGGGGGCGCCGAGCGCTCGGCGCTCGTCGGCATGGCCATGACCGAGAAGCAGGGCGGCTCCGACGTGCGCGCGAACACCACGCGCGCCGAGCCGACCGGCGCCGACGGTCCGTGGGGGCGCGAGTTCCGGCTGACCGGCCACAAGTGGTTCTGCAGCGCGCCGATGAGCGACGCGTTCCTCGTGCTCGCCCAAGCGCCGGGAGGGCTGAGCTGCTTCTTCGTGCCGCGGGTGCTGCCCGACGGCACGCGCAACGTGTTCCGGATCCAGCGGCTGAAGGACAAGCTCGGCAACCGCTCGAACGCGTCGAGCGAGGTCGAGTTCGACGGCACGGCCGCGTGGCTCGTGGGCGAGGAGGGCCGCGGCGTCGCCACCATCGTGCAGATGGTCACGCGCACCCGGCTCGACTGCGTCATCGGCACCGCCGCCGGCATGCGCCAGTCGGTCGCCGAGGCGGCCTGGCACGTGCGGCACCGCAGCGCCTTCGGGGCGCTCCTCGTCGACCAGCCCGCGATGGCGGCCGTGGTCGCCGACCTCGCGCTCGAGTCCGAGGCGGCGACCCTCACGGCCATGCGGCTCGCCCGGGCGTACGACGACGACGCCTCGGGCGCCGAGGTCGCGTTCCGGCGCCTCGCCACGGCGGTCTCGAAGTACTGGGTGTGCAAGCGCGGGCCCGGACACGCGTACGAGGCGCTCGAGTGCCTCGGCGGCAACGGCTACACCGAGGCGTTCCCGCTCGCGCGGCGGTACCGCGAGCAGCCGCTGCTCGCCATCTGGGAGGGGTCGGGCAATGTCATCGCGCTCGACGTGCTGCGCGTGCTGGCCCGCGAGCCCGAGGCGTTCGAGGCGTTCTTCGACTTCGTCGGGGTGGCCGGCGGCGGGCACGCGGGCTTCGACCTCGCGCTCGCCGAGGCGCGGTCGGTCGTACACGAGGTGTCGAGGGATGCCGCGGCCGCGGCATCCCGGGCCAGGGAGCTCACCGAGCGGCTCGCGCTCGTGCTGCAGGCGGCGCTCCTCATCGAGCACTCGCCCGGCGCGGTCGCCGACGCGTTCGTGCGCACGCGCCTCGAGGGCGGCGGCGGGATGCTCTACGGCACGGTCCCGCCCGGCGCCGACACGGCCGCGATCCTCGCCCGCGCCTGAGCGGGTGCCCGCGGCGGCCGCTGCCGCCTTCCCACCCCGACCCGGCCGGAGGCGGCGCCGTCCTCGCGGGACCTCAGCCCCCGACGAGCCGCTCGAGCGCGTCGAGCGCCGGCCGCTGGCCCTTCACGAGCCGCTCGCGTGCATCGTCGAGCGCGAACCATCCGGCCGCGTCGAGCTCGGGAAACGACTGCCGCCGCCCCGACCTCGGCGGCCACTCCAGTTCGAACACGTTGCTCCGGATGTCGCTCGCGTCGAAGTCGCTCTCGCCCGCGAACACCCACACGCGCTTGCCCGACGCGTACCGGAACGCGCCGAGCTCCCGGTACTCGACGTCGGGCGCCGGGCGACCGACCTCCTCGGAGAACTCGCGCAGCGCGGCAGCGAGCGGCTCCTCGTCGGTGTACGTGCCCTTCGGGATCGACCACGCGGCGGCATCCCTGCCCCGCCAGAACGGGCCGCCCATGTGACCGAGGAACACCTCGAGCCGAGGCATCCGCCGATAGAGCAGCAGGCCGGCGCTCGTCTCAGCCACGCGAGATCCAGAGGAACGGCGGATGCCCCGCCGGCACGTCGCCCGCCGCCACGAGTCGCGCCAGCCGAACGGCCCCGTCGAGGGGTGTGCCCGCGGGTGCGATGAGCTCGGCGCTGGGCGCGAGCCGCGCGAACTCCTGCTCGAACGACGCCGTGAACGCGCCGTCCGCGGCGAACACGCCGCCGACGCCCGAGGCGAGCTGCGGCAGGTCGGGGTCGAGGGCTGCCGCGAGCGTGGCCGCGACGGCCGAGCCCGCCCGGCCCATGATGTCGGTGGCGAGGTGGTCGCCGGATGCCGCGAGCTGTGCGACATCCGTTGCGAACCCCGCGAGCAGCCCGGCCCGGTCTTCACGGGTGAGGAGGTGCGCCGGCCACTCGTGCGCGGGGCCGAACCGGTCGACGGCGGCCGACAGCAGCGCCTGCGCGTCGTCGGTCACGCGGTCGTGCGTCTGGATGGCGGCCTTGAGCGCCTCGATGCCGATCCAGGCGGCCGAGCCGCGGTCGTCCCAGAGGTGCCCCCAACCGCCGACCCGGCGCCAGTGCGAGCGAAGGTCGGTGCCGATTGCGATCGCGGCCGTGTCGACGGAGACGACGGCTCCGGCCCGGCCGCCGAGGGCGCCGAGGTGCGCGGCGACGGCGTCGATCGTGAGGGCGAGCGGTGTGCCGCCGCCCGCAGCGCGGCCGAGTCGACCGAGTGCGGTGCCCGGGGAGGTCACGAGCGAGGCGAGACCGGTGGCGCCGATGCCGATCGCGACGATCGTGGCATCCGGCCACTCGGCGTGGGCCGCCTCGATGAGCTCGGCCGCCACCTCGGGCGTGGACCCGCAGGGGGCTACGACCGCGCGCCCGCCCTCGAGCACGCGCCGGCCCGCGGTTGCGGCGTCGTGGTCGCCGCCGCCGGGGCCCGGGTCGCCGCCGGGCGGTGGAGCGAGCGGTTCGAGTGGCTCTAGCGCCGCGCGTGAGCCCGTGCCGCCGACGTCCACCCCGAGCACCCAGCGGTCGGCGTCGGTGGCGCCCGCCGAGGAGCCGGGTACGACACTGTTCACGGTCCGAGCCTATGGCTGCGGCACTCGTTCGGGGGCCTTTGATTGCGACGAGATCACGATCTCGGAGATCCGTGCCGACCTCGAACCGACTCTCTCGTTTCGCAACGCGGTGGCGGGGTGGCGGGGTGGCGGGGTGGCGGGGTGCCGGGGTGGCGGGGTGCCGGGGTGGCGCGCCCTCGTGCAGGAAACGGTCGCTCGGCGCGATCCGCGACGATACCGCGTGTGACACCGGGGATGACCGCTGTCGGGCGTACCGTGGGCAGCATGGCGACGAACCAGGTGCAGACCACTGTCGAGCAAAACGTGCTCGACGAGCCGTGCCCCCGCTGCGGGTCGACCGCTGTGCGTGCGGTCGTCTACACGTCTTCGACGCGGGCCGCCATCGACTCGATGGATGACGCCACCGTCTTCTTCGAGGCTGAGGATCCGCTGTTCGACTGCCGCGAATGCGGCTTCGAATGGGGAGAGTTGATCCGCGACCTCATGCGGTAGCGGGCTACGTCTCGGGCTGTGGATAACGGCCGTTTCCGTAGTGCCGCTCGCCTATGCTCATCGCCATGCCGAGCCCCCGCCCCCGTCGATTCGTGATGCGCCGTCATGGCGCTGCGATCACCGCGGCCGGCGTTCTCACGCTCGTGCTGAGCGGATGCGTCGGCGCACCCGCGAACACGCCGTCACCGTCGCCTTCGGTGTCCGCCGAGCCCGTCTTCGCGTCAGACGAGGAGGCGCTGGCCGCGGCTGAGGCGGCATACCGGTCTTTTGAAGAAGTCTCAGCACTCATCGCGTCAGAATCGGGGAATGACGCCGAGAGGATCGAGGCGGTGGCAACGCCGACCTATACGGTCCAGCTGCTGGATGAGTTCGCCCAGTATCGCGCCCTCGGTATTCGGGCCGAGGGGCAGACGGCGCTTGACTCCTTCTCATTGGTTCAGCAACAAACGACCGCGGCCGGGTCAGAAGTCGTCATCTACGTATGCCGAGATGTCGGCGATGTGCGTGTGCGTGATGCATCAGGCGCAGATGTCACGCCACTGGATCGCGCCTCGCGGACCCCCTTGATCGCAACTTTGGTGGCAGGCGACGGGGCGAGGTTTCTGGTCGACGGAGTCGAACTATGGTCCGGCGAAGATTTCTGCTAGCGACGGGCGCGTTCATCGGGTTGGTCGCGGCCGTGGTCCTAGAGGCGTCGCCCGCTAGTGCGTGTAGCCCGGCAGTCGGGTACATCGGCTGCCCTCCCGAGATCGACAGTTCAGTCGATGGGGGACAGGCGGTCCTCGAGGGCCTAATAAGGGACGACAACTCAGATGACGCGAATGACCCGCCCAGTCATCTAGGTCCAGAAAGATCTGATGCAGAACAAGAGCCTGCGTCCACGCCACCCCCATCAGACGATTGCAGCCCCACCAACCCGAGCCTCTGCGCCGGCGACCCCGCCGCCCCGCCCGACGAGCCCGTCGCACCGGTCGTCGTGACGCTGCGGGACATCGCGTCCTTTCGGCCGGCGACACCCGGCAACGGGATGGAACCCGGCGGCTGGGCGATCGAGGGGCTGCCAGCGAACTTCGTGGCCGGCGCATCCGTCGAGGTCGTGGCCGGAACGCTGCTCGGGCAGCCCGCCGACGTGCGGTTCACGCCGGTCGGCTACCGGTGGACGCACAGCGACGGGGCCGTCGTCGAGACCTCGACGCCCGGCGCGACGTGGGCCTCGCTCGGGCAGCGCGAGTTCAGCGAGACGACCACGAGCCACGTCTACGCGGCGTCGGGCGTGTACACGGTCGAACTCGCGGTCGTGTTGCGCGCCGAGTACCGGTTTGCCGGATCGCCGTGGCGCGCCATCGCGGGCACGCTCTCCGTCGCGGGCGATCCGCTGCGCGTGCTGGTCGGCGAGTTCGACACCGTCCTCACGCAGGGCGACTGCAACGCGAACCCCGCCGGGCCCGGCTGCTGAGCGCTGGAGCGCCAGCGCCAGCGCCAGCACACGAGCACGGCCACGAGCACGAGCATGAGCATGAGCACGAGCTGAGCCTTGAGACGCGACACTGGGGAGGGGCACGCTAACCCCTAGGATCAGCAGGGAACACCAGCGATGTGGCGAACATGGGGATCACACGACGATGACGTCACTCATGTGCTGTGCCGGGGAACGGACCGAATGGGAGTCCTCATGGCCGGCAACTGCTCGACTCGCTCCACTCGCAACACCTTCGTCCGTGTCGCCAGGCTCGGCCGTGGCGTTCTCGATGTTGGGCCCGATCGGCGCGAGCGCCGTCGACAACGACAACGTGCTCGACGTGTGCACGGCGGAAGTGAGTGCCGGTGAGGCGGCCGACCTCGCTGCATCGGGGTTCGACGTCTCCGACAGCGGATACACCGAATCCGGCGTGAGCGTCGACGTCGTGCTCACCGATGAGGAGGCGAAGAGCCTCCGCGACCGCGGTGTCGACGTGAAGGTGAAAAGTACAAGGACGGCAAGTCCTCTCGGCAACTGGCTGCGGAGCAGGCGGAGTCGGGCTACGAGGTGTGGCGCTCGTGGGACGAGGCCGGCGGCATCCCCTGACGAGCTGCACCAGCTCGCGAAGGACAACCGCAGGAGCCTCGGCGAGGTGACGCTGAAGTACTCCGTCCACGGCGCCGACCCCGCGAGCGCCTCGACCGAGGAGTGGACCGGCGGCGACCGTTACGGCGGCCAGACCGGCGTGCACTACGCGATCATGAGCGGCTTCGTCACGGGCACCAGCCTGGGCGACAGCGTCGAGGTCCGGTTCGAAGGCGGCGGCGAAGGCGGAGAACGCGGAGTGCCGCGCCGACCCGGCCGTGCTGGTCCGGTGCCGTGCTCTCGGCGGATCGGGTGACTTCACCAACGACACCCTGCAGTACTGGCTCGGCGCGTACCTCACGGTCGACGACGCCGGCACCGCGGAGGACGGCAGCATCCTCGACGTCCTCGGCACCGACCGACACCCCGTTCACCGGCATCGACTGGGGCTTCAACGGAGCCGACTGCGCGCAGAACCCGAACAACTGCATCGTCACGACGGCGGCGGGCTTCCCCGAGGCTGCAGTGGTGGCCACCCCAGGTTCGCTCCTGACCGGTTTCGGCTTCGAGGGCATGACGGATGCCGCGATGCAGGCCGCTTGGATGGACAAGGCGCTGGAGCACCTGTTCGACTGACGGCGCGGCCCTGCTGAGCGCCGGGTGTTTCCGTTCCCACCGGATGTCTCCGCGGGAACGGAAACACTCGGCGGGAACGGAAACGCTCGGTGCGAACGGAGCCACTCGACGCGCCGGCGCCGGGCGCCAGCGAGGCGCGCCCGCGCCCGCGCACGTGCCGGAGCGTGGATGGGCGACGAGTGCCGCCCCCCCACCTACCGGCCCGACGCGGTCGGCTCCCCGTGGCGTGGGTGGTCGGCGACCACCGTCGACTCCATGAGCCGGCGCACACCGGCCATGCCGCCCCGCGAGAACGCCGTGCGCTGCCGTTCGGCGCCCGTGCCCTCCCGTAGCATCCGCGCCACCGCGTCTGACACCGCGCCGAGGTCGCCGGCCCCGGTGAGCTCGCGCTCGAGGGTCCGCACGAACCGGGTGAGGGTTTCGCCGGCGGGCGCAAGGCCGCCGGACGCCGGATCGAACACGTCCTGACGCATCCCGAAGTGGGCGGAGTGCAGTAGCGCGGCAGAGAGGAGTTCGGGCGGCACCTCCGCCGACGCGTCGGCCGCGGCATCCATCGCCTCGGGCTCGGCGAGGGCGTGCGTGACGAGTGCCCGTACGAGTGCCGTGACGAGCAGCGTCGTGTCCGCGTCCAGCTGTGCGTCGCCCATGCGGAACTCGATCGTCGGCAGGTGCTCCGACAGGCGCAGGTCCCACGAGATGAGCCCGAGGTCCTTCGTGCCGCCGATGCCGAGCAGTCGCGTGATGCGGCGCTCGTAGTCGGCGGCATCGACGAACGCCGGAGGGCAGCCCGAGGTGGTCCAGCGGCGCAGCAGGATCGTGCGCCAGCTGTCGTACCCCGTGTCATGCCCGCGCCACAGCGGCGAGTTCGACGAGATGGCGGTGAGCAGCGGCATCCACGGGCGCGCCGCGTTCAGCGCGACCACGCCGGCCTCGCGGTCGGGAATGCCGACGTGCACGTGCAAGCCGCTCAGCTGGTGGTCGGCGATGACGCCCGCCATGTCGCGCACGATCCGGTGGTACCGCTCGACGTTCGTGATCGACGGGAACGGAGTGGTGTCGGGCGGCGTGCCCGTGCTCGCCGCGACCACGCCCAGCTCGGCCGCGCGATCGGCCACGAACCGCCGGAATCCCACGAGCGCCGCTCGGGACTCCTCGAGGTCCGTGAACACGACAGAGGCATGCTCCACCTGCGACGCGAGGAACTCCTTGTGCGTCACGTCACGCCATTCGGGGGAGTTCGACAGCGAATCGAACACGTACGCTGCGACATCCGCAGGACGCAACGTCTCGGGATCCAGGAACTGGAACTCCTCTTCGACGCCGAAGGTTGTCATCACGCCCCCTCTCGTCGCGTGATATCCGCAATCGAAGGTTCGGCGAGGGGAGGCCACTCTGTCAAGCCCGTGCGTCGAGAGATTGCGAACCCATGAGCACGGGTGTCGCCGTCGACATCGAGAATCGGCAGTCGGCCTCGACATACTGATGGGAGCGCGGTCCGGCCTGCCGATGGAGACGACACCACGAAGGAGCGATCAGCGATGAAGTACCTCATCCAGTTCTACAGCAACCCGGAGTCACGCGCCGTGTGGGAGGGGTTCAGTCCCGAAGAGCAGGCAGAGGGGTACGCGTACTACCAGGGCATCAGCGAGGAGCTCGCCTCGAGCGGGAAGTTCGTCGCGGGGCGAGGCCCTCGCCCACGCCTCGCCCACGCCTCGCTCGCCAAGCGCGTGACGACGACCGACGAGGGCGCCGTCGCGAGCGACGGGCCGTTAGCCGAGACCAAGGAGCTGTTCGCCGAGACCAAGGAGCTGCTTGCCGGCTTCTACCTCGTCGACTGCGAGAACGAGGCGCGCGCCGTCGGGATCGCGGCCCGGTTCCCCGAGGAGCAGTTCGGCCTCATCGAGGTGCGCCCGGTGCTCGGGCTGAGCGGCGGCGACGACCTCTGATCGTGACGCGAATGATCGTGATGCGACAATCGTGACGCGACATTCGTGATGCGGCATCCGACCAGTGCGGTGAACCGGAATCGCATGCCCGGATGCTATCCGTGACGGCCGACACGAGGCGCCCGCCACACGCTCCCGACCGCGCGGTCGATCCAGCAGGCGGATGCCGCGGCGCCGTCATGCTCGGGCGGCAGCGGCACCATCGTGTACTCGTCTGGCGAACGCAGGCGCACGGTGTGCCCGGGGGCCTCGTCGACCAGTGCGCTCACATGGAGCCGGGAACCCGTCTCGACTTCGGCGATCGTCGGCTTCGGCACGATGTGGGGGCTCCACTTCGTGCCGTCCCAGTAGCGCAGCCACGCGGCATCCGACTCGTGGTCCCTGAGCTCCGTCGACGGGTCGTCGTACCAGCCGGCGCGGCGATCGGGCTCACACGTCACGTGGCCGCTCCCGCTTGCCGAGCGTGATCGCGCGGATGGTCAGCTGCACCGCGGCGATGACGATGAGCGCCGCGAACAGCCGCACCGACCATTCGGGCGACAGCAGGAACGCGATCGCGACCCCGCCGAACGACGCCGCCGTGGCCGCAACGCCCACGACGAGGGCGGTCCGCAGGTCGACGAGGCCGGCACGTGCGTTCGCGACCGTGCCGCTGACCGCGGTCGGGATCATGACGGCCAGGGAGGTGCCCTTGGCCACGAGATCGCTCATGCCGAACAACGCGATGAACGCGGGCACCATGATGACACCCCCGCCGATCCCGAACAGTCCCGACGCGATCCCGATGGCCACGCCGAGCGCGAGCATGGCCACGACCGTGACCACATCGAACTCGAGCAGGCGATCGGTGCGCACCGGCGTCACCAGCAGCAGGCGCACCGCGACGGCGACGAGCAGGCCGATGAACAGCCAGCGCAGCCAGCCGAGCGACAGGCGCCGGAGCAGCCACGACCCGACCCACGACCCGGCGATGCCGCCGATCGCGACGAACAGCGTGGCGATCAGGTCGACCTGGCCGTTGAGGAGGTAGGTGATGGATCCGGCGACGGCGGCCGGCACGATCGCCGCGAGCGACGTCGCCGAGGCCCGGCGCTGGTTCATGCCGGCGAAGGTCACGAGGAGCGGCACCATGAGGATGCCGCCGCCGACGCCGAAGGCCCCCGACAACAGCCCCCCTGCCGCACCGACGAGCGCGAGGCGCACCCAGGGGAGCCGTGCCCGAGCGGAGGGCGCGGCGGGGGAGGTCACCCGAACACTGTAGCGGCGGTCGGCCGGACGTGCGGTTCAGGCGGCCGTGTGATCGACCGTGCGCGAGGAGGCGCTCGCGCCCACGACCGCGCCGTCGGGTTCGCCGGGTTCGCCGGGCTCGCCCGACTCGCCGAGCTCGGCGTGCGCGGGCGTGCGACGCCCGGTCGTGGCATCCGTCGTGCTCGGCAGTGGCGACGCGACCGCCGCTGCCCGCCGAAGGCTGCGCGCGACGAGCACGAGCAGCACGCCGAACACCGCGCCGCTCGCGTTCATGACCAGGTCGCGCGGGTCGGAGATGCGATCGGACGAGGACACTTGGATGAGCTCGATGAGCGCCGTGAAGGCGAATCCGGCGACGACGGCCAGCGGCCAGCGGCGGCGCGGAATGAGGAGCGCGGCGAAGACGCCCACCGGCACGAACATCGCCACGTTGAACGCCATCTCGGCGAGGTAGCCCGTCGTCCAGGTGACGGTCGCGGTCCACGCGTCGGGGTTCAGGATGCCGCCGTCGAACTGGTTGCCGCGGCCACGCCACGGCGCGGGCCCGACGGTCACCCACAGCAGGGCGACGGAGTAGGCGAGGGCGAAGAATCGCAGGGGGCGGCGGTTCATCCCACGATTCTGCCCCGGTTTGCTTCGAGTCGGCTGGCATCGTGCCGCATGTCCCCCCTCCGAGGGACAGATCCCGCGCGTCACGCGCGGTCACGATCCGGTCGCGAACGGTGTGCAGCGGGGTGGAAGCCGCTATGGTGGCCTTCAACGATTCCTCCATCTAGCGGGCACTCGCCCGTGCCTCCACCTGATTGCCCGGAGGCGGACCGATCCGCGTGGCATGACCCGATACGAGACGGCGGATGCCTGAGCGCACACCCGCCTCTCGCCCCTCGCTTCGGCGGCACCGGGCCGTCGGGGCCGCGATCGACTCGATCGCATCGGGCAGCGAACGCGGCCCGCACGACAGAAGGACAGCAGTATGGCAACCGGAACCGTCAAGTGGTTCAACGCCGAAAAGGGCTTCGGCTTCATCGCCCCCGACGACGGCTCGGCCGACGTCTTCGCGCACTTCAGCGCCATCACGGGCAGCGGCTACCGTTCGCTCGATGAGGGACAGAAGGTCGAGTTCGAGGTCGCGCAGGGCCCCAAGGGCCTGCAGGCGGAGAACATCCGCGCCCTCTAGGTCGCAACACGACGAACGCCGTCGCCACTCACGGGCTGCGACGGCGTTCGTCGTCTGCGCTCAACCCACGATGGAGTCGCGCCACGAGTGCCGCGGCTCGTAGCCGAGCAGGCGGCGAGCCTTCTCAATGGAGAGGAGCGTGTCGTTGACGCCGAGTTCGCCGCGCACCGGGACATCCGGGAACACCTCGGCGACGAGCTCGGAGTTCGGGCGACTCATCACATTGTCGGCCGCGGCGATGATGAACCGCTCGAAGCCGGGCTGGGCCGTGGCGAGCGCGCGGCTCACGGCCTGCGCGCCGTCGCGCGCGTCGATGTAGCCCCACAGGTTCCACTTGCGCAGCGTCGCGTCAGCGTCGAACGACGGGAACGCGTCGTAGTCCTCGGGGTCCATCACGTTCGAGAACCGCAGCGCCGTGATCGACAGCGCGGGATCCCAGCGCACGAGCTCGATCGCCAGCTGCTCCTCGAGGTGCTTCACGAGCGAGTACGTGCTCTCGGGGCGGGCCGGGTACTCCTCGTCGACCGGGAGGTAGGGCGGCGGGGTGTCGAAGGGCAGGCCGAGCACGGTCTCGCTCGAGGCGTACACGATGCGCCGGATCCCGAGGCGCCGCGCGGCCTGGAAGACGTTGTAGGTCGCGAGCATGTTGTTGTGGAAGGTTGCCACGTCGCTCTCGAGCCCCGGCGCGGGGATGGCCGCGAGGTGCACGATCGCGTCGACCCCCGAGTGGCGGTCATCGACGCCCGCGATGGCGTCGATCACCTGCCCGTAGTCGGTCATCTCGACGCGGATGAACCCGCCGCGCCTGCCGTGCAGGTCGAGGTTCCAGACCTTGTGCCCCTCCTCCCGGAGCGTGCGGACGACGGTGCGGCCGAGCTTGCCGGTTCCCCCGGTGACGATGATGCGCATGGGTCCAGTCTGCACCGGATGTCCCGACTCGAACGGCCCGTGCCGGCTGGGCCGAGCCCGGGCAGCCGCCCGGTTGCGGCCCGGCGCGCCGATTCACCGCAACTCCCTCGCCGGCGCGGCCGCGGCTCCTACGCTCCTGCCATGGCCGGCACGGGACGTCCGTCGAGGAGCTCCGCACCGCGGCCGACGCCGCACGGTGAACCGGACGAATCCGCGAGCCTCACAGCCCCTTCTCATTCAAAGACCCTAGACTCGGGATATCTGCAGCGGGTGGTCTACCCGCGAATCCCCGGCTGTGAAGTCGACGACCAGCTGGGACGAACACATCTCTCACACCGAAACCCTCGGTGCGATCCGGGTCACGAAGCCCCGCACCGGCTCCATGGACATCACACGGAGCTATACGGCACTTTCCCGGGTCGCTCGCGAATCCGGCCTCCTGAACCGCGCGCGGTGGTTCTACCTCGCGCTCGTCTCGCTGCTCACGCTCGCGCTCGGCGGCGCGATCACGGGGTTCATCCTGCTCGGCGACTCGTGGTTCCAGCTCCTCATCGCGGGTGCACTGGGCCTGATCTTCACGCAGTTCGCCTTCCTCGCCCATGAGGCCTCGCACCGTGCGGTGCTCGAATCGGGTCCCGCGAACGACCGGGTCGGGCGCTTCCTCGCGGCCGGCGTGGTCGGCATCAGCTACGCCTGGTGGATGACGAAGCACACGCGCCACCACGCCAACCCGAACAAGCTCGGCAAGGACCCCGACATCGACTTCGACACGATCTCCTTCACGGAGGAGTCGGCGGCGAAGCAGCGCGGTGTCATGGCGTTCGTCACGCGCAGGCAGGGCTGGCTGTTCTTCCCGATGCTGACGCTCGAGGGCATCAACCTGCACGTCACCTCGCTCCGCACGCTCTTCGCGCGGGGACCAGTCAAGGGTCGCTGGATCGAGCTCGGCCTCATGGCCGCGCGGTTCGCGATCTATTTCGGGGCGATCTTCACGTTCCTCCCGCTCGGCATGGCGTTCGCCTTCATCGGCGTGCAGCTCGCGGTGTTCGGCATCTACATGGGCGCCTCGTTCGCACCCAACCACAAGGGCATGCCGATCATCCCGAAGGACGCGAAGCTCGACTTCTTCTCGAAGCAGGTGCTGACCTCGCGCAACATCTCGGGCGGCTGGTGGGCGAGTGCGCTCTTCGGTGGACTCAACTATCAGGTCGAGCACCACCTCTTCCCGAACATGCCGCGTCCGCACCTCGCGAAGACCCGCGAGGTCGTGCGCGAGTACTGCCGCACGCTCGACGTGCCCTACACCGAGACGACGGTGCTGCAGTCCTATGCCATCGTCGTCCGTTACCTGAACCGCGTCGGCCTCGCCGCGCGCGACCCGTTCGACTGCCCGATGGTGAATCAGTTCCGTCGGGTCTGATCGACCACGCACTTCCGGCGGCGGACGTCGCCGTCGGAACCCAGCACGGCCCCGAGTCGTGCACGTCGCAGCCGCAGAGCGGCTCGGCTTTACAGAAGGAAAAGAATATGGCAACCGGAACCGTCAAGTGGTTCAACGCCGACAAGGGCTTCGGCTTCATCGCCCCGGATGACGGCACCGCCGACGTCTTCGCGCACTTCAGCGCGATCGCGTCGGGCGGATACCGCTCACTCGAGGAGAACCAGAAGGTCGAATTCGAGACCGCCCGCGGCCCGAAGGGCCTGCAGGCCGAGAACATCCGCGTCATCGCGTAGTTCTCGCACCCCCACCGGTCCCTGAGTTCGTCGAAGGGCCGGTCGACGAGCGGATGCCGCAGCCGGCGCCTCACAGTGAGGCGCGGCGCGGCATCCGTTCGCGCATTTCCGGCCCTCGGTGAGCCTGTCCCTGTAGCCGCGAAGCGTCGCATCGTCGTCGCCCGCGCCGTCGATCTGGCCGTGCATGACGAGGTCGTTCTCGGCTGGATCCCGGGCCGCCTGGGAGTCGGCGAACGTCGAGATGGTGAGTTCACCGCCGAGCACGTCGTGGTAGAACTCCAACGCCTCGCGGGCGTTGTCACGGAAGTTCAGGTACGGGTTGAGCGTGACGGGCATCGTCGCCTCCAGGTCGCGGTCTTCGTTCCTCCGCCCGATTCTGTTCCGGATGCCACGGCTCCACGAGTCCCCTGAAGCACCCACTTGACGATGAGGTTCAGGCGTCGTACCCTTTATCAATCAATTGGTTGATCAAGCGATCGATTGAGAACGAGGAGGAGGCAGGTGATGATCGTGGACCCGAGCGCCGACGACCGTCTCGACCGCGCCTTCATGGCCCTCGCCGATCCGGTGCGACGGGGCATCATCGCCCGCCTGAGCCGGGGGTCGGCCACGGTCAACGAGCTCGCCGAGCCGTTCCAGATCACCAAGCAGGCCGTCTCGAAGCACATCCAGGTGCTCGAGCAGGCCGGCCTCGTGACTCGCAGCCGCGACGCGCAACGACGTCCGGTGCACCTGGATGCCGCGCAGCTCGAGGCCCTCACCGCGTGGATCGACCGCTACCGGCTGATCCACGAGCAGCAGTTCCGCGCGTTGGACGCGCTGCTCGCAACCGACCGCGGCACGCACGCCGCAGCATCCGATAGCCAACCCGGAACCGGTGCCGACACCGGTCCGATACAGGAAAAGACAGGACAATGACCACCACAAGCAACCCCGTCACCATCAGCGCGCCCGAGGGCCTGCCCTTCATCGAGATCGAGCGCGAGTTCGACGCGCCCGTGGCCGCCGTGTTCAATGCGCACCGCGACCCAGAGCTCGTGAAGCGGTGGCTGGGGCCGAACGGCTACGAGATGGCCGTCGACCGCTGGGACTTCGTCAGCCACGGCGACTACCGGTACCTGCACACCAACCCCGAGGGCGAGGCGTACGCGTTCAACGGCACGTTCCACACGGTGCGCGAGAACGAGCTGGTGATCCAGACCTTCGAGTTCGAGGGTTTCCCCGATGTCGTGAGCGTCGAGTCGCTGACGTTCGACGACCTCGGCGACGGGCGCACGCGCCTCCGGGCGCACTCCGTGTATCCGAGCCTCGAGGCGCGCGACGGCATGATCCAGAGCAACATGGAGCTCGGCGTCCGCGAGGGCTACCAGCGACTCGAGCAGCTGCTCGGTGCCTGAGCCCCGAGCTGCGAAGAAGGAGCACATCATGGACTGGACCCTCGAGGTCGTCATCGTCCCGGTCAGCGACCTGGATCGCGCCATCGAGTTCTACCGCGATCGCGTGGGGTTCGAGCTCGACCACGACACCGCCATGGGCGACATGCACTTCGCGCAGCTCACCCCGTGCGGGTCGGGCTGCTCGATCGTCATGGGCACCCTTCCCGCCCAGCACGAGATGGCGCCCGGGTCGCTGAAGGGCGTGCAGCTGGTCGTCGCCGACGCCGAGGCGGCGCGTGCCGAACTGCTCGAACGTGGCGTCGAATGCAGCGGGATCCAGGTGATCGACCCGCGCGACGGCGGCAGGTTCTTCGGCTTCGCCGACCCCGACGGCAACTCGTGGGCGGTGCAGCAGATCAGGGCGCGGGCGGAGCATCCGCTCATCCCCGTCGAGGCCCGCGGTCGATTCGGGGCCGAGCAGGAGGCCTGAGCCGCTCCTTGCCTGCAATGCCCCCATGACACCCCTTGGGGGCATTGCATCATGCCGCGAGGGCGACGATCATGATGCGGGGGGTTTGAAGTATGGGGAGGCAGGCGAAGGCAACCTGGATCGGCGAGCACGGGGGTGCCGCGGTGACGCTGCATCTGGAGTCGGCGGGGTTGCATATATCGGGTGAACGACGCGCGCGCGTGCCGCGCAACGCGTGGTCGCAGGTGCAGGCGGCCGACGGGATCGTGTCGTTCGAGGCCGATGGGGACACGTATCGGTTCCGGCTCGGCCCAGCGGCGTCCGCGTGGGCCGACGCGCTCACCACGCCGCCGCCGTCGCTCACCGAGAAGCTCGGCGTCACGCACGGCACGACCGTTGCCGTGCGCGGCGAGCTGCCCGTGCCCGAGCTCGAGGATGCGCTGGCGGATGCCCCACGTGCGGCGCCGTGGGAGGCCGAGTTGATCGTCGTGGTCGTCCGCGACGACGGCGAACTCGGGATGCTGCCCGTGTGGTTCCGGGAGTGCGGCATCGCAACGCACGTCTGGATCGTGCACGGCAAGGGCCGCGAGTCGACGGCGCCCGGCGACAACGCCGTCCGTGCGGTGCTGCGCGCGGCCGGATGGCGCGACACGAAGGCGAGCGCGGTGGGTGACGCGTGGTCGGCGACACGGTACTCGCCGATCAGGGCATCATGATGGGATGACCGACGCTCCCGAGATCCTCCGCTACACCGCATTCGCCGACGACCCCGAGGGCGGCAATCCCGCAGGAGTGGTGCTCGACGCCTCAGCGCTCGACGAGGCCGACATGCAGCGCATCGCCGCCGAGGTCGACTACGCCGAAACGGCGTTCATCACCGGGGAGTCGGACGGCGCCCGGGTCGTGCGCTACTTCTCCCCCATCGCCCAGGTACCGTTCTGCGGGCACGCCACCGTGGCCACCGCTGTCGCGATCGCCGAGCGCGAGGGGCACGGCACGATCCGGTTCGCCACGCCCGTCGGCGAGGTCGCGATCGAGACGAGCGAGGCCGACGGCGCGGTGCGGGCCGCGTTCACGAGCGTCGAGCCCGAGACCGCGCCGCTGCCCGACGACGTGCTCGAGTCGCTGCTCGACCTCTTCGGCATCACTCGCGCCGACCTCGACGGACGCCACCCGCCACTCCTCGCGTACGCCGGCAACCGGCACCCCGTGCTCGTGCTCCGCGATGCCGACGTCTTCGACGGCTTCGCCTTCGACCCGGCGGCCGCTCGCGCGCTCATGGATGCCCAGGGCTGGTCCGCGACGATCATCGTGCTGCACCGGCTTCCGGATGCCGCGGACGGCGGCCTGCGGTTCGAGGCACGCAATCCCTTCCCGGTCGGGCGCATCACCGAGGACCCTGCGACGGGCGCCGCGGCCGCCGCCACCGGGGCGTACCTGCGCGCGCTCGGCGCCGTGACGCCGCCGGCCCGGGTCCTGATCGAGCAGGGCCGTCACGTCGGCCGGCCGAGCGAGCTCGTGGTGGACATCCCCGAGCGCGGCGGCATCGTGGTGAGCGGTCGCGCCGTGCCGATCCACGCGGGCTAGGCTCGAATCCATGCAGACCCGCGCCCTCGGCCGCACCGGCCGCACCGTCTCGGTCATCGGACTCGGCACCTGGCAGCTCGGCGCCGACTGGGGCGACGTCGACGAAGCCGACGCGCTCGCCGTGCTCGATGCCGCCAACGGCGCCGGCGTCACGTTCTTCGACACCGCCGACGTCTACGGCGACGGTCGCAGCGAGTCGCTCATCGGAAGGTGGCTGCGCGAGCACCCCGGCTCGGGGGTGACCGTGGCCACGAAGATGGGCCGACGGATGCCGCAGGAGCACGAGAACTACTCGCTGGAGCACTTCCGCGCGTGGACCGACCGGTCGCGGGCGAACCTCGGCGTCGACACGCTCGACCTCGTGCAGCTGCACTGCCCGCCGACGTCGGTCTACTCCGACGACCGCGTGTACGACGCACTCGACACGCTCGTCGACGAGGGCGCGATCGCGGCTTACGGGGTCAGCGTCGAGAAGGTCGACGAGGCGCTCACGGCGATCGCCCGGCCGAGCGTCGCGAGCGTGCAGATCATCCTCAACGCGTTCCGCCTGAAGCCGCTCGCCGAGGTGCTGCCCGCGGCCCGCGCCGCCGGGGTCGGCATCATCGCCCGCGTGCCGCTCGCGAGCGGCCTGCTCTCGGGGCGGTACACGCTCGACACGCAGTTCGCCGTGAACGACCACCGCAGCTTCAACCGGCACGGGGAGTCGTTCGACGTGGGCGAGACGTTCTCGGGCGTCGACTACGAGACGGGCGTGCGCGCCGCCGCCGAATTCTCCGAGCTCGCCCGCGCCGCCGCGCCCGACGCGACGCCGGCTCAGGTCGCCCTCGCGTGGATCGCCGCGCAGCCGGGCGTGAGCTCGGTGATCCCGGGCGCGCGCAGCCCCGAGCAGGCGCGCGCGAACGCGGCGGCGGGCTCGCTCGAGCTGCCCGACGGATTCGCGGCATCCGTTCGCGACCTGTACGACCGCGAGATCCGCGCGCAGGTGCACGCCCGCTGGTGATGCTCAGCACCCAGTGTTTCCGTTCGTACCGCGTGCGACCATTCGGGCGGCGACACCGCGCGGGAACGGGAACATTCGGCGGCGGTACTCCTACTCAACCTGCGGAGAACTCCCACCCCGTGATCCACTCGGGATCCTCGCCATGCTCGTATGCGTGGTCGCGCGCGACCGCCCGCGCGGCGTGCCACTCGTCCGCGATCTCGGCGATCCCGGGCTCGCCCGCGAGGCCGGGCACCCGGCGCACCGCGTCGAGCGCGAGCCGGTACCGGTCGAGGTCGTTCAGGTGCACCATGTCGAACGGCGTCGTCGTGGTGCCCCGCTCGATGAAGCCGCGCACGTGCAGGTTCTTGTGGTTGGTGCGGCGGTAGGCGAGCTGGTGGATGAGCGACGGGTACCCGTGGAACGCGAAGATCACGGGTGAGGCCCGCGTGAAGATCGCGTCGAACTCCCGGTCGGGCAGACCGTGCGGATGGTGCGACGGGTCCTGCAGGCGCATGAGGTCGACGACGTTCACCACGCGCACGGCGAGCCCGGGCAGGCGGTCGCGCAGCAGCTGGGCGGCCGCGATCGTCTCGAGGGTCGGCACGTCGCCCGCGCACGCGAGCACCACGTCGGGCACGGATGCCGCGGGGTCGACCGCGTCGAAACCGGGCTCCGAGCCCGCCCACGCCCACACGCCGAGCCCGGCCGTGACGTGCGCCTCGGCCTCCTCGGCAGTGAGCCACTGCGGGTGCGGCTGCTTGCCCGCGACGACGACGTTGACACGGTTCTGCGTGTCGAACACGTGCCGGGCGACCGCGAGCAGCGTGTTCGCGTCGGGCGGCAGGTAGACCCGCACGACCGCGGCCTGCTTGTTCACGACCACGTTGAGGAACCCGGGGTCCTGGTGCGAGAAGCCGTTGTGGTCCTGCCGCCACACGTGCGACGAGAGCAGGTAGTTGAGCGACGCGACATCCCCTCGCCACGCCACGTCGTTCGCCGACTCGAGCCACTTCGCGTGCTGGTTGAACATCGAGTCGACGATGTGGACGAACGCCTCGTAGCTCGTGATGAGGCCATGCCGTCCGGTGAGCAGGTACCCCTCGAGCAGTCCCTGCATGAGGTGCTCGCTGAGCGCCTCGATCACGCTCCCCGACCGCGCGAGATGCTCGTCGAGCGGACGCACCTCGGCTGCCCACGCCCGGTCGGTGACGTCGAACACCGCGCCCAGCCGGTTGGAGAGCACCTCGTCGGGACCGAACAGCCGCATGTCGTCGGGATTGTCGCGCATGAGCTCGGCGAGCCAGCGTGCGAACACGCTCGTCGCCTCGCCCGACGCGCCGCGCGCGCCGGGGTCGACCTCGACGGCGAACGGCGCGCTGTCGGGCAGCACGAGCGGCCGCACGATGCCGCCGTTCGCGACCGGCGTCGCGCTCATCCTCAGGTCGCCGCGCGGGCGCAGCGCGTCGAGCTCGGGAACCGGACGGCCGTCGGCATCGAAGAGCTCCTCGGGCCGGTACGAGCGCAGCCACGCCTCGAGCATCGCGAGGTGCTCGGTGTTCTCACGAACCCCGGCGAGGGGCACCTGGTGCGCGTGGAAGGTGCCCTCGACCTGCACGCCGTCGACGACGCCGGGCCCGGTCCAACCCTTGGGCGTGCGCAGCACGATGGCGGGCCAGCGCGGCGGTCGCCGGTGGAAGGCGCCGGCTGCAGCATCCGCTCGGATGTCGGCGAGTCGCTCGTAGGCGACGTCGATCGCGTCGGCCATGCGCGCGTGCACGGCCAGGTGGTCCTCGTCGTCGAAGCCGCCCGTGACGAGGAGGGGCTCATAGCCGTTGCCGCGGAGGAACTCGACGAGCTCCGACTCGGGGATGCGTGCGAGCAGTGTCGGATTGGCGATCTTGTAGCCGTTCAGGTGGAGGATCGGCAGCACCGCGCCGTCGGTCACGGGGTTCAGGAAGGCATGCGCCCGCCAGCTCGCGGCCAGCGGCCCGGTCTCGGCCTCGCCGTCGCCGATGACGCAGGCGACCACGAGCCCCGGGTTGTCGAGCGCCGCGCCGTAGGCGTGCATGAGCGAGTAGCCGAGCTCGCCGCCCTCGTTGATGGAACCGGGCGTCTCGGGTGCCGCGTGCGATGGGATGCCGCCGGGGAACGAGAACTGGCGGAACAGGCGCCGCATGCCCTCGCGGTCGGCCGTGACGGTCGGGAACAGCTCGGAGTAGGTGCCGTCGAGCCACGTGTTCGCGACCATGGCGGGACCGCCGTGTCCGGGTCCGCACACGTACAGGGTCGGGGTGCCACGCTCGACGATCGCGCGGTTGAGGTGCGCGTACACGAGGCTGAGCCCGGGGGACGTGCCCCAGTGCCCGAGCAGCCTCGGCTTGATGTGCTCGGGCGTGAGCGGCTCGTCGAGCAGCGGGTCGTCCATGAGGTAGATCTGTCCGACGCTCAGGTAGTTCGCGGCCCGCCACCACGCGTCGACGACCTCGAGGGCGACGGATGCCGCCGCCGCATCGATTCCGGAGTCCCCGCCCTGCCCGACTGCTCCCGCCATCTTCTCCCTGCCCGTCCGACTCAGCTGCCTCCGAGCCTAGGTCGCCGGGCGGCCCCGCGGCCAGCACCGAGCCAGCGCCGCCGCCGGCACCCCGGGGTAGGGTCGAGGCGATGACCGACGCGCTCCTCCGATCCGTGGCGGGTTCGCGCGCATGATTCAGGTCTTCACGGGATTCGCCGTCATCGCGCTCGCGGTTGCCGTGGGGTACGTGACCGGGCGCTCCGGCGTCCTCGGCCCGGGCGCCCGCCAGGTGCTCGCGCTGCTGGCGTTCAACGTGCTGGGCCCGTTCCTGCTGTTCTCGGTGCTCGCGACCGCCGATGTCGCGGCGCTGTTCTCCGCGCTGCTCCCCGTCTCGGCGATCGCCGCCGCGGCGATGATGCTCGTCTTCGCGCTCGTGTCCCTCCTCGTGTGGCGGCGCACGGTCGCGCACACCGTCATCGGCTCGCTCGCGTCGGGCTACGTCAACGGCAACAACATCGGCATCCCCATCGCGGCGTACATGCTCGGCGACGCCGCCTACGCCGCGCCCGTGGTGCTGCTGCAGCTGCTCGTCTTCGCGCCGATCGCGCTCGCCGTGCTCGGCGCCCGGGTGGAGGGACGCACCTCGGTGCGGGCCATCCTCCGCTCTACCTTCACGAACCCGATCATCATCGGTTCGCTGGCGGGCGTCGTCGTCGCCGTGTCGGGGCTCGAGCTGCCGGCCATCGTGCTCGAGCCGGTCGAGTCGATCGGTCGTGCCGCCGTGCCGGTGATGCTCATCGCGTACGGCATGTCGCTGCACGGCCAGCGCCTCCTCGAAGCCGGCAGCGGCCGCCGCGACGTGCTGCTCGCCACCGCACTGCAGCTCGTCGCGATGCCGCTCACGGCGTGGGCGCTCGGCCGCTTCGTCTTCGGCCTCGACGGCGTCGAGCTGTACGCCGTCACGGTGCTCGCCGCGCTGCCGGCCGCGCAGAATGTGTTCAACGTCGCCCAGCGCTACGAGACGGCCGAGCTCGTGGCGCGCGACGCGGTGTTCCTCACGACGATGGGATCGGTGCCCGTGCTCCTCGCAGTGGCGCTGCTGCTCGGGTGACCGGGCGCGGCATGATGGTCGCGAGCGAAGGAGACCGCATGCCGTTCCGCACCGACGACGGACGAGACCTCGAGGAGCTGCTGCTCGCGCAGCGACCCGCCGACGGACATCGCTTCCAGGTGCGCGAGGGCTTCGACTACGAGGACCCGGTGTCGGGGCGACGCTACGAGGTGCGCGCCGGCCGAACGAGCGACCTCGCGTCGGTGCCGTCGTGGCTGTGGAGCTTCATCGCGAGCTACGGCCGCCAGTCGGCGCCCGCGCTGCTGCACGACGACCGCTCCGATGTCGCCGACGCACTCGGCGACCGACGCGCCGCGCTCGCGCTCCGGCGCGAGGACGACCGGGTGTTCCGCATCGCGCTCCGCGAGCAGGGGGTGCCGCTCCTGCGGGCCTGGCTCATGTGGGCGTGGGTGTCCGCCGACCGGGAGCGTGCGCTCGGCGGCGTCGCAGGCGCGCTGTTCCTGGTGCAGGCGGTGCTCGGCGCGATCGTGGTGGTCGGGGCATCCGTCGCCGCGTTCTGGAACCCCGCGTGGCTCGCGCTCCTCGCCGTGCCCGCGCTCGCCGCGGCGCCGTGGTGGCGGCTCGCGCCACTCATGCTCCTGCTGAACTACGTGACCGGCCTGCTCGCCCCGCTCATCGTGTTGCACCTCGTGTCGCTCGCGCCGTTCCGCCTGGTCGAGGCGATCGTCGAGCTCGCCACGGCCGGCGACCCCGCCGGCGTGCTGCGCCCGACGGTGCGGCCGGATCGCCGAGGATGAGCGTCGCCGACACGAGCCGCCACGAGCCGCCACGAACGGCCACGAGCCGCCACGAGCCGCCACGAGCCGCCACGAGCCGCCACGAGCCGCCGCGAACGGCCACGAGCCCGTCGAGTCGCGGCGGCGGCCGCGCTCAGGGCGCGGTGGACGTCGTCGTCTCCGGCGACACCGCGGGAGCTCCGGGATCGCTCCATCGATAGAAGACGCGAGCCCAGTACCTCGACCACGAGGTCGTCGGGTGGCGCGTGAGCCTGGCTCGCGCGTCCCGCTCATCCTGGTAGTCCCGATCCTTGATAAGGTTCCCGATCGTGGGTCGAGTCAGCGACGCATGCCGAGGAGCCCGGGCGGTCGTGCCACTCGGCCCGAAGGCGGGGCCGGGCACCACCACGGGCGCCGGTGCGAACCGGGGCTCGACGACGACGAACGCACTGACGATGAGGAGGACGACCCCCGCGATGAGCAGCGTCGGGACATCCTCGGTCCACCACACGAAGATGGCGAACCAGACCGCCGTGGCGGCACCGAGGACGTAGGCGGCCCGCGGGATGGTCGAGAGCGTCAGCCAGATCTTGGCGTCGTAGGGGCACCGCTCCCAGACCCGGGAGCGGTAGATCCAGCGCTGGATGCGCTGACCGACCCAGACGAGCAGCGCGAACAGGAGGATCGAGGCGAGCACCCACCCTCCGGTCGACAGGCTCTCGCCGTCGCCGGCGAGGAACCAGGCCCCCTGCTCGGTGTCGGGCTCCGGCGCGGAGCCGGTGAAGAACGCGCCCACCCAGGCGAGACCTGCGCCGATGAACGAGGTGATCGACCTCGCGAGGTCGGCCAGAAACGCCGATACCGCCGGAAGTCCCGGCACGATCGCCGCGATCACGAGCGCGGCGAGCACGTTGAGGGCCGAGGACTTCTTGCCGATCACCGAGAGTCGGTCCTCGAGGTTGGCGACGGCGGCGGGGGGTCGCGGGTAGTCGTCGCCGAGCAGATGCAGCGCCGTCGGCTCGATGACCTGGGGCACATTGTCGTAGTACAGCGAGTGGTCGAGGAACGGCTGGCTCGTGTTGTGCACGGCGTGCTCTTCAGGGCCGTCCGGGGGAGTCGCGCCCTCGGGGAAGTACGCGGTGCGCCACCGCGCGTGGGCGTCCTTCGCGCGATCGGCGATCGGTCCGGCGGAGAAGGGATCCCAGGTCGCCCAGTAGTTCTCCCATGCCAGGCGGTCCGCCTCGGGGGCGCCCGAATTCATCCGCATCCACGTGTCCACGGGGTGGTACGGAGTGCTCCGGCCCGGCCAGTTCTCCCGTCCGAGCAGTACGACCGCGGCGCCGACGGTCGTCAGCCGTCGGAGGCGGAGATCGGCGGGCATGAGTTCCTCGAGGATCGTGTAGGTCGCGACGGCCGCGCCCTGCGAGTGCGCGAGCACCTGCACCTCGCCCGTGTCGCCGACGAGCTCGCGCGCGCGGGTGATCGCATCGCGCACGACCAGTCGCATCGCGGCGGCCCGCACCGGCCGTTCCTTCCAGGTGGCCACGTCGCCGATCGACTCCACGACACCGTCGATGACACCCTGCGCCACATTCTTGAACCAGGGGATGAGGAGCAGTGGGCTCAGGAGGGGGAGGAGCATGGTGGCCACGGACCCGAGTGCGACGACGAACAGCGTGACCACGACGTAGAACGCGCTTCCCACGATGATCCGAACCCAATCGACGATGAAGTTCAGCCAGGGCGGGAGCAGGAGCGTCGAGACGGGCGCCTTGAGATGCTGGCGCATCGTGTACCAGGGCACGAGCACCATGGTGCCGAGGAAGAGTCGCAGCATCCTGGTGATCGCACGCCAGAGGAACGGCATCGCCCACTTGAAGACCTGTCCGCGCGTCATCGGGACGAACGACTCCGACCACCTCGCCTCGAGCAGCGCGATGCGGCGGCGTGCCGGCTCGGCGCCCGGGGCCGGTCGCACGAGCCTCGCGCTCCCCTGGTCCCCGGTCCGGCGAGGGAAGGTGACCGTCGCGGTGATCAGCGGCGTGTCGCCGACGAGGGTCGATTCATGCACCTTCACCCCGTGCCGGTCATCCCCGCCGCCGATGAGCGGATCCCGTGCGAGCCAGTCGAGCCGCCCGAGGAGGGGTTCCGCCCACTCCAGGAGCACCTGGCTCGTGAACGCGTTGCCCATGCCATGCACGACCACGAGGGCGGCGTCGAACTCACCGGGCTTCGGAGCCTGTTCGTGTTGCTCGTCTGTTTCGGTCGAGATCAGCATCACAGCCTCCTGGGTCAGCGTCCTGAGCGAACGCTAGCGGCCCGCGATCGGCGCGATCAAGCACCCACCCCCGAACGCGGGAGTCGCGGCGCGGGGACGGTGGCCGGAGCGGGGGCCGGAGCGGCGGCGGGGGCGCCTGTCGCCGCGAACGCCGCGTGCGTCGAGTACCAGCAGGGGAAGGTCACGCGTTTCCAGGCCCTGGTGTCGGGCGTCGATCCGGGACCGCCGGCGAACTGCTGCTGACCATCGTCTCGCTCGTCAACGTGGCCGGTCCTCGGCCAGCTCGACCGGCGCTCGACGGCGTGCGCTGACGCGGCATCCGGAGTTCAGGGGTACCCCTGATCCTGGTTCGGAAGCCGCCTCGTAGCGTAGGAGTCGATCGTCGGGCCGTGGACCGCAGGGGGAACAGTCGCCGCGGCCGGCGATCGGAAAGCCGGCCTGGCGCCTCCTCCTGAATGCGAGGTGCCGGCCGGCTTCCCCTGTCGCACCCGGATCACCGGGTCCCTCCCGGCACGTCCGGGCCGATGATCGGAGCACCACCATGGACCAGCGGATGACGGGACCCTCGCATGCCTCCATCCACTGGACCGCGCGGCACGGCGCCGCGGTCGTGCACGGCATGGTCCGCGACGTCTGGTCGCTCCTCGGCTGGGAGCGTTCGGCACTGGGCCTGCCTGTCGCCGACGTGGGATTCGACCACGACACGCTCGAGTTCGGCGGATGCTTCGAACATGGCACCATCACGTGGTCGCCCGCCGGCGGTCCCGACGTCGTCATCACGGCGCCGGCGACATCCGACCGCGACCTCGACGCCGACGAGTGCGACAGGCTCGGCCGCGTGGCCGCCGACTTCGCGCCGCGCGCCTGACCTCGACGGCGCTGCGCGGGCCCGGCGCGTGACAGACTCGGACGGGTGACCCAGCCGCTCCTCGACCGCGCGCCGCGCCCGTACGACGCCGACGCGATGTACGGCGCCTTCGTCGAATGGGCCGACGACCGCGGCTTCACGCTCTACCCTGCGCAGGACGAGGCGGTCATCGAGATCGTCTCGGGCTCGAACGTCATCCTCTCCACGCCCACCGGCACCGGCAAGTCGCTCGTCGCGGTCGCGGCGCACGCGGCATCCGTCGCCCAGGGCGGCCGCACCTACTACACGGCCCCCATCAAGGCGCTCGTGAGCGAGAAGTTCTTCCAGCTGGTCGAGATCTTCGGCGCCCGCAACGTCGGCATGGTCACGGGCGACAGCTCGGTGAACCCGGATGCCCCGATCATCTGTTGCACCGCCGAGATCCTCGCCAACCTCGCGCTCCGGCACGGGGCGGATGCCGCGGTCGACCAGGTGGTGATGGACGAGTTCCACTACTACGGCGACCCCGACCGCGGCTGGGCGTGGCAGGTGCCGCTCATCACGCTTCCCCGTGCGCAGTTCATCCTCATGTCGGCGACGCTCGGCGACGTCACGGCGATCGCCGACGACCTCACCCGACGTACCGGCCGCGAGACGGCGCGCGTCACGGGCGTCGATCGCCCGGTGCCGCTGCACTTCTCGTACGCGAAGACGCCCGTGCAGGAGACCGTCGAGGAGCTCATCGAGACCCGGCAGGCACCCGTCTACATCGTGCACTTCTCGCAGGCCGCGGCGATGGAGCGGGCGCAGGCGCTCTCGTCGATCCGCGTCGTGACGCGCGAGCAGCGCGACGAGATCGCCGACGCGATCGGCGGGTTCCGCTTCACGACGGCGTTCGGCAAGACCCTGTCGCGGCTCGTGCGCTCGGGCATCGGCGTGCACCACGCCGGCATGCTGCCCCGCTACCGGCGGCTCGTCGAGACGCTCGCCCAGCGCGGACTGCTCCGCGTGATCTGCGGCACCGATACGCTCGGGGTCGGCATCAACGTGCCGATCCGCTCGGTGCTGATCACGGCACTCGCGAAGTTCGACGGGCAGCGGATGCGCCAGCTCTCCGCGCGCGAGTTCCACCAGATCGCCGGTCGCGCCGGCCGGGCCGGCTACGACACCGCCGGCACGGTCGTCGTGCTCGCCCCAGAACACGAGATCGAGAACGAGGTCGCCGTCCGCAAGGCGGGTGACGATCCGAAGAAGCTCAAGAAGGTCGTGCGCAAGAAGGCGCCCGCCGGGCAGGTGACGTGGGGCGAGGGGTCCTACGAGCGGCTCGTCGCCGCCGAGCCCGAACCCCTCACGCCCCAGCTGAAGCTGACGGCCGCGATGCTCATCAACGTCGTGGGCCGCGGGGGAGACGTCGCCTGCGGCATCCGCTCGCTCGTGTTCGACAACCACGAGACCAGGTCGCGTCGATACGAGCTCGCCCGCCGCGCGCTCGAGGTCCTGCGCACCCTGCGCAACGCGGGCGTGGTGGAGTTGATGCCGGCGTCGGCGCCCGGGCGACTGGCCGACCTTCGGCTCACGGTCGACCTGCAGCCGAACTTCGCGCTCAACCAGCCGCTGTCGCCGTTCGCGCTCGCCGCGATCGAGCTGCTCGACCCCGAGACGAGCGAGCAGGGCACCGGCCACTACTCGCTCGACGTCGTGTCGATCATCGAGTCGACGCTCGACGACCCGCGTCCGATCCTCTCGCAGCAGCAGTACAAGGCGCGAGGCGAGGCCGTCGCCGCGATGAAGCAGGACGGCGTCGAGTACGAGGAGCGCATGGAGCTGCTCGAGGAGGTCACCTGGCCGATGCCGCTCGCCGAGCTGCTCGCGCAGGCGTTCGAGACCTTCGCCTCGAGCCAGCCATGGGTACGCGACTTCGAGCTCTCGCCGAAGTCGGTGGTGCGCGACATGTTCGAGCGGTCGATGTCGTTCGGCGAGTACGTGGCCTTCTACCAGCTCGCACGCAGCGAGGGGCTCGTGCTGCGCTACCTGTCGGACGCGTTCCGGGCGATCCGCCAGACGGTGCCGACCGAGGCGAAGGACGAGGAGCTCCTCGACCTCATCGAGTGGCTCGGCGAGCTCGTGCGCCAGGTCGACTCGAGCCTCGTCGACGAGTGGAACGAGCTCGTCGATCCGACGGCGCATCTGCCCGAGGACGAGGCGCCCGTCGTTCCGCCCGCGCCGCCGTCGGTCGTCACGAACCGCCGGGCGTTCACGGTGCTCGTGCGCAACGAGCTGTTCCGCCGCGTGCAGCTCGCCGCGCTCGAGCGGGACGACGAGCTCGCCGAGCTCGACCCCGATGCGGGCTGGCCCGATGCGCTCGACCGCTACTACGCCGAGCACGACTCGATCGGCACGGGCGGACCGGCGCGTTCGCCTCGGCTCGTCACGATCGATGAGACGGATGCCGCGGCCGGCACCTGGCGGGTGGAGCAGACCCTCGACGACCCAGCGGGCGACCACGACTGGCGGATCCGCGGCGAGGTCGACCTCGAGGCGTCCGCCGAGGTCGGGACCGCGATCGTGCACGTCATCGAGGTCGTGCGCCTGTAGTCCCAGCGGGTCGAGGAGGTCGCGAAGCGACCGTCTCGAGACCCCTACGCCAACGCCAGCATGGCCGCCGCCGCGAGCGCGAGCGTGAGCCCGACCCACTGCACGGGCGCGACGTGCTCCCGCAGCACGAGCGCGGCGAGGAGGATGGTACCGGCCGGGTACATGGCGCCGAGCACCGCGGCCACCGAGAGGTCGCCGGCCCGGATGCCCAGGAGGAGCAGCACGCTGGCGGCCACGTCGACGACGCCACACGCGACCGCGAGGCGGAGGCCGCCCGGCGCGTCGGTGCGCGGCGGTGCGATCGACGCGCCGAGGGAGGCCCGCGGCATCCCCTCGGTCTCGGAGGCCGCGGCCTGCCGACGCTGTGCGCCCGCGAGAGCGAGCACGCCGAGCACGGCGAAGAGGATCGCCGCGCTGAAGCCGCGGTTGAGCACGAGTGGGACGACGCCGCTCTCGTCGCTCGTCTGGAACAGCATGGGGGCCACCGCCGCCACGACGGCGGTGAGCGGGGAGAGGATGCTCATGGGCCCGATCGCGAGCGCGGCGTAGAGCAGCGAGATCGCGACGGCGCTCGCGACCCCCGAGAACGCGCCCCAGAGCGCGTCGTGCGGAGTCCACGCGCCGCCGAGGAACGGCGCGGCGACGAGGAGGATCGCGAACCCCGTGACGGCGGCGACCGCGGTGGCGAGCATCGCGTTCACTCGCCTGGCCGCGAGACCGCCGAGGAAGTCGGCCGCGCCGAAGACGAGGGCCCCGCTGAGGGAGAGGACGGCGGTGAGCATCGGCGGCAAGCCTAGCCTCGGGTCGGAACACGACCTCTCGGCGGAGGTGGCTGTGCTCATATGAGCAGAATCTGCGCCATTCCACTTAAGTGCAGGTTACGACTTGGCCAAACCACTTCCCCGCGTCCCTGCCCGAAACGTAGGCTTCCATCGTCCCCCGAGCGCCGCGCGGGGGCGTGCATGGCCGGGGGGTTGCGGATTCGGGAACCTCGGCGGACTCGCAGAGGAGACACGGAATGCAGCATCGGTCCAGTGGTGCGGAACTCGACCGCACCAATGCCCCCACACGCTCGCGCCGCCGGCTCGCCGCCGGTGCGCTCGCGGCGGCCACGGCCGTCGGACTCACCCTCGGCGGTTCCGCGGCCGCGCAGGCGGTCCCCGACGACGGGCTGCCGCCGCAGGCGCTGGCGCATGCGAAGGCGTTCGTCGACCTCAACCTCGTGACCGTCAACGACTTCCACGGTCGCATCGAGCAGTCCGGCACCGCAGCCGGCATCGCACGTCTCGCCACCGCGGTGGACTCGTTCCGGGCCGAGAATCCGAACACCGTCTTCGCCGCCGCGGGCGACATGATCGGCGCGTCGACGTTCACGTCCTTCATCCAGGACGACGTACCGACCATCGAGACGCTGAACGCCGCGGGGCTCGACGTCAGCGCCGTCGGCAACCACGAGTTCGACAAGGGCTTCGCCGACCTGACCGACCGCGTCATGCCGATGGCCGAGTGGGAGTACCTCGGCGCCAACGTCTACCACGCGGACGCACCCGACGAGCCTGCACTGCCCGAGTACTGGACCGAGACCTTCCAGGGCGTCACCATCGGGTTCGTCGGCGCCGTGACCGACGAACTGCCTTCGCTCGTGAGCCCCGCGGGCATCGAGGACATCACGGTCGGCTCGCCCGTCGAAGCCGCCAACCGCGTGGCCGACCAGCTCAGCGACGGCTCCGAGGAGAACGGCGAAGCCGACATCGTGATCATGCTCGTGCACGAGGGCGCGTCAACGACCGACATCGCATCCGCGACCGACCCGACCACGCGATTCGGCGACATCGTGCTGAACGCGAACGACAACATCGACGCGATCGTCTCGGGGCACACCCACCTCGCGTACAACCACGTGATCGACGGCCGGCCGGTCATCTCGAGCGGCCAGTACGGCGAGCGTTTCAGCAACATGGACATCACGTTCAACATCAAGAGCGGAAAGATCGCCCAGATGAAGAACACGATCTACACCATGGCCACGGCGTTCGATGACCGCGGCAACGTGACGGAGTACCTGTTCGAGCCCGACCCCGAGATCGTGCCGATCGTCGCGGAGGCGACGGCCCTCGCCAACACGCTCGGCAACGTGGAGCTCGGCGACGCGAGCGCCGACTTCAACCGCGCTCGGCAGCCCGGCGTGGTGAACGGCGTCCCGACGCTCGTCGAGAACCGGGGTGGTGAGTCGACGCTCGGCAACTTCGTCGCCGACGTGCAGCTCTGGTCGCTCAACGAGGACGGCACGCGTGACGTGGACGTCGCGTTCATGAACCCCGGCGGCCTTCGAGCCGACATCGCTGCGGGCCCGGTCACGTATCGCGAAGCGGCCAACGTGCAGCCGTTCGCCAACACGCTCGTGACGATGGACCTCACCGGCGCGCAGGTCAAGCAGGTGCTCGAGGAGCAGTGGCAGCCCGCAGGGGCATCACGGCCGTTCCTCAAGCTCGGCGTCAGTGCCGGACTCGAGTACACGTACGATCCGTCCGCGGCGGCGGGCTCGCACATCACCGAGATCCTCCTCGACGGCATGGCGATCGATCCGGCCGCGACCTACAGCGTGGGCGTCAACTCGTTCCTCGCCTCGGGTGGAGACAACTTCCTCACGCTCGACGACGGCGCGAACAAGTCCGACAGCGGCAAGATCGACCTGGAGTCGATGGTCGACTACTTCGCCGCACTCGAGGCGGACTTCCAGATGGCGACGCCCGACTTCGCCCAGCGCGCCGTCGGCGTGGTCGTCTCGGCGCCCGACGCCGACGGCTACGACCCCGGCGACCAGGTGACGATCGACCTCTCGTCGCTCGACTTCAGCACCAACGAGCCGCAGGCGGGCACCGTCGCCGTCTCCCTCGGCGCAACGGAGCTCGACAGCGAGGCCGTCGATCGCGCGTACACGCCGACCACCGACGAGATCGGCACGGCGACGGTGATGTTCGCGATCCCTGCCGACGCGTCGGGACCGACACGGTTCGACATCACGGTGGTGTCGACCGGCACGACGAGTTCTTTCGTGATCGACGTCGACTGAGTTCGGCCATCGAACGGCCTCGGGCGCTCGCGCCCGGGGTCGTTCCCGTGCCTGGGGTATCCGCGGTCGCGGGCTGGGGATGACCGGATCGATCGTCGGGGGCGCTCGTTACACTCGACGGGTGAGCTGGAACCCGGAACCCCACGGCGCCGAGGAGGTCCCATGGGATCCCGACGGGTTGCCGCCGCCGCCCGACGACGACTGGGCGCCGCCCGTCGACCTCGAGTGGGCGACGAGCGCCGGCGCACCGACCGGCGGCGCAGCGACCGCCGCCGAGGGCCAGGTCGCTGCAGCGACGGTCACGCGAGCCATCCGTGCTGCACCGGCCCGGTTCGCCAGCGCTTTCGAGGCACTGCACGCGGTCTTCGGCTACGACGCCTTCCGCGGCGAGCAGGCCGAGATCATCGCGCACGTCGCGGCCGGCGGCGACGCGGTCGTGCTCATGCCCACGGGCGGCGGCAAGAGCCTGTGCTACCAGATCCCTGCCCTCCTCCGCGAGGGCACCGGCATCGTGGTGTCGCCGCTCATCGCGCTCATGCACGACCAGGTCGACGCGCTCGTGCGCAACGGCGTGAGCGCCGCGTACCTCAACTCGAGCCAGCTGCCGGCCGAGCGTGCTGCGGTCGAGCGCGCCTACCTCGCGGGCGAGCTCGACCTGCTCTACATCGCGCCCGAGCGGCTCAATGCCGAGCCGGTCAAGCGCTTCCTCGAAGAGGGCCGTGTCGCCCTGTTCGCGATCGACGAGGCGCACTGCGTGGCCCAGTGGGGCCACGACTTCCGTCCCGACTACCTCGCGTTGTCCGAGCTCGCCGAGCGCTGGCCCGACGTGCCGCGCATCGCGCTCACGGCCACCGCGACCGAGGCGACGCACCGCGAGATCACGACGCGGCTCTCGCTCGATGGCGCCCGGCACTTCGTGTCGAGCTTCGATCGCCCCAACATCCAGTACCGCATCGCGCCGAAGGTCGAGGTGCGCCGGCAGCTGCTCGACTTCGTCCGCAGCGAGGGCACCGATGCCGCAGGCAACCCGGTCTCGGGCATCGTCTACGCGCTCTCCCGCGCGTCGACCGAGAAGCTCGCCGCGTTCCTCGCGGCCAACGGCGTCGACGCCATGCCGTACCACGCGGGACTCGACGCCCGGGTGCGGCGCCGCACGCAGGAGCGATTCCTCCGCGAAGACGGAGTCGTGATCGTCGCGACGATCGCCTTCGGCATGGGCATCGACAAGCCCGACGTGCGTTTCGTCGCCCATGTCGACCTGCCGAAGTCGGTCGAAGGCTACTACCAGGAGACGGGGCGTGCCGGCCGCGACGGCCTGCCCGCGACGGCGTGGCTCGCCTACGGCCTGCAGGACGTGGTACAGCAGCGCCGCATGATCGACGAGAGTCCGGGCGATCTCGCGCACCGGCGCCGCCTCGCGCAGCACCTCGACGCCATGCTCGCGCTCTGCGAGACCGTGCAGTGCCGCCGCCAGAACCTGCTCGCCTACTTCGGCCAGGCGAGCGAACCGTGCGGCAACTGCGACACGTGCCTCGAGCCGCCCGCCGCGTGGGACGGCACGATCCCGGCGCAGAAGCTCCTGTCCACCATCGTGCGCCTGCAGCGCGAGCGCCGCCAGCGGTTCGGGGCAGGCCATCTCATCGACATCCTCCGAGGCAAGGAGACCCTCCGCGTGCGCCAGTACGGCCACGACTCGCTCGCGACGTGGGGCATCGGCGCCGACCTCGGCGAGCAGCAATGGCGCGGCGTCGTGCGCCAGCTGCTCGCGCAGGGGCTCCTTGCCACCCACGGCGAGTACGGCACGCTCGCGCTGACGGATGCCGCGGCCGACGTGCTCTCGGGGAAGCGCACCGTCATGCTGCGCACCGAACCCGATCGGTCGGGTCGCGTCCGTGGGCCGAAGGCTGCTCCGGCGGCCGCCGACCTCGAGCCCGCACAGGCCGAGCTCTTCGAAGCGCTGCGTGCGTGGCGGGCGGGAGAGGCCCGCGAACAGGGCGTGCCGGCCTACATCGTGTTCGGCGACGCCACGCTCCGCGGCATCGCCCAGGCCCGGCCGACCCGGCTCGCCGACCTCGACGGCATCAGCGGCATCGGCGCGAAGAAGCTCGAGGCGTACGGCGAGAAACTGCTCGCCGTGGTCGCGGAGCATGGCTGATCCGTCGCGGCACGCCAGTGCCGGGGCTGCCGGCCGCGGGCCGGGCGGCATAGGATCGCGGCAGCGGGTCGCGGCCCGCGGCATCCGTGCACCGGCCGTCGTCAGGAGCAACATGTCAGACCAGTTCGGCCCCAAGCGTCCGCTCGGCGTCACGATCGTGGCGGCCCTCGCGATCGTCTCCGGCGTGTTCGACATCATCGGCGGCATCGTGCTCCTCACGATGCAGTCCGATGCGACCGCGGCGGAGCGCTTCGGCGGGGCGGGACTGCTCATCGTGGTCGCCGTCATGTCGATCGTGCTCGGTGCGATCGTCCTGGTCGTCGCGTGGGGCCTGTTGCGCGGCGACGCGGTCTCACGCATCGCAGCCACCGTGCTGCAGGTGATCTCACTGGCGGGCTCGATCTGGTCGGGGATCGCGGCGCCGGCGACGCTCTCGACCGAGATCCTGAGTTCGCTCCTCGCGATCGCCATCCTGTTCCTGCTGTGGTCGGGGGAGGCGACGCGCTACTTCCGGGGCCTCGCTCCCGGCGAGCCGACGAGCTGACGCGTGCTGCGGCATCCGTCGTCGCGCTAGCATCAGCCCAAGGTCGTCGTGCTGCGCTGCACGGCGCGAAGCGAGTGGGGAGCGCATCATGGCTGAAGCAACGAGCCGGCCGATCGGAGTCGCCATCGTGGCGGTCCTGGCATTCGTGTCCGGCGTCATCGACATCATCTCGGGCATCCTCCTGATCTTCCAGGGGGACGATCCGGATGTGACGGCCGCCTTCGGCGGATCGGGCGGGCTGCTCACCGCTGCGATCGGCTCGATGGTGCTCGGCCTGATCGTCGTGATCCTCTCGTTCGGCCTCTGGCTGGGTCGCTGGATCTCTCGCATGATCGTTACGGTGCTGCAGATCCTGTCGCTCATCGGCTCGCTGTTCATGGCGGTGGCGAACCTGGGCAACCCGGTGGGCGAGTGGGCGAGCGTCCTCGTCTCGGCGATCGTGTTGATCCTGCTCTGGACGCGCCCGGCGAGCGCCTACTTCCGCGGCAGCGAGGCCGCCTTGCACTAACATCGCAACAGGCCGCCTCGTCGGGCGGCGCGAACGGGGGCGCTCATGGCCATCCATCGACCTGGCGGCGTGACCCTCGTCGCCGTGCTCACCTGGATCTCGGGAGCACTCGACATCCTCGGCGGCACCATCCTGCTGTTCCAGACGAGCATCGCCGCGACGGTCGAGCAGTTCGGCGGAGCGAGCCAGCTCATCCTCGCCGCACTGGCCGGGATCCTCATCGGCATCGTCGTCATCCTCGTGGCCGTGGGGCTGTTGCGTGGCCGCAACGGCGCGCGGATCCTCGTCACGATCTTCGAGGCGCTCTCGATCCTCCTCTCGGTGTTCCTCGCGATCGCGTACCCGGCGAGCGCGATCGGCGAGTACATCGGCATCGTCTTCGCCGTCCTCATCCTGGTCCTGCTCTGGACGCCTCGGGCGAACGAGTTCTTCCGCGCCTGAGGGTCCGGTGACCGAGCGGATGTCGCGGCATCCGATTGTGGACACTGCCACGACAGCGGTGCTGCGCTTTGTAGAGTCTCGACAGGTGTCCGCGAGACGCCGCGCACGTCGTTTGTAGCCCCCTGACGCCCCGTTTTCGGGCGCGGGCGGGTCGTCCTACCGTGGACGGAGCTGACCGCCGCACACAGGAAAGACGAGAGCCGACGATGGTTGACACGGCACCCCGCACCACCACGAAGACCTGGGGCCAGCGCCCCGCCGCGACCGTGCCCGCGAAGCCCGTGCCAGGCGCGGTCGGCGCGCCCATCCCGGCTCCGTCGGCCGCCCCGGCTCCCGAGTCGCCGGAGGTCGACGTGGCCGCGCTCGGACGCCAGCTCCTCGGCACGTGGGCCGACATCCGCCTCGCCGCGCGCGAACGCGCCGCTCATCCCGAGCTCCAGCGCATCGAGGGCCAGACGATGGCCGAGCACCGGGAGCGCGTGCTCGGGCAGCTCAAGATCCTCGTCGAGCAGGGCGCCGTGCACCGCGCGTTCCCGAAGGAGCTCGGGGGGCTCGAGGACCACGGCGGCAACATCGCCGCGTTCGAGGAGCTCGTCATCGCCGACCCGAGCTTGCAGATCAAGTCCGGCGTGCAGTGGGGCCTGTTCGGCGCCGCCGTGCTCCACCTCGGCACCGAGTACCACCGCCGCGCGTTCCTGCCCGGCATCATGTCGCTCGACGTGCCGGGGGCCTTCGCGATGACCGAGACCGGGCACGGGTCGGATGTCGCGGCCATCGGCACGACGGCCACCTACGACGAGGCGACACAGGAGTTCGTCATCAACACGCCGTTCCGTGGCGCGTGGAAGGACTACCTCGGCAACGCCGCCCTGCACGGCATCGCCGCGGTGGTGTTCGCCCAGCTCATCGCCAAGGGCGTGAACCACGGCGTGCATGCCCTCTACGTGCCGCTCCGCGACGCCGACGGCGCGTTCCTGCCCGGCATCGGGGGCGAGGACGACGGGCTGAAGGGCGGGCTCAACGGCATCGACAACGGGCGCCTGCATTTCACGAACGTGCGCGTGCCCCGCGAGAACCTCCTGAACCGCTACGGGTCGGTCACCGAGGACGGCACCTACTCGAGTCCCATCGCGAGCCCCGGCCGACGCTTCTTCACGATGCTCGGCACCCTCGTGCAGGGCCGCGTCTCGCTCGACGGCGCCGCGACGTCGGCGGCCGCGGTGGCGCTCACGATCGCGATCACCTACGGCAACCAGCGTCGCCAGTTCAACGCGGCGAGCGACACCGACGAGGAGGTGCTGCTCGACTACCAGCGTCACCAGCGCCGGCTGCTTCCGAAGCTCGCGACCACCTACGCGCAGACCTTCGCGCACGACGAGTTCCTCCTGAAGTTCGACGCGGTGTTCTCGGGCAGGGCCGACACCGACGACGACCGCCAGGACCTCGAGACCATCGCGGCCGCCCTGAAGCCGCTCTCGACGTGGCACGCGCTCGAGACCCTCCAGGAGGCACGCGAGGCCACCGGCGGCGCCGGCTTCCTCGCCGAGAACCGCATCGTCGGGCTGCGTCAGGACCTCGACATCTACGCGACGTTCGAGGGCGACAACAACGTGCTCCTGCAGCTCGTCGCGAAGCGCCTGCTCACCGACTACTCGAAGCAGTTCGCCAAGGCCGATGCCGGCGCCATGGCCCGATACGTCGTCGCGCAGACCGCCGAGCGGGCCTACCACGGCACGGGGCTTCGCCGCCTCGGGCAGACCATCGCCGACTTCGGTTCGACCGCTCGTTCGGTGTCGGAGCTCCGTGACACGAACACGCAGCGCGAACTGCTCACCGACCGCGTCGAGACCATGATCGCCGACATCGCGGCCCGACTCCGCGACGCGCGCAAGCTGCCGAAGGCGGATGCCGCGGCGGCCTTCAACCGCAACCAGAACGAGCTGATCGAGGCCGCCCGCGCGCACGGCGAGCTCCTGCAGTGGGAGGCGTTCACCCGCGGACTGGAGCAGACGACCGACCCCGGCACGAGGCGCGTGCTCACGTGGCTGCGCGACCTGTTCGGCCTCGGCCTCGTCGAGAAGCACCTCGCCTGGTACCTCATCCACGGCCGCCTGTCGCCGCAGCGCGCCCAGGCCGTGACGGCGTACATCGACCGCCTGCTCGAGCGCCTGCGGCCGCACGCGCAGGACCTCGTCGACGCGTTCGGCTACACGCCCGAGCACCTGCGCTCGAAGATCGCGTCGGGCGCCGAGCAGGAGCGCCAGGACGAGGCCCGCGCGTACTACGCGGCGCAGCGCGCCGCCGGCACCCTGCCCATGCCGGAGAAGACGAAGAAGTAGAATCCCACGCGCGAAGGCCGGGTCCCGACGGGCCCCGCCTTCGTCGTCCCCCATGTGGAAGCAGGCCGACACGCCGACGCCGCGCCGAGAACAGGTGCTGCGCCCCGGTTTCTGCGGCTCGCGCCGGTTCTCGGCGCGGCGTCGGCGCATCGGGTGTGTCCGAACGCCATACACGGTACGAAGTACCTATGCTGGGCGCCATGTCGACCGCATCCGACGGGCGGGACGAGCCCGATCGCACGCTGCGCCTCCTCTGGCGGGACCGACTCGGCGACCCGGTCGGCTCGCGCGGTCCGAAGCAGCGTGCCAGCGTCGACGCCGTCGTCGACACCGCGATCGAGCTGGCCGACGCCGCGGGACTCGAGGCCCTCTCGATGCGGCGGGTCGCTGAGCGACTCGGGCTGAGACCGATGTCGGTCTACACGTACGTGCCCGGCAGAGCCGAGCTGATCGACCTCATGGTCGACCGGGTCGCCGGCGAACAGCCGTTGCCCGAGCTGCGCGGATCCCTGCGGGAACGGCTCGAGCAGGTTGCGCGCCGCGCGTGGAACGAGTACCTGCGGCATCCGTGGCTGCTCTCGATCGACACCAGCCGGCCGCCGCTCGGGCCGAACGTCTCCGACCGGTGGGAGTGGAGCCTCCGGGCGATCGAAGGGCTCGGGCTGAGCGACCTCGACATGGACCAGGTCGTCACGCTCGTGGTGGGCTTCGTGTCGGCGCCGGCACGCGCCTACGTCGACGCCGAGCGCCTGCGCCGCGCCGAGTCCGACGACGACGCGTGGTGGGAACGCAACGGGCCGCTCCTCGAGCAGATCGTGGATCCGGCGCGATTTGCAGTGTCGGGTCGTGTCGGCCAGGCCGCGGGTGCCGAGTACGGGGCATCCGCCGATCCTGAACGCGCCTTCGAGTTCGGCCTGGCGCGGGTCATCGACGGCATTGAGGTGTACGTCGGCGCGGCGTCCGGACGGTGAGGGCGGTGCCGGGTTTCGAGACGGCTGGGCCGCCTCCCCAACCAGCGGTGGCTATTCGGACGGGGGCTTCATGAGCGCGCCGGTGGCAAGGCCCACGGCGAGTCCGGCGGCGAGCCACAGCCAGAAGCCCGTCCAGAGGCTGATTCCCACTCCCACGATCGCCCCGATCACCAGCCCGACGATGAGCTGTCTGCGGCGAGCGGGAGACATCGGTTCGGAGGCCATGCCACCAGCGTAGGGGCGGCTCAGCGCGGCACGTACTCGCGGACGTGCGCCACCTCGAACACGAGCGGATGCGACGAGGTGTCGCGCGGGGCATCCGTCGGCAGCTCGTAGACGTCGAGCATGAGCTGCACCGGGTACGCGATCGACTGCGGCACGGGCTTCACGAGGCGCCCGTCGATGAAGAACCGCAGTCGGTCGGGCAGCCACTCGACCGCGTAGTCGTGGAACTCGGTGAGGTCGCCGGCGACCCGCACCTTCTCGAAGTCGAGCTCGAGGCGCGGGTCGTGCTGCGGCTTCACCCCCACGCCGACGAGTCCGCCGTCGTCGTCGATCTCGCGCCCGAAGATCTCGAAGATGCAGATCTCGCCGCTGTCGGCGGGTTCCTCCTCGAACCCGATCGCCCAGAGCGCGACCATGGCCGCGGGGTGGCGGATGGCCCGCGCCCGGGCCTCGACGACGCCGAGGCGCGGCAGCCACAGGCGCTCCTCGTCCTGCTCCTCGCGCACGACGAGCCCCGGGCGGAACCGGTGCTGGCCGACCGGGCTGTCGATCGGCCCCGAGAACTCCCCCGTCTGCAGGTGCGAGACCCGCACGTCGCCGTCGAACTCCGGCGACCACGGCGGCGTGTCGGCGTCGATGCGGAGCTTCAGCGTTCCGGCCGAGACCTCGTGCCGAGCGGCCGTCGCGGCCCGTGAACTCCAGTGCGGCAGGTAGTGCGGCAACCAGCGCGTTCGCGCGAGCTCGTCACCGTCGAACCGCTCGTCGACGAGAAGCCGGTAGGCCGACAGGTCGAGCGCCGGGGCATCCGTCATGGCCGCATCCTCCTCGATGGGCGGGGTCAGATCAGGTCGAGGGCGCGCACGGCGTCGCGCTCGTCCACGAGTTCCGCGACGCTGGTCGCAAGCCGGTGCTGCGCGAACGCATCGAGGCTGAGGCCCTGCACGATGCGCCAGCTGCCATCGACCGATTCGACGGGGAACGACGACACCAGGTCCTCGGGCACGCCGTACGACCCGTCGGAGACCACGGCCGCGCTCGTCCATCCGCCCGTCGTGCCGTGCACCCAGTCGCGCATGTGGTCGATCGCCGCGTTCGCCGCCGAGGCGACGGACGACGATCCGCGCACCTCGATGATCTCCGCGCCCCGCTTCGCCACCCGCGGGATGAACTCGTCGACGATCCATTCGCGCGCGGCGTCGACGCCGCCGAGCCGCGCCGCGAGGAGCGCGGGCACGGGGTCGCCTGCGGCGGTGGCATGTGCGACATCGGGGAACTGCGTCGCCGAGTGATTGCCCCAGATCGTGACGTTCCGGATGTCACCCACGGGCGTGTCCATGGCGGGCGCGAGCTGCCCGAGCGCGCGGTTGTGGTCGAGGCGCGTGAGGGCGGTGAAGCGGTCGGCGGGAACGTCGGGCGCGTGCGCCGACGCGATGAGCGCGTTCGTGTTGGCCGGATTGCCCACCACGACGACGCGGACGTCGTCGGCGGCGCCGGCGTTGATCGCCTCGCCCTGCGGGCCGAAGATGCCGCCGTTCGCCGCGAGCAGGTCGCCCCGCTCCATGCCGGCGGCGCGTGGTCGCGCGCCGACGAGCAGGGCGTGGCTGGTGCCCCGGAAGGCCGCCTTCGGGTCGTCGTAGACCTCGACCTGGTGGAGGAGCGGGAACGCGCAGTCCTGAAGTTCGAGCGCTGCGCCCTCGGCGGCCCGCAGGCCCTGGGGGATCTCGAGCAGGTTCAGCCGCACAGGGGTGTCGGGCCCGAGCATGGCGCCCGAGGCGACGCGGAAGAGCAGGGCGTAGCCGATCTGGCCTCCAGCGCCCGTGATGGTGATCGTGACCGGCGTGACGCTCATACCGCGAGCCTACGCCGCGGCCGACCGCCGTGTTCGCGGGGGCCCGCCGGCTCACCACCCCGCGGTGCCCGCTCCGCCCTTGAGCGGGCCCGCGACATCCGACGTGATCCAACCGCCGTAGAAGCCGCCCGGCTGCGGCGTCACGCGCTCGCCGTCGACGGTGCACGCGTCCATCGCGCCGGCATAGACGGCGACCCGGTCGGCCAGCTCCTCGAATCCCGGCGCGGGTGTCGGGTAGTTCCAGGCGGCGCGCGGCACCACGACGTCGCCGCCGCGCAGGCTCAGGTAGCGGGCCGAGCCCTTGAACTCGCAGAACGGGGCGCCGCACGGCCGGCTCGGCCGAGGGCTGCGGCGGCGCGGCATGAGTGCGGGGCATCCCCCGGTCGTCTACCGTGTGGGCATGAGAGACCTGTACCCGGAGATCGAGCCGCTCGAGACGGGCATGCTCGATGTGGGGGACGGCCAGCACATCTACTGGGAGGTCTCGGGCAACCTGGAGGGCAAGCCGGTCGTCTTCCTGCACGGCGGGCCGGGTGGCGGCACGAGCCCTGCGCACCGCCGCCTGTTCGACCCGAAGCGCTACCGCATCGTGCTCTTCGACCAACGCGGTTGCGGGCTGTCGATCCCGCACGCGAGCGAGCCGGAGGTCGACCTCTCGGCGAACACGACCTGGCATCTCGTGGCCGACATGGAGCGGTTGCGCGAGCACCTGAGCATCGACCGTTGGCAGGTATTCGGGGGTTCATGGGGGAGTGCTCTCGCACTCGCGTACGCCGAGACCCACCTCGAGCGGGTCACCGAACTGGTGCTGCGCGGCATCTTCACCCTTCGCCGTCAGGAGCTCGACTGGTTCTACGAGGGCGGCGCCGCCGCGGTGTTCCCCGACCTGTGGGAGGACTTCATCGCGCCTATTCCACTGCTCGAACGGGGCCACCTCATCGAGGCGTACGCGCGCCTGCTCCGGCATCCGAACCCCGAGGTGCACCAGTTGGCGGCCGTGGCCTGGTCGCGCTGGGAGTCGTCGACGATCACGCTGCTGCCGCAGGCCGACACCATCGCGCGCTTCACGGAGCCCGAGTACGCCACCGCGTTCGCCCGCATCGAGAACCACTACTTCCGCCACGGCGGCTGGTGGGAGGAGGGACAGCTCATCCGCGATGCGCCGCGCCTCGCGGGCATCCCCGCCGTGATCGTGCAGGGTCGATACGACATGTGCACGCCCGCGATGACCGCGTGGGAGTTGCACGCGGCGTGGCCCGAGGCCGAGTTCCACCTGATCGCCGACGCCGGGCACGCGTACGACGAGCCCGGCATCCTGGATGCCCTCGTCCGGGCGACGGACCGGTTCGCGGGTCACGAGGACGACGACCCCGATGACGACGGTGTGGATCGTGACGACGGCGGGGATGACGACGACGGGGAGGAGGATGGAGCCGATTCCGACGCCGTTGTCAACGGGTCGCCCGGAGCCGGGCCTCGCCGGGTCTCGTACCGTGCTCCGGAGTAGCGTCGATCCATGACGTTCAACCCGAATTCGGACATCAGCGGCGGCAGGGCATCCAGGCGCGGTCGAACCACCGGCATCGCCGTCGGCGGTGGGCTCGGCGTGGTCGCCCTCTTCCTACTCTCGCAGTTCCTGGGTTTCGACGTGACCGGGCTCCTCGGCGGCGGAGGCCAGCCCGCGGCGGACGACTCTGCGCTCGAGCGGTGCCTGACCGGCCAGGATGCGAACGAGCGCATCGACTGCCGCATGCAGGGCGCGTCGGCCTCGCTCGAGGACTACTGGCAGGCGGAAGGGCCGAACATCGGCCTCGACTACGTCGGTCCGCAGGGATTCGTGCTGTTCGAGCAGGCGGTCTCCACGGCGTGCGGGAACGCGTCCTCGGCCACCGGCCCCTTCTATTGCCCGCCCGACCAGTCGATCTACATCGACACGAGCTTCTACGACCAGCTCGAGACCCGGTTCGGCGCGAGCGGCGGACCGCTCGCCGAGATGTACGTCGTCGCACATGAGTGGGGTCATCACGTGCAGAACATCGCGGGGATCCTCGAGCTGTCGCAGGACGGCCAGTCCGGCCCGACGTCGAACGCGGTTCGGGTGGAGCTGCAGGCCGACTGCTTCGCGGGATCGTGGGCGGCAGCGGCCTCGCGGACCGAGGACGAGCGCGGCGTGCCGTTCCTGCAGCCGATCACCCGCGAGCAGTACACGCAGGCGATCGACGCCGCGGCGGCCGTCGGCGACGACCGGATCCAGGAGGCCACGCAGGGCCAGGTGACCCCGCACTCGTTCACGCACGGAACGAGCGAGCAGCGGGTCCGCTGGTTCGAGACGGGGTACGAGCAGAGCGCGGGCGCCTGCGACACGTTCTCGATCGACGGCTCCCAGCTCTGATCGGAGCGATCGGCCGGGAGGGACCGGCCGGGAGGGACCGGCCGGGAGCGATCGGCCGGGAGCGATCAGCGCCCGGAGCGCCCGGCCGGCCGCGCTCAGCCGATCGCCGCGGCGATCGCCTGCCCGAGCTGCACGGGCTTGGTGAACTGCGGCCAGTGCCCGGTGGGCAGGTCGACGTAGTCGACGTGCGTGACCTTCGCGAGCTCGCGCGTGAAGGGCGACCCGGCGGCGATCCACGCGGTGAGCGCAGAGCTCGGGAACTCGCAGGCGATGATCGTGATGGGCACGTCGTAGCGCCGATCGTCGTGGAGCTCGATGCCGTCGTGGGCGACCCCGGTCGGCTCGGGCACCGCGCGCGCACGGAACGCGGCTCGCAGTTCGTCGTCGAGGTCGACGAGGTCGGCCTCCTCGAAGTCCGACCAGTCGGGCAGCGGGATCTCGCCGTCGACCACCGGCAGTTCGTCGTTGATCGGGTCACCCTCGGCTTGCGGCCCGGCGTCGACGTAGACGACGCGCGCGATGCGGTCGGGACGCGCATCGGCGACGCCATGCGCGATGGCCCCACCGCCCGAGTGGCCGACGAGCACGACCTCGCCCTCGAGTCGGTCGACGACGTCCACCACGGCGCCGATGTGGTCGCGCAGGCCGATGCCCGACCGGTCGGCGTCGACCGACTCGAGACCGGGCAGGGTGAGCGGGTGCACGCGGTGGCCGGCCTCCTCGAGCAGCGGCGTGACCTCCTGCCATGAGGATGCGTCGAGCCAGAATCCGGGGATGAGGATCACGTCCATGCGTGCATGCTACCGATGGCCTCCGACATCCCAGGGAACGCCATGAGCACGCGGGGGCCGATCAGGCGGGGAGCGCCCGCGGCGCCCGCCGCGCCCCGCCCGAGGCGAGCACCGTGATGCCGGCCGCGAGCACGAGGAGGCCGACGACGGCCCCGCCCGTCAGGGTCTCGCCGAGGACGGCGACGCCCAGGATCCCGGCCGTCAGCGGCTCGGCGAGCGTGAGCGTCGACACCGTCGCGGGCGCGAGGCCGCGGAGCCCCGCGCCGAAGAGGAGGTACGCGAGGGTCGTGGTGACGAGCCCGAGCCAGAGCGCCATCGCGAGCCCGGGGCCGGTCGCGAGCCACGAGGCATCCGTCGCCGCGAGCAGCGGCAGGCTCACGATCGCCGCCCCGCCGAACAGCGCGCCCACGCTGCCGGTGGGCGTCCATCCGCGGTCGAGGAGCGCCTTCGCCGCAAGCGTGTAGACGGCGTACGAGGTGCCAGCGCCGAGCGATGCGACGAGGCCCAGCGGATCGGTCGCGGCACGCTCCGGGTCGGTCGCGGCGGCGAGGATGGCGATACCCGCGGTGGCGATCACGGTCGCGACGAGCCAGCGATGGCCGGGGTACCGTCGCCGCAGCAGCCAGTCGAACGCGCCGGTGATCACGGGCGCCGCGCCGAGCGCCACGACGGTGCCGACTGCGACCCCGTTGGCGGCGGTGCCCGCGAAGAAGGCGGGCTGGTAGCCGAGCACGCCGAGCGCACCGATGACGACGATGAGCCACGAGGGAAGCGGATGCCGCGGAGCGACGCCGGGCGGCGATGCGGCGGATGTCCCGGTCGCGCCGCGTCGTCGCCCGGCGAAGTGCATGGCGAGCGCGACGAGCCCGAGCGCGCCACCGCCGATGAGGATGCGTGCCGCTCCCACCGACGCGGCGCTCGCGTCGGGGCCGAGTGCCTGGGCCGTGCCGGTGGTGCCGAAGCACACCGAGGCGAGCAGCACCGCCGTCACGAATCGCATGCCATATTGTTACACAATCTACGCCCTTCTCTCGCACGGCCCCTGTTCGGGGGGTCAGCTCGTTGCGACCGGGATGAACTTCCCCGACGCACTGTCGGCTGCGCCGGCCGCCGCGAACGAGCATCCTCGAGTCCTATCGACGCAACGGAGCCGACCGGTTCGCCACCTCGGTGATCACCAACCAGAAGCCCTTCCCACTCGCTGACGCCGCGTTCCTCGCGACGGACTCCACGTTCCCCGATGCCTTGGCGGGGGCAGCGCTCGCCGGGGCCCGGTTCGCGCCGATCCACCTGGTCCGTCAGGACTGCGTGCCCCTCGACGTCCTCGAAGAGATCGGTCGCCAGCATGTGCGCGATGTGATCCTCGTCGGTGGTGAGCCGACACTCAACTCGAATGTGATGAACCTGTACTCGTGTTGAGCGCCCTCCGGGGGCGCGCACTGCGCTCCCCCGAGTGAACCGGGGTCGAGCCGAACGGATGAGGACCCCCGGCGCTGAGTCCGGCTCACGGGCGGGTAGGCTCGCGGATGTCGCGGACGACGTCGGTCACGGGGGAGTCCGGCTTCGCGACATCCGTAGACCCGAACCGGAGGACCCCTGTGCGTGCCGTTCTCTTCACCGAATTCGGCAAGGCGCCCGCGCTCGCGGAGGTGCCGATGCCCGCGTGCCCGCCGCGCGGCGCCGTCATCCGCGTGCGCGCCACCGGGGTGTGCCGCAGTGACTGGCACGCCTGGATGGGACACGACGAGAGCGTCGCGCTGCCGCACGTTCCGGGCCACGAGTTCGCCGGGGAGATCGCCGAGCTCGGCCGGGAGGTGCCGGAGGATGCCGGCTGGAGCGTCGGCGACCGGGTGACCGCGCCGTTCATCTGCGCGTGCGGCCGCTGCGACGAGTGCCTCTCGGGCAACGAGCAGGTGTGCGATGCCCAGTCGCAGCCGGGCTTCACCCACTGGGGCTCGTTCGCCGAGTACGTCGTGATCGACGAGGCCGCGCTCAACCTCATCCGGCTGCCGGAGGGGCTCGGCTTCGTCGAGGCCGCGTCGCTCGGATGCCGCTTCGCCACCGCCTACCGCGCGATCGTGTCACGCAGCCGGCTCGCCCCCGGCGAGCAGATCGCGGTGCACGGATGCGGCGGGGTGGGTCTCTCGGCGATCATGATCGCCGTCGCGGCCGGGGTGAAGGTCTACGGGGTGGATGTCTCCGACGCCGCCCTCGAAGCGGCCGCGAAGCTGGGCGCGGTGCCCGTGCGCGGCGGCGAAGGGGCCGCGGATCGCATCCTCGAGGCATCGGACGGCGGCGTCGACGTGTCGGTCGATGCGTTCGGCAGCAGCGAGACCGCGCTCGCCTCGGCGCGCAGCCTCAAGAAGCGCGGGCGGCACGTGCAGGTGGGCCTGATGTTCGGCGACAGCGCGCTCGCCGCGATGCCCATGGACGCGGTGATCGCCGGGGAGCTCGAGATCCTCGGCAGCCACGGCATGGCCGCCCACGAGTACCCCTCGATGCTCGGGGCGGTCGCGTCGGGCGACTTCCGTCCGATCGAGCTCGTCGGTCGGCGCATCACGCTCGACCAGGTGCCCGAGGCGCTCGCCGCGATGGGCACGGCGGGCGGGTCGGGCTCGGGCATGACGGTCGTCGAGCTGTAGCGGCATCCGTGGATCGCGGCATCCACGAATCCGTCGAATGTGCCGATGGGTCGCCGGTACCGCGACGGCCTCACCCTCGACTGCCAGCTGGTCTCGTTCCGGATCGGGAACCCCACCCGTACGCCGAACCCGAGTCCTCGTCGCGCGCTGAGCGAGGTCGTGAACGCCGCGGCGCAGGCCGGGCCGGTCGCCGGGGTCGAGCGCCATCGTGGGAACGGTGATCGGCTGCGGCATCCGCTCGTGGGAGGTGGCTTGTGGGATCGCGAGAGGTTTGCCTGGTCGCGCGTCTTGTTGCCGACGGTTGTCAAACAATGGTGTTCGAGTTACGTTCGAAGATGACGAGAGGAAGATCTGATGCCCGAACTGACGGTCGACTTCATCACCTCCCTCGACGGCTACGGCGCCGCCGAGGGCTGGCCGGGCTTCTGGGGCATGGAGGGCCCCGAGTACCTCGGCTGGCTGGCGGACTCGCCCGAACGCGACCATCCCGCCCTGATGGGCGCGAACACCTACCGGCTCATGTCGGGGCTCGCCGAGCAGTACCCCGACGAGGCCGGCATGGCGGAGCTTGCGTCGATGCCCAAGGTGGTGTTCTCCTCGACGGTGCGGGAGCCCCTGGCGTGGCCCAACACCCAGCTCGTCTCGGGCGACGCGATCGAAGCAGTACGGGCGATGAAGCGCGACGGAACGCGACCGCTGCATACGCTCGGCAGCGTCTCGCTGTGCCGCTCGCTGCTCATGGCGGGTCTGGTGGATCGGTTCCGCGTCGTGCTGTTCCCCGTCATCACCGGGGCCACCGGCCAGGACCGGATCTACGACAGGTATCCCGACGTCGCGCTCGAACTCGTCGAGCACCGCCTGTTCGACGGGCGCCTGCAATTGCTCGAGTACGTCCCGACCGTGCTCGCCGGCCCGCCGGGGGAACATCCCGAGTGACGGATGCCCCAGGGCAGGCCAGAATGGGCTGATGGACCCGGTGGCCGCGCTCGAGGAGATCGCATTCCTGCTCGAGCGCGATCGCGCCTCGTCGTTCAAGTCGAAGGCGTTCCGGCGGGCGGCCGACGTCATCGGCGAGTACTCGGCCGACGAGCTCGCGACGCGCGTGCGCGACGGCCGGCTGAAGCGTACGAAGGGCATCGGCGACACGACGTACACGGTCATCGCCGAGGCGGTCGCCGGCGAGGTGCCCGCCTACCTCGCCGAGCTCCGCGCCCGCACCGGTCCCGCGACCACCCCGGCGAAGGGCGGCTTGCGTGCACGGCTCCTCGGAGACCTGCACGCGCATTCCGACTGGTCCGACGGCACCACGACGATCGCGACGATGGCTCGTGCGGCGGCCCTCGTGGGCCTCGAGTACCTCGTGCTCTCCGACCACTCGCCGAGCCTCCGGGTCGCGAACGGGCTCAGCGCCGAGCGGCTCCTCGAGCAGCTTTACGTGCTCGACGAGCTGAACGCGAGCGGCGCCGCCGGCGAAATCCGGGTCCTCTCGGGCATCGAGGTCGACATCCTGCTCGACGGTGACCTCGACCAGACCCCCGAGATGCTCGCTCGCGTCGACGTCATCGTCGCGAGCGTGCACTCGAAGCTGCGCATGGAGTCGCGCGAGATGACGGCACGGATGCTCCACGCCATCGCCCACCCGCAGACCAACGTGCTCGGCCACTGCACGGGCCGGCTCGTCGAGGGTTCGCGCGGTACGCGCCCGCAGTCGACGTTCGACGCGCGCGCGGTGTTCGACGCGTGCGCCGAGCACGACGTCGCGGTGGAGATCAACTCCCGGCCCGAGCGGCAGGACCCGCCCGACGAGCTCATCCAGCTGGCGCTCGAGGCCGGATGCCGCTTCACGATCGACAGCGACGCGCACGCGCCCGGGCACTTCTCGTTCCTCGACCTCGGCGCCGCGCGGGCCGAGGCGAACGGCGTGCCGGCCGACCGGATCGTCACGACCTGGCCGGCCGAACGACTGCTCGAATGGGCCGTCGTGCCGCACTGAGGGTCGCGGTCGCGGCTGCGCCTATGCTCGGCGCCTATCCTCGGCGCACGGCTCCGACCACCGCGTCGGTCGTGGCGTCGTCGGCCGGCAGGCCCGCCTCCTCGAGGCGTTGCCGCGCCATCGTCGTCAGATCGTCGACATGCCCGAGATCGGCGTCGCCGCGCAGTTGCTCGGCGAGGCCGACGATCTTGTCGTCGATGCTCGCCTCGTCGTGTCCCTCTTCGATGGGTTCGTCCTGGGTGTCCATGGGGCCAGCGTCGCATGCGACGCGAACGCGCGCTGCCCCTTGACAGGCCCGAGAACCGGATGCGACGACGCTCAGCGTCGCACGAACCCGCCGAGCCGCGTGCCGCGGCCCGAGATGCCGGCGAGCACGTCGTCGAGTGCCGCGTAGGCCTCGCCGTGCTCGGCTGTGAAGCGGTCGAAGGATGCCTCGTCGCGCCAGCGGTCGATCGTCAGGTATCGGCCGGGCGCCGCGGCATCGGCGAGCAGCACCACCTCGAGGAACCCCTCGGCAAGCCCGAAGAGGCGCGCCCAGTCGCCGTCGGGTCCGTAGGCGTCTTCGAACGCATGACGCGGGGCGGGATCCACCTCGTACGTCCACACGATCTCGTAGCTCATCGATCGACCTCAGCGCGCCCGGAGCTCGTTCAGGACCTCCACGAGCACGTTGGAGATGCCGTTCGCCTGGATGGCGAGCTTCGCGACGGCGTCGAACAGGGCACTGCCCTGGGTGACCTCGCCGCTGTCGGCGAGCGCGCCGATGGCCTCGGTGGTCTCGGACGCCAGCGCCTTCAGCATCTGCGACCGTTCGATCGGGTTGATCGGCATGGGATCTCCTTGCATCAGAAGCCGGATGAACCGGGGACTCCATTGTGACGTGACGGCCCCTCGTCGCTGTTGCATCCTCCACGATCGAACGTAGGGTGGATGCTCCCGGCCGCGCCGGCCGCACGAGCGAGGGAGGACCAGCATGACCGGAGTGCGACGAACCTCGCTCTCACTGCGCGATCCCGAGGCCGTCGAGTGCTGCCTCACCGACTTGTTTCCCGGCATCCGGTACGGGCGAAGCGATCCCGCCACGTTCCGCGTCGACATCGATGCCATGACGGCCGACCGGTACTCGATGGTCGACCTCGCCTGGGATGTGTCGGGGACCGCGGTCACGGGATCGACCGGGCGACGGGCAACGACGGGCTCCGCATCCACGCCACCGGCACGGCGCCGCTGGCGCCGGAGGCCGCGGCCTACTGGGGTGCGACGGTGCGCAGCATCCGACATGCGATGCATGCGACCCCCGACCTGTTCTCGCACCCGATGATCGCGGCGGCGAACTTCCACCAGCTCGCCACGGCGTTCCTGTGCGCGTTTCCGACGAACTGGCTCGAGGCCGGCGAGGGTCGCTCCGGCGGCTCGACCGTGGTGCGGCTCGCAATCGACTTCATGAGTGCCCATGTGGCCGAGCCGATCACCATGACGGATGTCGCGAATGCCGCGTTCGTCTCCACGCGCGGGCTGCACGCGGCTTTCACCCGCGAGCGCGGCGAGACCCCCATGCAGTACCTGCGACGGGTGCGACTGGATGCCGTGCGCGCCGACCTGCTCGCGGGCGGCGCCGACGTGACGGTGGCCGTTGTGGCACGACGCTGGGGCTTCGCGCACCTCCCGCGCTTCGCCGAGCGGTACCGTCGCGCATTCGGCGAGCGCCCGTCGGAGACCCTCAGGCGCTGACGGCCACGGCGCCGACCGGCGGTGCGAGCCCCGGCGGCTCGGGCGGCATCGGCGGTTCGGGCAAGATGACAAGGCCGCGGTTCGATGATGCCGACTCCGCGAGCTGCTCCAGCCAGGCGCGGTTGAGCAGCGGTCGGCGGTTGCCCGAGTACACGAACTCGAGCGGCGTTGCGGGACCGATCCAGGAGACGACCTCGGAGCCGTCGACCGGCACCGTGATCGCGAAGCTCTCGCGACGGCGGAGTTTGCTCACGACGACCACCTGCACATGGGCGAGGACGCGGTCATCGAGGGGAAGGGACATTCGGCCGTTGTAGACGATCATGCCCAAGTCGGGCCTCCACTGGTGGTACGGGGATGGGGACACGGCGACGGGGGACGGAGCGGCGAAGCTCCCCCCTTGCTTCGACGCCCCGGCCCGTCGGCCGTGGAGGTACCGTACGCCGGTCGGGCGCGACGTGACGTGCCGGGGCGGATGGCGTTCCGGAATCGGATCCCGCCTGCCGGTTCGGGATCAGCAGGTATGTTCCGCCCACGCGATGCATCTCAACTCCGTCCGGATCGTTGCATCCATCCGGTCGCCGAGCCCGGTCAGCCGGCTCGGGCGGGCTCCAGCCGGAGCGTCGTCGCGACGACCTGCGGACCGACCACGGTGGCGACGATCCGCGGGCCGTGGCGGTCGTACTTCGCGTGGTACGCCGCGTCGATCGACGTGTGCACCGCGGCATCCGGCTCCGCGAAGGAGACATCGCGCTCGACGCCGGCCGCGCGGATGCGCCCGGAACCGCTGGCCTTCGCCCGCACGAACCACGGGTTGTCAGGTCCGTACGCCGATCGGACGTACAGGTCGTCCCCGACGCGCACGGCCCAGATGGTGATGTACGGCCGCAGCGATCCGTCGCGTCGCCGCGAGGAGATGCCCACCTCCTCGCTGCCGCCGATGATGTCGAGTTCGTCCTGGGTCCACCCGGTCGTCATGCGCCCCCTTCGTATACGTCGATTCTCCCGGCCGGTCGCGGCTACTGGGCGGTCGGCCCTTGCCCGATGCTCAGCCATCCATCCGGACGGTCAGTGCTCCGGCCACCGGCTGAGCTGTTCGCCTGCTTCATCGCCCGCAGCTGACGCTCCACATCCGACTGCGCACTGAGGGAGGCGAGTTGCCGTTCGATGTCGGCGTCGGGTGCCGCGGTGAGGTCTTGGAGCGCGCCGCTGGAGAGCAGTTCGTCGGTCGCGGCGGCGCGGGCCTGCATCTGGGCCACCCGGTCTCGTGCCCGGTCGAGGCTGGTGCCGATGTCGTTCACCGTCGCGCCGATGCCGGCCACGGCCTCGTTCGCCTTCACCTGCGCTTCGGACGCGGTGTAGGTGGCCTTGATCGTCTCCTTCTCGATGCGGAATGCCGCGACCTGCTCGGCGAGCCGGCGCTCGCGCTCCTCCAACTGCGCGGTCTGCTTCTGCATCGCCGTGTACTGATCTTGGAGCTGCGCGACCTGGCGCTCGATCAGGGAGCGGCGCTCGAGTGCGGCGCGCGCGAGGTCCTCCCGTCCTTGACTCAGGGCCTCGTGGGCCTGGCCGGCCAAGCGCTGGTATCGCGCGCCCAGCTCCTGGCCCTGCAGGTCGATCCGCTTCTTCGCCGTGGCGACCTCGGCGAGCGCCTTCCGGACCTGTTGGAGCAGCTTGACCTGCTGGTCGTAGCTGTCATCGAGCAGTTCGCGAGGGTCCTCGATCTTGTTGAGGGCCTTCGAGGTCTTGCTCCGGAAGATGGTTCGCATTCGCGAGGTGTTGTCGCTCATGATCTGGTCCCCTTGTTGTCTCGAACGATGGATGCCGCCGTCGACGACGGCCGAGTCGGCTCGAAGCGCTCGTCGCCTCGGTTGAGTCGCTGCAGTTCCTGCACTCCGGCGTGCAACGCGGCGATCTCACGGTCGACGTCGGATTGCAACGTGGTGAGGGTGTCGTCGGTCGGGGCCGCCAGGCCCGCGGCGACCGCCGACCGCAGCCGACGCACCAAGCCGACGACCTGGTCGACGCGATGCCCGGCCGCGGGGAGCTCCACGGCCAGCACCCCGGCGTCGGTCTCGCTTTCCATCAGCCGCAACTGCAGGTCCAGGGCGACGCCCTCATCGTTGATGCGACGGAACAGCCGCGGAAGCTCGCCACGCGGGCCGTCGCCGCGGGCCGCGAGGTCGACCGCCGCCTGTCCGCTGCCGAGCGCCTCACCGAGCCGCACACGCAGGGTGAGGATCCTGCGCTGCGGACCCGAACTGAACCAGGCGCGAGTACGGAGCATCGCCCCGGCGAGGTTGCGGTTGCGGCGAATGCGCTTGATCAGTGCCCGCGCGATGAAGACGACCGTGGCGATCGAGAGGACGACGATGACCAGGAGGCTGACGAGGACCCAGATGAGGATGTCCACGCCTACCACCTCCGCCTGCCTGCGACGGGACACTGCCCGGTCGCGGTGAGTCGATTTCCGTGATTCGGGTCCATGTGTCCCCCTTGATCAAGCCTTCGCTTCGCCCCACGTCCGAAACGCGATATAACGCAAACCTACGCTGGCAACTGCCCGAGCGTTAGTGCATGGGGGAAATTCGGAGCATCGAGACGCCCACGTCGGATCGCGCTCCGCAAGGGGGTTGATTCACGATTGCGGCCGGGTGATATCCCGCCTTCGATGATGGTATGCCAATGTTCCATCCTACTTCCGTGTACACGGGCGAGCTTGCTCGGCATGGGGGTGGTCCGGGGAGGTGGCCTGGTGCTCGGGTTCGGCGTTTCCCGGAAAGCCGTTCAACTTCTCAACCTGCCGTCCGGCGGTGCGGACTCTCGCGATAGTGCCGATGAAACGCGAAGACCCCCCGGGTGACCGGGTGACCGGGGGTTTTCGATGTGGCTCCGACCGGCATCGATCCGGTGACCTTTCGATTTTCAGTCGAACGCTCTACCAACTGAGCTACAGAGCCTCGGGGCATCCGCCGATCGAAACCGGACGAGGTGCCTCGATAAGGAGAAAGCCCCTTCTCTCGAAAGGGAAAGGGCTTGTCGCCTGAGCGACCCTGACGGGACTTGAACCCGCGACCTCCGCCGTGACAGGGCGGCACGCTAACCAACTGCGCTACAGGGCCTCGTGTGGAGTTCTTGCGAACACCGGCTGTTCAATTGTAGTGGACCTCGTCGTGGTGACCCCAACGGGATTCGAACCCGTGCTGCCGCCGTGAAAGGGCGGTGTCCTAGGCCACTAAACGATGGGGCCGAGTGGCCGTGCCCGAGGGCATGACCGCCGACAAGCAAGCATACGTGCCATCGCCCGCAATGGCAAAACGCCGGCGGCGGATGCCCCGAGCCCCGCCTGCGGCATCCGCCACACCCGCCCGAAATCCTCGGAAACCGCGCGCGCCGTGCCTATCGTGAGGGCTGCACCTGTCCGCACCAGAGCCAGGAGCGCGGGGCCCGAGCCCGCGTGGACCGGGGAACCATGAGCCGAACCACCGACCGCAGGCCGACCGTCAGAGCCCGACCCGCTCCCCGAATCGGGGGCCGCCGGGGGGCTGCCGCACGCCTGCTCGGCCGTCGTGTGCGGCAGGTGTTGGCGGGAATCTCGATCGCGGCCATGGCCCTCGCCGGTGTGGCCGCGGCGCCGGCCGGTGCCCAGGCAGCGACCTATCCGACCTGGGACGAGCTGCAGGCGGCGAAGGCGAACACGGCCGCAGGCGCCGCGGCGGTGGAGCAGATCACGTCGCTCATCGCGCAGCTCGAGACGGACGTCGCGGTGACGCGCGCCGAGGCGGAGCGTCGCACCGACGAGCTCATGGCGGCGCAGCAGAAGTTCGATGACGCGGTGCTGCGCGCCGACCAGATCCAGGCGCAGGCGCAGGCATCGGCCGCCGAGGCCGCCGCCGCCGAGGAGAACGCGGGGCAGGTCGCCGCCCAGCTCTACCGCGCGGGCACCGGCGACGTCGGCGTGAACCTGTTCCTCGACGCCGGCAACGCCGCCGCGACCGAGGCGCTGCTCGCCAAGCTCGGCAGCATGGAGAAGATGGTCGAGCGCACGTCGGGCATCTACAACCAGGCGCAGGAGAAGCAGAATGCGGCCCGTGCGCTCGCCGACCAGGCCGAGGTGGCCCGCGCCGAGCGCGAGAAGCTCCGCATCGCCGCAGAGGAGGCGCTCGTCGTCGCGCAGGAGGCGCAGGCGGCGGCCGAGGCGGCGCTCGCCGAGTCGCAGGCCAGGAAGATCCAGCTGGAGCAGCAGCTGGCCTTCCTGAAGGACACCGAGGCGAAGACCGCGGCGGCGTACGAAGAGGGCGAGCGCATCCGGAAGGCCGAGGAGGAGCGGCGCCGCCAGGAGGAGGAGCGCCGTCGGCAGGAGGCCATCAGGAACGGCTCACCCGGCGGGGTCGTGTCGTCGGGATGGGCGAAGCCCGCGGCCGGCTGGATCAGCGGCACCTACGGGCCCCGCCAGGTCGTCTGCGGCGGCGGCTACTGCTCCAGCCCCTTCCACTACGCGGTCGACATCGCAACCGGATGCTCCGCGCCCATCTTCGCGGCCAACAGCGGCGTCGTCACCTTCTCGGGCTGGTCGGGCAGCTACGGCAACTTCATCAAGATCGACCACGGCGGCGGGATCTCCACGGGGTACGCGCACATCCGCGACGGCGGCCGGTTCGTGGGCCCGGGCGAGTGGGTCGAGTCCGGGCAGAACATCGCGTCGAGCGGCACGACGGGTGCGTCCACGGGCTGTCACCTGCACTTCGAGGTGTATTCGGGCGGCAGCCGCATCGATCCCTACTCGTTCATGGCCGACCGGGGTGTCTGGCTTGGCTGACCAGCGCACGCGTCCCGTGTCGCGGGTGAAGCCGGCGACCCTGTTCTCGACGGTCGCGGTGGGCGCCGTCACGGCGTCGGTCGTCGCGTCGGGCGGGCCGGCCATGGCCGAGCCTGACTATCCGTCGTGGGGCGAGATCGAGCAGGCCAAGCAGAACGAGCAGACCAAACAGGCCGAGATCGCGCGGGTCGGCGAGTTGCTCACGGGTCTGCAGCGAGCCGCGGATGCCGCGGTGCAGGCGTCGATGATGGCCGACGAGGCCTGGCGCGTCGCGATCGACGGACTCGACCGGGCGGCCGAGCGCGAGCGCACGCTCGGGCGGCAGGCCGACGAAGCCGATGCCGTGGCCGAGATCTCGGAGATGCGCGCGGGGCTCCTCGCCGCGCACCTGGCCAGAACCGCCGGTGACGACCTCACGACCGAGCTCGTCTTCGCGGGCGACGACTCGCAGGCGCTGTTGCAACAGCTCGGCATGGCCTCGCAGCTCGGGCTGCAGGCGAACGGCATCGCCGGGCAGGCGATCGCCGAGCGGAACACGGCCGACGCGCTGCGTGCGCAGGCTGCCGACGCCGCGAACGAGCGGGAGCGGCTTGCGGCGCTCGCCGAGACACGGGCCGACGAGGCGCGTGCTGCCGCCGACGCCGCGAACGCCGCGGTGGCGGCGCAGGATCGGAAGTCCGAGGAGCTCTACGCGCAGCTCGCGAGTCTCAAGGACTCGACCGCCGAGCTCGAGCGGCAGCGTGCCGAGGGGCAGGCGCGGGAGGCGGCGGAGGCGGCAGCCGCGGCGGCTGCGACTGCGGCGGCGACGGCGACGGCGGCTGCGGCGGCTCAGCCCGTACCGCCGGCAGCGCCCGCTCCTCCAGTACCCGGCGGCTCAGGAGGGGGCGCGCCCGCTCCCGCGCCCGCACCACCCGACTCGGGTGCGGTGGAGGCGGCCATCGGGTTCGCGAGCCGGCAGCTCGGCGAGCCGTATCGACTGGGCGGCGCGGGGCCGGACGTCTGGGACTGCTCGGGCCTCACGAAGGTGTCGTACGCCAACGCGGGCATCTCCATCGGCACCCACTCGGCGACGAACCAGTACTACACGCTCGCCGCTCGTGGCCTTTCCGTGCCGGTGTCGCAGATCCGGCGCGGCGACCTGCTCTTCTGGGGCTCGGGCGGTGACTACCACCACGTCGCGATCTACCTCGGCGGCGGACGCATCCTCGAGGCGCCGCGGGAGGGCGTGCCGGTGCGCGAGTACTTCATCTGGGGCTCCCCGTCGGCGGCCGCCCGCCCCGCGGGCTGAGGTGCTCCCGCGCGTCGAGGAGGCGCGAAGCGGCGTCTCGGGACTCGCTCGCGACGCGGATTGGGGGCGAGGTGGCGGGACTACAGGAGAACGCACGATGTGCAGGACGGCCTTGACGTGCACGTCCTGGGAATCGAGCGATCTCCTGCCGGCGAAGGCTGGCCGATGCTCAGTGTCCGGGGTACGCCTCGATCGCCCTGGCGATGAGCGACTCGGCCTTGGCGGCGTCCGCCCAGCCCTCGGTCTTGACCCACTTGCCTGGCTCGAGGTCCTTGTAGTGCTCGAAGAAGTGCTCGATCTCGTTGCGGGTGAACTCGGGGATGTCGTTCACGTCCTGGATGTGGTTCCAGCGCGGGTCGCCCGCGGGCACGCCGATGATCTTCGCGTCGCCGCCGCCGTCGTCGGTCATGTTGAACACGCCGACCGGACGCACCTTCACGCCCACGCCCGGGAGGAGCGCATACTGCGTGAGCACGAGCACGTCGAGCGGGTCGCCGTCGTCGCCCAACGTGTTCTCGAAGAAGCCGTAGTCGGTCGGGTACGCGAACGACGTGTAGAGCACGCGGTCGAGGAAGACGCGACCCGTCTCGTGGTCGACCTCGTACTTGTTGCGGCTCCCCTTGGGGATCTCGATGACGGCGGCGTACTCGCCCATGCTGGTCTCTCCTCGTATCTGGAAGCTTCGGCCACGGCCGCCCGCGGGGGTGGGGCGCGCTCGGCGGAATAAGGTTACTTGATGCCTTCCGAGCAGCAGTCCGCCGGGCGCAGGCGGCGCCTCACCCCGCCGATCGCCGACGTGCGTCGAGCGGTGCGCCCGGTGCTGGCCGCCGTCGAGGGTCGAGCAGCGCCGAAAGCCCGAACCGAGACGCTCGACGCCACGGCGCGTCCGCTCGTGCTCGTCGCGCTGTCGGGCGGAGCCGACTCGCTCGCGCTCGCCGCGGCGACGGCGTTCGAGGCGCCGCGGGCGGGACTCCGGGCCGGGGCGGTCGTCGTCGACCACGGGCTGCAGGATGCCTCGGCGGATGTCGCGGCCGCGGCATCCGACATCGCACGTGCCCTCGGGCTCGACCCCGTGCTCGTGCGGCGGGTGGAGGTGACGGGAGAGGGCGGCCCCGAGGCATCCGCTCGCGCCGCCCGCTACGCGGCGCTCGACGCCGCCGCCGACGAGACGGATGCCGCGCTGGTGCTGCTCGGCCACACGCTCGACGACCAGGCCGAGACCGTGCTGCTCGGACTCGCCCGCGGATCGGGCACCGCGAGCCTCGCCGGGATGCCCGCCAGGGCGGGCAGGTACGCGCGGCCGCTGCTCGGGATCCGCCGTGCGACCACGAGGCAGGCCTGCCTCGACGCTGGACTCACGCCGTGGGACGATCCGCACAACTCCGATCCCGCGTACGCGCGCGTGCGCGTGCGCGAGCGCCTGCTGCCCGAGCTCGAGGCGGAGCTCGGGCCCGGCGTCGCCGAGGCGCTGGCGCGCACGGCCGAGCAGCTCCGCGAGGACGACGACGCGTTCTCGAGCCAGATCGACGAGGTCGTCGAGGAGATCTGCGAGCCCGCCGAGGCGGGCATCGCGGTGTCGGTCGGAGCACTCTCGGCGAACCCGGCCGCGCTCCGGCAGCGGATCATCCGGCACGTCGTGGCGGGCGAGTTCGGCGTCTCGCTCACGCGCTCGCAGACCCTCGAGGTCGCTCGCCTCGTGACCGACTGGCGCGGGCAGGGCCCGATCGACCTGCCCGGCGGCGTCCGTGCCCGCCGCGAGGGCGGTCGCATCATCGTTCAGAATTCAGGACCCCGTGCAGGATCCAGGAATGCCGAAGCTCCCGCACCCCTCCCCGAGGGCGAATCGCCGTCCTGATCGCCACATGACGTCGGACGCTCCTGAATTCTGCCCGAGTGATGGCGGGGTGTTCCTGAATCCTGCATGGGAGGCGGGTCTCTTGCGGGCGACGCCGCCGTGTGCCACGGTCGGGTCATGGATCGCCTCTCGGTGAAGAGGTGGCCGGTGGCCGTCGTCGTCTCCGCAGCGGTCGCCTGGCTGGGATTGTTCGTGCACAACCTCGCCGACCTCCCCGGCCAAGACCTCCTGAGCGTCGAGACGCTGGTGCCGACGCTCGTGACGGCGGTGCTCGTCGCGCACTGGTTCGTGCGGCCGATCCGGCGGGCGGTCACGTGGGGGCTCCTCGTGTGGGCGTGGCTCTCGCTGATCGGCGGCGTCATCAGCGTGCTCCCGCTCGACATCCTGCCGTACGAGCCGGCCCAGACCCCGGTGCACTACGGCTTCCATGCGCTGTACGCGGCGACGCAGGTGCCGCTCATCGTGGTCACCTCGCTCTGGCTCCGCGACACCCGCCGCGACCCGCAGCCCGAGAAGGCGCCCGACGCCGCCGACGAGTGAGCCCGGCGGCTGCGGCATCCCGCGGCGCTAGGCTCGTGGCATCCGTTCGCCGACCGAGACAGGGAGCAGCATGGACGCGCGCGAGATCGAGTCCGACCTCAGCGAGGTGCTCGTCACCGAGGCCGAGATCCACGAGAAGCTCGCCGAGCTCGCCCGCCGCATCGAGGCCGACTACGACGACAAGGACCTGCTGCTCGTCGGCGTGCTGAAGGGCGCGGTCATGGTGATGGCCGACCTGGCTCGCGAGCTGAGGTCGCAGGTCAACATGGACTGGATGGCCGTCTCGTCGTACGGCGTGGGAACGCAGTCGAGCGGTGTCGTGCGCATCCTGAAGGACCTCGACACCGACCTCACGGGGCGCCACGTGCTCATCGTCGAGGACATCATCGACTCGGGTCTCACGCTCAGCTGGCTGCTCGGCAACCTCGAGTCGCGCGGCGCGGAGTCGGTGGAGATCTGCGCCCTCCTGCGCAAGCCGGATGCCGCGAAGGTCGACGTGACGGTGAAGTACCTCGGCTTCGACATCCCGAACCAGTTCGTGGTCGGCTACGGCCTCGACTACGCCGAGCGCTATCGCAACCTACGGGATGTCGCGGTGCTCTCGCCGCACGTCTACAGCTGACGCGGCGCCGAGCCTCCGCCCGTGGCGGATACCGCGTAGCGCGGAACATGGGAAGTGATCCACGTGGGTCGCCCTCAGCGAACATACGGCCGCCCCCCAGCGCAGCCAATGTAGCCTTGCAGGACCATGAACATGAAGAAGATCCTGCGCGGGCCGATCATCTACATCCTGCTCGCGATCGTCGCCGTGTGGATCGGATCCAGCCTCATCACGGCGTCGGGCTTCCGCGAGGTCTCCACGCAGGAGGGCCTCGAGCTCCTGAAGGACGACAAGGTCTCGGCGGTCAAGATCGTCGACGGCGAGAACCGCGTCGACCTCACGCTCGCCGAGCCCGACGAAGAACTCGGATCGCAGGTGCAGTTCTACTACGTCACGCCGCGCGGCGTCGACGTCATCGCCGCCATCGACGAGGCGAACCCGAAGGACGGCTTCAACGACGAGGTCCCGCAGCCGAACTGGTTCCTCTCGATGCTCGGCATCCTGCTGCCGCTCGTGCTCATCGGCCTGTTCTTCTGGATCATGCTGTCGGGCATGCAGGGCGGCGGCAACCGCGTCATGCAGTTCGGCAAGTCCAAGGCCAAGCTCGTCTCCAAGGAGAGCCCGAAGGTCACCTTCGACGACGTCGCCGGTGCCGATGAGGCCGTCGAGGAACTGCACGAGATCAAGGACTTCCTGAAGGACCCGGCCAAGTTCCAGGCCGTCGGTGCGCGGATCCCGAAGGGCGTGCTGCTCTACGGCCCTCCCGGCACCGGCAAGACGCTGCTCGCTCGCGCGGTCGCCGGCGAGGCCGGCGTGCCGTTCTACTCGATCTCGGGCTCCGACTTCGTCGAGATGTTCGTCGGCGTCGGCGCGTCGCGTGTGCGCGACCTGTTCGACCAGGCCAAGCAGAACGCGCCGGCCATCATCTTCGTCGACGAGATCGACGCGGTCGGCCGTCACCGCGGCGCCGGCCTCGGCGGCGGGCACGACGAGCGCGAGCAGACGCTCAACCAGCTGCTCGTCGAGATGGACGGCTTCGACCCGAAGACGAACGTCATCCTCATCGCCGCGACGAACCGTCCCGACATCCTCGACCCGGCGCTCCTGCGCCCCGGTCGATTCGACCGCCAGATCGGCGTGGACGCACCCGACCTCAAGGGCCGACAGAAGATCCTCGAGGTGCACTCCAAGGGCAAGCCGCTCGCGAAGGGCGTCGACCTCGAGGTGCTCGCCCGCAAGACGCCCGGCTTCACGGGCGCCGACCTCGCGAACGTGCTCAACGAGGCGGCGCTGCTCACCGCCCGCTCGAACGCGCAGCTCATCGACAACCGCGCGCTCGACGAGGCCGTCGACCGCGTGATCGCGGGGCCGCAGCGCCGGAGCCGCGTCATGAAGGACAAGGAGAAGCTCATCACGGCCTACCACGAGGGCGGACACGCACTCGCGGCGGCGGCGATGAACTACACCGACCCCGTGACGAAGATCACGATCCTGCCGCGCGGTCGCGCCCTCGGCTACACGATGGTGCTCCCGCTCGAAGACAAGTACTCCGTCACCCGCAACGAGCTGCTCGACCAGCTCACGTACGCGATGGGCGGCCGGGTCGCCGAGGAGATCGTCTTCCACGACCCTTCGACCGGCGCGTCGAACGACATCGAGAAGGCCACGTCGACCGCTCGCAAGATGGTCACGGAGTTCGGCATGAGCGCCACCGTCGGCGCCGTGAAGCTGGGCCAGTCGCAGGGCGAGGTCTTCCTCGGCCGCGATATGGGCCACCAGCGCGACTACTCCGAGGAGGTCGCCGAGACCGTCGACGTCGAGGTGCGCGCCCTCATCGAGCAGGCGCACGACGAGGCGTGGCAGGTGCTGAACGCCAACCGCGACATCCTCGATCGCCTCGCGCTCGAGCTGCTCGAGCACGAGACGCTCGACCACAACCAGATCGCCGAGATCTTCACGCACGTCCAGAAGCTGCCCGAGCGGCCGCTCTGGCTGTCGAGCGATCGCCGCCCGGTCTCCGAGCGTCCGCCGATCTCGTTCCCGACCGAGAAGTTGCCGATCGACCAGGGTGCCGTCGACGGCGGCGTGGACTCGGGGCAGACCCCGGTCGGCGAGCCTGCGGGTGCCAGGGCGCCGCTGTCGAAGCCGCGCCCGGCGACGGCGTAGTCGTCCACCCCGACCCGAAGAGGGATGCCCATGGCCGACGTCGACACCGCGCGCATCGAGCGCGCCGTGCGCGAGATCCTGCTCGCCATCGGCGAGGATCCGGCCAGGCCCGGGCTTGAGCGCACGCCGCAGCGGGTCGCCGAGGCGTACGCCGAGTTCTTCGGCGGGCTCCACGTGGACCCGTTGTCGCACCTCGCCGACTCGGTGCCGATCGGCTCGAACGAGCAGGGCGTGCCTGCGACCTCGGACGCCGTGGTGCTCCGTGACCTCGCATTCCGGTCGGTGTGCGAGCATCACCTGCTCCCCTTCGTCGGCACCGCCCACGTGGCCTACCTGCCCGGCGACCGGGTCGTCGGGCTGGGCCGCATCCCCGCCGTGGTCGACACGCTCGCCGCCCGGCCGCAGCTCCAGGAACGGCTGGCCGAGGAGATCGCGGATGTGCTCCAGGAGGGTCTCGAGCCGAAGGGCGTGCTCGTCGTGCTCGACGCCCAGCACCGATGCGTGACCACGCGCGGCGCACGCCAGGAGCGCAGCTCGACGATCACCATCGCGAGCCGGGGCGCGCTCGCCGAGCCGGGCGCGCGCGCGGAGATCATCCATCTCATCGGAGCCCGGGATGCCTGAGGCTTCGAGGTTCGGCGACGAGGGTCTCGAGACACGTCCGGCTGCGCCGGGCGATCCTCGACCCGCGGGCGCGACGCGGCCGCAGGTCATGGGCGTCGTCAACGTCACGCCCGATTCGTTCAGCGACGGCGGGCGCTGGTTCGACGCCGACGCGGCGATCGCGCACGGGGTCGAACTCGTGGCCGACGGCGCCGACGTCCTCGACGTCGGCGGCGAATCCACGCGCCCCGGCGCCGCCCGCGTCGAGCCCGCGGAGGAACTGCGCCGGGTCGTGCCCGTCGTGCGCGAGCTCGCCGGTCGCGGCATCCGCGTGAGCGTCGACACCATGCGGGCGGCGACCGCCCTCGCCGCGGTCGAGGCCGGCGCGGGGATCATCAACGACGTCTCGGCCGGACTCGCGGATGCCGCCATGGCGCCCATCGTGGCCGAGACCGGCGCGCACTACGTCGCGATGCACTGGCGCGGCCACTCCGACCGCATGGACTCGCTCGCCGAGTACGGCGACGCCGCCCGCGAGGTTCGCGACGAACTCGCAGTCCGTGTCGACGCGCTCGTCGCGGCCGGCGTCGCGCCCGATCGGCTCATCCTCGACCCCGGGCTCGGCTTCGCCAAGCGCGGTGCGCAGAACTGGGCCCTGCTCGGTCGCCTCGACGTGCTCGCTGAGCTGGGGTTGCCCATCCTCGTCGGTGCGTCGCGCAAGCGGTTCCTCGGAACGCTGCTGCCCGACGATGCGCCCGTGGAGGCGCGCGACTTGCCGACGGCGGTTGTCAGCGTGCTCTTGGCGCAGGCCGGCGCGTGGGGCGTGCGCGTGCACGACGTCCGCGGCACGATGCGCGCCCTCGACGTCCTCGGGGCGTGGCAGAGTGGACGACGTGGCCAGCACACGTGATCGCATCGCCGTGACCGGCATCCGGGTCCGAGCGCACCACGGCGTCTTCGATTTCGAGCGCGCCGAGGGGCAGGAGTTCGTGATCGACGTGTCGGTGGCCGTCGACCTCGCGGCCGCGGCATCCGGTGACGACCTCGGTCGCACGGTGCACTACGGCGAGCTCACCGAAGCGATCGCCGCGGCGGTCGAGCGCGACCCCGTCGACCTCATCGAGACCGTCGCCGAGCGAGTGGCGGGCATCGCCCTCGGCTACCCCGCGGTCGAGGAGGTCGAGGTCACGGTGCACAAGCCGCAGGCGCCCATCGAGGTGCCGTTCACGGATGTCTCGGTCACGATCGTGCGGGGCCGCGCATGACGCGAGCGGTCATCGCGTTCGGCGCGAACCTCGGCGACCGGGAGGCCACCGTCGCCGCGGCGACCCGTGACCTCGCCGACACGCAGGGCATCACGCTCGTGGCCGTGTCGCCCGTGTACGAGACGCCGGCCATCAAGGCGGCGGGCGTCGACCGCGACGCCCCCGGCTACCTGAACGGCGTGCTCGTCATCGAGACCGCCCTCGAGCCGCACCGCCTGCTCGACGTGCTCCTGTCGGTGGAGGCCCGGCACGGCCGCGTGCGCACCGAGCACTGGGGCGACCGCACGCTCGACCTCGACCTCATCGACTTCGGCGGCCGCGAGGAGTCCGACGACCGGCTCGAGCTTCCGCATCCGCGAGCCTGGCAACGGGCGTTCGTGCTGCAGCCATGGCTCGACGTCGAGCCCGACGCCGTGCTGCCCGGTCGCGGGCCCGTATCCGAGTTGCGTGCGGCGGCGACCGACGAGGTGAGGCGCCGATGAAGCGCACGCACGCCTCGGCGGTGATCGCGTTCACGCTCGCCGGCGTCGTCCTGGGCTACCTCGGCGACCTCGCGACCGTGTCCGCCGGCGGCAAGGCCATCGTGCCGCCGCTGTCCCTTCCGGTGACACTCGTGGGCGTCGCGGTCGTGGTCGTGGCGCTCGCCTGGCCGATCCGTCGCGCCGTGAAGGGCAAGACCACGAAGCACCTCGACCCGTTCCGCGCCATGCGAACGGCGGTGCTCGCGAAGGCCTGCAGCCTCAGCGGCGCGCTCGTGTTCGGCTTCGGCATCGGCATCACCCTGTTCCTCGTGACCCGGAGCGTGGTTCCGGCGGCCGACACCGTCTGGCTCACGCTCGCCACCGCCATCGGCGCGGCACTCCTCCTTGCCGGCGGGCTCGTCGCCGAGTACTTCTGCACCCTGCCGCCCGACGACACCCAGCCCGAGAAGGAAGAGCACGCGCATGCCTGATGCCGCCCAGCACGACGAACCGGTCGAGGCGGCGCCCACGGTCGAAGCGCCGGCCGCGGCATCCGACACCGGATGGCACCGGGTCTCGCCGAAGTACGTCGTCGTCGAGGTCGTCGGGTCGCTCATCGGCATGGTCGTGTTCGTCGGCGCGTTCGCCATCGCCTACCTCGTCTGGGGCCAGTGGTGGTGGCTCTGGGGCGCCGTCGTGGTCGGCGTCATGTCGCTCGTGGGCATCGCCCTCGAGCCGCGGCGCGTGCGTTCCATCGCCTACCGGCTGCGCGAGGACGACCTGCTGTTCCGTCGCGGCATCATGTTCCAGCGGCAGGTCGCCGTGCCCTACGGAAGAATGCAGCTCGTCGACATCACGCGGGGCCCCGTGGCCCGCGTGCTCGGTCTCGCCGACCTGAAGTTCGTCACGGCTGCGGCGGCCACCGCCGTCACCGTGCCCGGACTGCCGATGGAGGAGGCCGACCGGCTGCGCGACCACCTCGTCGCCCTCGCCGAGACCCGCCGGGCGGGGCTGTGAGCGCACCCGTGCGCCCCCAGCGGGTCACGAGCCTCGCCGACGGCGAGTGGCACCGGCTGCATCCGGCCAGCCCGCTGCTGCGCGGAGGGCTCGCGCTCCTCGCGGTGCTCGGCTTCATCATCGCGAACCTGCGCGAACGGCTCGTCGACATGTTCCTCGTGCTCTTCGCGCCCGACGCGGCGCCGGCCTTCGACACCGGGTCCGGGGGCTTCGGCGACGACTGGGCGAACGACCCGCTCGGCGGCATCATCGCGAACGGGCTCGTCGGCTGGGCGATCGCCGGGGTCGGGGTCGTCATCGCGCTGCTCGTGGTCGGGTTCTGGCTGTCGTGGCGCCTGCACACCTTCCGCGTGACGCACGAGGCGGTCGAGGTGCAGAGCGGCATCCTGTTCCGCTCGCATCGCAGTGCCCGGCTCGACCGCATCCAGGGCATCAACGTCACCCGTCCGCTGTTCGCGCGGCTCTTCGGCACGGCGAAGCTCGAGGTGTCGGTGGCCGGGCAGTCCGCCAACGTGCAGCTGGCCTACCTCGGGTCGGCGCTCGCCGACGGCCTGCGCGCCGACATCCTGCGGCTGGCGTCGGGCGCCCGGGCCGCGAGGGCGGCGACCGCGGTGGCAGCGGCCGGCACGACGGCGCCCGGCGCGGCGGCGGCGGCCGGCGCCACGACGGCGATCGGCACGACGGAGGATGCCGCGACCGCGACCGGCGCGGCGTCGGCACCGGTCGACGCCGCCGCGCCGGGGGTGCCGGCGTACGCGAGCCGAATTCACGTGCCCGCCGTGATCGGCCATCGCGTCGACGAGTTCCTCGCGCCCGAACTCGATCCGACGCTCGCGCCGCCCGAGTCGGTGGTGCACCTGCCGCTCGGCCGGGTGATCGGCTCGACCTTCCTCGGCGGCTCGATCATCTGGCTCCTCATCCTGGTCGCCGTCATCGCGGTGGGCTTCGGCACCGGCCAGTGGTGGGTGCTGTTCTCCTTCGTGCCCGCCGTGATCGGTCTCGTGAGCTACGTGTGGTCGCGCATCACGAAGTCGCTGCGGTACTCGATCGCCGGCACGCCCGACGGGGTGCGCATCGGCCACGGCCTCCTCTCCACGGGCAACCAGACCATCCCGCCGGGTCGCGTCCACGCGATCGAGGTGTCGCAGTGGATCCTCTGGCGGCCGTTCGGCTGGTGGTCGATCCGCATCAACGTGGCCGGGCAGTCGGTCAGCGCATCCAACGACGCGGCGCAGCGCACGCTCGTGCTGCCCGTGGGCACCGTCGCCGACGTGCACCGCGTGCTCGGCCTGCTGCTTCCCGACGCGGCATCCGCGATCGCGCAGGTCCTCGACGCGGGGCTCACCGGGAGGTCCGGCACCGGCGGGTACTCGCGCACCCCGGCTCGCGCCGCCTGGCTGCGCCCGTTCTCGTGGCGGCGCATCGGCTGGACGCTCGCGGGCGGTGTCGCCCTGCTGCGACGCGGCTGGCTGCAGCGGAGCCTCATCTTCGTGCCGCTCGCACGCATGCAGTCGGTCGCGGTGGCCGCAGGTCCCATCGCGCGGATGCTGCGGCTCGCGTCCGTGCGCATCCACACGGTCGCGGGGCCGGTCACGGCGAGCCTGCCGGTCGTCGACCGTGCCGAGGGGTTCGCGCTGTTCGAACGACTGGCCGACGAGGCCGTCGAGCTCGCCGCGAGGGACACGTCGGACCACTGGGGCGCGCGTGCGGAGGCCGCGGATGCCCGCTGAGCGCGCCGGGCGGCTGGGCGTCGGCACGATCGGCGCGGGGCGCGTGGGAGCGGTGCTCGCGTCGGCGCTCGCCGGCGCAGGTCACGCGCTGACGGGCATCGCCGCGGTGTCCGAGTCCAGCCGGGAGCGTGCGGGAGCGATGCTGCCCGCCGTTCCCGTTCTGCCCATTCCCGAGATCGTCGAGCGCAGCGAGCTCGTGCTGCTCGCCGTGCCCGAGACCGAGCTCGGGGCGCTCGTCGCCGGCCTCGCCGAGGCGGGCGCATGGCAGCCCGGGCAGCTCGTGTTGCACACCGCCGCCCGATTCGGCACGGGGGTGCTCGCGCCTGCCGTGCGCGCCGGTGCGATTCCGCTCGCGGTGCACCCCGCGATGACCTTCACGGGCACGAGCATCGACCTCGCGCGCCTGCCTGGCACGTGGTTCGCCGTGACGGCGCCCGCGCCCGTGGTGCCGATCGGCCAGGCGCTCGTCGTGGAGATGGGCGGCGAGCCTTTCATCGTGGCCGAGCACGACCGCGCCGCCTACGGTGACGCGATCGACACGGCCGTGTCGTTCTCGACCGCCGTCGTCGACCAGGCGAGCGGGCTCCTCGAGGGCATCGGCGTGCCGCGAGCCGGCGCCGTGCTCGCCTCGCTCGTGCGCAGCACGGTCGAGAACGCCCTCGCGCGCCACGATGCGGGGCCGCTCCCCGACGGGGCGGGTACGATCGACGAGGCCGGTACCGACCGGCCTCTTGGAGGTGGCGGGTGACCGAGGTGGCCGTGGGCACGCACACGGTGACGACGATCGCGGAACTCAGAGCGCTCCTCGACGAGCGACGCGCGGCCGGGGCATCCGTCGCCCTCGTGCCGACGATGGGCGCCCTGCACGACGGGCACTTCGCCCTGGTGCGGCGGGCCCGGGAGCTCGCCGACGTCGTCGCGGTGTCGATCTTCGTGAACCCGCTGCAGTTCGGGCCCGACGAGGACCTCGAGAAGTACCCGCGCACGCTCGAGGCGGATGTCGCGGCGCTCGCCGGTCTCGGCGTCGACGCGGTGTTCGCGCCCGGCTTCGACGAGATGTATCCCCGCGGCGCCGAGGGCGGCACCACCGTGCATGCCGGTCCGATCGGCGTCCGCTACGACGGGGCATCACGGCCCGGCCACTTCGACGGCATGCTCACGGTGGTCGCGAAGCTGTTCAACATCGCCCAGCCCCACGTCGCGGTGTTCGGCCAGAAGGACGGCCAGCAGGCGTTCCTCGTGTCGCGCATGGTCGCCGACCTCGACCTGCCGGTGCGCCTCGACGTGGTGCCGACGGTGCGGGAGTCCGACGGGCTCGCCCTCTCCAGTCGCAACCGATACCTCGATCCCGTGCAGCGGAAGGCGGCCCTCGTACTCGTCGAGTCGCTGCGCGCCGCAGAGGCAGCGGCCGCCGACGGCCTGTCGGAACTGCTCGCCGAGGGGGTCGCCGCCTTCGGCGACCACGAGGGCGTGAACCTCGACTACTTCGTCGTCGTCGACCCCGACACGTTCCTGCCGATCGCCGACGACTTCCGCGGTCGCGCGCTCGTGCTCGTCGCCGCGTACGTCGGCAGCACGCGCCTCATCGACAACGCCTACGTGCAGGTCGGCTGAGGTGGGTCTCGACACGCTCCCTGCGCGACAGCGCTGACCCGGCTTCTGCAGGAGAAAGGGACCCATCCCTGCCCCACGAGCGGGATGGGTCCTTTTTTCCTGCACTGGCTACGTTTTCCTGCACTGGCTACGAGTCGTGCCGCCGAAGGCGATGTGTGGCGAGATCCGTGCAACCGCGCCCAAGTAGGCTGGTGCACGGACGTTTCCGCGAACCGAGAGTGAACGATGGCCGAGACCCAGACGGATGCCGCAGCCGAGCCGACCGCCGAGGAGATCAGCGTTGACGAGATCTCCGAGCAGAAGGCCGTCCGGCTCGCCAAGCGCGACCGGCTGATCGCGGAATCCGACGACCTCGGTCTCGGGGCGTACCCGGTGCGACTGCCGATCACGGCCACCATTCCCGAGGTGCGCGATCGTTTCGTCGGCCTCGGCGTCGACGAGGCGAGCGGCGAGCGCGTCGGGCTCGCCGGCCGCGTCGTGTACTCGCGCAACACGGGCAAGCTCTGCTTCGCGACGCTGCAGTCGGGCGATGGCAGCCGCATCCAGGCGATGGTGTCGCTCGCCGAGGTGGGCGAGGAATCGCTCGCCGACTGGAAGGACCTCGTCGACCTCGGCGACCACGTGTTCGTCGCCGGCGAGGTGATCACGAGCCGCCGGGGCGAGCTGTCGATCATGGTGAAGGAGTGGCGCATCGCCGCGAAGGCGATCCTGCCGCTGCCGAACCTGCATCATGAGCTCTCCGAGGAGACGCGGGTGCGCAGCCGGTACCTCGACCTCGTCGCGCGCGAGCAGGCGCGGCGCAACGTCATCGATCGCGCCAAGGTCAACGCGAGCCTCCGATCGACGTTCACGAGCCTCGGATTCATCGAGGTCGAGACGCCGATGCTCCAGGTCATGCACGGCGGGGCATCCGCTCGCCCGTTCGTCACGCACTCGAACGCGTTCGACACGGAGCTGTACCTGCGCATCGCGCCCGAGCTCTACCTCAAGCGCGCGGTGGTCGGCGGGATCGAGCGCGTGTACGAGATCAACCGCAACTTCCGCAACGAGGGCGCCGACTCCACTCACAGCCCCGAGTTCGCGATGCTCGAGGCCTACGAGGCATACGGCGACTACCACACCATCGCCGACCTGACCCAGCAGCTCGTGCAGGATGCGGCGCTCGCCGTCTCGGGTTCGCACGTCGTGACCTGGGCCGACGGCACCGAGTTCGACCTCGGCGGCGACTGGGAGCGGCTGTCGATGTACGACTCGCTCTCCGAGGCCGTAGGGGAGGAGATCACGGCGGAGACGCCGATGTCGCGCCTGAAGCAGGTCGCCGATGCGGTCGGCATCGAGATCGACCACCCGCTGCCCGGCAAGTACGTCGAGGAGCTCTGGGAGCACCACGTCAAGCCCCGCCTCGAGCGCCCCACGTTCGTCATGGACTTCCCGCTCGACACGTCGCCGCTCGTGCGCCAGCACCGCTCCATTCCGGGCGTCGTCGAGAAGTGGGACCTCTACGTGCGCGGCTTCGAGCTCGCGACGGGCTACTCGGAACTCGTCGACCCCGTCGTGCAGCGTGAGCGCTTCGTCGAGCAGGCGAAGCTCGCCGCGGGCGGCGACCCCGAGGCCATGCGCCTCGACGAGGAGTTCCTGCGCGCGCTCGAGTTCGGCATGCCGCCGACGGGCGGCATGGGCATGGGCATCGACCGCCTGCTCATGGCGATCACGGGACTCGGCATCCGCGAGACCATCCTGTTCCCGCTGGTCAAGTGAGCGGATGCCCCGAATGAACGGATGCCGCGAATGAACGACTCCCTCCCCAGAAAGGAACTCGAGCCCGACCCCGACCCGAAGCGCCCGTCGAACGCGCGCCCCATGCTCGGGATCGTGTTCGGCGCAGGGACGGGCTCGCATGGTGGGTCGTACCGTGCATCCGCGACTTCTCGATTCGGATGAGGTCCACCTTCCGACCTCTCCGCCGGCCCGGCCGGTGGGTGGATTCCGAGGAATTGACCGTATCCTGATGGGACTATGGACGAATTCTGGGCGAACGCGATCTGGTCGCTCGCGCCGACGGTGCTCATCGGGCTCATCTTCTGGTTCGTGATGCGCTCGGTCATCCGCGCCGACCGCGGTGAGCGCAAGGCGTACGCCCGCATCGAGGCCGAGGAGCGCGCGAAGCTCGGTCGCGAACGTCCGGCCGGATGACGATCGACATCACGGCGACGACGATCACCGCGATCGTCGCCGCCGCCATCATCGTCGTCGACATCGTCGTCCGCGTGATCGCGGTCATCGTGGTGCCGCGCAACCGCCGACCCACGGCGGGCATGGCGTGGCTGCTGGCCATCTTCTTCATCCCGGTCGTGGGCATCCTGCTCTTCGTGCTCATCGGCAACCCGAAGCTGCCGAAGCATCGCCGCGAGAAGCAGGCGCAGGTCGACGAGTACATCCGGGAGTCGACGCACGGCGTCCAGCGCGTGAGCGACAGCACGACGTGGCCCACCTGGTTCGACGGCGTCGTGCGACTGAACCGCAACCTCGGCGCGATGCCGCTGATCGGATCCAACAGCGCGAGCCTCATCGGCGACTACCAGGGCTCGCTCGACGCCATGACCGAGGCGATCCGCGGTGCCCAGCGGTACGTGCACGCCGAGTTCTACATCTTCGCGTACGACCGCACCACGGCTCCCCTCTTCGACGCGCTCGGCGGGGCCGTGGCGCGCGGTGTCGAGGTGCGCGCGCTCCTCGACCACATCGCATCGGCTCGCATCGCGGGGTACCGGAAGACCCTGAAGCGACTCGACGACCTGGGCGTGCGCTGGCAGCTCATGCTGCCGGTGCAACCGTGGCTCGGACGGTACCAGCGGCCCGACCTTCGCAACCACCGCAAGCTCCTCGTCGTCGACGGCGAGGTCGGCTTCATGGGCTCGCAGAACATCATCGATCGCTCGTACAACAAACCCGGCAACATCCGTCGCGGCCTGAAATGGAAGGAGCTCGTCGCGCGCGTCGAGGGCCCCATCGTCTCGGGCCTCGAGGCCATCTTCGCGACCGACTGGTACCTCGAGACCGGCGAGCCGCCGATGCGCGAGATCGTACCACTCGGCCAGCAGAGCGAGGCGCAGGGCCTCGACTGCCAGGTCGTGCCGAGTGGCCCGGGCTACACGAACGAGAACAACCTGAAGCTCTTCCTCGCCCTCATGTACGCGGCGCGCGAGCGCATCATCCTGACGAGTCCGTACTTCGTCCCCGACGAGGCGATGCTCCGAGCGATCAGCGGTGCGACGCAGCGCGGCGTGCACGTCGAGCTCTTCGTCTCGGAGGTCGGCGACCAGGCGCTCGTGTATCACGCGCAGCGTTCGTACTATGAGGCCCTCCTCCGCGCGGGCGTGAAGATCTGGCTCTACCAGGCGCCGTACATCCTGCACTCCAAGCACTTCACGATCGACGACGACGTCGCCGTGATCGGCTCGAGCAACATGGACATCCGCTCCTTCGAGCTCAACATGGAGGTGTCGCTCCTCGTGCGCGGCGCCTCGTTCGTGCGCGAGATGCGCGTGGCCGAAGACGACTACCGCCGCAACAGCCGCGAACTCACGCTCGAGGAGTGGCTGCGCCAGCCGCTGCGCTCCACCGTGCTCGACAACCTCGCCCGGCTCACCTCGGCGCTGCAGTAACGACGCGGGCGGATGCCGCGGCATCCCGCCCGCCCGGCCGCGCCCGCTTTGCTCCGCGTCGCGGCTTCAGCAGGCCGGCGGCTATCACGACCGGGGCTTCAGCCGCATCTTCGGCAGCTCGGGCGTCGTCGATCGCGACGGGCACCGTCTCGGCGTGCTCGAAGAACGGTTCGATACGGCGGGATGCCTCGGGCAGCGCCACCCAGAGCTGCAGGCCGTGCACCCGCGTCGTGCCCGGGGTCGACACCTCGGAGTGCGAGATGCCGCGCCCCGCGGTCATGAGGTTCACGGCGCCCGGACGCACGAACTCGTGACTGCCGGCGCTGTCGCGGTGCTCGATCTCGCCGTCGAAGAGCCAGCTCACCGTCTGCAGTCCGGTGTGCGGATGCGGCGGCACGACCATGCCGCCCGAGGCGGCGACGTCGTCGGGGCCGTGGTGGTCGGCGAAGCACCATGCGCCGATGGTCGTGCGCCCGTGCTGGGGGAGCGTGCGCCGCACGTTCATGGCGTGCGGTCCGCCGAGCGGGACCTCGCGCGGCGCGAGCACCTGCACGAGCGGCCTGGTGGGCTCCTCGGGCGGGCACGTGAGCTCCACCGGATCGCGTTCGAGGTTGCTTATGTCCGGAATGCTACTCGGTGCCGCAGCGCCCCCGCCCGGGCACCCGGAACCGCCGCCGGGCGTCGCCGTCGCGCGTGCGCGCGACCCGATAACATGTGGGGCATGGCATCCTCCCTCCCCCTTCGCCGTGCCGGCCTCGTGGCAGCGGCCGTGGCATCCGTGTTCCTGCTCTCCGCGTGCAACCCCGGCGGCGGAGCGATCGAGGACTACAGCGGCCTGCCCGTCAACGACCACGCCGGCGACGCCGAGGGGCACGAGGGCGCCGCCGAGGACGAGGTGCAGGCGGCCTGGCTCCAGCAGGGCGGGCAGATCGCCGTGACCATCCCCGGCAGCTCGACCTGCCCCGTCGTCGGCAGCAGCATCCGAGTGCTCGACAAGGCCGGTGAGGGCAACCGGGTGGCGGTCGACGTCGTCGAGCGCACCGAGGACGAGGTCTGCACGATGGACCTCGTGCCGCACACCACGGTGTTCTGGACGCCGGTCGACGTCACCACGACCGAGGAGCTCGTCGTCGAAGTCGTGGGCGAGACCGTCACGGTTCCCGTCAAGTAGCGCTCGCGTGTCGGCACGACCCGGGGGTTCGCGGTCGCGGGGCCTCGCCGCGGGTCGGGTGCCGGACGGCTCGGCGGCTTGGGCAAGGAGGGCCGCGTGGGGCATCCCGGCCGCACTTGCACTCGGCCTGAGTCTGTGTCGATCTGCCGGTGTTGCGTGACGAATCGCCACGTCGGCCCATGCGGCGCTCGACGTTCCCGACGTGGCGATGGGCGGATCCGGGAGACCTGCGGCATGGGTCGCGGCCGCGGTGGCGGGCGCGCTCGCGGTTGCGATGCACGTCTTCGCGCTGATCGCACTCGCGACCACCGCGGTCCTCCTGCTCGGCCGACGTCGTGCGACCGCGAAATGGGCCCTCGCCGCCGCGTCGGCCGCGGCTGTCGGCGCCGGGAAGCCCGACGGGCGATCGGGAACATCGCGGATGCCGCAGGACTGGCCACCGACCGCCCCGTCGTGTTCGACGCCATCCTGCTCGCGGCACTGCTCGCGGTGCTGGTGCTCGCCCTTCTCGTGACGGCGCGGTGGGGCGAACGGGATGTCTCAGATCCCGAGTCCGACTCCGACTGGGCTGTCAACGTCAAGCTTCGTAGACGGTCTCTTTGTGGATTTCAGGCCGCGGCTGTGGTCTGGGCGTGGTAGGCGGCCCGGGTCTCGGTGGGGGTGCGGTAGCCGAGGGTGGAGTGCAGCCGACGGCGGTTGTAGAACACCTCGATGTACTGCATGACGGCGAATCGTGCTCGTCGTCGGGTGGCGAAGCTCTGCCGGTAGTACGTCTCGTTTTTTGAGCATCGAGAACCACGATTCGGCTACCGAGTTGTCCCAGCACCCCGGTGCGGCCCACCGACAAGCGCACGCCCAGCCGGCCCGCGAGGGTCGCGTACTCGTCGGAGGTGTACTGGGCTTCCACGGTCCGAATGGAACACGGNGAAGACCATCAAGGACGTCGCGGTCGCGTATGGCGTTGGTCCCGAGACGCTCCGCACGTGGCTGATCAAGTACCGCGACACGCGCGGCGGGACCGAGGCCGAGCTGTGGCCTNGGTTGAACAGGTCGATCACCGTCGCCAGGTACAGCCAGCCCTCGCCGGTGCGCAGGTAGGTGATGTCGCCGACCAGGCGGGTGCCGGGCGCGTCGGCGGTGAAGTCCCGCTCCAGCAGATCGGGGCGCGTCACGACGTCTACGGCGGGGATCGTGGTGCGCTTCTTGGTGCGGGGCTGGATCCCGAAGGTCCCCAGTTCCCGCATGATCTTGCGGAGCAGGCCCTCCGAGGCGGTGATCCCTTGGCGGCCCAGCTCGGCGAGCACCCGCCGGAACCCGTTCACGCCGTGCGAGTCGTCGTGGATCTGCGTGATCACACCCGACAGCCACACCCGCCGCGCCGTCGTCGGGGGCACCGTGTCCCGCCGCTTGGCCCACGCGTAGTAGCCGGCGCGTGAGACCCCGAGCAGACGGGCCATCAGCTCGATCGTGAAGGCGGCCTTCTCCGCGTGCATCAGCGTGAACTTCTCGCTCACCGCTGCTCCTTCGCGAAGAAGGCCGCGGCTATTTTCAGGAACGCGTTCTCCTCCGCCAGCCGCCGCACCTCGGCCTCCAGCCGCGCGACCCGCGCGGCCTCGGTCGGAGGCGGCGCCGTCTCCGGATCCGGGTGCTGGACCCGATACGCCTTCACCCAGTAACCGAGCGAGCTCTCGCTGATCTCCAACTCCCTCGCGACCTGCGCGATCGGGCGCTGACCCTGCACGACGAGCTGGACCGCGTCGGCCTTGAACTCGTCAGTGAACTTCCTGCGACTCGTAGACATCTCTGCCTGTCGTTCCTTCCTGGTAACGACCGTCCACCAAAAGTGTCACACCCCAACCTCCAGCACATCCTCCATCCGGGCGACGANGACCGCGTCGGCCTTGAACTCGTCAGTGAACTTCCTGCGACTCGTAGACATCTCTGCCTGTCGTTCCTTCCTGGTAACGACCGTCCACCAAAAGTGTCACACCCCAGTACTCGCGTTCTTAGACCGCCCCGGCACATCGAACGGCCCGGCAGAGGCGATCAACGGCCGACTCGAACACCCCCGCGGATCCGCCCTCGGATTCCGAAACCTCACCCACTACATCGCAAGATCGCTCCTCGAAGCCGGCGGCTCCAGACCCGCACTACACCCCTGATTTCGAAGAGCCGGTTGACCTCGCAACTTGACCGAGGGTAGAGTCACCGACCAGCGATCGAAAACTAGGACTCGCCCTCGCCGCGGCCATGTGCCGACACGAGGACTTCAACGAAGAAGGAAAAGTGCCTTGCCGATTTCAACTTATGACTCAGCAACAGAAACTCTGCCGGACCGACTGGCTGCCGCACGGAGTGGTAACGCCGAGCGAGAAGCCATCGTTTGTTATCAGGACAATGGGGCGCGTGTTACTCGGCTGACTTACGACGAGCTCTACCGACGGGCCGTGGAAATCGCCAAGGGGCTGAGTGCCCGAGGCGTCGGCTATGGCGACAACGTCGCGATCTGGCTTCCGAATTGTCCTGAATGGGTCTTGTTCCAGCACGCGACAGCCATGATCGGCGCCGTGCTGGTGCCAGCGAACTCCTTCTACCGGCAGGACGAGTTCGAGTACTTGCTTCGTCAGTCCGATTCAGTGGTCCTGGTGTACACGCCTCGGTTCCTGAACCTCGACTACCAACAGGCTCTCGCCAACCTAATGCCTGAGTTGGAGACTGCCGAAGCACACTCGGAGACTGCGGACGCGAGCCGCTTCGAACGGTTCCCTATGCTGCGTGACGTCGTGTGTGTGGACGACGAGACTTGTCTGCCCGGAACCCTGAGTCTGCAAGGGCTGGTCGACGCCGGTCGGGAGATGACGGACGAGGATCTGCTCCGGATCACGGCGGATGTGAAGCCCGACGACACACTCATGATCATGTACACATCCGGCACGACGGGAGACCCCAAGGGTTGCATCCTGTCGCATGCGAACCTTTTGACGAACTCCTGGCATTTTAGTGAGGCACTCGAACTTGCGGATGACAGCAGGTACCTCATTCCGGTTCCTTTCTTCCACAATGGTGGGTGCGTCCTTGGCCTTCTGAGCGCGTTGCAGCGCGGATCGACGCTCATCTCTATGGATCGGTTCGTTCCGTCACTGGCTTTGCGCATCCTCGACGAAGAGAAGTGCACGCACACTGGTGGCGTACCCACCAACTACATCGCGCTGCTGCACGATCCAAGCGTCAAGGAGCACACCTACGACGCCCTCAGGATGGGATTCATGGCGGGGGCGCCGTGTCCGGTCGAGACCAGCAGGGCTGTAGAGAACACGTTCGGGATGACGCTCATCATCGGAATGGGCATGACCGAGAGTTCCCCCCTCATCACGGTTTCCCGCCGCAATGATCCGTTCGAACTGCGAGTCGCCTCAGTCGGCCGACCCAAGGGCTGCGAGGTGAAGATCGTCGACCCGGTGACGGGAGACGAATTGGGCCCGGGAATCGACGGAGAACTCTGCACTCGCGGCCCGAACGTCATGAGGGGTTACTACAAAATGCCGGAGAAAACCGCTGAGGTTATCGACAGTGAAGGCTGGCTCCACACCGGGGACATTGCGAGGCGGGACGAGGACGGGTTTTACCATGTCACGGGGCGTCTGAAAGACCTGTATATCGTCGGGGGCGAAAACGTGGCGCCGGTGGAGGTTGAGGCGTACGTGCGCACCCATGCTGCCGTCCAGGATGCGTATCTCGTCGGCGTCCCGGACGAGAAGTACGGCGAAGTCGGGCTTGCCGTCGTGCAGCTGAGGGCAGGTCATGAGACGACGGAGGCCGAACTCATCGAGTACTGCCGAGGAAAGCTCGCCAGCTTCAAGGTGCCACGATACGTCCAGTTCGTGACTGAGTATCCGCTCACGCCGGCCGGAAAGGTGAAGAAGTTCGTACTAGTGGAGGAGTATTCAACATTGCTGAGCCTCAAACGCAATGACATCACGGCCTGATAACGCGTCCTCGAACGCTCCCGGTGTCGGTGCGTGGCGGGACCTTGAGGGCATCACTTCGTCGTTGCGAGTTGCGTTTGTGGAGGGCGACGAACCGCGAATGCTTCACGCTGCGACCCGGGTCGAGGAAGCGGGGCTCTGTCGACCTGTGCTGATGGGGGATCGGGCCGGCATCGAGCGTGCAGTGCACGAGCGCGTCGCTGACATCGTCGATGTCAGCGACAGCGCGGTTCGCGCACAGTTGCTCGATGACTTTGAGCGCCACACCGGGCACGCGCCGGAGTTGGGGCGCGAATCTCCGACGAATCCTGCCCTCTGGGGCGCGATGCTCGTGCGATGCGGGTGGGTCGACGCGGCCATTGGGGGAGCGCGCACCACGAGTGCGGACATGCTCCGCGCTGGCCTGTCATGCATCGGCTTAGCAACGGACAGAAGCACGGTCAGCGGAGCCATGTTCCTCGACACGCAGCGGCCAGACATCGGCTCGAACGGCACGCTGGCGTTCGCGGACGCGGTGGTGACTCCGCTACCCACGATCGAGCAGCTCGTGGATATTGCCGCCGCCACAGCGCAATCCTGGCGGGCCTTGATGAAGACCGAGCCGCGTATCGGCTTTCTCTCCTTCTCCACGCACGGCAGTTCCGCATCGTCGCACGTCACGCGCATCCAGGAGGCGGTCGCGCTGTTCAAGCAGTCTTTCCCCGAGGAGGTCGTCGACGGCGAATTACAGTTCGACTCTGCTGTGTCGAAGGCTGTGGCGGATCGCAAGCACGCGGTGGGCGAAGTTGCGGGTACCGCCAATGTTCTCATCTTCCCAAGCCTCGATTCGGCGAATATCGCCTACAAGGTGGCGGAACAACTGGGTGGCGCGCGGGCGCGGGGCCTCCTGCAGGGTTTGGCGCAGCCGCTTGCGGACGTGTCGCGGGGAGCAAGTGTCGACGACATCGTCATGACTGTTCGAATGCTATTGGTCGACGCGCTGCAAAGATTGGCACCCGAGAGCAATCGACGAGAAGGAGTTCGGAGTTGAGCATGGTCAGAATTGCCAATGGACAGGCTTTTTGGGGCGACAGTCCCTCTGCTCCGATCGCCCAGGTACGAGGAGGCGAAATCGATTACCTGACGTTGGACTACCTGGCCGAGATCACCATGTCTGTGCTACGCAAACAGCACGAGCGAGACCCATCCGCGGGGTACGCGAGGGACTTCGTCGAATTGATGTCGGAGATCATGCGGGAATGCATTCAGAAAGACATCAAGGTGATTGCGAATGCTGGCGGGGTCAATCCGGAGGGCTGTGCGCAAGCCCTGCTTGATGTTGCCGTGAGCCAAGGGATCAGCGGATTGCGGGTCGGTGTAGTCACCGGCGATAACATTGTGGGGAAGTTGGACGACCTGATCCACCAGGGGGTGTCGCTGCAGAACCTGGACACCGGTCAGCCCTTTGAAAAGGTCAGCGACCGCATCGCCAGTGCCAATGCGTACCTCGGAGCCGAACCGATTGCTCGCGCTCTGGCAGAGGGAGCGAACGTGGTGGTGACCGGTCGCTGCACTGATCCGGGACTGGTGCTGGGGCCGCTCGTGCACGAGTTCGGCTGGCGATGGGATGACTGGGACCTGCTCGCAGCGGGCACTGTCGCGGGGCACACGATTGAATGCGGGGCCCAGGCTACCGGTGGGAACTTCCAGGGCGGTTGGCGAACGATGCGTGACCTCGCTCACGTCGGGTATCCGGTCATCGAGGTCAGTGCCGACGGCAGCTTCGTCGTCACGAAGCACCCGGGGACCGGTGGAGCGGTGACGACCGCTACGGTCACGGAGCAATTGCTGTACGAACTCGGCAACCCCACGACCTACCTGTCACCCGATGTGACCGCGGACTTCACCGGCCTCCAGGTTCGAGAAGTGGGCGAGGATCGGGTCGAAGTCACGGGCGCTCAAGGCAGACCACCGACGGACTCACTCAAGGTCTCGATGGCCTACTCGGACGGCTTTCAAGGTTCCGCCATGATCACGTATGCATGGCCGGATGCAGTGGCAAAGGCCAAGTTGGCGGACGAGATCCTGAGAACCCGAATTGATGACCTCGGCCTGTCGTTTCGCGAGATGCGCACCGACCTGGTCGGCTATGGGTCGGTTCACGGACGCGTGATTCCCCCTGAGGCGTCGGAGACGTCGGAAGTTGTCTTGCGGGTGTCGATCTGGGCGGACGACCAGCGCACCGTGAGCAGATTCGCGGCGGAAATAGCTCCCCTGGTGATGGGTCCAGCAGGTTTCACTGGGCTGCTGGCCGGCGGACGAATTCGGCCAAGCCTGGTCATGGCCTACTGGCCGACTCTGATTCCCAAGACTGTCGTTGATCCCCAAGTGATTGTGAGAGATGGCGTATGAGACTGATCGACATTGCGCACGCCAAGTCCGGCGACAAAGGTGATTCCGTCAACATCGGACTCATCGCGCGTGACCGCTCGAACTACCCCCTGATGGTGCGGGAGGTCACGGCGGAACGGGTGGCGCAGCACTTCGAGGGAGTCTGCCTCGGCACGGTCGAGCGATATGAGCTGCCAAATCTCGGGGCGCTCAATTTCATCTTGACCGCCGCCTTGGGGGGCGGTGGTACGACGTCGTTACGCGTGGACGCGCAAGGCAAAGCCATGGGCGAGGCGTTGCTCTTCATGGAGATCGGTGTCTGAGCGTGCCGATGCCGCCTCTGCGGAGACTCGGAGGAGCCAGGCTGTGGGAGGGTTGCCAGCCACGAGGCGCAGAGAACTGCGTCAGTATCGGCGGCGTACCGAGATCCTCGAGGCGGCGGCCGGGGAGTTCGCGGACCGTGGCTATCATGACGCGAGCTTGCAGACGATCGGCGACAAGGTCGGCCTTTCGAAGGCCAGCCTCTACTACTACGTATCCTCGAAGAGCGACCTGCTCGCTGAGCTGTTGCTCGCTGTTATCGATTCCCAACCGGCTGAGGTGGAGGAAGGAGATCCTGCCGAACGGCTGCGCAAGTTCATGTACACGCATGTAATTCGTGTGTGCACTACGGTCGAGGGCAAGGCGCTCGCGGAGAATAGCGCCGTGCTCATGTCGAGGACCGCAGCTCCCCGATTGGCCGCAGCTCGACGACGGTACGAGGAAATCCTTGCCTCCATTCTGAGGGCGGGTATCGCAGCAGGAGAATTCAAGGATCTCCCAGTGATTCCATTGGTAAAGTTCATCCTCGCAGGCCTGAACTCGGTGCCGCTCTGGTACCGAGCTGGTGGCGAGCTTCCCTTGGAGCGCGTCGTTGACGACGTCATGGGTGTTCTTTTCGCGGGCGTGGCAGTCCTGCCTGACCGTTCATAGAGCGCCCACGCGGCGCTTCATTCGAACGTATATGTAGATCGAGTAGGGAGGACAACCGTGCAGGTATTGCCCGATCGCGTGCAGAGTTCCTCTGATGTATTTCAGAAGAACCACGCCCAAATGCGGATGAGCCTTGACGAGCTCGCAGAGGTTCGTGCGGCGACGTTGCATGGTGGGGGCGAGAAGTCGGTGGCGCGTCTTCGCGCACGCGGCAAGATGCTCGCGCGGGAGCGCATTGAGTGGCTATTGGACGAGGACTCCGCATTTCTTGAATTGATGCCGTTCGCAGCATGGGGCACCGAATTCACCGTCGGTGCCAGTGTCGTGACCGGCATTGGTGTCATCGAAGACGTCGAGATCATGTTGATCGCTCATGACCCGACCGTGCGCGGAGGAACCCTCAATCCCTTCAGTTTCAAGAAAATCTTCCGCGCGATGGAGATCGCGAAGGAGAACCGACTGCCGGTAGTGACCCTCGTCGAATCAGGCGGTGCCGACCTTCCGACGCAGGCGGAGGTCGCCATACCAGGCGGGCGCATGTTCCGCGACCTGACTGATCATTCCTCCGCTGGGCTTCCCACGATCGCTCTCGTGTTCGGCAACGCGACGGCCGGTGGCGCCTACATGCCCGGTATGTCCGACTACGTGGTGATGGTTCGCGAGCGAGCCAAGGTATTCCTGGGCGGGCCACCACTGGTGAAGATGGCGACGGGTGAGGCTTCTGACGACGAGTCGTTGGGTGGGGCAGAGATGCACGCCCGGACTTCCGGACTTGCCGACTATTTGGCCGAGGACGAACTGGACGCGATTCGCATCGGCCGAGAGATCGTGCGTCGACTGAACTGGCGGCGACTGGGGTCGGGCCCGAGCGAACCGCCCGACGAGCCACTCTTTCCCGCAGAGCAGCTCCTCGGCATCCCATCCTCGGATCCGAAGGTGCCGTTCGATCCGCGCGACGTTCTTGCTCGGATCGTCGACGGCTCGAGGTTCGATGAATTCAAGCCGCTCTACGGCACCTCGCTCGTCACGGGATGGGCGTCGGTGCACGGTTACCCCGTGGGAGTCTTGGCCAACGCACGAGGCGTGCTCTTCAACGAGGAGGCCGAGAAGGCGGCCCAGTTCATCCAACTCGCCAACCAGATCGACACGCCACTGCTGTTTCTTCAGAACACCACTGGCTACATGGTCGGAGAAACATACGAGCGAGCCGGGATCATCAAAGACGGAGCGAAGATGATCAACGCTGTGACCAATAGTCGAGTACCGCATCTCACGGTCAACATAGGCGTCTCCTACGGAGCAGGGAACTACGGCATGGCTGGTCGCGCGTTCGGCCCTCGGTTCCTTTTTTCATGGGCGAATTCAAAGACCGCGGTGATGGGCCCACAACAACTCGCGGGCGTGATGTCGATCGTCGCCAAAGAGTCGGCGGCGGACCGCGGTCTGCCGTTTGACGAGGCGGCCGACGCCGTAATGCGTGAGCGAGTGCAGTCGCAGATCGAGCGTGAGCAGACTGCATTGGCGATCAGTTCACGAGTGTATGACGACGGCGTTATCGATCCGCGTGATACCCGATCTGTGCTGGGTATTTGTCTGTCTGTGATCCACAATGCAGAAGTCCGTGGCCAACGCGGCTACGGCGTGTTCAGAATGTGATGCCATGCCTTCGATAAGCACGCTCCTGGTAGCCAATCGCGGCGAGATCGCTAGGCGAATATTTCGTACCTGTCGGGAAATGGGAATCCGCACGTCCGCCGTCTATTCCGACGCTGACGCGGACGCGCCCTACGTGGCGGAGGCCGACGTGGCAGTTCGGCTGCCGGGCGTGACTCCGGCGGAGACCTACCTGCGTCCCGAACTGCTGGTAGACGCTGCACTCAGAGTCAGCGCGGATGCTGTGCATCCCGGCTACGGATTTCTCTCCGAGAACGCGAGTTTCGCCCGCCTCTGTGCAGCAAACGGGCTCACCTTCGTGGGTCCGCCGGCGGGGGCGATCGAGGCGATGGGGTCGAAGCTCGCCGCCAAGTCGATCATGGCCGATGCAGGCGTTCCGACGCTGCCCTGGATTGATGTCACGACGCTGGACGAGAGCGCGCTCCGAACCGCCGCCGACGACCTCGGCTATCCGCTGCTGGTCAAGGCGTCCTCAGGGGGCGGGGGCCGCGGCATGCGCGCTGTGCCGGACTCCGGCGACCTCGTCGAGTCGGTCGCGGCGGCCAAGCGGGAGGCCGCTGCCGCATTCAGCGACGCGACCGTCTTCCTGGAACGACTCGTGGTTTCTCCTCGCCACGTCGAGGTGCAGGTGCTCGCCGACACGCATGGCGCTGTCGTGCACTTGTTCGAGCGGGACTGTTCGATTCAGCGCCGGTATCAGAAGATCATCGAGGAGAGCCCTTCGCCCGCCGTCGATGGCGCGCTCCGCGAACGGATGGGGCGGGACGCGGTGGTGGCGGCGAAAGCCGTCGGCTATGTGGGCGCGGGCACCGTGGAGTTCGTGATGGACGACCAGGGACGTTACTACTTCCTCGAAATGAACACCCGGCTGCAGGTGGAACATCCGGTGACCGAACTTGTCACCGGGCTTGATCTGGTCGGTCTGCAGCTCTTGGTCGCCGAGGGCGAATCGCTTCCTGCGGAGCTTGCTGATGCTGCCCTCTCCGGCCACGCGGTCGAAGCACGGCTCTACGCCGAGAACCCGCTGCAGGAGTTCTTGCCGCAGATCGGAACCCTCGACACCTTCGACTTCGGGGAGGTGCCGGGCGTGCGAATCGACAGCGGGGTCGAAACCGGATCATCGATCAGCCAGTACTACGACCCGATGGTGGCGAAGGTCATTGCCTGGGCACCCAGTCGGCGGGAGGCGATACGCAAGCTCAGCACGGCGCTCGCCGGCGCCCGCATTCACGGGCTCGTGACGAACCGGGACCTCCTGGTCGGCATTCTGGAGCATCCGGAGTTTGCGGCTGGCAATACCGACACGGGATTCTTGATCCGGCATTCACCGGTCGAGCTCGGGCGCCCGCTCGCTGGACCAGAATCACAACGCCTGCATGCGGTCGTAGCGAGCCTGGCCCTCGTCGTGTGGAAGCGGGAGGGTGCGTCCGTGCAGCAGACTGTCCCCGCCGGGTGGCGGAACCACCGGTCGCAGCCGCAGACCATCACCCTCGAGGCTGGAGAGACGAGATACCGCGTCGCCTACGTGCTGGACCAAGGAACCGTTCGCGCACAGGTCAACGATGAAGACCTCCCCGAAGTCGCCGTCCGTGCGCTGGCGCCGGATCGTGTCGTGCTCGTGGTGAGCGGTGTCCGCGAAGCCTTTCAGGTCAAGATTTGCGGTGAGCGAGACACACCGACCGTGCATGTCGATAGTCGCATCGGGCACACCTCCTTCACACGGATCGCGCGCTTCGAGCCGACCTCGTCAGCCGCTCTCGGCGGGTCGCTCAATGCGCCGATGCCGAGCACCGTGGTCCGGGTCCTCGTTGCCAACGGCGACGTCGTCGCCGCCGCGGAACCGCTCTTGGTACTCGAGGCCATGAAGATGGAGCATACCGTGACGAGTCCGCACGCGGGCGTGGTTCGGGAGGTCATGGTTCTCCAGGGGGCAACAGTGCGCGACGGCGAAGAGCTCGTCGTGATCGACGGCAACGAGGAGTAAGCGGCCCGGCCGCAGATGAGCGCCTCCGGCGCCCACCATCTGAGAATTGAGTTAGGAGCACCGATGGACTTGCGTGAAACCGATGAGCAGAGCGCTCTCCGGAATGCGGTGGCGAAGCTTGGACGATCCTTTGGGCACGACTATTTCGTTGAAACCTCGAAGTCAGGAGCGAAGAGTACTCAGCTCTGGAAGGCCGTCGGACAGCACGGATTCTTGGGGGTGAATCTGGCAAAGGAGTACGGCGGCGGCGGTGCTGGGGTATACGAGTTGCAGATAGTGGCTGAGGAGTTGGCCGCTGCTGGGTGCCCGCTCCTCATGATGGTGGTGTCCCCTGCGATCTGCGGGTCGGTCATCCAGTCGTTCGGCACGGAGGAACAACGACAGCGGTGGCTCCCGCGTCTGACTTCAGGCGAGATGATCATGTCCTTCGCCATCACCGAACCCGACGCGGGTTCGAACTCGCACAACATCTCGACGCAGGCTCGCCGCGACGGCACGGACTATGTATTGTCCGGCACCAAGTACTACATATCCGGTGTGGACGAGGCTGACGCCATCCTCGTCGTGACGCGCACCGGGACGGACGAGAGGGATCGTGGGCAGCTGAGCCTCATCGTGGTTCCTGCTGACGCCGCCGGTCTGACGAAGTCCGTCATTCCAGTCGAGATCACGGCGCCAGACAAGCAGTTCAACCTCTTCTTCGATGACGTCCGCGTCCCTGCGGATTGCCTGATAGGGCAGGAGGGTGATGGCCTGCGCCAGGTCTTCCAGGGTCTGAATCCGGAGCGCATTATGGGGGCCTCCATCGGCAACGGCATCGCTCGATATGCGCTCGCCAAGGCAGCTGAATACGCCCGAGGACGCCAGGTATGGGGCGTTCCGATCGGCACGCACCAGGGCGTGGCGCATCCGTTGGCGCACGCGCGGATCAACGTCGATCTTGCTCGTCTGATGACGCAGCGTGCCGCATGGCTGCATGACGAGGGAGATCCGCTGGCGGGGGAGGCCGCGAACATGGCGAAGTTCGCCTCAGCCGAAGCAGGAATGGCCGCATTGGACCAAGCCATCCAGACCCATGGCGGGAACGGGTTGTCGACCGAGTACGGGTTGGCCACCCTGTGGGGTTCGATGAGGCTCATGCGGACGGCACCGATCAGCCGGGAAATGATCCTCAACTATGTCGCGAAGCACAGCCTCGGCTTGCCGAGTTCCTACTAGTAGCGTGTCGCTCCTAATTATTTGTGTATGTTGGGATTGGGTTGTCCTGATTGATACTTGATCGGGAGGAGTCGTCTGTCATGCCCAGGCCCAAGGACCATGTTGTCGCGCTGTCGACGGAGGATC
>NZ_BMMD01000014.1 GCF_014645655.1 Agromyces bauzanensis | reverse complement strand
TGGCACCGAACCCGAATACTCAGTGGCGCTCAACGACAAGATCGCGTCGACGAGCAAGTGGCGCTCAACCGCGATACCCATGGCGCTCAGAGAAGCGAATATTCACTGGAACTCGAGCCAGGGGCTGTTGAGCACCAGCGCGGCGGCCCGCCCCGGGTTGCGAACGCACCAGAGGCTCAGCGTCAGCCCGCCGGTCGAGTGCCCCATGAGGATCAGCGGGCGCCGGCCGCCTGCGCCTGCCCCCGCGGCATCCGCTCGCCCTTGGCCGATCGCGGCGAGGGCCGCCTCGATGTCGGCGTCGTAGTCGGCGAGATTGGTGACGTATCCGGGCGTCTGCCCCGGCCGCAGGCTGCGCCCGTACTTGCGCAGGTCGAGCGCGTAGAACCGCGCGCCGGCGCCGGCCCAGAACCGGGCGATCTCGGGGTTGAAGAAGTAGTCGCTCCACCCGTGCACATAAAGCACGTCGGTTCCGGATGCCGCGCCGCGATCGCCCTCCCACAGCCGCGCGAACCACGACGCCGCCTTGGGCCGGTACCGCACGAGCGTCGCAACGAGCTCACCCTCCTCGTCGGTCCCGAGCGGAAGCGTGAGCTGCTCGAACCCCTCGCCGAGCACGTCGGGGTGCCAGCTTTCGGCATGATCCACTGTGGACCTCCCTTCCGGGCCGGCCTGGGCATGAGACACATGCCGGCGCGCTCGCCTCACTGGCTCAATGCAATCAGTTCATGAATGCATTGACTGCTCCAAGGACGGCCGGCGTCATTACGACGATGAACAACACCGGGAGCAAGCAGAAGACAAGCGGGAAGACTATCTTGACGGTCACCTTCATTGCCTGCTCTTCAGCCCGTTGGCGCCGCTTGATCCGAAGTTCAGACGCCTGCACTCTGAGAACGTCCGCAATTGCGACGCCGTAAGCGTCGGCTTGGGTGATCGCTCGCACGAATCGCCTGAGACTCTCGCTGTTCGTACGCCGTTCCATCTCCAAGTAAGCGTCACGGCGCGTCCTACCGATGCTCATGTCCTGCAGTGTTCGGATCATCTCCTCCGCGAGAGGACCCTTTCCATTGCGCGCCGCCTTCGCCATCGCGGCGTCGAATCCGAGGCCGGCTTCGACTGCAATGGTCATCTGGTCGAGTGTGTCCGGCAACTCGAGCTGAATCTTGTCTTGCCGGGTGTGTGCGCGGCTGTTGATCATGACATCGGGGAGGAAGAAGGCGGCCACTACGACGAGCCCCGCGAGGATGAATCTGACTGGATGAGGGTCGGCTGCGACGAAGAGGACACTCAGCAAGCTGAATCCCACCGCCAGCACAACCTTCCACGTGAAGATCGAGGTAATGGTCCAGCCTTGTGGGCGACCCGCGAACACGATCTGCCGGTCGAGCCATCCCAGGTAACCCTTTGGCGCTGCTGCGACGAGAGATTCGCTGAATCTGGACCGCTGGACGGGGCCGACGCCATCTTCGGCGCCCAGTGATTCTGTCGCGGGCACGTTCCTTGGGCGCACCAAGAGGAAGACGATGGCAGCAATGCCGAGGGCCGTGACGACAGCCGCGCCGTATGCGATCAACGTTGCGGGCCCCATCAGAACTTCACCCGCACCGTGAGCATCATCCAGATCGAACCCACGATCAACAGTACGACCGCAACGATCATCGCGATGATTCCGAACGGGCTGGAGAAGAGGGGCAAGAAGTACGTCGGCTGGAAGATCAGCAGGAAGAGAAACACCGCGATCGGGAGCAGGATGAGGATCACCCCGGAGAGTCGGCCCTCAGCACTCAAGGCGCGGACTTGACGTTTGATCTGGCTTCGCTCCCGGATGGTAGCGCCGACATGGTCGAGGACCTCTGCGAGGTTGCCACCGGTCTCCCGGTTGATCGCGATCGCCTGCGCGACCCACTCGAAGTCGGCACTCTGCATCCGCTGGGCAGTAACAGCAAGCGAATCGGAGAGATCGCGGCCTAGCCGGGTCTCGTTGACGACTCGCGCCAGTTCCTCCGACGTCGGGGCATCAGCTTCCCTCGAGACTGAATCGATCGCTCGGGTCAGCGCGTGTCCCGCTCTCAACGCGCCGGCAATGAGTTGCACGGTGTCGTCAAGTTGATCAGCGAATTTAGCTCGCCGCCTCGACGTCCTGACGATCAGCAGAACCTTCGCCCCTATAGGAGCGAGAAAAGCGAAGAGCAGCGCGAGCCAGATCGACGTGCCGTTCGTCAAGCCGAGAATTGCCCCAACGAGCGCGAGAAGCGATGCAGCAGAAGCCACCATGATCAGGAACCCGGAGGGCTGGGACTTGATTCCGGCGAGTTCCAGCTCAGCCTCTCCGAATATTCTCCGGTCACGACCTGACAGTGCGGAGTCGATGGCGGATGTCGTTCGCTCAGTCACTTTCGTCAGCGTCGACACGTGCTCGACACCCGGGGCGCGTCGTCGATCGGCCGCGACGCGAGGCGGCGGCGGCGGAGCGATTACGAAGAACACCAGCACCAGACCCGCGAGCAGCGCTGTGGTGATGCCCAACACCATGACCAGTGGGTTCATCGAATCTCGCCGAGCATCTCGCCATATCCGACGTGGAAGACGGACATCGGGAGATCGATACCGTGCTCAGCGATTCGCTCCGCAAACCGCGGTCGAACCCCTGTTGCCACAGCGGAGCCCCTGAGGCGCCCGTGCTCGTCGAAGCCGGCCGAATGGTCGAATGCGAACGCATCCTGCAGGGTGACGATGTCACCCTCCATTCCGTGCACCTCGGTCACGTGAGTGATCCGCCGGATGCCGTCCTTGTGTCGATTGATCTGCACGATGACGTCGATGGCGGACGATATCTGCTCGCGGATGGCCCGGAGGGGCAGATCCATCCCCGCCATCAGCACAAGCGTCTCCATACGCGAGATCGCGTCGCGAGGGGAATTCGCATGGATCGTGGAGATCGAACCCTCGTGTCCCGTATTCATGGCCTGCAGCATGTCCAAGCTCTCGGAACCTCGCACCTCACCGATGACAATACGGTCGGGTCGCATTCGAAGCGAGTTGCGAACCAGGTCACGGATGGTGATCTCTCCGCGGCCTTCGATATTAGGCGGACGTGACTCCAGCCGGACCACGTGGTCCTGCTGGAGCTGAAGTTCCACAGCGTCCTCGATCGTGATGATCCGCTCTTCCTGCGGAATAAACGCTGACAACACGTTGAGCAGTGTCGTCTTTCCCGTTCCGGTACCACCTGACACCAAGATGTTGAGCTTCGAGCGCACTGCCGCATCGAGGACGGTGGCGACTTCGCGGGTCATGGTGCCGAACGAGACCAGGTCTGAGACTGTGTACGGTGTGCCGGCGAACTTACGGATCGTCAGCGATGAACCGTTGACGGCGAGCGGCGGGATGATCGCGTTGACACGCGATCCGTCCTCCAGCCGAGCGTCAACGAGGGGTGAAGACTCGTCGATTCGGCGTCCCACTCTGGACACGATCCGCTCAATGACGCGTCGCAGCTGTGCCTCACCAGTGAAGCGCAGGGGTGACTCGGTCAGTCGACCGCGGCGTTCGACATAGATCTGGTCAAATCGGTTCACCATGATCTCGGTGATAGTCGGATCGTCCAGAAGGGGCTCGAGCGGTCCGTAGCCGAGAACGTCGGCGCCGATCTCGTCGATCAGGCGATTGCGCTCTGCGATTGAGAGGGCGAGTTGCTCACCGGCAACGATGTCCGTGAGTTCCGCCCGGGCGATCGTGTGCAGTTTCTCCTCTGTGAGGCTCGAGTCATTCAGCCGGGAGCCGATGCGAGCAAACAGCTCCACCGCTGCACGCTCCTTCAAGCCAGCGAGCGGATCAATCGTGGTCGGCGGCTCCACCGCGAAGGGGGTGGTCTCCGCCGGATCTATGACTCGACTCTCGGGCTCGCTCGGAACCCAAGCCGCGTTGTCCGGCTGAGCGATTGCCGCCGTATGGGGTAGCAGACCGGATTCCGCGTCCGGTGCGGTTTCGAAGGGGTTCCTCGGGTTACGCTTCGCCTCGAGTCGATCATTCAGCCTCACGTGAGCGCCTCCTCTTATGTATCTTGTTGCGGGTCGCAAGCGCCTCGGGAGCAATTCGCACCACGAGTGCGCGGATCGCCTTCGCAGCGGGGTCGCGGACGTCATCGTGTATCAACGGCACTCCCCGATTGCTCGCCAGTAAGACCGCCGATGACCGAGGGATATCGAAATCGACGGGCGTGCCGAGGATCGCCTCGGCATCCTTCAGTGTGATGCCGCTCAGTCGATCGGTGAAGTTCACCACAACGTGCCGGTTCGCCGGGAGGAGTCCAATACGTTCAAGCAGTTCAAACTCGGTGCGAAGTGCGCGAAGACTCGGCACTCCCATATTGGTCACGAACACCGCGTCCGTTGTCTGCTCGATCACCGCGAGTGTGTGCTCACCCAGACCCGGCGTCGTATCGACCACCACGTAACGGAACGAGTCCCGCAGTCTTTGGATGAGTTCAGAAAGAGCCTGCGCGGCTATCCCATCGCCGAGCTCAGGCGACGGCGCGCTCGCAACGACATAGAAGCCATCGGGGTGATGGGTGAGCGTTGTCTTCAAGATGAGCTCATCCGCCGACGAAGGGTCGGCCGCATCTACGATGGTGCCTTCAGGATGCAGATCGAGAGCTGTAGTGATATCCCCAAACTGAAGATCAGCATCGATGAGCACGACGGAGTTCGGTGCCACCTCAGCCAGGCCCGTGGCGATATTGATCGCGAGGGTTGTCTTTCCCTGACCGCCCTTAGGGGCGATAACCGCAATCGCCTCTGTCACGGCTCCGGGGGTCAGCGCTGGCGGGAATACCCACGCGGGGCTCGGCTCGACTTGAGTCAGCTGATCGAACCCGGGGTACCCGTCGCTTAGGATCGCTGGCGCGTCATTGCTTTGATCGACCGCCAGAGCGTCGACGACGGCCGGGGCTGACTCATCGACCAATTCGGCCGGCGCCTCGAAGTCCTTTTCTTCTGCCTTTCCGTTTGAGATGAGCCAAGAAGCAAGCCGATCGAGCAACTGCAGGGTGATGTCATCCGGTGCGCTTGGACTCAAGACTGCGTGGAGCGCGAGTTCGTCTACCCAATCCTCGAGATCGGATCGCTGCTCACGGACGACGATGACACCGATGTCCGGGTATCTCGCATTCAGTCCCTCAACGAGAGCGCGTGTCTCCTCGTAGTTCAGAACCGGTCCGAGGAGGGCGATACGAGGGGTACCCGTGACCCGGTCGAGCACGGCCTCCGGCCCGAACGTCAGAAACTCTCCGGTGATCACGCTCGCTTGAGCCCCGAGCATGTCCCGTACGCGGGATTCATACTCGGTCGAGCGGCTGATGAGGAGGTACGAACTCACTCGTAGATGTTGCTTCCACTGGCAGGGGATGAGCCGCCCACGTCGGTCGCTTCATTCTGAAGTGTGAGCCAGACTCCAGCATTCCCCTCGGCGGCCCAAGCCCACTTCTCGATGTCGTGAGTACTGAGCGCGACGGTGACCATCAACTGATTCGCAGTCGTCGACTCGTTCTCGTCTTCACCGGTTGTGATCGAAGTACCAGCCTGAACCTTGGTGACGAGAACCCCGTTGAGTGCGAAACGAGCTTGCGAATCACCAGCCGCCCCATCACCCGCAGGAGGGGCATACGTCATAACGACTCCGACCCGGCTGCCGGGGACCACCGCGCCCCCGACAACGCGATCGACCGTGAGGGTGAAGGTCGCCTCTTGCATTCCCGCCGGTACGGGCACTTCTCCTTGCGCTGCGAGTGCCGCTGGGTCGATGAAGCGGTCTTCGAGGAGCTGCTCGCCGGGCAAGAGATCGGCCTCAGTGACGAGGCCATTGAGATCGGCCAGGTTGGTGACATTCCCTTCAGCAACCGTACGCTCAGGGACCGAGTCGACTCGGACGAACTCTTCGATCGATTCTCCCGCCGCTCCTCTGGGTATCAGCTCATCGACGATATATACGTCGACGAGTTCTGCCCCTTCAGCGGCACGGGCATCCGCGCCCTGAACGTAGTTGATGAGCACGAACGCGCCCACAACGGCCAATACCAGGGCAACGACTGCTCCGATGATTCGGGTCTTCATGAACTACTTTCTTCCTCGTTCTTCAGTACGTCAGCTTGGCGACGACCGGCAGACCAGGAAGGGACGGGTCGCCACCCAGCCCACCAAGCACATCTTCTACACTGACCCAGTCCGTGAAGTAGCCGCGAATACCGCTGCAGCTCGGGGCTCCTGTCTCCTTCTTGCAGTTCTCCGGCGGCGATGCGCTCCAACTCGGGAACTCCCAGCCCGTGATGATGAATGAGGCGAATCCGACCAAATGGAACTGGCCATCGACAGCGGTCCCCTTCTCCCCGATCGAATCGTAAACAGGGATCAAAATGGGCGTCGCCGACTGCTGCAGCTCGATGAATCGGGCCTCCAAGCAGCCCGCGCCGAGAGGGGACTTGCCGGGGTCGGCCACAACCCAAGCCTCCGGAGGCTCGATCGCCGTCAGCGTCACGTCGGCGGTGCAATCCCCGGAGGTAAGCCATCCAAAGAACGAGGGAAAAGTGGAGTCCTCGCAGTCGCTTGCCTTACGCGCGTCGACGTCGTTTCGGATCCAGATCTCTTCGCCAATACCCTCGGGGCCGGACGGCATGAAGTCGTCGAACTTGCACAGCGGGAATGCAAGGGGGAGAGTATCCGCGCCGAGTGGAACACCCCACTCTGCGGTCGCGCTTGCCACTACAACTGATGCCTCGGTGAATCCAACCGCGGCCGCGAACGGGTGCCTCAACCCGCCGCCCTCATTCGAGGCATCGTTCGTCGTCGTCGTGACGGTCACGATGTTGTCGTTGATGTCGAGGGCGAACGTGTTGTTTGAGACGTCGTCGTTCGAGTTGAGATTAGCGAAGCCATCAGCCGTTGCTGCCGCTTGCGCCGTGCACGAGAACTCGCTGACAGCGCACTCCTTCGCAATGGCAAGCGCCGCGCCGTCGGCGCCGTTCTGCAATTGCGCCTTCTCCGCGTAGAGCGCACCTACGTCCACTGCAATCGCCGTGCCTCCGAGTAGCGGGATAGCCAGGAGAGCGACGATCACAGCGCTCGCGCCCCGCTCGCTGCTCATTCGAGTGATTAGCCGCCGCATGGCATTACCGCCCTGCCTTCGAGGTCGAAAGATGTCAATCCGGGCCCGCCGGGCCCGTCGAGGAAGCCGAACACGCTCTCCGGCTGAATCACGACAACAGTCACGCTCCGCTCAGCAGCGGCCGCGGCGTCGCACGTCATCACGGGCGGCTCCACGACCACCGTGTCGAGGTTCAACCCGGGCGCGCCGGGGTTCGCGCCGCTGCCATCGCCAAGGATTCTCAACTCCGCTGCATCAGGATCGCCGGAGATCGCGACCGCGCGGGCAGCGTCACGCGCGGCGTTCGATAGCGACAACTGCACCATGTAGATGCGGCCGTATTCGAGAATGCCAAAGACGAGCAGAATGAGCGGCAGCAGTACGAGTGCAAACTCGACTGCTGCCGCTCCCCGCTCCCCACTGGTTGTCCGGGAACTCACCTGAGTCTCGTACTACCGAATCCGGGAAACCCCAATCAGTCCGGGGGGGCGATGCCAGCGCCGGTGAGGCCGTCGTTGATGGTGTCGAACGCGCCAGCGAGAAGCGGGCCGAGGATCAGCACGACCGCGATGATCACTGCCGCGATGAGAGCAACGAGGAGGCCGTACTCGACGGCGGTTGCGCCTTCTTCGTCATTTCGGAGGGCGTTCAGCTTCGCGATGAAGCGTGTATATGCCTTGAGCATTGAGGTTCCTTCGGGTTTGAGGAAGTAATCCGGGTAGCTGTTGGACACCGCCGCATAAGCGAGCAGTCCCACGAACCTATAGGGGGACAGATGCATTTACATATGCCCCACTTCGGGGGATCCCTCGCAATGGGGGTACAGGGGGCACATGGTCGTTACGATTCCGCAACATCCGGTCTGCTAGAGTCCCCCGCCGCCCACGAACAGAACCGCCGCAAGCGCCCCGATGAGCATCGACGGCCCGAACGGGATCGACCCCCGAAGGGTGACACGGCGCAGCGCCAGGGCCACCAGGGCGATGACCCCGCCGACCACGAACGCGGCGAGCAGCCCGACGAGCCAGGCGCTGAGTCCGAACCAGCCGAGCACGAGCCCGACGAGGGCGGCGAGCTTCACGTCGCCCATCCCCATCGACGACGGCGAGATCAGCGCGAGCACGAAGTAGACCACGAACATCGCGAGCCCGCCGCCGAGCCCCCAGAGCAGCGCGATCCACTCCCCCGTCGCGAGCGCCGCCACCACGAGCAGCAGCGCCACCGCGACGAGCGTCGGCGCGATCACCTTGTTGGGCAGCCGCTTCTCGGCGTAGTCGACGATCGAGAGCACCACGGATGCCGCGGCGAACACGAGCAGGGCCGGCAGCACCCAGTCCACGCCGAACCGCCAAGCGAGCAGCCCGAAGGCGGCGGCCGCGGACCCGGCGGACCAGAGCCGCACGGTGCGCTGCGGCATCCGCTCGCCTGCCTCGGTGATGAGCGAACGACGCACCCATGCCGCAAGCGGCCACCAGCCGAGCGCCGCCCCCACGACGACCGCGAGCGCGACGAGCAGGGCGGGGGCGAACGGCATGATGTGCAGCGTATCGGCAGCCGGGGCAGGCAGGACGCCGATTGCGCGGCGGAGGATCGACGCGCCCCGATTCGCTCCCCTGCGGTCGCCGCTTGCCGGCGGCCCGGCGCGTTCCGCCAGACTGAGCGTCTGACTGAGCTCCTGGCGGTCTCGACGAGCGCAGGACCCGTGGAGATCGCGCACTTGCCCGGGGAGCGACCGCCGGTGCTGTTCTTCCCCGGCGGTCATTGCTCGGCCCGGAGCGACTGCGGGTGGAGCCTCTACACTGAGTCGGGACACGGGGTCGTCGCCTTCTCGCGGCCGGGTTACGGGCGGCACGCGGGTCGGCCCGCTCGGCGCAGCGGAGTTCGCGCCGTTGGTTCGCGAGGTGTGCGAGCAGCTCGACATCACGGAGATCGCCGCCGCGGTCGGCGTGTCGTTCGGCGGCCTGCAGGCGGTGCACGTCGCCGAGGATCGGGAGCAGGGCGTGCCGCGCCTCATGCTGCACAGCTGTGCGCCCTCCACGTTGCCGTATCCCGACACCCGCGCGGAGGCCATCGTCGGCCCCGTCGTGTTCTCTCCGCTGCTGCAGGGTCTCGTGTGGCGACTCGTGCGGCGCATGGTCGGCTCGGACGCGGGGCTGCGACGCATGATGGCGCGGCTCTCGAGGCTTCCCGTCGACGACTGGTGGGGGCAGCTGAGCGCCGCCGACCGGGACGAGGCGCGTGCGCTGTTCCAGTCGATGGGCTCTGATTCCGGGTTCGCCATCGATCTGCGTCAGGGGCGGGCTCGGGATGCCGCGGCGCGACGGGATGCGCTCTCGAAGGTCCCGTGCCCGACGCTCGTCACGGGGTCGCCGCACGATCGCGGCGTCTCCTACGCACACGCGGAGGATCTCGCTGCGGTCATTCCCGACGCCGTGCTCGTCGAGCTCGATTCGGCGAGCCACCTCTTCTGGATCGGGGCGGGCAGGGCGCGGGTGGGCTTGATCGTCGGGGCGTTCATCGACGAGTGAGCGTCGGGCTGCGGGGTGAGTCGTCGGGACGGCGTCGGCCGCGCGGACTGGGCGCTGCGGCATCCGCTCGGCTTGCATCGAGTGCCGCGACATTCGGTGCGCTGCGGCATCCGCTCGGCTTGCATCGAGCGCCGCGGCGACTCTCGGTGCGCGGCCCGCCTGGTGGGTGAGACCGCTTGATTCGCGAACGTAACTTCGATACTGCTCACCGTCGGTGCCTCCTTGGGTTCGAACGAATGTCGGAGGGTGATGCGACCATGGAACCATGACGACGCAGGCCATGCCAGAGACCGAACCGCCGTGCGCGCTGCTCGCCGCGCTCAGCGGCGACGGCCCGCTCGGCCAGGTCGGCGAGGGGCTTCGCGCACTCGTCGCGGTCTGGTTCGGTGGGGCGGATGCCGCGGCGTCGGCCGAGTTCCGATCGGATGCCGCGGCCGAGCCACCCGCGGGAAACGTCGGTGGCACCGACACCACGACCGCCGACACCATGACCGATGACCAGTTGGTCGCTGCAGTCAGGTCGATCGCCCGGCTCGAGCGATCGATCGAGTCGCTGAAACTTCAGTGCACGTCGGCGATCGCACGACGGTCGACGGGCGACTCGCGCCACGAGGGGCTCGCAGGACGACACGGCTATCCGACGCCCGAGCGGTTCATCGCCGCGACCACCGGGGCGAGCACAGCCGACGCCCACAAGCTCGTCGCCGTCGCCGCTGCAACGACCATGCCCGAATCGTTCGGCACGACACCCCGCGGCCCCCGCTACGCGCACGTTGCCGCGGCGATCGCGGCGGGTTCGCTCTCGGTGCAGGTCGCGCACCTCATCACCGGGTTCCTCGATTCGGTGCGGTTCACGACCGACCCCGAGGGGTTGGAGCGCACCGAGCAGGTGCTGCTCGACCGCGCCGAAGCCGTCAGCGTCGACGGGCTGCATCGCTACTTCAAGCTCCTCAGGGCGCAACTCGACCGCAACGGAGTGCAGGCGCGTGAAGAAGAGCTCCATGCGCAACGGTCCCTGCGCATCTGGGAGGACCACCGCGGGCTCATCCACTTGCGCGGATGCTTCGATCCGGCCTCGGCAGCACCGATCAAGCTCGCGGTCGAGACACTCGTCTCCGCCGACCTCCACGCCGCGCGCGACGCGAAGAGCCGGTTCGCGGCCCGCGCGGCTGAGGCGGCGCTGCGATCGGATGTCGCAGTGCGACCTGCAGCGGCCGGCGCGGTAGACCGAGCACTCGTCGACCACCGCACGATCGAGCAGATGGCCGCAGACGCCCTCGCCGACATCGCGCGGCTCGCGGCCGCTGCCTCCGATGCCCCGCCCGCGCTCGCGTCCGCTTCCGTCGTCGTCCGCATCGACCACGACGACCTCATGAACGCCATCGGATTCGCCACCATCGACGACTTCGGCCAGCCGATCTCGGCGGCCACCGCCCGCGCGATCGCCGCCGCCTCCGGCGTCATCCCGATGGTCTGCGCCAGTGACGGCGAAGTGCTCGACCTCGGTCGTCGACGACGCCTCTTCACCAAAGCCCAGCGCATCGCCCTCGCGGAGCGAGACGGCGGATGCGCCCATCCCGACTGTGCTCGCCCGGTAGCGCATACGCAGGCACACCACATCCGCTGGTGGGACGCCCACGACGGTCCGAGCGATCTCGCGAACGGCGTCTTGCTGTGCGCTTTTCATCACTGGGCCATCCACCACGACGGGTGGCAGATCCTCAATCGCGACGGCCGCCTCTGGTTCGTGCCACCCGCCCACCTCGATCCCGAGCAGCGGCCGCGACCGGGCCGCCGTGCGACGCGCCTCGAACTCAGGGCCGCGTGACACAGGGTCGCCTGACACAGGGCTGCCTGACTCTGGCCAAGGTGGCGTGATCCCGCACGCGCGACCACCCTTCGTCCGGCGTGCCTGCGTCTCGGTGTCCCGACGTCTCGGTGCGCTTGTTTCGCTCCCCTACTCGACCATCGGGAGCGGGCGCTCGTTACTCGACTACTGGATGCACGCGACTCGAGCTCTTGCAGATCACCGCTGCAGTCGGCGCCGCATCCGGGCAGGTGGTGTCTCTGCAGGGCACCGAGATCGGCGCCGCTTCGCCGGGCGAGAGCGTGGCGCGGTCGCGGGTGGAGTCGTACCTCGCTGTCGCCCGCTGGCGGTCTGTCACCGAGAACGCCATCGCAGATCTCGGACTCGACACGACTCCGGAGGCGCTCGACACGCGCATATCCGTCGCGAACCCTCGGGACACATCGACCATCAAGATCAGCGCGACGGCGGACACGCCTGAGGGTGCCCGTGACCTGGCCGTGGCGTGGCTCCGGGCCATGATCGTCACGATCGACTACGCCGAGAGCGACGGCACCGAGGGCTCCGCAGCCGTGACGGTCGTCGCGGGGACTCGCACGCGCTTCCGACGACCTCGTCGTTCGCCGACATCCCGACGGCAATGCTCGTCGGCGGCATGCTCGGGCTCGGCCTGGGCATCGTGTTCGTCCGCGCCGGCCTCCGACGTGGGCCCTGATCGCGGGGTCTCGATACGCTCGCTTCGCTCGCTACTCGACCACCGGGCGTGAGGCGGCTACGCCTCGCCGCGCGAGATCGTGACCATCTCGTCGCGGGGCACGACCTTGATGCGCTTGCGGCCCTCGGCCGACCCGAGGGCCTGCTCGTGCTCGTCGAGGCGGTGCCAGCCGTCGAGATCGGTCCACTCGATGCCGCGCGTCTCGAGCATCTCGATCACCGACTCCTCCGAGGGCGACTCGGGTCGCCACCAGTTGCCGAGGTCGTTGATGACGTGCTTGATGGTCTCCATCGCGTCGGACTTGGTGTGGCCGATGAGGCCCACCGGTCCGCGCTTGATCCAGCCCGTCGCGTAGACACCGTACATCTGGCGGGCGTCGCCGCTCTCCTTGTCGCGGGTGAGCACCTGGCCCTCGTGGTTCGGGATGGTCCCGAACTCCTTGTCGAACGGTACGCCGGGCAGCGGCGAACCGAAGTATCCGACGGCGCGGTACACGGCCTGCGCGGGCAGTTCGCGGATCTCACCGGTGCCGACCACGCCGCCCTCGCCGTCGGGTGCGGTGCGCTCCCAGCGGATGGCGCCGACGTGGCCGTGGCCGTCGTCGACGATCTCGAGCGGCTTGGCGAAGAAGTGCAGGTGCAGGCGCCGACTGGCCTCGCCAACCGACCGCTGCCGCCACTGCTGCAGCACCTTGTCGATGACGAAGACCTGCTTGTTGCCCGAGACCGCAGCCTTCGCGGCCTCGTCGTAGTCGAAGTCCTCGTCGTAGAGGATCATGTCGACGTCGCGCAACTCGCCGAGTTCGCGCAGTTCGAGGGGGGTGAACTTGACGGATGTCGGGCCGCGACGTCCGAAGACGTGCACGTCGGTGACGGGCGACTGCTCGAGCGCGTCGTAGACGTTCTGCGGGATCTCGGTGGGCAGCAGGTCGTCGGCGTGCTTCGCGAGCATGCGCGACACGTCGAGCGCCACGTTGCCGTTGCCGATGACCGCCACCTCCCTCGCGTCGAGGGGCCAGTCGCGCGGGTAGTCGGGGTGCCCGTCGTACCAGCTCACGAAGTCGGCCGCGCCGTAGGAGCCCTCGAGGCCGACGCCGGGCAGGTTGAGCGACGCGTCGCGCACGGCGCCCGTGGCGAAGATCACCGCGTTGTAGTGCTTCTTCAGGTCGGCGAGCGTGATGTCGGTGCCGAAGCGCACGTTGCCGAAGATGCGGATGTCGCCACGGTCGAGCACCTCGCGGAGCGCCGTGATGATGCCCTTGATGCGGGGGTGGTCGGGGGCGACGCCGTAGCGCACCAGCCCGTAGGGCGCGGGGAGCTGATCGAACAGGTCGATCGAGACGTCGAAGTTGCGTTCGGCCTTCAACAGGATGTCTGCGGCGTAGATACCGGCGGGGCCGGCGCCGACGATCGCGAGTCGCAGTCTGTTCCTCGTCACGTGCGTGGTCTCTCCATCAACTCTGTCGCTCCACGATCGTCTCGGCGAATCGTGTGAGCGCCTTCTTCACGCTGCCCTCGGGCAGTGGGGCGAGCGCCGCGACGGCGTCGCGCGCCCAACGGTGGGCCTCGGCGAGCGTAGCGCGTGTGGCTTCGTGTTCCCGCAACTCGGCCACGATCGCGTCGACCGTCGCGCGCGACGGCACGATCCGCGAGGCGAGCGTGTTCGTGTCGAGCGGGTCGCCGATGTCCGGCGGCGTGACGACGATGACGTCGCGGCGGATCCGTGCGAGCAGGTCTGCGGACGCGGCATCCGTCTTCGCGAGCTCGGCGAGCCGGAGCAACGGGAGGGTGACGACCCCGGCGCGCAGGTCGGTGCCGGGGACCTTGCCGGTCTCCTCGGGCTGCGGCGACAGGTCGATGACGTCGTCGATGAGTTGGAAGGCCACGCCGATCTTCTCGCCGAACTCGACGATGGGTTCCTCGAAGCCAGGGTCGGCACCCGAGAATACGACGCCCGACTGGGCGGCCGATGCGATGAGCGATCCGGTCTTGTCGGAGAGCACCTGGATGTAGTGGGCGATCGGGTCGTCGCCCTCGGCCGGGCCTACCGTCTCGTGCAGCTGACCGAGCACGAGGCGCTCGAACGTATTGGCCTGCAGGCTGATGGCCCGCTCGCCGAGGCTCGCCATGAGCTGGCTGGCGCGGGCGAACAGCAGGTCGCCGGTGAGGATGGCGACCGAGTTGCCCCACACGGTCTGCGCGCTCGGCACGCCGCGACGACGCTCGGAGTCGTCCATGACGTCATCGTGGTAGAGCGAGCCCAGGTGCGTGATCTCGATCGCCTCCGCCGCCGTGACCACGTCGTCGGTCACGCCCGCGCCGAGTTGGGCAGTCAGCAGCGTCAGCATCGGCCGCACGCGCTTGCCGCCTGCCTCGAGGAGGTACCTCGTCGAGACATCCGCGATCGAATCGGCGAAGCTCACCTCGCGCATCAGTCCCGCCTCGACCCGTTCGATACCGGCGTCGATCGCCTTCGCCATCGCCCTGTCGGCGGTCGAGGCGAAGAGGCGTTCGCTCACGCCGAGGTTCGCGGCGAGCGCGGAGCCGCGACGGGCGACCGGGTGGCTCGGTTTCACACCCTCCAGCCTACCGGTGCCGCCATTCCACGATCCGCTGGTTGCGGAGCTCCTCAACCCGCGACGGGCTTGCGCCCGCGGTGCAGGGCCACGACGCCCATCGTGAGGTTGCGCCACTCGACGTCGACCCAGCCGGCCTCGCGCAGCCACGCGGCGAGCGTGCGCTGGTCGGGCCACGCCTCGATCGACTCGTTGAGGTACTCGTAGGCGGTGTCGTTCGAGCTCGAGAGCCGCACGAGCGGCGGCATGACGTAGCGCTGGTACGCGTGGTACCCGGCGCGCACGAACCCCACCGGCGGGTGCGAGAACTCGCACACCACGAGCCGCCCGCCGGGCTTGGTCACGCGGAAGAACTCGGCGAGCGCCTTCTTGGGCTCGTTCACGTTGCGCAGGCCGAACGAGACGGTGACGGCGTCGAATTCCCCGTCGCCGAACGGCAGCTTCGTGGCATCCGCCTCGACGAAGACCATGTTCGGCACGCCCGACTGCCGGCGGCGGCCGACCTCGATCATGCCCGGTGAGAAGTCGGCGGCGACGACGGATGCCCCGGACTTCGCGAGGCTGGCGCTCGAGGTGCCGGTGCCCGCCGCGACGTCGAGGATCCGCTCCCCCGGCTTCGGCGCGACCGCCCGGGTGGTGGCCACGCGCCAGAGCGGTGCGTTGCCCACGGAGAGCACGTTGTTGGTGCGGTCGTAGCGGGCGGCGACCCGGTCGAACATGGCCGACACCTGGCTCGGATCCTTGCCGTGGTCTGCGCGCGTCATCCTCCGAGTGTACGGTCGGATGCCGCGGCCGAAGCGGATCGGACCGACCACCTCCTGGCGTTCGACGGTGCCGTCCAACATATCCGCATGTTGTCGGATATGCTTGAGCATATGCGCACAACGGTGATCCTTCCCGACGAGCTGTACCGGCAGGTGAAGGACCGCGCCCGCGCGGACAGCGCGACGTTCACCTCCTTCCTCGAGACAGCGCTGCGGCGGGAGCTCGCCCGGCGTGATCGGCGATCGTCGGATCCGGTCGAGGTGCATCTCGCGCCCGCTACCGGCAGCGGCGGAGTCCGGCCCGGTGTCGACATCACCAGCAATGCGTCGCTGCTCGACCTGATGGACGAGGGCCTGCCGATCGAGAAGCTCCGTTGACGTGAGGATTCCAGACGTCAACGTCCTCGTCGGGGCGTTCCGCGCCGATGCCGCAGGCCATGCCGAGCTTCGGCAGTGGCTGCTGCGCACGCTGAGCGACGGCGAGCCGCTCGGCCTCACGCCCCCCGTCAGCGCGGGTGTGGTGCGCGTCCTGACCCATGCACGCATCTTCAACACACCCGATACCTTGGCCGACGCGCTGGCGCACCTCGAGGCGCTCCGGGGCAACCCCGCCGTCGTCGAGGTCGGGCCCGGCCCCCGGCACTGGGACAGCTTCTCGCGCCTCTGCCGCGAGGCCGACGCGCGAGGCAACCTGGTTGCGGATGCCGCACATGCGGCGATCGCGATCGAGCACGATGCGACCTGGGTCACGCTCGACCGCGACTTCGCGCGCTTCCCGGGCCTGCGCTGGGAGGTGCCGCAGGTCTCGCGATGACCTTCGCAACCTCCGCGATCATGCCCTTCGGGTTGTCTGCATGGGAATGAAACCGTGGCCCCATCCGTTGACTGATGGCAACGACTACGCGGGCCCACCGCCCGCCGAGGAGGAACCATGCAGGCCATCTGGAACGGTGCGGTGATCGCAGAGTCCGACGAGACGATCGTCGTCGAGGGCAACCACTACTTCCCGCGCGAGTCGATCGACGAGCGCTACTTCGTCCCCAGCGAGAACCACACCGTGTGCCACTGGAAGGGCACGGCCAGCTACTTCCACGTCGAGGTCGACGGCGCGCGCAACCCGAACGCCGCCTGGCACTACCCGACGCCCTCGATCGCCGCCCACGAGATCGCCGGGTACGTCGCGTTCTGGCACGGCGTCGAGGTGCGGGAGCGACTCGCGGCCTGACGGTGCGGGTTTCGAGACGCCGCTTCGCGGCTCCTCAACCCACTCCGGGGCGGTCGTAGGCTGGTTCGGTGAACCACACGGATGCCTCGGCGTCGCACACCGCTCGCACGCGGCTCGTCGTGCGCACCGAACCGGTCGACGAGCTCGCGCCCCTCATCCCGCGCGCCGACCCGCGGCAACCGCTGCTCTGGATGCGGCGCGGCGAGGGCGTCGTGGGCCTCGGCGAGGCGATCCGCATCGAGACGAGCGGGCGGACTCGCATCGAGGACGCCGCGGCCGCCTGGCGGTCGCTCGCCGCGGACGCCGACGTCGACGACCGCGTGGGCCTGCCCGGCACGGGACTCGTGGCGTTCGGCGCGTTCGCGTTCGCCGACGATTCCGCCGCGACGAGCGTGCTGGTGGTGCCCGAGCTCGTGCTCGGCCGCCGCGAGGGGCGGGCGTGGGTGACGCGTATCGCGCTCGCGTCGGGCGACGAGGGGGCAGCGGAGGCCGCGGCATCCGTCGCCCTCGAGATCCCCGAGCCGTCGCCCAAGCGCCGGGTGCCGCGCGTGACGTTCACGCCGGGCGCCGTGCCGCCCGAGGCATACGAGGCGGCCGTGGCCGAGGCCGTGCGCCGGATCGACGCCGGCGAGCTCCAGAAGGTCGTGCTCGCCCGGCAGCTCGTGGGCGAACTGCACGAGGAGGACGGCCTGCGCGCGGTCATCAACCGACTTGCCGAGGACTACCCCGACACCTGGGTGTTCGCGGTCGACGGACTCATCGGCGCGAGCCCCGAGACGCTCGTGCGCGTCGACCACGGCACCGTCTCGTCGCGCGTACTCGCGGGCACGACGTCGCGGGGTGCGGGCGAGGCATCCGACCGCGAACGGGCCGCCGCGCTGGCGTCGTCGGCGAAGGACCTGGCCGAGCACGCCTTGGCCGTGTCGAGCGCCGTGAACCGGCTCGCGCCGCACACCGCACGGCTCGACGCGAGCCCCGAGCCGTTCACCCTGCAACTTCCAAACCTGTGGCACCTCGCCACCGACCTCAAGGGCACGCTCGGCGACGGGTCGAGCTCGCTCGACCTCGTGCAGGCGGTTCACCCGACCGCCGCCGTGGCCGGCACCCCCCGCCGCGTGGCCCTGCGCACGCTCGCCGAGCTCGAGGGATTCGACCGCGGGCGCTATGCCGGACCGGTCGGCTGGATCGACGGCGACGGTGACGGCGAATGGGCCATCGCGCTGCGGTGCGCGCAGGTCGACGCCGACGGCACGGTGGCGGCATATGCCGGATGCGGCATCGTGCATGATTCGGTGCCCGCCGACGAGCTGGCCGAGTCGACCATCAAGTTCAGGCCGATCGTCGAGGCGTTCGAGGCATCGCCGCCCTCACCGCGGGTCGAGTAGCGCGCGACTCCGCGGGTTGAGGAGGCGCGCCAGCCTCCGCGGCCGGCGGCGTCCTCAGCTCGCCTGGAGCCGTGCCTTCTCGGCCTCGACGTCGAAGGCGGCCATCGGCCAGTCGAGCCGCATCGCTTCGAGCGCCTCGATGAGCAGGTGTTGCACGGCGAGCCGTGCGTACCACTTGCGGTCGGCGGGGATCACGTACCACGGCGAGTGCGGCGTGGTCGTGCGCTCGAAGACGGCCTGGTATGCCTCGCGGTACATGGGCGCGAGCAGCCGCTCGTCGATGTCGCCGGGGTTGAACTTCCAGTGCTTGTCGGGCCGCTCGAGGCGGTCAAGCAGGCGTTCCTTCTGCTCGTCCATCGAGATGTGCAGCATGACCTTGATGATGGTGGTTCCGGATGAAGCGAGCTCGGCCTCGAACTCGTTGATCGCGTCGTAGCGACGCTCGATCTCCTCGGGCGACGCGAGCTCGCGCACCTTGCCGATGAGCACGTCCTCGTAGTGCGAACGGTCGAAGACGCCGATCATGCCCGCATCGGGCACGCGCTTGCGGATGCGCCAGAGGAAGTCCCGTGCGAGTTCCTCCTCCGTGGGCTTCTTGAACGTCGCGAGCTGCACGCCCTGCGGGTCGACGGCGCCCATCACGTGCTTGACGATCCCGCCCTTGCCTGCGGTGTCCATGGCCTGCAACACGAGGAGGACGCGCCGCGGATCGTCGCCCATCTGGTTGCCCGCGAACAGCTTCTCCTGCAATTCTGCGAGGATGACGGCGCCTTCGGCGAGTGAGGTCTCGGCAGCGGCCTTGTCACCCTCGAAGCCGGGAGTGCTCCGCGTGTCGACATCGGCGAGCGTGAACCCCTGCCGTACCCGCAGCACCTCCGACGGATCCGTCGCCCAGTATGTCTCGAGACCCACGGTGCCCCCCTCCTCGCGGACCCGCCGCGTGGTCGCGGCGGCGCTCACCGCTCCCCCATCCTGTCCGAACGCCCCCGCCCCGCGTCAATGCCGCGCGGATCGGTGGTCGAGCGGCGTATTGGGCCTGGCCCGTGATCTCGATACGCTTGCTGCGCCCGCTACTCGACCACCGGGTGTCAGCGGGCGAGCGCGACCTCGACGATCGTCGGCCCTGTGACAGCGGTGCCCAGCGCCTCGTCGAGCTCGCCCCGCGTCGCGGCGCGTGCACAGCCCCAGCCGTAGGCCTGCGCGAGTGCGGCGAAGTCCACGTGCTGCGGCGTGAACTGCACCCGATCGAAGGCCTCGGGCGACGCAGAGCCCGCGACCTCGAGCGCGTCGAAGATCGTGCCGCCGCCGTCGTTGCCCACGATGACCTGGATCCTCGGCCGCGCCTCGCCGTCACCGATGAGGAGCGACCCGATGTCGTGGAGCAGCGTGAGGTCGCCGACCAGGGCGCGGGTGACGCCGGCGCGCGCCGGGTTCGCGGGCGCCGGGGCATCCGCCGCCGCCTGCACCGCACCCTCCGCCGCGCCGTGCTCGCCGGGAGCGGGCGACTGGCTTGCGATCGCGATGCCGAGCGCCGTGGCGATGGTGCCGTCGATGCCCGCGAGGCCGCGATTCGCGTGCGCAGTGATGCGCCGGCCGGGCACGGCGCGGTCGGCGTCGCGGATGAGCCTGGACGCGCCGAACACGAGCCGGTCGTGCGGCCACGTCGCCGCCCACACCGCGTCGACGAGCATGCGGCGGTTCACCGGGGCACGCACGGCCGCGAGCTGGGCGCGCAGGTACTCGCGCTGCGCGGCGAAGTCGGAGACGTGTCCGGTCTCGTCGACTCCGCTGTGCACGGATGCCGCGGGCGGAAGCCCCGCGGCCACGAGCGCCCGGCTCGCGTGCACCCAGCGGCCGACCCAGGCACGTTCCTCGGCCGTCTGCGGGTGCCGGTCGGTGTGCACCGCGCGCTCGAAGCGGCGGACGCGGCGCCCGGGATTGAACCACTCGATGCCCGACGGTGCCACGACGATGGTCTCCACGTCGTCGCGCTGCACGAGCGCGGGAACCTCACGCGAGAGCGTCGGATGCCCGAATACGACGACGCGCTCGACGAGGTCGCCGAAGCCGGGCTCGCGCAAGAGCTCCCGGTAGGCCACCACGAGGTTGGGCCCGAAGTGGGCGCCGCTCGTGACCTCGGCGATGAGCGGCCAGCCGCCGTCGCGTGCGAACTCCTCTGCGGCCGGGCCGGCGCCAGCGCCCGCGACGACGACCGTGCGCGGGCCGGGCTCGATGAGTGCCGCCGCGGAGTGCACAGCCCCCGCGGATCGAGGAGCGCCCGGCGCAGCCGGACGCGTCTCGAGCTCCGTCGCCACCGGCGAGCCGTCCAGCGTGATGACGGCCGACAGCGGCTCGCGGTACTGCAGGTTGAGGTGCACGGGACCGGGACCGGGCTGCGGCACGGCGTCGCCGGCGGCGTCGCGACCGAGTGCCGCGGCGACGGCGTCGCGGGCGAGGCGCGCCGCGGCATCCGTCTCTCCCGGATCGCCCTCGGGTGCGCCGATGTCGCGATCGAGCCGCAGCGCCCCCGCGAAGATGCCGGGTTGCATGGTGGTCTGGTTCGAGCGGATGCCCCGGAGCTCCGCCGGACGGTCGGCCGTGCACACGATCAGCGGCACACCCGAATGGTGCGCCTCGAGCACGGCGGGGTGCAGGTTGGCGACGGCGGTGCCGGACGTGGTCACCACGACCGCCGGCCGGCCGGACTCGACGGCCGTGCCGAGCGCGAGGAACGCCGCGCCCCGCTCGTCGATGCGCACGTGCAGGCGGATCGCGCCCACCCGCTCGAGCTCGGCCGCGGCGAGCGCGAGCGCCTGCGATCGCGAACCGGGTGCGACGACGACATCGCGCACGCCGGACTCGACGAAGGCGCGGAGGAGCGCCATCGCGGCGTCGCTCGCGGGGCTCCGTCGGGCGTCGGGCGCCGTTCGGGGCTCCGGATCAGCCATTCGGTCGTCCGGCCGGTCCCGTCTCGCCGGGGGCGTCGGGGGCGTCGGGGCGCTTGCGCTCCTCGCCCTTGCTCGTACCGGCGGCGTCGCCGAACCGCGGCTCCTCGTCGGCGTCGAGCTCGGCGAGCTCCTGCTCCATGCGACGGATTCGCTCGTCCTGCGCGGCATCCTCTCGAAGGTGGCGCAGGAACTGCGCATCGTCGTCTGGGGCGACCGTGCGGCTGCCCCACGATCCGACCCGGTCGATGCGGCCGCGGCCGATGAGGAACCAGAGCACGCCGCCGATGATCGGAACGAACAGGATGACGACGATCCACCAGCCGCGACGCAGGCCACGGATGCGCGTGCGGTCGAAGAACGCACAGTCGGCGACGGCGTAGATCGTGAAGATCACGGCGGCGACGCCGAGTCCGAAGAGCAGCCGGGCCATTGTCCCAGTCTAGGCGCGTCCGCCCGGTCCGCGGCTGTGAGAGTACTCAGGGGAAGCCGACCTACACTGTGAGGGTGAAGTCCGTGCCCGTCTGGATCTGGTACACCGCGTTGCGCATCCTGCTGTTCGCCGTGCCGCTCGCCGTGCTCCTCATCGCGGGCGTGAATCCGTGGGTGTCCGCCGCCGTCGCCGCCGCGTTCGGGTTCAGCGCGTCGCTCATCTTCCTGCGTCGCCAGCGCGAGTCGATCGCGAGCGACCTGTACGCTGCCCGCCACCGCGAGTCTCCGGCCGTGCACGTCGACGACGAGGTCGAGGATGCCGCGGTCGACGCGTCCGCTCCCGATCGCCGCGATACCCCCGCGGGTTGAGATCCGCCGGTCAGAGAGCGAACACGAGTCCCAGCCCGACCCCGTACGACAGGGCCGTGATGCTCGCGAGCTGGAGCGCGAGCAGCAGTTCGCGCGCGGACCTCGCCCAGAGCACGATGACGCAGGCCGGCACCGCGAGGAACAGCGCGAACAGCACGAGCAGTGCCGCCGGGTAGAGCAGCGCGAAGAACCCGGTGATCCCGAACGGCACGAGCATGAACACCGTGAACAGGATGCGCCCCGCGAGCGGCCCGACCAGCACGGCGAGCGTGCGCTTGCCGGCCGTCCGATCCTGGTCGACGTCGCGCAGGTTGTTGGCCATGAGCACGGCGCACGCGAGGAGCCCGACGCCGACGCCGCCGAGCCACGCCTCAGTGTTCACCGTGAGCGCCTGCACGTACGCCGACCCGGCGGTCGCCACGAGCCCGAAGAACACGAACACGAAGAGCTCGCCGAGGCCGTAGTACCCGTATGGCCGCCTGCCCCCCGTGTAGAACCAGGCGGCGACGATCGCCACGGCGCCGACGGCGAGCATCCACCACTGCCCGGTCACGATGGTGAGCGCGAGCCCGGCGATCGCGGCGAGCGCGAAGAAGCTCAGCGCGACCGCCAGCACGTGCCTCGGTTTCGCAGCGCCCGATCCGGTGAGCCGCGCCGGGCCGACGCGGTGGTCGTCGGTGCCGCGCACGCCGTCGGAGTAGTCGTTGGCGTAGTTCACCGCGATCTGCAGCGCGAGCGCGACGACGAGCGCGAGCAGCGCGCGAGCCGGATGCCACGGCCCGTCGGGGATGGCGACGACTCCCGCACCCGTGCCGAGCGCGACCGGCGCGATCGCGAGGGGCAGCGTGCGCAGTCGTGCGCCCGCCACCCAGTCGGCGGCGGTGGCGGGGCCACGCACGGCGGCCGGAGCGGCGGTGCGCCTGGCGGGGTTGCCCGACCTGCGGTGCGCGTGCGCGCGGACGTCGTCGGGGTTCATGCGCTGGGGTTTCGGACGTGCCACACCGACATGCTAGTCAGCCCGTCCGGGGCGGGCGAGTGGCCGGATCCCTCGAGCGGATGCTTCAGCGCACGATGGCCTCCGCCGCGGCCGCGTTCGCGTGGTCGGGCGATGTGCTCGTCGTCACCCGCGTCGCACAGGGGCTCTTCGCCGCCCTCATGGTGCCGCAGCTTCTCGCGTCCGCCCAGGCGCTCTTCACCCCGCGCGAGCGCGCCCCGATGTACGGCCTCATCGGTGGCGTGGCCAGCCTCGCCGCGGTCGCGGGTCCCGTGCTCGGCGGCTGGCTCGTCGACGCCGACCTCTGGGGTCTCGGGTGGCGCACGGTGTTCCTCATCAACATCCCGGTGGGCATCGTCTGGTAGCCCGTCGTCGCCGGCGCCGTGCTGCTGGTCGCGTTCGTCGCCTACGAGCGCCGGCGGATGCGGCGCGACGGCTCGGCGCTGCTGCCGATGCCGCTTTTCGCCGACCGCGGGTTCTCGGCGGGCATTGTCACGCAGGCCGCCTTCCAGGGCGCACTCAACGCGTTCACCCTGCCGTTCATCATCTACCTGCAGGCTGCGCTCGGGTTCGGCCTCAACCTGCTCGCCTTCAGCCTCGGCGCGCTCGTCGGCACGGGCGCGGTCATCCCGCTCGTCCCGCGCATCGGCAAGTATCTCGTGACGGCCGGCTCCGCGCTCCTCGCGGCGGGGGTGCTCTGGGTGTTCGCGATCCTCGGCGACGACTGGAGCCGCGAGCATGTGCTCGAGGCGTTGCAGGCGTCGGTGCCGGTGTCGGTCGCCGGGCTCGCGATCGCGGCCGTCGCGAGCCTGCTGCTCCCGAACCGCCACCAGGTGCAGGCGCACCTCGACGAGGCGCGGCGCCTGGCGGAGCTCGACGCCGAGGCGGATGCCGCGTCGGCCGCGACAGCCGCACCCGTCGGGTGACCCGTCATCAGGCCACCGGGCCGCCGCGCACGAGTCGCTCGATCGCGCGACGGTCGGGCTTGCCCGATGCGAGCAGCGGCATCCGGTCGACCACGTCGAGGCGTACGGGTCGGGCCGCCGGCGTGAGCCCGGCGGCGTCGGTCGCCCGGGCGAGCGTCGCGAGCGCATCGGATGTCGCGGCGGCATCCGTTCCTGTAGCAACCACCGCCGGCCGCTCCCCCCACTCGGGATCGGGCACGCGCACGACGACGGCGTCGGCGAAGCCGGGCTGGGAGCGGACCGCTCGCTCGACCTCGCCGAGCGCGACCTTCACCCCGCCCGAGACGATCACGTCGTCGGCGCGGCCGAGGATGCGCAGCGTGCCGTCGTGTTCGATCCGACCGAGATCCCCGGTGCGATACCAGTGCGTGCCGTCGGCGTCGGCCGCGAAGGCGGCCGCGGTGCGCTCGGGGTCGCCGAGGTAGCCGTCGGCGAGCATCGGCCCGGCCAGCTCGACGAGCCCCTCGGCGATGCGCGCACGCACGCCGTCGATCGGACGCCCGTCGTAGACGCATCCACCCGACGTCTCACTGGAACCGTACGTGCGGGTTACCCGCGCGCCGAGCACGTCGGCGGCGACGATGAGCGACGGCGGCGCGGCCTGGCCGCCGAGCAGGATCCGGTCGAATGAGCGCAGGGCCTCGGCTACGCGACGGTCGGACGCGGCCGCGTCGACGAGTCGGCCGAGCTGCACCGGCACGAGCGACGTGTACCGGGGTCGCCGCCGGTCGAGCCGTGCGGATGCCGCGGCGAACGCGGCCGGGTCGAAGTGCTCGCCGCCGAGCAGCACGGGTTCGGTGCCCGCCACGATGGATCGTGCGAGCACCTGGGCGCCCGCGATGTAGTGCGCGGGCAGGGCGAGGAGCCATTGCCCGGGTCCGTCGAGTGCCGCCTCGGTCGCCGCCGCGCTCGCGCCCAGCGCATCGGCCGAGAGGAGCACGCGCTTCGGGGCATCCGTCGATCCGCTCGTCTCCACGACGAGCGCGACGTCGTCGTCGACCCCGATCCCGCTCGCTCCTCCACTAGCACGCCCCAGGTTCCCGTTCCCGCGTGATTCGCCCGTTCCACCGGCAACGCTGCGCGGGAACGGGTACATGGGCGGTCGGGATGCGACCGGCCAGACGGCCGGCCCGCCGTCGAGGGCGACGCGCAGCGCCGCGGTCACAGCTGCGACATCCGACGCCGCAACCTGCTGGACGGGTTTCATGTCGAGCCGTGCCCAATCTGTAGTGCCATGAGGCGCGCGGCCGATCAGGACCCGGCCGCGATAATGCGTTGAACGAGGTCGTTGGCCCAGACGACGGCCTCCTCGACGGTGTTCCGAACGTCGAGACCTTCGGCGGCTTCTGCATACAGGGTGTCCCACTGGTCACCGGCCATGATAGTCGGCGGCCACACCTGCTGACGCCGGTAGTCGAAGAGCCGGACACAGGTCTCAGCGACCCGAGGGAAGTCGAGGTCTTCGCTCTTGTCGAGGAGTTGGAGGTCGACGAGGTCGCGCGCTCGCGCGCTTCCGTCGCCCGAAACCGCATGGAGTTTCTGTGCGATCTGATAGTCCGCACGCATGACCGGCACCGGCTTCGGCGCTTCGAGCCCGACCTCGGTGAAGAGTGCGGCGAGGTCTGCGGCGAGTTGGTACTCCGGCTCGTCGGCGTCACCGATCTCGTTGTGGCCCACCTCGAACTTCACCGAGCACCACGGGCGGCCCAGGTATTCGAGCCTCACCTCGAAGGGTTGCATGACGTACGCCGTGGGCACAGCGGGCGGACGAGGCGCGACCTTCTCGATCAGCCTCCCGATGAAGCCAGCCCACCCGGCAGCGAGGGACTCCTCGAAGTCGCTGCGGAACCGGGCGAGCGACTGAACCCGCGCGGCGTCGAGGTCTTGGGTGAAGCGCGTGCCGCGGCCATAGCGCAGCGCCATCGCGCTACCGCCCTTGATCGCACCCTCAGGCAGCATCTGGCCGACCACGACCAGCGCCATCCCGACCCGGCGCCGAAGCGCGAGTCCGTCACTGCCTTCGAGGTTGCGGATGCGCTGCTCCAGGGAGCGCACACTCGTCGGGGCACCGGAATAGCTCACGACCGCAGTCCCTTCCGCACACGCTGCCAGTCCGCGGTAGTGAGCAGGCCATCCTTGCGCGCCTGCTTCGCCGCATCCAGCAGGCGCACAGTCTCGATCCGTCCACGGCATTCCAGGATGGCATCGGCCACCGGCTGTGCCTCCAGCCCCTCGTAGAACGTCGTCCGTGCATCGTTCTTCACGTGGGTCAACTCGACGAACGCCGGAAGCGTGGGGCGCGCTCGCCTGTGAACGGCGACCTTGATATTCCTCGGATTGACGTCCGCAAGCCCGAACAACGCGAGCACCGACTCACCGTGAAGGTAGGCACCCTCACCCACCCGAAGGAGCGCCTCGGCGAACTGGTCGAACGCCGTCGGAGGAACGTCCGGCACCCGGTACAGCCCGTATGCGACGTTCTCCAGACCACCGCGAGCGGCGAGCTTCGGCAGTTCGACCGCCGGCACACCGGCCTCGGCCGCCTGCTTCGTCGTGACGTACCCGTAGTGATCGAGCGCGATCTCGCGCACGATGTCCCGGTACTTCACCTCGGCGACCACGTCACAACTCTACCGAAAACAGTAGAGTTGTGACAAACCTCACGCCTGGCCTGATACCGCCGGATCAGAAGTGCCACGGGTACGGACCCCAGTCGGGCTCGCGCTTCTCGAGGAACGCGTCACGGCCCTCGACGGCCTCGTCGGTGCCGTAGGCGAGCCTGGTCGCCTCACCGGCGAACACCTGCTGGCCGACCATGCCGTCGTCGACCGCGTTGAACGCGAACTTCAGCATGCGGATGGCGGTGGGCGACTTGGTGAGGATCGTGCGCGCCATCGCGATCGCCTCGCGCTCGAGGTCGGCGTGCGGTACGACCCGGTTCACGGCGCCCATCTCGTAGGCGCGCTCGGCCGAGTACTCCTCGGCGAGGAAGAACACCTCGCGGGCGAACTTCTGCCCGATCTGGCGCGCGAAGTACGCCGACCCGTAGCCGGCGTCGAAGCTGCCGACATCGGCATCCGTCTGCTTGAAGCGGCCGTGCTCGCGACTCGCGATCGTGAGGTCGCACACGACGTGCAGCGAGTGGCCGCCGCCCGCCGCCCAGCCCGGCACGACCGCGACGACGACCTTCGGCATGAACCGGATGAGCCGCTGCACCTCGAGGATGTGCAGGCGCCCGACCGCGGCTTGCCCGCCGTGCCCGCCGTGCCCGCCGTGCCCGCCGTCGACGATGGCCGTCTCGGCGTCGGAGTACTTGTAGCCGTCGCGCCCCCGGATGCGCTGGTCGCCGCCCGAGCAGAACGCCCAGCCGCCGTCCTTCTCGCTCGGCCCGTTGCCGGTGAGCAGCACCACGCCGATGCGCGGGTTCGTGCGCGCGTCCTCGAGCGCGCGGTAGAGCTCGTCGACCGAGTGCGGCCGGAACGCGTTGCGCACCTCCGGCCGGTCGAAGGCGATGCGGGCGATGCGCCCGTCGGTGGAGTGGTGGTAGGTGATGTCGGTGAAACCGGTGGAGCCGGTGACGGATGCCGCGGCATCCGTCCACTCGCTCGCGTCGAACAGTTCCGAGATCTCGCGTGCCATGCGTCCAGCCTATTCCCGGCGGCCGGAGCATCCGCCCGCGGCGGCCGACCGATCGCTCAGGTGACGACGACCGGCGCCTCGGGCGCCGGCCCACCCGTGAGCAGCGACACCACGCCGGCGTACACGATCGACCCCACCCAGATGGCGCCGTAGGCGAGCGGGACGAGCGCGGCCACGACGAGGACGAGCCCGATGACGGCGATCACGACGTTGCGTCCTGCGGAGTCCCGCACCTCAGTGGCCTCGACGCCGAGCGAGTCGAGTTCGTCGGACATGTGCACCCCCAAGTCGGTACACGCTAACAGAACCTCGTGTCCCCACGGCCGAGATGCATGAATCCGACCCACGCCACGTCCTGGCGACGCATGGCGCGGATCCTCATGTGTTTGTTTCCCGACCCGCGAGGGCGAACGGATGCCGCGCGGGATGCCACGATGGGAGGGTGACCGACGACGACGCAGTCCTCCCGAACCTCGAAGAGCTCCTCTCCACCGCGCGAGTCGTGGCGCTCCCGCTCGTCACCCGGTTCCGCGGGCTCGACGCGCGCGAGGCGCTCCTCCTCGAGGGGCCGCAGGGCTGGACCGAGTTCTCGCCGTTCGCCGAGTACGACGACCACGAGGCATCCGCCTGGCTCGCCGCCGCCATCGACTACGGCTGGAACGCGCCGCCGCCCGCGCTGCGCGACCGGATACCGGTGAACGCGACCGTGCCCGCGGTCGACCCCGACAGCGTGCGGGCCGTGCTCGCGCGGTTCCCCGGATGTCGAACGGCGAAGGTCAAGGTCGCGGGCGGCGACGAGACGCTCGCGCAGGAGATCGCGCGCGTGCGCGCCGTGCGCGAGGCGCTCGGCCCCGAGGGACGCGTGCGCATCGACGCGAACGGCGACTGGAACGTCGACGAGGCCGAGCACGCGATCCACGCACTCGCGCCGTTCGACCTCGAATACGTCGAGCAGCCGTGCCCGACCGTCGAGGAGCTTGCCGAGATCCGTCGCCGCACGAAGTACATGGGCATCCCCATCGCCGCCGACGAGAGCGTGCGCCGCGCCGACGACCCGCTCGCGGTCGCCGAGGCGGGCGCCGCCGACATCCTCGTGATCAAGGCGCAGCCGCTCGGCGGGATCCGCCGGGCCCTCGACATCGTCGCGCGAGCCGGCCTGCCCGTCGTGGTCTCGAGCGCGCTGGACACGAGCGTCGGCCTCGCGATGGGCGCGCAGCTCGCGGCATCCGTGCCCGACCTCGCCTATGACTGCGGTCTCGGCACCGCGGCGCTGCTGGCGGCGGATGTCACGCGCGACCCGCTCGTGCCGGAGGGCGGGTCGATCGCGGTGCGGCGGGTCGACCCCGATCCTGAGCTGCTCGACCGGTACGCGGCCGGCGCCGAGCGCACCGAGTGGTGGATCGAGCGGCTCGGCCGGGCGTACGCCGTGCTGGACGCCGCACCCCGCACGGGCCTGGACGCCGCACCCTCGGGTCCCACCGACTGACCCGCGACGCGAGGAACCCCCACGTTCTGGGGGGGGGCCGCACGCTCGGCTCCGGGCGGACCCTGAGGTCGGCGGAGACCGAACGGTGCACGCTCGCTGCCGGGCGACCGTCTTCGGCCGTCGATTCACAACTGGAAGGGATCATCCATGTTCTCGAGGACCATGACCAACATCGGCGCCGGTATCGGCCTGGCCGCCGCGATCTCGCTGGGCAGCGGAATGGCCGCGTATGCGCACGACTGTTACGTCCCCAACCGCTCGGCGCAGGGCAACGCCGGCGTGTCCAACTCGCAGGCGTGGTTCACGCTCTACATACCCGACGCACTGGCAGGGGATGTCGCGAACGGCGTGATCACCACCGAGCAGGCCGACTGCATCTTCGACCTCTACACGCAGGGCGGCGGTCCCGAGGTCGTGTCGATCATGTACAAGGGTGCAGCGGGGCAGGGCGGACTGATCGGCGCGAACAACCCGAATGACTGGCTCATGTCGAACGGCACGGGAGTGGACCACTTCTTCGACACGTACGGCGGACTGATCTTCGGCAGCTACGAGGCGTGCGGCGCCTCCTTCCCCGTTTGACGACCGACTCGTGAGACGCTGATGCCCGGCGGTGGGGGAACCAGCCGGGCATCACTCGCGCGGCCTCCAAACGAGAGAGATCTCGGACGGAGGGCCGCGCCGTTCGGGCAGAGCTGCGCACACCTGCTCCGCCCGAACGGGATCAGTCGGCGCTGACGCGCGCCGGGGCGACGGCCGGTCGGCCACGCCGCAGGCGCGGCCCCACGACGACCAGCCCGGCGGCGAGCGCGGCGAGACCGAGCAGCACGGCCAGCACGCCCTGCGTCACGGTCAGGCCGAGCGGGCCGACCACCGTCAGCGCCGTGACCGCCTCAGCTCCCGAGGCGACGCCGACGAGCCGCACGTGGTGCCCGTCGGCCTCGGTCCCCTCCGGGATCGCGACGTCGAACGACACCGTGCCGTCCGCCGCAGCAGGCTGTGCCTGCAGGAGCGTCGGCGTGGAGTGGAGCCAGACCTGCACGAGCTCTCCCGGCTCGAAGCCGGAGCCGGACACCGCGAGGGTCGAACCGACCTGCACCGAACCGGCATCCAGGCCCACGGTCGGCGCGGCCGACGCCGCACCCGGCTCGCCGTTTCCGGCACCCGGCCCCGTCACCTTCTGGCCATCGACGAGCACCGCGGCCGTGCGCGCCGGGATCGTCAACGTCCCGGTCTTCGCCTTCCACTTCGTCTCCTTCACGATCTCGTCCTCGCCGTTGCGCTGCGCCTTGGCGAGCTTGAAGTCCCGCCCGGCGAGCCCGTCGACCTGCTCCGTGATCGCCTCGGGCGACGCGTTGAACACGACCAGCGCACCCTCGAACTCCGGGTCGACATCCTCGCCGACGAGGTCATCGATGAGCATGATGATGAGGCCGTCCGTGGCATCCGCCCCGCTGTTCGGGAACGACACCTTCTCGTTGATCAGCGACGCCGAGCCCAGCTGCAGCAGGTCGACCGACGAGCGCACCCGAAGCAGGTCGAGCGCGGATGCCTCGGCCGCGGCGATATCGGCCGCCGTCGGCTTGAGCGCCGGGTCGGCGAGCAACGGCTCCATGAACGACCAGTTGTCGTCGTTGTCGGCGGCGGGTGGCAGGCCCGATCCGAAGGTCGACTCCTGACCGGTCCAGTCGATGCGGTTGAACCAGTCGCCCGAGTTGTAGCTGTTGCGGTCGAGCGACTTCGACCGCAGCAGCTCGGTGCCGGCGTGCCAGAACGACGGCGACTGCGAGAACGTCACGGTCGCGAGCGACAGCGTGTTCATCCGGATCCGGTCGGCCATCGCCGTGTCGACGGGCAGCTTCAGCACGCCGAGGTCGTACAGCGTCTCGTTGTCGTGCGCGTCGACGTAGTTGATGACCTCGTCCGGCTGGTCGGCGTAGCCGGCCGGCGACCCGTTGTAGTCGACGTCGGCGCCGGTCTTCGGCACGCCGTCGGAGCCGACGAGCTCGAAGTCGCGCAGGTTGCCCGCGAGGCCGACCTTCACGAGGTCGGTCTGCTGGCCCAGGTCGCGCGTGCCGTCACGCACGGGCCTGCCGTTCGGGTCACCCGCGAGGCCCGTGCCGAAGCCCTGGTCGAAGATCGACTCGCCGACCACCGGGCTGCCGCCGTGCACGCCGTCGCGCAACCGGTCGTTGAACGTGCCGATGCCGGTGCCGCCGAGCTGGCCCTGCGTCGCCTGCTCGAAGCGGGCGTTGTTCGCGACCTCGCCGAAGTTCCAGCCCTCGCCGTAGAGGTACACGGCCGAGCCGTCGACGCCGTCGTCCTCGAGCGTGAGCTCGTCGAGCGCGGCCCGCACGGCGAGCATGTTGTCGCGGGAGTGGTGGCCCATGAGGTCGAAGCGGAAGCCGTCGACCTTGTACTCGGTGGTCCACAGCACCACCGAGTCGACCATGAGCTTCTCGGCGACCTCGTGCTCGGTCGCGATGTTCTGGCAGCACGTCGAGGTCTCGACGGCGCCGAGGGCGTTCAGGCGCTGGTAGTAGCCGGGCACGATGCGGTCGAGCACCGACTTCTCCCCCTGACCGGATGCCGCGGCGTGGTTGTACACCTCGTCGAGCACGACCTGCATGCCCATGCCGTGCAGCGCGCCGACCATCTCGCGGAACTCGGCCACGCGGGCACCGCCGTCGGGGTCGACCGCGTAGGAACCCTCGGGCGCCTGGAAATGGAACGGGTCGTAGCCCCACTTGAAGCCGTCGAGGTCGCGCACCGCGTCGATGCACGTCTGCTGCTCTGGCGACGCCGGACCGAACGACGCGAGGTCGCACGCCGGGGTCGCCTGCGCGGCCCGGTCCTCCTCGATCGTGGCGATGTCGAACGTCGGCAGCAGGTGCACGGTGTTGATGCCGGCCTCGGCGAGCTCGCGCAGCTGCGCGGTGCCCGCCGAGTCGTGCGTGAAGGCACGGTAGGTGCCGCGCTCGGCTTCGGGCACGCTCTCGTCGGTGATCGAGAAGTCGCGCACGTGCAGCTCGTAGATCGCACGGTCGACCGCGCGCCCGACGACGGGCGCGGGCGTCTCGTCCCACAGCTCGGGCGCGAGCGACTCGTCGTCGAGGTCGACGATGACCGTGCGCGCCGAATTCGTCGTGAGGGCGACGGAGTACGGATCGGTCACCGAGTTCGTCTCGATGACGCCGGTGGTCGGCGCGAACACCTCGATCGACCAGCGGTACTCATCGCCGACCGACGGGCCATCGACGCTCCACGTGCCGTCGGCGGGGTTCCACTCCGCCGGGATCACGGTCGGGCCGCCGACGCCGCCCGACGGCCACACCTCGAGCGCCACCGACCGCGCCGTGGGCGCCCAGAGCCGCACGGTCGAGTCCTGGCCGGTCACGGTCGCGCCGAGCGGCACGGATGCCACGGCCTCGGCGTAGAGGTCGTCGAGCACGCCGGGCACCTGAACGCCCGTGAACGCCGTGAGCTCCGTCGAAACGCGCTGCGACACCGCGAGCTGCTCGGTGAGGAGCTCCTGCACGGTCGCGCGGTCGAGGCCCACCGGATGCAGGGCGAGGAAGCCCTCGAGGTGCGGGAACTTCGCGAGCTGGGCATCGGTGAGGCCCGCAGGGTCGAGAGCGAGCTCGATCGAGCCGTCGCTGCCGGTCACCACCCGGTCGGCGACGGCGAGCGCGGCGGACGCCGAGTGCTCGATCGCCCACGTGGCCTCGGCGGCGGATGCCCCGCCCAGCAGTTCGACCGGCCACGCGAGCGTCTGCTCATCGATCCAGTGCGCCCGCGCCTGGCCGGTGCCCGCGAGCGGCGGGTCGGTCACCACGATCTCGAGCACGTGCGTGGCGAGCGTGTATCGGAACTCGACGAGCTTGCCGTCACTGGCCGTGAACGCGTAGTTCGCTCCGCCCGGCGCACCGCCGACGCCGTAGTTCTCGTCCCAGCTGAGGCCGTGCGCGACCTTCGCCTCGTAGCTGCCGCCGGGGATGGCCGACGTTGCGAACGTGTAGACCCCGTCCTTGTCGCCGTCCTGCATGAGCGACGCGAGGCAGTCGGGCTGCCAGTCGCCGGAGCATCCGATCTCGGACTGGAAGCTGCCGGGCAGGGTCACGACCGGTCCCTCGGCGGTGGACGACACGACCTTCGTGTTCGGGTTCCAGTAGAACGTGATCGGCCCGCCGGGGTGCGAGTAGGCGATGTTGGGCCCGTTCTGCTCGCCGTTCGCGCCGTAGTTCAGGTCCCAGCTGCCGTTGAGCGCGACCTTGTACTCGTAGTCGCCTGCGGGCAGGTCGAACGTTCCGGCGTAGATGCCGTCGCCGCGCAGCGTGAGCTTCGCCGCCTCGCATCCGGGCGTCCAGTCGCCCGCACAGCCCATCTCGGAGTTGTGGTTGCCGGGCACCGTGACGAGGTCGATCGGCGGCTCGGGCTCCTCCTCGACGACGAGGTTCACGGCGTTGCCGACGCTCGCGTACGTCGAAGCTGCGGCACGGTGGCCGGCGGCATCCGTCGACACCGCGCGGTACTCGAGGAGCGTGCCGTTCGCGAGGCCCTCGGTGTCGTGGAAGACGCGGGGGCTCGTGTCCTCGGCGGTGCCGAGGGCGTGCCAGTCGCCTCCGCCGGCGACGCGCCAGGCGAAGCTCGTCTCCTGCCAGGTGGCGTCGTCGACGTCGGCGGCGACCGGGGCCACGCCGCTCACGCCGGCTCCCGCGACGGGCACGTCGACCGAGATGGCGGATGCCGCGACGGGGGCGCTCACCTGCCGGTCGGCCTTCCACACCACCGCGCCGAGCGGCGGCACGGTCACCGACACGACGCCCGCGGCATCCGCCGCGACCGCCTGGCCGTCGCCGTGGAGCACCTGGAACACGCCGTCGCCCGTGAGCGTGGGCACCTGCACCGTGCGCGGCTCGTTCGCGTTGTTCGCCGCCACCAGGTATTCGACCCGCTCGGTGCGGTCGACGCGCGAGAACGCGTAGACGCCCGCACCGTTGTCGACGTAGCGCTCGAGCTGCGCGCCCGTCTCGAGGGCGGGGTGCGCGGCGCGGAGGTCGGCGAGTGCGGCGATGTGCTGGTAGAGCGGGGCGTCGGTGCCGAAACGGTCGACGCTGCCCGCGGTCTCGCCCGTCACGAGCGGCTGGTTCTGGTACTCGGCGACCTGGCTCGCGAAGAGCGTCTGCCGGGCGTCCTTGTCGCCGCCGGTGCCCGCGAAGCCCTGCTCGTCGCCGTAGTAGACCACGGGCTGGCCGCGGGTGAGGAAGAGCAGCTCGTGCGCGAGCTCGTCACGCGCGAGCGGGGCATCCGTCGACTGCAGCATGTAACCCACGCGACCCATGTCGTGGTTGCCGAGGAAGGTCGGCAGCGCCGTCGCCGACGAGTCGGGGGTGGTGTAGTAGTCGTCGCCCGCGAACAGCGACTGCAGGTTCTTCGCCGAGTTGCCGGCCGCGAAGCTCACCGCCTGCGACTGGAACGTGAAGTCGAGCACCGAGTTCATGTCGGAGTTGCGCACGTACGGCGAGAGCTTCTGGGGGTCGGCGTCGTAGACCTCGCCGAACATGAAGAAGTCCGGCTTGTTGACGGCGGGCGAGTGCGCGTAGTCGAGGACCTCCGTCGCCCACTGCTCCCAGAACTCGAAGTTGACGTGCTTGGCCGTGTCGATGCGGAAGCCGTCGATGCCGAGGTCGATCCAGTCCTGGTAGACCTCGACGAAGCCGCTCACGACCGTGGGGTGCTCGGTCATGAGGTCGTCCAGGCCGACGAAGTCGCCGTACGTGACCGACTCGCCCTCCCACGTCGAGTCGCCGCGGTTGTGGTAGAGCGTCGGGTCGTTGAGCCACGTGGGCGACTTGAGGTCGGCATCCTCGGGGGTGACCGTCGGCGTGTACGGGAAGCTCGTCGCCGGATCGAGCGCCGGGAACGCCGGCGCGCCGGCTCCGGCGTAGTCGGCCGGGTCGAAGGCGTTGCCGTCGGCGTCGCGATAGGGCTCGGTGGCCTGGTCGATGTAGCCGTACTGGCCCTCGGCGTAGTCGATGACGTCGGCCGTGTGGTTGGTGATGATGTCGAAGTACACCTTGATGCCACGGTCGTGCGCGTCGGCGATGAGCGCCTGGAGCTCGGCGTTCGTGCCGAGGTGCGGGTCGATCTGCGTGAAGTCGGTGATCCAGTAGCCGTGGTACCCGGCGCTCACGTTCGCGCCCTCGCCCTGCACCGGGCGGTTCCTGAAGCTCGGAGTGAGCCAGATCGCCGTGGTGCCGAGCCCGTCGATGTAGTCGAGCTGCGAGCGCAGGCCGGCGAGGTCGCCGCCGTTGTAGAAGCCCTTGTCGGTGGGGTCGTAGCCCGTCGTGAGGCGATCACCCGTGAGGCCGCCCTCGTCGTTGGCCGCGTCGCCGTTCGCGAACCGGTCGGTCATCACGAAGTAGAACACCTCGTCGCTGCCGGCCTGGCGCACCGGGTCTGCCACGAGCGCGGCGTCGGATGCCTCGTCGTACGCGCCGCGCAGGCCGGTGGCCTCGAGGCCGACGCGCTTCAGCGTGTCGTCGAAGATCACGCGCACCGGTGTGTCGCCGGCGACCGTGAGCGGGATGTCTCCGGCGCCGCCGTCGAGGCCGTACGACTCGTCCCACGTGTCGTTCACGGCGACCTTGTAGTGCCAGTCGCCCGCGGGGATCGTGAACTCGGCCGCGAACACGCCCGGCGTGCCCGTCGCGATGAGCTCGGTCGCGGCGCAGTCGGGCGACCAGTCGGCGGGGCATCCGAGCTCCGACTGCAGATCGCCCACGAGGGCGAACGTGCGGGGCTCCTCGGCTGCGGCCGGCATCGCCACGCCCGCGACCGCGGCCGACGCCGCGAGCACCCCCGCCACGACGAGGGCGAACCAGCTTCGGACACGAGCACGTTGCGTCATCCTTGACTCCCCGAATTCCGGCACGACCGCGTGCCACCGACGTTGCTCGCGACCGTAGCAGCGTGCGCCGCGTAAATGCAAGCGCTTGCAGCAACGTGCTTCCGAAGTGGCGTGCGGCTCGCTTCATCGACGGCGATAATCGAGCATGGCCACCAACGCGCACCGCCCTGCTCCGATCAACGTCTCCGACGCGGACCTCGCCGACCTCCGCGAGCGACTCCACCGCACCCGGTGGCCCGGACCTCTGCCGGCTGCGCCGTGGGAGGCCGGCACCGACCTCACGGTCCTGCGTGAGCTGTGCCGAGTCTGGGCCGATGAGTACGACTGGCGCCCGCACGAGGCATGGCTGAACACCCTCGACCCGATCACCGTGCCGGTCGACGGGGTCGACCTGCAGGTCTTCCGCGCGTCCTCGGGCAGGGCCGACGCCATGCCACTGCTGCTCACCCACGGGTGGCCGGGCTCGATCGTCGAGTTCCGCCACGTGATCGAGCCCCTGGTCGACCCGGTCGCCGGCCGGGCGGCATTCGACCTCGTGATGCCGTCGCTTCCGGGCTTCGGCTTCGGCGGCAAGCCCGCCGAGCCCGGGTGGGGCGTCACCCGCATCGCCGACGCGCTGCACGCCCTGATGGTCACCGAACTGGGCCACACGCGCTACGGCGTCGCCGGCGGCGACTGGGGCGCGATCATCGGCTCGCGGCTCGCGCAACTGCACGCCGACGCCGTGATCGGCTTCCACACCAACATGCCGCTGCTCGGCGTGCACCGGAATCCCTCATGGGCGGAGGGCGCCGACGAGCACGAACACCGGCTCCTCGCCCGCTGGGACCGGACGGATGCCACGGGCCGGGCCTACGCGCAGATCCAGGCGACCCGCCCGCAGTCGCTCGCGATGGCGCAGACCGACTCGCCCGCGGGGCTGGCCGCCTGGATCCTCGAGAAGTTCGAGGCGTGGAGCGACGGCGGCCTCGGCACCTTCATGACCGAGGACCTGCTGACGAACCTCATGTTCTACTGGATCCCGCGCTCGGCCGCGTCGTCAGCCATGATCTACTACGAGTCGCGGCTCGACCCCGACGGACGCGTGCATCCCGTTCCCGGGGTGCCGACCGCCGCGGCCGTGTTCCCGGCCGAGATCAATCCGGCCACGAGGCGATGGGTCGAGCCGAACTACCGCCTGGCGCGCTACACCGAGCTGCCGCGGGGCGGGCACTTCGCCGCACTCGAGCAGCCCGCGCTCTACGCCCGCGATGTCGGCGAGTTCTTCGCAGGTCTCAAGCGCTGAGCACAGGCGCTGGGCACGGGCTCTGAGCACAGGCGCTGAGCACGGTCACGGGCTCGACCGCAGCCCCGGTGCCGTGGTTTGATGCCCCCATGTCCAGACTCGTGCTCACCGTCATCGGCGACGACCGCGCCGGATTCGTCGAGACGCTCGCCGAGGCCATCACCGCCCACGGCGGGAACTGGGAACAGAGCCAGCTGGCCGAGCTCGCCGGCCAGTTCGCGGGGATCGTCGTGGTGACCGTGCCGAACGAGCGCGCCGGAGAGCTCCGGGCGGCGCTCGACGGGCTCGAGGGGCTCATGGAGGTGATCGCGCATACGGGAGCAGAGGAGCGGGCCGCCCCGCACAAGGCGTGGTCGCATCTGCGTGTCGACCTCATCGGCAGCGACCACCCGGGCATCGTGCGCGACGTGTCGGCTGCCCTCGCCCGGCACGGACTGAGTATCGAGTCCATGGCGACCGAGCGCCGCGACGCCCCGATGTCGGGCGGGCGACTGTTCGAGGCGCACCTGCTCGTGCGTGTGCCGCTGGGCGTCGACCCGGCCGACGTTCGCGACGACCTCGAGCGGGTCGCGAGCGAGCTGTTCGTCGAACTCACGATCGGGGAGGCGTGAACGACGCACCGATGCGGTCGAGGATGGCGAAGCGCCGCGCAGCAGCGCGGTCTCGGCGCGGGCCGCGGCGGATGCCGACCCGGTCCACGACGACGAGTGCGGCGGCCTGCGAGTGCGGCAGGGACTCCCCGGGTACCTGATGGCGGCGACCGCGTCGTCCCACTGCGCTCGCGCGAGGTGCAGGCGCCGCGCTCGACCTGCTGGTAGATCCGCAGCCCGACGATCTCTGCGCGTTCGGTGAACTCCAGCGCCGGCTCGAGGTGGTGCTCTGCGAGTTCGAGGCGGTACTGGGATCGAGGCGGCGGAGCCGGGCGGTGACGGCGTCGACCACGATCGGCGGCACACGCGCCGCATCAGCCGTCGCGACGAGCTCGCCGACGAAGTACGGGTTGCCGCCGGTCAGGGCGAACACGCGCTCGGCGTCGACAGCGCATCGCACGCGCCGGCCGGCACGCGACATCAGGAAGACGGCTGGTCGCCGCGGCACTCGCCGCTTCGCCGAGTGCCGCCAGTTCGGGCTCCCGCTCGAGCAGCCCCATAGTGCGATCGTGGTCGCTTCCGAGCGCGAACACAACGCGCGCAGTACCTGGGATCAGAGGCCCGAGTACGCGTGCAGTCCCTTGAAGAACAGGTTCACGACCGTGAAGTTGAAGAGCACCGTCGAGAAGCCGATGATCGCGAGCCACGCCGACCGTGACCCGCGCCAGCCGCGCGTCGCGCGCGCGTGGATGTACCCGGCGTAGACCACCCAGATGATGAAGGTCCACACCTCCTTGGTGTCCCAGCCCCAGTACCGGCCCCACGCGGCCTCGGCCCAGATCGCGCCGGCCATGAGCGTGAACGTCCAGAGGATGAAGCCGATGATGGTGACGCGGTAGGCCAGGTTCTCGAGCGTCGCGGAGTCAGGCAGCGTCGCGAGGAACGACTGCTTCACGGCCTTGGCGGATGCCACGATCGACTCGCGCCGCGACTGCAGGAGCTGCACGACCGACAGCGCGAACCCGAGCGCGAAGAAGCCCACCGACGAGGTCGCGACGAATACGTGGATGACGAGCCACGCCGACTGCAGTGCCGGCGGCAGCGGCACGACGCTCACGTAGAAGTTCACGGTCGCGACGCCGAGGAGCACCAGCACGAGCCCGGTGACGAACGTGCCGAGGAAGCGCAGGTCGTGCTTCGAGACCACGAGCACGAGCAGGTACACAGTGGTGATGATGAGCGTGCCGGTGAGCGCGAACTCGTACATGTTCGCCCACGGCACGCGCTCGGCGGCGATGCCGCGCGTGAGGTCGGCGGCCAGGTGCAGGAGCCACGCGACGACCGTCATCGCGACGCCCACCCGCAGCGACGGCGAGCGGCCGTAGGCGACCGTGTCGCCCATGGCCTGTCGACCGGATGTCTCATCGCGACCGTCCGCCGCCGCGTCGACCGTCATCCCATCCGTCGATTCCGGCACTGATGCGATTCCGGCATCAGTGCCGGAATCGCCCGAGGTGGAACGCGTCGCCGCGACGGCGACGGCCGCAGGCATCCTCGCCTGGTCGACCGCCTTCGTCGCCGCAGCCGATCGACGCGCCAGGTCGATCGCGTACGCGATGAACGCGATCGCGTACACGGCCATGGCCGAGTACACGAGGGTGATGGAGATCTGGTCGAGCGTCACGGTTCCACCTTACGTCGGGTCTCGCTACGCCGCTTCGCGGCTACTCGACCACCGGGCCGGGCGAGAGTGCTTGTCGGCGAACGCCGCGACGGCGTCCTCGAGGCCGGGGTCCTCGCCACGGGCGAGTCCCGCGTACTCGAGCACCACCGTGCCGTCGGGCCGGCGCGCGGCCTTCACCCACATGCGGCGGCGCGGCACGAAGAGCGAGACGAGGAGGCCTGCGAGGATCAGCACCGCGAACACGAGCACCCAGCCCTGCGAGGGGTCGTCGTGGATGTCGAAGCTGGCGAAGCGCGCGACGCTCTGCGAGAAGTCGTCGGCTGCGGCATCCGGATCCCCACCGGTTTCGGCAGATACATCCTCGAACGTGATGGAGCCGAGTCCGTCGGGCAGGTCGACCGTGTCGCCCGGCATGAGCTCGATCGATTCGACGCCCGTCGAGCCGCCGGTGAGCTGCTCCATGCTCGACGGGTCGAGCGTGTACACCGACGTGGGCGTGCCGGCGTCGATGCCGAGATCGCCCCGGTAGACATTGAGCGTCAGTACCGGGTAGATGAGGTCGGGGTAGCTCGACGTGTAGGCACCCGAGCCGAGCTCGGACTGCGTGGGATAGAAGAAGCCCACCATGCCGACCTGGTCGGCGAGGCCGTCGGGCACCTTCACCACGCCGATCGAGGTGAGGTTCGCGTCCTGCGGCAGGAACGGTACGGAGTCGGTGAACACGACCTCGCCGTCGGGGTCGCGCACCGTGATCGTCGGCGCGTACCCGTTGCCGAGCAGGTAGACGTCGGTGCCGTGCACGCGAAGCGGCTCGTTGACCTTCACGACGCCCGGCTCCGCTGCGCCGTCCTGCGCCTGCACCGACACGTGCGCCGTGAAGTCGATCGGCTGGCCGATGGCCTCCTGGTTCTCGGTCTCATAGACGGCGTCGAGCCCCTCGAGCTCCAGCCGGTAGGGGTCGAGGTTCGCGTCGTCGAAGAAGCGCCCCGGATTGAACGAGTCGTAGGCGGCGAGCGTGTTCACGAACGACTGGCCCTCGACCACGACCCGCTGACCCGAGAAGCCGAAGCCTCCGCCGATGCCGACCGCGACGAGCACGCCGACGAGCGCCGTGTGAAACACGAGGTTGCCGGTCTCGCGCAGGTAGCCGCGCTCTGCCGACACGGATGCCTCGCCGCGCAGCTCGTAGCGCTCGACCCGGTAGCCCGCCTGCCTGAGCTGCGTCGCCGCGGCGTCGATCGCGGCATCCGCCGCCTCGTTCGCTGAGCCCGCCGGAGCGGACGCCCCGTCGACGGGCTCGGGGAGCGCGAGCGGCCGCTCGGTGTACCCGGCCAGCCGCGACAGTCGCGCGGGCGTGCGCGGCGGACGCGCGCGCAGCGCCTCGAAGTGGTGCTTCGTGCGCGGGATGACGCAGCCGATGAGCGAGACGAACAGCAGCAGGTACACCGCCGAGAACCACGCCGACGTGTAGACGTCGAACAGCTGGAACGAGTCCAGCACTGGCGCGAGGTCGGGATTGTCGGCGAAGTACTGCGATACGCCGTTCGGGTCGCTCGAGCGCTGCGGCACGAGCGAGCCCGGCACTGCGGCGACCGCGAGCAGCAGCAGGAGCAGGAGCGCCGTGCGCATGCTCGTGAGCTGCCGCCAAGCGAAGCGCAGCCAGCCGACGGGACCGAGCTTCGGCTGGGCGACGGCGCCGTCCTGTCGAAGGGATGCCGCAGCCGCGTCGCGCTCGGGGGCGTCGATGTGATCGTGGGGGCGCGACAGCGCGTCGGGGTCAGATCGCGGGGACAAAGCCGGTGATCACCGCCTGCAGCTCGTACATCCAGATGGTCCAGAGGCCCGACACCATGAGCAGGCCGATCACGATGAGGAGCGCGCCGCCGATGATGTTGATGGTGCGGATGTGGCGGCGGAAGAACGCGAGCGACCCGGTCACCCAGCCGAACCCGAGCGCGACGAGCAGGAACGGGATGCCGAGGCCGACGCAGTAGGCGAGGCCGAGGAGCACCGCACGCCCCGCCGACGCGGAGTCGGCACTGAGGGTGAGCACGACGGCGAGCGTCGGGCCGATGCACGGGGTCCATCCGAGGCCGAACACGATGCCGAGCAGGGGTGCGCCCGCGAGTCCCGTGGCGGGACGCCAGGACGGCTTGATCGTGCGCTGCAGGAACGTGAACTGGCCGATGAAGACGAGCCCCATGACGATGAGCAGCACGCCCAGCACGCGCGTGATGATCTCGCCGTAGGCGTTGAACCACGCGCCCGCGACACCCGCGAGCAGGTTGAAGGTGACGAACACCACCGTGAACCCCGCGATGAACAGGAGCACGCCGAGCACCAGCCGCCGACGGTTGCGGCGTTCCTCCGCGGCGATCGCCGAGGCATCCGTGAACCCGCCGATGTAGCCGAGGTAGCCGGGTACCAGCGGGAGCACGCAGGGAGAGAGGAACGACACGATCCCGGCGGCGAGCGCGATGGGCACGGCGGCGAGCAGCTGCCCGTTGAGCACGATGTCGCCGATGCCGCCCATGCCGTCGCCGCCCGCGCCTATGCCTGCTCGGCGAGGAGCGTGTCGATGATCGACTCCAGGATCGACGCCTCGGTGAGCTGGCCGAGCACTCGGGCGGCGACGCGGCCCTCCTGGTCGAGCACGATCGTCGTCGGCACGGCGGCGGGCGGCACGTCGCCTGCGAACGCGAGCTGCGCGGTGCCCGACTCGACGTCGAGGATCGACGGGTAGGTGACGCCGTAGGTCTCCTCGAAGGATGCCGCGGTGCCGGCCTGGTCGCGCACGTTCACGCCCACGAAGCTCACGCCATCGCCCCCGAACGACTGCGACACCTCCTCGAGCACGGGCGCCTCGACCCGGCACGGGGCGCAGCCCGCGTACCAGAAGTTCACGACGGTGACGTCGCCGAGCGCGTCGGCCGAGTCGAAGGTGCCGCCGTCGACGGTCTCACCCGAGAACTCGATGACCTCGCCGCGCTGCGGCTCGGCGAACTCCGAGATGGTGCCGTCGCCCGCGATGTAGTTCTTGCCGCTGCCCTCGCGGTACTGCTCGGCGAGCGGGTCGCTCGTACAGCCCGTGAGCACGATGGCGGATGCCGCGGCGAGCGCGACCAGTCGAACACGCATCACACCGCCCCCACGTCGGTCGCCTGCGCGGCGAGTCCCGCCGCGGGATCGCGGTAGCCGACCTCGACGAACCGGTCGCCGCGGCGTTCGAAGGACGTGATGCTCGACAGCGCGCACCGGCGCCGGCGCGGGTCGTGCGCGAGCGATTTGCCCGCGACTCGGCGGTGCACCATCCAGATCGGCAGTTGATGGCTGACGATCACGGCGTCGCCTGAGGCGGTGGCATCCCATGCATCGTGCATCGCGTGCAGCATGCGCCTCGAGATCGCACGGAACGGCTCGCCCCAGCTCGGCTCCCACGGGTTGACGAGGGAGGTCCAGTTGCGCACGTCGCGGAGTGCGGACTCGCGGCCGTGCATCTTCAGTCCCTCGAAGCGGTTCTCGGGCTCGATGACACGGTCGTCGAGTTGCGGCTCGAGGTCGAAGACCTCGGCGATGGGTTCAGCCGACTGCTGCGTGCGCTGCAGCGGGGAGGAGATGAGCAGTCCGACCGGCCGGTCGCGGGCGACGAGGTCGTCGGCGGCGGCCTGCGCCATCCGTCGGCCGAGGTCGGAGAGGCCGTACCCGGGCAGACGTCCGTAGAGCACGCCCTGGGGGTTGAAGACCTCGCCATGGCGCACGAGATGGATCTGCTCGACCGGCACGGTGTCCAGTCTAGAGAGGCGTTCCCTTTGAATCCGCCGAGCATCGTCGGCCGGATGCCACGAATGGGCGCGCGGGTAGGATGGTCGTTCGTGACCTCCCGCACCCTGATCAAGAATCTCGCCGCGCTGCCCGATGGTCCCGTGTCCATCACCGGCTGGGTCGACACCGTACGCGATCAGAAGAAGGTGCAGTTCATCATCCTGCGCGACGAGTCGGGCGCCGTGCAGCTTGTGAACCCCGCCGTGCGCGAGCTCGACCCCGAGGGCGTCAGCGTCGGCGCCGCCGAGGCGTTCGCCCTCACCGAGCAGATCTCGGCGCTCTCGCACGGCACGTTCCTCACCGTCGCCGGCGAGCTGAAGCACGACGAGCGCGTGAAGCTCGGCGGGCTCGAGGTGAAGATCGGCTCGCTCGACGTCGTGTCCGAGGCCCTCGAGACGCCGATCGCCGCCGACTCGAGCCTCGACAAGCGCATGGACTGGCGCTTCCTCGACCTGCGGCACCCGAAACAGCACCTCATCTTCCGAGTCCAGACGACGTTCGAGCACGCGCTGCGCCAGTACTGGATCGACAACGACTTCATCGAGATCCACACCCCGAAGCTCATGGCGAGCGCTTCGGAGTCGCGCGCCGAGCTCTTCGAGGTCGGCTACTTCGACACGACCGCCTACCTCGCGCAGAGCCCGCAGTTCTTCAAGCAGATGGCACAGCCGGCCGGGTTCGGCAAGGTGTTCGAGATCGGCCCGGCGTTCCGCGCCGACCCGTCGTTCACGTCACGGCACGCGACCGAGTTCACCTCGATCGACGCCGAGATCAGCTGGGTCGACTCGCACGAGGACGTCATGCGCATGCACGAGGAGCTCCTCGTCGCCGCCTTCACGGCGGTGAAGGCGAAGCACGGCGCCGAGATCGCCGAGCTGTTCGGCGTCGAGCTCGAGGTGCCCACCACGCCCTTCCCGCGCATCCCGCTCGCCGAGGCGAAGCAGATCGTCGCCGACCACGGCTACGTCGTGCCGCGGGCCGACGCCGACATGGACCCCGAGGGCGAGCGCCGCATCTCGCAGTACGTCAAGGAGACGTACGGCCACGACTTCGTGTTCCTCACGGACTACGCGTCGAGCATCCGGCCGTTCTACCACATGCGGCATGCGGATGACCCGGGCCTCACGAACTCGTACGATCTCATCTACAACGGCGTGGAGATCTCGACGGGCGCGCAGCGCGAACACCGCATCGACGTGCTCATCGCCCAGGCGAAGGAGAAGGGGCTCGAACCCGAGGAGCTCGGGTTCTACCTCGATTTCTTCCGCTACGGTGTGCCTCCGCACGGCGGCTTCGGCATGGGCCTCGCCCGCGTGCTGATGCTCATGCTCGACGAGCACTCGATCCGCGAGACGACGTTCCTGTTCCGCGGCCCCGCGCGCCTCCTGCCGTAGACCTACCTTCGCCGAGTGTTAACGCTGCACCCGTCTCGCCTCGCTGTCACGGTATCACTCGGCATGGGGCGTTAACACTCGGCGAAGCCGGCCGTAGCCGACGATCGACAGCGCGTCGCGGCTCGGGCAGACTGCGAACGTGGAAGCACTGCTCCTGTCGTTCGCGCTGGTCCTCCTCGCGGCGATCCTCATCTCGGGGTTCGCGCACCGCACGGTGCTCTCGACGACCGTGCTGTTCCTCGTGGCCGGGTTCGCACTCGGCAGCGGCGTGCTCGACGTCGTGGTGCTCTCGCCCACCGACCCGACGGTCACGACCGTCTCCTCGCTCGCGCTCTTCGTCGTGCTGTTCACCGACGGCCAGGAGGTGGGCCTCCGAGACCTGCGCGCGGCGTGGCAGCTCCCGGGGCGCGCACTGCTCCTCGGCATGCCGATCACCTTCATCATCACCGCAGCACTCGGCGTCTGGTTACTGGGGTTCTCGTGGCCCGAGGCGTTCCTCGTCGCGGCTGTGCTCGCGCCGACCGACCCGGTGTTCGCCTCGGCGATCGTGGGTCGCCGCGAGATTCCCGCTCGCGTGCGGCACCTCCTCGGAGTGGAGTCCGGGCTGAACGACGGGCTCGCCCTTCCCGTGGTGCTCTTCCTCATCGCCGCGGTGGGCGGCCCCGAGGCAGAACCACTCGTGCTCGCCGAGGAGCTCGGGCTCGGCATCCTCGTCGGCGTCGTGGTGCCGACGGCCGTCTCGTGGCTCGTGCGGCGCAGGGTCTTCTCCCGCACGCCGCTGTACGCCGCGCTCACGCCGATCGCCGTCGCGCTCATCGTGCTCGGGATCTGCACCGTCACCCACGCGAACCTCTATCTCGCCGCCTACGCCGCGGGCATCACGATCGCCACCGCGGCTCCCGAGATGCGCGACGCGTTCAAGGACCTCGGCGGCCAGATCTCCGAACTCGTCAAGCTGCTCGCCGTCCTGATGTTCGGTGCGCTCATCTCGCCGTCATTCCTCGCCGAGGTGCCGTGGACCGGCTACGTCTTCGCCGTCCTCCTCCTCGTCTTCGCCCGGCCGGCTGCGGTCGAGCTCTCGCTGATCGGCGGCGGACTGCCCTGGGAGGAGCGGCTGACCGCGGCATGGTTCGGCCCCAAGGGATTCGCCTCGGTGCTGTACGGGCTGCTCGTGCTGGCGAGCGGTGCTCCCGGCGCGGAGCTGATGTTCCACGTGATCGTCGTGGCCATCGTCCTCTCGATCGTCGCCCATTCGTCGACCGATGTGCCGATCGCGGGCTGGTTCGCACGGCGTGAAGCGGAGGACCGCGCACGCGAGCGTCCCGAGGGCCGCGACGCCGCCGTCGGCGGTGGTCCCGTGGATCCGACGTAGGGTCGAATCGTGACCGCGACGACACCCATGGTCCGCCTGCCCGGCGGCACGTTCCTCATGGGCTCGGCCGAGTTCTACGCCGAGGAGACGCCGGTGCACGAGCGCTCCGTCGAAGCCTTCGACCTCGACGCGCACCCGGTCACGAACGAGCAGTTCGCCGCCTTCGTCGAGGCGACGGGCTATGTCACGGTGGCCGAGCGGCCGCTCGATCCGGCGGACTTCCCGGGTGCCGATCCCGACGAGCTCGTCCCCGGCGCGCTCGTGTTCACCCCGACCTCCGGCCCCGTCGACCTCCGCGACTGGCGGCAGTGGTGGCGGTGGGTCCCCGACGCGAGCTGGCGGCATCCGTTCGGCCCCGGGTCATCCGTCGACGACCGGCCGACTCACCCGGTCCTGCAGGTGAGCTTCGAGGATGCCTCGGCCTATGCGGCGTGGGTCGGCAGACGCCTGCCGACCGAGGCCGAGTTCGAGTACGCCGCCCGCGGGGGGCTCGCGGGCGCGCGTTTCGCCTGGGGCGACGAGGAACGCCCGGCGGGCCGACTCATGGTGAACCGATGGCAGGGCGACTTCCCATACCGCAACACCGGCGCGGAGGGCTGGGTCGGCACGTCGCCCGTGATGACCTTCCCGGCGAACGGCTTCGGGTTCTACGATGTCACGGGCAACGTCTGGGAGTGGACGACCGACTACTACGCGCCCCGGCACGAGGTGCCCGGCCAGGCGGCGGTCGAGCCTGGCGAGCGCCCGAACCTGCTCGCCGCGGCATCCGCCGAGCCCGGCTCCCGGATCGCCCGGCGCGTGCTCAAGGGCGGTTCGCACCTGTGCTCGCCCGAGTACTGCCTGCGCTACCGGCCCGCCGCGCGCTCGCCCCAAGCCGAGGACACGGCGACCACGCACATCGGATTCCGGTGCGCGCGCGACGCGTGATTCAGATCCGCGGACGCGTGCGGGTCGTCTCGGGCAGGTCGTAGACCGCCGGTCCCTCGATGTGTCGGCCGGATGCCTCGAAGCGCGATCCGTGCAGTGGGCAATCCCACGTCGACTCGGCGTCGTTCCACCGCAGCACGCCGCCGAGGTGCGTGCACACAGCGCGCACCGCGCACGTGCGCCCGTCGACGGTGGACACTCCGTACGGCACGCCCCCGCGATTGACGACGGTGCCCTCGCCCTCGGCCGGTCGGGGCACTGGTGCCGGATGCGCCTGCGCCCCCGCCCAGCCCGACGCGAGGTCGCGCGCGACGCGGGCGCCCTCCCCCACGCCGCGGGCGAGGTCGCCTGGCATCGTGACCCGCGAGCCGATGACCCGGATCCAGGGCCGTCGCTCGAACCACGAGACGCCGAGGATCTCCGACGAGATGCGAATGGCGGCCGCTACGCCGTTGGTGAGCCCCCACTTGCCGTAGCCCGTGGCGAACCGGACTCGCCCGAGGCCGCGCGGCATCCGGCCCGCGAACGGCACCAGGTTCAGCGAGTGGTAGTCCTGCGCCGCCCACCGGTGCGTGAGCTCGGCGCCCCCGAAGTGCCGGTGCGTCCAGTCGATGAGGTCCTGCACCTTCGCCTCGGTCGACGGAGCGCCGCCCACCGGGTGGTCGTTGCCGCCGACGAGGAGCAGTGGCGGCGCACCGGCGCCCGCGCCTGCGGCGGGGTCGACGTCGGGCGTGGTGCGGATCGTGCGCGTCGGTTCGTCCACCGAGAGGAAGAGCCCGGGCGGCGGCGGGGCGGCGACCCGGTACGACGTGAGGTAGCTTCGCGAGGCGCGCAGCTTCGCGAAGTAGAGGCCGCGATCGAGGATCGGGGTCGCGGTTGCGATGACCGCGGCATCCGCTCGGATCGTGCCGGTGGGCGTGTGCACCTCGACCGGCCGGCCCGCGTGCACACCCTCGACGCGCGTGCGCTCGAGCAGCACGCCGCCCTCGGCGACGAACGCCCGCGCCATCGCCACGGCGAGGCGGTACGGGTCGAGCGCGAGCTGACCGGGCAGCGCGACGGCACCCGCGAACGGGAAGGCGACCGGCATCCGATCGACCCGCTCGGCCGGCAACCCGGCGGCGAGCGCGGCGGCGAGCTCGCGGTCGACGATGCGCAGGCCCGCCTCGGTGCTCGCGTAGCTGTACGCGGTCTCCTCGGACACGGGCACGCCGTGGTGCTGCGCGAACTCGGCGATCCACCGCTGCCCGTCGAGATTCGCCTCGACGTACGCCTGCACGAGACGAGTCGAGTGCGCGCGCCGGATCCGCTGCAGCACGGAGCCCTGCAGCACGCTGGCCTTGCCGGTGTTCGCGCCCGTCGCGAGCGCGGCCACGTCGCTCGCCTCGACGACCACCACCTCGAGGCCCCCGCGCACCAACATGAGGGCGGTCGCGAGACCGGTGATCCCAGCCCCGACCACGACGACGTCGAAGCGCTCCACCGGCAGGACGGCGACCTCATAGCGCGAACTCGGCATCTCGCCGGCGTCCTCGCCCCCGCCCTGCGCGGCCGTGGCTCTCCAGAGGCTCGTCATGCGCACAGTCAATACGGCGGGCGGCTGTGCAGCAAGTGGTTGACGGCTCCTGATGCCGCGGCTACGGCGTCAACCCGCCCGCAGCGCCGTCTTCAGCCGCACCGGGTCGATGCGCCAGTAGTTGTGCACCTCGCCGTCGATGAGCAGCACGGGGATCTCCTCAGCGTAGCGGGCGGCCAGATCCTCGTCGTCGAGGATCGAGCGCTCGTCGAAGTGCAGTCGCGGCGCGGCATCCGACGCCTCGACCTCGGCCATCACGGCCTGCAGGACCTCGCGCGCGTCGTCGCAGAGATGGCAGCCGGGCTTGCCGATGAGGGTCAGGCGGATGTCTCGGGTCACGCCTCCAGCCTAACCGCGCCGCTCCCGCGCCCCCGCCGGATGTTTCCGTTCCCGCGCAGTGTGCCCGTTCCAACGGCAACCCGGCGCGGGAACGGAAACATGGGAGATGGTCGGCACGGCGCCGGGCACAGCGAAAAGCGCCAGACCGATGGCCTGACGCTCAGCCGGTCGTGCGAGACGACTACTTCTTGTTGCGACGCTGGTGGCGCGTCTTGCGCAGCAGCTTGCGGTGCTTCTTCTTCGCCATGCGCTTGCGGCGCTTCTTGATGACGGAACCCATCTGAACCTCACAGAAAAGTCGAGACGGCCGCGCGTGCCGCAGCCGGAGGCGGGAAAGCCTCGGGGTAGTCTACCGGATTCGGACGGACGGGCCCCGACGCGTTAGCGTCGGAGGATGCCGCACCCCGACCTCGTCATCCGCGCGACGAACGAGGACGACTGGCGCCAGTGGCGCGCGCTCCGTCTCGAAATGCTCCGCGATTACCCGCTCGCGTACGGCGAGACCCTCGAACACGCGCTCACGGTCGACGAGGCCGGCTGGCGCGCGCGTGCCGCGCGCGGCACGATGCCCGGCCAGACCTCGATCGTCGCGATCGACGGCGAGCGGTGGGTGGGTCACATGGGCGGCTATATCCCGGATGCCACGAGCGGCCCCATGCTCGTCGGCGTCTACGTGGCGCCCGACCACCGCGGTGAGAAGGCAGGCGTCTCCCGGCTCCTCCTCGAGGCAGTTGAGCGCTGGGCGCTCGGGCACGGCGACACGCTGCGCCTCGAGGTGCATGAGGACAACCCGCGCGCCAAGCGTTTCTACGAGAAGCTCGGCTTCGGCCTCACCGGGCGGAGCCGCGACTACGAGCTCCGGCCCGGCGGCCTGGAACTGGAGATGATCAAGCCGCTGCGCTGACGGCGGTGCGCGGCAGACTGGTCGCATGACCTGGCTCATCGACGTGCTGCTCGTCGCGACGATCCTCGGCACCGGCGTCGCCGCCGGCATCTTCACCGCCTTCTCGGCCTTCGTGACACAAGGTCTCGACCGGCTGCCCGCCGCCGACGCGGCCCGAGCAATGCGGGAGATGAACGTGACCGCCGTGCGGCCACCGCTCATGCTCGTGCTGTTCGGCACGGCGCTGCTCGCGATCGTGGTCGCCGTGTTCGCGCTCGTCGGCTCGCTCGGCGGAGGCACGTGGTGGGCGGTGGGCGCCGCGGCGCTCTACCTCGTCGGCGCCATCGGCGTCACCGGGGGCGCCAACGTGCCGCGCAACAACCGCCTCGCGGCGGCATCCACCGACGCCTCGGATCTCGCCACGGCGTGGGCGGAGTTCCGTCCGGGCTGGCAGGCGTGGAACCACGTCCGCGCCCTCACGAGTGCGGCCGCGTGCTTGGGGTTCGTGCTCGTGCTCGTCTGGCGCTGAGGGGTTCCGGGGTCGGGTCCCGGGTCTCGATATCGGGCGCTGGCGCGCCTACTCGACCACAGGGCGGATGACGCGCTACTCGACCACCGGGTTACTTGCGCTTCTTCGACGTGACGGCCGCGGTCACCTGATGTGCCGTCTCGGCGAACGCCTTGCCGATCGCCGACGCGAACGCGCGTTGTTCCTGGTTGAGCGTCGCGGAGCCGGCCTCGAGACCGGCGAGGGTCGCGGCATCCGCTGCGGCCTCCGACGACACGAAGGGGATGAGCCAGTCCTCGAGCACCTCGAGCGGACCGCGGTCGAGGTGGTAGTAACGGTGCTGGCCCTCCTCGCGAACCCCGACGAGCCCCGCCTCGCGCAGCACCTTCAGGTGCTTCGAGACCGTGGGCTGGCTGAGCCCGAGGGTCGAGACGATCTCGGAGACGCTGATCTCGCCGGCGGACTGCGGCGCTGCGGTCTCCCGTTCGAGGAGCACGGCGAGGATGTCGCGTCGCGTCGTATCCGCTACCACGTCGAAGATGTCCGCCATGCGACAAGGCTAGAGCGTGTCTCCCATGTGTGCGATGGTTTCGGCGGGATGCTGGGTTCGTGTCTTCGAAGTCGCGTTCTCGTTCCCGTGTCCTGGCTGACGAGCCGTGGGCTCGGTTGGAGCCGTTGCCGCCCTCGAACGCTGGGCGTCGTGTGCATCCGTTCCGGGAGGACCGTCGGGTCGTGGAGGGCATCATCCACCGGTCCCGGATCCGGACGCGGTGATTGCCGACAAGGCCTACTCCGCTTGCGTGATCCGCCGGGCACTCCACGCCCGCGGGATCAAGGTCGTGATCCCCGAGAAGAGCGACCAGATCGCCGCGCGCAAGAAGCGTGGACGCCGCGGCGGCAGATCACCCGCTCTGGACACCACCGCCTACACGGGGCGAAACGTCGTGGGAACGCTCCAAGCTCGCCATCACCTACCGCGCCGCCACCGTCCTCCACGCCTGCCTCGCATGGACATAGGAGACACGCTCTAGTCAATCATGGCGAGGAGTACCATGACTCACGCGTTCGGTGGAGGCACGTGAGGGGGCTCGATGCGCGCACAGCCGATCGGCCGCGGTGGGCGAAGCGACCAGCGGTCCTGGCTCGGGCGCGTTCGAGACGCCCTCGACACGCTCGTCAGGAGCTCGCCCGCGCGGTTCGCGATCCTCGTGTTCGCGGGGCTCATCCTGATCACGACGCTGTTGCTCAGCCTGCCGATCGCCCGGGCGGGCGAAGGCCGGGGCACGCCGCTCCACGACGCGCTCTTCACCGCGGTCTCCACCATCTGCGTCACGGGCCTCACGACGGTCGACATGGCCACGCACTGGTCGCCGTTCGGCAACGCCGTCATCTTCATCGGCATGAACGTCGGCGGCATGGGTGTGCTGACGCTCGCGTCGATCCTCGGTCTCGTCATCTCGCGACGGCTCGGCCTCAGGGCCAGACTCATCGCGGCGAGTGACACGAACCCTTCGCGCGCCCACGCGGGACCCGTGTCCGAGAGTCAGGCGATCCGACTCGGCGAGGTCGGCGGCCTGCTCGCGACCGTCGCCCTGAGCACCCTGTCGATCGAGTTCGTGATCTTCCTCGGCATGATCCCGAGCGTGCTCGCACAGGGGTACGACGTGGGCACGAGCGTCTGGTACTCGGCGTACTACTCGGTGAGCGCATTCACGAACACCGGCTTCGCCCCCAACCTGCTGGGGCCCGTCGAGTTCTTCGACGACTACTGGTTCCAGTCGCTCATGATGCTCGACGTGTTACTCGGCAGCCTCGGGTTCCCCGTGATCTTCGCACTGCTCCGCACCTGGCGGATTCCGCACCGTTGGAGCGTGCACGTGAAGCTCACGCTGACGACCACCGTGGTGCTGTGGATCGCGGGGGCGCTCACGTTTCTGGTGCTGGAGTACGACAACCCGAAGACGTACGGCGCATTCGGGTTCGGCAAGACGTTGTACGAGGCGTTCTTCATGTCGACGATGACGCGCTCGGGTGGCTTCTCGACGATCGACATGGCCGACCTGTACAGCTCGAGCCTGCTCGTGACCGACATGCTCATGTTCGTCGGCGGCGGTTCGGCGTCCACGGCCGGCGGCATCAAGGTGACCACGCTCGCCGTACTGTTCCTCGCGGCCTACGCGGAGGCCAGGGGCGCGCCCGCCATGGAGGCGTTCGGACGCCGCATCCCCCGCGACATACTGCGGTTGTCGGTGAGCGTGGTGCTCTGGGGTGCGACGATTGTGGCCGTCTCGACCGTGATCATCACCCAGATCACCAAGTCGCCGCTCGACTTCGTGCTGTTCGACGTGATCTCGGGCTTCGCCACCTGCGGGCTGTCGACCGGCCTCACCTTCGACCTGCCGCCCGAGGGGAAGTACGTGATGGCTGCCACCATGTTCATGGGTCGGGTTGGTACAGTGACACTCGCCGCAGCACTGGCGGCCAGCCAGCGCCGGCAGTTGTTCAAGCGTCCGGAAGAGAGGCCCATCGTTGGTTGAGCGGATCAGGCACGACGCGCCGGTGCTCGTCATCGGCCTCGGCCGCTTCGGAGCGGCAACGGCAGGCCAGCTCGACCGCCTGGGCCGCGAGGTGCTCGCCGTCGACGACGACGAGGCGCTCGTGCAGAAGTGGGCGGAGCGGGTCACGCACGCGGTGGTCGCCGACGCGCGGTCCATCGAGGCACTGCAGCAGATCGGCGCCCAGGACTTCTCGATCGCCGTTTGCGCCGTGGGCTCGTCGATCGAGGCATCCGTGCTCATCACGGCGAACCTCGTCGACCTCAAGATCCCACAGATCTGGGCCAAGGCGATCTCGCAGTCGCACGGCAAGATCCTCGAGCGCATCGGCGCGAATCACGTCATCTACCCCGAACGCGAGGCGGGCGAGCGCACCGCGCATCTCGTCAGCGGCCGCATGCTCGACTTCATCGAGTTCGACGACGACTTCGCCCTCGTGAAGATGTACCCGCCGAAGCTGATCCGCGGCCGGACCCTCAGCGAATCGGGCGTGCGCAGCCGGCACAACGTGACCGTGGTCGGCGTGAAGAGCCCCGGCAATCCGTTCACGTACGCGACCGAGAAGACCGTGGTCACGAACCGCGACCTCATCATCGTCACGGGCACCGAGCGCGACATCGAGAAGTTCGCGACGCTCGAGTAGCGAACGTGCGGGTGCCGCGACCCGCAACGGCGGGTGACCGCTCTGCGGTCAGCCGACGAGCATGAGCACGGTGCTCGTGAGACCTGCCGCGCCCGCGATGGCGAGGAGTACGAGCCCCACGACTCGGATGGCGCGGCGACCGGCGGGCGGCTCGTGGAGTCGCAGCCGGTCGGGCTCGCGCTCCCGGTAGTAGGCGCGCTCCTCGTCGGCGTCGACGACATACGCGCGCTCGTCGTCGCTGAGCCGCCGCTGGTGGAATGCGCCCTCAGCGAACCAGCGCACGGTGCTGCCGTGCTCCTGGTCGACGACGACCGCGTCGGTGGGCAGCCAACGGCCGTCGGCCATGCGGATGACGACCGCGAGGAGGAGGCAGAAGAGGGAGCCGCCGAAGGCGATCCAGCCGATCACCTCGGCGACGGTCGCGACCACCTCCGCAGAATCCATAGGATCACGGTAGCGAACCGGATGCCTCGTCGCGGCGGCCGTTCCTCGCGTCGGCGGGTCGAGCTTCGGCCGCCGTCGCGAGCGCGCCCCGCCGGGCGACGTGACCCTCGTGCCGCGCGAGATGATCGGCATCGCGTGGGCCGCGCTCACGCTCGGCGCGTTCTTCGGCGTGTTCGGCGAGCTGCTCGGCCTGCCCGACTGGGTGCACGACCTCTCGCCGTTCGCACCTCCCCCGTGCCGATCGGCGACGACGTCGCCGGACCGGTGGCATCTGGATGATCGTGATCGGCGGGCCGCCATCGCCGCCGCGATCGTCGCGACGCGACGGCGTGGACTGGTCACCGGCGGCTGAGGCCGCCGCCCCTGGTTCAGGCCCCGGCGGCCAACTCCCGGGCTCGGGCGAGCGCGGCATCGGTCGCCCGGTCGAAGGTCTGCTTCAGGTTCGCCTCCTCGAGCACCGCGATGGCGCGCTCGGTGGTGCCCTTGGGGCTCGTCACCCGGCGGCGCAGCTCGGCGGGTTCGTCCTCGGATGCCGCGAGCAGCTCGCTCGCCCCACGGAACGTGCCCTGCACCATGAGCGCCGCCTGCTCGGGCGTGAAGCCCTTGTCGATCGCCGTCGCGGTGAGCTGCTCGATGAGGAAGAAGACGTACGCGGGCCCGGAGCCCGAGATCGTGGACAGCGCGTCGATCTGCTCCTCGGGCACCACGATGACCTCGCCGACCGTCTCGAACATGGCGACGGCGAGCGCGAGGTCGTCGTCGCCCGATCGCGTGCCCGCCGACACCCCGGTGACCGCGCGGCCGACGACCGCGGGCGTGTTCGGCATCGAGCGGATGACCGCGACGTGCTCGGGCAGCAGCGACTCGAAGGTGTCGACCGTCACGCCGGCCGCGACCGAGACGACGACCGTGCCGGGCTCGAGCGCGTCGGCGATCTCGCGGAGCAGGTCGGGCACCATGGCGGGCTTCACGGCGACCACGACGATCCCCGCGCCCGCGACGGCCCTGCGGTTCGCCGCGGCATCCGTCTCGGTGGCGACGGACGTGACGCCGGGCAGGTCGGTGAGCTCCGCCGCGCGCGCCGACGAGCGGTTCGTGGTGCGGATGCCGCCCTCGATCTCGACGCCCGGCTGGAGGAGTCCGGAGAGGATGGCGCGGGCCATCGATCCGGCCCCGAGGAACGCGATGGCGGGCAGCTTCACGGGCGTCTCGACTGGCATGCGACCATCCTATGGAGGGGCCGAACAACCCCCCGAGCGAGCGTGTCGTGCCGGTCGCGGCCATTCTAGGATTGCCGTATGAGTGCATCCGGCGGAACCAGGGCAATCATCGCGGCATTCCTCGCGAACACGGGCATCGCCCTGACGAAGTTCATCGCGTGGTTCTTCTCGGGGTCCGCATCGATGCTCGCGGAGGCCGTGCACTCGGTGGCGGATGCCGGCAACCAGCTGCTGCTCATCCTCGGCGGCCGTCAGGCCAGGAAGAAGGCCGACCAGGAGCATCCGTTCGGCTACGGCCGCGAGCGCTACGTGTACGCGTTCGTCGTGGCGATCATCCTGTTCTCGGTCGGCGGCATCTTCTCGATCTACGAGGGCGTCGACAAGCTGCAGCACCCGCATGAGCTCGAGAACTGGTGGCTGCCGATGCTCGTGCTCTCGATCGCGATCGTGCTCGAGTCGTTCTCGCTGCGCACCGCCGTGGGGGAGTCGAACCACGTGCGCGGCAAGCAGAGCTGGGTGCAGTTCGTGCGGCACGCGAAGGCGCCGGAACTTCCCGTGGTGCTGCTCGAGGACGTGGCGGCGCTGCTCGGCCTCGTGTTCGCGTTCATCGCCGTGGGCCTCACCGTGCTCACCGGCAACCCCCTGTTCGACGCCATCGGCACGCTCATGATCGGAACGCTGCTGATCCTCGTGGCGATCATCCTCGGCATCGAGACCAAGAGCCTCCTCGTCGGCGAGGGCGCGACCGAGGCCGACCACGCGAAGATCGAGCGGGCCATCCTCGACGGTCCCGAGGCCGACCGCATCATCCACATGAAGACCCTGTACCTCGGACCCGACGAGCTGCTCGTCGCCGCGAAAGTGGGCTTCCACGCCGACCAGCGCCTGCAGGAGGTCTCGACCGCGACGAACGTCATCGAGCAGCGCATCCGCGAGGCGGTGTCCGCGGCGCGCGTGATCTACCTGGAGCCCGATGTCTACGTGGATCCGGCCGCTGCGGCGCCCGCGACCGACGCGATCGTCATCAAGGGCCTCGAGTGACGGGCACCGGCGGCCGGCCAGAACCCGGCGAAGCCGTACGCGTCCCGAGACCCCGCACCGCCCTGGTGCTGCGGCACGACTCCGCCATCGGCCTCGGCAACCTCGGTCCCACGCTCGAGGCGCACGGCTACGAGATCGTCACGATCGACGCGCCGCACGCGGATGTCGCCGCGCTCGATCCGCTGGCGCCCGACCTCGTGGTCGTGCTCGGCGGCGATGAGGCGGCGTACGAGACCGACCGCTACCCGTACCTCGCCGACGAGATCGCCATGCTCTCGGCGCGGGTCGAGGCCGAGGCGCCGATCTTCGGCGTGTGCCTGGGCGCGCAATTGCTCGCGAAGGCGCTCGGCGCCGAGGTGCGTCGGGGGCCGCGCAAGGAGGTCGGTTGGCTCACGGTCGAGCCGACGGCGGCGGGCGCCGTGTCGCCCGTGCGCCACTTCGCGGGCGTGCCCACCGTGCAGTGGCACGGCGACACCTTCGACCTGCCCGAGGGCGTGGAGCGGCTCGCGACCTCGTCGCAGTACGAGAACCAGGCGTTCGCGCGGGGCGAGTGGCTGCTCGCGGTCCAGTTCCACCCCGAGATCACCGACGACATCCACGAGGACTGGCTGCGCGAGTGGGGCGACGAGCTTCCCGAGTACGGCCTCAGCCGCGAGCAGCTTCGCGCGGAGCGCGCGTCGTACGGGCCGCGCGCGCAGGCGGCATCCGCGGCTCTGCTCGGCGACTACCTGGCGGGCCTCGAGGCGCGCTCGCTGGTTGCGTAGCCCTCGCTGGTCGCGTAGCCCTCGCTGGTCGCGTAGCCGACGCAGAAGGCGTACCGAGACCACGCACCGGGTCTCGATACGCTCGCTTCGCTCGCTACTCGACCACCGGAGGCAGCACCTTCGCTCCCTACTCGAGCACCGGACCGTCAGCTACTCGACCACCGGTGGGCGCCGCAGCGGGTCCTCGAAGAAGGCCACGAGCAGGCGAGCGGATGCCTCCGCCTCGACCCCCGGGAAGACCTCGACCTGGTGGTTGAGCCGCCGATCGCGCACCACGTCGTAGAGCGAGCCGGCCGCGCCGGCGTTCTCATCCCAGGCGCCGAACACGAGCGTCGGCACGCGCGCCGCGACGATCGCGCCCGCGCACATGACACACGGCTCGAGCGTCACGATGAGCGTGCAGTCGGTGAGACGCCAGTCGCCGGTCGCCTCGGCGGCGTCGCGCAGCGCGAGCACCTCGGCGTGCGCGGTCGGGTCGCCGGTCAGCTCGCGCTCGTTGCGGCGTGCCGCGATCACGACGCCATCGCCGCTCACGACCACCGCGCCGACCGGGACGTCGCGCGTGGCCGGCGCCTGCTCGGCCTCGGCGAGTGCGAGCCGCATCCACTCGTGATGGATCGGCAACTCCACTGGCACTCCCTCCGACCCTAGACTCGAGCCTATGCGAGTCCACGTTGCCGATCACCCGCTCATCACCCACAAGCTGACGGTGCTCCGCGACGTGAACACTCCGTCGCCGGTATTCCGAGCGCTCGTCGAGGAGCTCATGACGCTCCTCGCCTACGAGGGCACGCGCGGCGTGCGGGTCGAGCCCGTCGACATCGTGACCCCCGTGGCGCCCACGACCGGCGTGCGCATCGCCGAGCCGAAGCCGCTCATCGTGCCGATCCTCCGGGCCGGGCTCGGCATGCTCGACGGCATGGTGAAGCTCCTGCCGAGCGCCGAGGTGGGCTTCCTCGGCATGGCCCGCAACGAGGAGACGCTCGAACCCACGACCTACGCCGAGCGCCTGCCCGACGACCTCAGCGATCGCCAGTGCTTCGTGCTCGACCCGATGCTCGCGACGGGCGGGTCGCTCACGGCGGCCATCGAGTTCCTGCTCGTACGCGGAGCGACCGATGTCACGGCGATCTGCATCCTCGCCGCACCCGAGGGGCTCAAGGCCGTCGAGCAGGCGCTGCGCGGCCGCGAGGTGTCGATCGTGCTCGGCGCGGTCGATGAGCGGCTGAACGAACACGGCTACATCGTGCCCGGCCTCGGCGACGCCGGCGATCGCCTGTACGGCACGGTCTGATATACACCGGCTCGGATGGCCAGCCGCCGAAGGATCTTCGTGCCAAAACACGCTGGGCACGCATGAACACGTGGAAGATTCTCGAAACTCACGATTCTTCGCAGATTCTTGCAGATGCGGCATCCCCCGCCCCGATCCTCCCGGATGCCGCGATCAACGGCGCACCGTCTGCGCCGTCACACCGCGTCATGGTGCCGTCACGAATTGACACGCGCTCGGGTATCGGTTTGACTGACGCCCATGACTGACACCGCACGCCCCCTGATCGCCCGCGAGGCACAGAGGACTGCCGGCATGATGCCGGCGCGTGCGTCCATGTGTTGTCGAATGTGCCGCTGAACGCGACCCGACCGCCGAGTTCCCGCCACCGATCCGATCCTGATCGGCCCGGGCTCCACTGAACCTGCCGCACCGTGCGCGGGTTCGCCAGGCCGAACGGCCATTCGCATCGACCCCGCTTCGTCAGGGTCCATCGCCGCACCTCCTTCGCACAAGGAATCCGTCATGTCCCTCGCTTTCGCACCCGCCCACACCACCGCCACCGCCCGAACCGCCGCGGTGCGCACCGCACCCTCGCTGCCTGCTGCACCGGCCCGTCCGGTCTCGATCGCCCCGCGCACGCCGAGCGACGCCCCGCAGCCGGGCCCGGTTCCCATCCAGCAGGGCGCCCGTCCTGCCGCACCCCGTGTCCGCGCCGTCCCCGAGGGCACCGAAGCACGTGGATTCGTGCTCTACGTCGGCATCGACGACGCCAAGGCCGGTGCGGATGGCACCACGCTGCACCGCATCGTCGAGGCGCTGCGCGCCCTCACCGCCGACATCGCGCCGTCGGCCGAGACCTACGCCGCCGTCGCCCTCGCGCCAGAGGGCGCGGGCGGCCGCGACGTCGACGTCGTGCGCCTCGCCCTGCAGGACCCGGCGGCGCTCGCCAAGCGGCGCCAGGAGCAGGGCCTTCACGACGACAGCGACCGCCACCCCAACGGCGTCATCATCGACATCTCCCGCAAGCGCGTGCTGCTCGACGGCGAGGCGGCCGGGCTCACCTACAAGGAGTTCGAGCTGCTGCAGTACCTCGTGCTGCGCGAGGGCCGCACGATCGATCGCCACGAGCTCATCGCGAACCTCTGGGATGCCGACGACGAGGCGCCCAGCGAACGCACCATCGACGTGCACGTACGGCGCCTGCGGTCGAAGCTGGCCCACTACCAGGACATCGTGCGCACCGTGCGAGGTGTCGGGTACCGGTTCGACCGGCACGCGGATGTCTCGATCCGCCAGGCCTCGACGCCGTCGCCCGACGTCTACTGATCGCGTTCGGCACGGCCGAGGCGGGCGGCATTGCCGACCGGGTCCGGTGTCGGTGATCCAAGGCCCGGCCGATCGCGGCATCGAGACATCCCAGGCCGTTCCGCTTCACCCCTCCAGATCTGGACGCGAAAGTTCCTCACGAGTAGCGTGTGCACCAACTCCCGACCCCATACAGGAATTGGAGCAGACGATGCAACGACGCACGTCCATTCTGGTATCCGTCGTGGGTGCGATCGCACTCTCGACACTCGGCATCAGCGCACCCGCAGCCGCCGACCCCGACCATCAACACGGTGGCGATGAGGGCCACCTGAGCGGCTCGGGCGCCTGGGGGAACATCGACCTTCTCGACGTGGTCGACCTCACCGACACGCCCGATCTGATCGCTGACGTCACGGTCTCGCCGGACGGCGATACCGCCTACCTCGCCAACTGGGGCGAGCCCGACTGTGCCGGCCCGGAGACCGGCGGAATGAACAGCCCGGATGCCGGCGCGTACATCGTCGACATCTCCGACATCGAGACGGATCCGGAGTCCGCCGAGCTGATCGGGTTCATCCCCTCACATCAGGACACACGGCCCGGCGAGGGCATGCAGGTCGTCGAGATCACCACCGCGTCCTTCAGCGGCGACATCCTCGTCATGAACAACGAGGCGTGCGGCAAGAACGGCAAGGGCGGTGTCACGCTCTACGACGTCAGCGACCCGTCCGACCCCAAGAAGCTCTCGGCGAACTTCGGCGACCGCAGTCCCGGCGACCGCGATACGCATCAGATCCACAGTGCGTTCGCGTGGGACGCCGGCGACCGCGCCTACGTCGTCCTGGTCGACAACGAGGAGTTCCCCGACGTCGACATCCTCGACATCACGAACCCGCGGCGACCCGTGCTCGTCGCCGAGTACGACCTGAACGACTTCGACGTCGCCCAACCGGAACTCGGACTCGATGAGTCGTTCCTGCACGACGTGGTCGTCAAGCAGATCGATGGCGCATCCATCATGCTGCTGTCGTACTGGGACGGCGGGTACGTGCTCCTCGACGTGACGGACCCCGCGAACGCCGACTTCCTCGGCGACACCGAGTTCGCCGACGTCGACCCGGAACTCCTGGAGTCGCTCGGGGTCTCGCTGACTCCCGAAGGGAACGCGCACCAGGCCGAGTTCACGCTCGACGACGCGTTCTTCATCGGCACCGACGAGGACTTCGCGCCGCACCGGACCGACGCGCTCGAGATCACGAGTGGCGCGTTCCAGGGCGAGTATCCGTCCGTGATCGTGCCCGGCGGACAGCCGCCCGCGTACCTGGATGACCTGACCCTCAGCGGCCCGGTCGTGTACGGCGGCTACGGGTGCCCGACTTCGGCTCCGGTGCCGAGCCCCGAGGACGTGCCCGGCTACCTCGACCTGCTGCAGCCCGGTGACGAGCAGATCCTCGTGCTCCAGCGTGGCCCGACCGGCGACCCGAGCGCACCCGAAGGAGCCTGCTTCCCAGGTGAGAAGGCGCACGAGGCGGCGCTCGTAGGCTGGGACGCGGTGCTGTTCGTCCAGCGGCACGTCACCCCCGATGACGCGTTCTGCGGCTCCGGTGCCTTCGTCGACCCCATCGTCGCGGTCTGCACCACTCACGACGCGTTCCACAAGCTGTTCAACGAGCCGCCGTTCGACCCGGCCCAGTGGACCTACCCGGAGGACATCGCCATCGGGCAGATCGGCGAGCGGATCCAGGTGGGCTCGGTGTTCGACGGATGGGGCTACGTGCACCTGTTCGATCGGATGTCGCTCGAGGAACTGGACACCTACGCGATCGATGAGGCTCACGACCCGGACTACGCCTTCGGATTCGGGGACCTCAGCGTGCACGAGGTTGCGACCGATCCGCAGGACGCGTCGCTGGCATATCTCTCGTACTATTCGGGCGGTCTCCGTTCCATTCAGATCATGTGCGGCGGTGCGCCCTACGACCCGGCGAACCCGCCGGCCGACACCGGTGACTGCCAGCTCGTGGAGGTGGGCGGGTACCTCGATGAGGCAGGCAACGACTTCTGGGGCGTGCAGGCCTTCATCGGAGAGGACGGTCGCACCTACATCCTGGGCAGCGATCGCGACAGCGGCCTGTGGATCTTCACGGTGACCGAATGATCTGAGGGGATCCGGCGCGGGGTCGAAGGCGAGGAAGCGCCCCTCCGACCCCGCGCGGTCGCACGGGAGGGTCTCGGCGGGTGTGTCGCGCCGAGGCCAGCCCTAACCGATGAGCGGCACGATCGCCATCACGCCGGTCATGAGGCCCATCGCGGACGCCTCGACGACGCCCACGACGGGTAAACGGCGCCACAGCGACCTCGGGATGAGCCATAGCGTGTACGCGACGAAGCCGGCCGCACCGCCGAGCGCGGCCACGACCGGCGGTGAGAGAGCGGCGTGGCCGGCGTGGGCGGATGCCGCGGTGCCGCCGTGCGCTGCGATCGAGACGACGAGCAGTCCCGCGCTCACCACCAGGCCGAGCGCGCGGTGCAGCTGCATGTGGCGCCCGTGGGATGCTGCCGCTGCGTCACCGGTCGTGCGCCTCCGAAGGCCGAACGCTCCGGCGATGCCCAGAGCGAGGAGCAGCGCCGACCACACGAGCGGCGGCACCAGCGGCCAGCCCGCCGACATCGCGAGCATCGCCGCGAGCATCGCCACCGCGGGCACGACCGATCGGGCCCTGCCGCGGCGGTCGCCGACCGCGCAGCAGAGCCCGATGGTGGCGGGGAGCACCGCGGCGAGGTGGAGCACCTCGACCATCTGCAGGTCCTAGTGGCCGTGGTCGTCGAGGCCGTGGCCGCCGTGCTCCGCGTGGTCGTGACCCGCGTGCCCGGGGTGCTCAGCATGGTCCTGACCCGCGTGTCCACCGGGTGCGCAGTGCGCCGCGGCACCCGGGGCCGGGATGTTGAGCGCGGGGTTCCTCCCGAAGAACCCGTGCGGCTTCAGCGTGAACTTCGCGTAGTCGACGGGCATGACGGGCCAGTCCTCGGGTCGCGGGAAATGCGTCGGCCCGAACGTGTGCCAGACCACGATGTCCTCGCCGTCGATGGGGCGGTCGCCCGCCGTGAACGCTGTGATGCCGTCGCCCCCGGGGTTCTGGTGCACGAAGTCGCCCGCCGCGTAGCGCTCTGCGGGGTCGTACTGCGTGACGAACAGGTGCTTCGTGGCGAACTCGGCGCGCTTCGCGATCGACGAGGCCTCGTCGGCGAGCAGCACCGGCGACTCGGTCGGGTAGAGCGCGTACGACGTCGGCCGGCCCATGCGATTGCGCCGCTCGGTGTTCGAGATGAACCAGGCACGCGAGACCGAGGCATCCGCCACTCGCCCGGCACCCTGCTCGCTCGTGAGCCGCGTGACCTGCTTGGTGAAGGCGTTGCCGTGCTCGTTGCCCGCGCCCATCGGCACGCGCGCGACATCGACCTCGTCGACCGCGTTCGACAGGCCGTCGACCATCATGTCGAGCCGCGCGCTGAACAGGTGCTGGTGGTACGGCCCGCCGAGGCCGGGTGCCACCTCGCTCGCGAACGGGTAGTCGTTGCCGTCTGCGTCGAGGCCGGGATATGCCGACGTGAACAGGATGCCCGTGAGCTTCGCCTCGCACTCGATGGTGCCGTCGAGGTAGAGGTACCAGAAGAACCCATAGTCGTAGTTGCCGACGGTGGTGAAGAAGCTGATCACCAGGCGACGGGAGCGGCGCACCTCGTTCGATCCGGTGAACATGTCGGAGTGCTTCCAGAGGGTGCCGTAGTCCTCCTCGTGCATGCAGATGCCGTTCTCGATCGTGAACGGGTTGCCGAGCTCGTCGGCGAGCACCGCATCGAAGTACCTGATCTCGCCGACGCAGTCGCAGCCGAGGGCGAGCGTATTCGTGAATCGGCCGAACAGGTACTCCCCCGTGTCGAAATAGTTCTGCCAGAACCGCACGGGCGACGGGTCGCCGTAGGGCACGAGCATCTCGTTGATCGACGCACGGTAGATGATCGGGCGCTCCTCGCCGGCATCCGTGAACGACAGCTGGCGAAGCACCAGGCCCTCGCGCGTGTCGAAGCCGACCTGGAAGCGCCAGTTCGCCCATGACACCCACTCGCCGTCGACCGTGAAGCTCGGGCCCTCAGGCTGCGTGATCACGATGGGCTTCAGCGTCGTGAGCGGCTCGCCCTGCACGACGGGGTCGTCGAAGTTGCCGCTCTCGGCCGGGATCTCCATGATGCCCGCGTCGACGATGCGGGTGACCTCGCGGTTCGCGGCATCCACGTAGGCCGACAGGCCGTCGACGGGGTGCGCCCACGGGTGGTCGCCGGGGTGGTCCTGCCGGAAGGCGAGCACGCGCAGGATGCGGCGGCCCTCCTCCTCGGGGTGGCCGTAGTAGCCCGCTGACAGCGGCACGCACACCACGTTGTCGGGGGTGCAGCCGCGCAGCGCGAGCGCGTCGACCCAACGCGGATCGGCGGCGACGATCTCGCCGATGGCCTCGAACTCCTCGATCAGCACGGGAAGCTGGCCGTGCGAGCCGTCGAGTTCGAACGTGGAGACGATCTCGCCGCTCGTGAGCGACACGATGCCGTCGGTGGAGCGGCCCGTGGCCATGTCGAGCAGCAGCGCGCGTACACGGCGCTCGGGCAGCGGCCCGTCGCCGTCCTGCCAGGCGAGCACCTCGCGCTTGTGCGGCTCGTCGAGCCCCACGTACGCGAAGCGCGTGGTCGGGGTGAAGTCGGGCGCGGCCGAGACGATGTCGCGCACGCGCAGGAACTCGTCGGCGGTGAGGCTCGAGAGCGGGTGCGCGTCGCTCGGCGCGGTGGCGGACGGTGCGGCGACGGGGTCCAGGATGGTCATGCGTGGTTCCTTCGATCGGTTGGGGTCGGGGTGCGCGGGCGGGGTCGCGGGGGCGCGGTCGGGGCATCCGCCCTGCATCGGATGCCCCGTCCGCGTCACCCGCCGATGGCCGCCGTGATGCGTTCGTAGGCCTGCGGGTCGCGCGCCTTGAGCAGGAGCGCCTGCACATAGCCGGCGACCGGCACGAGGAGGATGACCGCGATGAGCGAGAGACTCAGTGCGCCGAAGGTCGGCACGCCCGTGGCGTCGACGTCGCCGACGAGCATCGGGAAGTACGCCGTGATGACGACCGCCGAACCGACGAGTCCGACGAGTCCGAGCGCCGGCGCGATCACCGTGTGCCAGAGACTCGCGACGCCGCGCCGCTTGCGGGTGAAGTACACGATCACGGCGATGCTCGTGATGGCCATGAGGATCGCGATGGCGAGGGTCGCGACGCCGGCGAACCACGTGAATACCTGCAGCACCGGGTCGAGGCCGAGCACCGCGAAGGCGATCACGAACACGCCGGCCGTGATCGTCTGCACGAGCGACGACGTGTACGGCGAGAGGTGCTTGTGGTGCACGTCGCCGAGCCGGTGCGGCAGCACGCCCGCGGCCGACATCGAGTGCTGGTAGCGCGTGATGACGTTGTGGAACGAGAGCACGCACGCGAACATGCTCGTGATGAGCAGGATGTTGATGACGATCTCGCCGATGGGGCCGAGGTAGTTCAGGGTCGTGATGATCACCATCGCGCCCGGGTCCTGCGCGGCCACGTCGACGACCTCGCTCGGCCCCCAGGCCATGACGAGCCCCCACGTGGCGAGCGTGTAGAAGATCCCGATGCCGATGACCGCCACGTAGGTGGCGATGGGGATGGTGCGGCTCGGGTCCTTGGCCTCGTCGCGGAAGATCGCGGTCGCCTCGAACCCGATGAACGCCGCGATCGCGAACATGAGCCCCACGCCGGGAGCGCCCGACACGACGTTCGCCGGCTCGAACGGGGCGAGCGAAAGACCCTCCGCGCCACCGGAGAACACCACCGCCGCCACGAGCGCGAGCACGATGAGAATCTCGCCGACGAGGAGCACGCCGAGCACCTTCGAGCTGAGTTCGATGTGGCGGTAGCCCAGGATGCCGACCGCGCCGATCATCGCGAGCGCATAGAGGTACCAGGGCAGGTCGAGTCCGCCGAGGCCGGCGATGGTCACCTCGAGGATGTACCCGAGATAGCCGTAGACCGAAACCTGGATGGTCGTGTACGTCAGCAGGGCGAGGTAGGCCGTGGCGAGGCCCATCGGGCGTCCGAGGCCGTAGCCGACGAACGTGAAGAACGCGCCGGGGCGCGGCACGTGCTTCGCCATGGTCGCGAGGCCGACGGAGAACAGCAACAGCACGACGGCCGAGATCGCGTACATCGCCGGGAATCCGACGCCGTTGCCGAGGAGGATGCCGAGCGGCGCCGCGCCGCCGACGACGGTGAGCGGCGAGGCGGCGGCGACCACCATGAACACGATGGCGGTGACGCCGAGCGACCCGGTGAGGGTGCGCCCGTGCGGGGTTCGGTCGGTACCGGCGGAGACGCCGGGCGACTGGTTGGTTGCGGTCATGTCAGCTCCTGCGTGGACGGGAATGGGAGTTCCGCAAGCCTTCCGGGCCGGTGTTGCCTCGACGTGCACCGGTCGTGAAGTGTGCCGCACGACGAGTGAGACGGATGCCTCCCCGCCCGTCTCATTTCGCGGTCACGCGCTCGAAACACACCCGCGAGCTGCACGAAACTGGCGGCACGTACCATCGACTCCCTCCCCCGACCAGCGAAGGGACCACGGCATGGATGCACTCGCGCGCGCGATCGCCCGGCCCGAGCCCGTCGCCGGGCTCGCCGACCGCTCGCCGCTCGCGGGGCTCGCGCGCCGCAGCGTCGGATTCGCCGACGTGCTCGCCCAGTCGGTGTCGGCGGTGGCGCCAGCCGGCGCCGCGTTCACCACGCCGCTGCTCGTCTCGGCCCTCGCGGGCGGCATGAGCCTCCCCGCGCTCGCCGCGGCGCTCGTGATCGCCCTTCTCACCGCGTCGACCATCAACGAGTTCACCCGGCGCATGGCTGCGACGGGCTCGCTCTACACCTTCGTGGCACGCGGACTCGGCAGCGCCGCGGCGTTCGTCGCCGGCGTCGGGCTCCTCATCGGCTACGGCTTCATCGCGATGTTCGCCCTCGCCGGCGCGGGGTACCATCTCGTGCTCCTCGTCGCGCGGCTCCTCCCCGTCGCGATCGACCCGATGCTGCTCGCGGCCGGGTCGATCGTCGCGCTCGGCGCCCTCTGCCTGGTCGTGCTCGCCCGCGGCATCCGTCTCTCCACCCGCGTGACACTGCTCGTGGAGGCGACCAGCGTCACCCTCATCGTGGCGCTCATCGTCGCCGTCATCGCGTCGAACGCCGACCGGCTGCCCGTGCTCCTGCGCCAGGACGCCCCATTCGACCCCCAGGGCTTCGCCGTCGCCGCGACGCTCGCCATCACGGCCTTCGTGGGATTCGAGAGCTCGGCGGCGCTCGGCGTCGAGGCCAAGCGCCCGTTCGCGAACATCCCCAGGGCGATCAGCTGGACCGTGCTCGTGTCGGGCGTCGTGTACCTCGGCGCCGCGGCGGCGCAGACGGTCGGGTTCGACGTCGCCGGACTGGATCCCGCCTCGAGCGCCTCGCCCGCGAACGACCTGGCTGCGGCATTCGGCGTGCCGTGGGCGGGCCTCGTGCTCGATGTCAGCATCGCGACCTCGCTGATTGCGTGCGCGGTCGCGTCGTCGACCGCGCTGGTACGCGTGCTGTTCTCGATGGGCCGCGAGGGTCTGCTGCCGCCGGCGCTCGGCACGACGCATCCGCGATACCGCACGCCGCTCGTCGCGACCCTGGTGGCCCTGCCCGTCGTGATCGTGGTGCCGTTGGCGGTAGTGTTCCTCACGGGGAGCGTGTGGACCGCCATGACCGTGCTCATCATCTTCGCCGCGGCCGGGTACATCCTCGCCTACGTGCTCGCGTGCGTCGCGGCGCCCGTGTTCCTGCACCAGATCGGCGAGCTCGGCTGGTGGCCGGCGATCAAGGCCGCGGTCGCCGCGGTCGCGTTGAGCGGCGTCGTGCTGCTCTACCTCGCCGAGGAGAGCCACGGCGCCCGCGCGTTCGGGGTCTGGGGCTTCCTCGCATTGCTCGCCGCCGGGATCGCCGTCTACTGGGCGCGCCTGCTGCGCCGCCCGTGGCTGCGCCATGCCATCGGGGTCTACGACCATGCCGTCGCCGGTGACGTGCTGGGCGGGATCCCCGAGGCGGAGTGGGTCGACGACGCGGGGCCGGCGGATCGCCGTGGCCGGTGAACGCGGGGCCGTGGAGAGCGGGCTGCACGCGCGGCAGCCCAAGGCGATCCACAGCGCGTTCACGGTGCTCGAGGAGGTCGCCCGTTGCGGCCCCGGCATCACCGCCCGCGAGATCTCGGCGAACCTGCGGATGTCGCGGGCCACGGCCTATCGCCTGCTGAACCTGCTCGTGCAGGAGGAGTACCTCGTGCGCCTCGGCGACCTGTCGGGGTTCGCGCTCGGACGCAAGGTCGCGGAGCTGGTGCACGTGGTCGCACCGCCCCGACCGCCGCAGGCGGTGCGCGACATCGTGGCGTCGGTGCGGGAGCACCTCCGGGGCGGGGTTCACCTCGTGGGCTATGCTGGGACGGCTCTGCGCATCCTGGATGAGGATCCCGACTACCGGCTCACCGACGCTTCGAGACTGAGTCGCGAGCTCGAGAGCTCGGCGATGGGCAGGTTGCTGCTCGCCGACCTGCGTCGTGAAGCCGACGCCGACGCCGGCGACGGCTTCGTGGCCGAGACGATCGCGCGCGGGTTCGCCGTGCAGACCGGCTCGTTCGATCCGGCACGCGGATGCCTCGCCTTCCCGATCCGCGATGGCGACGGGCGGCTCGTGGCGTCGCTCAGCCTCTGCACCGCGAAGGAGCGGGTGGAGCATCCGGGCCGGCTGCTCGACGAGCTCAGGGACGGGGCGGCGCGGCTCGGTCCGCTGTTGTCGTGACCGATTCAGTGGGCACGACGCCTGCGTCGCTCGCGACCGCGCCGATGATCGCCGGCGCGGTGACCCACCACAGGGCCCGGCGATACGCCCGCCAGGCGATGTTGCGGGCCAGGCTCCACGCGATGAGGTAGGCCGCCAGCGGCACGACGCCGCCCACGGCGGCCGCGGTGCTTTGGATCATGCCCGTTGTGCTCGGGGTGTCGGCGAGTAGCGAATCGGTACGGTAGATCCCCGCAAACCAGAAAAGGCGACCGCGCTGAGTGCGAGGAGGCCGAGGCCGATGCGGCCGCCCACCGTGCGGATCTGCGATCGCACGGCGAGCAGCAGCGTCGTCGCACTGACGGAGAGGCAGACGAAGGAGAGGGACATCAGCCACCCCCACCCACCCAGCTGGTACTCGCTGATGAACCGCCACGACGGGTCGAACTCGGGCTCGATCGCGTGCAGCATGACGAAGATCAGCACGAAAGCCCCCACGGTCGCGGCCGACGTCACGGCGAGCGGCTTGGATGCGGCGGTGAGCGGCCCCGTGACGACGTTGCTCTCCGGGATGCGGAATCGCGTGCTCACGATAGTCACCTATTGGCGGCCGGCAGGGCAAGAAACGTCGCGATTTCAAGCAGCCCGCAATTCGTCAGAAAAATCACAGAACGATAACTAGACGCCGTTACCGATCCGTTATATATTCGGTTGTGCACCGGCTGTTTGCTGTGGCGGTTGGTGCGGAATGTGATTGCAGGACACTCTTGGTGCAAGGGAGAGGGCCGGTCGTCAGCCTCTACGACCGGCCCTCAACCGTTCCCGGAGAAGGTTCCCTATCCTTGGATCACGTCCGCTGATCCGGCGAACGACATCGAGGGGAGCACGAGTGGCCGATCGCGCACTCACGGTCGCCGCATGGGAGTCGCTGTTCCGCGCGCAGGTCACGATCCTCCGCGCCCTGGCAGCCGAGTTCCCGAGCGACATCATCTCGCTGAACGAGTACGACGTGCTCTTCAACATCTCGCGGGCGCCGGGGAGGCGCCTCCGACTCAAGGACCTCAATCGCTCGGTACTCATCACGCAACCGAGCGTGAGCCGGCTCGTCGACCGACTCGCGGGACGCGGGCTCGTGGCGAAGACCCCCGACCCCGCCGACGGTCGCGGCACGATCGTGGCGCTCACCGAGGAGGGGTTCGCGCTCTTCCGCCGCGTGGCCCTCACCCACACGAACGCGATCACCCGACACGTCGGCGATGCGCTCGACGACCAGGAGCTGCGTGAGCTCATCGATCTCTGCGATCGCCTGCGGCGTTCGGTCGGACCAGAGCTCGCCGACGGCTCGACCCCAGTTGCCGACGGCGGTGCACGCGAGCGCCCCTGACGAGGAGCGGAACGGTGGGGCGGGAACCCTACCTCCCACCCCACCGCGGCCCCAAGGAGGCCATTTCCCGCCGAGCGACCCGAACTGAGCTCGACGAGGACTTCCCGAGGGAGCGACCGGAGTCGATACCCGGGCTCGCCGGTGCGGGGCGAACCCGTCGGGTCGGGCCGACTCGGGTTGCTCGAATCGTAATCGCGGCCCGCCCGGGCGTGCACCGCCCAGAATGAGGGGCAGGAGACGCTCGCCGCCGCGCGGTCGTCGGGCGGCGCGGCGGATCAGGGCCAAGAGACGGAGTCGTCGTAGACGCCCGGATGGCGACGCAAGTACGCCGAGATGAACGGACACCTCGGCACGATGACGTCACCTCGGGCGACCGCTTCGTCGAGCACGTGCTTGGCGATGCGGCTGCCGAGCCCTTTGCCCTCGTGCTCGGGGAAGACCACTGTGTGGGTGAACGTGATGCGGCCCGGGCTGGTGCGATACTCCGCGTATCCCCCGAGCTCGCCGTCGAGCTTCAGCTCGTAGCGGTTCGCCGCCTCGTTGCGGTCGATCGTGATGTGGGTCACGAGAACTCCTGTCCGGTCGTCGGATGCCTCCGGCTGGGGCCGCTCCATGATGCGACACACCCGTTACGACGATAGCGGCACCATGATCATCCAGGTCCAGGGGGTTCGTCCGCGCCGTCGCCTGCCCGCCGCAGCGCGCGCTGCACGTCGCGGAGCGCGCCCGAGCGGCGCGCGGAGCGGGCGGGGGGCCGGCGTGTCGGAGTGCCCCCGCTGCGGGTCGCCGGTCTCGTCCGACCCGCCGCGGCGTCGTGCGATGCACCCGGGTGCGGCGCCTGACGAGTGGGGGCGAGGTGACGGCGGCCCGCGGCATCCGGATCATCGGGGTTCGCGTGGGTGATGGCCACGAGCGCGATGAGCCAGGCGAAGACGAGTGCGAAGGCCACGACCTCGAACACCGTGAGGTTGAAGACGCCGACGACGTCGTAGAGCACCATCGCGGTCACCTCGAGGCCGATCGACGCGTACGAGGCCGCGACCAGCTCGCGTGGGAGCGATCGGGCCCACGCCTGCACGCCCACGCAGAGCACGGCGAAGGCCGCGGCCGCACTCAGGGCGGCCGCGTTGTGCAAATCGGTCGGCCCGTCGATCGGCATGAGGCCCACACCCATGAGGCTCACGCCGATCACGACGATGAGCGCCCGCATCGTGATCAGGCCGCCCCGGCGCACACCGAACCGCGGCGCCAGCAGCGCTCGGGTGAGGCTCGCCGACATTCCCGCCATGCCGGCGCCCGAGAGGATCACGGCGACGTTGAAGCACGCGGCGGCGATGTCGTCGGAGGTGCCCAGCGTGCTGAAGTTGCGAGTCCACCATTCGCCCGTGGGCGTGATGCTCATGCTGGCGAGGCTGCCGGTCGCGAGCAGCATCGCCACGAGGTTGAACGTGCGGTACGCCTCGTGCTCCATGGCGTGCCGGTGCAACCGGTACGTGCCGAACCCCAACGCGGATCCGAGCGCCACCGCCACGACCGCGGGTCCTCCGGGCACCACGTCGAACGCCGCGCCTGTGAAGTGCACCGCGAGCACGGCGATCGCACCCCACACCAGTCCGATGGATCGGGCCCGGGAATCGCGTCCCAGGCCCGGCAGGTTCAGGCGTTCGATCACCGAGACCCCGGTTCGCGAACCCGATGCCACGACGAGTCCCGCGCCGATGGCGGCGCCCATCGCGATGGCTGGGAGCGCCCAGACGACATCCTCCCCGTGCAACGCGAACCCGGGCATCCGCGACCCGTCGTGCCTGATACCGAACTGCGAGGTGAACTCGTGGAAGATGACGATCGTGATCGCGAAGGCGATGAGCAGCGCGTACGTGCGTCGGATGAGGCGCCCGCCCCTCATCGCGGGTACGACGAACTGCCGATCGTGTCCCCCACCACCGGCCATCCGAGATCCGGCCGCGCGCCCTCGCCGACGGTCCATCCCTCTTGACGATGCCGAGTCACCCCCGGCCCGCGCACCCCTCATATCCGAACTCTCGATCACGGGCATCAGACGTGTGCCGAGCATATCCGGGCGCATAGCCATTCACCATCGGCGGATTCGACGAGGCACGCCGATACTCGGCGGATTCCCAGCGAGCATCCGGATGTCGCGGCGTGCGCGCACCCCCATTCCGACGCCCGCCCTTCTGCGGGCCCGGTGCCAGGGAATACAGAAGGGGCCCGCTTTCGCGAGCCCCTTCGTACTGTCTCAACCAGTGTGCGCCCGGAGGGATTCGAACCCCCAACCTTCTGATCCGTAGTCAGATGCTCTATCCGTTGAGCTACGGGCGCATGGCTTGTCGCCGGGCACTCTCGTGCACCACCGGCAACCCCGACACTCTATCCCAGACGCGGGTCGGGCGCCAATCGACGGCGCCCGAGCTTCTCAGCCGGCGTGTTCCGGCCGCAGGGCGTCGAGCGCCACGAGCTGACGCCGGTTCGCGACCTGACGGTACGACGTCTCGATGAGCTCGGCGAGGAGCTGCCAGTCGGTGTGTCGAGCATCGAGGTCGGTGCCCACCCAACGCGCGCGGCCGTAGTAGGGCACCCCGTAGAACCGACCCTCCTCGAGGAGGGCGAGGTGCTCCTGAGGGTCGGTCTTCACGACGATCGAGAACGGATTCTCGGCCGTCGCCGCGACGTGCACGAAGATCGGCTTCGCCGCCCGGAAGGTCGGTCGGCCCCACGCCTCGACCTCGACCACCTCGGGCAACTCGAAGCAGATCCGCCGCACCCGCTCGATGAGCGGATGCTCCGGATCGACGACCTGCGGATGCCCCACGCCGGCCAGCCTAACGCGGGCCTGCGGCTTCAGTCGGGCCGGCGGCTTCCTGCTGAGCGACTCCGCCCCACGCCGTCGAGGTCTGACCGCGACGAGCTCGGCGGCGTAGCTTGAGGGAAGCGGATGCGACGAGGCATCCGCGCAATGGAAGGAGCACCACCATGGAGAAGTCGATCGGTTCTCCCGGGCCGACGACGGAGGGCGGACCCGACGCCATCACAGCCGAGACCGACGCGCGGCACATCGCGCGCGATGTGCCGCCACCTGTCGGATACGAGGGCACGGTGCTCTCCGACCCGGACGCGGGGACCCGATCCGTCGACCCGCTCGACCCGCGGGCGCCGAGTCGCGAGACGGCCGACCCGCTCGACCCGGACGGCCACGTCATCTGAGGCTGGGCGGCTAGAGTCTCGCCATGGGCAAGTTCATCTACAACTCCTCGTCGCGCGAGCTCGAGATCGACGACCGCACGCTCGCACACCTGAGGGTGGCGGTCCTCAACAAGCTCCGCCGTTCCGAGAGCTTCTCCATGACCTGGGAGCACGGCGTCGAGAAGGGCAGTGGTCGTACGACGATCTGGCTGCACGAGTCGATCCCACTGCAGTTCGTGTTCAGCGGCAATCGGCCGCCCAAGCTCAACCGGCTGTGGATCGAGCAGCTCCTGCTCTCGGCGAACAGCACCGCCGGACTGCAGTTCGTGCCCGAGCCCGACGAGGACGACCCGATCGACGAGTGAGCCTCAGTCGACCGGCTCGACCTGCGTCCGCACGAACTGCTGCTCGGCCCCCGACAACCGTGCGGGCGCGCCTGCGCCAGTGACCGACTCGATCTCCGCCGCGGTCTTCTCGTCGATCGCGGCATCGAGCGCCGCCAGGAGGCGGTGCTTCGACTCGATCGAGAGGTGCGGCCACCACCGCTCGATCGCCACGCGCTCGGATCCGTTCGCCAGGTGCTCCGTTCCGCTCCCGCTGCCCATCGCATCCCCCTTCCAGTGCCCACCTCCCGTCTAGCAGCCGGTTCCCGACGAGGCAACCCCCTCGCCAGGTGACGACGCGGCTGCCTACCGTGGCTGGCGGACACCGACGTGGTGTCCGGAACGGAGGATCACCATGAGCACGACCCTGAACGCGTCGATCGAGGTCGACGTCCCCGTGCGCGTCGCGTACGACCAGTGGACCCAGTTCGAGTCGTTCCCCGAGTTCCTCGGTGGCGTCGACTCCGTGAAGCAGATCGATGACTCGCTGACCCACTGGGTCGTGTCGATCGGCGGTGTGAAGCGCGAGTTCGATGCCGAGATCGGCGACCAGGTGCCCGACGACCATGTCGCGTGGCGCAGCCTCGGCGGCGGAGTCATGCACCGTGGTCGCGTCGAGTTCACCCCCAAGGGCGCTGACGAGACGCAGGTCGACTTGGAGATCGAGTGGGAGCCGGAGGGCTTCGTCGAGCACGCGGGCGCCGCACTGCGGCTGGACGACCTGCAGGTGAAGAGCGACCTCAAGCGGTTCAAGGAGTTCGTCGAGCACCGCCGAGCACCGACGGGTGCCTGGCGGGGCGAGGTCCACGGCGGCGAGGCACGCCCGACTCCGGGAACGACCCGCACGACGGGCACCACGGGAACGACCGGCACGCTCGGGACCGACCCCGACCTGAACCTCTGACGATGAGGGCGCCGCTCGACGCCCGATGACGAGCTGAACGGGACGCAGGCCTATGCGGTCTGCGTCTCGTTCTCCTTGCTACGGCCGCCGTGAGCCTTGCCGTCGCCGCGGGACTTGCTGACCTCCTGCACGTCGACGCCGACCTGCACCGGCTGGTCGGGCGTCGTGGCGATCGGATCGGTGTCGAGGTGCTCGGGGACGAGCTGCACACCACCGGTGCTGTTGGCCGACCGCATCAACTCCTCGATCCAGCTGCGGCTGAGTTCTGGCGCCTCGGGTTCGTCGAACACGAACCGCAGCGGGATGGACGGATGCAGCCAGAGCGTGCTACGGCCTCGGGGCTGATCCTCCGTGTGCTGCCACGACAGCGTGAAGCTCTCGCCGCGCCGCAGCTTGGTGGTGATCGCGATCTTCAGATGCGCGAGCGCCCGATCTTCGATGCCGATCGGCGTTCCGGAGTCCCCGTAATACAGCGTGCCCACGGATCGAGCATACGCCCCTCGCGCGAGGGCGGGACGGGACCTTCGGCCGCCCCGCGCGCAAGAGCGGGCGGCCCGAGGGCCGCCCGCTCGAAAGCACCTGCTCCGGGGATCACACCGTCCGGTTCCCGCCGATGTAGCGCACGAGGAACACGATGACCGCGATCACCAGGAGCGCGAGGCCCACCCACAGCAGGAAGTTGAGCGTGGGAACGACGCCGCCCGTGATGAGCAGGACAATGGCCGCGATGGCGATGATGGCGACGAGGATGTTCATGATCTCTCCTTCACATGATCCGCACTCGTGGTGACGAGGCGGACGGCGGCCCCACCCGTTGGCCGGGCGGAACCAGGAGACGAGGGTACGTCTCGTGTCTCCGACGGTATTGGCGACCGTCCGCAGGTGACTAGGGGTTGACCCCCGTTCTCGGGGCATGGTACCCGCGCCGACCCTTCGATCCGCATGATCGCGCGGATCCCGAGGGATCTGCGATCCCGCTCCCAGCGGCGTGCGGCGTCGCGCACCGCGGCGGTGGTCGGGCGATGGCACCTGTCAACCCCCTGCCGCGCCGGATGCGCACGCGTAGCGTGGCACGGGACCGTTGGAGTTCCAGATGACCAGTGAACCGCTCACCGATCCGACCACGAAGCACACGACGGATCCCTTCCCCCGCCAGGAACAGACGCCTCCCGGGCTCACCGATCGCATGGCCCCCCAGCCCGACCACGGTGAGTACAGCTACCGCGGCAACGGTCGCCTCGAGGGGCGTCGAGCCCTCATCACGGGCGGCGATTCGGGAATCGGCCGTGCCGTGGCCATCGCCTACGCCCGAGAGGGCGCCAAGGTGGCGATCGCCTACCTGCCGAGCGAACAGGTCGACGCAGAGGAGACCGCGAGCTGGATAACGGATGCCGGCAGCGACCCACTGCTGCTGCCCGGAGACCTGCGCAGCGAGCAGCACTGCAAGGAACTCGTCGAGTACACCGAGCAGGCATTCGGCGGAATCGACCTGCTCGTGCTGAATGCGGCGCACCAGCGCAACCGGGGCGGCATTGACGAGATCCCGACGGCGGACTTCGAGGCGGTTGTTCAGGTGAACCTGTTCGCGCCGGTGTTCCTCGCGCGTGCGGCCGTCCCGCTCATGGACGCCGGCTCGAGCATCATCACGACGACGTCGATCCAGGGCTTCGACCCGTCGACCGAGCTGGTGGACTATGCCATGACGAAGGCGGCGCTGGTTGCGTTCACGAAGGCGCTGGCGGAGGAACTCGGACCACGCGGCATCCGAGTGAACGCCGTCGCCCCGGGACCGATCTGGACGCCGCTGATCCCGTCGACGGGCTGGCCCGACCATCTGCCGGAGTTCGGCCGCAACACGCCGCTCGGCCGCGCCGGGCAGCCGGCGGAGCTCGCGGGCGCCTACGTCTACCTGGCGTCCGACGACGCGTCCTACGTGTCGGGCGCGGTCGTGCCGGTCACCGGCGGCCGCGGACTCTGACACGCCACACGACCAAGCGAAGCCGGATCGGGAAGCGCACACAGGATAGGGAGGAACGCCATGCCGGGACGCAGGAACTCGTCGCTGAAGGACCCGAAGCTCTACGAGGAGCTCCGCAAGGACGGCGCGTCGAAGGAGAAGGCCGCGCGCGTCTCGAACGCCGCCGCCAGCCGTGGCCGCAGCAGCGTCGGCCGCAAGGGCGGCAAGGCCGGCGACTACGACGACTGGACCGTCGACCAGCTGAAGAAGCGGGCCAAGGAGCTCGGCCTCAGCGGGTACAGCAGCATGCGCAAGTCCGAGCTCATCTCGGCACTGCGCAACCACTGAGCCGCGGATGCCGCGCCTCAAACGGGTCGAACCCTATTTCTCACCCGGGTTCACCCGGGTGAGGCGCGGACCCGGCTTCACGTACGTGCACACCGACGGCGGAACGGCCGGCCGCGCCGAACGCGCGCGCATCGCCGACCTTGCGGTGCCGCCAGCGTGGGAGGACGTGTGGATCGCGGATGCCCCGAACGCGCATATCCTCGCCGTCGGGGTCGACGCGGCGGGTCGACGCCAGTACCTCTACCACCCCGTGTGGCGCGAGCGGCAGGACGCCGAGAAGTTCCTCCGCATGACGGCGCTCGCCGAGGCGCTCCCGCTCGCTCGCCGCGGCGTGCGACGAGACCTCTCCCGCGACGAGCTGCCTCGTGAGCGGGTGCTCGCCGCGGCGTTCCGCACGCTCGACCTCGGCGCCATCCGCATCGGCTCGGAGGAGTCGCTCGCCGGCTTCAAGAGCCGCGGCCTCACGACCCTGCTCGTGCGCAACGCCGCCCTCGACGACGACGCGACGGTCCGCTTCCGGTTCCGGGCCAAGGGCGGCATCGCACAGGAGGTGCGGGTCGTCGATCCATCGCTCGCCGCGTTCGTGCAGCGCGCGGCGGAGCGGTCGGCGGCTGCGCGGCTCTACGCCTGGTGGGAGCGGCGTCGCATGCGGCCGGCCCTCCCCGTGGACGTGAACGAGGACATCCGGGCCCGCACCGGCGGCGGGTTCACCGCGAAGGACTTCCGCACGCTGCGCGGCACGATCGCCGCAGCCGACCGGCTCGCCGACCTCGGCCTCGAGAGCACGGCCCGGGCACGCGGGCGCGCCATCCGGGAGGCGATCGAGCGTGCGAGCACAGTGCTCGGCAATACGCCGGCCGTCGCGAAGGCGAGCTACATCGACCCTCGCGTGTTCGCGGAGTACGAGCGCGGTCGGCTCATCTCACGGCGCGGCGAGCGCGAACGTGCGCTCCTCGCCCTCCTCGTCGAGGATGGGGAAGACGGCTGAAACGATCAGCCGGTGACGGGTTCGGACCGCGCGTCCGCCAGGTGGTCGGTGTCGATGTGCTCCTCGACGAGCATGATGCCGCCCGTGCTGTTCGCCGAGCGCATGAGCTCCTCGACCCAGTCGCGGCTGAGCTCGGGCATCTCGGGGTCGTCGAACACGAAGCGCAGCGCGATCGACGGATGCAGCCACAGCGTGCTGCGCCCACGAGCTTGGTCTGCGGGGTGCTGCCACGACAGCGTGAAGCTCTCGCCGCGACGGAGCTTGGTGGTGATGGCGACCTTGAGGTGCGCGAGCGCGCGGTCGTCGATGCCGATCGGCGTGCCGGATTCGCCGTAGTAGAGAGTGCCCACGATATAGAGTACCCCGCGGACGCGGGGCACTCGGCGCGCGTTCTCACTGTTCGAGAGCGACCTCGTCGGGTGACTTGTCGGGCCGGAGTCCACGCCACCGTGGATGCCGCGCCACTCCGGTGCGGGTCCACTCGCCGAACTCGATCTCGCCGACGAGCTCGGGCCGCACCCACACCGCGTCCGCGACATCCGCCGCCGGCACCTCCACGAACGGCGACGTCTCCTGGCGGCGTGCATCGAGTTCGGAGAGGAGCCGCTCGGCCTGCAACTCGCGCAGACCGCTGCCGACGCGGCCCGCGTATTCGAGCCCGTGCTCGCCGGGGATGCCGACGAGGAGCGAGCGGATGCGCCCCGTGCGCGTGCCGATGCCCCGGCGGTACCCGCCGATGACCACCTCGTGCGTCGTGGTGACCTTCAGCTTCACCCAGTCCGCCGACCGTGCACTCGGCCGGTATGACGAATCGGGACGCTTCGCCACGATGCCCTCCAAGCCGAGCCGGCGGCTCTCCTCGAGCGCCTCCGCTGGCGGGCCGGACGCCTCGGCGGGCACCTCGATCGGTACCCCGCGGCGCGGCCGGACGAGTCGGCGCAGCAAGGCACGGCGCTCGCGGTAGGGCTCGTCCATCACGGGCGCGCCACCGATCTCGAGCACGTCGAAGAGCAGCAGGCGCACCGGTACGGATGCCGCGACGCGTTCGATCTCGCGAGCGCGTGTGAGGTTCATCCGTCGCTGGAGGCGTTCGAAGCTCGGGCGCCCGACGGCGTCGAGCGCGACGATCTCCCCGTCGACGAGCGCATCCTCGGCGAGCACCTTCGGCAGCGCCGCCAATTCGGGATAGCGGGCGGTGACGTCGTTGCCGTTCCGGCTGAACAGGCGGATGCCGCCCTGCGCCCTCGCGAGCACGCGGATGCCGTCCCACTTCCACTCGAGCGCCCACTCCTGGCCTGCCAGCAAGGCGAGCGTGCCCGCCGTCGCGAGCATAGGCCGCTCGATGATCGGCCCCGGGGGCTGAGGGGCCGACGAAGGAGGCGACTCGAAATCCGCTTCCGCAGGCGGGTTTCGAGACGCGTCCGGCTCCGCCGGGTGCTCCTCGACCCGCGAGTCCGCCGGGTGCTGGTCCTTCATGCGGTGCAGCAGCCACGTGCTCTTCTCGCCCTCGCCGTCGGTGCGGATGAGGGCGAGCCGCACCTGCCCGAGCGGGCCGCCCGGCCGTCCGTCGAGGTCGACGATGATCTCGTCGTCGCGCCACTTCTCGGTCTCGTACGTGCCGGCATCCCAGATCGTGACCGCGCCCGCGCCGTACTCGCCCGCCGGGATGGTCCCCTCGAACGAGCCGTACTCCATGGGGTGGTCCTCGGTCTGCACCGCGAGGTGGTTCGTGCCTGCGTCATCCGGAACGCCCTTCGGCACCGCCCAGCTCTTCAGTACGCCGTCGCGCTCGAGACGGAAGTCGTAGTGCAGCCGGCGAGCGTGGTGCTCCTGGATCACGAAGGTCGGCTCGCCGCCGCCCGAGCCGCCCCAGCTCGAATCGGGCATGGGCTCCGGCGTGACGCCGGTCTTGCGCATCGAGAGATAGGTCGAGAGTGGTCCGCCGTGCGTGGCGGCCGTGAGGGCGGCGAGCGGGTCGTCGCCGGATGCCACGCGCTCGAGCACCTCCTGCGCCTCGAGGTGGCGCAGCTCCGGGTCGTCGAGCTCCTCCCACGTGCGCGGCGCGGCCACCGTCGGACGCGGGCGTCCGCGCAACGAGTACGGCGCGATGGTCGTCTTCTTGCCGTTGTTCTGGCTCCAGTCGATGAGCACCCGGCCCTCGCGCAGCGACTTGCGCATGTTCGAGACGATGAGCTCGGGGTGATCCGCCTCGAGCGCCCGGGCGAGCTCGCGGGCGACGGCGGAGACTTGCTCCGACGTCTGGCGACCGTCGACGGCGGCGTAGAGCTGCATCCCCTTGCTGCCGCTGGTCACGGGCCACGCCTCGAGACCCATGCCCGCGAGCAGCGCGCGCACGAGGCGCGCCGCCTCGGCGCACTCGGCGAGCCCCATGCCGGGGCCGGGGTCGAGGTCGAACACGATCCGGTCGGGATTGGCGGGGTTCCCCCGCGGGTCGAACCGCCACTGCGGCACGTGCAGTTCCAGCGCGGCCTGCTGCGCGAGCCACACGAGTGTCGCCCGGTCCCCCGCGATCGGGTACGTCTTGGATCCGTCGGAGTGGTGGATGACGCCGCGGCGCACCCATCCGGGCGCATGCTCGAGGTTCTTCTCGAAGAACGCCGGCTCAGGGGCATCCGCCGTGCCGACGCCCTGGACCCAGCGCTTGCGGGTGATGGGCCGACCCGCGACGACGGGCACCATGACCTTGGCGACCTCCGCATAGTAGGAGATCACCTCGCCCTTGGTCATGCCCGTCTCGGGATACATGACCTTGTCGAGGTTCGTCAGCCGGAGTCTCCGGCCATCGACCTCGACGAGCTGGCGCGTTTCGGCCATGTCCCAATCCTTCCCCCTTCCATCGCCGAACGTTAACGATCGGGTCGGATCCGGCGGCGCTACCGGTCTCACTCGGCGGCGAACGTTAACAGTCGGCCTCGCGTGCGACCAGAAATCAAGGGGGTTGGCCGGGACCGGGGCCGGGGTGTCTACTTGAGGCATGCGAGCCGTCTGGAAGGGGGCGGTCACATTCGGCCTCGTCAATGTGCCCGTCAAGCTGTACAGCGCCACTGAGGACCACGACGTGTCACTGCACCAGGTGCACGACGAGGACGGTGGGCGCATCCGCTACCAACGCAAGTGCGAGGTCTGCGGCAAGGTCGTCGACTACAAGAACATCGACAAGGCGTACGACGACGGCGAGCGCACCGTCGTCATCACCGACGAGGACCTGAAGGCGCTGCCCGCCGAGCGCAGCCGCGAGATCGAGGTCGTGGAGTTCGTGCCGACCGACCAGATCGACCCGATCATGTACGACCGCAGCTACTACCTCGAACCCGACTCCGCATCGTCGAAGGCGTACGTGCTGCTGCGCCGCACGCTCGAGTCGACCGACCGCACGGCCATCGTGCAGATGGCGCTCCGGCAGAAGACCCGGCTCGCGGCGCTGCGCGTGCACGGCGACGTGCTCATGGTGCAGACCCTCCTCTGGAGCGACGAGGTGCGCGCCGCCGACTTCCCGTCACTCGACGAGCCCGTGAAGATCTCGTCGAAGGAGCTCGACCTGTCGCGGCAGCTCGTCGAGAGCCTCGTCTCCGACTTCGAGCCCGAGCAGTTCGTGGACGAGTACCAGCAGGAGCTGCGAACGCTCATCGCGGCCAAGCTCGAGCAGGGCGAAGCGCTCGACACGGCGGCGACGTTCGGCGAGCAGCCCGAGGAGGTGGGCGGCGAGGTCATCGACCTCATGGAGGCGCTGCGCCAGTCGATCGCCGCCAAGCGCGAGGGCGGTGGCGGCGCCGGCACGGCGAAGGGTGCCGCGAAGGCCGGGACCGCATCGGCCGGGTCGAAGGGCAGGTCATCGGGGTCGAAGGCCTCCGGCACCGGCGACGGCACGAAGAAGAAGGCCCCTGCGAAGAAGAAGGCCGCCTCATGACGACGGCGCGCGGCATCAGTCGATCGGATGCCGCGCGCCGCACTCGTGGGATGTGGCTCAGCCCTCGGCGTCAGCCGTGCACGCGCTGCTGACCTCAGCCGCAGCCTCCTGGATCGCCGTCTGGTGCTCGGCGACGGCCTCGGCGTCGACCTCGGCCTCGGGATCGGTCGGCAGTGTCTCGGCAAAGGCAGCCGCCTCGTCGAGTGCCCCGACCAGCGCCTCGGCGGAGTCGGCGACGTCCTCGTTCTCGTCGCCGAGTGCGGCGGCACGCTCGCTGTAGCCCTCGAGCGCCGACTGGACGTCGCTCGGGTCGCCACCCGCCGCGAGCGCGTTCTGCGCGCCGTTGGAGATGTCGCGCGCCTCGGTACGCACTGTCTCGCACGCGTCGCCCGACGCATCGCCGTTCCCGCCGCCGGCGGCGCAACCCGACAGCAGCAGGGCGCCGGCGAAGACGAGCGCGGCAGACATCTTGATTCGTTGCATTTGCATATACTCCCTGTGATCTGGTGTTTTCCGAGCCTATCGGGCGACCACCGACATCCGCCGCCGACATCCTGCCACCCTGGGCACGTCCGCCCACCACCGCCCGTGAGCGGGGGCACGCATGTCGACGCCGGGCGCGTCAAGGGGCTGCGATCGCAGGCGGACCGACCTAGGCTCGGCGTCATGAGCACGCAGGACGAGACGGCTTCGCCGCGCAATCCGGAGTCGAAGCCCGGCGAGCCGAAACCGCTCAGCGACACGGAGCAGACCCGCAGGGACGTGAGCTACAGCCCCGCCGGTGAGGCCGAGACGGCGGCGAAGCAGGCGGACCCGGTGCCCGAGGAGGTCGACCGCTGAGCGCGCCGGATGCCGCGAAGCGTCGCGCCGCGGTGATCTACAACCCGGTCAAGGTCGACGTCGACGAGCTCCGCGCCGCCGTCGCGGCCGAGCCCGGCACCGAGGGCTGGGCGGAGACACGGTGGTTCGCGACGACCGAGGAGGACCCGGGCACCGGACAGGCCCACCGGGCCCTCGAGGACGGTGCGGATCTCGTCATCGCCGCGGGCGGTGACGGCACCGTGCGCGCCGTCGCCCAGGTGATCGCCGGCTCGGCGGCCTCGCTCGCCCTGCTGCCCTCCGGCACCGGGAACCTGCTCGCGCGGAACCTCGACCTCACGCTCGACGACCTCGCGAACTCCATCCACGTCGCGTTCACGGGTAGCGATCGGAAGATCGACCTCGCGTGGGCCGACATCCGCCGGGAAGACGGTCGGGTCGAGCGCCGGGCCTTCCTGGTGATGGCGGGGCTCGGACTCGACGCCAAGATGCTGTCGCACACCGACGAGGATCTGAAGGCGAAGGTCGGATGGCTCGCCTACGTCGACGCCATCCGCAAGGCGCTCAGGGACAAGAACCGACTGCGCATGCGGTACCGCCTCGACGGGCACGGCACCCGAGCGGTCTCGGCGCACACCCTCATCATCGGCAACTGCGGCTCGCTGCCCGCCAACATCCTCCTGCTGCCCGACGCCGCGATCGACGACGGACGATTCGAGGCCGTGTTCCTGCGCCCCGAGAGCGCGTGGGGCTGGCTGCAGATCTTCGTCAAGGTCATCTGGGAGAACGGCGTGCTGCGCCGCACCAAGGTCGGCCGCAAGCTCGTGAGCCGGGATGTGGACGCGCTGCGCTACATCAAGGGTCGCCGGATCGACGTCGTGCTGAGCCGCCCCGAGGAGCTCGAGCTCGACGGCGACGGCTTCGGGCGCACGAAGGCGTTCCGCACCTGGGTCGAGGCCGGTGGCCTCGCCGTGCGGGTGCCCGCCGAAGGGCAATAGCGGTCGAGCGGATGCCGCGGCTCAGCGCTCGCGGTTCTGCTCACCCAAGCAGTACCTTCGACCCTGTGGTCGGTGCGGTGGGACAGTTGGATCGCCGTGAGGAGCCGCCGGTTCCTTTGACGCAGGACTGGAGACCATCGTGATCGATCCGCATCTCAGAGACAGCGCGTTGCGGAGGCTCGTGTTCTGGGCGCTCGTCTCGGTCACCGTCTTCAACGCGGTGTCCGCGATCGGCGGCGGGGTCGCCATCCTCGCCACGGACGGACTCGGGATGCCGATGTCGATGCTGGCGTCCTGGCGTCGGGGCCCTTCACGTCGTTCACCTGGCCTGCAGTGATCCTGATCGTCGCGGTCGGCGGCAGCCAGTTGCTCGCGGCGGGACTCCGAGCCGGTCGAACTGCTGCTCGGCCGGTCGAACTGCTGCTCGGTCTCTGCCACGATCTCCGTCCAACGAGTCCCGTCGGTCACATCCTGCCGCAGGCCGACCGCCGTCCCCCGGCGGAGGTCGCCATCGCCACGGTCTCGTCGAGTCCGGTCTCGTCCACATCCGTGCCGAGCACCTTCGCCCCCTCCCGGGCGAGGCGCAGCACATCTGCACGTCCCATCCCGTTGGCGGCTCCGGTGATGATCGCTACCCTGCCGGCGAGTCAATCGCCCATTCCAGTCTCCTTCGTCATCCTGTCTCCTTTCGGCTTCCTGTGACTTCCGACCCCGGCGTCAGACGGATACCAATGCCGGCTTCAGGCTGAAGCCCTTGTAGTTGGATGCCTCCAACTCGGCGAGCACGCCACGGTAGGCGGCCAAGCCCGCGAGGTAGAACAACACGGTGTGCTTCTTTCCGGGGATGTTGGCGCCGAAGATCCACGAGTCCGTCTTCGGGAAGAGCGTGAAGTCGGCGATGGTCCGGCACGTCTCGGTCCACTCGTCTTCGGCGGCCTGCGTGGCCTCGATGACGACTTGGTCCTTCTCCGCCTTCTGGATCAGCTCGGTGATGAACTCCACCTGCACCTCGATAGTCGGCACCAGATTCGTGAAGGGACCATTCGGGCCGAGGATCATGAACAGGTTCGGGAAGCCCGCGGTCGCGACGCCGAGATAACTCGTCGGGGCGTCCGACCAGTGCTCGTCGATCGTCTCGCCGCCGCGGCCGACGATGTCCATCCGCCGGTAATTGCCGTCAACCGCGTCGAAGCCCGTGGCGAAGACGAGCACGTCGAGTTCGTGCTCGGCGCCGTCCGCGGTCTTCACACCGGTCGGGGTGATCTCCACGATCGGGTTCTCGAGGACGGAGACGAGCTCGACGTTGTCCTGGTTGTACACGTCGAAGTAGTTGTTGTTGCACAACGGGCGCTTCGCATACGGCAGCGTCGGGGTGAGCAGGCGGCGCTTCTCGGGATCCTCGACGATCTGCGCGATCTTCCGGCGGATGAAGTCCGCGGCGTACTCGTTCGCCTCAGCACTGACCGCTAGGTCGTTGAAGGTGCCGAACATGAAGTAGAAGCCGTTGCCGCGGTTCCAGGCATCCTCGAAGATCTGCTCCCGCTGTTCGGGGGTGACGTCCGTGGTGGCGATCGCCGACTCCTCGAATCCGAACGCGACGTTCGAGTTGCGCACCTGGTTCCAGATCTCCGGCCAGCGCGTCTTGTACTCAGCCACCTCCTCGGGGGTGACCGGTCCGTTGCCCGCCGGCACGCTGTACTGCGGATTGCGCTGGAACACGGTGAGGTGCTCCACCTGCTTGGACGCGGCGACGATGAACTGCGTGCCGGTCGAGCCGGTGCCGATGACGCCGACGCGCTTGCCATGCAGATCGAGGTCGTCCGGCCACTCAGCGGTGTGCACGATCCTGCCCTGGAAGGCGTCCTTGCCGGGGATGTCGGGGATGTTCACCGCAGCGAGCAGGCCAAGCGCAGTCACGACGTACCGCGCGGTCCAGGTCTCACCGTTCTTCGAGCCGACCGTCCAGGTGTCGTTCTGTTCGTTGTAGATGAGCGAGGTGATCTCCGTGTTCAGCTGGATGTCCTTGCGCAGGTCCCACCGGTCAACGACGGCATCGATGTAGCGGAGGATGTCGGGCTGGTGGATGTACTTGTGATCCCAGCTCCAATCCTGGAGGAACTCCTCGTCCCACGAGTAGCGGTAGTAGGGGCTCTCGGTGTCGGACATCGCGCCCGGGTACCTGTTCCACCACCAGGTGCCGCCGATGCCCGGGCCCTTCTCGAAGACGCGCACGTTCATGCCGAGATCGTCGCGCAGGGTGTGCAGCTGATAGATGCCACCGAACCCTGCGCCGATGACGATGGCGTCGTAGTCGACGTTGTTCGTAGTCATTGTGTACTCCTTCTGCTGACGTTCGAAGTGTTCTTCTGCTGACGTTCGAGGTGTTCGGGCGATCAGGCGTTGAGCCACTTGCCGATGGTCACGAGCTCTGCGTCGACCTCCGGATCCCGGCCCGCGAGGAACGGGTAGACGTGCTGCTGACCCTCCGCGATGTTGAGGGTGACGTCGACGCCGGCCGCCTTCGCTTTCTCCGCCAGGTGCTTGGCGTTGTCGACCAGGCTCTCGACCGAGCCGGCCGTGATGTACAGCGGCGGGTATCCCTTGAAGTCCGCGTACAGCGGGTTCGCCAGGGGAGCGGTCGGGCTGACGCTGTCGCCGAGGACCCCGGCGATCATCCCTTCGAGGAGCGGAGTAGAGATGAGCGCATCGGTCAGGTCGTTCGTCTCGAGGCTCTCGAGCTTGTTCTCCATGTCGAGCCACGGCGAGAACGCGATGACGTGGCCGGGGAGCGGGAGTCCGTTCTCGCGGAGCGCCAGCGGGATCGCCACCGCAAGGTTGCCGCCGGCGGAGTCGCCGGCGGTGGCGATGTGCTCAGGCTTGATGCCCCGGTCGAGCAGCGCCCGAACCACGGAGACGCCGTCCTCGACTTGGGCGGGGTGCGGGTGCTCGGGAGCCCTCCGGTAGTCGGCCACGAAGGCGGTCCAGCCGGCCGCCTTGGCGAGGTGACCGGCGAGCTTGCGGTGGCTGGAGGCGGATCCGACGGCGAACCCGCCACCGTGCGTGAAGACCACGACCTTGTCGGCGTCGGCCCCGATCGGCAGCGCCCAGATGCCGGGCACCCCGCCGACCACCTCCTCCTTGTACGTGACCCCTTCGGGCTCGACCGTCGGCTGGTGCCACTCGTCGAAGATCGACCGGAACAGACGCGTGTCCAGTTCCTTCGTAGCCATCAGGTTCGACCAGTCGAGGTAGAGGTCGCGCAGTGCGCTCTCCTTCACGGCGCTTTCCTTCACGGCGCTGTCCTTCACGGCGGTCATCAGAACTCCTTTGTCGTAATGCCTATCTCTGAGTGCGCTGTCGCACCGAGCACGAGTCACTGTACGAGCCGCCCGACGGTGCGGTGCGTTCCGAAATGGAACACTCCCGATCTGCGCCCCGGCTTTCCGTCGTCTGGCCTTGATTCTGTTGCGAGCGCGAGAGAACCGATGCGCACAGTGCATCAAAGGCGCTTGCATTCGGTATCTATGAGGGCCCAATCGTGGTGCACCATAGTTGGAAAGCACGACGAAGTGCGGGAGCAGGTTCACGTATCATGTCCATCGCAGAGGCGCACACCGCAGCCGAGGTCCAGGCTGCGAGACAGGAACTCCTGAGTTCTGGGCGGAACATCACGTCCCTGATCACGCGGCAACGTCGCGTTCGCGCCACGATCGAACGAAGCTGGCGTCGCTCCATCATGACCGCAGAGCCGTCAGCCCCCGCGAGATTCGTGATCGAAAGCGACGCGACAGAGCCGCTGCTCCGCGCAGCGCTCCCGGTCCTCGAACACTGGCTCCCCAGCCTTGAAGACTCTTCGGTCGCGCTGTTCCTGTCCGATCGCACCGGGCGGATCGTCGCTCGACGAGTGGGGGACCGCGCCCACGCCCGTCGCCTCGACAAGGCATTGGCGGCGGAAGGCTTCGACTTCTCTGAGGTGGCGCTCGGCACGAATGGCCTGGGGACCGCGATCGAGGAGCGCGCTGCAGTCCTGGTGCGCGGCGCGGAGCACTTCAATGACGCGTTGCAGTCCCTGGCGTGCGCCGGTGCCCCCATCCTCGACCTTTCGACCGGGCGGGTCCTGGGCTCGGTCTCCGTCGCCGCACCGGCGAGCACTGCGTCGCAGATCATGCTGACCGTCGCGCGTCAGGCGGCTCGCCAGATCGAGCAGGAGTATGTCGACCACACCATGCCGACGCACCTCCGCGCGGTACTCGACCTCATGTTGCGCAACGCCGTGCAGCGGCCGACCCTCGTCATCAGTCGAGACGGCATTTTCAGCAGCATCGGAGGACTCCCACTCGTCTCACCCGAGAACCATGTCCTGATCTGGGAGCATCTGCGGGCCTGCGACTGGTCGCTCGGCGACCACCCGATCAGTGTCGCCGGCAGAAAGGGCGTCGCCCACCGGATCGGCGACCCGCATGGTGTCCACGCCTACATCGTCGAGTTCGACGATTGCGAGCCCCCGACGCTGGCGGGCGGCGATTCGACCGGCAGCGCCCGACCGAGTGCCGTGGAGCAGAGGCACCCCGCCGAATCCGACTCGGCGACGGCGCTGCGAGACGACCCGGAGCGGATCGCGGTGATGATTCGAGCATTTCGCGAGTCGTGTGGCATCACGCTGAGTCCCGCCACCATGCAGGCGCTCCTCCGATGGGATTGGCCCGGGGGCGTCGCCGAACTCGAGGAGCTTCTCAACCGGCTGGCTCGAGAGTTCCCGATCGGCACCATCCCGCTGTCGGCGCTCCCCGAGGCGATGCGCCTTCGAGGAACGCCGATGAGCGGGATCGCCGCCGCCGAACGCCGAGCGATCGAGACCGCGCTACGGGTCACCGATGGGAATCGGGCGAAGGCTGCCGGACTGCTCGGCATCGGACGCACGACCCTCTGGCGGAAGATGCGGGCCTATGGGATCGACGAGCGGCAGTACCTCGCCGATTGAGAGTGTCGCCGGCGATTGAGGGTGTCGACGACCTGAACCGAAAGGTCCGAGCGGGAATCTGTTGACGGCCATGTGAAACTGCCCGTGGGCGGTCAGCTCGACGCCGTCGAGTGCGGCCAGCACCGTCAGCGCATCGTTGACCAACGCCGACACCAGCGCGTCCCGGGCGGCCGGGTCGTCGAGGATCGTGGAATCGATCGCCCGCCGCCGCCTGCCACTCACGGCACCCGACTCGGTGATCACCGTGGTCACCGCGTCGAAGATGCGGTACGGGCGGTCGCTGGCCGCGAGCCGGCGCCGCCAATACGTCAACACCGACGGGTGGAACGCGGACTGCGTCACCGCGAACCCGCACGCCGCCTTCCAACGCCTTGTCGTTCAACGCACCAAGGTGATACGTACCGGGCGTATAGGCGAAGGACGCCCCGATGGGGTACTCGTTCTCCCAGACTGCCGTCCTGCAGCCTTGGTACCCGCGCATCGACGAGGCCCGGTCATTCCAGCCCACGCCGCTCAGAGACGTGTACCCGTAGGCATAACCAGTCGTGCACCCTTCGGGAATACCCGTGAACACGAGCGTGCCGCCGCCATAGTTGATGTCGTCGTAGAGGATCCCAACGACCGTGGCGAGGATCCCGACATTGGATCGCGCGGCGTCGTCGGGCTGCTCGAACGGCACACCCGCGATCACCGTTCCGTCAGGAGCGGAGATCTGAACTCCGAACTCGTCACGAACGGCCGCGACGAGATCCACGCCCTCCGCCACACACCGTTCCGCAGACGCGGAACGTGCGGCATCCATCGATCCCGTTCAGAACGAGCAGCGCGCGCCTCGGGCTCCCGGTCTACCCGCCCGCGTCACTGAGGGATGGGGTCGAATGGGATCCCGCCGATGTCACGCCCCTCGTTACCGACGACTCGCGGATCGCAGGAGTCGAAGCGGCAGTGTGGTGCGAGACAGTCACCGACCGCGACGACCTCGAACTCCTCCTTATGCCGCGACTCGCAGGTGCCGCAGAGAAGGCGTGGGGGCCGCGTGGCGACACAAGCTGGGACGACTACTCACAGCGACTCGCAGCGCAAAGCAGAGCGTGGGACCGCCGCGGATGGAACTGGTTCCAGTCCGTCGAGGTGGAGTGGCCGATCCCCGCGGTCACCTCGGACGCCCGCCTGCTCCAGACGATTACGGTTTCAGCGTTCGACGGTGGCGGTCTCAGCGTTCGGCGACAGCACGATCCGGCCCCGCACCTCACCCGAAATGAGCTTGGAGAGCGAAGCGGCGACCGATTCGCGATCCAGGGTACCCGGCTGAATCGGGATGCTCGGCAGCTGTCCCCCGCGCGCCAGTGCAAGCATCTCCCTCAGGTCCTGAAGGTCGCCGAGATAGCTCCCCAACACCGAGAGCATCTTGATCGTCGCGACGACGGTCGGCACCTTCAGCTCGCCGCCGAAGAGGCCGACGAGTATCAGTCGCCCTCCCTTGCCGAGCACGTCGAGCGCGGAGTTCGCCGTGGTCGAGCTCCCGACGAAGTCGATGACGCCGCTCGCGGGTCCGCCGATCGCCGCGAGGATCGCTTCTGCGGGGTTCTCCCCGGTCGCCAGCACCGTCGTGGTCGCTCCGAGCCCGCGCGCCGCCTCCAGATTGGCGGGATTGACGTCCACCGCGACGATGCTCCGATGCCCACGAGCGCTGAGCGTCGCGATCGCCATGAGGCCGACACCGCCGGCACCGATCACGACGATGGGGTCCGTGGGCTCGCGAGCGTCAAGGGCCTTGGTCGTGGCACTGTATGCCGTCACTCCCGAGCATGCGAGGGTCGCGGCCAGGGCAGGTTCGACCCCATCGAAATCCAAGAGGTACTTCTCATCGGGAACGCTGACGAGTTCCGCGTAGCCGCCGGGCCTCGCGACCCCGATGGCGGCGGGGCGGGCGCAGAGCGGATCGTGGCCCGCGAGGCAGTGGATGCATTCGCCGCAGCCGATCCATGGGTAGACGAGCCGAAGATCCCCGATCGCGCAACCGACCACCTCCTCGCCGACCGCGACCACCCGTCCGACGATCTCGTGGCCCATCGTGATGGGGAAGTTGATGCCGCGGTCCGCCAATCTCAGGAGGGAGCCGTTGCCGAGGTTGTAGCCGCCTTCGCGGATGTGGGTGTCCGAGTGACACACCCCGGCGTGAGTCACCTCGAGCACGACGGCCCGACCGGTCGGCGGCGGAACATCGACCTCGATGGTCGTGATCGGTCCGTTCTCCTCCAGGACGGCGTAAGCGTTGGCCGACATTTCGGCTCCTCTCAGTCGACCGAGGTGGTCGAGGCGAAGGCGATGTACTGCTCCTCCATGAACTCGAGGATGGACTCCGGGCCGCCCTCGCGACCCAGCCCCGAAGACTTGACCCCCCCGAACGGCGAGGCGGGCTCGGTCACGCCGACGCGGTTGAGGCCGACGACGCCACTCTCGAGCGCGCCCGCGACAGCGAGACCGCGTGCGACGTCGGTGGTGAAGACGAAGGCGGCAAGACCGAAGGAGGTGTCGTTGGCGAACGCGATCGCGTCGGCCGCAGAGTCCACGCGATAGGTGACCGCGACGGGCCCGAAGATCTCCTCGTGGGCAAGGGGGTCATCGGGGCTCGCAGCCTCGAGCACGGCCGCGTGCATGAAGCTTCCGGGACCCTCGACAGCCTCGCCGCCGTGCAGGAGCTTCGAACCGGCGGCGCGCGACCTGGCGACCGAGTCGATGATCCGGTCACGCTCCCGGCGGTTGATGACCGGGCCGAGGTCGGTCTCGGGATCGAGCCCGTGACCCATCCGCAGCTGCTTGACACGTTCGACGAATCGTTCACCGAATTCGTCCGCGACGCTTCGCTGGACGATGAAGCGGTTCGTGGCGACGCAGACCTGCCCGCTGTTCCGGAACTTGGACCCGATGGCATGCTCTACCGCGAGATCGAGGTCGGCGTCGTCGAGCACGATGAATGGGCCGTTGCCACCCAGCTCCATCGAGGTCGAGATGATGTTGTGGGCGGACTGGGCGATGAGCGTCCGGCCGACTTCGGTCGAGCCCGTGAAGCTGACCTTCCTCAGCCGCTCGTCGGCCATGAGCGCCCGAGAGAGACCGGAGGAGTCCGAGGTGTGGATGAGGTTGATGACGCCGTGCGGGAAGCCCGCCCCTTCGACCGCCTCCACAAGCAGCGCACTCGTCAGGGGGGTCAGGGCGGCAGACTTGACGATGATCGTGCACCCGGCCGCGAGGGCCGCGGCCATCTTCCGCAATGGTGTGAGGGCTGGGAAGTTCCAGGGCGAGATGAGCAGGCTCGGTCCGATGGGCTTTCGGTTGGTGATGACCGTGAACGACCCGTCGGAGGACGGCGCGTAGGTGCCGCGATGCTGGCCGGTCTGGCCCCCGTACCAGGTCCAGTACTGGATCGCTGCGTCGATCTCGACGTTGGCCTGGGCCAGGGGCTTCCCGCTCTCCAGCACCATCGTTCGGGCGATGTTGTCACGGGCGGCCAGGAGGCGGGCCTCGGCTTCACGGAACAGGCGAGATCGCTCCACATCCGAAACGGCTGCCCACGCCGGCTGACTCGCCGCTGCGGCATCCAGCGCGGCGAGCCCATCCGCAGGAGATCCGTCGGCGACCACGCCGACGACCGTATCGGTGGCGGGATCCCGCACTTCGATGACGCTGCCCGTCGCCTGCCAGCGACCGTCGATGAGCAGCTCCGGCCTCGGCTCCGCGCCAGGGACGAATGTGAACCCCGCGTGCTTGCCCGTCGCGCCCGGTGCTTGCATGACCGTCATCAGAATCCTCCTTGATTCCCGACCGAGGTTGCCTGCCAGTCGAGTGCTTCGCGTCTCACCGATTGAATCACCGGCTCTTTGCGCCGTCCAATACCTAATGGATGGACGATCGATGCCCATGCTGCATGAATATTCGGGCGCACGTTCATCACGCCTGCTTGCGCAGGACCTCGGCGCGCTTCAGGATGCGGTTCGCGCGCTCGACCACGGGCGGATCGACCATCCGGCCTTCGAGGCTCGCGGCTCCGTCGACTCCGGCGTCGACGACGGCGCGAGCCCACCGGATGCTCTCTTCGGAGGGTGTGAACGCGGCCGCCACGCCCGCGAGTTGCGCCGGATGGATGCACAGTTTTCCTCCGAACCCGAAGTGCCGAGCCAGTCGAGCGGACTCGAGGACGAGCGATGCGTTGCGGATCTCGGGGCTCGGGGAGTCCAGGGGCGCCGCCACGTTCGCGGCGCGACTGGCGACGACCAGGTGCGAACGCGCGTAGTCCAGGTACCGATCACCGTCGCCTGCGTCGATGTCGAGCACGAAGTCGATCGCACCGAACGCGAGACGCGACACGCTGGCCACACTCGCCAGTTCGAAGCAGTTCCTCAGCCCGAGCGCGGTCTCGGCCAGAGGGACGATCGGCACTTCGGCGGGAAGACGCTGGGCCAGCGCGGCGAGCTCGCCCGCATGCTCCGCCTTGGGCACCATGACCCCGACCAAACCGTTGCCGGGGTCGGCCGAGAGCGCGACGAGGGCAGCCACCTCGCGGTCGAAAGACGTCGAACCCATGGCGTTGATCCGCACCATCGCCCGAACCGGGATCGAGTCACCGCCTCTCAGTGCGACCACGACGGCATCGAGGGCGCGTGTCTTGTCGACAATCGGGACGGCATCCTCGAGGTCGATGATCACCAGGTCGGCACCCGCGGCGACCGCCTTCTCGAACCGCTCCGGCCGATTGCCCGGCACGAACAGGGCCGTGACCGCCTGGGCCACCGGGTGCGTTCCGGCGATCGCCGTGCCGCGCGCGCCGTCTCTCAACGGTGCTCCTCGACGAGGAGGCGGAGTTGTTCGGCCACGCACACGGGACGGGTCGAGCCCTCGCGCTCCACGGTGTGCTCGATGAGTGCGAGATGACCTCGATCCGACGCAGTGACCCGGATGACACGCACGCCGACCCTGATCCGGGAACCGGCCAGCACGGGAGCGGGAAATCGCACTCTCTCGAGTCCGTAGTTGACGGCCATCGCCAGCCCACTCACCCGGTATACCTGAGCCGCCAGGGCGGGCACCATGGCTAGCACCAGGAATCCATGCGCGATCGTACCTCCATACGGGCCGCGGGCCGCTCGTTCCGTGTCGACGTGAATCCATTGCCGGTCGCCGGTCACGTCCGCGAACGCCTGGATCCGATCCTGGGTGACCGGCGTCCACTCGCTACGGCCGAGCTCCTCGCCCTCGACCTCCCTGAGTCCGGCGATCCCGTCGATCTCACGCATCGTCACTCACCTTCCTGGCTGACCGAGTCCATTCGTCTGGTGGGACGTTCAGCGCAGATAGAGCCTCACCGTGTCGATCTCTTCCCGGAGCAGCCGGATGCTCTCGTCGCTCGGAGGCATGGTCACGCGCACGTCATCGGCGACCTTCAGATCCCATCCCGTCGCGGCCCTGACCTCGTCCACCGAGACCCCCTCGTGCACCGAGATCAGCTCGAGTTCAGCGAAGGCCGACGGTCGCTCCAGGGTGCCGAGCGGCGTGATGACCGTCGAGACGCCCATGCCCCTGTGCGGGAGTCCCAGACCGCTCGCGCACGCGCGCACGGGACTCGGTGAGGTGCAGAAGTCGAGCTCCGCCGGAAAGGAACCGTGATCGTGCCTCCGCATGATCACGAACACCTCGGCCGCATTCATCATGATCTCCGGGGCACCGCCCGCCCCCGGGAGCCGCACCCGCGGCGAACGCGCATCACCGATGAAGCTGGTATTGAGCGAACCGAAACGGTCGATCTGGGCGGCACCGAGGAATCCCACATCGATGTGCCCGCCCTGAAGGACGTAACCGAACAGCGCCTGCATGGAGAGCACCGCCTCCGCGCCGGCGACGATGACGGCATCGCCGATGCTTTCCGGCATGCTCGTGGGGTGCGCCGCGCAGACCCCCGACTCGTACACGAGCTCCACGTCGGGGTTGACGGTGCGCTGGGCGAGGTCGACCGCCAGCGTGGGCAGACCGACGCCTGCGAAGACACGTCGCTTGCCCGCGAGAGCCCTGGCCGCGACCGAGACGATCAGCTCGGTCGACGTCGCGGTGTAGCCCGAAACCTCCGCCACTGGCTGGCCCATGATGCTCACCTGCTGCTCCCGTAGTTGACGACACCTGAGGGCCGGTCACTGACCGCGAGCGCGGCCCACTTCTCCGGCCCCAGCTTCTCGGCGTAGTCGTCACTGTCCTTCAGGTCGTAGACCCAGTCTTGGAGCCATTGGCGCAGTCGCTCCGGCTCGTGGCTGATCGCCGTCCACTCGCGATAGAACTCCCCGTCGCGGTCGTACCCGCCCTGCACATAGGAGGGGTGCGCGCCTCTGCGCGACAGCACTACCGCGTCCACCACATGGGCGGGCACGATCGTGCGGTTGGGGTCGGCGCGCACCACCGCGCCGTCGACGATCTCCTCGACCACGACGATGGTGCGCGTCGCCGCGTAAGCCGCCTCCTGCTGGGCACCGAGCACCCCCCACATCTGCGTGTTCCCGGAGCGATCCGCCCGCTGGGCGTGGATGATCGTGACGTCGGGATTGAGCGCAGGAACGACGTAGACCGTCCCCTCGCCGTAGGGATTGTCGACGACCTTCAGCAAGGGATTGAGGTCGGGCATGTCGCTGCCGGAATAGGAGCGAAGCGGCGCGAACGGCATCCCGCTCGCCCCGGCGTGATAGCGGCTCACCATGCCGTAGTGGCTGTACTCTTCGACTTCGAGCGCTTCGGGCACGAGGGACTCGACTCGCCGCCGAATCTCGTACAGCGAACCCGCGGATCCGCTCGCAAAGAACGAGGCGACCAGCTTGGAGACGCAGCCGGCCGCGATCAGTTGGTCGCTGATGATGTCTGGAGTCATCCGGCAGAGGGTCAGATCGCGCTTCTGCTGCCGGATGATCTCGTGTGCAGCGGAGTAGGGGATGAGGTGGGTGAATCCCTCGAGCGCGACCGTCATCCCGTCGCTGACGAAACGACGGATCGCCTCGGTCATGCTCAGAACCTTGTCGTGACTCATCTGCGCTCCATCGGACGGGACTCGCCACAACTATGGTTCACGGCATTCTTACAAGTCCAATACCTATTCAGACGACCATTCATCCGTTGCGGACATTACCGCGCGATTGCGCCGTCTCGGCGTCAGGCAGGGTCCGGCCCTGGTTCGAGCAGTGCCGTCTCGGAGACCCTGAGGATCTCCTTCAGCAGGGCGCTGTCGTCCCCACGGCGCCACACCAATCTCAGGTCGAGGGGCGGAGGCGAGTCGCGCAGTGGGCGGAACACCACCCCTGGATTGGCCATGCTGGCTGCAACGGACGCCAGTGTGAGCGAGCAGCCGACCTCCGCCGCGACGAGCGCCATGACCGACCACGAGTCCGGTGCGCTCTGCACGATGCGGGGGTAGAAGCCTGCGTCGTCGGCGATCTTGATGAGCGCATCGCGGAGCACCGAGCCGGGTTCGGCCGGGAGCGTCACCCACGCGTCGCCGGCAAGGTCCTCCATCCGAATCGATTCCTCACCCGCGAGGGGATGGTCGTTGGGCACGGCGATCAGCATCTGCTCTTGCGCGATCACCCGCGAGTCGACGCCCGGCGTAGGCGACATCCATCGGACCATCGCAACGTCCAACGTCTTGTCGAGCACCTTGTTGAGCGACTCGCGCGCGTACGCCGAGCTGTGCAGCTCGAATTCCACCCCCGGATGATGCTCGCGCACGCGCTTGACCAAGCGACCGACATAGAGATGCGATGACGCGCCGGCGAAGCCGATGCGGATCCGGCCGGTCAGCCCGCGACCGGCGGAGGCGACCGCCAGTTCGGCCAGGCGGCAGGAGTTGAGCACCTCGCGTGCGGGGCCCAGCAGCGCCTCCCCCGCCGGAGTCAACCGCACGCTCCGGGTGTTCCTGTCGAAGAGGGTGGCACCGAGATCTCGCTCCAGCTGACGGATCGTGCGGCTCAGGGGCGGTTGCGCGATGTGGAGGCGCTGAGCGGCACGGCCGAAATGCAACTCCTCCGCTACGGCCAGAAAGGAGTTGAGCTGGTGGATCTCCATCCCATTATTTTAGAACGAGGAACAATCGGCGCGATACTGTATGGCTCAGCGGAACAAAGTTCTCGGATCGGTCGCTACATCCGGTCGCTACATATGACGGCCGCCGGTGACCTCGAGCACGGCGCCGGTCATATAGCTCGACATGTCACTGGCGAGGAACAGGGCGACCTGGGCAACCTCCGAGGGATCCCCCACTCGACCGAGGGGGATCTCCGCCAGGCGGGCGGCGAGGATGTCGTCACGCATCCCCTCGGTCATGGGGGTGCGGATGAGCCCGGGCTGGATCGCGTTGACGCGGACGCCGGCGAAGCCGACCTCCTTCGCTGCGGCCTTGGTGAGCCCGACGATTCCCGCCTTCGCGGCGCTGTAGTTGGTCTGGCCGAGCAGCCCGACCTTGCCCGAGATGGACGACATGTTGATGATCGAGCCTCCGGAATCCTGGTCGCGCATCACTGCGCTCGCCGCCCTCGTTCCCAGCCACGTACCCTTCAGGTGCACGCTGATGACGTCGTCGAACTGCGCCTCGGTCATCTTGCGCATCGTCGCATCGCGCGTGATGCCCGCGTTGTTGACGAGCACGTCGACCGAACCGAACGACGCGATCGCGGTGGTGATGAGCGCGTCGATGTCACCCGCGTCGGCAACGTCGCAGCGCACGCCGATCGTGCTCCCCCCGATCATCTTCGATGCCCGATCCGCCGCCGAGGCATCGAGGTCACCGATGACGACGCGGGAGCCCTCGCCGGCGAACACCTCGGCGATCGCGAATCCGATCCCCTGCGCCGCCCCCGTGATGATGCTGGTCCGCCCCTCGAGCAAGCCCATGTTCACGCCTTTCATTGATCGACCGTCGACTGACGGAGTCTCACCGTCTCTCGCCGACCTGCTCCTGGAGGTCGGCGATCTCCCCGAGCACCGATGCCGTGTCGGCGCCGAGAACGGGTGCCGGCATCGCGGATGGCACGGAACTGACCGAATACGCCAGCGGGATCCGGGGGGCGAGGATGTCGCCCAGACCCGGTTGCACCACAGTGGAGAACATGGGGTTGTCGATGGAGCACCGAGGATCTTCCCGCACGAGCTGTTCGAAGGTCTGATACAGCCCGTGCAGCACCCTGCCGGAAGCCAGTGCAGCCAGGATCTCGGACGCGGGACGCGACGCGAACCACGGCCTGAGCACCGCGGTGATCGCCTCTCGCGCGGCGAAGCGCCCCGCCTCGGTCTCGAGATCCACCTCGAGCATCGGCCCGATCATCGCGAGCTTCTCGGTCAGGCCGGTCGCAGAACACAGGGCATGCCATTGGCGGTTCGAGATGGCGACGACCATGATCCTGCGGCCGTCTGCCGTCTCGAAGTCCTGCCCGTACGCGCCGTAGATGGAGTTGCCCAGCGGACCCCTCGACCTCCCGTTGGTCTGCACCTCCGCAATGTAGCCGAGGTTGCCGACCGTGGCGAGCATCACGTCGGAGAGCGCGAGCGTCACATGCTGTCCCGCTCCCGTGCGCGAGCGCACGTACTCCGCTGACAGGATGCCCGTCGCGACGTAGAGAGCCGCGATGACGTCCCACGCCGGGAGCACGTGGTTGACCGGCTCCCCGCCCCGCCCCGTGACCGCCGGAAAGCCGCTTGAGGCGTTGACGGTGTAGTCGACCGCGGGAGAGCCGTCGGGGTTTCCCGTCAACGAGAGCATGATGAGGTCCTCGCGGGCCGCGGTGAGCCTCTCGTAACTCAGCCACCCGCGGGCGGGGAGGTTGGTGACGACGATCCCCGCGGAGGCGATGAGGGAGCTGGCGATCGCCTGACCCTCCGGACTCTTGAGGTCGAGCGTGACCGATCGCTTCCCCTTGTTGAGGCTTGCCCAGTAGATGGAATCGCCCGCCCCGGTCACCGGCCAGCGCGAGAAGTCGATGTTGCCCCCGACCGGATCGATACGGATGACCTCGGCACCCAGCTGCGCGAGGGTCATCGCGCCGAGCGGCACGGCCACGAAGGCCGAGACCTCGACGATCCGCACTCCCGCCAAGGGGCCGATCGCCATCAGACGACCTCGAACACGGCGGCCATGCCCTGCCCGCCGCCGATGCACATGGTCTCGAGGGCGAGCCCGCCGCCGCGGCGGTGCAGTTCGTGGATGGCGGTGGTCATCATGCGCACGCCGGTCGCTCCGACCGGGTGGCCCAGGGAGATGCCGGAGCCGTTGACGTTGAGGCGTTCGGGGTCGTTCCAGTCCCACGCCTCGAGCACCGCGAGCACCTGGCAGGCGAAGGCCTCATTGAGTTCGACCAGGTCGACGTCGTCGAAGGTGAGCCCGGTCTTGCGGAAGAGCCGCTCGACCGCGGGCACGGGCCCGATCCCCATCTCCGCGGGCTCACAACCCACCGCCGTCCAGCCGTTGAGGAATGCCATGGGCTCCAACCCGAACTCGTCGAGCTTGTCCTCTGCGACCACGAGGCATGCGGCGGCGGCATCATTCTGCTGGCTGGCATTGCCCGCCGTCACCGTTCCCCCTGGGATGATCGGCTGCAGTCGGGAGAGCGCCTCGATCGACGAGTCGCCGCGAACGCCTTCGTCACGGGTGAACGGGACGGGTTCGCCTCGACGCTGCGGCACGAGCACGGGCACGATCTCGTCATCGAAGGCGCCTCGCCCCCAGGCGCTCGCGGCTCGCTCGTGACTGCGAAGGGCGTAGGCGTCGGCGTCCTCGCGGGTGATGCCGTAGCGAGTCGCAAGGTTCTCGGCCGTCTCGATCATCCCGGAGATGTAGCCGAATCGCTCGACCGGTTGCGAGCGCTCCCGGCCCCGGTCCAGGCGGTCGTACATCGTGACAGAGCCCGCGCGGGCTCCCCAGCGTGTGTCGGTCGAGTAGTACTCGATGTTGCTCATGCTCTCCACCCCGCCGGCGAGCACGACATCCGCTGCCCCGGTCTGGACCATCATGGCCGCGGTTGCGATGGCCTGAAGCCCGCCTCCGCACCGGCGATCCAACTGCATTCCCGCCGTGTGGATCGGCAGGCCCGCCTGGAGCGCCACCCATCGGCCGACGCATGGGGTCTCACTGTTCGCGTATGACTGGGCGAACACCACATCCTCGATGAGCTCCGGATCGATGCCGCTCCGATCGACGACAGCTCGCGCGACCGTCGCGCCGAGATCCTCGACTGCCACGGACTTGAGACCCTTGCCGTAGACGCCGACGGGCGTCCGTACCGGCGAGATGATCGCTGCTCTCTTCATCATCGTTCGTCTCTCGTGTCGGGCGGCGCTCATGCCCCGCGGAACTCCACTGCCGCCGTGACGGCCATGTGGCCCTGGGAGTCGACGGCCGCGAGTTCGGCACGTCCCGCGCCGGCGCTTCTTCCGCACAGCTGGATCAGCTGGTTGGCGAAGAGCGGGCGCTTGGCCGCGAACTCGAAGCGAGTCTCCTCCTGGCCGGGATTGTGTTGCGCGAAGGCATCCAGCAACAGCGTGGCCACGAGGGGCCCTTGCACCACGAGGCCGGGGTATCCCTCCGTGCCCGTCGCATAGGGAAGGTCGTAGTGGATGCGGTGCGCGTTGAAGGTGAGCGCCGAGTAGCGGAACAGCATGACTTCGGTCGGCAGGCAGGAACGCACCCACCCCCATCCCTCGAGCGCGGGCTGCGCCACGGCCGGGGACGGTGGCGGGGAGCCCGTGGCTGCCTCCCGGTAGACGAGGGACTGATGCTCGGTCAGAGCGAGGACCTCGTCGGCGAACACGTCGTGGCGAAGCACGATGAAACACAGCCGGCCGGACTTCCCCTGCTTGAATGCGATCGAGTCGATCGTGCTCGTGCGCCGGAGGTCCTGGCCGGTACGAATGGCAGAGCGGAACTCGATACGGCTGCCCGCCCACATCCGCCGAGGCAGGGGTACAGGCGGCAGGAATCCGCCCAGGGCCGGATGTCCGTCCTCCCCGAGCCCGCTCTGTCGCTCCGTCGGGTTGAAGTGAAGCCAGTGACTCAGCGGAACGTGTCGGTCGCCTTCCGAGCCGGCCGGGTGATCCAGCAGCGCGAAGAGCCCTCTGATGGATGACCGAGCCGCCGTATCGGTTGCGACCTCGCTCTTGCCGACCCACGCACTGAAGTCGATGTCCGCCTCCACCGGCGTCGCAGTCTCAGTCATGGCACTCCCCTGTGAAGGTCATCGCGCCTCATGATGGCAGAGCAGATTGGTTCAGGTCCAATACCTAATACGGAAGGTTTTGCTGCTGTTCTACTCATGAATCTACTCATGAATCGTCGCCGATTGAGACGGGTATCACTGTCGGCACATCCCAGTATTGGACGCCGCGACATCCGCTCCTCGAAGATGAAGAAGCCACGACGCGGCTGCTGGTCGTCAACGGTTCAACCTCAGCGGATTCCTCCGCACACCGCCGCCGGCCAACGCACGGCACCGATGAAGGAGCGCCCATGGACACCGAAGACCTCGAGCAGATCCTCGATGCGGTCCGATCGTTCGTCCGCGACGAGGTGGTGCCGCGCGAGGGCGAGATCGAGGAGACCGACGCCATTCCGGACGAGCTTCGCATCGAGGCGGCGAAGATGGGCCTGTTCGGCTGGGCGATTCCCGAGGAGTTCGGCGGACTCGGCCTCAACGCGGTGGAGGACGCCCGGCTCGCGTTCGAGTTGGGCTACACGACACCCTCGTTCCGATCGCTCTTCGGCACCAACAACGGCATCGCCGGTCAGGTTCTGGTCAACTACGGCACCGATGAGCAGAAACACCACTGGCTGCCGCGGATCGCCTCGGGGGAAGTGATCACCTCATTCGCACTCACCGAGGTCGAAGCCGGTTCCGACCCCAGCGGGATCCGCACCTCTGCCCGAAGGGACCCCGACGGCTACGTCATCAACGGTTCGAAGCGGTTCATCACCAATGCCGCCCTGGCACACCTGCTCATCGTCTTCGCGCGAACCGACCCGGAGGCGAAGGGCACCAAGGGCATCTCCGCATTCCTCGTCGACACGGATGCCGCGGGGGTCACCATCGGCCCGCACGACAGGAAGATGGGTCAGGAAGGCGCTTGGACCTCCGAGGTGTTCTTCGACGACGTCAAGGTCGGGGCCGACCGTCTTGTCGGCGGCGCCGAAGAGGTCGGCTTTCGTGCAGCGATGGCATCTCTGGCCAAGGGGCGCCTGCATATCGCCGCGATCTGCGTCGGACAGGCGCAGAGAATCCTCGACGAGTCGGTCGCCTACGCGGCGCAGGCCAAGCAGGGCGGACATGCGATCGCCACCTTCCAGCTGGTGCAGGCGATGCTGGCGGACTCGTACACCGAACTGCTCGCCGCGCGGGAACTCGTACTGGGCGTGGCACAGCGCTACGACAGCGGCGAGGATCGCAAGCTCGGGCCGTCGGCGGCAAAGCTCTTCAGCAGCGAGATGCTCGGCAGGGTCGCCGACCGCGGGGTCCAGGTGCATGGGGGGACGGGCTACATGCGCAGCGTCGCCGTCGAGCGCTTCTACCGTGCCGCTCGCCTGTTCCGGATCTACGAGGGCACGAGCGAGATACAGCGGCTCGTCATCGCGCGGCAGCTGCTCGGCACGCGCTGACCGGTGCGCCCCGGGGCGGTTGGTCCGCGCCACTGACACCTCCCGATTCATGTTCAGATTGATAGGGGTGCTTGGGTGTTCAGGTATTGGACCATTACTAATCTCTCTGGGAGCATCGAAAGACCGAAACCTGTCCGCGAGTGACAGGCACGCGCGGTGGAATCGCAGTCACGGACTGCACCGATGTCCGGGTTCCCAGTGGAGGCGACCGATCATATGCAACATCTCAACGAAGAGGAAGTCTTGCTGGTGGACACCGTCCGCCAGTTCGTCGATCGGGAGGTGATGCCGTCCGTCCGCGACGTCGAGCACGCGAACGAGTACCCCGAACAGTGGATCGATCAGATGAAGCAGATCGGGGTGTACGGCCTTGCGATTCCAGAGGAGTTCGGCGGAGCGCCGGTATCCATGCCCTGCTACGTGCAGGTCACCGAAGAGCTGGCTCGTGGATGGATGAGCCTCGCGGGAGCGATGGGCGGCCACACCGTGGTCGCCAAACTCATCCTCACCTTCGGCACCGACGACCAGAAGCAGAAATACCTCCCCGCCATGGCCACGGGGGAGTTGCGCGCGACCATGGCCTTGACCGAGCCGGGCGGCGGTTCCGACCTCCAGGCGATGGCGACGGTCGCGGTCGCGGACGGCGACGATCTCGTCGTCAACGGATCGAAGACCTGGATCACCAACGCACGCCGCTCGGGGCTCATCGCCCTCCTCTGCAAGACGGACCCGAAGGCCGAACCCCGCCATGCCGGGATGTCGATCCTTCTCGCGGAGCAGGGTCCCGGTCTTGTCGTCTCCCGTGATCTTCCCAAGCTCGGCTACAAGGGTGTCGAGTCATGCGAGGTATCCCTCGAGGACTATCGGGTGCCGGCTGCCGCGATCCTCGGCGGCGTTCCCGGCCGCGGGTTCGCGCAGATGATGAAGGGCCTCGAGACCGGTCGCCTTCAGGTCGCGGCGCGCTCTCTCGGGGTGGCTGCGGCCGCCCTGGAGGATTCACTCGCCTACGCTCAGGACCGCGAGACTTTTGGCAAGCCGATCTGGAAGCATCAGTCCATCGGCAACTATCTCGCGGACATGGCGACGAAGCTCACCGCCGCCCGCCAGCTGACCAGGTTCGCCGCCGAAAAGTTCGAGAGCGGCGAGCGATGCGACATGGAGGCCGGGATGGCGAAGCTGTTCGCCTCCGAGGTCGCGATGGAGATCGCCCTGAACGCGATCCGAGTTCACGGTGGCTACGGGTACTCGACCGAATACAACGTCGAACGCTACTTCCGAGATGCCCCGCTGATGATCGTCGGAGAAGGAACGAACGAGATCCAGCGGAACATCATCGCGGCGCAGCTCGTGGCGCGCGGACGCCTCTGACCCGGGTTACGGAGCCGTCGGCCGACGCATCCGAGCCGTTCGGGCGCGGCACCTCGTGCCGAGAGCTTGGAGCTCGGAGCGTCCGCTGGGATGTCGAAGGCGAGGGCCACCTGCCGGGCGAGCTCGAGCCCGGCGAGTGGTCGGTGCTGCTCGGGCTGTACCGGCGGCCCCCGGAGCCGATCGAGGTCACGGTCACGATAACGATCCCGGCCGAGTCGGCGATCCCACCCGAGGCGACCGCCGTCCCGCGCCCGGACACACCGCGCGCGAGCCTGCGCACACTCCCCGCACCACCCGGCACACGCTGGCTCGCTGGCGACTTCCACGCCCACTCGACGCACTCCGACGGCGAGCAGTCCCTCGCCGAGCTCGCGGCCCTCGCGGCCGGCAACGGGCTCGACTTCCTCGCCGTGACCGGCGGAGTGGGCGCGCGTCGACTCGCATTGCGGCGGCACGACCCGTGCAATGGTGACTCGAGATCAAAACGGCGAGACGACGGGTGCTGAACGCGGTGGCTGGGCCGCCTCAATACGAGATGCGTGCGCCGTCGCGACGTCACAGAACGGCCGAGCGGACTGTCTCGTGTGTAGGTCCCGCAGTCAGTGCATCGCCGGGGCCGAAAGGGGAGACCATGAGAATCGCCCGGCCCCGCACCACCGTGCGGTGCATGAGTTCCGCGACGCGGCCGAGCACGGTGACGCTGAGCGGCTTGCGTCGCTCCTGGATCCCGGCGTCGCCGTCGTCGTCGTCGCAGGCGATCGGGAACATCCCGCGATCAGGGTCGTGCGAGGCATCCACGACGCGCTGACCCTGCTCATGCACGGAATGGCGGCCAAGCCCGGCCTCGTCATCGACGAGCGCTCCGTCAACGCCCAGACCGGGCTCATCCTCAGCCGCGACGACGAGCCGATCGCGGCCATGACCGTCGACTTCACCGGGGGCCTGATCAGCATGGTGTGGATACGGCTGCGTCCGGAGAAGCTGCGCCACTGGAACGAGGTGTGACGGGTCGCGGGACCTGGCAGCGAGGCAGGATGCCGCGGCCCGAACTCAACCAGGAACGCTCGGGACGAACTCGGCCTTCGGGTCGACGATACGAGTTCCGTGCGGGCACGTATGGCCCTCGATCCCAGGGTTTTCAAGGGATCGCGGGCCACCCACAACCGCGGAGACGGAGGGATTTGAACCCCGCCTGGGCGGGGTTGCTCGGGCGTGGTCGGGGGTGTTCACATTGATACGACGCGGTTCGCGGTCACTTTCGTGGAGGTTCAGGTACGCCTACGGGGATTCAGTTGTTCGCAGATTCTTCGCACGTGACCCGGGCGCATCAGCGTTGAAATCGAGTCGGTGAGTATTCGGACCTCTGAGCGCCGCGGGATATTCACTCTCAGCGCCGCTCGATATCCCCTTTCAGCGCCGTCCGGTATTGTCGGTGAGCGCCGCCCCTCCGCG